>NZ_BMND01000011.1 GCF_014646275.1 Streptomyces kronopolitis
AGCGGCCGGGGCCGGCGCGGGGTCCGGAGCCGCGGCGGGGGCCGGGGCCGGGGCGGCAGCGGCCGGAGCGGCGGCGGCCTGGTCGGCCGAACCGATCACGGCGAGCTTGGCGCCGACCTCGGCGGTCTCGTCCTCAGCGACGACGATCTCCAGCAGGGTGCCGGAGGCCGGGGCCGGGATCTCGGTGTCGACCTTGTCGGTGGAGACCTCCAGCAGCGGCTCGTCGGCCTGGACCTCCTCGCCGACCTCCTTCAGCCAGCGGGTGACGGTGCCCTCGGTGACGCTCTCGCCGAGCGCGGGGAGGACGACGTCCGTGCCCTCGGCGCCACCCGCGGGGGCGGCGGCGGGGGCGGGGGCCTCGGCGGCCGGAGCCGCGGAGGGCTCGGGCTGCGGCTCGGCCGCGGGGGCCTCGGCAGCGGCCGGGGCCGGGGCAGCGGCAGGCGCGCCGGTGCCGTCGTCGATGACGGCCAGCTCGGCGCCGACCTCCACGGTCTCGTCCTCGGCCACCTTGATGGCGGACAGGACGCCGGCGGCCGGGGCCGGGATCTCGGTGTCGACCTTGTCGGTCGACACCTCGAGCAACGGCTCGTCGGCCTCGACGCGCTCACCCTCGGCCTTGAGCCAGCGGGTGACGGTGCCCTCGGTGACGCTCTCGCCGAGCGCCGGCAGGGTTACAGAAACCGCCATGGTTTCAGTTGCTCCTTACAAAAGTGGTGCGGATGTGATCGCGCCCGGGAAGGGGTCAGTCGTGGGAGTGGAGAGGCTTGCCGGCCAGGGCCAGGTGGGCCTCGCCGAGGGCTTCGTTCTGCGTCGGGTGCGCGTGCACGAGCTGCGCAACCTCGGCCGGCAGGGCCTCCCAGTTGTAGACCAGCTGGGCCTCACCGACCTGCTCGCCCATACGGTCACCGACCATGTGGACGCCGACCACGGCACCGTCCTTGACCTGGACGAGCTTGATCTCGCCCGTGGTCTTGAGGATCTTGCTCTTGCCGTTGCCCGCGAGGTTGTACTTGAGAGCGACGACCTTGTCGGCGCCGTACAGCTCCTTGGCCTTGGCCTCGGTGATACCCACCGACGCGACCTCGGGGTGGCAGTACGTGACGCGCGGCACGCCGTCGTAGTCGATCGGCACGGTCTTCTGACCGGCCAGCCGCTCCGCCACCAGCATGCCCTCGGCGAAGCCGACGTGCGCGAGCTGGAGGGTGGGAACGAGGTCACCGACGGCCGAGATGGTCGGCACGTTGGTCTGCATGTACTCGTCGACGAGGACGTAGCCGCGGTCCATCGCGACGCCCTGCTCCTCGTAGCCCAGGCCCGCCGAGACCGGCCCGCGGCCGATCGCGACCAGCAGCACCTCGGCCTCGAAGGTCTTGCCGTCGGCGAGGGTGACCTTCACGCCGTCGGCGGTGTACTCGGCCTTGTCGAAGAAGGTGCCGAGGTTGAACTTGATGCCCCGCTTGCGGAAGGCCCGCTCCAGCAGCTTGGAGCTGTTCTCGTCCTCGACCGGGACGAGGTGCTTGAGGCCCTCGACGACGGTGACGTCGGTGCCGAAGGACTTCCACGCGGAGGCGAACTCGACGCCGATGACGCCGCCGCCCAGCACGATCGCGGACTTCGGCACGCGGTTCAGCGTCAGCGCGTGGTCGGAGGAGATGATGCGGTCGCCGTCGATCTCCAGGCCCGGCAGCGACTTCGGCACGGAGCCGGTCGCCAGCAGGACGTGGCGGCCCTGGACACGCTGGCCGTTCACGTCGACAGAGGTCGGGGAGGACAGCCGGCCCTCGCCCTCGATGTACGTCACCTTGCGGGAGGCGATCAGGCCCTGCAGGCCCTTGTACAGGCCCGAGATGACCTCGTCCTTGTACTTGTGGACCGCCTCGATGTCGATGCCCTCGAAGGTGGCCTTGACACCGAACTGCTCGCTCTCGCGAGCCTGGTCGGCGATCTCACCGGCGTGCAGCAGAGCCTTCGTGGGGATGCAGCCGTTGTGCAGGCAGGTACCGCCGACCTTGCCCTTCTCGATCAGGGCGACGTCCAGGCCCAGCTGCGCCCCGCGCAGGGCAGCGGCGTAACCACCGCTACCGCCTCCGAGGATCACTAGGTCGAAAACGGTGCTGGCGTCGTTCGCCACGTCACGTCCTCCATGCATGGGTACGCCGGAGCCGGTCTCCGATGACCGGGCGGCGGCTGTGGTTCGGCCGCTTTTACTTCGGCCCTGGGTAAGGGGGGCCCTGTCCTGCCGAGAACCCATCTTCGCACTTGTTCCGGGAAGCCGGGACGGCGGGCCGGGCTGTGAGACGGTGATCAGCTGCCCCGTATGGGTTACTAACGGGTACAGAAAGTGCAGTGGCGCGAAGCGCCGCCTGGGAAGGGTGGTGGTGGGCGACGGGTGGGCTGATTTCGTTGAGGGCGAACGCGCGGCCGAGGCCCCGGGCGGGATGCCCGGGGCCTCGGGGATCAAGCGGACGGCGGGGCGGAAATGCCCCGGCCGGGCGGTCAGCCCAGGTCGCCGGCGGCGGTGCGCTCCGCCAGCCGGACCAGGGTGCGCACCGCGGATCCCGTGCCGCCCTTGGGGGTGTAGCCCCAGGGAGCGCCCTCGTGGAAGGCCGGGCCCGCGATGTCCAGGTGAGCCCAGGTGATGCCCTCGCCGACGAACTCCTTCAGGAAGAGGCCGGCGACCAGGCCGCCGCCCATCCGCTCGCCCATGTTGGCGATGTCGGCGACCGGGGAGTCCATGCCCTTGCGCAGCTCGGCGGGCATCGGCATCGGCCAGGACTGCTCGCCGACCTCCTCCGCGATCTCGTGGATCGAGGTGCGGAAGGCGTCGTCGTTGGCCATGATCCCGAACGTGCGGTTGCCCAGGGCGAGCACCATGGCACCCGTCAGGGTGGCGACGTCCACGATCGCGTCGGGGGACTCCTCCGAGGCGCGGGTCAGCGCGTCGGCCAGCACCAGCCGGCCCTCGGCGTCGGTGTTGAGGACCTCGACGGTCTTGCCGCTGTACATGGTCAGCACGTCGCCGGGGCGGGTGGCCGAGCCGGACGGCATGTTCTCGGCGAGCGCCAGCCAGCCGGTGATGTTCACCCGCAGGCCGAGACGGGCGGCGGCCACGACCGCGGCGAACACGGCGGCCGCACCGCTCATGTCGCACTTCATGGTCTCGTTGTGGCCGGCCGGCTTGAGCGAGATGCCGCCCGAGTCGTAGGTGATGCCCTTGCCGACCAGCGCCAGGGTCTTGTCGGCCTTGGGGTGGGTGTGCGCGATCCGCACCAGGCGCGGGGGAGCCTCGGAGCCCTGGCCGACGCCCATCAGGCCGCCGTAGCCGCCCTTCTTGAGCGCCTTCTCGTCCAGCACCTCGACCTTGAGGCCGAACTCCTTGGCGGCGGCCTGGGCCTGGGCCGCGAAGGACTTCGGGTCGAGGTCGTTGGAGGGCATGTTGATCAGGTCGCGGGCGCGGTTGATCTCGTCGGCCAGCGCGACGGCACGCTCGGCGGCGGCCTTGAACTCCTTGTCGCGCGGCTTGCCGCCGAGGATCGCGACCTCGCCGAGCGGCGCCGAGCGGTCGTCGTTCTTCTTGCCCTTGGCGCCGGCGCCGTTGCTGCTGCGGTACGCGGTGAAGGCGTACGCGCCGAGCAGGGCGCCCTCGCTCACCGCGGCGGCCGCCTCGGCGTCCTCGACGGGCAGGGCGAAGCCGGCCTTCTTGGTGCCGGACAGGGCGCGGGCGGCGCTGCCCGCGGCACGCCGCAGCGCCTCGTTGTCGTAGGTGTCGCCCTTGGCCGGGGCGTCGCCCAGGCCGACCGCCAGCACGACCGGAGCCTTGAGGCCGTCGGCGGCGGGCAGCTTGGTCACCTCGCCCTCGGCACCACTCGCGCCGAGGGTCTCCAGCACGGCGGCGAGCTTGCCGCCGAAGGCCTTGTCCACGGCCTCCGCGCCGGGGGCGACAACGACGCCCTTGGCGCCCTTGGCCACGCCGACGACGACGGCATCCGCACGCACCGTTGCGGCGGGAGAAGTACTGAGGGTCAGTGCAGTCACGGTGATAAGGGTCCTGTTCCGTCCGGGGAATCCGTCTGCGCGCAGCGCGCTGCTGCGGCGAGCCTACGCTCGGCGGCGCCGCGCGGCCCCGTCCCCTACCACACCGGCGACAACCCCCGTCGCGGAAGAAGGCGCCGTACTAGGTGAACTGCTATGAAATCAGGGCGAGTTGGAGGGCGCGGCGGCGGGCGGACGGGGGTCAGCCGAGGGCGAACGCGACCAGCGCGGTGAGCCCGGCGCTCTCCGCGAGCGCCCCGAACACATCGCCGGTCACCCCGCCGAACCGCCGCCGGCAGTGCCGCAGCACCAGCTCGCCGAGCCCGAGTCCGGCCACCGCGGCGAGCGCGGCGTGCAGCGCGCCGTACGGGCCGAAGAGGGCGCCGGCCGCCGCGCATCCGGCGGTCACCAGTGCCGCGCACAGCAACGCCGCCCGCCGCGGGACGCTTTCCGCGACCGCCGCGCCGAGTCCCTCCGGGCGGGCGGCCGGCACCCCCGCACGGGAGGCGAGGGTCAGCGCGGTACGGGAGACGGCCGCCGCGACGGCCGCCGCGACCGCGCCGCGCGCCCACCCCCCGGCGTACGCCTCGGCCAGCGCGGCCACCTGCGCCAGCACGGTGAACAGCAGCGTGAGCACCCCGAACGGGCCGATGTCCGACTGCTTCATGATGCGCAGGGCGTCCTCGGCGGGCTTGGCGCTGCCCAGGCCGTCGGCGGTGTCGGCCAGCCCGTCCAGATGCAGTCCGCGGGTGAGCACCGCGGGCACGGCGGCGGTGCCGACCGCGGCCAGCAGCGGACCGCCGCCGAGCAGCAGCAGCGCCAGGCCGACGGCGGCCGCGCACAGCCCGACGACCAGCCCGGCCAGCGGCGCGCTGAGCATGCCGCCGCGCGCCGCCGCCCGGTCCCAGCGGGTCAGCCGCACCGGCAGCACGGTCAGCGTCCCGAACGCGAAGCGCAGCGCGTCGGCGGCGGACGGGGGAGCGGGAGTGTCGGTCACCGCGGCAGGCTATCCGGGCGCCCTGGGCGTTTGGCTGCCGGTCCCGCGCGCCGGGAGGGGGCCTAATGGTGGCCGGGGTCTGTCGTGCGGATCGGGCCGGACCCCGCGAGCCCGATCCGCACGGCAGGCCCCAGGTGTCCGGACGCGGCAAAGGGGAGCGTGTGGGATGGGCCACTGGTGGTACCGCAACATCGTCGAACCGGGGAAGCAGCCGCTGCTGCTCGCCCTGGCCTCGTTCGTGCTGACCTTCCTCGTCACCCGGGTCATCACCCGCCTCATCCGCGCGGGCCGGGGGCCGTTCCGCGACATCAGCCCGGGCGGCGTCCATGTGCACCACGTCGTGCCCGGGGTGGTGCTGATGGTCGTCGGCGGCTTCATCGCGCTCGCCGGCGGGCGGCGGGGCTTCGGGTCCGGTGTCGCCGCGGTGCTCTTCGGCATGGGGGTGGGCCTCGTCCTGGACGAGTTCGCGCTGATCCTGCACCTCGACGACGTCTACTGGACCGAGGAGGGCACCAAGAGCGTCGAGATCGTCATCCTCACCGTCGCCCTGGTCGCCCTGATCCTGGGCGGGTTCCTGCCGTTCGGCGTCAACGAGCTGTCCCCGGAGGAGGCCACGGACCGCTTCACCGTGGTGCGGACCGTGGCCGTCAACTTCCTCTTCGCGCTCGTCGCGCTCACCAAGGGCAAGGGCCGGATGGCGGTCATCGGCGTCTTCGTGCCGTTCGTCGCGCTGTTCGGCGCGGTCCGGCTGGCCCGGCCGCACTCACTGTGGGCCCGCCGCTTCTACCGCAACCGGCCCAGGGCGCGGGCCCGCGCCCGGATCCGCGCCGTCCGCCACGACCGCCGCTGGTCGGGGCTGCGCCGCAGGGTCGAGCAGTTCATCGGGGGTGCTCCCAGCCGCTGACCGGCCCCGGGTCCGCCGGGGTGCGCGGCCGGCACACCTCCCGCAGCAGGCAGACCGCCAGCACCGCGAGCACCGCCGCCACATGCTCCTTGCCCGCCAGGTTGTTCTTGATGAACACCACCTCCAGGACCATCGCGGCCACCACCGCGCCGCAGGTGAACCACGCGCGATGGCGCCAGCACACGTACACCGCCAGCCCCACCACGGCCGCCGAAGGCCCGGTGTCCAGCACGTACTTGTCCGCGTCGGCCAGCCCGACCGGGCTCTGCGGGCCGATCCAGATGCCGATCCGGGCGTACATCGTCCCGGCGAGCGTGGCCAGGTAGGCGACGCCCAGCGTCTGCCGCCAGCCCACGCAGATCTCGGCGATCCCGAAGACCACCAGGATCTGCGCCAGCGCGCCCCACACCGGGAGGTCCAGCGCGGGCACGAACAGCGACAGCGGGGTGCGCAGCAGCGCCAGCCAGAGGTGCTCCCAGGCCTGGATGGCGCCGATGTCCTGGACCGCCCGATAGCCCCAGGCCTGGTTCTGCACGCACTGGAAGACCAGCGTCAGACAGACCGCGGCCAGCGTCACCGGGATCGCCCGCAGCTTCCGCACCGCCAGCGCGGACCGCACCGTGCTCAGCAGCGGACCCCACTCGGCAACCGCGGCGCGGCGCAGCAACGAGGCCTCCGCCCGCCCCGGCGCGGGCACCTCCCGCCCCGCCCCGGCCTGGCTCATCTCGCCTTCTCCAGGTGCTTGCGGTTCAGCCACTTGGGCAGACCCGGTGCTTCCAGAAAGCCTTCCGCGCGGCCCGCGGCGATTCCGATCCTCAGCAAATCGGTGCTCTTCTCGAAGAGCATGTAGCGCGGCTCCCAGATGGGCCGGTATTTCGCGTTGGCGCGATAGAGCGATTCAATCTGCCACCACCGGGAGAAGAAGCTGAGCAGCGAGCGCCACAGGCGCAGCACCGGGCCCGCACCGAGCCGCGAACCGCGTTCGAAGACGGAACGGAACATCGCGAAGTTCAACGAGAGCTGAGTGATCTCCACCTCTTTCGCGCGCTGGATCAACTCCAGCACCATGAACTCCATCAGGCCGTTCTCGGAGTTCCGCTCGCGCCGCATCAGATCCAGCGAAAGGCCCTTCGGACCCCACGGCACAAAGCTCAGCAGCGCCCGCAGCTCACCGTCCGCGTCACGGCATTCGAGGAACACGCAGCTGCCGTCGGCCGGGTCGCCGAGCCGGCCCAGCGCCATCGAGAAACCGCGCTCGGTCTCCCCGTCGCGCCAGTCGTCGGCCAGCTCCAGCAGCCGGTCCATCTCCTGCGCGGGGATGTCCTCGTGGCGCCTGATGCGGACGGTGTAGCCGGCCCGCTCGATGCGGTGGTACGCCTGCCGCACGGTGCGCATCGCCCGCCCGGCGAGGGTGAACTCCGCGGTCTCCACGATCGCTTCGTCGCCCAGCTCCAGCGCGTCCAGCCCGTGCCGGGCGTAGATCGTGCCGCCCTCCTCGCTCGCGCCCATCACGGCCGGCGCCCAGCCGTGCTCGCGCGCCTCGGCCAGCCAGCCCTCGATCGCGCCGGGCCAGGCCTCGGGGTCGCCCAGCGGATCACCGGAGGCCAGCGACACCCCGCCCACCACGCGGTAGGTGACCGCGGCCTTGCCGCTGGGGGAGAACAGCACGCTCTTGTCGCGGCGCAGCGCGAAGTAGCCCAGCGAGTCGCGGTCGCCGTGCCGGGCCAGCAGCCCGCGCAGCCGCTCCTCGTCGTCCGCGGTGAGCGCGTCGGTGGTGCGCACCGAGCGGAAGGCCGCCCACAGGACCGCGACCAGCAGCAGCGTGCTGAGCACATTGATCGCGACATCGACCCAGTTCGGGGTGGTGATCTCCGGGAGCGCCCGGCCCTCGGCGGCCAGTGACACCAGCCGCATCAGGCCGTAGCGCCAGCGCTCCACGAACGTCGAGGGGACGCCCGAGGTGTTCGTGGCGCTCACCAGCAGCGCCGCGAGCAGCGAGGTGACCAGCAGGCCGCCGGCCGCGACCGCCGCCGCCAGTTTCGGATTCGCCCGGTCGCCCTTGGCGTAGAACTCCCGGCGCCCGATCACCAGCGCGGCGATGAACAGCACGGTCAGCGCCAGCGAAACCCAGTTCTGCACATGTGCGCGGAACTCCGGGAACGTGGCCATCACGAAGGCCAGCGGCGCCGCCAGCAGACCGGACAGCACCAGATTCAAAATCCACGAGGCCCGCTTGCGCCGCCGCAGGGTGACGCAGAGGAAGAGCGAGAAGGCACCGGAGGCGAAGCCCGCCGTCAGCAGATACGGAGTGAAGAATTCCGCGCTGTTGTGCCGGCGGATGCCGTTACCGAACGACACCCACACCGCGCTCAGCACATTGATGAACGTGACCGTGCGCAGATACCAGATACCGAAACCGGCACCACGCCGTGACCATGGACCGCGCGCGCGGCCTTCCTCCGGACTCAAGCGATGTCTCCCATAAAACGTGTAAAGCGCGATCTTATGGGGCGCACACCGGTGGTCCGGTACGGCGAGAAGCACACGAGCGCCCGCAAAGGGGCGCTCGTCCGCTCGCATCCTCCCGGCGGCCCGGCCGCGGTGGGCCGGTGCCGGGTCAGTCGCGCACGGGCAGCTCCGCCGCCAGGGCCGCGGCCGCCTGCACCAGTGGCAGGGCGAGCAGCGCCCCCGTCCCCTCACCCGCAGTGACGCCGTGGTCGAGCAAAGGGTTGAGCGCGATCCGGTCCAGGGCCTTCGCCTGCGCCGGCTCCCCGCTCGCCTGCCCGGCCACCCACCAGTCCGGCGCCCGGAACGCCACCCGCTGCGCCACCAGCGCACAGGCGGCCGAGACCACGCCGTCCAGGATCACCGGGGTGCGGCGCACCGCGCTCTGCAGCAGGAAGCCGGTCATCGCGGTCAGATCCGCGCCGCCGACCGCGGCCAGCAGCTCCAGCTGATCGCCGAGCACCGGACGGGCCCGCCGCAGGGCGTCCCGGATCGCCGCACACTTGCGCATCCACGCCAGATCGTCGATCGGGGACCCGCCCCGACCCGTGACCACCGAGGCGTCCGTGCCGCACAGCGCGGCGATCAGGGTGCTCGCGGCGGTCGTCCCGCCGACGCTCAGATCGCCCAGCACCACCAGGTCGGTGCCGGCGTCCGCCTCCTCGTCGGCGAGGGCCATCCCGGTCCGGAACGCGGCCTCGGCCTCCTCGGCGGTCAGCGCGTCCTCGATGTCGATCCGCCCCGAACCGCGCCGCACGCGGTGCCGGGTGACCTCCTCGGGCAGCTCCTCCGGCGCGCAGTCCACCGCCAGATCGACCACCCGCAGCTGCGCCCCCGCGCCGCGGGCCAGCACCGCCGCCGGGCTCGCCCCGTCCAGCGCGGCCCGGACGAGATCCCTGGTGGTCCCCGCCGGGCGGGCCGAGACACCCAGCTGGGCCACGCCGTGATCGCCCGCGAACAGCAGCACCCGGGGCCGCGCGAGGGGCCGCACCGGCACCTGCTGCTGCGCGGCGGCCAGCCACTCGCCCAGCTCGTCCAGGCGGCCCAGCGCCCCCGGTGGCACGGCCAGGCGCGCCCGCCGTTCCTCGGCGGTCCGGCGCACCCCGCCGTCGGGGCGCTCGATCAGGTGGGCGAAGTCATCGAGATTCAGGGCGCTCATTGGGCGCAGATTACCGTCAACGCACCGCTGACGAGGCACGTCGGAGGGAACGGGCTCCCGCGAAGCGCACCTCGCACACCAGCGGCGTCAGCGCCCGCAGCACCGGCGCCCGCCGCCCGAGCCACGACGGCAGGCCCCACGCCGCCGCCCGCCCCGCCCCACCCGGCGCCGGGACCGGCACGACCTCGCGCACCGCGGCGATCCCGGGGTGGGTGCCCACCAACCGCGGCAGGTCACCGCGGTCCAGCCCCCAGCGGACCGGCGCCGGCCGCCGGCCCCCGCCCGGCGCGGCCGCGGCCCGCCGGACCAGCGCCGCGGCTGGCCGTGGCAGGGCGTCAAAGACCAGCGCACCACCGGGAAACCGCTCCGCGCACGCCGCCAGCAGCGCCCGCACCTCCGCCGGCGGCAGCCGCATCAGCACCCCCGGCGCCGTGACGACGACCCCGTCCCGCGGCTCGTGCACCGCGTCCAGCCAGTCGTGGGCGCCCGCCGGGCAGGCGACCGTACGCCGCCGGGGCCCGTCCGGCAGCAGCATCCGGCGCACCGCGGCGGCCTGCGGCACCACCACCGTCAGCCAGGTCAGCCGCCCGTTGTCCAGCCGCCAGAAGCCGGTGTCGAGGCCCTCCCCGAGCGCGACCACCGTCGCCCGCGGGAAGCGCTCCAGATAGCCGCGGACGGCCGCGTCGAAACGCCGCCCGCGCGCCCCCGGTCCCCGGGCGGGCGACGCGGCCCGCCCGGCCGGCGCACCGGTCCGGGTCCGCTCGGATTCACTCACGCCTCAAGAGCACCCGGCGCCGCTCCCCGGAGCAAGCGGACACGGGGCCCGCCGGGCCTGTGTCATCCACGCAGCGCAAGCGCCTGGCCCGCGACGACCAGCAGCACCTGCTCGCACTCCGCGGCGAACGCCGCGTTCAGCCGCCCCAGTTCGTCGCGGAACCGGCGGCCCGCCGGTGTCGCCGGGACGACCCCGGAGCCGACCTCGTTGCTGACCGCCACCACCGGCCGCGAGGTCGCGCGCACCGCCGCCACCAGCGCGTCGGTCCGCTCCCGCAGCGCCTGCCGTCCCCCGGCCGCCCAGGTCTCCTCGTCCCACGCCCCGACCTCGTCCATGACGTGCGTCAGCCACAGCGCCAGACAGTCGATCAGCAGCGGCGAGGCATCGGCCGCCCGGCCGGCCCCGGAACCGGCCCCCGCGACGCCCCCGGCGGCCTCCGCCCCGGGCCCGCCGATGTCCCCCGGACTCGCGGCGTCCTTTCCCGGCCCGCCGACTTCGCTCGGCCTCCCGGCTTCCCTCCCCGGCCTGGCGGCTTCTCTTCCCGGCCCAGCGGCTTCCCTCCCCGGCCTCCCGGCCTCCAGAAGCGGCACCAGGTCGCACGTCTCCACCGTCCGCCAGCTGCCCGGGCGCCGCTCCCGGTGCAGCGAGACCCGCTGCGCCCAGTCCTCGTCGCCGTCCCGGGTTCCGCCGGTGGCCACGTACACCACGTCCGGGAAGGCCTCCAGCCGCCGCTCCGCCTCCACCGACTTGCCGCTGCGCGCCCCGCCCAGCACCAGCGTCCGCCGCGGCAGATCCGGCACCGCGTGATACTCCCCGACCACCAGCGAACTGCCGTCCGCCACCGCGCGGGCCCCAGCCGCCGCCAGCCTGCGGTGCAGCTCGGGGCCCGGCGGCACGCCGTGGTCCACGTGCACCGCGACCACGTCCGTCGCCGCGTCGACCAGCCCGCCCGCCCGCAGCCGGGCCAGCGCGTCCGGCCGCTCCAGCACATCGAGCAGCACCATGTCGTAGGGCCCCGCGCCGCCCCGGTCGCGGTCCCCGCCGCCCGCCAGCCCGGCCGGTGCCGCGCCCGGCGGCAGATACAGCAGCCGCTCGCCTTCCGCCCCGGTGATCTCGTAGCCGGTGCCGGGGATGTCCACCGCGACCGCCCGCACCCGGTGCCCGTCGAGCAGGGCAAGCTCCCGCCCGTCGGCGACCCGCGCCGGCTGCGGCAGCCCGGCCGGCACCTCCATCGCCGGGCCGTCGTGCGGATGCGAGAGCAGCACCTGCCGGACGCCCGCCAGCGACCGCCCGGCCCGGGCCGCCGCGAAGGCCGGCCCCGGCGTCAGATCGATCAGCAGCACGCCGTCGACGAGCAGCGCGGTCGCCGCCCGCGCCCCGTCGCCGACGGCCGTCGCGCAGGCGGCACACGGGCAGCCGGGGCGCGGCAGCCCCCGCGGGGCCCCGGTGCCGAGGAGAGTCACATCCACACCGCCGAGTTTCTCGCGTCCGGCCGCGGGCAGCGCGGCGGGGGCGGACTCGACACGGCCGTTAGGCTGCCGATCAGCACGGAAGCACGCCCTCGCGCGACGTGGCGGGACCACGTCCGCGGCGGCACGGACTCGTACCCGGTGGGATCCAGGAGGCGGACATGGCGTGGACGTGGCGGTTCGAGACGGCGGACGGCGCGGAGGCGGCCCCCGCCGTGCAGCCGGAGGAGTTCACCACGCAGGGCGACGCGGAGTCCTGGATCGGCGAGGAGTGGAAGGCCCTCCTGGAGGGCGGCGTCGACCAGGTCAGGCTCTTCGAGGACGGCACCGAGATCTACGCGGGCCCGATGAGCCTGCACGCGGACGCCGAGGGCTGAGCCCGCGAAACGCGGCGCGGCCGGCCCCCGAGGAGGGGCCGGCCGCGCCGCATTTCTGTCCGCAACAGCGGGGCGAATCCGCCGGTCAGGGGCGCTGACCCCGCTTGACCTGCGGCTTGGGCAGCCGCAGCCGCCGCATCTGGAGCGTGCGCATCACCGCGTACGCCTTCACGCCCTTGAGGTTCTCCTTCGGGAAGCGCTCTTCGAGCCGCTTGCCCAGACGGAACCAGATCAGCACCGAGTCGAGCACGATCAGCACGATCAGCACCAGCCACAGCAGCAGCGCGATGCTCTGGATCGAGGGCACCCGGATCATGGTGAGCACCAGGATCACCACGGCCATCGGCAGGAAGAACTCGGCGACGCACCAGCGGGAGTCGACGTAGTCCCGGGCGAAGCGGCGCACCGGACCCTTGTCGCGCACCGGCAGATACCGCTCATCGCCGTTGGCCAGCGCCTCGCGCTGACGGGCCATGTCGCTGCGGCGGGCGTCGCGCTGGGCCTTGGCGGCGTCCTTGCGGTTGGCCGGCGTGTGCGCACGGGAGCGGCGCTGCGACTGCGCCTGGTTGCGTTTGGGCGTCGCGCGGCCCTTGGGGGCCTGCGGATCGCGGGGCTGCTGGGGCTGGTCCGCGGTCACCTTGGCGGTCGCGGCCTGCTCATCCTTCGAACGGCTTCGGAACACAACACCCAAGAGTACGTGCTCGCCGCGGCGGGGCCACGGTCCGACGGGCACGATCCGGCAACGGAGCGCCCCGGGCCGTACCGTCTCACCGGCGGCGCCGGTGGCGCCAACCCGGTCAGAGCGGGCATCACCCAGCTTTTCCGGACTCTCCACTACTCCCTGGGCGGGAGGAACGGCGCCCGCGATCGTCCTGGAGGAGGAGCGCATCCGGGCGCGAACAGTGCGGTAATGGAACCAGGGCCCGTACTGTGGGGTCTGTAGATGTGCTGGAGCCTAAGCCCGAGGCGACTCGGTCAGAAGGGGGCGCGCGAGGCCCATGAGCGATGGTGTCATGAAGCGGATGGGGATGATCTTCCGCGCGAAGGCCAACAAGGCCCTGGACCGGGCCGAAGACCCGCGCGAGACCCTCGACTACTCGTACCAGAAGCAGCTGGAGCTGCTGCAGAAGGTGCGCCGCGGGGTCGCCGACGTGGCGACCTCCCGCAAGCGCCTGGAGCTGCAGCTCAACCAGCTCCAGGGCCAGTCCGCCAAGCTGGAGGACCAGGGCCGCAAGGCGCTGGCGCTCGGCCGCGAGGACCTGGCCCGTGAGGCGCTGACCCGCCGCAGCGCGCTGCAGCAGCAGGTCACCGACCTGGAGACGCAGCACCAGACCCTGCAGGGCGAGGAGGAGAAGCTCACCCTCGCCTCCCAGCGGCTGCAGGCCAAGGTCGACGCGTTCCGCACCAAGAAGGAGACGATCAAGGCCACGTACACGGCCGCCCAGGCGCAGACCCGGATCGGAGAGGCCTTCTCCGGCATCTCCGAGGAGATGGGCGACGTCGGCATGGCCATCCAGCGCGCGGAGGACAAGACCGCGCAGCTGCAGGCCAGGGCCGGTGCCATCGACGAGCTGATGGCCTCCGGCGCGCTGGACGACCCGTCCGGCATGGCCAAGGACGACATCACCGCCGAGCTGGACCGGCTCTCCGGTGGCAGCGATGTCGAACTGGAGCTGCAGCGGATGAAGGCCGAACTCGCCGGGGGGCCGTCCGACGGCCAGCAGGCCCTGGAGAGCGGCCAGAACGGCGGGTCCCAGCCCGCCCGGCCGCAGGACCAGCCGCGTTTCGACAAGCAGTGACGGTCCGCGGCCGCTAGCCTCGCAGAGATCGTCGGACCGGACCAAGGGAGACCGTCGTGATCGTACGGATCATGGGGGAGGGCCAGGTGAAGCTGGACGATGCCCACTTCACCGAGCTCAACAAGCTGGACGATGAGCTGCTCGCCGAGATGGAGAGCGGCGACGAAGAAGGCTTCCGGCGCACCCTCGGCGCCCTGCTCGACGCGGTGCGCCGCCTGGGCGCACCGCTTCCCGACGACGCCCTCGAACCGTCCGCCCTCATCCTGCCGTCCCCGGACGCCTCGCTCGACGAGGTCCGGGAAATGCTCAGTGACGACGGGCTGATCCCGGGCTGAATTCCGGCCGGGCCGCGCCCGGTCACTCCACTCCAGCGCACAGCGCCCCGGTCCCCCGCGGACCGGGGCGCTACCGTTTGCTCTTGTGAGCCTCCTCGATCCCCGCCCGGACACCTCGCGCGCCGGCCGCTTCCAGTGGCACCGCACGCATCCGCGCGCGTGGGACGCCCTCGTCGCCGTCGTCGCCTTCGGGCTCATCCTGTTCGGCGCGATGGCCGGTCCGCACGGCCAGCAGGGTGCGCGCTTCGTCCGCCACGAGCTGTCCGCCGCCGGTGTGGCGCTGGCCGCGCTGGCCTGCGCCGCCCTGGTCCTGCGCCACCGGCTGCCGCGCACCGTCCTGGCCGCGACGGTCGTGCTCACCCTCGGGGAGCTGCTCACCCGCACCGACACCCAGGGCGTCCCGGTGGCCGCCGCCACCGTGATCGCCCTCTACGGACTGGCCTCCCGCACCGACCGCCCCACCACCTGGCGGGTCGGCGCGCTGACCATCGTCGTGCTGACCGCCGCCGCCATGCTCTACGGGCCGCGCCCCTGGTACGCGCAGGAGAACATCGGGATCTTCGCCTGGACCGGCATGGCCGCGGCGGCGGGCGACGCGGTCCGCAGCCGCCGCGCCTTCGTCGACGCCATCCGGGAGCGCGCCGAACGCGCCGAGCGCACCCGCGACGAGGAGGCCCGGCGCCGGGTCGCCGAGGAGCGCCTGCGGATCGCCCGCGAGCTGCACGACGTGGTCGCCCATCACATCGCCCTGGTCAACGTCCAGGCCGGGGTGGCCTCGCACGTCATGGACAACCGCCCCGACCAGGCCAAGGAGGCGCTGGCGCATGTGCGCGAGGCGTCCCGCTCGGCGCTGGAGGAACTCCGCACCACCGTCGGCCTGTTGCGGCAGTCCGACGACCCCAAGGCGCCCACCGAGCCGGCCCCGGGCCTGGGCGTCCTCGACCAGCTCGTCGACGGGTTCGTCCGGGCCGGCATCCCCGTCGACCTGGAGATCCCGCACGCGCCCCGGGCGCTGCCCGCCTCCGTCGACCTCACCGCCTACCGCGTGGTCCAGGAGGCCCTGACCAACGTCCACAAGCACGCCGGGGAGGGGGCCCGGGCCACGGTCCGGATCGTCCACGCCGACACCGCGCTGACCGTCACCGTCCTGGACGACGGGGCGGGCCGGGCCGGCGTACCGCGCCAGAAGGGCGGCGAGCGGCCGTCCGTCGACCCGGACCGCCTCACCGAGCCGGAGGACAGCGGCGGCGGCCACGGCCTGATCGGGATGCGCGAGCGGGTCTTCGCGCTGCGCGGCACCGTCGAGACCGGCCCCCGCGCGGCCGGCGGCTTCCAGGTGCGGGTGACCCTTCCACTGCAGTCCGTCCGTACGGGGGAGACCACATGACGATCAAGGTGCTGCTCGCCGACGACCAGGCCCTGCTGCGCAGCGCGTTCCGGGTGCTGGTCGACTCCGAGCCGGACATGCGGGTCGTGGGCGAGGCCTGCGACGGCGCCGGCGCCTACGAACTGACCCGGGCCGAGCGGCCCGACGTCGTCCTGATGGACATCCGGATGCCCGGGGTGGACGGCCTGGCGGCCACCCGCATGATCAGCGAGGACCCCGACCTCACCGGGGTCCGGGTGGTCATCCTGACCACGTTCGAGGCCGACGACTATGTGGTGCAGTCGCTGCGCAACGGCGCCAGCGGCTTCCTCGGCAAGGGCGCCGAACCCGACGAGATGCTGCACGCCATCCGGATCGCGGCGGCCGGCGAGGCGCTGCTGTCACCAGTGGCGACCAAGGGCCTGATCGCCAAGTTCCTGGCGCAGGGCAGCGGTTCGGGCGACGGCGGCCGGGCCGGGCGGGCCACCGGGCGGCTGGCGACGCTGACCGGCCGGGAGCGGGAGGTGCTGACGCTGGTGGCCGGCGGGCTGTCCAACGACGAGATCGCCGGACAGCTCGAGGTCAGCCCGCTCACCGTCAAGACGCATGTGAACCGTGCGATGGCCAAACTCGGCGCCCGGGACCGCGCCCAGTTGGTGGTCATCGCGTACGAGTCGGGACTCGTACGCCCACGGGTGCAGTAAGAACGGCGTAAACGTACTCCGAACGCGGTACACCCCCCGACCGGAAACCGACCTGCGAGCGAGGAAAACCGGCCAGGGCATGCCGGAAGGTTGAGGTGGGCTGCAAAGGCCCCTGTCGTCGGGCCTGAGCAGGCCCCGCCGCCCTTTCGGAACAGAAGAGAGTGACCCCACCATGGCCTGGCTGTCCCGCCTCAGCCTCGTGCAACGGGGCCTGATAGCGCTGATGTCGATCGTGGCGATCGCCTTCGGCGCCATCGCGATCCCGCAGCTCAAGCAGCAGCTCCTGCCGTCCATCGAACTCCCGATGGTCTCCGTGCTGGCCCCCTACCAGGGCGCCTCGCCCGATGTCGTCGAGAAGCAGGTGATCGAACCGCTCGAAGACGGTGTCCAGGGCGTCGACGGCATCAAGTCCGTCACCTCGACGTCGAGCGAGGGCACGGGCGTCATCATGGCGCAGTTCGACTACGGCAACGACTCCAAGCGCCTGGTCGCCGACGTCCAGCAGGCCGTGAACCGCGCCCGCGCCAAACTGCCCAAGGACGTCGACCCGCAGGTGGTGTCCGGCTCCACCGACGACATCCCCACCGTGGTCCTGGCCGTCTCCTCCGGCTCCAAGGACCAGCAGACGCTGGCCGACCAGCTCAACCGCGGCGTCGTACCGGACCTGAAGAACATCGACGGTGTCAGCCAGGTCACCGTGGACGGCGTCCAGGACCGGATCGTCGCGGTCACCCCCGACGACAAGAAGCTCGCCGCCGCCGGGCTGAGCGCCCAGTCGCTGGGCCAGGCGCTGCAGAACGGCGGGACATCGGTGCCCGCCGGCTCGTTCTCCGAGGACGGCAAGAGCAAGACCGTCCAGGTCGGCGCCGGCTTCACCTCCGTCGCGCAGATCAAGGACCTGAAGGTCGCCCCGTCGGCGGGCGGCGGCGCGGGCGGCGGTGCCTCCGCCGGCGGTGACGCGTCCTCGCGCGGCGGTGCCTCCGCCGGTGGTGCCCCCGCCGCCGGCCCCTCCGCGGGCGGGCGTCCGGGCGCCGCGGTCCGCCTCGGCGATGTCGCCACCGTCAAGGAGGAGCAGGCCACTCCGACGTCCCTGACCCGCACCGACGGCAAGCCCAGCCTCGCCGTGAACGTGACGATGGACAAGGACGGCAGCGCGGTCGCCATCTCCGACGCCGTCAAGGACAAGCTCTCCAAGATCCGTCAGGACCTCGGCAAGGACACCCACGTCACGGTCGCCTCCGACCAGGGCCCGCAGGTCTCCAAGTCGATCGACTCGCTGACCACCGAGGGCCTGCTCGGCCTCGCCATGGCGGTCATCGTCATCCTGGTCTTCCTGCTCAGCCTGCGCTCCACGCTGGTGACGGCGGTCTCCATCCCGCTCTCGGTCGTCCTCACCCTGATCGTGCTGTGGACCGGCGACCTCTCCCTCAACATGCTCACCCTCGGCGCGCTGACCATCGCGATCGGCCGCGTCGTCGACGACTCCATCGTCGTCCTGGAGAACATCAAGCGGCACCTGGGCTACGGCGAGGAGCGCCGCGAGGCCATCCTCAACGCCGTCAAGGAGGTCTCCGGCGCGGTCACGTCCTCCACCCTCACCACGGTCGCGGTCTTCCTGCCGATCGGCGTGGTCGGCGGCATGATCGGCGCGCTGTTCGGCTCCTTCTCGGTGACGGTGACCGTCGCCCTGCTCTCCTCCCTGATCGTCTCGCTGACCGTCGTCCCGGTGCTGTCGTACTGGTTCCTGCGGGCTCCGCAGATCCCCGAGGGCAGCACGGTGGACGACCTGCGCCGGGCGGCCGAGGAGAAGGAGGCCAAGAGCCCTCTCCAGCGGTTCTACGTCCCGGTCCTGCGGTTCGCCACCCGCCGCCGGTTCACCAGCCTGGTCATCGCCGTGGCGGTCCTCCTCGGCACCTTCGCCATGGGCCCGCTGCTCAAGACCAACTTCCTCGACCAGGGCGCCCAGGACACCCTCACCCTCAAGCAGGAACTCCCGCCCGGCACCAGCCTGGGCGCGGCCGACAAGCAGGCCAAGCGGGTCGAGAAGGTGCTCGCGGCCGACGACGACATCGCCGACTACCAGGTCACCGTCGGCTCCTCCGGCTTCATGGCGGCCTTCGGCGGCGGCACCGGCGCCAACCAGGCCTCCTACCAGCTCAAGCTGAAGGACTCCGCGGACTCCGACAAGGTCACCGAGGCGCTGCGCACCGACCTCGGCAAGCTCGGCAAGTCCATCGGCGACACCAGCTTCGCCACCGGCGGCGGCTTCGGCAGCCAGGACCTGAGCGTGGTCGTCAAGTCCGGTGACGCCGGGGTCCTGAAGACGGCCAGCGAGCAGGTCCGCAAGGCCGTGGCCGGCCTCGACCACGTCACCGACGTCCAGAGCGACCTCTCCCAGAGCGTGCCCCGGATCTCCGTGAAGCCCAACGACAAGGCGGCCGCGGCCGGTTACGACCAGACCACGCTCGGCGCCGCGGTGACCCAGGCGGTCCGCGGCACCACCAGCGGCTCGGCCGTCCTGGGCGACACCCAGCGGGACATCGTGGTGAAGTCGGCCCACCCGGCCACCACCGAGGGCGAGCTGAAGAACCTGACCGTCCCGACCCCGTCGGGCCCGGCCAAGCTCAGCAGCCTCGCCACCGTGCAGACCGTCCCCGGCCCGGTCCAGATGACCCGGATCGACGGCGCCCGCTCGGCGACCATCACCGCCAAGCCGACCGGTGACGACACCGGCGCGGTCAGCGCCGAGCTGAAGAAGAAGGTCGACGCGCTGAAGCTGCCGGACGGCGCCACCGCGACGATCGGCGGAGTCTCCCAGGACCAGTCCGACGCGTTCTCCTCGCTCGGCCTGGCGATGCTGGCGGCCATCGCCATCGTCTTCATGCTCCTGGTGGCCACCTTCCGCTCGATGATCCAGCCGATGATCCTGCTCGTCTCGATCCCCTTCGCGGCGACCGGCGCGATCGGCCTGCTGGTCGCCACCGGCACCCCGCTGGGCGTCCCGGCGATGATCGGCATGCTGATGCTGATCGGCATCGTGGTCACCAACGCCATCGTGCTGATCGACCTCATCAACCAGTACCGGTCGCAGGGTTACGGGGTCGTCGAGGCGGTCATCGAGGGCGGCCGCCACCGGCTGCGCCCGATCCTGATGACGGCGCTGGCCACGATCATGGCGCTGCTCCCGATGGCGCTGTCCATCACCGGTGACGGCGGCTTCATCTCCCAGCCGCTGGCCGTGGTCGTGATCGGCGGCCTGATCACCTCCACCCTCCTCACCCTCCTCCTCGTCCCGACGCTCTACGCGATGATCGAGCTCCGCAAGGAGCGCCGGGCGAAGAAGAAGGCCGCGAAGCGGAGCGGCAGCGCCGGCCCGCGGACCGGGGAGGACGACCGCACCCCGGAGCCGGCGGCCGTCTGACGGTTCCCCGGCGGTCTTCCGCGCAGAAACGATGCCCCCGCAGGCCGGTGCTTGCGGGGGCATCGTGCTGGGCATCCCCTGACGGGGAGCGCCCGGCACGGGGGATCCCGCCATCGACGAAGGGGGCCCGCATGGGGAAGCACGGTGACGGCAAGGGCGGCACGGACGGCGACAAGCAGCAGAGTCCGAAGGAGTCCGACGGCCGGTGGACCAAGCCGGTGACCGACCCGCCGAAGAAGTAGGGGGAGCCATGTCCTCGCCGGACCGGCTGGTGGAGATCCTGCGCAACAAGGGCGCGCTGACGCCCTCGTGGGCCCCGTCCGTC
Source organism: Streptomyces kronopolitis (assembly GCF_014646275.1). GTDB lineage: Bacteria > Actinomycetota > Actinomycetes > Streptomycetales > Streptomycetaceae > Streptomyces > Streptomyces kronopolitis. The sequence goes on from NZ_BMND01000011.1 coordinate 20,169, forward strand.
GCCGCGGTCGACCGGGCGCACTTCGTCCCGGACACCTTCGAGGTGGGGGAGCGCACGGTCTCGCGCGCCGCGGACGAGGCGGAGTGGCGGCGGATGGTCTATGCCGACCTGCCCCTCGTCACCCAGCACAACGACGGCCGCACCGCCGACGGCCAGGTCCCCGTCCCGACGTGCTCGACGTCCATGCCCTCCCTGATGCTCGACATGGCCGCGGTCGTCCAAGACGGCGACGCGGTACTGGAGATCGGCACCGGCACCGGCTACCACGCCGCCTGGCTGGCGCACCGGCTCGGCGGGGACCGCACCACCACCATCGAGACCGACAAGGCCCTGCACGACCTCGCCCGCGACAACCTCGCCCGGGCCGGTCTGCGTCCCCACACGGAGTGCGGCGACGGCCTGGCGGGCGTCCCCGGGCGCGCGCCCTTCGACCGCACCATCGCCACCTGCACGGTGCGCGACATCCCCTACGCCTGGGTGGCGCAGACCGCACCGGGCGGCACGATCCTCACCCCGTGGGGCTCCTCGTTCCACTCCTTCTCGTTCGCGACCCTGACGGTCCGCGACGGGCGGGCCACCGGCCGCTTCTCCGGCCGCCCGGCCTTCATGTGGGCCCGTCAGCAGCGCCGCTCCTACGGCCGGATCCGGGACTGGTTTCACGGCGAGGAGGGCGCCCGCGCGACGACCGCCGTCGACCCCCGGACCCTGGAGGACGACCTGCACGCCCGCTTCGCCGTCGGACTGCGGGTGCGCGACGCCTGGCCGCTGCTGTGCCCCGCCGACGACGGCAGCGACGAGGCCACCTACTGGCTCTTCGACGACGCCCGCACCTCCTGGGCCACCGTCGAATACGTGCCCGGCCGCGACACCTACGAGACCGAGCAGCACGGCCCCCGCCGCCTGTGGGACGAGGTCGAGGCCGCCTACCGCGCCTGGATCGCCCAGGGCAGCCCGCCCCGCCACCACTACCGCATCACGGTCACCCCGGAGGGCCAGACCGTGTCGCTGTGACGTACGGCCGTCCCGGCGCCGGGACGGGCGGTGCGGGTGCGGCCTGCCGAGGTCCGTCGACAGCACGCCTGACGGTCCCGCCGTCCGGGCGGCATCCGCGTGCGGAGGTGCACTTCCCGCCCAGGACGGGGAGCGATGGTCGGGAGGTGGCCGATGGCTGCCGAACCGACGAAAGGGTGCGAGCGTGCCGCACGTCCCGGCCCGCAGGGCCGTCCCCGTCACCGCTGCCGCGCTGCTGCTCGCGCCGGCTCTCGTGGCCGCCGCGCCCGCCGGCGCCGAACTCCCCGACGCGGGGAGGGCTGCCGCCGGGAGGTCCACCGCCGCCGTCCGGGTGGCGGTCACCGGCGGGTCGTACACCGCCAGTGTGGGGCTCGTCCGGACCGGTCCGCGCACCCTGTTCGGCGGCTTCTACTGCGCCGCCGACGGCATCAGCCCGACGCCCCTGACCGCCCTGGTCGACGCCGACCGGATCTACCGCCTCGGCGGGGTACGGGCCCACTGGGACCCCGCCACCCAGGACTACGTGGTCACCGTGATCCACGGCGACGCCGCGGACAGCACCAAGCAGTGGAACGCGTATGTGAACGAGAAGAAGATCACGACGGGCCCCTGCCACACCGCGATCAAGGGCGGCGACAAGGTCCGCTGGACCCTGGAGGCCGTCTCGGGCGCTGCGTCTGGGACGGGGACGGCCGAGCGGCCGCCGCGCCGCCGCCGGGAGCGCTGACCGGCCGCCCCGCCCGCGGGGGAGGGGCGGCCGGTCAGCGCCGTGCTCCGCGGCCGCTACGGCAGCGCCAGCATCCGCTCCAGCGCCAGCTTCGCGAAGCTGGCGGTCTCGTGGTCGACCTCGATGCGGTTGACGAGCTTGCCGGCGGCGAGCGACTCCAGCGTCCACACCAGGTGCGGCAGGTCGATGCGGTTCATCGTCGAGCAGAAGCAGACCGTCTTGTCGAGGAAGACGATCTCCTTGTCCTCCGCGGCGAAGCGGTTGGCCAGCCGGCGCACGAGGTTCAGCTCGGTGCCGATGGCCCACTTCGAGCCGCGCGGGGCGGCCTCCAGGGCCTTGATGATGTACTCCGTCGAACCGACCTGGTCCGCGGCCGCCACGACCTCGTGCTTGCACTCGGGGTGGACCAGGACGTTCACGCCGGGGATGCGCGCGCGGACGTCGTTCACCGAGTCCAGCGAGAACCGGCCGTGCACCGAGCAGTGCCCGCGCCACAGGATCATCTTCGCGGCCCGCAGCTGCTCGACGGTCAGGCCGCCGTTCGGCTTGTGCGGGTTGTAGACCACGCAGTCGTCCAGGGACATGCCCATGTCGCGGACGGCGGTGTTGCGGCCCAGGTGCTGGTCCGGCAGGAAGAGGACCTTGCTCGTCGCGGGGTCGCCCTGCTCGAAGGCCCAGTCCAGCGCGCGCTTGGCGTTGGACGACGTGCAGATCGTGCCGCCGTGCTTGCCGGTGAAGGCCTTGATGTCGGCCGAGGAGTTCATGTACGAGACGGGCACGACCTGCTCGGCGATGCCGGCCTCGGTCAGCACGTCCCAGCACTCGGCGACCTGCTCGGCGGTGGCCATGTCGGCCATCGAGCAGCCGGCGGCCAGGTCGGGGAGGATCACCTGCTGCTCGTCGCCGGTGAGGATGTCGGCCGACTCCGCCATGAAGTGCACACCGCAGAAGACGATGTACTCGGCGTCCGGCCGGGCGGCGGCGTCCCGCGCGAGCTTGAAGGAGTCGCCGGTGACATCGGCGAACTCGATGACCTCGTCGCGCTGGTAGTGGTGCCCCAGGACGAAGACCTTGTCCCCGAGCTTCGCCTTGGCCGCGCGGGCGCGCTCGACGAGATCGGGGTCCGACGGCGCCGGCAGATCGCCGGGGCACTCCACGCCGCGCTCGCTCTTCGGGTCGGCCTCGCGGCCGAGGAGGAGCAGCGCCAGCGGGGTCGGCTGGACGTCCAGGGGCTGGGCGGTGGTCACAACACGCACCCTCTCTTTTCTGCGGACAGCTCTTGCACAAGCCTTCTCGTCTAGTTGACGTTATCTATCATAGCCGCTTCACGTCAGTTTGACGATGGGGGATGTGTCGATGTGACGCATCCGCACCTCGCGGTGTGCGCTCGGCCACCTGTTCCTGCCCGCCGGTGTGCGAGCATGGGGAGAACGAAAGGGGAGAAGCCCCCCGGGCGGCGCCCGGAAAGCTTCTCCACACGTTGCGCCCAGCCGGAATTAATCCGGGACGTCGTGGGTTGCAGCTGGTTGCATCCGATGACAAGCGGTCCGTACAACCCGGGAGAGATCTAGATGAGCGTTCAGGACGAGACCACCGTCAGCGACGGCATCATCCTGTCCGACGCGGCCGCGTCGAAGGTCAAGAGCCTGCTGGAGCAGGAAGGCCGGGACGACCTCGCGCTGCGGGTGGCCGTGCAGCCCGGCGGCTGCTCCGGACTGCGCTACCAGCTCTTCTTCGACGAGCGCGCGCTCGACGGCGATGTCGTCAAGGACTTCGACGGCGTCAAGGTCGTCACCGACCGGATGAGCGCCCCCTACCTGGGCGGTGCCTCCATCGACTTCGTCGACACCATCGAGAAGCAGGGCTTCACGATCGACAACCCGAACGCCACCGGCTCCTGCGCCTGCGGCGACTCCTTCAGCTAAGGAGTTCGGGCAGTACGTACGGAAGGCGGCGCCCCCCGAGTGGGGGAGCGCCGCCTTCCGCTGTTTCCGCCTCCCAGGCCTCCGCCTCCGACGGCCCGCGGGCGCGCCCTACTGCTTGGGCACGGACTCATCGGTCGAGACATCGACCACCTTCCGGCCGTCCAGCGGCTTGTCCAGGGTCACGGTCTTGGTGAACTCCTTGGCGATCTTCACGCAGACCTGTCCCGGCTTCTTGTCCTTGCCGACGACCTTGGTCCGCACGGTCGAGCCCGACTCCTCGGCGCTCACCGAGTAGGTGCTGCACACTCCGCCCCAGAAGTGCACCGTCAGCTTCTTGCCGCCGTCGCTCACGCCGTACGACTCCAGGGCCATCACGCCGGGCTTCCCGGACGGCTTCCCGGGCGCGTGGCCGCCGGGGCTCTGCGAGGCGCTCCGGCCGTCCCGGTGGGCCAGGTACTTCGGGTTCACGGCCGGCTGCGCGACCGTCGAGGTGGCGTCCGGGCCGCTGCCGGCGCCCGGCTGGCGCACCGCGTACAGCCACGACGGCACCAGCGCCTGCCCGCCGTCCACGTACTGCACCGAGAGCCCGAACACCGCGCCGGTCACCTCGGACGGCTGCTGCGCCTTCGTCGGCGCCGGCTCGCACGGCGCGATCCCGCCCGCCTTGCCGTCCTTGCCGTCCTTCTTCCCGGGCGGCGAGGGGCAGCCGGCCGGCTTGCGGCCCTCACCGGAGTTCAGCCGGTCCAGCGTCTTGCCGGCGTTCAGCACCGGATACTCCGCGCCCTTGACCGGGCTCGCGAACTGGCCGCTGCCGCCGACCACTTGACCGTCCGAGCCGACCTGGAGATCGCTCTGCCAGCCGTACGTCGGCAGCCCGCCCAGCACCGGGTTCGTGGTGACGACCCGCACCGCGCCGGACAGCCCGCCCGCGTCGAGCTTGGCGTCCTCCTGGCCGAGCGCCTTCAGCACCGGCCGCACCGCCTGCTTGGCCTTCTCGGGCGACACCGCGCCCTTGCCGCTGCTGTCGTCCTCGGTGGCGATGTCCCCGCCCCCGCGGTACGAGGGGCAGCCGGGCCGGCTCGACGCGGCGCCGTCCCCGGCCTTGCCGCCCCCGTCGTCGCCCTTGCCGCCCCCGTCGTCGCCCTTGCCGCCCTTGGGGGAGGCGGGCAGCGCGCAGTTGGTGCCGCCCGGGGTGCCGTACTGCGAGAACGTCCAGGACCCCGAGCCGGTCTTGTTCACCTGGAGGACGGGGCCGCGGCCGTCCCGGGTCGGCCCGCCGACCTTCCAGGCGGTGCCCTCCGAGCGGACCTTGCCGTCCACGTCCAGGGCCTTGGCCAGCCGCTCGACCGACTCCCGGCTGATCTCGCCCTTGGGGCGGTAGACCGGCGCGGCGTCCGGACCGCCGGGCAGCTCCTTCACCGCCCGGTACTTCGCACCCTGCGGATTGGGCTCACCGGCCGCGATCGAGCCGCCGGAGTAGCCGTCGAGCGCGAGCGGCGGCGGGTCGCCCTTGGCCGAACCGCCCCCGTCGTCGGACGCGGACGAGGCCCAGTACGCCGCGCCGCCCCCGGCCAGCAGCACCGCGGCGGCCACCGAGGCGACCACCGCGGGGGTGCGCCGCCCGCGCTCCGCGGGGTTCGGGCTGTCGTTGCTGTCCTCGGTGTTCACCGCATCGCTCCTTCGGCTCCGCTGAACATCTGATGTCCTCCTCGGTGAGGTGGACGCCGATGGGACGGAGCGGGGGCGGATGCGGTTCCCCGGAGGGCCGCATCCGCCCCCGGCGGGCGGGTGGTCAGTCGCCGTACTCGGACATTCCCTCCACCAGGGCGGCGGAGGACGAGGGGACCTTGACGCCGTGCAGATCGACGGCCCGCCCCGGTGCCGGCGCGGGACGCCGCCCCGCGTGCCAGCGGCCCTTCATCCGCGCGCAGTCACCGCGCAGCTCGTCGAGCGACTCCGGGTCCTGCCGGGCCGGCGAGGGGGCGGGGGACGGTGTGACGGCTTTCACAGGCTTGGTCATAGGGGCACCGTACGCAGCCATAAACTGAGGAGAAAGACCTACTATTGGGTAGTTTCAGTAGTTCAAGTGTCCGGGATGACCGGGTGGCGTGCCACCCCGCCCGGTAGCGTTGCTTCACGTCCGCCCGCCCCTACGCATTCCGCAGGAGCAGACCCGTCGTGCGTATCGCAGTCACCGGCTCCATCGCCACCGACCACCTGATGACCTTCCCCGGCCGTTTCGCCGATCAGCTGGTCGCCGACCAGCTGCATACGGTCTCCCTTTCCTTCCTGGTCGACCAGCTCGACGTCCGCCGCGGCGGCGTCGCCGCCAACATCTGCTTCGGCATGGGCCAGCTCGGCACCTCGCCGATCCTGGTCGGTGCCGCCGGCAACGACTTCGAGGAGTACCGCGCCTGGCTCGACCGCCACGGCGTCGACACCCGCTCCGTCCGCATCTCCGAGGTGCTGCACACCGCGCGCTTCGTGTGCACCACCGACGCCGACCACAACCAGATCGGCTCCTTCTACACCGGCGCGATGAGCGAGGCCCGGCTGATCGAGCTGCAGCACGTGGCCGAGCGGGTCGGCGGCCTGGACCTCGTGGTCATCGGCGCCGACGACCCCGAGGCGATGATCCGGCACACCGAGGAGTGCCGCAGCCGCGGCATCCCCTTCGGGGCCGACTTCTCCCAGCAGATCGCCCGGATGGACGGCGACGCCATCCGCACCCTCATGGAGGGCGCCGCCTACCTCTTCTCCAACGAGTACGAGAAGGGCCTGATCGAGTCCAAGACCGGCTGGACCGACGAGGAGATCCTCGGCAAGGTCGGCACCCGCGTCACCACCCTCGGCGCCCACGGCGTCCGCATCGAGCGGGTCGGCGAGCCGGCCATCGAGGTCGGCGTCCCGGAGGAGAACGCCAAGGCCGACCCGACCGGCGTCGGCGACGCCTTCCGGGCCGGCTTCCTGTCCGGCCTGGCCTGGGGCGTCGGCCTGGAGCGCGCCGCACAGATCGGCTGCATGCTGGCGACGCTGGTCATCGAGACCGTCGGCACCCAGGAGTACGAGCTCCAGCGCAGCCACTTCATGGACCGCTTCACCAAGGCCTACGGCCACGAGGCCGCCGGCGAGGTCCAGCAGCACCTGGCCTGATCCACCGCGTCAGGCGCGGCGCCGCACCACATAGGCGGCGCCGCGCACGGCCGCCCGCTCACCCACGTACTCCTGGTCGCGCATGGCGCACCAGGCCGGGATGTCCTGCCGGGCCGCCTCGTCGTCGGAGAGCACCGTCACGGTCCCGCCGACCGGCACCTCCCCGATCACCTTCGCGAGCTCGATGACCGGGATCGGGCAGCGCCGGCCCAGCGCGTCGACGACCAGCCCGGCCGCCTCGGCGGATCCCGCGGCCGGCGGCGCGTCGGCCCGCGGGACGGCAGCCGAGGGCGCCGTCCGGTCCTCCGCGGGGACACCCAGCCGCTCCCGCACCGTCCGCACCACCCCCGGCAGCACCTCCAGGAAGCGCTCCACGTCCGCCTCCGGCGTGCCGTACGGCAGCGAGATCCGGACATTTCCCTCGGACAGCACCCCCATCGCCCGCAGCACATGGCTCGGCGTCAGCGTGCTGGACGTACAGGACGACCCGGACGACACCGAGAAGCCCGCCCGGTCCAGCTCGTCCAGCAGGGTCTCCCCGTCGACATAGAGGCAGGAGAAGGTGACGAGGTGCGGCAGGCGGCGCACCGGGTCGCCGACCACCTCCACATCCGGCACCAGCTCCGGCACCCGCGCGCGGATCCGGTCCACCAGCCGCCGCAGCCGCGCCGCTTCACCGTCCGTCCCCGGGTCCGCCCGCAGCGCGCGCAGCGAGGCCGCGGCGGCCACGATCGCCGGCAGGTTCTCGAAGCCCGGGCTGCGGCCCGACTCCCGCTCGTCCGCCGGACCCTGGGCCGCGAACCGGGTCCCCTTGCGGACCACGAGCAGCCCCACCCCGGGCGGCCCGCCCCACTTGTGGGCGCTCGCCGCCAGCAGCGACCAGGGACCGGGCACCGGCCCCCACGGCAGCGACTGGGCCGCGTCCACCAGCAGCGGCACCCCCGTCTCCCGGCACAGCTCCGCCACCTCGCCCACCGGCTGCTCGGTGCCCACCTCGTGATTGGCGGACTGGAGGCAGACCAGCGCGGTGTCCGCGGTGAGCGCGGCGGCCACCTCCCCGGCCGCCACCCGGCCGAAGGGGTCCACCGGCAGCTCCGCCCGGCCGCCCCCGGCCGCCTCGTGGACCTCGGCGGCGTGCAGCACCGCGGAGTGCTCGACGGCGGAGTGCAGCAGCCGGCGGCCGGCCCGCCGGCGGCCCGCCAGCGCCCCCGACACCCCGGTGTGCACCGCGCGTGTCCCCGAAGGGGTGAAAACCAATTCGTCCGGGCGGCAGCCCACGGCCTCGGCCGCCGCCTCCCGGGCGGCGTCCAGCAGCAGCCGGGCGCGCCGCCCCTCGCGGTACAGGCGGGCCGGGTCGGCCCAGCCCTCGTCGAGCGAGGCGAGCAGCGCCTCGCGGGCGACCGGGTGCAGCGGGGCGGCGGAGGCCGCGTCGAAGTAGGGCACGTACGAGACGGTAGAACACCGGGCGCGGGCGGTGCGCGGGCCCGGCGCCGACGGGGGCGGGGCGGTTCGCCGGGCCCCTGGGAAGCGGCCCGGGCGCGGTGCCGGGCACGGCGTCAGATGCCTGGTGGAAGCGGGTATTCGGGGGTTCGCCGGACCTTTCGCGGGGGCCGCGGCCACCCCATAGGGGTGCCTCGCGGCGCGTTGGGCACCCTCCCCGCGCGACCCCAAATAGCGTCCAGTAAGGTTTGGCCCGCATAAACATCCAAACCCCTGCCCGACGCAGGGCGGCGACCGACCAGCGAGTAAGGCCGCAGCCGACCGCGCGGGCGAGACTCTCGGGAAGGCGCTACGTGAGTCCCAACGGCTCCGACCGCTCGTCGCGGCGCCCGATGCGGCGGAAGCTGCCGCAGGTGCTTGCTGCGGGCCTGGTCCTTGCGACCGCTACCGGTTGCACATATAAGGACTTCCCCCGCCTCGGCATGCCGACGCCCGTCACCGACGAGGCGCCGCGGATCCTCTCTCTTTGGCAAGGCTCCTGGGCCGCCGCCCTCGCAACGGGCGTGCTGGTCTGGGGCCTGATCATCTGGAGTGTGATCTTCCACCGCCGCAGCAGGACCAAGGTGGAGGTCCCCGCGCAGACCCGGTACAACATGCCGATCGAGGCGTTGTACACGATCGTCCCGTTCATCATCATTGCGGTGCTTTTCTACTTCACCGCACGGGACGAGAGCGCGCTGCTGAAGACTTCCAAGAAGCCGGACCACGTCGTGAACGTGGTCGGCTTCCAGTGGAGCTGGGCGTTCAACTACCTGGAGAACGTGGACGGCAACAAGTCGACCACCAACATCAACTCCAGTGCACTCTCCGCGGTCCCGGACAAGTGGAAGAAGACCGCGCCGGCCGGTGCGGACGGTGTCTACGACGTCGGCACCCCGGGCGAGCGCAACCCGCAGACCGGCAACCCCGGTCCGACCCTGTGGCTGCCGAAGGGCGAGACAGTTCAGTTCGTGCTGACCTCTCGTGACGTCATCCACTCCTTCTGGGTGGTGCCGTTCCTGATGAAGCAGGACGTCATCCCGGGCCACACCAACGTCTTCGAGGTGACTCCCAACAAGGAGGGCACCTTCATGGGCAAGTGCGCCGAGCTCTGCGGCGTCGACCACTCCCGGATGCTCTTCAACGTCAAGGTCGTCTCCCCCGAGCGGTACCGGGAGCACCTGAAGGATCTGGCGAAGAAGGGCCAGACCGGATACCTGCCGTCGGGCATCAAGCAGACGGATCACGCCAGGAATGCGGAGACCAAGAACCAGTGAGCATCCTCAACGAACCTCAGGGTGCCGCCGCCGACAAGGCTCCGGCAGCACCGCCCGTACGCAAGAAGCAACCCGGTATCGCTGCCGTCAAGTGGCTCACCACCACTGACCACAAGACCATCGGCACGCTCTACCTGGTCACGTCGTTCGCGTTCTTCTGCATCGGCGGCCTGATGGCGCTCCTCATGCGCGCCGAGCTGGCTCGTCCCGGCACGCAGATCATGTCGAACGAGCAGTTCAACCAGGCGTTCACGATGCACGGCACGATCATGCTGCTGATGTTCGCGACGCCGCTGTTCGCCGGTTTCGCGAACTGGATCATGCCACTGCAGATCGGCGCGCCCGACGTGGCGTTCCCGCGGCTGAACATGTTCGCCTACTGGCTCTACCTCTTCGGCTCGCTGATCGCGGTGGCCGGCTTCCTCACCCCGCAGGGTGCGGCGGACTTCGGCTGGTTCGCGTACTCGCCGCTGTCGGACGCGGTGCGTTCGCCGGGCGTCGGTGCGGACATGTGGATCATGGGTCTGGCCTTCTCCGGCTTCGGCACGATCCTCGGTTCGGTCAACTTCATCACGACGATCATCTGCATGCGGGCACCCGGCATGACGATGTTCCGCATGCCGATCTTCGTCTGGAACGTCCTGCTGACCGCCGTGCTGGTCCTGCTGGCCTTCCCGGTGCTCGCGGCGGCGCTGCTCGCACTGGAGGCGGACCGCAAATTCGGGGCGCATGTCTTTGATGCGGCGAATGGCGGTGCGTTGCTCTGGCAGCACCTCTTCTGGTTCTTCGGCCATCCAGAGGTGTACATCATCGCGCTGCCGTTCTTCGGCATCATTTCCGAGGTCATTCCGGTGTTCTCCCGGAAGCCGATGTTCGGTTACGTCGGTCTGATCGCGGCGACCGTGTCGATCGCGGGTCTGTCGGTGACGGTGTGGGCGCACCACATGTACGTGACGGGTGGCGTGCTGTTGCCGTTCTTCTCGTTCATGACGTTCCTGATCGCGGTGCCCACAGGTGTGAAGTTCTTCAACTGGATCGGCACGATGTGGAAGGGCTCACTGTCCTTCGAGACGCCGATGCTGTGGGCGATCGGCTTCCTGATCACCTTCACCTTCGGTGGTCTGACGGGTGTCATCCTGGCGTCGCCGCCGATGGACTTCCATGTCTCGGACTCCTACTTCGTGGTGGCGCACTTCCACTACGTGGTGTTCGGCACGGTGGTCTTCGCGATGTTCGCCGGCTTCCACTTCTGGTGGCCGAAGATGACCGGCAAGATGCTGGACGAGCGGCTCGGCAAGATCACGTTCTGGACGCTGTTCGTGGGCTTCCACGGCACCTTCCTCGTCCAGCACTGGCTCGGCGCCGAGGGCATGCCGCGGCGCTACGCGGACTACCTCGCGGCCGACGGCTTCACGACGCTGAACACCATCTCGACGATCAGCTCGTTCCTGCTGGGCCTGTCGATCCTGCCGTTCCTCTACAACGTCTGGAAGACGTCGAAGTACGGCGAGAAGATCGAGGTCGACGACCCGTGGGGCTACGGCCGTTCGCTGGAGTGGGCGACGTCCTGCCCGCCGCCGCGGCACAACTTCCTCACCCTGCCGCGCATTCGCTCCGAATCCCCGGCGTTCGATCTGCACCACCCGGAGATCGCAGCCCTTGACGCGCTGCACAACGGCCACGGCACCGAGGCCGACAAGGCCCTCGCCGGCGGCAAGGAGGCGGGCAAGTGAAGATCCAGGGCAAGATGTTCATCTGGCTCGCCGTCTTCGTCCTCGTCATGGCGATCGTCTACGGCCTGTGGTCGAAGGAGCCGGCGGGCACCACCGCGCTGTTCCTCGCCTTCGGCCTGTGCATCATGGTCGGCTACTACCTGGCCTTCACGGCCCGGCGGGTCGACGCGGGCGCCCAGGACAACGAGAACGCCGAGGTCTCGGACGACGCCGGCGAGCTGGGCTTCTTCAGCCCGCACAGCTGGCAGCCGCTGTCCCTGGCCATCGGAGGCGCGCTCGCCTTCCTGGGCGTGGTCTTCGGCTGGTGGCTGCTGTACTTCTCGCTGCCGGTGATCTTCGTCGGACTCTTCGGCTGGGTCTTCGAGTACTACCGCGGTGAGAACCGCACGCAGTAGGCACGCGCAGTGCCGTACGGGCCCGGACACCCCCTGGGGTGTCCGGGCCCGTCGCGTTGCCCGGCCGGGGGCAGACCCGTTTGCAGTCCTCCAGCGCGCTGGGACAGGTGATTCTTCATATTTTTGGGGCATGAGTCACAGACCTCGAACCCGGACGGTGCTGAGCTGCGGCCTCCTGCTCGTGCCCCTTGCGGTGAGCGCCACCGCGTGCGGGGGCTCGGATTCCGAATCGCTCTCCGCCACTCCCTACGACGCGGCCGACCAGATCACGGCCAACACCCCCGACGGCAAGAAGAAAGCGGACCCCGACAAGCCGCTTGAGGTTTCCGTCAAGGGGGACGACGCGCGGATCACCGACGTGACCGCCACCGATTCCACCGGACGCTTCGTCCGCGGCGAACTGAGCGCCGACGGCCGGCGCTGGCGCACCACGGTGCCCCTGGCCGCCGGCAGCCGCTACACGGTGCGGGTGAGCACCGAGGACGAGGACGGATCCCCCGGCCGCAAGACGCTCACCGTCAACACCGCGGCGGCCGCCGGCCAGTTGTCCGCGGCCTTCGGGCCCGTGGGCGGCGAGTACGGCGTCGGCCAGCCGGTCACCGCAGAGCTGAGCCGGCCGGTCACGGACGCCAAGCAGCGGGCCATCGTCGAGAGCGCCCTGAAGGTCGACTCGATGCCGCGCGTCGAGGGCGCCTGGCACTGGGTGGACGGCAAGAAGCTGCACTTCCGCCCGAAGGAGTACTGGCCCGCCCACGCCACCATCTCGGTGCACAGCAACCTGGCCGGCCTGAAGATCGCCAAGGGCCTCTACGGCGGCCCGTCCAAGCCGCTGCGGCTCACCACCGGCGACCGGGTGGAGGCCATCACCGACGCGGCGTCGCACCAGATGACGGTGCTGCGCAACGGCGAATCGATCAACACCATCCCCGTGACCACCGGCAAACCGGGATTCTCCACCCGCAACGGCGTCAAGGTCGTCCTGGGCAAGGAGAGCTTCGTCCGGATGCGCAGCTCGACGGTCGGCATCGCCGCCGGCAGCGGGGACTCCTACGACCTGCCGGTCTACTGGGCCACCCGGGTGACCTGGAGCGGTGAGTACGTGCACGCCGCACCCTGGTCCGTCGGATCCCAGGGCGCGGCGAACGTCAGCCACGGCTGCACGGGCATGTCCACCAGCAACGCCCAGTGGTTCTTCAACCACGTCCGGGTCGGCGACATCGTCAAGGTCGTCAACAGCGGCGGCGACACCATGACGCCGTTCGACAACGGCTTCGGCGACTGGAACATGCCCTGGCAGGAGTGGCGGGCCGGCAGCGCGCTGAAGAACAAGGCCTCCAGCACCACAGGAGCCGCCGAGCGGGAGCAGAACCCCGCCGACGACGCCCGGCTGCGCCCGACCCTCTGAGCGCCTCCCAGCAGGCCGCTCAGGCCTGTACGAGGTGCTTGCGGCGCAGCAGGCCGGCCAGCGCGTCGGCGAAGGCGACCGGGTCCAGCGGATGGGTCACCGCCGCGTCCGCACGGCTCCAGGTCGCCAGCCAGGCGTCCTGGGGGCGGCCGATCAGCAGCAGCACCGGTGGGCACCGGAAGATCTCGTCCTTGATCTGCCGGCAGACGCCCATGCCGCCCGCGGGGGCGGTCTCGCCGTCGAGCACGCAGACGTCGATGCCGCCCTGCTCCAGCGCCGTCAGGACGGCCGGGGCGGTGGCGCACTCCAGGATCTCGATCCGCGGGGCATCGGCGGCGGGGCGCCGGCCGGCCGCCAGCCGGACCTGCTCGCGGGTGCCTGCGTTGTCGCTGTAGACCAGCACCGTGGCAGTCGCCTGCATCGTTCCTCCACGCTTCGTAGCGGCACAGCATCGGGTGGGGCGGATGCTACTCCCGCGACGGGGGCCCGCAGGAGGGTTCGGACCGATCCGGGATCTTGCCGACGGGCCGTCAGGAGCGGCCCCGGCGCGGCCCGGGCACCCGCGCCGGGCCCGCCGCGTCCCCCCTTCGAGCGACCGCCGAAATGCGCCGTACGAGCAGGGCATACGTCCTTGACACACCGAACGGCACCCCCCGGAGTGAGGGCGGGATAAGCGACCGACATAATGTCGGTCGTGGCGACAGCAACGACAGTAGAAACCGGGCACGCGCACCCGTCGGTCAATCGGCCGAACCTCACCAGCGTCGGAACCATCATCTGGCTGAGTTCCGAGCTGATGTTCTTCGCGGCCCTCTTCGCGATGTACTTCACCCTTCGATCGGTGACCGGTGAGGCGTATTGGAAGGAATCCGCCAGTGCGCTGAATCTTCCGTTCTCCGCGACCAACACCACGATCCTGGTGCTCAGCTCGCTGACCTGCCAGCTCGGCGTCTTCGCCGCCGAGCGCGGCGACGTCAAGAAGCTCCGGGCCTGGTTCGTGGTCACCTTCATCATGGGTGCGATCTTCATCGGCGGTCAGGTCTTCGAGTACACCGAGCTGGTCAAGCACGAGGGCCTGTCGCTCTCGTCCGGCCCCTACGGCTCGGTGTTCTACCTGACCACCGGCTTCCACGGACTGCATGTGACAGGCGGTCTGATCGCCTTCCTGCTGGTCCTGGGCAGGACGTACGCGGCCAAGAGGTTCACCCACACGCAGGCCACCGCGGCCATCGTCGTGTCCTACTACTGGCACTTCGTCGATGTCGTCTGGATCGGCCTCTTCGCCACGATCTACCTGATCCGGTAATCGGTACGGGGCCTTGCCGGGCCCGCATATCAGACAGACATAGCCAAAGCATCGACGCAGAAGATCCTGACACCGGGGTAATCCGTGAAAAAGCTCTCCGCACGACGGCGCCATCCGCTGGCGGCGCTCGTCGTCCTACTCCTCGCGCTGGCGGTCACTGGGGGGCTGTACGCCGCGTTCGCGCCGGCGGACAAGGCTCAGGCCGATGACACCGCCCAGTCCCTTGCCATCAAGGAGGGCAAGAAGCTCTTCGCCGTCGGCTGCGCAAGCTGCCACGGCACCGGCGGTCAGGGCACCTCCGACGGCCCGAGCCTGGTCGGCGTGGGCGCCGCCGCCGTCGACTTCCAGGTTGGCACCGGCCGTATGCCCGCCCAGCAGCCCGGCGCCCAGGTGCCGCGGAAGCGGAACATCTACACCAACGCCCAGATCGACCAGCTCGCGGCCTATGTCGCGTCGCTGGGTGCCGGTCCGTCCGTCCCGGAGAAGTCGCAGTACAACTCCGAGGGCGCGAACATCGGCAAGGGCGGCGAGCTGTTCCGCACCAACTGCGCGCAGTGCCACAACTTCACCGGTAAGGGCGGCGCCCTCACCAACGGCAAGTTCGCACCGACGCTCGAGGGCGTGGACCCGAAGCACATCTACGAGGCCATGGAAACCGGCCCGCAGAACATGCCCTCCTTCGGTGACGGTTCGCTGTCGCAGCAGAACAAGAAGGACATCATCGCGTACCTCGGCGCCGTCAACGGCGATGAATCCGAGAGCCCCGGCGGCCTCGACCTCGGTGGTCTCGGTCCGGTCAGTGAGGGTCTCTTCGGTTACATCTTCGGCCTGGGCGCGCTGATCGCGGTCGCCATCTGGGTCGCAGCCCGGACTACGAAGGCCAAGAAGTCATGAGCGAGACTGGACGACACGAAGACGTGCCAGAAGAAACCCTTCCCGGTGAGCGGGAGACGGCGCACGAAGGTGCGGTGGCCACGGCGGAGAACCCCTTCGCCGACCCGGGCCTGCCGCCCCACGAGCACCGCGCCCAGGACATCGACGAGCAGGCGGCCAAGCGCTCCGAGCGCACCGTGGCGCTGCTCTTCGTGGTGTCGATGATCGCCACGGTCGGCTTCATCGCCTCGTACGTGGCGATCCCGATCGACAAGATCGTCTACATCTGGCCGATCGGCCACATCAGCGCGC
Organism: Streptomyces kronopolitis; assembly: GCF_014646275.1. Classification (GTDB taxonomy): domain Bacteria; phylum Actinomycetota; class Actinomycetes; order Streptomycetales; family Streptomycetaceae; genus Streptomyces; species Streptomyces kronopolitis. Next base: position 35,765 of record NZ_BMND01000011.1, read on the forward strand.
TGAACTTCGCGCTGGGTCTGACCCTCGGTGCGGCCCTCTTCTGCATCGGCGCCGGCGCGGTCCACTGGGCCCGCACGCTGATGTCGGACGAGGAGGTCGCCGACGAGCGCCACCCGATCGAGGCGGCCCCCGAGGTCAAGGCCAAGGTCATGGCGGACTTCGCACAGGGTGCGAAGGAATCGCAGATGGGCCGCCGCAAGCTGGTCCGCAACACGATGTTCGGTGCGCTGGCCCTGGTGCCGCTCTCCGGCGTCGTCCTGCTGCGCGACCTCGGGCCGATGCCCGGCACCAAGCTGCGGACGACGAACTGGAAGAAGGGCGTCCGGCTGGTCAACCAGTCGACGAACCTCCCGCTGCGTCCCGAGGACATCGCCGTCGGCTCGCTCACCTTCGCCAAGCCCGAGGGCCTGGAGGAGGACGACGAGGAGTTCGCGGAGAAGATCGCCAAGGACGCCCTGATGCTCGTGCGGATCCAGCCGCAGAACATCAAGGACAAGCACGAGCTGTCCTGGTCGCACGAGGGCATCGTGGCGTACTCCAAGATCTGCACCCACGTCGGCTGCCCGATCAGCCTGTACGAGCAGCAGACGCACCACGTGCTCTGCCCCTGCCACCAGTCGACCTTCGACCTCTCTGACGGCGGTCGAGTGATCTTCGGTCCGGCCGGTCACGCGCTGCCGCAGCTGCACATCACGGAGAAGGACGGCTTCCTGGAGGCCGCAAACGGCTTCGAGGAGCCCGTCGGCCCGAGCTTCTGGGAGCGCGGATGAGTAACGAGACGAGCGCGACCACCACGCGCCGTGGCCAGGCGCCACGGGGCGAGCGGATCGCCGACTGGGCGGACGGCCGGCTGGGCATCTACAGCCTCGCCAAGTCCAACATGCGCAAGATCTTCCCGGACCACTGGTCCTTCATGCTGGGCGAGGTCGCGCTTTACAGCTTCATCATCATCATCCTGACCGGTGTCTATCTGACGCTGTTCTTCCACCCGAGCATGGCCGAGGTGACCTATCACGGGTCCTATGTGCCCATGCAGGGGATCCGGATGACGCAGGCCTTCGAGTCGACGCTGAACATCAGCTTCGACGTGCGCGGCGGCCTGCTGATCCGCCAGATCCACCACTGGGCCGCGCTGGTCTTCCTGGCCGCGATGATGGTCCACATGATGCGGGTGTTCTTCACCGGCGCCTTCCGCAAGCCGCGTGAGATCAACTGGCTGTTCGGCTTCCTGCTGTTCGTGCTGGGCATGTTCACCGGCTTCACCGGCTACTCGCTCCCCGACGACCTGCTCTCCGGCACCGGCGTGCGGTTCATCGAGGGCGTCATCCTGGCGATGCCGCTGGTCGGTTCGTACCTGCAGATGTTCATCTTCGGCGGCGAGTTCCCCGGGCACGACATCATCCCGAGGTTCTTCACGGTCCACGTGCTCCTGCTGCCGGGCATCATGCTCGGCCTGCTGGTGGCCCACCTGATCCTGGTCTTCTACCACAAGCACACCCAGTTCCCGGGTGCCGGCAAGACCAACAACAACGTCGTGGGCATGCCGCTGCTGCCGGTCTACATGGCCAAGGCCGGAGGCTTCTTCTTCCTGGTCTTCGGTGTGATCGCGGCCATCGCCGCGATCGCCAGCATCAACCCGGTGTGGGCCATCGGCCCCTACCGCCCCGACCAGGTGTCCACCGGCGCCCAGCCCGACTGGTACATGGGCTTCGCCGAGGGCCTGGTGCGTGTCATGCCGGGCTGGGAGTGGAACTTCTGGGGCCACACCGTCAACTTCGGTGTGCTGATCCCGATCGTGATCTTCCCGCTGGTCCTGGTCGCGATCGCGGTCTACCCGTTCGTCGAGTCCTGGGTCAAGGGCGACAAGCGCGAGCACCACATCCTGGACCGCCCGCGCAACGTGCCGACCCGTACGGGATTCGGCGTCGCCTGGCTGGTCGCGTACTTCGTGATGCTGATCGGCGGCGGCAACGACCTGTGGGCCACGCACTTCCACCTGTCGCTCAACTCGCTCACCTGGTTCGTCCGGATCGGCTTCTTCGTCCTGCCGGTGCTGGCCTTCATCGCCACCAAGCGGATCTGCCTGGGTCTGCAGCGGCGCGACAAGGACAAGGTGCTGCACGGCCGCGAGTCCGGCATCATCAAGCGCCTGCCGCACGGTGAGTTCATCGAGGTCCACGAGCCGCTCGACCAGGAGCAGCTGCACTTCCTGACCCAGCACGAGCAGCCCGAGCCGCTCGAACTGGGCCCGGAGGTCGACGAGAACGGCGTGGAGCGCAAGCTCTCGCGGTCGCAGAAGCTGCGCGCCAAGCTCTCCAAGAGCTACTACGGCGAGGACAACGTCATCGCCAAGCCCACGGTGGAGGAGTACAAGGAGATCACCAGCGGCCACGGCCACCACTGATCTCCGCGGCGCCTCGTAGCGCACCGCGGTCAGCACGCCACCCAGAGGGCCCCGTCCTCCCCCGAGCTCTCCACGAGCAGGGGGCAGGACGGGGCCCTCCGGCATGTCCGGCGGCTCGATAGGGTGAACCGCAGAAGCAGTGACGAACCAGGAGCGTGGACCATGAACGTTGCGACCCCCTCTGGCGGCGACAGCGTGGCGGCCCACACCTGGCCGGGTCTCCTCAACGCCCTGCTCGACGGCCGCGACCTCACCGCGGACGACACCGCGTGGGCGATGGACAAGATCATGCGGGGCGAGGCCGGCGACGCCCAGATCGCCGGGTTCGCGGTGGCGCTGCGGGCCAAGGGCGAGACCGTCGCGGAGATCTCCGGCCTGGTCCGGACGATGTACGCGCACGCCCGGCTGATCGACGTGCCGGGCCCGAGCGTGGACATCGTCGGCACCGGCGGGGACGGCGCCAAGACCGTCAACATCTCCACGATGTCCTCCATCGTGGTGGCCGGCACCGGCGCCCGGGTCGTCAAGCACGGCAACCGCGCCGCGTCCTCGGCCAGCGGCGCCTCCGACGTCCTGGAGAAGCTCGGCGTCAACCTCGACCTCACCCCGCGGCGGGTCGCGGAGGTCGCCGGGGAGGCGGGGATCACCTTCTGCTTCGCGGTGAAGTTCCACCCCGCGCTGCGGCACGTGGCCAACGCCCGCAGCCAGCTCGGCATCCGCACCACGTTCAACGTGCTGGGCCCGCTGACCAACCCCGCCAAGGTCCGCGCGCAGGCCACCGGCGTCGCGGACGCCCGGATGGCGCCCATCCTGGCCGGAGTGCTCGCCGAGCGCGGCTCCTCGGCCCTGGTCTTCCGCGGCGACGACGGCATGGACGAGCTGACCACCACCGCGACCTCGCGGGTGTGGATCGTCCGGGACGGCACCGTCCGCGAGGAGGCCTTCGACCCGCGGGACGTGGGGATCGAGCTGGTGCCCGTGGAGGCTCTGCGCGGCGCGGACGCCTCGCACAACGCGGAGGTGGCGCGCCGGCTGCTGGACGGGGAGACCGGGCCGGTGCGCGAGGCGGTGCTGCTGAACTCCGCGGCCGCGCTGGTCGCCCTGGCGCCCACGGACGCCCCGCTGACCCACCAGATCCGGGCCGCGCTCGACACCGCCGCCGCCTCGATCGACTCCGGGGCGGCCAAGCGGGCCCTGGAGCGCTGGGTGGCGGCCAGTAACGCCTGAGCGCGCGGTCACGCAGGGTGTGACGCAAGGCCCGTTCCGTCATGTGGGACGGGCCTTGCGCCGCACCGGCGGTATGGCATGATTCTGCGCAGGTCACGAGTGACAGCGACACAGGCCCCGGCCCGCTGTCCGGCAACCCTCCTTCCGTGGCGGGGTGCCCCGGGTGATGACCAGGCCGCAGGCAGCGAGGTCTGCGGCAAGCGCGGATCCCTCGCCAGGGATCCTGGTCCCCGAGGGAGAACTTCCGTGAATCAGCGAATGCGATAGGGCTCGACGGCCCCTTCTCCGCATCCCCTTTTTCCTTTCCGCTGCGGTGCCCCGACGGCGCCTTCCGCGCGCCTTCCCGCAGCGAATTCGCTTACCTCTTACGGGAGTTCGCCATGTCTGTCGCCACCGCTGCCGCCGACCGTTCCGTTTGTTCCCCGCTGCCCGTTCTCGGCCGGGATGTCCGCGTCCCGCTCGTGACCGGCGGCGAGGTCGACTACGCCGCGCTGGACTACGCGGCCAGCGCCCCCGCGCTCCAGCGGGTCTGGGACGACGTGGCGGCCTACGCCCCCTACTACGGCAGCGTGCACCGCGGCGCCGGATACCTCTCGCAGCTCTCCACCGACCTCTTCGAGAACAGCCGCCGGACGGTCGCGGAGTTCCTCGGCTGCCGCGCCGACGACCAGGTGGTGTTCACCCGCTCGACCACCGACTCGCTGAACCTGCTCGCCGCCGCCCTGCCGCAGGGCACCCGCGTCTTCGTCTTCGAGACCGAGCACCACGCCTCGCTGCTGCCGTGGGAGCAGCGCGCCGATGTCGAGGTGACCTACCTGAACGCCCCGCGCACCCCGCTGCAGGCGGTGGACGCCCTGGAGAAGGCGCTGGCGGAGCGCGAGCCCTACGGGCCGGCGCTGGTCTGCGTCACCGGGGCGTCGAACGTGACCGGTGAGCTGTGGCCGGTGCGGGAACTGGCGGCCGCCGCGCACGCGCACGGCGCGCGGATCGTGCTCGACGCCGCGCAGCTCGTCCCGCACCACCCCGTGGACCTCGCCGAACTGGACGCCGACTGGGTCGCGTTCTCCGGACACAAGCTGTACGCGCCGTTCGGCTCCGGGGTGCTGGCCGGCCGCGCGGACTGGCTGCGCGAGGCCGCGCCCTACCTCGCCGGCGGCGGCGCCAGCCGCAAGGTCACCCGGCGTGTGAGCGGGGAAGGGGCTTGCGGGGTGGACGTCGAGTGGCACACCACCGCGGCCCGCCACGAGGCCGGCTCGCCGAACGTCATCGGCGCCTACGCGATCGCCTCCGCCTGCCAGGCGCTGTCCGAGGCCGGCTTCCCCGCCCTCATCGCCCGCGAGCAGGAGCTGATCGAACGGGTCCGGGCCGGCCTGGCCGAGGTGCCCGAGGTCCAGGTGCTCTCCCTCTTCGGCGCGGACGCCGCCCGGGTCGGCGTGCTCTCGTTCGTCGTCGAGGGCTGGAACAGCTCGCACTTCGCGGCGGCGCTGTCGGCCGAGTACGGCATCGGCGTCCGCGACGGCCTCTTCTGCGCCCACCCCCTCGTCCGCACCCTCCTGGGCAGCGAGCCCCAGGACCCCGGCGAGTGCGGCGCCCCCGAGGCGGCCCCCGGCGAACGCTCCCTCAACGCCATCCGCGTCAGCTTTGGCGTCGGCACGCCGGATGAGCATGTCGACCGCTTCGTCCGCGCGGTCCGCGAGCTCGTCACGGACGGCGCCCGCTGGAACTACCGCACGGAGGACGGCCGTTGCGTTCCCGCGCGGAGCGCGGGCTAGTTCCCACGTTTTCGGCTTTCCCGCCGTGGGGGTCTTTCGCCGTTGCGCCTGCGGCGGGCGGTGGGTGTTGGGTGCGGTGACGGTCCTCCGGGGCCTGGTCTGTGGACTGCTTCGCTTTACGTCCACAGACCAGGCCCCTCCGGCCCGTCCCCTCCCGTGGAGGGATGACTGACGGTGGGTGGGGGCGGGCGTCGTGCCCCGCCAGAGCCTCGGTCCGTCGTCAGCCTCGGTCCGTCGTCGGCTGTTTCGGTAGACCACGAGGCGCGCTCGCCCACCGACGTGTACCCCCACCGGCCTTTTTCCCACCCCTCAACGGGAGGGGGCGGGCCGGAGGGGTCGGTGTGTGGGACGTAAAGCGAAGCAGTCCCACACACCGGCCCCGGAGGACCGTCACCGCACCCGACAGCCCCGCGCAGCGGACCCCGCCCGCCGCAGGCGCAAACGACGAGCGCACCGCGAAGCGGGCGCAAAACGGCGAGCAACCCCCACGGCGGGGAAAGACAAAAGCGCGGGAAGAGCCCGGGCTACGCTTCCAGCCCGATCGCAAAGGCAGCCTCAAGGTCGTGCTGCGAATACGTGCGGAACGCGATATGCGTTTCCGTGGAGGCGACGCCCGGGACCTTGCTGATGCGGCCGGGGATGACGTCCGCGAGGTCGTCGTGGGCGGCGACGCGGACCATCGCGATCAGGTCGTGGGCGCCGGTGACGGAGTAGACCTCGCTGACGCCGTCCAGGGCGGCGATCTTCTCGGCGATCTCGGGGATCTGGTCCACGCTGGTCTTGATGAGCACGATCGACGTGATCACGGCTGGCTCTCTCCCTCGGTCGCCCGGTCGTTCTGCCTGGTGGCCCTCACACTATCCCGCCGGTAGCGGGCCCAGGCGTAGAGGAAGCCGAGGGCGAAGCCGACGACATGGGCGAGGTAGGCGACCCCGGGGCCGCGTGAGTCGTGCTGGGCGGCCTGCCACTGGAGGAAGAACCAGAAGAGCAGCACGATCCAGGCGGGGAAGCGCAGCGGCAGGAAGAAGAGGAAGGGAAAGACGCTGGTCACCCGGGCCGTGGGGAAGAGGTAGAGGAAGGCTCCCAGTACCCCGGAGATCGAGCCGGAGGCGCCCACCAGGGTCTGGCCCGAGGAGGCGTGCGCGGCCGCGTAGCCGAGCAGCGCGAGGTAGCCGATGATGAGGTAGAAGGCGGCGAACGGGAGCCGGCCCATCCGCGCCTCGGCCATTCCGCCGAAGACGTAGAGAAAGAGCATGTTGCCGAGCAGGTGCAGCCAGCTGCCGTGCACGAACAACGCGGTCAGCGGCGTGATCAGGGCACGCAGCGAACCGCTCCACAGCTCCAGCGGGATCACGCCCCACCGCTCGAAGTAGGCGGTCTGGGCCTTCAGCAGGGCGTCGCCGGTGCCGTATATGCGGTTCAGGCCGGAGGCCGGGCCGATCACGAAGACCGCGCAGCACAGGCCGATCAGCACATTCGTCACCCGCGAGAACACCGCGGTCAGCGACCGGGTGGCATGCGGCGGACGGGGGAGGAGACCGGACGAGCGGGGTGAACGGGGAGAGGGGGCCGGCGCCGTCATGAAGTGATCATTGCTCAATGCGGGCAATCGGGACAGAGTGCCTCGCCGCATCCCGGCAGCCGGGCGGGGCCCGCACCCGCCCCCCGTCAGGCCGTAGGGTTACAGGCAGTACTTTGCGTACTTCCGCAGTCCGACGGCGCACCGCGTGAACGGCGCAGCAGCACGAGATCGACGAGCACGAAAGAGGACGACAGGATGTCTGTTCCCCTGCCGACGGACGGAACCCGGTGGCGCTGCACGCTGTGCGGCAACCTCACCCGTTTCGACGTGACCCGCCAGGCCAAGGTGGTGGAGTACGTCCATCTGGACCTGGCCGGCGAGCCGAAGGTGGAGGAGCGCGAGGTCCTCAGTGAGAGCATCGAGTCCGTGCGCTGCCGCTGGTGCAACGCGGTCGACCAGATCGAGCTGGTGGACCGTCCGGGCGCGAACGCCTGAGATCGGAGCGAGGCAGCCGTGGTGGACCGTCCAGAAGGGGAGCCGGGGGCCCGGCGTGACGACGTGCCCGAGGGCGCGGCGGACGAGGTGCTCGACCGACCGCTGCCCGAGGGCGTACGGCGCCGTGTCGTGGCGCTCACCGCGGAGTCGTTCGGCGCGCTGACCGTCGCCGAACTCCCGCCCCCGCTGCGGCAGTACGCCCGATTCACCCCGACTCGCCGGGCCAAATTCGCCGGAAACGCGATGGCTTCCGCCCTGGAGAGCGACGCGGTCTTCCGGCAGCGGATCGCCGGCAAGCTGCGCGAGGCGCAGCCGGAGCTGGCCTCGGCGCTGGAGCGCGGCAACCCGCCGGCGGCCGCCGAACCGCTCGATGTCGCGGCGGCCGCCTACGTGCTGCGTCCCGAGGGCTGGGTCAAGCTCGTCGAGGCGGCCGGCGAGGAGGCGCAGCGGGTGCGCGCCGAGCGGGCCGGCGAGGAGGCCGAACGGGAACTGGCCCGGCTGCGCGAGGAGCTGGCGCAGGCGCGCGGCGAGGCCCGTACGGAGGCCGACCGGATCCGGGGCGACCTCGACACCGCCCGCAAGGAGAACGAGTCGCTGCGGCGCAAGCTGCGCAGCGCGCTGAGCGACGTCAAGCGCGGTGAGGCGGCGGTGCGCAAGGGCGATGCCGCCCTCACGGAGGTCCGGGACCGGGCGGCCACCGAGAAGACCGCGGCGGACAGCGAGGTGCGCCGGCTCAAGGCCCGCCTGGCCGAGGCCGAGACGGCGCTGGAGACGAGTCGGCGGGCGGCCCGCGAGGGCCGCAGCGTCGAGGACATGCGGGTGCGGCTGCTGCTCGACACGGTGCTGGACGCGGCCCAGGGGCTGCGCCGCGAGCTGGCGCTGCCGCCCGCCGGCGTCCATCCCGCGGACACCGTCGAGGCGGTCGAGCCGGGCCGGATGACGCCCAAGGACATCGCCGCCCGCGCGCTGTCGGAGATGGACCCGGCGCTGCTGGACCAGCTTCTGGCGCTGCCGCAGGCGCATTTGGTGGTGGATGGGTACAACGTCACCAAAACCGGCTATCCGACCATGCCGCTCGACAAGCAGCGGCTGCGGCTGCTGGGCGGTCTCGCGGTGCTGGCCGCGCAGACCGGCGCGGAGATGACCTGTGTCTTCGACGGGGCGGAGCTGGCGGCGCCGGTGCTGCTCGCGCCCCCGCGCGGCGTACGGGTCCTGTTCAGCAAACCGGGCGTGACGGCAGATGAGTTGATCCGTCAGCTGGTGCGGGCCGAACCGCCCGGCCGGCCGGTCGTCGTGGTCTCCACGGACCGGGAGGTGGCCGACGGGGTGGCGAAGGCCGGGGCGCGCCCGGTCGCATCGGCTCTGTTGCTCAAGCGACTTGCCCGGACGTGAGGTCGCGGGCCACCGGGCGGCCGGGAAATCGCTGCGCTCCGTGTCTGAGCGTCAGTTGGCGCTCACTGCCTGTGCGACGTTGGTAAAGGATGGGGCTGGTGGCGCAGATTTTTCCCCTGGGGATTTGAAGCGATCACAGCTCGGTTACTAAGGTCAGCCCCGAACCTTCATGCAGATGATTATCCAACCGGGATGACCAGTGAAGGTACCGCCGAGTCCGCGGCGTTCACGCGGAGCCGGGGTCTCACCACCCCCCACTTCCCGGTAGGCGGCTGGAGGAAGAAGGAGCTCGCCCCCGTGGCGTCCCACCGTCGACCCAAGCAGCCGAGCCGTACCCGCGTGACCGTGCTCACCGCCACCGCCGCGGCGGCCGTCGCCCTGTCGTCCCAGGCCGCGCAGGCCGACCCCCACCAGTCGAAGAAGGACGTCAAGTCCGAGGTCGACAAGCTCTACAACGAGGCCGAGCAGGCCACGGAGAAGTACGACGGGGTCAAGGAGCAGCAGGACAAGCTGCAGAAGGAGGTCGACGACCTCCAGGACAAGGTGGCCCGCGGCCAGGGGGACCTCAACCAGCTGCGCAAGGGCCTCGGCGCGGTCGCCTCCGGCCAGTACCGCAGCGGCAGCATCGACCCCTCGGTGCAGCTGTTCCTCTCCGGCGACCCGGACACCTACCTCGAAAAGGCCGCCACGCTCGACCAGTTGAGCGGCAAGCAGGCCGACCAGCTGAAGACCATCGCGGACAAGCAGCGCCGGCTCGCCCAGGAGCGCGCCGAGGCGTCCGCGAAGATCAAGGACCTCACCGAGACCCGCAAGGCGCTCGGTGACAAGAAGGACGAGATCAAGGGCAAGCTCGCCAAGGCGCAGCAGCTGCTCAACCAGATGACCGCCAAGGAGCGGGCGGCCATGCAGGCCGAGGAGAACCGCGCCAACCGCAGCAACGACCGGGCCGACCTCGGTGACGACGTCCCGGCGTCCCAGCGCGGTGCGGCGGCCCTCCGGGCCGCCCAGTCCAAGATAGGTTCGCCCTACGTCTGGGGCGCCACCGGCCCGTCGTCCTTCGACTGCTCCGGTCTGACCTCCTGGGCCTACGCGCAGGCCGGCCAGTCGCTGCCGCGCACCTCGCAGCAGCAGGCGAACGCCGGTACCCGGATCGCCTCGCAGAGCGCCCTCAAGCCGGGCGACCTGGTGCTCTTCTACAGCGACCTGCACCACATCGGCCTCTACGCGGGCAACGGCATCGTGCTGCACGCGCCGAAGCCGGGCGCCGCGGTGCGCTACGAGCCCATGAGCAACATGGAGTTCGCGTTCGGCGTGCGGGTCTGACAAGCCTCACAACACTCTCAACCTGCCGCCCGAACGGGCGAATTGCGGCCGCGTCCGCTGACCTGCCGCCCCGTCGGTGACCTGCACAGTCACCGGCGGGGCGGCGCCGTGTGGGCGAACCGCGGTCTTTGGCCGGTGCGGATCCGCGCCGCTACTGTCTGCCCGCGCAGCATCCGGATCACCGACGCCCTCCCGGGCGGCAGGGGCTGCACAGGGAAGGAGTGCGGCATTCGTGGTGTCCCACCGCCGTACCTCGCAGCACGGCCAGAGCACCCTCGCCGGGGTCACCGTTGTGTCGGCCGCCCTGGCGACCGCGGCCGCCGCGCTGTCCGCGCCCTCGGCGGCCGCCGACCCGGCGGGCCACCCGGCCGCCGGCCGTGCGGCGGCGACCGCCCACGTCGCGCGCCTCTACGCGCAGGCGGAGCGGGCCACCGAGAAGTTCGACGGCGCCCAGGCACGGGCCAAGGAACTGCGCGGCCGGGTGACGGCCCTCCAGGACCGCACCGCCCGGGCCCAGGAGCGGGTCAACCGGATGCGCGGCCGGCTGGGCGCACTGGCCGCCGCCCAGTACCGCTCCGGCGGCATGGACCCCACCCTCCAGCTGATGCTCTCCGAACGGCCCGACAGCTTCCTGGAGAAGGCCTCCGCGCTCGACCGGCTCGGCACCGACCAGGCCGGCCAGCTGCGCAGGCTGCGGGCGGCACAGCGCTCCCTGGAGCAGCAGCGCAGGGAGACCACGGCGAAGCTGGCGCAGCTGGAGGCCAGCCGCAAGGACGTCGCCCGCCACAAGCGGGACGTCCAACGCCGGCTGGCCGCCGCGCGGCGGGTGCTGCACGGGCTCCCCACGGACGCCAGGAAGGCCTTCGAACGGGCCGCCCGGGGCGACGGGCGCCACGGGGCGGTCCCGGACCTGCGCGGCGCCGTCCCCGCCTCCGGGCGGGCCGCGGCGGCCGTCGCCGCGGTGCGCTCCGCGATCGGCTCGCCGTACGCCTGGGGGCGCAGCGGCCCCTCGTCGTTCGACTGCTCCGGGCTCACCCAATGGGCCTACGGGCGGGCCGGAGTCTCCATCCCGCGCACCTCGCAGGCCCAGCGCGGCGCCGGCCGGCAGGTGCCGCTCAGCCAGGCGCAACCCGGTGACCTGGTCATCTACCGTGCGGACGGCAGTCATGTCGGGATGTACGTCGGCAACGGGCAGGTGGTCCACGCGCCCTATCCCGGCGCGCGGGTGCGCTACGACCCGGTCGGGATGATGCCGATCTCGGCCGTCACCCGGCCCTGAGGCGCGGCCCAGCGTTTTTGCCCCGGCCGGGGCCGACCTACGATCGTCCGCATGTCAGAGCAGAGGGCGGCAGCGCGGCTGCCGGGGGCCGGTGCGGCGGGGTGCGCCGCCCTGGTCCTCGCGCTGCTCGCCCCGCTGGCGGGGTGTGCGCCGTCGGCCTCCACGCCGGCCCGCTTCCCGGACGTCCAGCGGATGCTCGACACCCGTGCGCAGGCCGTACGCCAACGGGACGCGGCGGGCTTCCTGGCCTCCGTCGACCCGCGGGCCACCGGCTACCGCGGCCGGCAGCGCGCGATGTTCGCCCACCTCGCGGGCGTCCCGCTGGCCGACTGGCACTACGACCTCGACTCGACCGGCGCCTTCCCGCTCCCGTCCGGCGGCGGCACCCGCCTGGCCGCGAAGGTGCGGCTGCGCTACCGCCTCAAGGGCTACGACACCGCCCCGGTGCACTCCGTGCAGTACCTCACCCTGACCGAGCGCGACGGCCGCTGGCTGATCTCCTCCGACACCGACGGCGCCGACGAGGGCCGCACCGGCACCCGGCAGCTGTGGGACCAGGGCCCGGTGCGGCTGGTGCGCGGCAAGCACAGCCTGGTCCTCGGCGGCACCGCGCATCCGGGGCGGCTGAAGGATCTGGCCCGCCGGGTGGACCGGGCGGTGCCCGCGGTCTCCGCGGCCTGGAAGGGGAAGTGGGCGCGCAAGGTCGTGGTGGAGGCGCCGGACTCGGTCGAGCGGATGGCGCAGCTGATGGGCAGCGACGACCCGTCCGGCTACACCGGGATCGCGGCGGTCACCACCGGGGAGGCGGGCGTCGAGACGGCCGCGCCCGCGGACCGCGTGATCGTCAACCCGGACGCCTACGAGGAGCTGAACGACCTGGGCCGCGAGGTGGTGCTCACCCACGAGACCACCCATGTCGCCACCCGCACGGCCACCACCCCGGCCACCCCGCTGTGGCTCTCCGAGGGCTTCGCCGACTGGGTCGCCTACCGCGGCATCCGCCACAAGGCCGTCACCACCGCCCCCGAACTCACCCGCGCGGTCGCCGGCGGCAAGCTCCCGGCCCGGCTGCCGACCGACGAGGACTTCGGCTTCCGGGCCGGCGCCGACCGGCTGGCGAAGGCGTACGAGGGCAGCTGGCTGGCCTGCCGGATGATCGCGGAGAAGTGGGGCGAGGCCAAGCTGATCGCCTTCTACAAGGCGGCCGGCAAGAGCGCGATCCGGGTCGCGGGCGGGGGCACCGGGGCGCCGATGGAGGCGGCCACGGCGACGCCGGGCACCGGCCCGGCCTGGCCGGCGGCCGGCACCGGGCACAAGCCGCCGTCCCGCACCGACCGCACGGACCGCGCCATGCGCACCCAACTGGGCATCGGCATGGCGGAGTTCACCCGCCGCTGGCGCGCCTTCGTACGGCAGCAGCTGCGGCGGTGAGCGGGGGCGCGGCGGCGGTCCCGTCGGCGGGCGTGCGGGCGCCGACCACGCCGGCGCCCTCCCCGGGCACGCTGTCCCCGGACCCCTCCTCTTCGGGCCCGCTGTCGCCGCGCTCGCCGTCCCGTAGCGAGACCCACAGCCGGCGGCAGGCGAGCAGCGAGGCGGCGACCAGCAGTCCGTTGCGCACGACCAGCAGGGCGATGCCCTTCGGGTCGCTCGCCACGACATCGGCGAACCGGACGGGGAACTCCAGCAGGGTGACCCCGGTGGCGAGCAGCACCAGCACCGCCGACGGCGTCTGGCGGCACCCGCGGACCGTCACGCAGACCGCTGCCAGCCCCACCAGCCACAGCATGTACTGCGGGCTGATCACCCGGCTGGTGGTGGTGAACAGCAGGGTCGCGGTGAAGGCCGCCTCGCACAGCGTCGTCGGTCCCGGCGTCCGGGCCCGCACCCGCCACAGGAACAGCCAGCCCGCGGCCGCCAGGCTCAGCGTGAGCGCGACGGTGCCGGCCAGTGCGACGCCCGGCCCGAGGAACTCCAGCGAGCCGTAGTTCAGCAGCACCTGGCCCGGCCAGCCGAAGTGGCGGGCGAAGTGGAAGACCAGGGCGCCGAGCGACTCGACCTCCGTCCCGCGCTCGCGCTGGAAGGTGAGGAAGGCCAGCGCGCCCGGGGCGGCGGCGACGAAGAACAGGGTCAGCCCGGCGGCGGTGGCCCCCGCGCTCCACCACAGCGCACGGGCCCGCCGGCCGCGCACCGCCGCCCCGGTCAGCAGCAGCGCCGGCCAGACCTTCAGCAGCGCGCCGAAGGCGATCAGCGCGCCCGCCACCCGCGGCCGGCGCACGGCGGCGAACAGCGCGGCGACCGCGACCGCCGTGACCATCAGGTCGTAGCGGGCGTAGGCGGTCGGGCCCAGCAGAGCCACCCCCGCGATCCACACCCAGGCCCCGGCCGGGCGGTGGCCGGGCCGCCGGCCGGCCCGCAGGAAGAGCGCCAGCACCACCGCGTCGGTGAGCAGGATCAGGGTGAAGAACGCCGGGGCGTAGTCCAGGAACGGCAGCAGGGCGGGGGAGAGGATCGCGAGGGCGGCGGCCGGCGGGTACTGCCAGGTCACATCGGCCCTCGGGAACGTGCCGGACTTGAGCACGTCGAACCAGCCCTGGTAGATCACCGAGACATCGGTGGTGACATCCGGCCCGGGCAGAACCAGCACCCGCAGGACGCACAGCAGCACCACGGCCCGGGTCGCGGCCCATGCCGCCACCGGGAGCCACACTCCACGTACCGTGCCGGTCCTGATCGTCGTCACCCCATCGCGCTCGTCGCGGGCCCGCCGGCGCCGCGGGCGCCGGGGCCATCGCCGCCTGTCCGCCGATTCCCGCCCGTGCAGTCTGCCCGATCGCGGAGGGCGGCCGGTCATCGCCGTCCGGGAGGTGCGGGGGTGGCGGGGCGGGCCGCCCCCGTCCGGCGGCCGCCCGGTACTGTCGGGCCCGAACCGCCGAGACCGCCCGCCCGGACCGACCGCCGAGAGACCATCGTGCACAAGACCCTGATCGTCACGAACGACTTCCCGCCCCGGCCCGGCGGCATCCAGGCCTTTCTGCACAGCATGGCGCTGCGGCTGGACCCCTCCGAGGTCGTCGTCTACGCCTCGACCTGGAAGCGCGGCGCGGAGGGCCGCGCGGCCACCGCCGCCTTCGACGCCGAGCAGCCGTTCCCGGTGATCAGGGACCGTACGACGATGCTGCTGCCCACCCCGAGGGTGACCCGGCGGGCCGCCGGGCTGCTGCGCGCGCACGGCTGCTCCTCGGTGTGGTTCGGCGCGGCGGCGCCGCTCGGGCTGATGGCGCCGGCGCTGCGGGCGGCCGGCGCCCGCCGGATCGTGGCGACCACCCACGGCCACGAGGCGGGCTGGGCGCAGCTGCCGGCCGCCCGGCAGCTGCTGCGCCGGATCGGCGCGGGCACCGACACCCTCACCTACCTCGGCGAGTACACCCGCAGCCGGATCGCCGGTGCGCTCGCCCCCCGGGACGCCGCACGGATGGTCCAACTCCCGCCCGGCGTCGACGAGAAGACCTTCCACCCCGGCTCGGGCGGCGACGAGGTGCGGGCCCGGCTCGGCCTCGCCGGCCGCCCGGTGGTGGTGTGCGTCTCCCGGCTCGTCCCGCGCAAGGGCCAGGACACCCTGATCGAGGCGATGCCGGCCGTGCTGGCCGCGGTGCCCGACGCCGTCCTGCTGATCGTCGGCGGCGGCCCGTACGAGAAGGACCTGCGCGCGCTGGCGGCCGCCAGGGGCGTCGCGGACGCGGTGCGCTTCACCGGCGCGGTCCCGTGGGAGGAGCTGCCGGCGCACTACGGCGCGGGTGACGTCTTCGCGATGCCGTGCCGCACCCGCCGCGGCGGACTCGACGTCGAGGGCCTGGGCATCGTCTACCTGGAGGCCTCCGCGACCGGACTCCCCGTGGTGGCGGGCGACTCGGGCGGCGCCCCCGACGCCGTCCTGGACGGCGAGACGGGCTGGGTGGTCCCCGGCGGCTCCCCGGCGCCGACCGCCGAGCGCCTGGTCACCCTGCTCCGCGACCCGGCCCTGCGCCGCACCATGGGCGCCCGCGGCCGCGCCTGGGTGGAGGAGAAGTGGCGCTGGGACCTGCTCGCGGAGCGGCTGAAGGACCTTCTGTAGGACCCGCCCGCGCTCCCGGACACACGAGATCCGCCGCCGCGGCGGCAGCCACGACGGCGGATGACGGTGCGGCCGGGCGGCCGGGCGGCCCTAGGACCGGTAGAGCGCCTCGATCTCCTCGGCGAAGTCCTTCGCGACCACGTTCCGCTTGAGCTTCAGCGACGGGGTCACATGGCCCGACTCCTCGGTGAACTGGGCCGGCAGGATGCGGAACTTGCGCACCGACTCGGCCTTGGAGACCGCCGCGTTGCCGTCGTCGATGGCGCGCTGCACGGCGGCCAGCAGCTCCGGGTCCTCGGCGACCTGGGACGGCGTCACATCGGCGGGGTGGCCGTGCTCCTCGGCCCAGCGGGGCAGGAACTCCTCGTCGAGGGTGATCAGCGCGCCGATGAACGGCCGGCCGTCGCCGACGACCATGCACTCGGCGATCAGGGCGTGCGCCCGGATACGGTCCTCGATCACGGCGGGGGCGACGTTCTTGCCGCCCGCGGTGACCAGTATTTCCTTCTTGCGGCCGGTGATGGCGAGGTAGCCGTCCTCGTCGAGGGTGCCGAGGTCGCCGGTGTGGAACCAGCCGTCGGACAGCGCCTCCTTGGTGGCCGACGGGTTGTTCCAGTACTCGGTGAAGAGGTGCTCGCCGTGCAGCAGCACCTCGCCGTCGTCGGCGATCCGCACCACCGAGCCGGGCAGCGGCTGGCCGACGGTGCCGATCTTCTGCCGGTCCCAGGGGTTGAACGCGGTCGCCGCACAGGACTCCGTCAGGCCGTAGCCCTCCAGGGCGGTGAAGCCGATGCCACGGTAGAAGTGGCCCAGCCGCTCGCCCAGCGGGGCGCCGCCGGAGATGGCGTGGGTGGCGCGGCCGCCGAGGACGGCCCGCAGCTTGCTGAACACCAGCCGGTCGAAGACCTTGTACTTCAGTTTCAGGCCGAGCGCCGGGCCCTCCGGGGCGTCCAGCGCGCGGCTGTAGGCGATCGCGACGTCCGCCGCCTTGTCGAAGATCTTGCCCTTGCCGTCCGCCTGCGCCTTGGCCCGCGCCGAGTTGTAGACCTTCTCGAAGACCCGCGGCACGCCCAGGACCAGCGTCGGGCGGAAGGAGGCGAGGTCCTCGGTGAGGTTCTTGATGTCGGGGGCGTGGCCCAGCTTGATGGGCGCCATCACGGCGGCGATCTGCACCAGCCGGCCGAAGACGTGCGCGATGGGGAGGAAGAGCAGCACCGAGGAGTCGCCGGTGCGGAACAGCGGCCGCAGCCGCTCGACGATGTTGCCGCACTCCGCGAAGAAGCTGCGGTGGCTGAGCACGCAGCCCTTGGGGCGGCCGGTGGTGCCGGAGGTGTAGACGATGGTGGCGGGGGAGTCGGCGTCGGCCAGCGCGCTGCGCGCCTCCACCTCGTCATCGCCGATGCCGGCGCCCGCGGCCTGGAGCCGGGCGATGGCGTCCCGCTCGATCTGCCAGATGTTCTCCAGGTCGGGCAGCCGGTCGCGCACCGATTCCACGGTCGCCTCGTGGCCGGGGGACTCCACCAGGCAGGCCACCGCGCCGGAGTCGCCGAGGATCCACTGGATCTGCTCGGCCGAACTGGTCTCGTACACCGGGACGGTGACGGCCCCTGCGCTCCAGATGGCGAAGTCCAGCAGCGTCCACTCGTAGCGGGTGCGCGACATCAGGCCGACCCGGTCGCCGGGCTGCACGCCGGTCGCGATCAGGCCCTTGGCGGCGGCGCGGACCTCGGCGAGGAAGGTGGTGGCGGTGACGTCCTGCCAAGCGCCGTTCACCTTGCGTCCCATGACGGCAACATCCGGGTGCTGCGCGGCATTTCGGCGGATAAGATCCGTCAGATTGCCGTCTGCGGGGACCTCGTACAGGGCCGGAAGGCTGAACTCGCGCAAGACTGCTGCTCCTCAAAAGCGCCGGCGCCACGACGCTGTGTGTTGCACCGGCGGCGGTCCATGATCATGCAGGGGGGAGAGTGGACTGCCCGGACGTTACCCATGGGTATTGCTCTCGGGATAGGGGGGAACGGCCAGATGTTCGATGCGTCACACGCTGCGGGACACGCCAAGGGGACTGTCCCGCGCAGACTAGACCAGCGGGTCGGTGACCCGAAAGTAACCCCAGGTCCCACCACCCCTCCCGCCCCCCGCCCCGGCGACTTAGGGTGACGTCATGCGCGTGCATGTGGTCAGTGACGTACACGGGAACAGCCGGGACCTCGCGGCGGCCGGCGAGGGCGCCGATGCCCTGGTCTGCCTCGGCGATCTGGTGCTCTTCCTCGACTACGCCGACCATTCGCGCGGCATCTTCCCCGACCTCTTCGGCTCCGAGAACGCCGGCGCCCTGGTCGAACTGCGCACCGCCCGCCGCTTCGAGGAGGCCCGCGCGCTGGGCCGCCGGCTGTGGGGCGAGCTCGACCGCACCGGCGCGAGCCGGGAGTCCGTCATCGAGGAGGCGGTCCGCCGGCAGTACGCCGAACTCTTCGCGGCCTTCCCCGCCCCCACGTACGCCACCTACGGCAACGTCGACATCCCGCGCCTGTGGCCCGAGTACGCCCGGCCCGGCACCACCGTCCTGGACGGCCAGCGGGTGGAGATCGGCGGCCGGGTCTTCGGCTTCGTCGGCGGCGGCCTCACCAGCCCGATGCGCACCCCCTACGAGATCAGCGACGAGGAGTACGCCGCCAAGATCGAGGCGGTCGGCGAGGTGGACGTGCTGTGCACCCACATCCCGCCCGAGGTCCCCGAACTCTGCTACGACACCGTCGCCCGCCGCTTCGAGCGCGGCAGCGCTGCCCTGCTGCACGCCATCCGCACCACCCGCCCGCGCTACTCCCTCTTCGGCCATGTGCACCAGCCGCTGGCCCGGCGGGTGCGGATCGGGGGCACGGAATGCGTCAATGTCGGGCACTTCAACGCGACCGGTACGCCCTACGTCCTGCAGTGGTGAGGCCGTGCGCGCCCGGCCCGGGCGGGGCGCGGGGGCCGGCCGGGCCCGTCGTGCCGGGCCTGCTGGTGTCCGCCCGCAGGTTCCCGCGCGGTAGCCTCGGAGCCTGTAGCAGCACAGACACCGCGCAACGGGGTCTCCCCGGCTCATGGGGGTCCCTCCGCTCCGGCGACACCGGGAGCGGGGGAGGGGCCGAGAGCTCGGGGAAGGGTCGGCGGACCGGCATGAATCGGCATGGAGGAGTCACGGCGATGGCCGAACACACCAGCTCGAGCATCACGATCGAGGCGGCACCCGCCGAAGTGATGGGAGTGATCGCCGACTTTGACCGCTACCCGGAATGGACCGGTGAGGTCAAAGAGGCGGAGGTCCTGGAGAAGGACGACCACGGCCGCGCCGCCCAGGTGCGCCTGCTGCTGGACGCCGGGGCGATCAAGGACGACCACACCCTCGCGTACACCTGGACCGGCGACAGCGAGGTCAGCTGGTCCCTGGTCAAGTCGCAGATGCTGCGCGCCCTCGACGGCTCCTACCGGGTGGCCGCGCTGGGCGGCGGCGCGCGCACCGAGGTGACCTACCAGCTCACCGTCGACGTCAAGATCCCCATGCTCGGGATGATCAAGCGCAAGGCCGAGAAGGTCATCATCGACCGCGCGCTGGCCGGGCTGAAGAAGCGCGTCGAGAGCGGCCCCGAGGGCCACGCCGCGGAGCCCGCCGACGGCGCCGGTTCCGCCGACGAGGCCGAGAAGCGCTGAGCGTGCGCACCGTCCTCGTCACGGGCCCCGGCGGCGCGGGCCGCACCACGCTCGCCGCCGCGACCGCCCTGGCCGGCGCCCGGCGAGGCGTGCGGACGCTGCTGCTCACCACCGGGGGCGGCGCGGCGGAAGCGGTGCTGGGCGTCCCCCTGGACGCCGACGCGCCCACCCCGGTGGCGCCGGGCCTGCACGCCCGGCGCGTCGACCCCGCGGACCGCTTCCGCCGGGAGTTCCTCGCCTTCCAGGAGCGTGCCGGCGCCGCCCTCGACCTGCTCGGCGCGGCCCCGCTCGACGAGGACGAACTCACCGAACTCCCCGGCTCCGAGGACTTCGCGCTGCTCCAGGCGCTGCGCGCGGCACACGCCGCGGAGGAGTGGGACCTGGTCGTCGTCGACATGCCCCCGGCCGCCGAAACGGTCCGCCTGCTCGCGCTGCCGGTCCAGGTGCGCCGCTACCTGCGCCGGCTGCTGCCCCCCGAGCGCCAGGCGGCCCGCGCGCTGCGCCCGGTGCTCGCCCAGCTCGCCGGCGTCCCGATGCCGGCCCAGAAGCTGTACGACGCCGCCGAGCGCTGGGAGCGCGAACTCGCCGGCGTCCAGCGCGTCATCGACGACCCCGGCACCTCCGTCCGCCTGGTCACCGACGCCGGACCGGTCGCCGCCGCCGCCCTGCGCGAGGTCCGGGCCGGACTCGCGCTGCACGGCCGGCGCACCGACGCCCTGATCGTCAACCGGCTGCTGCCCACCGGCTCCGCCGACCCCTTCCTCGCTGCCCTCTCCGGCAGCCAGCAGTCCGCCCTCAAGGCGCTGCGCGAGGAGTTCCCCGACGTCCCCGTCCACGAGGTGGCGCACCTGGGCGGCGACCCCCAAGGCCTCGCCGCCCTGGAGGAGTTGACCGGGAAGGCGGCCGGCGCGGCCGGCACCGGCGCCCCCGCCGAGGGGCCGGTCCGCGACCCCTGGACGGTCGAGGACCGGCTGGCGGGCGACGGCATCCTGGTCTGGCGGGTGCCGCTGCCCGGCGCCGAACGCCGGGGCCTGGGCCTGGTGCG
This sequence comes from Streptomyces kronopolitis, assembly GCF_014646275.1. Lineage (GTDB taxonomy): Bacteria > Actinomycetota > Actinomycetes > Streptomycetales > Streptomycetaceae > Streptomyces > Streptomyces kronopolitis. The sequence goes on from NZ_BMND01000011.1 coordinate 56,028, forward strand.
CCGCGGCGACGAGATCGTGGTCACCGTGGGCCGCTACCGCCGGATCCGTACGCTGCCCTCCGCGCTGCGCCGCTGCTCCGTCTCCGGTGCCGGACTGCGCGACGGCGTCCTGGACATCCGCTTCACCCCGGATCCCGAGCTGTGGCCCAAGAGCGACTGAACGCGCCACCGCCGTTCGGGTACCGTCGAGGGTGGGGCGCCGCCCCCGTGCCCGTCCCGCACCCCTTCGCCGTACTGCCTCGCCGCAGGAGTCACGGAGTTCCTCATGAGTGATGCCACCGAGCGCCCCGCCGACCGCAGGGCCGAGCCCGACGCCGACGCCTGGGAGCGGGCCTGCGCCGAGGACCTCGCGGCCGAGAAGGCCCGCCACCGCGACGCCCACGGCCCGCAGCCGGGCAGCGCCGCCGAGGAGCTGCGCAAGCTCGCCGAGGCGGTCACCGACAAGCTCGCCGGCATCCAGCTGCCCGGCGCGCTCGGCGGGATCGCCGCGCAGGGCGCCGTCAACCAGCTGTTCAAGCAGGCCAGGGCCGCCGTCGAGCCGGTCATCGAGCGCAACCCCGAGATCTTCGACCACCTCGCCGCGGCCGGCTCCGAGCTGCTCGCCGCCTACCGCTCCGCCGTCGAGGGCAGCGAGCGCCGCTGGACCCGCGAGGACCCCGACGACCGGCCCGCCGGCCGCCGCGACGACGACCCCCGCGACGACGACGGCCCCGCCGGCACCGAGCGGATCGACCTCGACTGAGCCTCCCGTCCCCCGCGCACCGGCGGCCGCCCTCCCGCCGGCCCGCTGAGGGAGCGGCAGGCGCCCCCGCCTCCGGTACGGTGGATCCCGGCGGGGTTCGAGCGAAAATCTGAGGGACACATGGGACTCACCATCGGCGTCGACATCGGCGGCACGAAGATCGCGGCCGGCGTGGTCGACGAAGAGGGCTCGATCCTTGAAACGTGCACGGTGCAGACCCCGCATGCCACCGAGGCGCTGACGGAGGCCATCGCGGAGGCGGTGCGCACCGTGGGAGCCGGCCATCAGGTCGAGGCGGTCGGCATCGGCGCCGCCGGCTACGTCGACGAGAAGCGGGCCACGGTCCTGTTCGCACCGAACATCGACTGGCGCCACGAGCCGCTCAAGGACAAGGTCGAACAGCGCGTCGGCCTGCCCGTGGTGGTCGAGAACGACGCCAACGCCGCGGCCTGGGGCGAGTACCGCTTCGGCGCCGGCCAGGGCCACAGCGACGTCATCTGCATCACCCTCGGCACCGGCCTGGGCGGCGGCATCATCATCGGCAACAAGCTGCGCCGCGGCCGGTTCGGCGTCGCCGCCGAGTTCGGCCACATCCGGGTGGTGCCCGACGGACTGCTGTGCGGCTGCGGCAACCAGGGCTGCTGGGAGCAGTACGCCTCCGGCCGCGCCCTGCTGCGCTACGCCCGCCAGCGCGCCTTCGCCACCCCCGAGAACGCCCAGATCCTGCTGTCGCTCGGCGACGGCACCTCCGAGGGCATCGAGGGCCGGCACGTCAGCGAGGCCGCCCGCCAGGGTGACCCGGTGGCCATCGACTCGTTCCGCGAGCTGGCCCGCTGGGCCGGCGCCGGCCTCGCCGACCTCGCCTCGCTCTTCGACCCGTCCGCCTTCATCGTCGGCGGCGGCGTCTCCGACGAGGGCGAGCTGGTCCTGGGGCCGATCCGCAAGTCCTTCCGCCGCTGGCTGGTCGGCAACCAGTGGCGGCCGCACGCCCAGGTGCTCGCCGCCCAGCTCGGCGGCAAGGCCGGCCTGGTCGGCGCGGCCGACCTGGCGCGCCAGGGCTGAGCAGCGGGCGGGCCTACCGCCCGCCGTCACCGCGTCCGGCACCGCCCGCCGCGTCCCCTGGGGGAGGCGGCGGGCGGTGCTCTATCTTGGCCCGCGTGACGATCCCGGTGAGAGGACCCGCCGCCTTGCTCTCGCTCCCCGAGTCCCGTACCGAACCCGGCCCCGCGCCCGACGACAGGGGCGGCGCCACCACCGCGCGGCCCGGCGGCGCGGCCGTGATCCGGGTGCTCAGCTACAACATCCGCTCGATGCGCGACGACCGGGCGGCGCTGGCCAGGGTCATCCGGGCCTGCGCCCCCGATCTCGTGCTGATCCAGGAGGCGCCGCGGTTCTTCCGCTGGCGCAAGGCCGCCGAGAAGCTGGCCCGCGCGTCCGGGCTGGTCCATGTCACCGGCGGTGCCACGGCCGCCGGCCCGATGATCCTGTCCTCGCTGCGCGCCCAAGTCGAGCGCACCGAGGACGTCCTGCTGCCCCGCACCCCCGGACTGCACCGGCGCGGCTTCGCCACCGCCGTGGTCCGTATCGGCGGGGTCCGGCTCGGCGTGCTCAGCTGCCATCTCAGCCTCGCCGACCGGGAGCGCTACGCGCAGGCCGGGCTGCTGCTGGAGCGGCTGGCCGCGCTGGACGTGCCGTACGCGGTGGCCGGGGGCGACCTCAACGACCGGCCGGACGGCCGCAGTTTCCGCCGGCTGGCGGGGGCGCTGACGGATGCCTGGGCGGTGCGGCCGTGGGGCGGGGAGTTCACCTCCACGCCCGGTGACCCGCATCAGCGGATCGACGCGATCTTCACCACCGCAGGGGTGGAGGTGCTCGGCTGCGGGGTGCCGCACGGGCTGCCGGGGGTGGGCGAGGACGACCTCAGGGCGGCCACCGACCACCTGCCGGTGCTGGCCGCCCTGCGGGTGCCGGCCACCGGCTGACTCACACCACCGCGCCGCTGCCCGGCAGGTCGTCGTCCTCGTCGTCGTTCTTCATCCGGGCCACCAGGGTGGCGAACCCGCCGAGGAAGCCGCCGATGCCCAGCAGCGTGATCCACCACGTCACGGGCTGCTGGAGCAGCACCATGGTCACCAGCAGCAGCGGGCCGCCGAGCACCGCGATCCAGGCGAACCTGGCGGTGACGTCGACCTGCGGCAGCGGGGGCGGTTCGGGCGGGGTGAAGTGGCCCTCGTCCGCGTCGTCGAGGTCGTCGTCGGAGGCCTCGGCGGCGTTCCAGTCGCGGGGGCCGACGCCCGGCGCGTAGACCACGAAGCTGCCCGGCCGCGCGGCGCCGGCCGGCGGATCCCCGGCCCCGCCGGTGGGCTTGGTGTCCGCCGCGCCCGGATCATCCGCCGCGCTCTTCCCGTCCTTCCCGTCCTTCTCCTTGCCCTCGCCGTCGCCGGTCGCGGGGGCCGGCGGGATGTCCTCCACGGGGAACGCCGGCTGCTCGCCGTAGCCCGCCACGATCTCGGCCCAGGCGGCCTCTTCGTCCAGCGGGTCCCGGGGGTCGCGGGGGCTATGCTCCGCCACGGTCCGCCGTCCCCTCCCGGGCGGTGCCCGCCGCGTCCGCCGCCTGCGGGGCGAGCCGGGTGATGAAGGCGAGGGTGTCCTCGAAGATCTGCTCGGCGTCGTGGTCGAGCGTCGCGACGTGGTAGCTGCGCTCCAGCAGCGTCTGGCGGACATCGGTCGAGGAGACCCGGCTGAGGATGCGCTCGGAGTCCACCGGCGGGACGACATGGTCCTGCGGGCTGCTCATCACCAGCAACGGCTGGGTGACGCGCGGGAGTTCGGAGTCGACCTGCTGGAAGAACCGGCGCAGCGAGTGCGCGGCGTGCAGCGGCACCCGGTCGTAGCCGACCTCCTCGGCGCCGGGCTTGGCGATGTCGCTGGCGATCCCCTTGGTCGTCCGCACGAGGTGGCGCAGCACCGGCAGCAGCGGTCCGGCGGCGTCGTGCACCTTGTTGGCGGGGTTGACCACCGCGACCCCGCTGATCGCGTCGCCGTGCTTGGCGGCCAGCCGCAGTGCCAGCGCGCCGCCCATCGACAGGCCGCAGACGAAGACCGCGGTGCAGCGCTCGGTCAGCGCCCGCAGTTCACGGTCGACCTCGGCGTACCAGTCCTGCCAGGTCGTGATCTGGAGGTCCTGCCAGCGGGTGCCGTGGCCGGGCAGCAGCGGGAGGCTGACCGTGAGTCCCCGGTCGGCCAGATACTCGGCCCAGGGGCGTACGGACTGGGGGGAGCCGGTGAAGCCGTGGCACACGAGGACGCCGACCTCTCCGCCGTCACGGCGGAACGGCTCGGTTCCGGGAAGGAGCGGCACCGCGGGACTCCGATCGATGAGGGGGCCTGGCGAGTTACCCCAGGGTACGCAACGGGACGGCGGGCGGGTAGGTCCGGTGACGGGCGCGACGCGAGCGGGCCACCGCGGCAGGTTAAGGTCTTTGCGTCACACACAGGAGGCAGTCGGTTGATCTACGGCGCAATGAAGTTTTCCATCGGCGGGTCGCTGAAGCTTGCCTTCAGGCCCTGGGTGGAAGGCATCGAGAACATCCCCGCCGAGGGTCCGGCGATCCTCGCGAGCAACCATCTGTCCTTCTCGGACTCCTTCTTCCTGCCCGCGGTGCTGGACCGGAAGGTCACCTTCATCGCCAAGGCCGAGTACTTCACCTCGCCGGGCGTGAAGGGCAAGCTGACCGCCGCGTTCTTCAAGGGCGTGGGCCAGCTGCCGGTCGACCGCTCCGGCGGCCGCGGCGCGGGCGAGGCGGCGATCAAGAGCGGCATCGAGGTGCTGGAGCGCGGTGAGCTGTTCGGCATCTACCCGGAGGGCACCCGCTCCCCGGACGGCCGGCTCTACCGCGGCAAGCCGGGCGGCCTGGCACGGGTGGCGCTGGCCACCGGGGCGCCGGTCATCCCCGTGGCGATGATCGACACCGAGAAGGTGCAGCCCCCGGGCAAGGTCGTGCCCAAGATGATCCGGCCGGGCATCCGCATCGGCAAGCCGCTGGACTTCACCCGCTACCAGGGCATGGAGGGCGACCGCTTCATCCTGCGGTCGGTCACCGACGAGGTCATGTACGAGATCATGAAGCTGTCCGGCCAGGAGTACGTCGACATCTACGCGACCGCGGCCAAGCGCCAGATCGCCGACGCCGCGAAGGCGGCGGAGGCGAAGCGGAAGGCCGAGGCGGAGCAGGCCAAGAAGGCGGCCGCCGAATAGCACGGACAGGGCCGAGACCGGGCGCGGGCGTCCGGCGAGGGGGACGGCGATGACGGATACCGACACGGACACGGACACCGGGACGGTGCGCGGGGCCCCGGCGGCCCGGCGCCGCGGCGAGCGCCCCGCGAAGGTGCTGCGGATGTCCGTCGAACTCCCGCTGTGGCGGGCGCTCACCGGCTACCGGATCCTCACCCTCCTCTACGCCCTGTTCCTGTTCGCGCTGGCCTACCGGCGCTACGACCATCCGCTCGGCGCCGCCGCGTACATGGGCGCGCTGACGCTCTGGATGGCGCTGACCTGGCGGCGCACCGTGTCGGCGGAGCGCTGCACCCGGCAGTTCCTCGCCGCCGACCTCGCCTTCGCGGTCGGTGGCATCCTGCTCACGCCGCTGGTCGACAGCCACGCCCGCATCATGGGCGGCGGGCCGACGCTGCCGTCCATCTGGACGGCGGGCGCGGTCCTCGGCTTCGCGATCAAGGGCGGCTGGCGCTGGGCGGCGGTGGCCTCCAGCTTCGTGGCGGTGGCCAATCTGGTCGAGCGCCAGGTGCCGGCCCGCGACACCGTCCACAATGTGGTGCTGGTGTGGGTGGCCAGCGTCGGCATCGGCTATGTCGTCGAGGTGGCCCGCTCCAGCGAGCGCACCCTCGCGCGCGCCCTCCAGATCGAGGCGGCCACCCGGGAGCGGGAGCGGCTGGCCCGCGACATCCACGACAGCGTGCTCCAGGTGCTGGCGATGGTGCAGCGGCGCGGCAACGAGATCGGCGGCGAGGCGGCCGACCTCGGCCGGATGGCCGGTGAACAGGAGGTCGCGCTGCGGACCCTGGTCGCCGGCGGGCTGTTGCCGCACGCCGGTCCGCCCGGCGGCGCCGCGACCGCGGTGCCGCACCAGGCGGGGGACGCGCCGCCGGGCGCGGCGTCCGGCAGCGGGCCATGCGATGTGCGGGCGCTGCTCGCGCCGTTCGCCGGCCGCGGGGTCACCTTCTCCGAGCCGGGCGCCCCGGTGGAGCTGCCCGCCGCCGCGGCGGCGGAGCTGGCGGCCGCCGTCAGTGCCGCGCTGGACAATGTCCGGGTGCATGCGGGCGAGGGCGCCCGGGCGTGGATCCTGGTGGAGGACGAACCGGAGGCGGTGCTGGTGACCGTCCGCGACGACGGCCCGGGCATCGCCGAGGGCCGGCTCGCCGACGCCGAGCGGGAGGGCCGCCTGGGGGTGGCCCTGTCGATCCGCGGCCGGCTGCGGGAGCTGGGCGGCAGCGCCCGGTGGGTCTCGGTCCCCGGCCAGGGCACGGAAGTGGAGTTGACGGTTCCCAAGCAGGGCGCGTCGGTCGCGTCCGAGGGCACACGACGGGGGAAGGCGGGCGCGTGAACGAGCAGCCGGCGCTGAAGGTCATGGTGGTCGACGACCACCCGATGTGGCGCGACGCGGTCGCCCGGGATCTGGCGGAGGCCGGGTTCGAGGTCGTGGCGACGGCCGGGGACGGCCTCCAGGCGGTGCGCAGGGCGCAGGCCGCGGCGCCCGATGTGCTGGTCCTCGACCTCAATCTGCCGGGACTGCCCGGCGTGCGGGTGTGCAAGGAACTCGTCGCCGCCCGCCCGGCGCTGCGCGTGCTGGTGCTGTCCGCGAGCGGCGAGCACGCCGATGTGCTGGAGGCGGTCAAGTCCGGGGCGACGGGCTATCTGCTGAAGTCGGCGAGCACCCAGGAGCTGCTGGACGCGGTGCGTCGCACGGCCGCCGGCGACGCGGTCTTCACCCCGGGCCTGGCCGGTCTGGTGCTGGGCGAGTACCGCCGGCTGGCGGCCGAACCTTCCCCCGCGACCCCGGACGAGCCGGGCGCACCGCAGCTGACGGACCGGGAGACCGAGGTGCTGCGCCTGGTCGCCAAGGGGCTCTCGTACAAGCAGATCGCCGAACGGCTGGTCATCTCGCACCGCACGGTGCAGAACCACGTCCAGAACACCCTCGGCAAGCTCCAGTTGCACAATCGCGTGGAGCTGGTGCGCTACGCCATCGAGCGCGGCCTCGACGAGGTGTGACCGGCGCGGCCGCCACCCGGAGGGAGCCGCCACCCGGAGGGAGCCGCTCGTACGGGTGAACGCCCCTCCCCAACTGCCCGGTAAATGCCCGGTAAATCACCGGCATCACTGTTTGCCCCATTCCTGAGTGACCCAGATCACCATTAGCGTGACCGGCGTCGGATCGAAGACGGCCGTGCGCGGCCACTGACGGGATGTAGGTGACAGCGATGCGGGTCGGAGTACTGACCGGCGGCGGCGACTGCCCCGGTCTGAACGCGGTGATCAGGGGTGTCGTCCGCAAGGGCACCCAGGAGTACGGATATGACTTCGTCGGCTTCCGGGACGGCTGGCGCGGGCCCCTGGAGGGCGACACCGTCCCGCTGGACATCCCGGCGGTGCGCGGCATCCTGCCCCGCGGCGGCACGGTCCTCGGATCCTCCCGGACCAACCCCTTCAAGGAGAACGACGGCGTCCGCCGGATCCGGGAGACGCTCGCCAAGGAAGAGGTCGGGGCGCTGATCGCGATCGGCGGCGAGGACACCCTCGGCGTCGCCGCCCGGCTCCACGCCGAGCACGCGATCCCCTGCGTCGGCGTCCCCAAGACCATCGACAACGACCTGTCGGCCACGGACTACACCTTCGGTTTCGACACCGCCGTCGGGGTCGCCACCGAGGCCATCGACCGGCTGCACACCACCGCCGAGTCCCATATGCGGGTCCTGGTCGTCGAGGTGATGGGCCGGCACGCCGGCTGGATCGCGCTGCACTCGGGCCTGGCCGGCGGGGCGAACGTCATCCTGATCCCGGAGCAGCGCTTCGACATCGAGCAGGTCTGCCGGTGGATCGAGTCCCGCTTCAAGGTCCGCTACGCCCCGATCGTGGTCGTCGCCGAGGGCGCGATGCCCAAGGACGGCCAGATGGTGCTCAAGGACGACTCCACCGACTCCTTCGGGCACGTCCGGCTCTCGGGGGTGGGGGAGTGGCTGGCCAAGGAGATCGAGGCGCGGACCGGCAAGGAGGCCCGCACCACCGTCCTCGGGCACACCCAGCGCGGCGGCACCCCCAGCGCCTTCGACCGCTGGCTGGCCACCCGTTTCGGGCTGCACGCCATCGACGCGGTGCGCGACGGCGACTTCGGGATGATGGTCGCGCTGCGCGGCACGGACATCGTCCGGGTGCCGATCGCGGAGGCGACCGCCCGGCTGAAGACCGTCGATCCGGCGCTCTACGCGGAGGCCGGGGTCTTCTTCGGCTGAACTGGGCCGCCGCCCTCCGCCGTCCCCCGCCGGCCGTGCGCCACCCGCCCGCGCCGGGCGGCAGCGCCGGGCGGCGGGCCGTATATTCGCCGTATTCGCCCTTGCGTGACATCTCCGGCCGCCCGCCCGCAGACGGGCGGCGGCCGGCCGGCGCGCGGACCCGGGAGAGCCCAGTGGAGATCGTCGCCTTCGGTGTGCAGAGGGACGAGCGGCCGATCCTGGAGCGGGCCTTCGCCGGCCGCCACCAGATCCGGAGCCTGGACGTCACCCTCGACCGCGACACCGCGCCCATCGCCCACGGCTACGAGATCGTCAGCGCGGGCGTCACCGCCGACCTGGGTGCGGACGTGCTCCAGACCCTCGCCGCCGGCGGCACGAGGATGATCGCCCAGCGCGCCACCGGCTTCCACCGCATCGACCTTCGGGCCGCGGCCGACCTCGGGATGAGCGTCGGCCGGGTCTCCCACTACTCGCCGTACGCGGTCGCCGAATTCGCCTGGGGCCTCGCGCTGGCCGTCAACCGGCGGCTCCTCACGGCCGGCCACCGCACCCGCACCCTCGACTTCCGGCTGGACGGCCTGATGGGCCGCGACCTGCGCGGACGGACGGCGGGGGTGCTCGGCACCGGCCGGATCGGCGAGGCCTTCGCCGAGATCGCCCACGGCTTCGGGATGCGCCTGCTGGGCTGGGACCGCGCCGCGAACCCGCGGTGCGCCGCGCTGGGCATGGCGTACGTCCCGAAGGAGCGGCTGTTCGCCGAGGCGGACCTGATCACCCTGCACGTCCCGCTGGTGGCCACCACCCACCACCTCGTCGACGCCGGTGCGCTGGCCGCGATGAAGGACGACGCGATCCTGGTCAACTCCGGCCGCGGCGGGCTCGTCGACACCGCGGCCCTCCTCGACACGCTCACCGCCGGCCGGCTCACCGGCGTCGCCCTGGACGTCTACGAGGAGGAGGCCGACTCCTTCTCCGCCGACACCTCCCCGGACGTCCTCGGCGACGACACCCTCGCCCGCCTGACGGCCTTCCCGCACGTGCTGGTCACCTCGCACCAGGCGTCCTTCACCGAGGAGGCGGTGGGCCAGATCGTCGAGGCCACCGTGGCCAACGTCGAGGACTACCTGGCCCACCGCACCAACGCGAACATGCTGGTCACACGAGGACAGCTGCCAGCAGCTGCGCGGTGATGGCCGCGCCGTCCAGGGTCAGCACCGACTCGGGGTGGAACTGCACGCCCGCGAAGCCCGGACCGCGCAGCGCGTGCACCTCACCGGTCCGCGCGTCCCGGCTCAACTCGACGCGGTGCATGGCGAGTTCGGCCTCCGTGGTGTCGTCGCAGCGGGCCGTGAAGGTGTTGTAGAAGCCGACCGTCTCCGGGCGGCCGAAGAAGTCGATCCGCTCCTGCGCGCCCTGGAAGGGCACCTCCTTGCGGACCACCTCCAACCCCAGCTCGGCGGCGAGCAGTTCATGGCCCAGGCACACTCCCAGCAGGCCGTGCCGGTGCCCGGCGACCAGCTCGGCGGTGAGGGAGCGCAGCAGGCGCATCTTGGGGTCGGCGGCGTCGGAGGGATCGCCCGGCCCCGGGCCCAGCACGACCGGGCCGCGGTGCGCACGGGCCGCCTCGCGCAGCCCCGGCTCGTCGAAGCGCCGCACGGTGACGCCCAGCCCCGAGGTGCGCAGCAGGTGCGCCAGCATCGCGGTGAAGGTGTCCTCCGCGTCGATGACCAGGGCCTCGCCGCTCAGCTCGGCGATCGGCGCGGTGGTCTGCATCCGCAGCCAGAACGGCGCGAGGTCGGCGCGGCGGGCGTCGAGGGCGGCGCGCACCCGCGGGTCGTCGGCCAGCCGCGGCGGCTGCTTGCCGTCCGCGGGCCGCGCCGGCGCCGGAGCGACCCCCAGCGCGCTGAGCACGCCCGCGGCCTTGGCGTGCGTCTCGGCGACCTCGCCGTACGGGTCGGAGGCGCGCACCAGGGTGGCGCCGACCGGCACCCGCAGCCGGCCGCCGGCCGAGATGTCGGCGGTACGGATCAGGATCGGGGAGTCCAGCGTCCGGGCGCAGCCGCCGTCCGGCCCGTCGCCCGGGGCCCGCCCCAGCAGCGCCAGGGCGCCCGCGTAGTAGCCGCGGCCCCGCCCCTCGCCGTCCACCGGCTCGTGCCGCGCGATGACCCGGCAGGCGTTCTGCACCGGGGAGCCGGTGACCGTCGCCGCGAACATCGTCTCCTTGAGCACCTCGCGCACATCGAGGGTGGAGCGGCCGCGCAGCTCGTACTCGGTGTGCGCCAGATGCGCCATCTCCTTGAGCCGGGGCCCGACGACCACCCCGCCCTTGTCCCCGACGGTGCACATCATCTTCAGCTCCTCGTCCACCACCATGGACAGCTCCTCGACCTCCTTGCGGTCGCCGAGGAACGCCAGCAGGCTCTCGGCCGTCGGGCCGCCGGCCGGGTAGCGGTAGGTGCCGCTGATGGGGTTCATCACGACCGTGCCGCCGGACATCCGCACATGCACCTCGGGGCTGGCGCCGACCAGGGTGTGCACGCCGGGGCGGTGCACCACATACGTCCAGTAGGCGCCGCGCTCACCGGCCAGCAGCCGCCGGAACAGCGCCAGCGCGTCGGCCGCCGAGAAGTCCGCGATCTCGCCCTGGAAGGTCCGGCGGATCACGAAGTTCGCGCCCTCACCCGTGCCGATCTCGTCCCGCACCACCCGCCCGACGATCTCGGCGTAGGCGTCGTCGTCCACGTCGAACGCCCCGTCGCGCACCCGCACGTCATGGGCGGGCAGCGCCGCCAGCAGCTCGTCGAGCGGCACCTCGCGGCTCTCGCGGGGCCGCAGCACGGCCAGCGGGGTGCCGTCGTCGTGGACGTCGAAGCCGCGCTCGCGGATCTGCCGGAAGGGGATCAGCGCGAGCGCGTCGGTCACCGGGGCGTCCGGTGCCTCCTCGCCCAGCGGGATGTCGGCCAGCCGCTCGACCTCGGTGACCTCGCCGATGAGCACCTCGACGGTGCTGCCGTCGCGCCCCGGTGAGCGGCGGCGGAGCAGGGCGAACGGCGGGCAGGCGGGGTCGAGCAGCCGGTGGACGAGGGCGGCGGCGCCGGTGCGGGCGACGGGCTCGCGGTGCATGACGGGGGTTCCTTCCAGGAGAGGAGGAACGGCCGCCGGAAAAGGCTGAAGGCCGCCCCTCGGGCGGCCTTCGCGGAGTGTGTGGTGTGCGCGCGAAAATCAGTGGGCCGCCGGATGAGCGGTCCACCACCAGTTCATGTTCATGGCCGGGTGCGCGTGCATGCCCGTCACCCTACCGGACGCCCCGCGTACCCCGCCGGGCGTGAGCAGTCGCGTCTCACACTCCGGGCGGCGTACGGGAGGCCCGGCGGGACCCCGTAATGTTGGCTTTGTGACCGTGAACGCTGAAACCCACGCCGGTGGCCACACCTGGCGAGACCTGCCCGCGGCGCAGCAGCCTGACTGGCCGGACCAAGAGGCTCTGCGCGATGTGATCGCGGAGCTCGAGTCCTATCCGCCGCTCGTCTTCGCGGGCGAGTGCGACCAGCTGCGCGAGCGCCTGGCGGCAGTCGCCCGTGGTGAGGCGTTCCTGCTGCAGGGCGGCGACTGCGCGGAGGCCTTCGACGCCGTCTCCGCCGAGCACATCCGCAACAAGCTCAAGACGCTCCTCCAGATGGGCGCCGTCCTGACCTACGCCGGGTCCGTCCCGGTGGTCAAGGTCGGCCGGATCGCCGGCCAGTACAGCAAGCCGCGCTCCAAGCCCACCGAGACCCGCGACGGCGTGACGCTGCCGACCTACCGGGGCGACTCCGTCAACGGCTTCGAGTTCACCGAGGCGGCCCGGATCCCGGACCCCGAGCGGCTCAAGCGGATGTACCACGCCTCCGCGGCGACCCTGAACCTCGTGCGCGCCTTCACCACCGGCGGCTACGCCGACCTGCGCCAGGTGCACGCCTGGAACCAGGACTTCGTGAAGTCCTCGCCCTCCGGACAGCGCTACGAGGCGCTGGCCCGCGAGATCGACCGCGCGATGAACTTCATGAACGCCTGCGGGGTGGACCCGGAGGAGTTCCGCACGGTCGAGTTCTACGCCTCCCACGAGGCGCTGGTCCTCGACTACGAGTCGGCGCTGACCAGGGTCGACTCCCGCACCGGCCGCCTCTACGACGTCTCCGGGCACATGCTCTGGATCGGCGAGCGCACCCGTCAGCTCGACGGCGCGCACATCGAGTTCGCCGCGCGGGTGCGCAACCCCATCGGCGTCAAGCTCGGCCCGACGACGACGCCCGAGGACGCGCTGACGCTGATCGAGCGGCTCGACCCGGAGCGCGAGCCGGGCCGGCTGACCTTCATCACCCGCATGGGAGCGGACAAGGTCCGCGACAAGCTCCCCGAGCTGGTCGAGAAGGTCACCGCCTCCGGCGCCCAGGTCGCCTGGATCTGCGACCCGATGCACGGCAACACCTTCGAGGCGGCCTCCGGTCACAAGACCCGGCGCTTCGACGACGTGCTGGACGAGGTCAAGGGCTTCTTCGAGGTCCACAAGAGCCTCGGCACGCACCCGGGCGGCATCCACGTCGAGCTGACCGGTGACGACGTCACCGAGTGCGTGGGCGGCGGCGACGAGATCTTCGTCGACGACCTCCACCAGCGCTACGAGACCGCCTGCGACCCGCGGCTCAACCGCAGCCAGTCGCTCGACCTGGCGTTCCTGGTGGCGGAGATGTACCGCGACCAGTGAGCCGGTGGGCTGCTGACCTGCACTGACGGTCAGGACAACGAAAAGGTGGGGCGCGGATCCTGTGATCCGCGCCCCACCGCGTTGTGCAGCCCCTGCCGTGCCAGGTAAGGTAAGGGTAACCTCACTCAAGATCAGCCGGATCGATGAGGTTCCCCTACGGAGGTGACCCCCGCGTGTACGTCTGCTCTTGCTTCGGCATCACCGAGCAGCAGGTCCGCGACCACGCGGACACCGGCGCCTGCACGCCCCGTCAGATCGCCTCCGCCTGCAAGGCCGGCACCGACTGCGGCAACTGCGTACGCCGCATCCAGGCCCTGCTGGGCCGGGGCGACTGCCCCCGCCGGGAGCTCATCGACAGCGGCGCGCCCGAGCCGCTGGGCGCGGTGGCGGGCGCAGCGGCGGCCGCAGTGGAGCCCGCGGCGCTCTCGGAGGCCGCCTAGCCCGTGCGGCCTGCCCGGGGGTGAGGGGGATCATCCCCTGCCGTCCCGGCGGTGGCCGCAGTGCACCGGCCCGCTCGCTCAGCTCGGCTGCTCGATGAGCTGGGCGATGTAGAGCGCTTCCCCGAGCTTCTCGACGAGTTCCAGCTGGGTGTCGAGATAGTCGATGTGGTGCTCCTCGTCCGCGAGGATGGACTCGAAGATATTCGCCGAGGTGATGTCGCCCTTGGTGCGCATCAGCTCGATTCCGCGCTTGAGCCGGTCGATCGCCTCGACCTCGACCTGCCGGTCGGCCTGGAACATCTCGGTGACGGTCTGGCCGACCCGCACATGGAAGAGCCGCTGGTAATTCGGCAGGCCCTCCAGGAAGAGAATCCGGTCGGTCAGGATCTCCGCGTGCTTCATCTCGTCGAAGGACTCGGAGCGGGTGTAGGCCGCGAGCTTGGTCCAGCCGAAGTTCTCCTGCATCTTGGCGTGCAGGAAGTACTGATTGATCGCGGTCAGCTCGGCGGTCAGCTGCTCGTTGAGGAATTCGAGGACCTCGGGGTCGCCCTGCATGGCTGCGGGCTCCTTCCACGCGAGAACTGGGCAGGTGCCGCGCATCCTCGCACCGCCCGGAGCGGGGCGTCCAGTAAGTGCACGCTTAGTGCGAGTTGCCCCGATCCCTCCCGTCCCTGGTCATCGGCACCCCCGCCGGTCTGACACCATGGAGGGCATGGGTCAGCCGGAAAGCCGCGAAGGGGAGCATCCCCAGCTGCCTCCGGGGCAGCGGCTGCAGCGGGGCTGGCCGGTGACGCATTACGGGCCGGTCCCCAAGTTCCGCCCTGAACGCTGGGAGTTCCGGGCGTTCGGGGCCACCGCCGACGGTGCCAAGCACTGCTGGTCGCACGAGGAATTCACGGCGCTGCCCTACACCACGGTCGTCGCCGATATGCACTGCGTGACGAAATTCAGCATGCTCGGAGCCGAATGGGGCGGGGTGCACACCAAGACCATTCTTGATCTTGCACCGCCGGCGCCCGATGTCACTCATGTGATGGTGTGGGCCGAGTACGGCTTCAGCTCGAATCTGCGGATCGAGGATTTCGCCGCGGAGAACTGCCTCTTCGCCACCCATCGCTCGGGAGAACTCCTCACCGCCGAACACGGCTTCCCGGTCCGCCTGATCGTGCCGCACCTTTACGCCTGGAAAGGCCCCAAGTGGGTCCGCGGTATCGAATACATGCGGGCCGACCGCCGCGGCTTCTGGGAGGAGCGCGGCTACCACAACCTGGGCGACCCCTGGCGGGAGCTGCGCTACTCGTACCAGGAGGAGCCCGGGGACGGCCCCGAGCTCTGATCCCGTCCGCGGCCGGGCGCCGGGTCAGCGCCCGCGCAGCTCCTTGAGGCGGGCCACGTCCGCCGCGTGCCCCTCCTTGCCGCCGGGCGTCTCGACGACCAGCGGGACGCCGGCCGTCGCGGGGTGCCCGAACAGCTCCCCGAAGGGCTCCGCCCCGATGTGCCCCGCGCCGATGTTCTCGTGCCTGTCCTTGTGGGCGCCGGCCACGTCCTTGGAGTCATTGGCGTGGATCAGCTTCAGCCGGCCCTCGCCGGTGACCGCCACCAGCTCGTCCAGCAGCGCCTTCGTCCCGCCCGGCGCCGCCATGTCGTGCCCGGCCGCGAACGCGTGGCAGGTGTCGAGGCAGACCCCCAGCCGGGGGTGCCGGTCCAGCGCGTCGAAGTAGGGGCCCAGGTCCTCGGCCAGGGCGCACAGCGAGGCGCCCTGCCCGGCCGTCGGCTCCAGCAGCAGCCAGGGGTCGTCGGGCTCCGTCAGCTCGTCCAGCAGCGGCCGCATCCGCTCCCTGACCTGCGCCATCGCCACCTCCCGCGGCCGGCCGCCGGTCGCCGAGCCGGTGTGCACGACCACCCCGAGCGCCCCGATCTCCCGGGCGCGCCGCAGCGAGTGGCGCAGCGAGGTCACGGACCGCTCGACCGTGGCCTCGGTGTGCGACCCGAAGTTGATCAGGTACGGGGCGTGGACGTAGACGGGAAGGCGCTCCTCGGCGCAGGCCGCCCGGAACGCCTCGTCCTGCCGCGGGTCGCCGGGCGTCGTCGCCCAGCCGCGCGGATTGGCCACGAAGACCTGGACGACCTCGTCGCCCATCTCCCGGGCGTAGGGCAGGCCGGTCTTCGCCAGGCCGCCGGCCACCGGGACATGGCCGCCGACCGGATTGCGTGCACGGGCGCGCCGCTCGGCGCCCTGGGGGGAATCACTCACCCCCTCAGAGTGCCAGGTGCCCGGCGGCGGCCGTCCCCCGGACGGCCGCCGGGCCGCGCTTCCTACAGGGCGCCCTTGAGCTCGATGGTGATCGTGCCGCCCTTCGGCGCCTTCTTGCCGGGCTCGACGGACTGGGTGTCGACCGTGTCCTTCGGGAAGAAGAACGGCTTCTTCACCTCGACCTGGAAGCCCAGATCCGTCAGCTGCTTCTTGGCGTCGTCGACGTTCTTGCCGGTCACGTCGGGGACGGGGACCATCTCCGGGCCCTTGGACAGCGTCAGGGTGACCGTGTCGCCCTTGCCGCCCCGGGTGCCCTCGGCCGGGTTCTGCCGGGCGACGGTGCCCTTGTCCTGGGTGGAGAAGACCGGCTGGTCGGCGAAGCGCACATGGAAGCCGGCCGCACGCAGCGTGTCCGCGGCGTCCGCGCGCTCGCTGCCGAGCACCCCCGGCACGTCGACCGGCGCGCCCCGGCTGATGGTCAGCCCCACCGCGGTGTCGGGCCGCCGCTCGTTGCCCGAGGGCGGGTCCGTGCGGATCACCGAGCCCTTGGCGACCTCCTCGTCGAAGGCGCGGGTCACGGTGCTCGGGATCAGCCCCAGGTCGCGCAGCTTCCGCTTGGCGTCGGCGAGCGGGGTGCCGGACAGGTCGGGGACGGTGACGTGGTCCGGGCCCCGGGAGACGGTCAGGGTCACCGTGCCGGTGCCGCGGATCTGCTTGCCGGTCGCCGGGTCGGTCTTCATGACGTGACCGCGGTCGACGTTCGAGCTGAAGCCGCGCACCACCTTCACGCCCAGGCCCTCGTCCCGCAGCGTCTTCTCGGCCTTGGCCTGCGGCATGTCCAGCACCGCTGGCACGGCGGTGAACTGGCCGTAGTTGATGTACCAGACGCCCGCGCCCAGCCCCAGGGCCAGCAGCACGGCCGCGATCACGGTCAGCAGCCCCCGCCGGCGCCGCGGCACCCCGCGCCTACCCGGCGCGGCGGGCTCGTCCGGCACCGGCCGCAGCCGGGTGGTCCGCTCCTCCGGCGGCACCTCCAGCCGGCTGGTGCGGTGCAGCTCGGCCTCGCCGGCCCCCGGCAGCGCGCCGTCGGGCCGGGGTATCACGTCCGTCCGCTCCGTGCCGTCGCCGCCCGCGGGCACCTCCCTGGCCTGCGGCGGCACCACGTCCAGCTGGGCCTCGGTCAGCTGCGCGCGGGCCTCCTGGGCGTGGGACAGCAGCGCCACCGCGTCCTGCGGGCGGTGCTGCGGATCACGGGCACAGGCCAGCGCGACCAGGTCGTCCAGCTGCGGCGCCAGCCCGGGCACCAGCCCGGACGGCGGCAGCACGTCCTCGTGCAGATGCTGGTAGAGGATCTGCGCCACCGAGCCGCCGGTGTGCGGCTTGGTGCCGGTGAGCATCTCGTAGAGCACCACACCGCAGGCGTAGACATCGACCCGGGCGTCCGCGGTGCCGTGCTCCATCTGCTCGGGCGCGAGGTAGGAGACGGTGCCCAGGACGGAGCCGGTCGAGGCGGTGGTGTGGGTGTCGACCGCGCGCACCAGCCCGAAGTCGGCGACCTTGACCCGGCCGTCGTCGCCGATCAGGACGTTCTCCGGCTTCATGTCGCGGTGCACCAGCCCGGCGCGGTGCGCGGCCCCCAGCGCGGCCAGGATCGGCTCCAGGATGTCCAGCGCGGCCCGCGGCTGGAGGGCGCCCCGCTCGCGCAGCACGTCGCGCAGCGTGCAGCCGGCGACGTACTCCATCGCCAGATAGACGTATGTGCCGTCCGTGCCCTGGTCGAAGACGCCCACCACATTCGGGTGCGACAGCCGCGCGACCGACTTCGCCTCGCGGATGAAGCGGTCCACGAACGCCCCGTCCGTGGACAGGGTCGGGTGCATCACCTTCAGCGCGAGGACGCGGTCCAGCCGGGTGTCGGTCGCCTGGTAGACCGTGGCCATGCCACCGGCGGCGATGCGCGCCTGGACGCGGTAGCGGCCGTCGAGCAGCTGGCCCACGAGCGGGTCCTGAAGGGTCGTATCCACGGCAGACGAGTCTACGAGCAACATCCGCGAGCTCGAACTCGGCGCCCGCCGCGCGCCCGGACTGCAGCCGAACGGTGACAGGGGACGCGCCGGTGGGAGCGCCGCACTCCCGTGGGCGGGCCGTTCAGAACGCCGGACGCTCCGGATCCAGCTCCGCCCGGCCCTGCGTGGGCGAGGACGCCAGCGCGAAGTGGCGGCGCGGGATCCGGCCCGCGCGGTGCGCCAGCCGCCCCGCCTCGACCGCGTGCCGCATCGCGTGCGCCATCAGCTCCGGCTCCTGCGCCCGGGTCACCGCCGACGCCAGCATCACCGCCGCACAGCCCAGCTCCATGGCCAGCGCGGCGTCCGAGGCGGTGCCCGCGCCGGCGTCCAGGATCACCGGGACCCCGGCCCGCTCGGTGATCAGCTGGAAGTTGTGCGGGTTGCGGATGCCCAGCCCGGAGCCGATCGGCGAGCCCAGCGGCATGATCGCGGCGCAGCCCGCCTCCTCCAGCCGGCGGGCCAGCACCGGATCGTCGTTCGTGTACGGCAGCACCGTGAAACCGTCGTCCACCAGCCGCTCGGCGGCGTCGAGCAGTTCCACGGGGTCGGGCAGCAGGGTGCGCTCGTCGGCGACGACCTCCAGCTTGATCCAGTCGGTGCCGAGCGCCTCCCGGGCGAGCCGGGCGGTGAGCACCGCCTCGCCCGCGGTGAAGCAGCCCGCGGTGTTCGGCAGCACCCGGATCCCGTGCCGCTCCAGTACGGACAGCACCGAGCCGTGCACGGTCGGATCCAGCCGCCGCATGGCCACCGTCGTCAGCTCCGTCCCCGACGCGAGCAGCACCCGCTCCATGACGTCGAGGCTGGGCGCGCCGCCGGTGCCCAGGAGCAGCCGGGAGCCGAAGGTCACGCCGCCGACGGTGAACGGGTCGGCGGCGGGCGCGACGGGAGCCGGGTGCGCGGGGGAAGTGAGGTCGGACATGTCTGCGGATCAGCCTCCCTGGACTGCGGTGAGCACCTCGACGCGGTCGCCGTCGCCGAGCGGTGTGGTGGGCCACTGGGTGCGCGGCACCACGAGGTCGTTGACCGCCGCGGCCACCCCGGCGGACGCCGCGGTCAGCGTCGCGACCAGCCGGTCGAGGGTCAGCCCGCCGGCGATCTCACGGACCTCGCCGTTGACGGACACGGACACGGTGGGGGCGCTCATACGGACTGCTCCTGGAGGGCACGGGTGCGCGCGGGCCCGGGAAGACCCGGGGTGAAGCGCGCGGGGGAGAAGGGGCGGGCGACATCCGGCAGGCTCCCGGTGGCCAGCGACTCGGCCATCGCGTCACCGGTGACCGGCGTCAGCAGCACCCCGTTGCGGAAGTGACCGCAGGCCAGCTGCAGTCCGGGCAGCTCGGTCGGCCCGAGCAGCGGGGCGTTGTCGGGGGAGCCGGGACGCAGCCCGGCGCAGGTCTCGACGAGCGGCAGCTCGGTGATGCCCGGAACCAGCTCATGGGCGTCGCGCAGCAGCTCGTAGACGCCGCCCGCGGTCACCGTGGTGTCCCAGCCCAGCTCCTCGCTGGTGGCGCCCACCACCAGCTCGCCGCTCGCCCGCGGCACCAGGTAGAGCGGCCCGCCGCGCACGACGGCCCGCACGGTGCGCGACAGGAACGGCGGACTGCCGGCCGGCATGTCCGGCATCCGCAGCCGCAGCACCTGGCCCTTCACCGGCCGCACCGGCGGCAGCACCCCGGCGGGCACGCCGTCCAGCCGGCCGCTCTCGCTGCCCGCGGCCAGCACGACCTGACCGGCCGCCAGCCGTGTCCCGTCGGCGAGTTCGGCGCCGGTGGCCCGGCCGCCCTCGACCGTCAGCCGGGCCGCGCGGTCGCGGTGGAAGACCACACCGGCCCGCTCGCAGGCGACCAGCAGCGCGCTCGCCAGCCGGCGCGGATCGACCTGGTGGTCGCCGTCCACCCGCAGCCCGCCGCGCACCCCGGGAGCCAGCATCGGCTCCAGCCGGCGGCACTCGCGCCCGGTCAGCCACTGCGAGTCCAGCCCCGAGCGGGTCTGCAGGGCGTGCAGCTCGCGCAGGTGCGCACGGTCGTCGGCGTCCAGCGCGACGGCCAGGGTGCCGCACCGCCGGTAGCCGATCCGCGTCCCGGCGGCCTCCTCCAGTTCCTGGACGAACCCGGGGTAGCGTCGTGCCGAGTCCAGGTTGAGCCCCAGCAGGGTCTGCTCGCCGTAGTGGAGCTCGGTGACCGCGGCCAGCATGCCGGCCGCGACCCGGGCCGCGCCGCCCCCGGGCGCGGGATCGGCCACCGCGACGGCCATCCCGCGGCCGGCCGCCCGCCAGGCAGTGACCAGGCCGATGATGCCGCCGCCGAGCACGAGGACATCGGGGTGCGCGGCGGACGGCCGCGACGGCGCGGTGGCGGGTGTGGCAGATGGTGCGGCTGTGGACGGCATGGGCTTCCAGCCCCTCCCTTCGCCGGCATGACCCGGATCAGGTACGGACGGTCGGAGGCCGGCCAGCCTCCCTCTCAGCCCGGTGCGTCCGGGCTCCCGCGAGTGCGTGTAACCGTCACCCTAATACGGGGCCGCGACGCGCCGTAAGGCGCCGCCCCCGGTACGCCGATCGGCCCGCCTACCCCGTCCGGCAGCTGTGACGCTGTGTCAGAGATCTCCTTGCGCGCTGCTGCGGACGGCCGCACCCCCCGTCCTAGAGTGATCGGGTGAGCGAGCAGAGCACGTCCTCCCAGGCCCCTGACCGCACGCCGCGCGTCGTGATCGTCGGCGCGGGAATCGCGGGGGTGCAGACCGCGGTCGCCCTGCGCGAACAGGGCTGGCGCGGCGCCGTCACGCTCCTCGGCGACGAGCCCCACCAGCCCTACGACCGCCCGCCGCTGTCCAAGGCGGTGCTGCTGGGCAAGGCCGACGGCTCCGCCTTCGACGTCGACTTCGCCGCGCTCGGCATCGACCTGCACCTCGACCGCCCGGTCACCGCGCTGTCGCCGCAGGCCCGCCGGGTCGAGACGGCCGACGGCCCGGTCCCCTACGACTACGCGGTCCTGGCGACCGGCGCCGCCCCCGTCATGCTGCCCGGCAGCGAGGGGCTGCCCGGCGTCCATCTGCTGCGCACCCTCGACGACGCCGAGCGGCTGCGCCCGGTGCTCGCCGCCCAGCACGAGATCGTGGTCGTCGGGGCCGGCTGGATCGGCGCCGAGTTCGCGACCGCCGCCCGGGAGGCCGGCTGCGCGGTCACCGTCGTCGAGGCCGCCGACCGCCCGCTGGCCGGCGCGCTGCCGCCCGAGGTCGCCGCCCACATGGCCGGCTGGTACGCGGATGCCGGCGCCGAGCTGCGCACCGGCGCCCGGGTCGCGTCGGTCGCGCCGGGCGCGGTCACCCTCCAGGACGGCACGACCCTGCCCGCCGACGCCGTCGTCGTCGGGATCGGCGCCCGCCCCGCGACCGACTGGCTGGCCGGCTCGGGCGTCGAGGTCTCGCCCAAGGACGGCTCCGTGCTGGCCGACGGCCGGCTGCGCACCTCCGTGCCCGATGTCTACGCGGTCGGCGACTGCGCCTCCTTCCCGTCGGCCCGCTACGGCAGCCGGCTGCTGATCCACCACTGGGACAACGCCCTCCAGGGCCCCCGCACGGTCGCCGAGAACATCGTCCGCGGCGGCTCGGAGGGCCTGGTCTACGACCCCGTGCCGTACTTCTGGTCGGAGCAGTTCGGCCGCTTCGTGCAGTACGCGGGCCACCACGTCGACGCCGACGAACTGGTCTGGCGCGGCGATCCGGCCGGGGCCGCCTGGTCGGTGATCTGGCTGCGCGAGGGCCGCCTGGTGGCGCTGCTGGCCGTGGGGCGCCCGCGCGATCTGGCCCAGGGGCGCAAGCTCATCGAGCGGGGCACCGCCCTGGACCGGGAGCGGGCCGCGAACGCGTCCGTGCCGCTGAAGTCCGCGGCGCTGTAGCGGGGGCCCCCGGGATTCACGGCCGTTCACGGCCGGTCGCAGCCGTTCGGCGGCCGGTCGCGGACGGCAGCCGGCCGTCACCCTCCGGTGTGCAGCGGGCCTCTCACGGCGATGCCCGGCTTCCGGCTGTCAGTGCGAGGTGGCACGCTTGTCCTGTGACCGAGATTGACGCAAACATCGATGGACTCGTACCCGCCTGGCTCACCCTCCCCGACATCGCCGAACAGCTCGGCGTCGAGGTGACGCGCGTCCGGCAGCTGGTCAAGGAGGGCCAGCTGATCGCGGTGCGCCGCGGCGAGAACAGGGCACTGCACGTGCCCGCCGATTTCATCAAGGACGACAAGGTGGTCAAGGGCCTCGTCGGCACCCTCACCCTGCTCAAGGACGACGGCTTCACCGACGAGGAGATGCTGGAGTGGCTGTTCACCCCGGATGAGACCCTGCCCGGCACGCCCGCCCAGGCGCTGCGCGAGAATCGCGGCACGGAGGTGAAGCGCCGGGCCCAGGCGCTCGCCGTCTGACGCACCCGCCGCGGCGCGCGAGCGTCCCGCGGCCGCACCAGCATCCGTAAACCACATCCGCGGGGTGTACGGACCGGAAGGACCGGCCCGTACACCCCCGACCCGGGGGGACGCCGCCCGATGACCACCGCACGACAGGCCCTGGCCGACGCCCGGCTCTACCTGTGCACGGATGCCCGCACCCGGCAGGGCGACCTCCCGCAGTTCCTGGACGCGGTGCTCTCCTCCGGCGTGGACATCGTCCAGCTGCGCGACAAGGGCATGGAGGCCGGCGAGGAACTCCGGCATCTGGAGGTCTTCGCGGACGCCTGCCGCCGGCACGGCACACTGCTCGCGGTCAACGACCGTGCGGACGTCGCCCATGCCGCCGGCAGCGCGGTGCTCCATCTCGGCCAGGGCGATCTGCCCGTCCCGGCCGCCCGCGCCCTGCTGGGCCCCGAGGTCCTCCTCGGCCGCTCCACCCACGCCGAGGCCGAGGTGGACGCGGCGCTCGACGAGCCCGGCGTCGACTACTTCTGCACGGGCCCCTGCTGGCCCACCCCCACCAAGCCGGGGCGGCACGCCCCCGGCCTCGATCTGGTCCGCTACGCCGCGTCCCGCGCCCCCGAGCGCCCCTGGTTCGCGATCGGCGGGATCGACGCCGGAAACCTGGACGAGGTGCTGACGGCGGGCGCCCGCCGGATCGTGGTGGTCCGCGCGCTCACGGAGGCGGACGACCCGGGAGCGGCGGCCGCGGACCTCGCCAAGCGCGTCCGGGCCTGGGACGCGTAGAGCCGCTCGACCCACACGACAGGCGCCGGCGGGCCTGTTCGCCCAGGCCATCCGCGTGGGCCGCCGGCGGAAGTCTTTCCGACATCCCCGCGACCGGAAAATGTCCAACCAGTGGACACGAACCGTACGAACCAGGCATAACGCCGATCACGGTTGGTGTGGGCCCGGCCGGTGGTTAACCTGCCGGTATGGCCCTAGGTACAGCTTCCACCAGGACTGATCGCGCACGGACGGTGCGCGACCTGCTTGCCTCCGGTAAGCAGTCATATTCGTTCGAGTTCGCCGCCCCCAAGACGGAGAAGGGCGAGCGGACCCTGTGGAACGCCATTCGCCGCATCGAAGCCGTCTCGCCGACTTTCGTCTCGGTGACGTACGGCGCGGGAGGCACCTCCCGTGACGGCACGGTGCGCGCCACCGAGCGCATCGCCACCGACACCACCCTGACCCCGGTCGCCCACCTGACCGCGGTCAACCACTCCACCGCGGACCTGCGCAACATCATCGGCCAGTACGCCGACGCCGGGATCCGCAACATGCTCGCGCTGCGCGGCGACCCGCCCGGCGACCCGATGGGCGAGTGGGTCAAGCACCCCGACGGCGTCACCTACGCCGCCGACCTGGTCCGCCTCATCAAGGAGTCCGGCGACTTCTGCGTGGGCGTCGCCGCGTTCCCCGAGATGCATCCGCGCTCGGCGGACTGGGACTCCGACGTGGCGCACTTCGTCGACAAGTGCCGCGCCGGGGCGGACTTCGCCATCACCCAGATGTTCTTCTATCCCGAGGACTACTTCCGGCTGCGGGACCGGGTGACGGCCGCGGGTTGCTCCACGCCGATCATTCCGGAGATCATGCCGGTGACGAACGTGCGGCAGATCGAGCGGTTCGCTCAGCTCAGCAACGCGGCCTTCCCGCCCGAGCTGGCCGAGCGCATCCTCGCCGTCAAGGACGACCCGGCGGCGGTACGCTCCATTGGGATCGAGTACGCGACGGAACTGTGCGCGCGTCTGATGGCCGAGGATGTTCCCGGGTTGCACTTCATTACCCTGAACCACTCCACGGCGACCCTGGAAATCTACGAGAATCTGGGACTGCACCAGCAGTCCTGATCACGGTGGCCGGCGAGCGGCGGAAGAGGGGCGTATATGGGCTGGACGGTCCTCTACATCGCGTTCGGCCTGGTCGCCCTGTGGCTGCTGGGTGAGGTCCTGCTCCAGAACAAGGCGCGGCTGCGCTGGCGGTTGCTCGCCTTCGCCGGCTTCCTCGCCGTGGTCGTCGGCGTCGTCATCCCGTCGGTGCTGGTGATCGGGGCGGGCCTGGTCGCGTTCGCCATCGGGCAGACCAATGTGACGCTCTCCTTCCGCCGCGGCTTCACCACCGGCTGGGCCCTGCGCGGCAAGGACGGCAAGCCCGGCATGCCCGGAAAGCAGGGCAAGCAGGCGGAGGGCGGCCGCCGTCGCCGGGCCCGCACGACCGGCCCGGCACCCGCCGAACCGGCCCTGGAGGTCTCCGGCGTGGAGGCGGTTCAGCCCACCGACACCGACGGACGCGGCTTCGACGCCGCGGCCGTCAACCGGCTGGAGGACACCTTCGAGAGCACCGGCGGTTTCCAGAGCCGGGACATCTACGCCGCCGGGGGCGCCTCCGCCGGGCAGGGCGCCTACGCCTACGACGACGCCGACGTCTTCCGCGGGCAGGAGCAGTACCAGGGCGGGCAGCCGGACCAAAGCGCCTATGAAACCCAGCCGTTCGCCGTCCAGGACGTCTACGCGCAGGCCGACGCCACCGCCGTCTACGCCCCGCAGCCGATGCCCGACGAGACCGGCCAGTACGGCGTCTACAGCCCCGACGCCCGCGCCCAGCAGCCCGATTACCCCGCCTACGACGGCTACGACGCCTACGGTGCCGCGGCCGGGAACGCCCCGGGCGACGCCAACGGCTATGCGTACGACGCCGGTTACGGGCAGAACGCCTTCGGCCAGAACGGTGCCGGCCAGAACGTCGCCGGCCAGAACGGTGCCGGGCAGGACGCCTGGGCCGACCCCTACGCGGCCTACGGCGACCCCCTGGGCCAGCAGGCGCCCTACTCCGACCCGTACATCGGCACCCAGCAGTACGCCCCGGCCTACGACCCCTACGGGCAGCCGGACCCCTACGCCCAGTCGCCCTA
The DNA here is from genome assembly GCF_014646275.1 of Streptomyces kronopolitis. GTDB lineage: Bacteria > Actinomycetota > Actinomycetes > Streptomycetales > Streptomycetaceae > Streptomyces > Streptomyces kronopolitis. The sequence continues at coordinate 81,159 of NZ_BMND01000011.1, forward strand.
CGCCGCGCAGCAGGCCGCCCAGCAGTACGACGCCGAGGGCCGGCCGCTGAACCCGTACCCGGGCCAGGGCTACGGCGAGACCCCGCCCGGCGGCGTCTGGGTCCCCCAGCAGCGCGACAGCGACCTCCCGCCCGAGCAGCCGTACCCGCCCTACCAGCAGGGCTACGACGGGCAGCAGTACCGCTACTGAGCCGCCGGGGCGTCAGCCGCGCGCGGAGGCGCCGACGGCGCCTCCCGGCCGCGCCCGGCCCCGCTGACCGGTGGCGGCGCCAGGCCCTGATCCCGTCCGGACCGCCCCTCGCACGGCCGTCAGGTGGAGCCGTGCCAGTCGTCGCCGTTCACGATCAGGCCCGCGACGATCGCGCCGGACATCCCCGCATGCGCGAGCCCGCCGCCCGGGTGCGACCAGCCGCCGACCGCGTAGAGCCCCGGTATCCGGGTGCGGTTGCCGGGCCGCAGGAAGCGGCCTTCCCTCCCGGCCAGCGCCGGGCCGGCCACCAGCGTGTCGTCCGTGGGCGGCAGCACCTCCCGCCACAGCGCCCGCTCCCGCAGCCCCGGCACCGCCGCCTCGGCGATCTCGGTCATCCGCTCCGCCACGGCGGCCACGGCCGCCCCGTCCAGCCCGTGCGGAGCGACCGTCGCGGTCAGCGTCACCGCCTCATGGGCGTCGTCCGGCCGCGTGGTGGGGTCGTCCGGGCGCAGCACCGTCACCGTCGGCCGGTCACAGGGGGTCCGCGGCCCGGGGCCGTCGCCGAACACACCCGCCAACTCCGCCGCCCGGTCCGCGGCATGGACCACCGTGCGGTGCGCGGCGCCCTCGGGGCGCGCCCCGCGCACCGCCAGACAGACCGTCAGCCGCCCGGCGGCCCGCTCCCGCGGCACGGGGCGCACCTCGTCGGCGGCCCAGGGCTCGCGGCCCCCGCAGAGCCCCGCGAGCCGCCCCGGGTCGATGCCCGCGACCACGAACTCCGCCTCGGCGAACCGGCCGTCGGCCAGCTCGACGCCCGCCACCCGGCCGTCCTTCTCCACGATGCCGGTCACCTCGGCGCCGAAGCCGAACTCCACCTTGCGCGCCAGACAGCGTGCGTACACCGCGTCGGCCAGCGCGCGCAGGCCGCCGCGCGGATACCAGCTGCCGAAGGTCTGCTCCATGTACGGCAGCACGGCGGCGCTCGCCGGGGCGCCGCGCGGGTCGAAGCCGTAGGCCAGCGCATGGCTCTCCAGCAGCGCGACCAGCCGCGGATCGGCCAGCTCGCGGCGGGCCACCTCGGCGAGGGTCGCCGTCGTGGGGCCCTTGCCCCGGCCGAACAGCCCGCGCCGGCGCACCGCCGGATACGGATCGCGCCCCAGCACCCGCCAGTCCGGCCACAGCGGCTCCTCCAGGAGCGGACGGCGGGTGGCGTCCCAGGCCTCGCGGGCGCGGCCCACCAGGGCGCTCCAGCGCTCCCCGGCGCCCGCGCCCAGCGCCTCGTCCAGGGCCGCCAGCACGCCGGCCCGCGAGGCGTTCGGCAGCGACACGGCCGTGCCGTCGGCGAAGACATGGCGGCCGGCGGGGTCGACCTGGGACAGCTCGACGCGGCTCTCCAGCGACTCCTTGCCGGTCTTGAGGAACAGGTCCCGATAGACGGCCGGCAGATGCAGCAGACCGGGCCCCGTGTCGAACGTGAAGCCGTCCCGCTCCAGCCGCCGCACCGCACCGCCGTGCGTCGCGCCGCGCTCGAACACCGCCACCCGGTGGCCCGCGACGGCCAGCCGGGCAGCGGCCGCCATCGCGCTCATCCCGGCGCCGATCACCGCAATCCGTGCCATGCCTGCGACTTTATCCGCAGCCACTGACAACGCCCGCACGGCCGCCGGCGGACCGGGCAGCGGCCCCCGCCCCCGGCCGGTACGAAGCCTCAGACCGCCGGCGGCACCGCGCCACCCGCCGTCGCGAACCGCTTCTCCTCGCGCCGCTGCCGCCGGCGCCGGAGGTACCGGCGGATCCGCGACCACAGGAACACCACCACCGCGATCCCCGCGGCCAGCAGCGCCCCCGCGATGCCCGCGGCCGCCACCGGATGGAACAGCGCGAAGGCGACCAGCCCGGCGACGCCAAGATCCTCGGCCAGGCTCAGCACGATGTTGCTGGCCGGCTCCGGCGAGGTGTTGACCGCGATCCGGGTGCCCGCCTTGACCAGATGGCTCACCAGCGCCGTCGAGCCGCCGACCGCGCCCGCCGCCAGCTGGGGCAGCGACCCGTCGTGCCCGGCCAGCAGCGCCGCCACCACGCCACCGGCGACCGGCCGGATCACCGTGTGCACGGCGTCCCAGACCGAGTCCACGTACGGGACCTTGTCGGCCACCGCCTCACACAGGAACAGGACGCCCGCCACGAGCAGCACATCGGGGCGCTGCAACGCCGCGGGCACCCCCTCGCCGACGCCGGTCGCGCCGAGCAGGCCGAGGACGAGGACGACGGCATAGGCGTTGATCCCGCTCGCCCAGCCACTGGTGAACACCAACGGAAGTACGGACACGCCGAAGAGCGTAGGGCCCCGGCTGGGGGCGGGTGCTCAGGATTGAGTATCCGTACTCAGACTCCGAGATGAGTAGGTACGCGGATGGGCCGCCGCCCGCCCGGACGGAAGAGTGGGGACCACGGAAGGGCAGCGGTGCCGCACCGCCGACACGGGGCGGCGGAACGGCGCGGCTCCCGGACGTGACGGGGGATACGGGGGAGCACGGGGGAAGCGCTGTCCTGGTCGGATCGAAGGGGGAACGATCTGCGCCAGGGCAGCGCGCTTTTTTGCGCGGATCCACGGGGGGAGAACGGAGGCGCGCCGTACCTGACCAGGGCGGCGCGCCTCCGCTTCTGCACGGCAGCCCCACCGTGGCCACGGGGCCCGGACTGCGGCGTTCGGCGAAGGGCCCCACCGGGCAAGCGGGACGTTGCAGACTGCCTCTAGGGGGTGTCTGTCGTCAGGCGTTCCGGCCGCCCACTCGCCCCTGGAGCAGCCGCGACAGCGCCGCGTGCACCTCGTCGATCGACCGGTCCGGCTGGTAGGACTGCCAGTCCAGGGCGGCCACCAGCACCATCCCGAACAGGGCCGAGGCGGTCAGCGGAATATCGATCTCCGCGCTCAGCTCCTCCCGCGCCACCGCCTCGCGCAGCACGTTCTCCACCACCGTGATGGCCCGCTCGCGCACCACCATCAGCGTCGACTGCCAGGCCCGGTTGGTGCGCCACAGCTCGGCCACGTACAGCTGGGTGAGGGCCGGGTAGCGGGAGATGAAGTCCAGGCCGGCCCGGATCATCGCGTCCAGTGCGTCGATCCGGCTGCCGCCCCGGCCGGTGACCTCGTCGGCGGCCGTCTGCAAGGAGGTCGCCAGCAGCTCGATGCCGTGCCGCAGCAGCTCCTCGAAGAGAACGTTCTTGCTCGCGAAGTTGTAATACACCGTGCCCTTCGCGACGCCCGCCCGTTCGGCGATCTCGTCCACCGTGGTGGAGGAGAAGCCCTGTTCGGCGATGAGCGTGACCGCGGCCTCGAAGAGCTTGCGCCGGGTGGCGTCGCGGCGTGAGTGGGAGCTGTCCATGGGGGCGATTCTGCCGCTCCCGGGGGAGCGATGTGCGACACGACGGGAGCTGCGGCGGGGGTGTGGTCCCGGGTGAGGAGCGGCTCGGGGCGGCTCCTCCTGCGTGCCGGTGCCGTGCGCTCGTCGTCTGCTCGTGGTCCGTCGGGGTTCGCTGCATACCCGTGCGCGTCGTCGTGCTCGCCGCCGCAGCCGCAGGGAGCTGCCGAACCGGACGTTTGGCAGGGCCCGTTCTCGTAGGTTCCCGCATACCGGCGGGCCGGATCGAGTGCGGTGAGCCCGGGCACGTGGGCGAGCGGGGTGACGGACCGGTCCGCGGAGATCCTCTTCGGCAGCGGCACCTCTCTTGAGCTAACTGGTCAGTTCGAAAATGTCGGCATCCCACAGCCGGTTCCGCGAGGTGCTCGGGGGTGCCGTCTCGACAGCCGCCCCGAAATCCTCCCCTTTCTGCTGAAAGTGCAGGTCAGGGCCGATTGTCAGTGGCGTACGTCACGATGGGTTCACGTGGTCCCGAATCGGCATCCGGTCCTGAACCGGCATGCGACGACAGGAGGTTCGTCATGGCAGCAAGTCCCCACAGGGGCAGCTCCGCTGCGTACGGTCCCCCGAGCGATGTCCACCCCGTCCTGCGGCGGGCGACCGCACCACCCGCCGCCCTCGATCTGCTCGCTCAGGCCCAGCAGGGCCTGGTAGAAGCACAGACCCTGGAAACCCCCAACGAACGGTTCGCCACGGCCCATCTGGCCGCGTTGCGCACGGCCGCCGCCGTCCTCGCCGTCCGCGGGCGGCCTGAGACCACCGCGCGCCGCAGGCAGAGGATCCGCAGTGCCTGGGAGGTCCTCCCCGAGGTCGCTCCCGAACTCACCGAATGCAGCGCGCTCTTCGCCGCCGGCGCGGAGCGCCGCGCGAAGGCCGAGGCAGGCATAGCCGGCGCGGCCGGCCGCCGCGACGCCGATGACCTTCTGCGAGACGTCGCACTGTTCCTGCGCCTGGTGGAGCGGATGCTGCTCGTCCAGCCCGCGCTGCCACCCCAGCGCGCGGGGTAGGGAGCGCCGACGCCATCCGGCGCCAAGGGGGGTGGGGCAGGGGTGGGGTGGGGAGGGGGAGGGCCCCGGGGGAGGGGGAGGGAGAGGGGAGGAAGGCCCCCGGGCCGCCCCCCCCGCACTCGCCCCGCCCCGCGCTGTCCCCGCTGGCCCCGCGCCCGTCCCCCCCCCGGATCCCGCGCCGTCCCGCCCTGCCCCACGCCGTCCCGCCCCTGCGCCGTCCCGCGACGTACGGCTCCGCAGGCGGCAGGTCGGTGGAGGCGGCGGAGGCGGTGGAGGCGGCCGGACGGAATAGGGTGGTGGGCGCCTAGACGTTCATGCCCCCGCCGAGGAGCCACCCGCCGTGTCTGACCCGCTGCGCCCCCGCGCATCCCTTCGTACCGCCGTGGTCTGGGAGGTCCTCAAGGACGCCCTGGAACGCCGGGTCAAGACCGCCGGGCGCGATGTCCTGGACGTCCTCGACACCGGCGGCGGCACCGGCAACTTCGCCGTGCCGGTCGCCCGCCTCGGCCACCGCGTCACGGTCGTCGACCCCAGCCCCAATGCCCTCTTCGCCCTGGAGCGCCGGGCCGCCGAGGCAGGCGTTGCCGATCGGGTACGCGCGGTCCAGGGTGACGCCCACGGCCTCTTCGACGTCGTCGAGCGCGGCGGCTACGACACCGTGCTCTGCCACGGCGTGCTGGAGTACGTCGACGACCCGGCCGAGGGCGTCCGCAACGCCGTCGACGCGCTGCGTCCGGCCGGCACCCTCAGCCTGCTCGCGGCCGGCCTGGGCGGCGCCGTCCTCGCCCGCGCCCTCGCGGGCCACTTCCACGAGGCCCGCCACGCCCTGACCGACCCGACCGGACGCTGGGGCGAGGGCGACCCGGTCCCGCGCCGCTTCACCGCCGAGCAGCTCACCGACCTGGTGTCCGCCACCGGTCTGCGGGTCGGCGCGGTCCACGGCGTGCGGGTCTTCGCCGATCTGGTCCCCGGGGTGCTGGTCGACACCGAGCCGGGCGCCATGGAGGCCCTGCTGAAGCTCGAAGCGGCCGCCGCGGAGCAGCCCGCCTTCCACTCGGTGGCCACCCAGCTGCACGTCCTCGCCGAGCGCGACTGACCCACGCGGCTCGGCCGACTACCGCGTGCAGTCGGCCACAGACCACCCGATCAGCCCCTTCGCCCCGTATGATCGGGGTACGACGTTCCGGCATGACGGACAGGCGGTTGGGGAATGCAGGCAGCATCACCCCCGGTCGTCTCGGCGGCCCGGACAGTGAACTGGCGTCGAGGGGCGGGTTTCACGGGGGCGATTCCCTGCCTATCCTGAAAGGGTCGCACCCGGTCGCCCCCCGCGACCGACGAGTAGGAGGACTCCGTGCCGCTCTCGGAGCACGAGCAGCGCATGCTCGAGCAAATGGAGCGAGCGCTGTACGCCGAAGATCCCAAGTTCGCGACAGCGCTTGAGGGAAGCGGGCTGCGCACGTACACCCGGCGACGGGTCTACCAAGCGGTCGCGGGCTTCCTGGTGGGTATCGCCCTGCTCATGGCCGGCATGGTCGCGCAGCAGATCTGGATCAGTGTCGTGGGCTTCCTCGTCATGCTCGGCTGCGCGGTGCTGGCAGTCACCGGCTGGCGCAAGGCCCCCCGGCAGGGCCAGCAGCAAGCCCGCGCGGGTTCCGCGGGCGGCACCGGCGCACCGGCGCACCGGCCCCGGCAGCGTCGCTCGATGATGAACCGCATCGAGGACCGCTGGCAGCGCCGCAGGGACGAGCAGCAGGGCCACTGAGCCGACGGATCGCCAGATCACCACAGCGACGGACCTCCCGGGGACTCTTCGGAGTCCCCGGCTTCGTCTCCGGCCCCCGTGAGCCACTTTTCACGCACTTGAAGCGGCCTTTCCGGCCGCTTTCAGGCGTTTCCGGGGCTCCGCCTTCCTGGCCCTCCGGTCCTCCGCCCCAGTGCCGTCGGGGGTGGGCCGACGGACGGGGCGGGACGTGGGCCGACTGACGGTGCGGGGCGGGGCCGGGCGTGGGTCGACTGATGGTGCGGGGCGGGGCGGTACGGCTTCGCGCCGAGACCCCGCGTCACGCTTGGCTGCCTGCTGCCTGCTGCCTGCTGCCTGCTGCCTGCTGCCTGCTGCCTGTGCCCCGCTGCCCCAGGAGACCGCCGCCCGGGGCGTGGACGGGGAGCGGCTCCTTCTCCCGTGGGGAGCCCACTGCCGACCGATGAGCCGACGGCCCGCTCTGCGCCGAGGCTTGGGCACTGCGCCGGTGTGCCGGTGCGCCAGCTTGCCGGGTCGCTGGTTCGTTCATTGGACGGCTCGACAGCTCGACGGCCCAGCGTTCCGAAGGCGCGGAGCCCACGAGCCGGACCCCTGGGCCAGGAGACCGGCCCCCACCGCCCGCACCGTGGACCGCGCCCCGCCGACTCCCCACCCGACCGGCCCTGCGCAGACCCAGCCCTTTACGCAGCAGCCCTTCACCCAGCACAGCGCCCGGGGCGCCCCGTCGGGACCCGCACGCTCACCAACGGCCGCTACGCCCCCTGACTTCCCTGACGGCCCTGCCTGCCCTGACGGCCTCCCGGCCGGAGAGTCGCCACCGTTCGCCGTATCAGGGCCACCGGGCGGCTGGTGCGGCACCGGAGCAAGAGGGCCGCACAGCGGGCGGACCAGGCGTGGGTCAGGCGGGCCGCCGAGCGCGGGGCCAGCCGGGCGCGCAGCCGGACAGCACGGGGTGCGCCGGACCGCAACCCGGACCGGACCAGCTGTACCTCCGCGGCGAGCCCGGGCACCGGCTGCGGATGCGGGGCGTACAGGACCTGTTCGACCGCGGCCGCGACGCGCTGGGCGGCCGCGGCGGGCTCCGGTGGCAGTGCCCCGACGCTGATGATCCGCGCCGCCGCCTTGCGCGGGGTCAGCGATTCGTCCGGCAGGATGCCCACGTCCCAGGCGGTGTCCAGCAACTCCCGCCAGGCGGCGAGGGTCCCCGCCACCAGGTCCTCGTCACCGGCCGTGGCGGCCAGGCGCCCCGCGCGGATCCGCACCCGCCACAGCAGCGGGACGGCGGGCAGCAGCATGACCAGCAGGGCGGCCGACACGATGCCGGCGATCACCCAGGGCGACGTGCCGCCCCCCGACGGGCCGGCGCCGGACTCCGCGGGAAGGGTGACGCAGGCCGATCCGCTGCCGGCCCGCTGGGCGTCCGGGCCGCAGGAGGGGGCCGCGGTCGGACCGTCGTCCGAGGGGGCGGCCGACCGGGAGGGTGCGGGGGCCGGGTCGCCGGGGTCGGCCGGGGCGGAGGCGTCGGGGTAGGCGTAGTCCGGGATGCTGCCGCGGCTCGGGGTCGGCTCGAAGCGGGTCCAGCCGACGCCCTGGAAATACAGCTCGGGCCAGGCGTGGGCGTCCTTGAGGCCGACCGAGGTCGTGCCGTCGGGCTGCTTGGTGCCGGGGGTGAAGCCCACCGCGACCCGGGCCGGGATGCCCAGCGTCCGGGCCATCGCCGCCATCGAGAAGGAGAAGTGGACGCAGAAGCCCTCCTTCTGCCGCAGGAACCGGGCGATGGCCTCGGAGCCGCTGCCGGCCCGGACTTCGGTGTTGTAGGTGAAGCCGCCGTCGAGCGCGAACCAGTCCTGGAGCTTGACGGCCTTGGCGTAGGCGTTCGGTGCGCCGTGGGCGACCCGGCGGGCGGTGCTGCGCACGACCGGGGGCAGGGAGCCGGGGACCTTGGTGTACTCGCGCAGCAGCTTGGCGGGCGGTGCCGGGGCGGCGGCCAGCTGCCGGGACGTGGGCCGCACCTGGAGGCTTTCGACCTGGTACTGCAGGCTGTGGGTGTTCTGGCCGCGGTCCCCGACGAGTGTGCGGCCCTGGGGCTCGAAGCGCCAGCGCCCGGAGATGTCCACCTTGGACGCCGGGTAGGGGAGCGGCAGCCAGTTCTGGGCGTACCACCCGGCGGTCGAGATGGAGGTGTTGACGTGGTCGAGGGCGACCGAGGAGCTGAGGCCGGGCGGCCGCGGCAGCCGCTCGGGGACGTCCGTGACCGTCCGCTCGGAGGGCTTCCACGTCGTGCCGTCGAACTGGTCCAGGGCGACGATCCGCAGATACATGTCGCGGGAGTCGGTGGCGGTCGTGCGGTAGTTGAGGACTTCCTTGTCCACGGGCTGGTTGAGGCTGTCCTGCAGCGACACCAGCGGGTTGACCGCGGAGATCGTGCCGCCGCCGCTGCCCGGCCCCACGCCGTTGGCGCCGGCGCCGAACAGCCCGCCGCCCAGGGAGGGGAGCAGCGCGGGCACCGCCACCGCGATACCGAGCACCAGCGCGCCGATCCTGCGGCCCGTCCGCACGGGGGCGGGTGAGGGGCCGCCGGCGCCGGCGAAGCCCCGTACGCGGTCCGGGCTGCCCGGCCCGCCGAACACCCGGCCCCACTGGGAGAGCCGGTCGCGGCCCTCGGCCAGCAGGAGCAGCAGATAGCCCGCGGCCGCGATCAGGAACCGCAGCCAGCCCGCGCCGCCCTGGGACAGGCCCGCCGCCACCGAGTAGAGCGCCAGCAGCGGCAGTCCGGCGGGCGCGGCGCTGCGGTAGGTGACCGCCAGCGCGTCCACCAGCAGGCCTATCAGGAGCACCCCGGCGATCAGCAGCAGCCGGATGCCGGGGGTGACGGGGGCGGGGATGGCGTAGCGGCCGGCGTCCCGCAGGCCGTCGTGCAGCAGCCGGCCGAATTCCGCGACGGCCTCCGGGCCCGGCAGCACGCCGAGGATCGCCTCGCCCGGCGCGAAGAACACCGTCAGCAGCAGCACGGCGACCAGGGCCTGAGCGCCGATGACCAGCGGCCCGGCGAGGGGGGCCCGGCGCGCGGCCGCACCCACCCCGGTCACGACGGCCAGCAGGGCGGCCGCCTGGATCATCCAGGTGAGCGGGTCCACCAGCGGGAGCAGCGCGCCGGCGGCACACAGGGTGGCCACCGCCGCGCACAGCGCCAGCCGCGCCCGGCCGCTCATGCGCCTGCCCCCTTACGTCCCGGGCGGACCGGGAACGGCACGCACCGCCCGCCGCACCCTCCGCCGCGGGGCGGCACCGTCCGCCGCTCCCGCACCCCGCCACGCCTCGGGCTCCTGTTCATGACCAGCCCCCTGCCGGCGTCCGCACCGCGTCCGATTCCGCATCCGCCGGGCGCGGCCCGGATCCCGCACGCCAGAGGTCGGCGAGGGTGTCCCCGGGGGCCACCGGCAGCGCCTTCCAGCCCGCCTCCCGCAGCAGCCGCAGCCGCTCGGCCATCGGGACCTGGCCGGCCGAGAACCCGATGCCACCGGGGCCGCGGGTCCAGGCGTCGCCGTCCAGGACGAACGCGAGGGCCGCTCCGCAGCGCTGCCGCATCCGCCCGGCCACCGCCGCCTGCCGCTCGTCGAGGTCGCCGAAGAAGGCGACCAGCAGCCCTTCGCCGCCGCGCAACACGTCGTACGCCCCCGACAGGCCCTCCTCCTCGGACTGCTCCACGACGGCGAGGGTGTCCAGCATCAGGCCCGCGGCATCGGCCGGTTCCGTGCCGCCGCCGAAGCCGCCGGTGCCGTCGGGGCCCGGGACACAGGTGCCGGTGTCGGTCAGCAGCCGCACCGAGAAGCCGCGCTCCAGCAGATGCGCCGCGCTCGACGCGGCGGCCGTCACCGCCCATTCGAAGGCCGAGTCGGGACCCGCGCCCGGGTGGGCCGCCGCGCGGGTGTCGAGCAGGATCGTGCAGCGGGTCTTCTGCGGCTGCTCCTCCCGGCGGACCATCAACTCGCCGTGGCGCGCGGTGGAGCGCCAGTGGACCCGGCGCAGATCGTCGCCGTGCCGGTAGCCGCGCGGGATGACGTCGTCCTCACCGGCCAGTGCGGGCGAACGCTGCCGCCCCTCGCCGTGGCCGGCCGCCTCGCCCGCCAGGCGCACCGGCGGCAGCGGCTCGACGCGCGGTACCACCGTGAGGGTGTCGCAGGTGCTGAACGCGCGGGTCAGCTCGCACATCCCGAACGGGTCGGACAGGCGCAGCTGCAGCGGTCCCAGCGGATAGCGGCCGCGCAGGTCGGAGCGGACACGGTAGGAGACCTCACGGCGGCCGCCGGCCTCGACCCGGTCCAGCACGAACCGGGGCCGCGGCCCGAGGACGTACGGCACGCGGTCCTGGAGCATCAGCACCCCCGTCGGCAGCCGGGAGACGTTCTCCATCCGCAGCCGGACCCGGGACTCGGCGGCCACGGGCACCCGGGCCGGGGAGAGCGTGCGGCTGCCCGCGACGCGGTAGCGGGTGCGGTGCAGGACCAGGACGCACACCAGCGGCAGCGCGGCGAGCAGCAGCCCGACCCGCAGCAGGTCCGGCTGTCCGAGGAGGAAGGAGCACACCGCGGCGGCCATCCCGGCGGCCAGGAACGATCTGCCGCGCGTCGTCAGCCCCCCGAGCGCCGCCCGCAGTCCGTCCCGCTCCGGTGTCCCCCCGCTGCCCCCCTCGGTCATCACAACCCCCGTACCCCGGGCGGCCGCTGACCGGGTGTGCGCCATGGCTGCGCGGACGGGTCGGGGACCGGGACGCGCTGCACGATCTCCCGGACGATCTGCTCGGCGCTGCGGCGGTTCAACTGGGCCTGGGCCGTGGGCAGCAGCCGGTGGGTGAGCACCGGCACCGCGAGGGCCTGGACGTCGTCCGGCAGGGCGTACTCCCGGCCCAGGAGCGCGGCGGAGGCCTTGGCGGCGCGCAGCAGATGCAGGGTGGCGCGCGGTGAGGCGCCGAGCCGCAGCTCGGGGTGGCTGCGGGTGGCCGCGACCAGGTCCACGGTGTACCGGCGGACCGCCTCGGCGACATGGACCTCGCGCACGGCTTCGGTGAGCTTGACGATCTCGTGGGCGTGCGCGACCGGCTGGAGGTCGTCCAGGGGCGAGGCGCCGCCGTGCACGTCCAGCATCCGGAGCTCGGCAGCCGGGCTGGGGTAGCCGATCGACACCCGCGCCATGAAGCGGTCCCGCTGGGCCTCGGGGAGGGGGTAGGTGCCCTCCATCTCGACCGGGTTCTGGGTGGCGATCACCATGAACGGGCTGGGCAGCTCGTAGGTCTGCCCGTCCATCGTGACCTGGTGCTCCTCCATGGACTCCAGGAGCGCGGACTGCGTCTTGGGCGAGGCGCGGTTGATCTCGTCGCCGATCACGATCTGGGAGAAGATCGCACCGGGCTTGAACTCGAACTCCCGCTGCTGCTGGTCGAAGATGCTGACGCCGGTGATGTCGGAGGGCAGCAGGTCCGGGGTGAACTGGATGCGCCGCACCGAGCAGTCGACGGAGCGGGCCAGCGCCTTGGCGAGCATGGTCTTGCCGACGCCGGGCACGTCCTCGATGAGGAGGTGCCCCTCGGCCAGGAGCACGGTCAGCGCGAGCCGTACGACCTCCGGCTTGCCCTCGATCACGCTCTCCACCGACCGGCGGACCCGCTCCGCGGTGGTGGTCAGATCTCCGCGCGCGCCGGGCTCTTCCCCCACCCGCGGCTCCGCCCGGGCGGGGGGAGCCCCGTACGCGGGCGGACCCCCAAGGCTCGCTCGATCGTCATACGCCGTCACTCGGCCCTCCTCGGCCCCGTGCCACGGGCAGGGGCCCCACTGCGGACCCGGCCCACCCCGAAAACGCGCATCGCACCCGGCCACACGGCCGGGACGACGCCACGTACGCATTCTTGCCGCCCGCGCGGCCTCGCGTCATGACCTGTGGATAACTCACAAGGTTATGTTCCGGCTTTCCCGGCCTTCGGGGCGAAACCGGCCTTCCGGCCCGGCCCCGGCCACCCCTGGCCCCCGGCCCCTGACCCCCGGCCCCCCGGTCGCCCCCGGCCCGATCGGCCGGGGGCGGTCCCGCACATCAGTCCTGCGGGTCGATCTCCCGCAGCAGACCGGTCGTCACATCGAAGACGAAGCCGCGGACATCGTCGGTGTGCGGGAGGAAGGGCGAGGTGCGCACCCGCTGCATCGACTGCCGCACGTCCTCGTCGAGGTCCTTGAACGCCTCGACCGCCCAGGTGGGGCGCTGCCCGACCTCGGCCGCCAGATCGTGGCGGAAGTCCTCGGTCAGGCCGAGCAGACCGCAGGTGGTGTGGTGGATGAGGACGACCGAGCGGGTGCCGAGCGCCCGCTGGCTGATCGTCAGGGACCGGATGATGTCGTCGGTGACCACGCCGCCGGCGTTGCGGATGGTGTGGCAGTCGCCGAGCTTCAGGCCGAGCGCGGCGTGCAGGTCGATCCGGGCGTCCATGCAGGAGACCACGGCGACCCGACGCACCGGCCGGGCGTCCATCCCGGGGTCCGTGAACGACGCGGCATAGCGCTGGTTGGCCTCGACGAGACTGTCGGTGACGGTGCCGCCGGCACCCTCGGCGGCGTTGTCGGAGGACGGGGGCAGCGGCTGCGATGCAGGTATGGGCATGCAAACACCGTAATCGGCGCCGCCCCTTCCGGCCGTGCAAGAGGCGGGGCATAGGGGGCGACATCACCCCTTGTGAGGTAACCCACAGGCCCGTCCGTTCCTCCGCCGTCCGGGTGAGCGGCCCGCGGGAAGCCGGTGGGAAAGGCCGCGGCAAAGCCGTCGCAGGACGCGCGGAACCGGTTGATTGACCGGGACGGCAGGTGGACTAAAGTGGCGCGAAGTGGGAGGCGTGACGCTCTCCTTGGATACCGGAATTCCTCGCGTGCGCGCGTCGTACGTACGGCTCGGCCTCCTCCCGCTCCCATGGTCTTCCGACGTCACTTCCCCGTCGCCGGAGGGCCACTTCCCCTTCAGAGCGGGCGGGGACCAAGCGGTACGTGCGGCATCCCCCAGCCAGCGGCCGGGGACCCTCCTGCCGCCAGCCCATCGGAAGGCACATGAGCGAGCGAAACAGGAAGAAGTGCGCGCTTCGCGCGGGCGGCCGGACCGAGCGCGGCGGAGCCGCCGGATGAACGGCAGCACCCGCCACGTCCCCGTCATGCTCCAGCGGTGCCTGGACATGCTCGCCCCCGCGCTCGCCGAGCCCGGCGCGGTCGTCGTCGACTGCACGCTCGGCCTCGGCGGCCACAGCGAGGCGCTGCTCGCCACCTTCCCCGCGGCCCGGCTCATCGCCCTCGACCGCGACCCCTCCGCCCTGAAGCTCGCGGGCGAGCGGCTCGCCCCGTACGGGGAGCGCGCCACCCTGGTGCACGCCGTCTACGACGAGCTGCCCGAGGTCCTCGACCGGCTCGGCACCCCGCGCGTCCAGGGTGTGCTCTTCGACCTCGGGGTCTCCTCCATGCAGCTCGACGAGGCCGACCGCGGCTTCGCCTACGCGCAGGACGCCCCGCTGGACATGCGGATGGACCAGACGACCGGCATCAGCGCGGCGGAGGTCCTCAACACCTACGCGCCCGGTGAGCTGGTGCGGATCCTGCGCTCCTACGGGGAGGAGAAGCAGGCCAAGCGGATCGTCGAGGCCGTCGTGCGCGAGCGCGCCAAGGAGCCGTTCACCAACAGCGCGCGGCTGGTCGAGCTGATCCGCGACGCGCTGCCGCAGGCCGCCAAGCGCACCGGCGGCAACCCCGCCAAGCGCACGTTCCAGGCCCTGCGCATCGAGGTCAACGGCGAGCTGCAGAGCGTGGAGCGGGCCGTTCCGGCGGCTGTGAAGGCGCTCGCGGTGGGCGGCCGGATCGCCGTGCTCGCCTACCACTCGCTGGAGGACCGGCTGGTCAAGCAGGTCTTCGCGGCCGGCGCCGCCAATACGGCGCCGCCCGGGCTGCCGGTCGTCCCCGAGCGCTACCAGCCCCGGCTCAAGCTGCTGACCCGCGGCGCCGAGCTCCCCACGGAGGAGGAGGTCGCCGAGAACCGCCGCGCGGCCCCGGCCCGGCTGCGCGGCGCGGAGCGCATCCGCGAGCACATCGAGGACACCGCATGAAAGGCCGGGGGAGCCCGCGCGGCAGGCAGTACCGCCTCGCCGCGCTGCTCCCCTCCGGGGCCGGTGGCCGGGGCACGGCGGCGCGCACGCCGTTCGTGTTCCTGATCGTCGTCCTGCTCGGCTCCGGCCTGATCACCCTGCTGCTGCTCAACTCCGCGCTCAACCAGGGCTCGTTCGAGCTCAGCAAGCTGGAGAAGAAGACCGACGAGCTGACGGACGAGCAGCAGGCCCTCCAGCAGGACGTGGACGCCTACTCCGCCCCGGACGCGCTGGAGCGGCGCGCCCGGAGGCTGGGGATGGTGCCCGGCGGCGCCCCGGCGTTCCTGCTCCCCGACGGCACGGTCCGCGGGCGGCCCGGCAAGGCCACGTCGACGGGGGCGCCGCTGAGCAGCTCCGCCGAGCCCTCGGCGCTGTCCGCCCCCGGCCGCACCGGATCCTCCGCACCGCCCCTCCCGGCCGGCGCCGGGGCGGCGGGACCGGAGGACGCCCCGGTGGTCGGTGCCCTGCGCGCCCCGTCCGGCGCCGCCGCCCCCTCCCCGACGACCGCCGGCAGGTGACCGCGGCATGACCGAGCCCAGGGATCCCCGCCGGGTGCCGCGCCCCGCCCAGCGCGGCGGCCAGGGAGCCGGCCGCACCGCCCGCCCGCCCGCCGGCCGCAGACCCGGCCCGCGCCCCAAGCCGGGCGCACAGCGATCCGGGGCCCGGCGCCCCGCCGCCCGCCCCGGGCAGCCGGCGCTCCGCCTCGGCAGCCCCCGCCCCCGCCTGCGGCTCATCGCCCTCGGGCTGACGCTGATCATGCTGGTCTTCGTCGTCCGGCTCTTCCAGGTGCAGGCCGTGGACGCCTCGGCGTACGCCGCCCGGGCCAACGAGAACCGCTACGTACCGGTCACCCTGGCCGCCGAGCGCGGCGCGATCACCGACCGCAACGGCGTGGACCTCGCCACCACCGTCGACGCGTACGACATCACCGCCGACCCCAGCCTGCTGGCGCCCGGCAAGATCAAGACCGGCGGTGCGCCGCAGCGGGCCGCCGCGCTGCTCGCGCCGATCCTCGGCCAGGACAAGGCCACCCTCGCCCGCAAGCTCGACCAGCCCAAGGCCCGCTATGTGCTGCTCGCCCGGCAGCAGAGCCCGCAGGTCTGGAAGAAGATCAAGGACCTGCGCGCCCGCCTCGACGCCGGTGCGGCCGCCGCCCCCAAGCGCGCCCCCCGCCCCGACGTCCTGGTCGGGATCTTCGCCGACAAGCACAGCAAGCGCCTCTACCCCAACAAGGACCTCGCCTCCGGCGTCCTCGGCTTCGTGGGCAGCGACGGCAAGGGCGGCGGCGGGCTGGAGGCACGCCTGAACCGGCAGCTGGCCGGCAAGGACGGCAAGCTGATCTACGCCCAGTCCGGCGGCCGCCGGGTGCCCACCGCCGACACCCAGGAACACCCCGCGGTCCCCGGCAGCGACGTCGAGCTGACCCTCGACCGGGACATCCAGTGGGCGGCCCAGCAGGCCATCACCGAGCAGGTCGCCGCCTCCCGGGCCGACCGCGGCTACGTCGTCGTCCAGGACAGCCGCACCGGCGAGATCCTCGCGCTCGCCAACGCGCCCGGCTTTGACCCCAACGACGTGGCGAAGGCCGAGCCGGAGTCGCTGGGCAACGCCGCGCTGTCCGACGCCTTCGAGCCGGGCTCCACCAGCAAGCTGATGTCGCTGGCCGCCGTCCTGGAGCAGGGCGTCGCCACCCCGGCCACCCGGGTCACCGTGCCCAACCGGCTGCACCGCGGCGACCGGCTGTTCGCCGACGACGTCGACCACGCCACCTGGCACCTCACGCTCAACGGCGTGCTCGCCAAGTCCAGCAACATCGGCACGATCCTCGCGGCCGGGCAGCTCGGCAAGACTCAGCCGCAGGCCAACCAGGTCCTCTACTCCTACCTGCGGAAGTTCGGGATCGGGCGGCCCACCGGGCTCGGCTTCCCCGGCGAGACCGACGGCATCCTGGCCAGGCCGGGGGACTGGAACACCTCGCAGCAGTTCACCATCCCCTTCGGCCAGGGGCTGTCGCTCAACGCCGTACAGGCCGCCTCCGTCTACTCCACGATCGCCAACGGCGGCGAGCGGATCGCCCCCACCCTGGTCCGCGGCACCACCGGCCCCGACGGGAAGTTCACCGCGGCGCCCAGGCCGGCCAGGAACCGGGTGGTCAGCCACAAGACCGCGACCACGCTGGCGACCATGCTCGAATCGGTGGTCGACGACGACGAGGGGACCGGCGCGAAGGCGAAGATCGACGGCTACCGGGTCGGCGGCAAGACCGGCACCTCCAACCGGGTGGACCCGAAGACCGGCCGCTACCACGGCTACACCGCCTCCTTCGCCGGCTTCGCCCCCGCAGACAAGCCCCGCATCACGGTCTACTGCGCGGTCCAGAACCCCACCGCGGGCAGCTATTTCGGCGGTCAGGTCTGCGGCCCGATCTACCAGCGGGTCATGGCGTTCGCGCTGAAGACCCTCCAGGTACCGCCGACCGGAGCCGAGCCCCCGCGGCTGCCGGTCACCTTCACGCCAGGCCAATGAAATCGAGGCAATTCCGCCGTGACGACCATCACCCCAGACGGCACCCCCGACGGCACCCCCATCCCGGGGAACTGCGCCCCTCCACCGCCCTCACTTCGCCCCGGGCCCGCTGTGCCCGGTACGCTCACCGCCGTGTCACACGCTGATCAGTCCCCGAAAGCCCAGCACGCCGAGAAGGCCGGTCCCGGTACCTACCCGGGAGCCCCCCGCCCTGAACGCGTCCGCCCCACCCTCCTGGCGGACCTCGCCGAGCAGCTGGGATGCCCGGCCCCCGACGCCGGCCACGCCGATGTCATGGTCACCGGCATCACCCACGACTCCCGGGCGGTACGCCCCGGTGACGTCTACGCCGCGCTGCCCGGCGCCCGTCTGCACGGCGCCGACTTCGTCGCCCAGGCCGCCGACCTCGGCGCCGCCGCGATCCTGACGGACCCGACGGGTGCCGACCGCGCCGCCGCGACCGGCCTGCCGGTCCTCTCCGTCGAGAACCCGCGCGCGCGGATGGGCGCCCTGGCCGTCTCGATCTACGGGGCACCGGGCGAGGACCTGCTCCAGATCGGCATCACCGGCACCTCCGGCAAGACCACCACCGCCTACCTCATCGAGGGCGGCCTGCGGGCCGCCGCGGCCGCGCGCCCCGACGGCGGCCCCACCGGCCTGATCGGCACCGTCGAGACCCGCATCGGCGACGAGCGCATCAAGTCGGAGCGCACCACCCCCGAGGCCACCGACCTCCAGGCGCTGTTCGCCGTGATGCGCGAGCGCGGGGTCCGCGCGGTCGCCATGGAGGTCTCCAGCCACGCCCTGGTCCTGGGCCGGGTCGACGGCTGCGTCTTCGACGTCGCGATCTTCAACAACCTCAGCCCGGAGCACATGGAGTTCCACTCCGGGATGGAGGACTACTTCCAGGCCAAGGCCCAGCTCTTCACCAAGGCCCGCAGCCGCGCCGGCGTGGTCAACCTCGACGACGAGTACGGCAAGCGCCTGGCCGAGGGCGAGTCCGAGGTCCCGGTCACCACCTTCTCCGCGGAGGGCCACCCGGACGCCGACTGGCGCGCCGCGGACGTCGAGGTCGGCGCCCTCGGCTCGACCTTCACCGTGCACGGCCCGGACGGCGTGACCGTGCGCGCCGCCTCGCCGATCGCCGGACCGTTCAACGTCGCCAACGCGCTCGCCGCGATCGTCTCGCTGGTCGTCGCGGGCATCGACGCGCAGACCGCGGCCGACGGCGTGGCCGCGGTCCCCGGCGTCCCCGGCCGCCTGGAGCGCATCGACGCCGGCCAGCCGTATCTGGCGGTCGTCGACTACGCCCACAAGACGGACGCCGTCGAATCGGTTCTGCGCGCCCTGCGCAAGGTCACCGACGGCAAGCTGCACGCCGTGCTCGGCTGCGGCGGCGACCGCGACCCGCACAAGCGCGGCCCGATGGGTGCCGCGGTGGCCCGGCTCGCCGACACCGCGATCCTGACCTCCGACAACCCCCGCAACGAGGACCCGCTCTCGATCCTCGCCACCATGCTCGCGGGCGCCGCCGAGGTGCCGATCCACGAGCGCGGCACGGTGCTGGTCGAGGAGGAGCGGGCCATCGCCATCGCCGCCGCCGTCGCCCGCGCCGAGCCCGGCGACACCGTCATCGTCGCGGGCAAGGGCCATGAGCAGGGCCAGGACATCGCCGGAGTGGTGCGCCCCTTCGACGACCGCCAGGTGCTGCGCGCCGCCATCGAGGGCTCTCAGACGTCACAGCAGTCGCAGCAGTCACCGCAGCCGAACCACCAGGGATGACACACCTCCATGCGCGCACAATCCGCTTATCGTCACCGCCCGCCCCGCGACGGGGGTGACCTGTGATCTCCCTGTCGCTCGCCGAGATCGCGAGCATTGTCGGCGGGCAGCAGTACGACATACCGGACGACGGCCGCGAGGTCACCGGACCGGTCGTGGCCGACTCCCGCGCGGTGCGGCCCGGCGCCCTGTTCGTGGCCTTCGCCGGGGAACGCGCCGACGGCCACGACTTCGCCCGGGGAGCCGTCGAGGCCGGCGCGGTGGCCGTCCTGGCCGCCCGCCCCGTGGGCGTCCCCGCGATCGTCGTCGACGACCCCACCGCCGCCCTCGGCGCGCTCGCCCGCGCCGTCGTGGAGCGGCTCGGTACCACCGTCGTCGGGCTGACCGGCTCGGCCGGCAAGACCAGCACCAAGGACCTGATCGCCCAACTGCTCCAGCGGCACGGCCCCACGGTCTGGCCCGAGGGCAACCTCAACAACGAGATCGGGCTGCCGCTGACCGCGCTGCGCGCCGAGGAGACGACCCGTCATCTCGTCCTGGAGATGGGCGCCCGCGGCGTCGGCCACATCCGCTACCTCGCCGGGCTGACCCCGCCGAGGGTCGGTGTCGTGCTCAACGTCGGCTCCGCGCACATCGGCGAGTTCGGCGGCCGCGAGCAGATCGCCCTGGCGAAGGGCGAACTCGTCGAGGCGCTGCCGTCCGCGGACGAGGGCGGTATCGCCGTGCTCAACGCCGACGATCCGTACGTGCGTGCCATGGCGGTGCGCACAACGGCCCGCACGGTGCTGTTCGGTGAGGCCGCGGACGCCGCGGTGCGCGCCGAGAATGTCCGTCTCACGGAACTCGGTCAGCCTGCCTTCACGCTTCACACACCCTCCGGGTGCAGCGATGTGACCATGCGGCTGTACGGTGAGCACCACGTGTCGAACGCGCTCGCCGCGGCCGCCGTAGCCCATGAGTTGGGCATGCCCGTCGACGAGATCGCCTCCGCGCTCTCCGAAGCCGGCACGCTCTCCCGCTGGCGTATGGAGGTCACCGAGCGCGCGGACGGCGTGACGGTCGTCAACGACGCCTACAACGCGAATCCCGAGTCCGTGCGAGCGGCGCTGCGAGCGCTGGTCGCCATGGGCGCAGCCGCCAAGGCGAAGGGCGGGCGTACGTGGGCGGTGCTCGGTGAGATGGCCGAGCTCGGCGAGGAGTCGCTCGCCGAACACGACGCGGTCGGACGCCTGGTCGTCCGGCTCAACGTCAGCAAGCTCGTGGCGGTCGGCGGCGCGGAAGCGGCGTGGCTCGACATGGGCGCCAAGAACGAGGGTTCGTGGGGTGAGGAGTCGGTGCACGTGTCCGACGCGCGGGCGGCGGTCGACCTGTTGCGCAGCGAGCTGCGGCCGGGAGATGTCGTGCTGGTGAAGGCGTCCAGGTCGGTGGGGCTGGAGCGGGTCGCCGCAGCATTGCTGGACGACGCGGGGCCGCTGGGCACCGCGGGCGCCGAGGGTGGGGCCGCGTCCCGATGAACTCGATGAAGCAGATCCTCTTCTCCGGAACGATCGGGCTCTTCCTGACCCTGATCGGCACCCCGCTGCTGATCAAACTGCTGGCCAAAAAGGGGTACGGGCAGTTCATCCGCGATGACGGCCCGCGCGATCACCACAGCAAGCGCGGTACGCCCACCATGGGTGGTATCGCCTTCATCCTGGCCACGATCATCGCCTATGTGCTGACCAAGGTGATCACGAGCAGCGACCCCACCTTCTCCGGTGTGCTGGTGCTGTTCCTGATGGCCGGCATGGGCCTGGTCGGCTTCCTCGACGACTACATCAAGATCGTCAAGCAGCGTTCGCTGGGCCTGCGGGCCAAGGCCAAGATGGCCGGCCAGCTGATCGTCGGCATCGCCTTCGCGGTGCTCTCGCTGCAATTCGCCGACCTGCGCGGACAGACCCCGGCCTCGGACCGGCTGTCCTTCACCCAGGACTTCGGCTGGCAGATCGGCCCGGTGATCTTCGTGATCTGGGCGCTGTTCATGATCCTGGCGATGTCCAACGGCGTGAACCTCACCGACGGCCTCGACGGCCTGGCCACCGGCGCCTCGGTGATGGTCTTCGGCGCGTACACCTTCATCGGCATCTGGCAGCACCAGGAGTCCTGCGCCACCCCGATCACCGCGGGACCGGCCTGCTACGAGGTACGGGACCCACTCGACCTCGCGGTCGTCGCCTCGGCCCTGATGGGTGCCTGCTTCGGCTTCCTGTGGTGGAACACCTCACCCGCCAAGATCTTCATGGGCGACACCGGCTCGCTGGCCCTGGGCGGCGCGCTGGCCGGTCTGGCGATCTGCTCCCGCACCGAGCTGCTGCTGGCCATCCTCGGCGGCCTCTTCGTCCTGATCACCATGTCCGTGGTCATCCAGGTCGGCTCGTTCCGGCTGACCGGCAAGCGGGTCTTCCGGATGGCGCCACTACAGCACCACTTCGAGCTCAAGGGGTGGTCCGAAGTCCTTGTCGTGGTCAGATTCTGGATTATCCAGGGCATGTGCGTCATCGTCGGACTTGGCATCTTCTATGGCGGTTGGCAGGCAGCGAAGTGACCACGCACGACCCGGCCGGCGGCTCCGCGGGGTTCGCCGGCCAGCACGTCACCGTGGCCGGTCTGGGCGTGAGCGGCATCAGTGCCGCCCGCGCGCTGGCCGGCCTCGGTGCCCGCGTCACCGTCGTGGACGGCGGCGACGGGGACAAGCAGCGGGCGGCCGCGCGGGAGCTGGAGGCGGCGGGGATCGCCGTCCGCCTCGGCGACGGCGCGACCCTGCCCGAGGGCACCGACCTGGTCGTGACCTCGCCCGGCTGGAAGCCGGACAGCCCGCTGTTCGCGGCGGCCGCCGCGGCCGGGGTGGACGTGGTCGGCGACGTGGAGATCGCCTGGCGGCTGCGCGAGACCGTCACGGGAGCGCCGCCCGCCGCCTGGCTCGCGGTCACCGGCACCAACGGCAAGACCACCACCGTGCGGATGCTGGCCTCGATCCTGGAGGCCGAGGGCCTGCACACCACGGCCGTCGGCAACATCGGCACCCCGATCATCGATGTCGTCCTGGGCCAGGGCAAGGACGGTGCGCGCCCCTACGACGTGCTCGCCGTCGAGCTCTCCAGCTACCAGCTGCACTGGGCGCCGTCCCTGCGCGCGCACTCCGCCGCGGTCCTCAACCTCGCCCCCGACCACCTCGACTGGCACGGCTCCATGGCGGCGTACGCGGCCGACAAGGGCCGGATCTACGAGGGCAACACCGTGGCCTGCGTCTACAACGTGGCCGACCAAGCGACCGAGGACCTGGTGCGCGAGGCCGACGTCGAGGAGGGCTGCCGCGCCATCGGCTTCACCCTCGGCGCCCCGGCCCCCTCCCAACTCGGTGTCGTCGAGGGCCTCCTCGTCGACCGTGCCTTCGTGGCGGACCGGCAGAAGCAGGCCCAGGAACTCGCCGAGGTCGCCGACATCGCCCCCGGCTCCGGGACCCCCGCCCCGCACAACATCGCCAACGCCCTCGCGGCGGCGGCGCTGGCCCGTGCCTACGGCGTCGGGCCGGCCGCCGTCCGCGACGGACTGCGCGCCTTCCACCCGGAGGCCCACCGCATCCAGCACATCGCGGACCTGGCCGGCGTCACCTACATCGACGACTCCAAGGCCACCAACACCCACGCCGCCGAGGCGTCGTTGGCCGCCTACCCGCACATCGTGTGGATCGCCGGCGGCCTGGCCAAGGGCGCGACCTTCGACGAGCTGGTGCAGAAGTCCGCGGCCCGGCTGCGCGGGGTGGTGCTGATCGGCGCCGATCGGGCGCTGATTCGCGAAGCCCTGGCGCGACACGCCCCCGATGTCCCGGTGGTCGACCTCGACCGGACCGACACTGGGGCGATGTCCGAGGCGGTCCGGGAAGCGACCCGTCTGGCCGAGCCGGGCGACACCGTCCTGCTGGCCCCGGCCTGTGCCTCGATGGACATGTTCGTCAATTACAACAAGCGGGGCGAGGCCTTCGCCGACGCGGTCGGCGAGCTGACCGCACGGGATCACTAGACCGTTTCTCCCCGCCGCCGCCGGGACCGGCCGGCGCGCGCACCTGTGGAGGGGACGAGGATGACGGCCCGATCGCCGAAGGCGGCCCCCGCACGCGTGCCGCGCCGCCCCGCCACGCTGCGGGGACCGCGCGGCCCCCGCACCCCGGGTGGCCCCCGGGGCCTCCTGGTCAGGGTGCAGCGGGCCTGGGACCGCCCGCTGACCGCCTACTACCTGATCCTCGGCGGCAGCCTGCTGATCACCGTCCTGGGCCTGGTGATGGTCTACTCGGCGTCCCAGATCAAGGCGCTGCAGTCCGGCCTGGCCCCGTCGTTCTTCTTCCGCAAGCAGCTGCTCGCGGCCGTGCTCGGCGGCGGGCTGCTGCTGGCCGCCTCCCGGATGCCGGTCCGGCTGCACCGCGCGCTGGCCTACCCGCTGCTGGCCGGCTCGGTGTTCCTGATGTGCCTGGTCCAGATCCCCGGGATAGGGGTCGCGGTCAACGGCAACCAGAACTGGATCAACCTCGGCGGGCCTTTCCAGATGCAACCCAGCGAGTTCGGCAAGCTCGCGCTGGTGCTGTGGGGCGCCGACCTGCTGGCCCGCAAGCAGGACAAGAAACTGCTGGCCCAGTGGAAGCATCTGCTGGTGCCGCTGATCCCGGTGGCCTTCCTGCTGCTCGGGCTGATCATGCTCGGCGGGGACATGGGCACCGCGATCATTCTCACGGCGATCCTCTTCGGGCTGCTGTGGCTGGCCGGTGCGCCGACCCGGCTGTTCGCGGGGGTGCTGGGCGCCGCCGCGCTGATCGGGGCCCTGCTGATCAAGACCAGCGCCAACCGGATGTCCCGGCTGGCCTGCATCGGCGCGACCGATCCGGGCCCCGGCGACCAGTGCTGGCAGGCCGTGCACGGCATCTATGCGCTGGCGTCCGGCGGATTCTTCGGTTCCGGGCTCGGTGCGAGTATGGAAAAATGGGGAGAACTCCCTGAACCGCACACCGACTTCATCTTCGCCATCACCGGGGAGGAACTGGGTCTGGCGGGGACGCTGTCGGTGCTCGCCCTCTTCGCGGCTCTAGGCTATGCGGGTATCCGCGTGGCCGGACGCACGGAGGACCCCTTCGTACGGTACGCCGCGGGAGGTGTGACCACCTGGATCACGGCGCAGGCCGTGATCAACATCGGTGCGGTGCTCGGCCTGTTGCCGATCGCCGGTGTCCCGCTCCCGCTGTTCTCCTACGGAGGCTCCGCCCTGCTGCCGACGATGTTCGCCATCGGGCTGCTGATCGCCTTCGCGCGTGACGAGCCCGCAGCACGGGCGGCGTTGACGGCCCGGTCGAAGCGGAAGCCGGTCTTCGGTAGAAGAGCGGCTGGGGTGAGATGGAAGACGATGAGACGGCGCGTCAAGAAGCGACCGTCCGGAGAGCGGTGAATTTCGGTGCATGTCGTACTCGCCGGTGGGGGGACCGCCGGCCACATCGAGCCCGCGCTCGCCCTCGCGGACGCACTGCGGAGGCAGGACCCCACCGTGGGGATCACGGCACTCGGTACGGAGAAGGGCCTGGAGACCCGGCTCGTCCCGGAGCGCGGCTATGAGCTGGGGCTGATCCCCGCCGTACCGCTGCCGCGCAAGCCCACGCCCGAACTGATCACCGTCCCCGGGCGGCTGCGCGGCACGATCAAGGCCGCCGAGCAGATCCTGGAGCGCACCAAGGCCGACTGCGTCGTCGGCTTCGGCGGCTATGTGGCGCTGCCCGGCTATCTGGCCGCCAAGCGGCTCGGGGTGCCGATCATCGTCCACGAGGCCAACGCCCGGCCCGGTCTGGCCAACAAGATCGGCTCGCGCTACGCCAAGTTCGTCGCCGTCAGCACCCCGGACAGCAAGCTGCGCGGGGCCCGCTACGTCGGGATCCCGCTGCGCCGCACCATCGCCACGCTGGACCGCGCCGCGGTCCGTCCCGAGGCGCGGGCGGCCTTCGGCCTCGACCCCAACCTCCCGACGCTGCTGGTGTCCGGCGGTTCCCAGGGTGCCCGCCGGCTCAACGAGGTCATCCAGGCCACGGTGCCGGCCCTCCAGCGCGCCGGTATCCAGGTCCTGCACGCGGTCGGCCCGAAGAACGAACTGCCGCACGTGGACAACATGCCCGGGATGCCCCCCTATGTCCCGGTACCGTACGTGGACCGGATGGATCTCGCGTACGCCGCGGCCGACATGATGCTCTGCCGCGCGGGCGCGATGACCGTCGCCGAGTTGTCCGCCGTCGGGCTCCCGGCCGCGTTCGTCCCGCTGCCCATCGGCAACGGCGAGCAGCGGCTCAACGCCCAGCCGCTGGTCAACGCCGGCGGGGGACTGCTGGTCGACGACGCCCAGCTGACCTCGGACTGGGTGCAGAGCAGTGTGCTCCCGGTCCTGGCCGATCCGCACCGGCTGTACGAGATGTCGCGCGCGGCCTCCGAGTTCGGCCGCCGGGACGCCGACGAGCTGCTGGTCGGCATGGTGTACGAGGCGATCGCGCAGCGAAACAAGTAGCGCACGAGAGAAGGCAGGGGAGCGTGGCCGGACCGACAACCGCCCGGCGCGGCGAGCAGAAGTCAACGTCCGGCCCGCCCTCCGCCGCGCCGCCCCCGCGGCGAAGATTCGGGTGGGTCCGCCTTCGCGTCCGCGCGCCGGGCCGCCGCAGTCTGATCATCACCCTGGTCGGCGCGGCGCTGCTCGGCGCGTTCGGCGTCTGGGTGCTCTTCGCCTCGAACTGGCTGCGGGTGGAGCGCGTCCGGGCCACCGGCACCGCGGTGCTGACGCCGGCCCAGGTCGTCGCCGCGGCGCACGCCCCGATGAACGCCCCGCTGGCCTCCGTGGACACCGAGGCGCTGGCCCACCGGCTGCGCGCCCGGCTGCCGCGCATCAAGACCGTGGAGGTCGAGCGCTCCTGGCCGAACACAATCGGTCTGAAAGTGACCGAAAGGAAGCCGGAACTGCTGATGCGAGCGGGCAGAAAGTTTGCCGAAGTGGACGCCGAAGGGCTTCGGTTCGCCACCGTGGCAGCGGCCCCCCGGGGTGTTCCGCTTCTGGAAATGACCGCGTCCGACTCTCCGAGTCTGCATCAGTTCGGAGCTGACCGACTGCGACGCGCCGCCGTCGAGGTCGCCGGGGATCTGCCCGCGGCACTGCGCAAGGACCTCCGGAAGGTCCGGGTACGGTCCTACGACGCCGTCACCCTCGAACTGGCGGACGGCCGCACTGTCGCCTGGGGCAGCAGCGAACAGGGCGCCGAAAAGGCAAAGGTGCTGGCCGCGCTGGTGAAAGCGGCGCGTGACGCGCGCCACTTCGATGTCTCGGTGCCCAGCGCCCCTGCCGTATCCGGGAGTTGACGTGCGTAGTCGCAGGCCAGCACCCTGGATGGCTACGACTATGGGTGATCACATAGGGTGAAAAGAAAAACGGGAGGTTCGGCGTGTTCGTTGAACGTGCGCGCCTTGTCGACTTAGTGTCTCGTTCCAAAGGGACTATGGAACCAAGGAACACAGGCACAGGTAACCCTAAACTTCAACGTTAGGGTTCGGGTCGGCAATACGAACCGTCCCATCGGCATCAGTCGGCGTCCACACGCACGTGCGGCGACGACACGTAACTCGAGGCGAGAGGCCTTCGACGTGGCAGCACCGCAGAACTACCTCGCAGTCATCAAGGTCGTCGGCATCGGCGGCGGTGGCGTGAACGCCATCAACCGGATGATCGAGGTCGGGCTCAAGGGCGTCGAGTTCATCGCGATCAACACCGATGCGCAGGCGCTGCTGATGAGCGACGCCGACGTCAAGCTCGACGTCGGCCGCGAAATGACGCGCGGGCTCGGCGCCGGCGCCAACCCGGATGTGGGTCGCAAGGCGGCCGAGGACCACCGCGAGGAGATCGAGGAGGTCCTCAAGGGGGCCGACATGGTCTTCGTGACCGCGGGAGAGGGCGGCGGCACCGGCACCGGCGGCGCCCCCGTCGTCGCCAACATCGCGCGCTCGCTGGGCGCCCTGACGATCGGTGTGGTCACCCGGCCGTTCACCTTCGAGGGCCGCCGTCGCGCCAACCAGGCCGAGGACGGCATCGCCCAGCTGCGCGAAGAGGTCGACACCCTCATCGTGATCCCCAATGACCGGCTGCTGTCCATCTCGGACCGTCAGGTGAGCGTGCTCGACGCGTTCAAGTCCGCGGACCAGGTGCTGCTGTCGGGTGTGCAGGGCATCACCGATCTGATCACCACCCCGGGTCTGATCAACCTCGACTTCGCCGACGTCAAGTCCGTGATGTCGGAGGCCGGGTCCGCCCTCATGGGCATCGGCTCGGCGCGCGGCGACGACCGCGCGGTGGCCGCGGCCGAGATGGCGATCTCCTCGCCGCTGCTGGAGGCGTCCATCGACGGCGCCCGCGGGGTGCTGCTGTCCATCTCGGGCGGCTCCGACCTCGGTCTCTTCGAGATCAACGAGGCCGCCCAGCTGGTCAGCGAGGCCGCACACCCGGAAGCCAACATCATCTTCGGCGCGGTCATCGACGACGCGCTGGGCGACGAGGTCCGGGTCACGGTCATCGCCGCGGGCTTCGACGGCGGCCAGCCGCCGGCCCGTCGCGACGCGTCGTCCGCGTCCGGCGCGAAGCGCGAGGAGCCGGCCCCGGCCCCGAGCCGTCCGGCCACTCCGCCCGAGCCGCGTTCGTCGTCCTTCGGCGGACTGGGTTCGGTGCCCGTGCGCGACGAGGAGCCGGCCCCGGCCGAGTCCTCCTCCTCGCTGGGCGAGATCCCCTCGCCCCCGGCGAGCACCCCGCAGGTTCCCCCGGCCCGTCCGTACTCGGACTCCGCGGCCGAGGAACTGGACGTCCCCGACTTCCTGAAGTGACGTAAAGCAGCGAAGTGATAGGACAACAGCACCACGAGAGCGGCGCGCATTTCGCCTTCACCGACAGGTGGGGCGGGGTGAGCGCCGCTCCGTACGATCAGCTCAACCTGGGCGGTGCGGTCGGCGACGACCCGCGGGCCGTGCACGCCAACCGTGCGCGCGCCGCCGCGGAACTCGGCCTCGACCCGGCCGCGGTGGTCTGGATGAACCAGGTCCACGGCCGGGATGTCGCCGTGGTCGACGGGCCGTGGGCGGACCGGGACATCCCCGCGGTGGACGCCGTGGTGACGGACCGGCCGGGTCTCGCGCTCGCCGTGCTGACGGCCGACTGCACCCCGGTCCTGCTCGCCGACCCCGTCGCCGGGGTGGCGGGGGCCGCGCACGCCGGCCGGCCCGGGCTGGTCGCCGGGGTCGTCCCGGCGGTCGTCGAGGCGATGGTCCGGCGGGGCGCGGAGCCCTCGCGGATCCTCGCGCACACCGGTCCGGCGATCTGCGGGCGGTGCTACGAGGTGCCCGAGGCGATGCGCGAGGAGGTCGCCGCGGTGGTGCCCGAGGCCCGGGCGACCACCGGCTGGGGCACTCCCGCGGTGGACGTCACCGCGGGCGTGCGGGCTCAACTCGGCGCGGCGGGCGTGCCGTTGCGTGAGGATTCCCACATCTGCACCCGCGAATCCGCGGACCATTTTTCCTACCGGCGCGACCGGACGACGGGGCGGCTCGCGAGCTACGTATGGCTCGGGGCGCCCCCGGCCCGGGGCGGGGAGAGGCCGAGCGGTGACGGACGACCGTAAGACGCAGCTGGCGCAGAACCTGGCACAGGTGGAGGAACGTATCTCCGCCGCCTGCGCCAAGGCCGGCCGGCCGCGTGACGAGGTGACCCTGATCGTGGTCACCAAGACCTACCCCGCGAGCGATGTACGGCTGCTCGCGGAGCTGGGGGTGCGCCAGGTCGCGGAGAACCGCGACCAGGAGGCCGCTCCCAAGGCCGCTGAATGCGGTGATTTGTCACTTACTTGGCACTTCGTTGGTCAATTGCAGACGAACAAGGTGCGGTCTGTGGCCGGATATGCCGGAGTTGTTCAGTCGGTCGACCGGGCCAGGCTCGTCACCGCCCTCTCCAAGGAGGCGGTGCGCGCCGAGCGCGAGCTGGGTTGTCTGATCCAGGTGGCGCTCGACGCGGAGGCGGGGGAGCGGGGAGAGCGGGGCGGGGTGGCGCCGGACGGGGTCGAGGCACTTGCCGAGACGATCGCCGGAGCCGAAGGGCTGCGTCTGGACGGTGTGATGACCGTCGCACCGCTGGCCGGGCCCTACGCCGGGCGTGAACTCACCGCTTTCGAACGCCTCATGGAAATGTCATCCGACCTGCGCACGCTGCATCCTGCTGCCAACATGGTGTCAGCAGGCATGAGTGCGGACCTTGAGGACGCCGTGGCGGCCGGGGCGACACATGTGCGCGTCGGCACTGCGGTACTCGGAGTCCGACCACGGCTCCGGTAACGTCGCCAAGCAAGTCGGACCACAGCACAAAATATGGTCATTCCCGCACAAGCGGGCAGGCCGCGTGGATCCAAGGCCCCTGCTGACGGAGCCGATCCACCACAGAGCGGAGGACGCAGAGAATGGCCGGCGCGATGCGCAAGATGGCGGTCTACCTCGGCCTCGTGGAGGACGATGGGTACGACGGCCGGGGGTTCGACCCCGACGACGAGTTCGAGCCCGAGCTTGACCCGGAACCCGATCGGGGGCGGCGTCAACAGCACCAGGCTCAGCCCGAAATCCCCCCGGAAAGGGAGGAACCCGTCCGTGCTGTGACACCTCCGGCGCAACGCGAACCCGCCCCGCTCACCGTGGAAAGCGGACGACCCGCGCGAATCGCCCCCGTGTCATCCATCACACCCGAACGTCCAAATCTGGAGAAGAACGCACCGGTGATCATGCCCAAGGTTGTGTCCGAGCGGGAGCCCTACCGCATCACCACACTCCACCCCCGGACCTACAACGAAGCCCGTACCATCGGGGAACACTTCCGCGAGGGCACTCCGGTGATCATGAATCTCACGGAGATGGACGACACCGATGCGAAGCGACTTGTCGACTTTGCGGCCGGTTTGGTGTTTGGTCTTCACGGCAGTATCGAGCGGGTGACGCAGAAGGTGTTCCTGCTGTCTCCTGCTAACGTCGATGTCACGGCGGAGGACAAGGCCCGTATCGCAGAGGGTGGGTTCTTCAACCAGAGCTGAGACGCAACACCGGGCACACCAGGGCCGTAGGGTCCGCACAGGAGCAAGGGGAGAGGGACGCGCGAGATGAGTGTCGCTGGTCAGGTGATCTATATCGCGCTGTACTGCTTCTTGATCGTGCTGATCTTCCGGCTGGTGATGGACTACGTGTTCCAGTTCGCCCGTTCATGGCAACCCGGCAAGGCGATGGTGGTCATTCTTGAGGCTGCCTACACTGTCACTGATCCGCCACTCAAGCTTCTGCGGCGGGTAATTCCGCCGCTGCGTCTCGGGGGCGTGGCGCTCGACCTGTCCTTCTTCGTATTGATGATCATCGTGTACATCCTGATCACCGTCGTGAGGTCGGTGTTGTTGGTGTGAACGATACGGTCTTGCCGATTGCCGACGACTACGTTGAGGTGAAGTAGAGATGCCGTTGACCCCCGAGGACGTGCGGAACAAGCAGTTCACGACCGTCCGCCTCCGAGAAGGCTATGACGAGGACGAGGTCGATGCCTTCCTCGATGAGGTCGAAGCCGAACTGACCCGGCTCCTGCGGGAGAACGAGGACCTTCGCGCCAAGCTCGCGGCCGCCACCCGCGCCGCCGCGCAGAACCAGCAGCAGCAGGGTCTGCGCAAGGGACCGGACCAGCAGCAGGAGCAGCAGCAGAGGCCCGGGGCCCCTGTGCCCGCCGCCATATCCGGTCCGCAGCCGGTGCCGCCGCAGCAGCAGCAGGGGATGGGTGGACCTCCCCAACTGCCCGGTGGAGCACCCCAGCTGCCTCCTGGTCCCGGCGGCCACGGCCCGCAGGGCCCGCACGGCCCCGGTCCGATGGGTCCCGGTGGTCCCATGGGCGGCCCGATGGGCGGTCCCGGCGGACCCCAGCTGCCCGGCCCCGGTCAGCAGGGCGGCCCGGGCGGTGACAGCGCGGCCCGCGTGCTGTCGCTGGCACAGCAGACCGCCGACCAGGCGATCGCGGAGGCCCGTTCCGAGGCCAACAAGATCGTCGGCGAGGCGCGCAGCCGTGCCGAGGGCCTGGAGCGGGACGCCCGCGCCAAGGCCGACGCGCTGGAGCGGGACGCGCAGGAGAAGCACCGCGTGGCGATGGGCTCGCTGGAGTCGGCTCGCGCGACGCTGGAGCGCAAGGTCGAGGACCTGCGCGGCTTCGAGCGCGAGTACCGCACGCGGCTGAAGTCGTACCTGGAGAGCCAGCTGCGTCAGCTGGAGAACCAGGCCGATGACTCGCTGGCCCCGCCGCGGACCCCGGCGACCGCTTCGCTGCCGCCGTCGCCCTCCATGGCCTCGGCCGGTGCGGGTGCCATGGGCGGCAACCACACCATGGGCGGCGGTCAGCCGATGGGTGGGGGCAACCACTCCATGGCCGGTCAGTCCAGCGGCGGTCCGTCCTACGGCGGTCAGCAGCAGATGTCGCCGGCGATGACCCAGCCGATGGCTCCGGTGCGGCCGCAGAGCCCGCAGCCGATGCAGCAGACGCCGTCGCCGATGCGCGGCTTCCTCATCGACGAGGACGACAACTGACGTCCGCCTAGCGCGCACCGTCGGCAATCAGGGCCGGGCCCCGAGGGAAGAACATTCCTTCGGGGCCCGGCCCTTTTGTGTGGACTTGTGACGGGCGGCCGGGAGGGTGCGGGAACGACGAAGCCCCCCGGTGCGGTGCGCCGGGGGGCTTCGTTCGGGCGGTGCCCGCGGTTACACCTTGCGGAGCCGGAAGGTGAGGGCCAGGGCCTCGTCGGTGAACTCGGGGCCGTAGGAGCCGTTCACGTCCTCGGTGGACCCCTGCTCGTTCACGAAGTCCGTGGCGAGCACCTCGTCGGAGATCAGGCCGGTGTGGTCGGCCAGCGCCGTGCGGACCTCCTCGTCGGTGGACTGCCAGCGCAGCGCGATCCGGTCGGCGACGTCCAGACCGCTGTTCTTGCGGGCCTCCTGGATCAGCCGGATCGCGTCACGGGCCAGGCCCGCGCGGCGCAGCTCGGGGGTGATCTCCAGATCGAGGGCGACCGTCGCGCCCGCCTCGGAGGCCACCGACCAGCCCTCCCGCGGGGTCTCGGTGATGATCACCTCGTCGGGGGCGAGGGTGACGGTCTCCCCGTCGACCTCGACGCTCGCGGTGCCCTCGCGCAGGGCCAGCGAGAGGGCGGCGGCGTCCGCGGCGGCGACGGCCTTGGCCACCGCCTGGACCCCCTTGCCGAACCGCTTGCCCAGGGCGCGGAAGTTGGCCTTGGCGGTGGTGTCGACCAGGGAGTCGCCGCCCTCCCGGCCGGCGGAGTCGGACAGCGCGGCCAGCGAGCTGACGTTGAGCTCCTCGGCGATCTGGGCCCGCAGGTCCTCGGGCAGGGTGGCGAAGCCGTGGGCCGCGACCAGGGCGCGGGACAGCGGCTGGCGGGTCTTGACGCCGGACTCGGCGCGGGTGGCGCGGCCCAGCTCGACCAGCCGGCGGACCAGCGCCATCTGCGCGGAGAGCGCCGGGTCGATGGCGGCCTTGTCGGCGACCGGCCAGCTGGAGAGATGGACCGAGTCCGGGGCGTCCGGGGTCACCGGGACGACCAGGTCCTGCCAGACCCGCTCGGTGACGAACGGGGTGAGCGGCGCCATGAGGCGGGTGACGGTCTCGATGACCTCGTGCAGGGTGCGCAGCGCGGCCGCGTCGCCCTGCCAGAAGCGGCGGCGGGAGCGGCGGACGTACCAGTTGGAGAGGTCGTCGACGAAGGAGGACAGCAGCTTGCCGGCCCGCTGGGTGTCGAAGGACTCCAGGGAGTCGGTGACCTGCTCGACCAGGCTGTTGAGCTCGCCGAGCAGCCAGCGGTCCAGCAGCGGGCGGTCGGCGGGGGCCGGGTCGGCGGCGGACGGCGCCCAGTTCGAGGTGCGGGCGTACAGCGCCTGGAAGGCGACGGTGTTCCAGTACGTCAGCAGCGTCTTGCGGACGACTTCCTGGATCGTGGCGTGGCCCACCCGGCGGGCGGCCCACGGCGAGCCGCCGGCGGCCATGAACCAGCGGACCGCGTCGGCGCCGTGCCGGTCCATGAGCGGGATCGGCTGGAGGGTGTTGCCCAGGTGCTTGGACATCTTCCGGCCGTCCTCGGCGAGGATGTGGCCGAGGCAGACCACGTTTTCGTACGAGGACTTGTCGAAGACGAGGGTGCCGACGGCCATCAGGGTGTAGAACCAGCCGCGGGTCTGGTCGATGGCCTCGGAGATGAACTGCGCCGGGTAGCGCTTCTCGAACAGCTCCTTGTTGCGGTACGGGTAGCCCCACTGCGCGAACGGCATCGAGCCCGAGTCGTACCAGGCGTCGATGACCTCCGGGACGCGGGTCGCGGTGTGCGTGCAGCCCTCGTGGGTGCAGGGGAAGGTGACCGCGTCGATGAACGGGCGGTGCGGGTCGAGGTCCGACTGGTCGGTGCCGGTCAGCTCGGTCAGCTCGGCGAGCGAGCCGACGCAGGTGAGGTGGTCGTCCTCGCAGCGCCAGATGGGCAGCGGGGTGCCCCAGTAGCGGTTGCGGGACAGCGCCCAGTCGATGTTGTTGTTCAGCCAGTCGCCGAAGCGGCCGTGCTTGACCGACTCCGGGAACCAGTTGGTGGTCTCGTTCTCCCGCAGCAGGGCGTCCTTGACGGCGGTGGTGCGGATGTACCAGGACGGCTGGGCGTAATAGAGCAGCGCGGTGTGGCAGCGCCAGCAGTGCGGGTAGCTGTGCTCATAAGCGAGGTGGCGGAAGAGCAGGCCTCGGGCGCCGAGGTCGGCGACCAGCGTCTCGTCGGCCTTCTTGAAGAACTGGCCGCCGACCAGGTCCAGCTGCTCCTCGAAGGTGCCGTCCGGGCGGACCGGGTTGATCACCGGCAGGCCGTACGCCCGGCAGGTCTTGAGGTCGTCCTCACCGAAGGCCGGGGCCTGGTGCACGAGGCCGGTGCCGTCGTCGGTGGTGACGTACTCGGCGTTGACGACGATGTTGGCGCCCTCCAGCTCGACCAGGTCGAAGGGGCGCTCGTAGGACCAGCGCTCCATCTCGCGGCCGGTGAACGACTCGCCGGTGGCCTGCCAGCCCTCGCCGAGCGCCTTCTCCAGCAGCGGCTCGGCGACGACCAGCTGCTCGCTGCCGTCCGTGGCCACGACGTAGGTGACGTCGGGGTGGGCGGCGACGGCCGTGTTGGAGATCAAGGTCCAGGGGGTGGTCGTCCAGATGAGGAGCTTGGCGCGGCCGGCCAGCGGGCCGGAGGTCAGCGGGAGGCGAACGAAGACCGAGGGGTCGACGACCGTCTCGTAGCCCTGCGCCAGCTCGTGGTCCGACAGGCCGGTGCCGCAGCGCGGGCACCAGGGGGCGACCCGGTGGTCCTGGACCAGCAGGCCCTTGGTGAAGATCTCCTTCAGCGACCACCACACCGACTCGATGTAGTCGGGGTCCATGGTGCGGTAGGGGGAGTCCAGGTCGGTCCAGTAGCCCATCCGGGTCGTCAGCTCGGCGAAGGCGTCGGTGTGGCGGGTCACCGACTCGCGGCACTTGGCGTTGAACTCGGCGATGCCGTACGCCTCGATGTCCTTCTTGCCGTTGAAGCCCAGCTCCTTCTCCACGGCCAGCTCGACCGGGAGGCCGTGGCAGTCCCAGCCGGCCTTGCGGTCGACGTGGTAGCCCTGCATCGTGCGGAACCGGGGGAAGACGTCCTTGAAGACGCGCGCCTCGATGTGGTGGGCGCCGGGCATGCCGTTGGCGGTCGGGGGGCCCTCGTAGAAGACCCACTCGGGCCGTCCCTCGGACTGCTGGAGGGTACGGGCGAAGACCTTCTGCTCCTGCCAGAACTCGAGCACCGCGTGCTCGAGGGCGGGGAGGTCTACCTGGGCGGGTACCTGGCGGTACTGGGGCTGCGGACTCATCGGGGCTTCCTCCGGGCGGACACCTGCTGCGTTCTCCGTCCGGAGGGACGAGAGCCTGCGCTCCCGCGGTACCACCCTCCTTGGCGGTGCCGTCGCACCGCCCCCTCATTGGGGTCGCGCTGCCGGTTCTACTCGCGCCGCGGGTGCTGTGCGGGCTTTCTTCCGGCGGCTCCGGGGTGATCTTCACGCCGCGCACGCCCCCGGGCTTCCACCGTCCCCGGGTCGCTGCTGGCTGCGTACGGCGCTACTCGTCCCGTCAATGCCTCTCGCTGGGCCCAGTGTACGGGGCCGCGCCGACCGGGGCCGACCGGATTTCCGGCGGGGTCCGGGCGGGCCGGGCGCGGGCGCACCACGGAGCGTGGACCGGCCCCGCGGTGCGCCCGCGCGTGACCCGAATGGCGAGCGGACGGGTGCCGGCCCGCGGGGTCGGGTTACCGGGCGGGCGGCGGGGCACAACCGAGACAGAGCGGACGTCCGGGCCGGTGGCGGGGGTGCGCGGGCGGTGCGTCCCGTTGCCGCGTGGCGTGTGGCGATTTATCGTTCCCGTCACGATTCGCGAACAAAGTCACATAGGTGAAGGGGTCGCGGCCATGGTGGCGAAAAAGACCGCCGCGGAGAAGAGCACGACGCCTGCCGACGAGGCCGTCGCGAAGCGGCCTGCACCGAAGAAGACCGCGGCGAAGAAGGCGGCGGCGAAGAAGACCACGGCGAAGAAGGCGGCACCGGCGAAGAAGGCGGCCGAGAAGGCGGCGCCGGTGAAGGCCGCCGAGAAGGCCGCCGCGAAGCGGACAGCGGCCGGGACGACCGCGAAGAAGAGCGCGAAGAAGACTGCGAAGACCGCGAAGAAGGCTCCGGCCAGGACGGCCGCGGTGCCCGCTAAGAAGACGGGAGCCAAAACGGTGGTGGCGAAGAAGACTGCGGCCGCAACGGCCGGGGCGCACGGCAAGGGCTCCGCCGGACCGGCGGTCAAGACCGCCGCGGCGCCCGGCGAGCTGGCCGTGCGGCCCGGTGAGGACCCCTGGACGCCCGCGGAGGTGGCCGAGGCCCGCACCGAGCTGATGGAGGAGACGGCGCGGCTGCGGCTGGAGATCGTCTCGGCCGAGAACGCCATCGCCGGGCTGATGCGCGACTCCGGTGACGGCGCGGGCGACGACGAGGCCGACACCGGCACCAAGAACATCACCCGTGAACACGAGATGGCGCTCGCCTCCAACGCCCGCGAGATGCTCCACCAGACCGAGCGGGCCCTGGGCCGGCTGGACGCGGGCACCTACGGGCTGTGCGAGAACTGCGGCAACCCCATCGGCAAGGCGCGGATGCAGGCCTTCCCGCGGGCGACGCTGTGCGTGGAGTGCAAGCAGAAGCAGGAGCGCCGCTGAGCCGGCCGGGGGCGTCGTGGGACGGCACCCGGACCCCCCGCGCGGGGGGAGGCGTGCCGTACTCTCGTGGTTCAGCCGGGCGGGGCCCGGCCGTGGAGACGACGGGCTGAGGGACTCACACGTGGCAGAGGCGGAACGCATCACCGGCACGCCGGAACCCGAACCGGGTACCGGGGCGGACCCCACGACGGGCACCGGGGAGGACGGCACGGCGCAGGCCGGGCCGGGCGCCGGCCGCGGCAGGCGGCGGATCCTCGCCCTGCTGCTGGTCGCGCTGCTGGTCTACGTGCTCGACCTGGGCAGCAAGCTCCTCGTCGTCGCGAAGCTGGAGCACCACGCGCCCATCGAGGTCATCGGGACGCTGCTGCAGTTCACGGTGATCCGCAACCGCGGTGCCGCCTTCGGCATGGGCGAGGCGCTGACGATCTTCCTCACCTTCATCGCGGCGGCCGTGATCGTGGTGATCGCCCGGATCGCCCGCAAGCTCTACAGCCTGCCCTGGGCGATCGCGCTGGGGCTGCTGCTCGGGGGTGCCTTCGGCAACCTCACCGACCGGATCTTCCGCACGCCGGGGGTCTTCGAGGGCGCGGTCGTCGACTTCATCGCCCCCGCGCACTTCGCGGTCTTCAACCTCGCCGACTCCGCGATCGTCTGCGGCGGCATCCTGATCGTGATCCTGTCCTTCCGCGGCCTGGACCCGGACGGGACCGTCCACCACGACTGACCGGAGCGGCGGGGCAGGGGTGCCGGGCCGCCGATCGGGCGGCCCGCGACCGCCGGGCAGGACACCGTGGTGCAACTGCCATACTCGTGGGGTGAGCACCGTTCCCGAGATCCGCACCCTGCCCGTACCGGACGGCCTGGAGGGCGAGCGCGTCGACGCCGCGCTGGCCCGCATGTTCGGCTTTTCCCGTACGAAGGCGGCCGAGCTGGCCGCCGCCGGAAAGGTCCGGGTCGACGGATCCGAGGTGATGAAGTCGGAGCGGGTGCACGGCGGCGCCTGGCTGGAGGTCGAGATGCCGCAGGCCGCGCCGCCCGTCGAGATCGTCGCCGAGCCCGTCGAGGGCATGGAGATCGTCCATGACGACGACGACA
Source organism: Streptomyces kronopolitis (assembly GCF_014646275.1). Taxonomy (GTDB): domain Bacteria; phylum Actinomycetota; class Actinomycetes; order Streptomycetales; family Streptomycetaceae; genus Streptomyces; species Streptomyces kronopolitis. The sequence continues at coordinate 118,502 of NZ_BMND01000011.1, forward strand.
TCGTGGTGATCGTCAAGCCGGTCGGGGTGGCCGCGCACCCGAGCCCCGGCTGGAGCGGCACCACCGTCATCGGCGGCCTGGCCGCGGCCGGCTTCCGCATCTCCACCTCCGGTGCCGCCGAGCGCCAGGGCATCGTGCACCGCCTCGACGTCGGCACCTCGGGCCTGATGGTGGTCGCCAAGTCCGAGCGCGCCTACACCCTGCTCAAGCAGCAGTTCCGCGAGCGCACGGTCGACAAGCGCTACCACGCCCTGGTCCAGGGCCACCCGGACCCGATGAGCGGCACCATCGACGCCCCCATCGGCCGGCACCCGCAGCACGACTACAAGTGGGCGGTCACCGCCGAGGGCAAGCCGTCGGTCACGCACTACGACCTGATCGAGGCGTTCCGCGCGGCCAGCCTGCTCGACATCAAGCTGGAGACCGGCCGCACCCACCAGATCCGGGTGCACATGGCCGCCCACCGCCACCCCTGCGCCGGCGACCTGACCTACGGCGCGGACCCCACCCTCGCCAAGCGCCTGGGCCTCACCCGGCAGTGGCTGCACGCCATGCGGCTGGGCTTCGAGCACCCCTCCGACGGCCGCTGGGTGGAGTTCGAGAGCGCCTACCCGGACGATCTGCAGCGGGCGCTGGACACCGTGCGGGACGAGAGCAGCTGACGCCGCGGGGCCCGCACGGTAGCGAACTGACACACAACGGACACCGCCACGGCCGGTCCTGGTCAGCGCCATGGCAGTCTTGGGGCGGAAAGTGATCGAATCCGACCACCCCGGAGCGTAGCCACCGTGGACCAGCTGGCTCTGATGTTCGTCCTTCTGCTCGGAGCCGTGGTCATGGTTCCGGTCGGCGACCGGCTGGGACTCCCGTCACCGGTACTCATGACGCTGGCCGGTGCCGTGCTGGCGCTGCTGCCGTTCGTGCCCAACGTCGAGGTGCCGCCCGAGTTCATCCTGCCGGTGGTGCTGCCGCCGCTGCTCTACGCGGCCGTGCAGCGCACCTCCTGGCGGCAGTTCACCGCCAACATCCGGCCGATCCTCCTGCTCGCCGTGGCGCTGGTCTTCGCCACCACCGCGGCGGTCGCCGCCGTCGCCCAGGCGGTGGTGCCCGGTATGCCGGTGGCCGCCGCGGTGGTGCTCGGCGCGCTGGTCGCACCGCCCGACCCGGTCGCCGCGACCGCGGTCGCCGGCAAGCTCGGACTGCCCCGCCGGATGGTGTCCATCCTGGAGGGCGAGGGGCTGTTCAACGACGTCACCGCGATCGTGCTCTACCACGTGGCGCTCGCCGCGGCGGTCAGCGGCACCTTCTCGGTGCCCGGCGCGCTCGGCTCGCTGGTGCTGTCCGCGGTGGTCGCCATAGCGGTCGGCCTGGCGCTCGGCTGGGTCACCAACAAGCTGATGGGGCTGCTCGGCGATCCGACGCTCCAGATCGGGCTGACCCTGCTGGTCCCGTTCGTCTCCTACGTCCTGGCCGAGGAGTTCAAGGGCTCGGGTGTGCTGGCGGTGCTGACCTGCGCGCTCTTCCTGGCCGAGCACGCGGTCGACGCGGACGACGTGATGGGCCGGCTGGCCGGCTACACCTTCTGGGAGGTCGTCGACACCCTCGTCACCGGCGTCGCCTTCGGGCTGATCGGGCTGGAGCTGCACAACATCTTCGCGGCCGCCTCGCACCGCTGGGGCCAGCTGCTGGGCGCCGGCGCCGCCGTCGTCGGGGTGGTCGTCGGGGTCCGCCTGCTGTGGCTGCTGCCCGCCGCCTGGCTGGCCAAGCGGATGCACAAGCGCCGCGACTACGACGAGGACATCCCGATGAGCTGGCGGGAGACGCTCATCATGTGGTGGTCGGGGATGCGCGGGGTGGCCTCGGTGGCGCTGGCGCTGGCCATTCCGTACACCATCGACGGCGGCGACGACTTCCCGGTCCGCGACGACATCCTCTTCATCGCCTTCGCGGTGGTGCTCTCCACCCTGATCATCCAGGGCCTGACCCTGCCCTGGCTGGTGCGCCGGCTGCGGGTGCGGGCCGACACCGACGCGGTCGACGCGCTGGAGCGGGAGCTGGCGCTGCGGGTGATCAAGGCGTCCAAGCACCGGCTGAAGGAGATCCTGGAGGTCGAGGAGCTGCCCGACGAGATCAGCGACCAGCTGGCCCGCCGGGCGCACGACATGGGCGCCCGGATCGCGCCGGACATCGTCGACGACGAGCGGCGCGAGCTCTTCGAGAAGCGCATCGCCCGGATGAAGAAGGTGCAGCGCATCCAGGGCGAGATGCTCTCCGCCGCCCGGCACGAGGTGCTGGCGGCCCGCAGCGAACCGGGTGCCGACCCGGAGATCGTCGACCGGGTGCTGCGGCATCTGGACGTGCGCAGCCTGCGCGGCACGCCCTGACGGCCGGCGCTCAGCCGTGCGCCGGGTCCGCGTCCTTCGACAGGCCCCGGCGGGCCGGCGGCAGGTCGATCTGCGCCGGCGCGGTGGTCAGCCGCGGCAGCGCGTAGGCGTGCTCCTCCCGCAGCCACTCCAGCAGCCGCTCGCGGACCACACAGCGCACCGTCCACAGGGTGTCCGCGTCCCGGGCGGTGGCCAGCGCCCGGACCACGATCGTGGACGGTGTGGTGTCGGTCACCACCAGGCTCCAGGTCCGGCCGTCCCACTCCGGGCACTCCTGGAGGATCTCCAGCAGCCGCTGCCGCATCTTCTCCACCGGCGCGCTGTGGTCGAGGTGGAGCAGCACCGTGCCGGTCATCTGCGCACCGCCGCGCGACCAGTTCTCGAACGGCTTGCCGGTGAAGTACGACACCGGCATGGTGATCCGGCGCTCGTCCCAGGTCCGGACGGTCAGGAAGGTCAGGGTGATCTCCTCGACGGTGCCCCACTCGCCGTCCACGACGACGGTGTCCCCTATCCGCACCATGTCGCCGAACGCGATCTGCAGTCCGGCGAAGAGGTTGCCGAGGGTGGACTGGGCGGCGATACCGGCGACGATGCCCACCAGCCCGGCGGACGCCAGCATGGAGGTGCCCACCGCCCGCATCGCCGGGAACGTCAGCAGCATCGAGGCGGCCGCGACGACGATCACCACGGCCGTGACCACCCGCTGGATCAGCGTCACCTGGGTCCGCACCCGGCGCACCCGCGCCGCGTCCCGGGCGCCGGCCGCGTAGCGCGAGTACGACGACTCGACGATCGCCGCGGCGGCCCGGACGACCAGCCAGGCGGTGGCCGCTATCAGCACCAGGGTCAGCGTCCGGCCGATGCCCACCGCGTGGTCGTCGATGAGCTTGACCGAGGTCGCGTCGTAGGAGCCGCGCAACAGCGCCGTGCACAGCGCCACTTGCAGCGGTATCCGGCAGCGCCGCAGCAGTCCCCACAGCGGGGTCTCGGGGTGTGCGGCGTCGATCCGGCACAGGGCCCGGTCGGCGAGCCAGACCAGGACGAGCGTGAGCAGGACCGAGCCGCCGATGACGACGACCGGACGCAGTACGTCCTCCAGTGACACGGGACTCCTCCTCCGTGGGGTGCGGGGCACTGTGGTGTGCTGGTACCCGGTCCCCCCGACCGTAACTGGCACGATGGGGGGAGATCGGTCCAACCCAGGGAAGTGATGTCAGTGCCGGCCTCCGCCGAGTCCCCGACCAGCGGGCTTTCGACGATTGTGTTGTTCCACTCGGTGTGCGGGCTGCGCCCCGCGGTGCACGCCGCGGCCGACCGGCTGCGGGCCGCGGGACACGAGGTGATCGTTCCCGACCTGTTCGACGGCCGGACCGCGGAGACGGTCCCCGACGGCATCCTCATCAAGGACGAGATCGGCAAGGACGAGCTGCTCAAGCGGGCCATCACGGCCGTGGCGCCGTACTCCGACCGCGGGCTGGTCTACGCCGGCTTCTCCTTCGGCGGCTCGGTGGCCCAGAACCTCGCGCTGGGCGACGAGCGGACCCGCGGGCTGCTGCTGCTCCACGGCACCTCCGACATCGCGGAGGACACCGCCGCCGACGATCTGCCGGTCCAGCTGCACGTCGCCGACCCCGACCCCTACGAGCCGCACGACTGGCTGAACGCCTGGTACCTCCAGATGCGCCGGGCCGGCGCGGACGTAGAGGTCTACCGCTACGCCGGCGCCGGCCATCTCTTCACCGACCCCGACCTGCCCGACCACGACGCGGAGGCGGCGGAGCGCATGTGGAAGGTGGCGGAGGGCTTCCTCGCCGGGCTGTGAGCCGGGCGGGCGGGGCCGGTGACAAGGGGAGCGGTGCCGCTCAACCCACCGGCTGGTCCGCCCGCTCCATCCGCTGGGTGCCGGAGCGGGTGCGGTACGAGCGCAGCAGGGTGCTGGTGGCCTCCGGGTCGGTCTTGTCGGAGATCCCGAAGTAGTCCATCTGCGTCCGCTCGGCGGTGACGTCCAGCACCCCGTAGCCGTGCGAGTCCATGTCCAGCCACTTCACATGGCGGTTGGCCGCGCGGAGGGCCGCGACGCCGGCCAGGGAGAGCGTGTGCGGCGCGACGTGCAGGATGTCGTCCACGTTGTCGGAGGTGACCGAGGTGACCACGAACTCCGTCGCCACCGGCGCGGTCGCGGGGTAGGTCGCCGCCTGGAGCGGGACGTCGTTGGCCCAGGCCATGTGGATGTCGCCGGTCAGGAACACGGTGTTGTCGATGCCGCGGTCGCTGAGGTGGCTGAGCAGCTCGTGCCGGTCGTCGGTGTAGCCGTCCCACTGGTCGGTGTTGATCGCCAGGCCCTCCTTGGGGATCCCGAGGATCTCGGCGAGCGGCCCGAGCAGCTTCGCGGGTATCGCCCCGAACGCGACCTGCGAGATCATCACCGAGGTGCCGACCAGCCGCCAGGCGGTGTCCGAGCGCGCCAGCCCCTGCTTGAGCCAGTCCAGTTGGGCCCGCCCGGTGATCGTGCGGCTGGGGTCGTCGACCGCGCCGCTGCCCGGCTTGGCCTGCTGGTCGCGGAACGAGCGCAGATCCAGCAGATGCAGATCGGCGAGGGTGCCGAAGCGCAGCCTGCGGTAGGTGGTGCCGGCGATCGAGGGGCGCACCGGCATCCACTCGAAGTACGCCTGCTTCGCCGCGGCCATCCGCGTGGACCAGTCGCCCTCGGCGCCCGGGGTGTGGTTGACCGCGCCGCCCTTCCAGGCGTTGTCGGCGAACTCGTGGTCGTCCCAGATGGCGATGACCGGGTGCGTGGCGTGCATGGCCAGCGCGTCCGGGTCGGTCTTGTGGACGCCGTGCCGGATGCGGTAGTCGGCGAGGGTGAGCAGTTCGTGCGAGGGGGAGTGCGGGCGGACGACGTACTTGAATTCCGGGTACTCGCCGGACTTGTACTCGTAGATGTAGTCGCCGAGGTGCAGCACCGCGTCCAGGTCGCTGCGGGCGGCCAGGTGGCGGTAGGGGGAGAAGTAGCCGGACTCCCAGTTGGCGCAGGAGACCACGCCGAAGCGGACGTTGCCCGCCGAGGTGCCCTCGGCGGGCGCGGTGAGGGTGCGGCCGACGGGGGAGTGCTGCCCGCCGGCGGTGAAGCGGTAGTAGTAGTGGGTGGACGGGCGCAGGCCGCGGACGTCCGCCTTGACGGTGTGGTCGGCGGCGGCCGTGGCGGTGAGGTTCCCCCGGGCGACGACGGACGCGAAGTCCTTGTCGCTCGCCACCTCCCAGCTCACCTTGGTGGCCGGCCCCCGGCCGGAGCCCGGGGTGGCCGCCGCGGTGGGCGTCAGGCGGGTCCACAGCAGGATGCCGTCGGGCAGCGGGTCCCCCGAGGCGACGCCGTGCTGGAAGAACTGCCCCTGTTCCCGGCCCCCTTGGGCGTGGGCCGTGGCGGCGCCGGCGAACGGCAGGAGGGCTGCGGTGGCGGCTACGGCCGTAACGGCGGTGCGGCGCGAGATCTGGTCGTGATCAGTCACGGGCGCTCACCTTACTGGCCGGTAATCCTGACCGGGAGGGCAATCCCCGGGATTCCCGGGAATTCGCCCGCCCGTTGTCCGAAAGGCACTCAGCGGCCGCCCGTGGGGTCCTTTTCGCCCTCGCGGATACCCTTCGATCCGCCTTCTCCCGTGCTGTCGCCCTTGCCCGCACCGCCGCCCGCGGTGCCCTTCGCCGGGCCGAACTCCTTGTCGATCATCTTGTTGAAGTTGGCCTGGGCGAGCTGGTTGTACTGCGCCTGCGTCATCTGGCGCTGCGGGATCTGGTCCATCGACAGCTTCTTGTCACCGTGCATGAAGGTCGGGGTGCCCTTGACGCCCTTGCGGCCGAACAGCGCGCCCATCTCCGTCGCCCAGCGGTCGTAGGTGCCCTTGGTGACCGCCGTCTCGAACGCCTTGTTGTGCTTCAGTTCGGGGACGTCGGAGGCGACCTTGAGCAGCTCGGAGTCCTTGGCGTAGAGGTCCTCGCGCTCGTCGGGGTGGTATTTGACGGAGTACAGCGCCGACTTGTACTTCAAGAAGGCCTCCGGGCTGACGTTCAGCGCCGCGCCGAGCGCGCTCAGGGCGTTCTTCGAGCCCTGGCCGCCGCCCTCGGCGTCGTCGATGAAGGTGTACATCGTGAAGCGGGCCCGGAAGCGGCCGTCCTCGATGTCCTTGAGCAGGGCCTTGCCGCTGCTCTGCTCGAAGGCCGCGCACGCCGGGCAGCGGACGTCCTCGAAGACCTCCAGGGTCTGCTTGGCGTTCTTGTCACCTATCAGGATCTCGGTGCCGTCCTTGCCCTGGGTGTGGGCGGGCGTGACGAGCTCGGCCTCCTTCGCGGCCTCCCAGCCCGTCGGCTCGTTGGCCTTCAGCACGGCGTAGCCGATGCCGCCGGCCACCGCCAGCACGCCGACCACCGCGGCCACCGCGGTGAGTTGGCGGCGCAGCCGCTCCTTCTTCTTCTGGCGCTCGCGCTCGGCCCGGATGCGGTCACGGGCCGCGGCCTTGCCGGCCTGGCTGTTGCGGTTGCTCATGTGGGGGTCCCCTCAAGGGTGTGCGGGCTGGTACGGACTCGTCAGGAGGCGGCCGGGGCGGGTGGGCCGCGGCGCCGTACGCAGTGCACGAGGTGGGGGAGCGGGTGGGCCGGCGGCAGCGGATGCGGCGGGCGGATCCGCCGCGGGGGCGGGGTGCGGGCCGAGGCGGCCACCGCGGCCGCGGTGAGCAGCGGGCGGACGGCGCCCGCGGCGGTGGCGCGCAGCAGGGCGTCCAGGGCGGCGTCGCCGCGGTGCAGCCAGGCCGCGGCGAGCAGGCCGACCGTGACATGGGCGGCGAGCGGCAGCCAGGGGGCGGCCGCCGGCAGGGCCGCCTGCCCGGGGGCGGCGGCCCGCGCCAGCGGAGTGCCCCACCCGCCGCCGCGGCACAGCAGATCGACGCCCACCGAGTGCAGCGGGCCGGCGACCGGGCCGCCGGCCCGGCCGTAGCAGGTGTGCTGCCCGGCGGTGAAGACGGTGTCGGCGGCCAGCTCCAGCGGCACCAGCAGCGCGGCGAGGGCGCCGCAGCCGCGCTCGCGGCCGGCCGCCGGATAGGCCGCGGCGAACACGGCGGCGGTCACGGCGAGGACCGGCGCGGGCGGTAACGGGGTGCGGGAGAGCAGCACATGGGAGGCCGCGGACAGGGTCACGCACAGCGCCGTGAACAACGCCGCCCGCACCGCCCTGAGCTGATTCCCCGGCACGGCCGCCGGCCGGGGCCCGGGGCGCACTCCCGTCGCCTGCATGGCGGGAGTCTGCCATGTGCACGGCCAAAACCCGGGTCAAGATTTGGCATCGGCCGGCGTGCGGAGCGCACGCCGGCCGGGGGCGTCCGGCGGCCCGGGAGCGGGCCGCCGGACGCGTCAGCGCTTCAGTGGTTCAGTGCCTCAGTGCTTCAGCGCCTTGTCCACCATGGACGTGAAGGCGGCCGCGCTGGACGGGGCCACCTTGCCCTGCGGGCTGTCCGTGCCCAGCACCGTGTCGTTGAGCTTGATGGTCGGGGTGCTGGTGACGTCCTTGAACGAGTTGAAGGCGTTGGACATCTCCAGCGCCCAGCGGTTGTACGTGCCGGACGTGACGTTCTTGCGGAAGGCCGCGTTGCCCTTGAGCGCCGGGATGGTGTCGGCGACCTTGAGCAGGTAGCTGTCGTCGGCGAACTTGTCCGGGCCGGTCTCGTCGGGGTGGTACTGCTTCGAGTACAGCGCGAACTTGTACTTCAAGAAGGCGTCCGGGCTGACGTCGAGGGCCGCGCCCAGCGCGCTCAGCGCGTTCTTGGAACCGGTGCCCTTGAGGTTGGCGTCGAGGAACGTGCCCAGGTGGTAGGAGGCCTTGTACTTGCCGTCCTTGATGTCCTTCTCGACGGTTTCCCCGGCGTTCTGCTCGAAGTTGGCGCAGCCGGGGCAGCGCGGGTCCTCGAAGAGGTTCAGGGTGTTCTTGGCGTCCTTCTTGCCGATGACGACCGTGGTGCCGTTGGCGCCACCGGTGTTGGCCGGCTTGACCAGCTTGGCCTTCTGCGCCTTCGCCCACTCGTCGCCGCCCGCGGCGCCGCCGCCGGAGTCGCCGTTCATGTTGGCGAAGGCCACGCCGACGCCGCCGGCTATCGCCAGCACGCCGACGATCGCGCCGCCGACGATCAGCTGCCGGCGGACCTTGTCCTTCTTCGCCTGCCGCTCACGCTCGGCGCGCAGCCGCTCGCGCGCCGCCTGCTTGTTGGCCTGGTTGTTGCGGTTGCTCATGGCTGTTCCTGCTCCGTGGGAATCCGTGGGACGGGGTGTGCGTGCGGTCGGCGGCGCACCCGCGGATCACGGGGACGCCGGCTGCGCGGGCGCGGGGCTCACGCAGCGAGCGCGCAGGGTGGCCCACGGCGCACCACGCAGTGCACGAGCAGGGGGGCGGTACGGGCCGGGCGTCCGGCAGGGGCCGGGGCGGGTGCCGGGCGGCGCGGGGCGGCGGTGGCGCCGACGACCGCGACGGCGATCAGCAGCGGGCGGAAGGCGAAGCCGGCGACCGCGCCCAGCAGCTGGTGCAGCGCGGCCTCGCCGCGGCGCAGCCAGCCCGCCGCGAGCAGTCCGATGAGCAGATGCGCCGCGAGCAGGACGCCCCAGGTCGCCGCGGGCGAGGGGCCCTGCCCGGGCGGCGCCGCCAGCGGGGTGCCGACCGGGGCGCCGCCGCACAGCAGCTCCACGCCCAGCGAGTGCAGCGGGCCGCCGGCCTCCCCGTAACAGGCGTGCTGACCGAGGCTGAAGACCAGGTCGGCGGCGAGTTCCAGGGGGACCAGCAGGGCCGCGATCCGCCAGTAGCCGCGCTCCGGGCCGGCCAGCGCGTAGGCGATCACGAACACGGCGGCGCACAGCGCGCCGACGGTGGCCGGCGGCAGCGGCATACGGGACAGCAGCACATGGGACGCCGCGGACAGCGTCACGCACAGCGCCGTGAAGAGCGCCGCGCGCAGTGCCCGCAGAGGTGCCGCCGAGGTGTCCATTGCAGCCGAGTGTGCCATGGGGCGGGATAAGCGGTGGCTAAGGGGGCCCGGAGCCGTACGCACCCGGAAAAGCGGTGCGTACGGCACATATCGGGCCTGCCGTCCGCGTCCCGTCCGCGTCCCGTCCGTGTCCCTCAGAGGCCCGGGATCCGGCCGTTGCGGAAGAGGTCCACGAAGATCTGGTGGTCGGCGCGGGCGCGAGCGCCGTAGGAGTGCGCGAAGTCCACCAGCAGCGCCGCGAAGCCCTCCTCGTCGGCCGCGATGGCCGCGTCGATGGCCCGCTCCGTGGAGAACGGCACCAGCGAGTGGCCGCTCTCGTCGTCCGCGGCGCCGTGCATGGTCGCGGTGGCCCGCCCCAGGTCGGCCACCACCGCCGCGATCTCCTCCGGGTCGTCGATGTCCGACCAGTCCAGGTCGACCGCGTACGGCGAGATCTCGGCGACCAGCTGGCCGGCCCCGTCCAGCTCGGTCCACCCCAGCCACGGGTCGGCGTGGTCCTGCAGGGCGCGCTGGGAGATCACCGTGCGGTGGCCCTCGTGCTGGAAGTAGCCGCGGACCGCGGGGTCGGTGAGGTGCCGGGAGACGGCCGGGGTCTGCGCCTGCTTCATGTAGATCACGACATCGTTCTCCAGGGCATCGCTGTTGCCCTCCAGAAGGATGTTGTACGACGGCAGCCCGGCCGAGCCGATGCCGATGCCGCGGCGGCCCACCACGTCCTTGACGCGGTAGGAGTCCGGGCGGTCCAGGCTCGACTCGGGCAGCGTCTCCAGATAGCCGTCGAAGGCGGCGAGCACCTTGTAGCGGGTGGCCGCGTCCAGCTCGACGCTGCCGCCGCCCGGCGCGAAGCGGCGCTCGAAGTCGCGGATCTCCGTCATCGAGTCCAGCAGCGCGAAGCGGGTGCGCGCGCGGGCGTCGCGCAGCGCGTCCAGCAGCGGGCCCTCGGCGGTGTCCAGCGTGAACGGCGGCAGCTCCTCGCGGTCGGCGCTCGGACCGCCGGAGGCCAGGGCGTGGATGCGCTCCCGGTAGGCCGCGGCGTAGGTGCGCACCAGGTCGGTGATCTGCTTGTCGCTGAGCGCCTTGGCGTAGCCGATCAGCGCGACCGAGGCGGCGAAGCGCTTGAGGTCCCAGGTGAACGGGCCGACGTAGGCCTCGTCGAAGTCGTTGACGTTGAAGATCAGCCGGCCGGTGGAGTCCATGTAGGTGCCGAAGTTCTCGGCGTGCAGATCGCCGTGGATCCACACCCGGCCGGTCCGCTCGTCCAGATACGGGCCGCTGTCCTTGCCGTCGCCCTCCGCGGCCCCGGCCTCCAGGTCCCGGTAGAACAGGCAGGCCGTCCCCCGGTAGAAGGCGAAGGCGGAGGCGGCCATCTTCCGGAATTTCACGCGGAAGGCCGCGGGGTCGGCGGCGAGCAGCTCTCCGAAGGCGGTGTCGAAGACGGCGAGGATCTCCTCGCCGCGCTGCTCGGCGTCCTGCGCCGGGGCGTGCTGGGACGGCATCGCTGGGTGCCTCCTGGAGTGCGGAAAACGGTTCGGGGCGCCGCGACCGATCGGGTCGCGGTCTGTCACTGACAACGGGTGAGGCTACTCGCGCGTGCCCGCCGGTTGTCAGTCAGGAGTCGTAGACTTCGACACCGTTCCCCCGGCCCCCGGCTCGCACCGGGAGCGCCCCGCCGACCGCTCTGTGGAGGTCCCCCGCTGTGGCTGCCGCGTCCAAGGCCCCGTTCACCCATCTGCACGTCCACACCCAGTACTCCCTGCTGGACGGAGCGGCGCGGCTGTCGGACATGTTCAAGGCGGCCAACGAGATGGGCATGACGCACATCGCGATGTCCGACCACGGCAACCTGCACGGCGCCTACGACTTCTTCCACTCCGCGCAGAAGGCCGGCGTGACGCCGATCATCGGCATCGAGGCGTACGTCGCCCCCGAGTCGCGGCGTAACAAGCGCAAGATCCAGTGGGGCCAGCCGCACCAGAAGCGCGATGACGTCTCCGGTTCCGGTGGCTACACCCACAAGACCATCTGGGCGGCGAACAAGACCGGTCTGCACAATCTCTTCCGGCTCTCCTCGGACGCCTACGCCGAGGGCTGGCTGACGAAGTGGCCGCGGATGGACAGGGAGACCATCTCCCAGTGGTCCGAGGGCCTGATCGCCTCCACCGGCTGCCCCTCCGGTGAGCTGCAGACCCGGCTGCGCCTGGGCCAGTACGACGAGGCGCGCAAGGCCGCGGGCGAGTATCAGGAGATCTTCGGCAAGGACCGGTATTTCCTGGAGCTGATGGACCACGGCATCGAGATCGAGCGCCGGGTCCGCGACGACCTGCTGAAGATCGGCAAGGAACTCGGCATCCCCCCGCTGGTCACCAACGACTCGCACTACACCTACGCGCACGAGTCCACCGCGCACGACGCGCTGCTGTGCATCCAGACCGGCAAGAACCTCTCCGACCCGGACCGCTTCCGCTTCGACGGCACGGGCTACTACCTCAAGTCCACGGAGGAGATGTACGCCATCGACTCCTCGGACGCCTGGCAGGAGGGCTGCGCCAACACCCGCCTGGTCGCCGACCAGATCGACCCCGCCGGGATGTTCGAGAAGCGCGACCTGATGCCGAAGTTCGACATCCCGGAGGGCTTCACCGAGGTCACCTGGTTCCAGGAGGAGGTCCGGGTCGGCATGAAGCGCCGCTTCCCGGGCGGGGTCCCCGAGGACCGCCAGAAGCAGGCCGAGTACGAGATGGACATCATCATCCAGATGGGGTTCCCCGGCTACTTCCTCGTGGTCGCCGACTTCATCATGTGGGCCAAGAACAACGGCATCGCGGTCGGCCCCGGCCGCGGCTCCGCGGCCGGCTCGATCGTGGCGTACGCCATGGGCATCACCGACCTCGACCCGATCACGCACGGACTGATCTTCGAGCGGTTCCTCAACCCCGAGCGCGTCTCCATGCCCGATGTCGACATCGACTTCGACGAGCGCAGGCGCGTCGAGGTCATCCGGTACGTCACGGAGAAGTACGGCGCCGACAAGGTCGCCATGATCGGCACCTACGGCAAGATCAAGGCCAAGAACGCCATCAAGGACTCCGCGCGCGTCCTGGGCTACCCGTACGCGATGGGCGACCGCCTCACCAAGGCCATGCCCGCCGACGTCCTCGGCAAGGGCATCGACCTCAGCGGCATCACCGACCCCAAGCACCCGCGCTACAGCGAGGCGGGCGAGATCCGGGGGATGTACGAGAGCGAGCCGGACGTCAAGAAGGTCATCGACACCGCCAAGGGCGTCGAGGGCCTGGTCCGTCAGATGGGTGTGCACGCGGCCGGCGTGATCATGTCCAGCGAGCCCATCGTCGACCACGCCCCGGTCTGGGTGCGGCACACCGACAACGTCACCATCACGCAGTGGGACTACCCGCAGTGCGAGTCGCTCGGCCTGCTGAAGATGGACTTCCTGGGCCTGCGCAACCTCACCATCATGGACGACGCCGTCAAGATGGTGAAGAAGAACAAGGGCGTCGACCTGGAGATGCTCTCGGTCCCGCTGGACGACCCCAAGACCTACGAGATGCTCTGCCGCGGCGACACCCTCGGCGTCTTCCAGTTCGACGGCGGCCCGATGCGCTCGCTGCTGCGGCTGATGAAGCCCGACAACTTCGAGGACATTTCCGCCGTCTCGGCGCTCTACCGCCCCGGCCCGATGGGCATGGACTCGCACACCAACTACGCGCTGCGCAAGAACGGCCTCCAGGAGATCACCCCGATCCACCCGGAGCTGGAGGAGCCGCTCAAGGAGGTCCTGGGCCTGACCCACGGCCTGATCGTCTATCAGGAGCAGGTCCAGAAGGCCGCCCAGATCATCGCCGGGTACTCCCTCGGCGAGGCCGACATCCTCCGCCGCGTCATGGGCAAGAAGAAGCCCGAGGAACTGGCGAAGAACTTCGTGCTCTTCCAGGAGGGCGCGAAGAAGAAGGGCTTCTCCGACCAGGCCATCCAGGCCCTGTGGGACGTCCTGGTCCCGTTCGCCGGCTACGCCTTCAACAAGGCGCACTCCTCCGCGTACGGCCTGGTCACCTACTGGACCGCCTACCTCAAGGCCAACTACCCGGCCGAGTACATGTCCGCGCTGCTGACGTCCGTGCGCGACGACAAGGACAAGTCGGCGGTCTACCTCAACGAGTGCCGGCGCATGGGCATCAAGGTGCTGCCGCCGAACGTCAACGAGTCGGAGGCGAACTTCGCCGCCCAGGGTGACGACGTGATCCTCTTCGGCCTCACCGCGGTCCGCAACGTCGGCCAGAACGTCGTCGACTCGATCATCCGCTGCCGCAAGGCGAAGGGGAAGTACTCCTCCTTCCCCGACTACCTCGACAAGGTCGACGCGGTCGTCTGCAACAAGCGCACCACCGAGTCCCTGATCAAGGCCGGCGCCTTCGACGAGATGGGCCACACCCGCAAGGGCCTGACGGCGCACTACGAGCCGATGATCGACAACGTCGTCCAGGTCAAGCGCAAGGAGGCCGAGGGGCAGTTCGACCTCTTCGGCGGCATGGCCGGAGACAGCGCGGAGGAGGGCCCCGGCTTCGGCCTGGACATCGAGTTCTCGGACATCGAGTGGGACAAGACCTACCTCCTCGCCCAGGAGCGCGAGATGCTCGGTCTCTACGTCTCCGACCACCCGCTCTTCGGCCTGGAGCACGTCCTGTCCGACAAGGCGGACGCCGCCATCTCCCAGCTCACCGGCGGCGACTACTCCGACGGCTCGATCGTCACCATCGGCGGCATCATCTCCGGCCTCCAGCGCAAGATGACCAAGCAGGGCAACGCCTGGGCCATCGCCACCGTCGAGGACCTGGCCGGCTCCATCGACTGCATGTTCTTCCCGGCCACCTACCAGCTGGTGTCGACCCAACTCGTCGAGGACACCGTGGTCTTCGTCAAGGGCCGGCTCGACAAGCGGGAGGACATCCCCCGGCTGGTCGCCATGGAGATGATGGTCCCCGACCTCTCCGAGGCGGGCACCAACGCCCCCGTGACGATCACCATTCCGACGGTCAAGGTCACCCCGCCGATGGTCGAGAAGCTCGGTGAGGTGCTCAGCAGCCACCGCGGCGCCACCGAGGTGCGGATCAAGCTGCTCGGGGCGCGCAAGACGACGCTGCTGCGGCTGGACCGGCACCGCGTCACGCCCGACCCCTCGCTGTTCGGCGATCTGAAGGTGCTGCTCGGCCCGTCCTGCCTGGCGGGCTGACCGCCGCCGGACGGCGACCCAGGGGGCGTCGTCCGGACCACACCCACCAGTGCCCGAGGGGCGCGCCCGACGCGGGCGCGCCCCTCAACTGCCGTGCGGTGGATGTCAGTTGTGACCGAAGCGCCGCTGGTGCTTGCGTGCAACATCTGCCGGGCTGCCCTGGGCCTGGGAGCGGGCCTGGGACTGCGCCTCCAGGCTGGAGCGCTGGGCTTCCTGCTGGCCGCGCTCGGCCGCGGATGCCGTCTTCTGCTGCCGGCTGCGGTCCTGCTTCTTGTCCTTGGCCATGATCTTGCCTCCTGGTGGGGAATCGGGATCCGGGCCGGAACCAGACTTACACGACGGACAGACGCCTGCATTTCGGGCAATTACCGTGCGTAAAGCGACCGATCACACGCTGTACCCGGGATCCCCGCCGAATCCGCCACGCCGATGATCGAGTTCGGGCTGATAACGCCCGTACGGTCGGGCAGACTCCAAGGAAAGCCGAAGAAAACTCGTGCCATGGGCCGAGCCGGGGGGCGACCGGACTTTTCAGCACCTCATTCAGGAAGAGGGTGGAACGTGGATCGCTGCGTCGTCCTGGTGGACGCCGGGTATTTGCTCGGTGCCGCCGCGAGTCTGCTCGCCGGAGAGCCCGCCCGGTCCCGGATCACCGTTGACCACGCCGCCCTCATCCAGGGCCTGCGCCAGCGCGCCGGGGCGGACACCGAACGCCCGCTGCTGCGTATCTACTGGTTCGACGGCGCCCCCGACCGCGTCCCGCAGCCCGAGCACCGCCGGCTGCGGGTGATGCCCCGGGTCACCGTCCGGCTGGGCGCCCTGACCCGCAGCGACGGCCGCTGGGCGCAGAAGGGCGTGGACGCCGCCATGCACGCCGAGCTGACCGAACTCGCCCGCAACCGCGCCTGCTCCGACATCGTGCTGGTCACCGGCGACGGTGATCTGCTGCCCGGGCTGATGTCGGCGAAGGAGCACGGCGTCGCCGTCCACCTGTGGGCCGTCCAGGCCGCGGACGGCGACTACAACCAGTCCGAGGACCTGGTCGCCGAGGCCGACGAGCGGCGGGTGCTGGACCGCACCTGGATCACCCGCGCGGTGCGCGCCAAGGAGATCGGCGGCCCCTGCGCCCCGCCGCCCGCCCCGCGCCCGGAGATCGCCGCGATCCTCTCCGCCCCGCTGCCCGAGTCCGGGGCCGCGGCGGCGGCCGCCGCCGCGGCGAGCGCGGAGCCCGCCGAGCACACCCACGAGCACAGCGGCGCCAACGGGATCGTCCGCCCGCCGGCCGGCACCGAGCGGCCCGCGGCGGCCGGCGCCGCCACCGCGCCGGGCGGGCCCGCGCACCGCCCCGCGGCGGGCCGCCCCGGCGCCCGGACCCTGGCCGCCGCGGCCTGCCTCGTCCTCGGCGTCGGCCTCATCGGCGGCGCGGCGGCGGGCAGTTGGCTCACCGACGAGGCCGCCGGCGCCACCCCCGACGCCGCGGCCACCTTCGCCAGGGGCCGCGATGTCTGGCACAGCACCCCCGTCGACACCCTCTTCCCGCGCACCGTGGACGGCTTCGGCGCCGGCCCCGGCGGCGCCGACCGGACCTGGAGCCGGATCGCGGTGGCCCCCGACGGCGGCTGCGCCGGCGCCTACGACCCCAAGCTGGCCGAGGCGCTCGCCCGCGCCGGCTGCGTCCGCCTGCTGCGCGCCACCTACGTCGACGCCACCCGCAGCAGCGTCATCACCGTCGGGGCGCAGATCACCAAGGCCGACCAGCCCGGGATGACGGCCCTCAACACCCGCTTCAGCACCGGGAATCTGGGCGCCCGCACCGATCTGATGCCGCTGCCGTACGCCGCTCGCGACACCCCGGCCCGGGACTTCGGACGCGCCCAGCGGGTCAGCTGGACCGTCCGGGTGCTCACCGACATCCCGGTCGTGGTCTACGCCGTCTCCGGCTTCGCCGACGGCCGCCCCTTCGACCGGCCGCAGCCCGCCGAGGCCGCCACCCGCCCCGGCGCCACCACCGCCCCCGCCGAATCCGGCCTGGGCCACGACGCCAAGGGCCTGGCCGACCGCATCGGGACCGACTTCCGCAAGGCGGCCGGCGGCACCCCGCGGACCACGAAGGCCTCGTCATGACCAGGACCGCGCCGCGCGCCGCCGCCGTCGCACTGGCCTGCGCCGCGCTCGCGGTGCTGCCCGCCGTCCCCGCACGGGCCGATGCCCTGCGTGCGCAGGAGTGGGCGCTGCAGGCCGTCCACGCCCAGCAGGCCTGGCGCACCACCAAGGGCAAGGGCGTCACCGTCGCCGTCCTGGACACCGGGGTGGACGCCAACCACCCCGACCTCGACGGCCAAGTACTGCCCGAACAGGACCTGGTCGGCTTCGGCGCCCGCCCCGGGGACCGCGCCTGGGCCCAGCACGGCACCGGAATGGCCAGCATCATCGCGGGGCACGGCCACGGCGCCGGCCGCCAGGACGGCGTGCTCGGGCTCGCCCCGGAGGCCAGGATCCTGCCGGTCCGGGTGATCCTGGAGGACGACGACCCGCAGCGCGAACGGGCCCGCACCCAGAAGGCGGGGGCGCTCGCCGACGGCATCCGCTGGGCCGCCGACCACGGCGCCGACGTGATCAACATGTCCCTGGGCGACGACAGCGAGTCCGCGCACCCCGAGCCCCGCGAGGACGCCGCGATCCAGTACGCCCTCGGCAAGGGCATCCCCGTCGTTGCCTCGGCGGGCAACGGCGGCCAGAAGGGCAACCACGTCTCCTACCCCGCCGCCTACCCGGGCGTCATCGCGGCCACCGCCGTCACCCATGTGGGCGCACGCGCCCGCTTCTCCACCCGCCACTGGTACGCCACGGTCAGCGCCCCCGGCTTCGACATCGTCATGGCCGACACCGGCAGCGGCTACCTGTCGGGCTGGGGCACCAGCCCCGCCGCCGCCTTCGTCTCCGGCGCCGTCGCCCTGATCCGCTCGGCCCACCCCGACCTGAGCCCGGCCCAGATCCGCCAACTGCTCACCTCCACCGCCCAGGACACCCCCGAGGGCGGCCGGGACGACGACTACGGCGCCGGCCTGATCGACCCCGCCGCCGCGATCGAGGCGGCGGACGGCGTCAAGCCCACCCCGCAGAAGCCGTCGCCCGCCGCCTACGGCGACCGCTACTTCGGCCCCGGGCCCACCGCCGGCCAGGCCGCGGACGGCCCGGTCAACCGGCTTCCCTGGGCCGCCGGCGCCGCCGGGCTGGTCCTCGTCGCGACCGCCGTCGTCCTCTGGCGCGGCCGCCGCACCCGGACCTGACCGGACCCGCCCCGCACCCCACCGGACCGCCCGCGGATCCGGCACCCCCGGCCGATACGCTCACGGGGTGCAGAAGAACATCCCCGACCCCGGATTCGCCGACGACGACGGCAGCGCCGACCCGGCACTGACCGCGGCCCTGGCGGCCTACGCACGGGACCGCGGCGCCGAGCCGGAACTCCTGGCGGCGCTCGCCGGGGCGCGCGTCCTGGTCCCCGTGGTGGCCGTGCTCGGGGAGGTGGAGACCGGCCCCGACGGCATGCGCCGCGAGAAGACCAGCGACATGGCCGTCCCCACCCTCCAGGCCCCGGACGGCCGCCGGGCCCTGCCCGCCTTCACCTCCATGGAAACCCTCCAGCGGTGGCGCGCCGACGCCCGCCCGGTCGCCGTCCCGCTCCCGCAGGCCCTGCTGGCCGCCCACCACGAGCAGGCCGACACCGTCGTCGTCGACCTGGCCGGCCCGGTCACCTATCAGCTCACCGGCCCCGCCCTGCGCGCGCTCGCCGAGGGCCGCACCAGCGCCGATCCGCTCGCCGACCCGGCCGTCACGGACGCCCTGCGCGCCCTGCTCGACGCCGAGCCGGCGGTGCTGCTGGCCCGCCTCGTGCCGTCCGCGGAGACCGACGCCACCCTCGCGCTCGGGCTCGCCCCCGACGCGGACCCGGCCGGGGCCGCCCAGCGGCTGGCCCGGGCGGTGGCCGCCGACGAGGTGCTGCGCGCCCGGCTCGTGCGCGGACTGGATCTGGCCCTGCTGCCGCCCGGCGCCTCCGACGACGAGCAGCCGCTCTTCCGGCGCTGACACCCCACGACCGGGGCCCGCCGCCCGCCGCCGGGCCCCGGTCCGCCGACGGGCGGGTTCGTCTCCAGGGCCGCACAATGCGGAGGAGAGCTCAAGATCCACGCGAGGAGAGCCCCCATGGAGAAAACGGAGATCTCGACGGTCTTGACCCGCCCGGTCGTATCCGAGTTCCTCGGCACGCTGCTCCTGGTGTTCTTCGCCGTCGGCTCGGCGGTGCTGGCGGGTGAGTACATCGGCACCTTCGGCATCGCCCTGGCCTTCGGCTTCACCATGCTGGCGCTGGCCTACGCGCTCGGCCCGATCTCGGGCAGCCACCTCAACCCGGCGGTGACCCTGGGCATGCTGCTGGCCCGCCGGATCACGCTGCGCACGGCCGCCGAGTACTGGATCGCCCAGGTCATCGGCGGCATCGTCGGCGCGGCCCTGCTCTTCCTGGTCGCCAAGCAGGTCCCCGGCCTGCAGACCCACGCCTCCTTCGGCACCAACGGCTGGGGCGACCGCTCGGCGGTCCACCTCAACCTCGGCGGCGCCTTCGTCGCCGAGATGGTGATGACCTTCCTGCTCGTCTACGTGTGGCTGGCGGTCACCCACAAGGTGGCGGTGATCGGCTTCGGCGGCCTGGCGATCGGCCTGACGCTGGCCACCGTCCACCTCATCGGCATCCCGCTCGACGGCACGTCCGTGAACCCGGCGCGCTCCATCGGCCCGGCGCTCTTCGCGGGCGGCGCGGCCATCACCCAGCTGTGGCTGTTCATCGTCGCGCCGTTGATCGGCGGCGCCATCGCGGCGGCCGTCCACCAGGTCACCCACCCGGCGCACGAGCCCTTCCTCATCGCCGACGAGGCGATGCCGCACGGCGCCCCCACGGAGCCCGGCGAGCCCGTCTGAGGACCCGCCGCCCGCTCTCCCCGCACGACGGGCCCCGGCCGCATCCCGGCCGGGGCCCGTCGTGTGCGCTCTCGCCGCCGCTGTTAGCCGTACACGGGGCCGGTGTACTTCTCCCCGGGGCCCTGGCCCGGCTCGTCGGGCACGACCGAGGCCTCGCGGAACGCCAGCTGCAGCGACTTCAGCCCGTCCCGCAGGGGCGCCGCGTGGTACGAGCCGATCTCGGTGGCGCTGGCGGTGACCAGCCCGGCCAGGGCCTGGATGAGCTTGCGCGCCTCGTCCAGGTCCTTGTGCGCCGCACCCTCCTCGGCGAGCCCGAGGTTGACCGCCGCCGAACTCATCAGATGCACCGCGACCGTGGTGATCACCTCGACCGCCGGCACCTCCGCGATGTCTCGGGTCATGGCGTCGAAGTCGGGGCTCTCCGCATTCGGGGCTTCGTCGGGCTGCTGCGGGGTCTGGTCACTCATGTCTCGGGTCTTCTTCCTGCTGAGGGGACGCCTCCAGCCTATGGCCGACGCCTGCGGGCCCGGCGTGCGGGAGTGCCCTCGCGCGCGCGAGGGGCCCGCGGCCACCGCACAGGAGTGGGTGCCACCCCTTGACTCGTGTATTCTGGTGTTCCGACCGGCCGGACACGTATGTGACCGGCCCACAAGTGGAGGCTCCGATCTCCCACCCGACCGGCCCTTTCGGCTGGCGGGTCAACGGTCCGGCTGCGCCCCGCGGAGACTTCGCGGCGGTGCTCCAGATCTATGTGGAGCCCCGCCTGTGTCCCGTCCGGGGCATTTTTCATGTACCGCGCGGTTGGTCACACCGAAAAGACGTTACGCGGCAGTCCGCCAGGCCGTCGCGTGGTGCTACCGAGGAGGATCCATCAGCGCCGAGCCCCGCATCAACGACCGGATTCGCGTTCCCGAAGTGCGACTTGTCGGTCCCAGCGGCGAGCAGGTCGGGATTGTTCCGCTTGCCAAGGCCCTTGAGCTTGCTCAGGAGTACGACCTCGACCTGGTCGAGGTGGCGGCGAACGCTCGCCCGCCCGTCTGCAAGCTCATGGACTACGGGAAGTTCAAGTACGAGTCGGCCATGAAGGCCCGTGAGGCGCGCAAGAACCAGGCGCACACGGTCATCAAGGAGATGAAGCTCCGGCCGAAGATCGACCCGCACGACTACGACACCAAAAAGGGTCACGTCGTCCGGTTCCTCAAGCAGGGTGACAAGGTCAAGATCACGATCATGTTCCGTGGTCGCGAGCAGTCCCGCCCCGAGCTGGGCTTCCGGCTGCTGCAGCGGCTCGCGTCCGACGTGGAGGACCTCGGCTTCATCGAGTCGAATCCGAAGCAGGACGGCCGAAACATGATCATGGTTCTCGGTCCGCACAAGAAGAAGACCGAGGCGATGGCCGAGGCCCGCGAGGCGCAGGCCGCCCGCAAGGCGGAGCGCCAGGGCGGAGTCGCCGCGGACCAGTCCGTGGAGGAGCCCGCCGAGGAGCCCACCGAGGAGCACGCCCAGGCGTGATCCCCGAGGCGTGAGCCCCGGCCGCCGCCGAGGCGCCTCGCCCCGGACACCAATCGATACATGACGCTCCCGCCTGCCCGGTCCGTGCCGGTGGGGGCGCCACTGACGAGGAGAGAACGGCGCATGCCGAAGAACAAGACGCACAGCGGTGCCAGCAAGCGTTTCAAGATCACCGGCTCCGGCAAGGTGCTGCGTGAGCGCGCCGGCAAGCGCCACCTGCTCGAGCACAAGTCGTCCCGTGTGACGCGTCGCCTCACCGGCAACGCCGAGATGGCCCCGGGCGACGCCGCGAAGATCAAGAAGCTTCTCGGCAAGTGAGCCGCCGCGCCCCACGCACAGGAGGGGGCGCGCGACTCGGACCGGGACCCAATCGATTCGGGCCGTGTGACGACAACCACGGCCCCGCTACAAGGAGTTAACAAGTGGCACGCGTCAAGCGGGCAGTCAACGCCCACAAGAAGCGCCGGGCGATCCTCGAGCAGGCCAGCGGCTACCGCGGCCAGCGCTCCCGCCTGTACCGCAAGGCGAAGGAGCAGGTCACCCACTCCCTCGTCTACAACTACAACGACCGCAAGAAGCGCAAGGGCGACTTCCGTCAGCTGTGGATCCAGCGCATCAACGCCGCTGCCCGCGCCAACGGCATGACCTACAACCGCTTCATCCAGGGTCTGAAGGCCGCCAACATCGAGGTGGACCGCAAGATCCTGGCCGACCTCGCGGTGACGGACGCCAACGCGTTCGCCGCGCTCGTCGAGGTCGCCCAGAAGGCGCTTCCGAGCGACGTCAACGCCCCGAAGGCTGCCTGAACTCCAGCCTGACGACGTTGAGCGGACCCGCAGGCCCCGGCCTGCGGGTCCGCCGCTTTTCCGGAAGCGGCGCGCACCTCCCGCGCCGCGGTCCCCACCCGCACCGAACAACAGAAGCGAGCCGCCGCCCATGGGCACCCCCGAGCTGATCTCCCCGCGTTCCCCGCGTGTCACCGCCGCCCGGCGGCTGGCCCGCCGCGCCTTCCGCGGCAAGGAATGCCGGTTCATCGCCGAGGGGCCGCAGGCCGTACGGGAGGCCATCGCGCACCGCAGGGACGGGGTGCCCACCCTGATCGAGCTGTTCGCGACCGTCGAGGCCGCCGAGCGGCACACCGAGATCGTCGAGGCGGCCCGCGCGGCCGGGGTGCGGGTGCACTTCGCCGACGACCGGACCGTCGCCGACATCTCGCAGACCGTCACCCCGCAGGGCCTGCTCGGCGTCTGCCGCTTCCTCGACTCGCCGTTCGAGGAGATCCTCGCCGCCCGCCCGCAGCTGGTCGCGGTGCTCGCCAACGTCCGCGACCCCGGCAACGCCGGCACCGTGCTGCGCTGCGCGGACGCCGCCGGCGCGGACGCGGTGGTGCTCACCGACGCCTCGGTGGACCTCTACAACCCCAAGTCGGTGCGGGCGTCGGTCGGTTCGCTCTTCCATCTGCCGGTCGCGGTGGGCGTGCCCGTCGAGCGGGTGACGGCCGGGCTGCGGGGCGCCGGGGTGCGGATCCTCGCCGCCGACGGGGCGGGCGACCGCGATCTGGACGCCGAACTGGACACCGGCTCCATGGGCGGGCCCTCCGCCTGGGTCTTCGGCAACGAGGCCTGGGGGCTGCCGGAGGAGACCCGGGCGCTGGCCGACGCCGTCGTGCGGGTCCCGATCCACGGGCGGGCCGAGAGCCTCAACCTCGCGACGGCCGCCGCGGTCTGCCTCTACGCCTCCGCCCGCGCGCAGCGCGGCGCCGGCGGGTGCCGGGCGGTGTCACCCGGCTGAGGGGCGTACCGCGGATCCTCGTGGCAGGTGGGGTGCGAGCTAGTAGGCTTGCGTGCCCGGGGGCCCGGAAGGGGGTAACGGGGATGAGTGTGCGGACTTCCGGCACCACAGCCACCGCTGACGGGAGCCCGTCCGGCGGACCGGCAAGCGCGCCGCCGCCCGCCGCGGCCGGCGGGGCGGACGCCCTGGGGGCCGGTCTCGGACTGGACCCCGACGACCTTCCCGACGGCCTGGTGGTCGCCGACGAGGCGGGCCGGGTGGTCTGCTTCAACGCCGCGGCGGCCAGGATCACCGGCATCGCCCCGGGCGCGGCGCTCGGCCGCAGCCTCGAACACGCCCTGCCGCTCCAGGACATCGAGGGCCGCCGCTGGTGGCGGCTCACCGACCCCTACGGCGGGCTGGCCATCCGCCGCGGCCAGCCGGAGCGCAATCTGCTGCTCGGCGGCCGCGAGGTGCTGGTCTCCGCCCGTTATGTCCGCAAGGTGCCGACCGGTCCCGTCGAGCGGCTGGTGATCGCGCTGCGCGGCACCGAGGCGCGGCGGCGCACGGAGCTGAGCCACGCCGAGCTGATCGCCACCGTCGCCCATGAGCTGCGCTCGCCGCTGACCTCCGTCAAGGGGTTCACCGCCACCCTCCTCCAGAAGTGGGAGCGCTTCACCGACGACCAGAAGCGGCTGATGCTGGAGACGGTGGACGCCGACGCCAACCGCGTCACCCGGCTGATCGCCGAGCTGCTGGACATCTCCCGGATCGACTCCGGGCGGCTGGAGGTGCGCCGCCAGCGGGTCGACATGACCGCCGCGGTGCGCCGGCACGTCCAGGCACAGACCACCGCGGGCCAGCGCCCCGACCGCTTTCTGATCCGGATGCTGGAGCCGCTGCCCGATCTGTGGGCGGACCCGGACAAGGTCGACCAGGTGCTGGGCAACCTGCTGGAAAATGCGGTGCGCCACGGCGAGGGAACCGTCACCATCGAGGTCGGACCGGTATCGGATGCGACCAGCGCGGAGGGGACGAGCGTCACCGTGAGCGATGAGGGCCCCGGCATTCCCGAGGAGTCGATGAGCCGCGTCTTCACCCGCTTCTGGCGGGGCAGCAAGCGCGGCGGCACGGGCCTGGGCCTCTATATCGTCAAGGGCATCGTCGAGGCGCACGGCGGGACGATCACGGTCGGCCGGGCCCCGGCCGGCGGCGCGCAGTTCCGATTTAGCCTGCCCGTCGCGGCCCCGGCCTTCATGGCTTGAGAGGAAGCGGCGGGCGCCCCGCGGGGGCGCGGACCTGCCGCGAGGTCCGTCCCCCTTAGACTTGACCTTTGGCACCTTTGGCGCACAGGCATCGCGGGCACACGCGGGCTCGGCAGTCGACCTTTGTGATCGAGGCGCCGAGGCGACGCGAGCCAAGCCAAGCCAGTCCACCGGAAGCACGGGAAGAGATGTCCGCACCCAATAAGTCGTACGACCCTGTCGAGGTCGAAGCCCTGAAACCGGAAGAGATCGCCGCCCGGCTGGACGAGGCGCTCGCCGCCGTCGCCGCCGCGGGCGACCTGGAGGCGCTGCGTGAGGTGAAGGTCGCGCACACCGGCGACCGCTCGCCGCTCGCGCTCGCCAACCGCGAGATCGGCGCCCTGCCCCCGCACGCCAAGGCGGACGCCGGCAAGCGCGTCGGCCAGGCCCGCGGCCGGGTGAACCAGGCGCTCAAGGCCCGCCAGGAGGAGCTGGAGGCGGAGCGCGACGCGCGCGTCCTGGTCGAGGAGGCCGTGGACGTCACGCTGCCCTACGACCGCGTCCCGGCCGGCGCCCGGCACCCGCTGACCACGTTCATGGAGCGGGTCGCGGACGTCTTCGTGGCGATGGGCTACGAGGTCGCCGAGGGCCCCGAGGTCGAGGCGGAGTGGTTCAACTTCGACGCCCTGAACTTCGTGCCCGACCACCCGGCGCGCCAGATGCAGGACACCTTCTTCGTCCAGGGTGCGGGCACCGAGGGCGACGAGTCCGGTGTCGTGCTGCGCACCCACACCTCGCCGGTGCAGGCCCGCACGCTCGTCGACCGTGAGCCGCCGGTGTACGTCGTCTGCCCGGGGCGGGTCTACCGCACCGACGAGCTGGACGCCACGCACTCCCCGGTCTTCCACCAGATCGAGCTGCTCGCCGTCGACGAGGGCCTGACCATGGCGGACCTCAAGGGCACCCTCGACCACATGGTCCGGGCGCTGTTCGGTCCGGACATGAAGACCCGGCTGCGGCCGAACTACTTCCCGTTCACCGAGCCGTCCGCCGAGATGGACATGGTCTGCTACGTCTGCCGTGGCGAGTCCGTGGGCAACCCCGACCGCCCCTGCCGCACCTGCTCCAGCGAGGGCTGGATCGAGCTGGGCGGCTGCGGCATGGTCAACCCCAAGGTGCTCATCGCCTGCGGCGTCGACCCCGAGAAGTACAGCGGCTTCGCCTTCGGGTTCGGCATCGACCGGATGCTGATGTTCCGGCACAACGTGGAAGACATGCGTGACATGTTCGAAGGCGACGTCCGGTTCACCCGGCCGTTCGGGATGGAGATCTGATGCGGGTCCCGCTTTCTTGGCTGCGGGAGTACGTCGACCTGCCGGCGACGGAGACCGGCCGTGACGTACAGGCCAAGCTCATCGCCGTCGGCCTGGAGGTCGAGACCGTCGAGCGCCTCGGCGAGGGCCTCGAGGGCCCGCTCGTCGTCGGCCAGGTACTGACCATCGAGGAGCTGGAGGGCTTCAAGAAGCCGATCCGCTTCTGCACGGTCGACGTCGGCCGGGCCAACGGCACCGGCGAGCCCCAGGAAATCGTCTGCGGCGCGCGGAACTTCGCGGTCGGCGACAAGGTCGTGGTCGTCCTCCCCGGCGCCGTGCTGCCCGGCGACTTCAAGATCGCCGCGCGCAAGACCTACGGCAAGACCTCGCACGGCATGATCTGCTCCGGCGACGAGCTGGGCATGGGTGATGACGGTACGCACGGCATCATCGTGCTGCCGCCGGAGTACGAGGTCGGCAGCGACGCCATCGAGCTGCTGGAGCTCGTCGACGAGGTGCTGGACATCGCCGTCACCCCGGACCGCGGCTACTGCCTGTCGATGCGCGGTGTCGCCCGCGAGACCGCCACCGCCTACGGTCTGCCGCTGCGCGACCCGGCGCTGCTCGACGTCCCGCCGCCGAACGCCGGCGGCTACCCCGTCCAGGTCTCCGACCCGCTGGGCTGCGACCGCTTCACCGCCCGGACGGTCGCCGGCCTGGAGCCCGAGGCGCGCACCCCGCTGTGGATGCAGCGCCGGCTGCAGAAGGCCGGGATGCGTCCGGTCTCGCTGGCCGTCGACATCACCAACTACGTGATGCTGGAGCTCGGCCAGCCGCTGCACGCCTACGACCGGACCACGGTGGCCGGCCCGATCGGCGTCCGCCGGGCGACCCCGGGCGAGCGGCTGACCACCCTCGACGGCACCAAGCGGGTGCTGGACGCGGCGGACCTGGTCATCACCGACAACCGCGGGCCCATCGGGCTCGCCGGCGTCATGGGCGGTGCGAACACCGAGATCGCCGCGGCGATCGCCGACCCCGGCACCGGCCGGATGAGCGGCACCACCGATGTCGTGATCGAGGCCGCGCACTTCGACGCGCTCTCCATCGCCCGGACGGCCCGCCGGCACAAGCTGTCCTCGGAGGCCGCCAAGCGCTTCGAGCGCGGCGTCGACCCGGAGGCCGCGTCCGCCGCGGCCCAGCGCGCCGTCGACCTGCTGGTGCTGCTCGCGGGCGGCACCGCGGAGGAGGGCGTCACGGAGATCGTCACGCCCCGCGGGCCGCGCACGATCACCGTCTCCGCCGACCACCCGGACAGGGTCGCCGGTGTCGCCTACGGCCGGGAGACCGTCGTCCGCCGCCTCCAGCAGGTCGGCTGCGACGTCTACGGCCAGGACGAGCTGGTCGTCACCGTGCCGTCCTGGCGGCCGGACCTGAGCGAGCCCAACGACCTGGCCGAAGAGGTCATCCGGCTGGAGGGCTACGAGAACCTGCCCTCCACGCTCCCGAAGCCGCCGGCCGGCCGCGGGCTGACCGAGCGTCAGCGGCTGCACCGCCGGGTCGGCCGGGCGCTGGCCGGTGCGGGCTATGTCGAGGCGCTGAACTACCCGTTCACCGGCTCGCACGTGCTCGACCAGCTCGGCATCGAGCAGGACGACCCGCGGCGCGCGGCGGTCACCCTCGTCAACCCGCTCTCCGACGAGGAGCCCGACCTCCGCACCACGCTCATCCCGGGCCTGCTGAACGCGCTGCGCCGCAACCACGGCCGCGGCTCGCACGACCTGGCGCTCTTCGAGACCGGCCCGGTCTTCCGGGCGACCGGTGACGAGAAGCCGGCCACCCGGCTGGTCGTCGACCGCCGGCCGACCGATGACGAGATCGCCTCGCTGGACGTGTCGCTGCCGCAGCAGCCGCGGCGCGCCGCCGTGGTGCTCGCCGGGGGCCGCGAGCAGGCCGGCTGGTGGGGCGGCGCACGCCCCGCGATCTGGGCGGACGCCATCGAGGCGGGCCGCACCGTCGCGCGGGAGGCCGGTGTCGAGCTGATCGTCCGTCAGGACCAGCACGCCCCGTTCCACCCGGGCCGCTGTGCGGCGCTGCTGGCGCTCGTCGACGGCGAGGAGATCCTCGTCGGCAACGCCGGTGAGCTGCACCCGCGGGTGATCAAGACGCTGGCCCTGCCGGAGCGCACCTGCGCGATGGAGATCGACCTGGACCGCCTGGAGCGGGCCGGTGGCGGAGCGCTGCGCGCCCCGAAGATCTCGGCCTTCCCGGTCGCGACCCAGGACGTCGCGCTGGTGGTCGAGGACACCGTCCCCGCGGCGGAGGTCGAGAGCGCGCTGCGCGACGGTGCGGGTGAGCTGCTGGAGTCGCTGCGGCTGTTCGACGTCTTCACCGGCGAGCAGCTCGGCGCGGGCAAGAAGTCGCTGGCCTACGCGCTGCGCTTCCGCGCCGCGGACCGGACGCTGACCGCGGAGGAGGCCTCCACGGCCCGTGACGCCGCGGTCGCGACGGCCGTGGAGCGGACCGGGGCGGTGCTGCGCGGCTGAGCGTGGGCACTGCCCGCGCCCGCCGCAACGGCGTGCTGAAGGCCGGGGGCGCAGACGGTATGACCGTCTGCGCCCCCGGCCTTTGTGCTGTGTGACGGGTGGGGCTCCGCGACACCTGTGGGACGGGTCGGAGGCGCGGGAGGCGCCTGTGGAGCGGTGGCGGCGGGGCTCGCCGCCCCCGGGGAGACCATCGGATCCGTACACCATCACCCCATCGGGTGAACATGCACACATTGTCCCCAAAGGAACACGGAACGTCGCCAGAATCGGTCGGGTCCGGGCGGCCCGCGTGACCGCGGCGACGGGTCGCACCGACCCGCTCAGCGCCTGCCAGGGGGACCACCGGCGAGGGGGGCCATCGGCATGATCCGAACCTGGGCGCGGAGCGGCGTACGCGCCGGGGCGGCACACGCCCGGCGGGCCGTCGTCTTCGTCCTGCCCGGCCTCTGGGTGCTCGGCGTGGTGGCCTGGGAGCTGTGCCGCCCGACCGGCGGCCAGCTGCTGCCGCTCCTCGCCGCGGCGCCGGCCATCGCCTGCGCGGGCACCGGCCGCCGCAAGTGCGTCCTGATGGGCGGGGTGTGCGCGCTGCTCGCGCTGGTGCCGTTCGGCCCGGTGGCGCCCGGGGCCGGGCCCGCCACCCGCGTGACGACCTGCGGGGCGGTCCTCGCGGTGATCGCTGCCAGTTATCTGACAGCCGGCCGGCGGCTGCGGCTGTTACGGGACCTGGCGCGCGCCCGGGAGGTCGCCGTCGCCGCTCAGCGGGTGGTGCTGCGGCCGCTGCCGCGCCGGATCGACGGGCTGCTGCTGGCGGCCCACCACCTCTCGGCGAGCGAGGGGGCGGAGGTCGGCGGGGATCTGTACGAGGTGGTGGGGACCCGGCACGGCGTGCGCGCGGTGATCGGGGATGTGCGCGGCCACGGGCTGGAGGCGATCGGCACCGTCGCCGCGATGCTCGGCAGCTTCCGCGAAGGGGCGCACGACGAGCCCGAACTCGGCGGCGTGCTGCGGCGGTTGGAGCGGTCGCACCAGCGGCATCTGCGGGAGCGGGCGGGGGACGGGCGGCAGGCGGACGGCGGGGAGCCGGCGGGGCAGCTCGCCGAGGAGTTCGTGACCCTGCTGCTGGTCGAGGTGGCCCGGGACGGCTCGGTCACGGCGCTGAACTGCGGGCATCCGTGGCCCTACCGCGTCGCCTGCCGGGCGGTCACCCCGCTCGCGCGGACCGAGCCGATGCCGCCGCTGGGGCTGTTTCCGCTGCCCGAGGAGGTGCGTGCGGTGCGCTGCGGGCGGCTGCGGCCCGGCGAGGGGCTGTTCCTGCACACGGACGGGGCAGCTGACGCGCGGGACGCGGCGGGGGAGTTCTTCCCGCTGGCGCAGGCGCTGCGTCGCGGTGCCGAGGCGGCCGCGGCGCCGTGCGGACCCTCGCCGGCGGGGGTCGTCGGGGAGGTGCGGGCGGCGCTGCTGCGGCATGCGGGCGGGCGCCTCACCGACGACGTGGCACTGGTGATGCTGAGCAACGACCGGGTGCGGGTGCCGGCGGAGGCCGCCGGCACCATCCCTACGGGCGGGCGGCTTCCGCGGTGACCTCCTGCCCGTCCAGTGACGGGAAGGCGACGCCGGTCAGCTCCTCGGAGGCCTGCCACAGCCGGCCGGCGGTCCCGGCGTCGCTGGCCGCGGCCGTCCTGCCGACCATCGTCGGTGCGCCGCGCATCTCGCCGAGCCCGTCGGGGCCGAGGTAGGAGGTGCCGGGCAGGTCCTGGGTGGCGGCGTAGAGCGTGGGCAGCGCGCCGGCCCGGTTGTCCTGCGCGACCACGCGGTTGCCCACCCGCATCACCACCCGTCGCAGCGCGCTGGCGTCGGCGCCCTGGAGGTTGGTGGCGGCCCAGCCCGGGTGGGCGGCGAGGGCGCGCACGGGTGATCCCGCGGCGGCGAGGCGCCGTTGCAGCTCCAGGGTGAACAGCAGATTGGCCAGCTTGGACTGGCTGTAGGCGGTGATGGGGCGGTAGGAGCCGGTGAGGTTCAGGTTGTCGAAGTGGATGTGGTTGCCGGGCAGCCGGTGGGCGCCGGACGACACGGTCACCACGCGGTCGGTGACGTGCGGCAGCAGCAGGTTGGTCAGGGCGAAGTGGCCGAGGTGGTTGGTGCCGAACTGCCTCTCGAAGCCGTCCTTGGTGCGGGACTCCGGGATGTTCATGACGCCGGCGTTGTTGATCAGCAGATCGAGCGGGCCCTGCCAGCCGGCGGCGAAGGCGCGTACGGAGGCCAGGTCGGCCAGGTCGAGGCGGCGGACCTCGACGCTGCCGCGGGCGCCCCGCACGGTGTCGGCCGCGGCCTCGCCGCGCCGGGGGTCCCGTACGGCGAGCACCACATGGGCGCCGGCCCGGGCCAGCGCGTCGACGGTGGCGAGGCCGAGGCCGCTGTTGGCGCCGGTCACCACGGCGGTGCGGCCGGTCTGGTCGGGTATGTCGGTTGCGTTCCATCGCGGGGTGTGAGCCATGGCTTCAATGTAGGCAACGCCAACAATGATGTCAATGCCAACAATGTAGCCAGTGAATACATGGGGGATAGGATGGCGGCCATGCACACTCGTCGTTACCACCACGGAGACCTGCGCGCCGCGCTGCTCACCCGCGCCGAGCAGACGCTCCGCGAGAAGGGGCCCGGTGCGCTGTCCCTGCGGGAACTCGCCCGCGACCTCGGCGTCAGCCATGCCGCGCCGAGCCGCCACTTCAAGGACAAGCAGGCCCTGCTCGACGCGCTGGCGCTGGCCGGCTTCGAGCGGCTGGCGGCGGCCCTGACCGGATCCCGGGAGGCGGCGGGCGAGGAGTTCGCCGACCGGCTCGCCGCACTGGTGCGCGCGTACGTGGGCTTCGCCACCGGAAACGCCGAGCTGCTCGACCTCATGTACACCGTCAAGCACGACCCGGCGGCATCCGACGCGCTGATCACGGCCGCGCACCAACTGGGCGCCATGGCCGAGGAGATGGTCGCGGAGGGCCAGCGCAGCGGCGAGGTGCGCCAGGGGCCCGTCGACGCCATCGCGATGCCGGTGTTCACCACCCTCCACGGCTACGCCAGCTTCGCGGTGAGCGGCGTGCTCCCCGCCGCCGAGGTCGAGTCCGGCCTCGACGCGGTCATCGCGTACATGTTGCGGGGCTGCGCCCCGAGTTGAGGGGCGGAACCCCTTCACACCCCGTGTGAGCGGCGCTTCACTACGCTCAACTGACGGAGTGGTGAAGTCGACAAGGCCATGAGCTGATGGTCCGCGGTCGGGCCCGGCTCACCGGGAGGCCGGTATGGAGCCCAACACCCTGCTCGGCGCGGTTCTCGACGAGGCCGGCATCTCGCACGCGGGACTGGCCGCACGCATCAACCAGCTCGGCCGCCGCCGCGGACTGGCGCTGCGCTACGAACACACCGCGGTGGCCCGGTGGCTGAAGGGCCAGCGGCCGCGCGGGCAGGTGCCGGACCTGATCTGCGAGATCCTCGGCGAACGGCTGCACCGGCCGGTCGGGCTGGACGACATCGGGCTGAGCGGCCCGGGCGCCCGGCGCAGCGCCGACACCCCGCTCTCCGGCTTCGTCGAGCGGGCCACCGCGCTGTGGCGCTCCGACGAGCAGCAGCGGCCGCACATCCTCGACGCGCCCGCGCTGACCGGCACCTCGGCGGTCATCCCCGTATGGGAGTGGGAGAACCCGCCCGAGGACTCCGATGTGTCCCGCGACGGGCTGACGCGCGTCGGCATGGCCGACATCGAGATGCTGCGCGCCGCCCGGACGCACTACGAGACGATGTACCGGAAGGCGGGTGGTATCGCTACCAGAGCACGCATCGTGGGATTCCTCAACTCCGAGGCGGCGCCGCTGCTGCGGGGCAGCTACAGCGATGCGACGGGGCGTCAGCTCCACCGGGCGACCGGCGGACTGGTCGCGGTCGCCGGCATCTGCGCGTACGACTCGGACGCTCTCGGGCTGGCCCAGCGCTACTTCCATCAGGCGCTGCGGCTGGCCAAGGCCAGCGGGGACCGCGGCCTCGGCGCGTATGTGATCGCGCTGCTGGTCAACCAGTCCCTCTTCGTACGGGAATACCGCCAGGCGGTCGCCTTCGCGGAGGCGGCGCTGCGGGCCGCGGGCCCGCAGATCACCCCGGCGCTCGCCGCGGACCTCTACGCGATGCAGGCCAAGTCCTACGCCCGGCTCGGCGACGGCGCCAGCGCGCTGTCGTGCATCCGGCGTGCGGAGGCGGCCGCGGAGCGCATCCGGCCCGGGCAGGAGCCGGCCGAGACGGGCTATGTCCAGCCCGGCCTGGTGAACGTACAAGTGGCGGAGGCGCTGCTGAGCCTCGGCGACCTGCGGGCCGCCCGGGAACAGGCGGACGCCGCCGTCGACACCCCCGCACACGACCGCGGCCGGGTCCACCGGCTGGCCATGCTCACCCATATCGAGCTGCGCCAAGGCGACGCGGACCGGGCTGTGGCCGATGCCGCGCAGATGACGGAGCAGGCTCGGGGCATGGAGTCGCACCGGCTGCGGGACCGGCTGCGGGCGGTGCGCGAGCATCTGGCCAGGACCGGGAGCTCCGCGACGGACGAGGCTGCCGATCTGATCGACGAGGTGCTGCGCGTTCCGCTGTAGGGAGTGTCCGCCCGGGCTCGTGTCACCTTGCCGGCACTACAGCGGAAGGTGGCAGTTACGTGCGTTGGAACAATCTCAGCGAAAAGCCCGTCTATGCGAACCCCTGGTTCCGGGTCAATCTGGCCGATGTGGAGCTGCCGGACGGCCGTCACCTGGATCACTATCTGATCCGGATGCGGCCCGTCGCCGTCGCCACCGTGGTCAACGAGGCCAATGAGGTGCTGCTGCTGTGGCGGCACCGGTTCATCACCGACACCTGGGGCTGGGAGCTGGCCGCCGGTGTCGTCGAGGACGGCGAGGACATCGCGGTGGCGGCCGCCCGGGAGATGCAGGAGGAGACCGGGTGGCGCCCGGGACCCCTCCACCACCTCCTCACGGTCGAGCCGTCCAACGGCCTCACCGACGCCCGGCATCACATCTACTGGTCCGACCACGCCGAGTACACCGGTCCGCCGCAGGACGGCTTCGAGTCCGAGCGGCGCGAGTGGGTGTCGTTGAAGCTGGTGCCCGACATGGTGGCGCGAGGGGAGGTGCCGGCCGCCAACATGGCCGCCGCGTTGCTGATGCTGCATCACATCCGGCTCGGCTGACCCGCGTCGGCCGGTGACCGCGGCCTGCGGTCACCGGCCCATGGCCTGCCACACCGTCACCGCCAGTGCCGCGAGTCCCGTGAGCGCGGCGAGGGAGGACAGCGGCCAGCGGGTGCTCTCCAGCTGCGTGATGCGCAGCTGGAGTTCCTCCGCGTCCCGCGCCTGCTGCGCCGAGCGCTGCGCCAGCAGCGCGAGTTGACCGTCGACCCGCGCGTTGCCGACGTCGTGCAGACGTCTCAGCTCGGCTAAGTCGGCGATCACCGGATCGGTTCGGGGGTGGGCGGTCACGGTCCGCTCCTCATTCCTTCGTCTCGCGAGTTCGTCGTTCATATACAGAACAGTCAACTGCGCTGCGGCGACGGGCGGGAGCGTGTGCGGACCGGAGATGCTGGTCCGTGTTTCACACCCCGTGTGAAGTGACCCCGGGTGACGGGCTGCGCGCAGCATTCGTACGGGGTGTGAATCGCGCACCCCTGCCGGGGCCGTTCACACTCTCCCTTCCGCGCCCGCGGGGGAGTTGACTGCGAGGTGCCACGGGGGCCGAACGCCGGCGGACGGGCGCCCGCCGGCCCGGGGCCCGCCCGCCGGTTCCCCCCCCCGAACGGCGGGCGGGCACCCCATGGGCTCGGCACACGCAGTCCACCCGCCCGGGCCGCCGCTCCCGCTAGTGCCACCTCTCGTAGGCGGCGGCGGAGTTGCAGGTGGTCGTCTGCGGCTGGGTGCCGTTGGCCACGCTGCTGGTCGTCATGCACAGCCCGTTGCCCACGTTCTGCCACACCTTGAACAGGCCCCGGGGCTCCTCGTAGAAGACCCGCCACTTCTGGGTGTCGGGGAGGAGGTTGCACTCGTCCATCCACAGGCCCGGGTGCGCGGCGGTCGGCCCGGTGATGCACCGCCCCGTGTTCTGATTGACGAACCGGTACATGCTGCCCGGGAGGAACTCCGCGAGCCACTTCTGCTCGGGCCCGCCGGTGCAGTTCCACATCTGCAGCTTCGAGGCGTTCTCGGTGGCATTGTCGAGGCAGTGGCTCGAATTCCAGATACTCATCGTGTTGAACCCCGCGGCCTGCGCCGGCGCGCCGGCCAGAGCGATGACCAGCATCGTCAGCGCGGCGGTGACGAGCGCGAGCAGAGAGCGTCGTGTGGACATGGGTCAACTCCAGCTTCCACTTGAGGATTGACGAGGCCTTGCGCGCGCTGCGGGTGGGGCACGGCGCCCGCGAGGTGACTGCCCACGGTCGGGATCTGCGACGCCGCCGTGACATTGACGACGTGGGGTGTGGTGGCCGTGCCGCCGCGTGCCGTTCCGGCGCTCGCCAGAGCTACCGCAGCCGCGAACACCCCTCGATCGCGCACGATGTCCCCCCAGCCCCGAAGCACCCCGGGCCACACCCCGCCACCCGACGCGGCAGAGCAGGCAGCAGAGTAGACCTCCCACCAGCAAATTGGCACGGACGCGTACAAAAGAGGCCGGAAGTTAGCGTTTCGAGGGAAGGGGGCGTGGTTCGTGGCTCGGCGGATGAGTCTGCGGTGCGTGTGACGAGAGCGGCGGCGAGGTAGCGGTTGACGTTGACCGCCGTTGGCGCCGCGCCGCCTCGATCACTTGCCGTCGCGGTGGTCTCCCCGACCGCAAGCATGCCACTGGCGCTACCCCAGGTGAACTGCCCCTGGAGTAGCGCCAGTTGGTGGCATCGTCAGAAGCTCTAGTACGCGTAGAACCCCGACCCGGACTTGCGGCCAAGTCGGCCCGCGTCGACCATGCGGGCGAGCAGTGGGGGAGCGGCGTACAGGGGCTCCTTGTATTCCTCGTACATCGAGGCGGCGACCGAGGCGACGGTGTCCAGGCCGATGAGGTCGCTCAGTTTGAGCGGGCCCATGGGGTGGGCGCAGCCCATTTCCATGCCGTTGTCGATGTCCTCGCGGCTGGCGATGCCCGACTCGAACATCCGGATCGCGGAGAGCAGGTACGGGATGAGCAGGGCGTTGACGACGAAGCCCGAGCGGTCCTGGGCGCGGATCGCGTGCTTGCCCAGGACGTCCTGGACCAGTGCCTCGGAGCGCTTGATGGTCTCCTCGCCGGTGGTGAGGGCGGGGATCAGCTCGACGAGCTTCTGGACCGGGGCCGGGTTGAAGAAGTGGATCCCGATGACCTGGTCGGGGCGGGAGGTGGCGACCGCCAGCTTCACCAGGGGGATGGACGAGGTGTTGGAGGCCAGGATGGCGTCCGGGCGGGTGATCACCTGGTCGAGGATCTGGAAGATCTCGGTCTTGACCTGCTCGTTCTCCACCACGGCCTCGATGACGAGGTCACGGTCGGCGAATTCGCCGAGGTCGGTGGTGAAGCTGAGCCGGCCGAGCGTGGTGTCGCGCTCCTCGTCGGTGATCTTGCCGCGTTCGGCGGCCTTGCCGAGGGAGTTGGTCAAGCGGGTGCGCCCCAGCTCCAGCGCTTCGCCGGTGGTCTCGGCGACCATGACGTCCAGCCCGGCGCGGGCGCACACCTCGGCGATGCCTGCGCCCATCTGGCCGCAGCCGACCACTCCGACGCGTGCAATGTCGGCAAATGTGTCCGTCACCTCGTGCCTTTCGCTGATCTTCAGGAACCGGCGGTGCGCCGTAAGGTGCGACGCCCGCTTTCGGTCCCGACGTTACTCCGCGAGGTGCTGTGCTACGGGCCCCGGGGCGGGCATTCTGAGCCCTCAAGACGGGACGAACCAGACAACTTGGGGACTTTTGATGCGACGGATCACACGAAGAGGGTTCGCGGTGACCGCACTGGGCGCGGCCTCCGCACTGCTCACCGCGGGGTCGGCGGCGCCCGCGGCCGGCGCGCCGCGGCGCGAGATGCGCGGTATGTGGCTGGCGACCGTGGCCAACCTCGACTGGCCCTCCAGCGCCCGGCTCACCCCCGCCGACCAGCAGCGCGAACTGCGCGCCCTCCTCGACACCGCCGTCGCCCGCAAGCTCAACACGGTCTTCTTCCAGGTGCGGTCCACCGCCGACGCCCTGTGGCCCTCCCCGTACGAGCCGTGGGCGCAGTATTTGACCGGGCAGCAGGGCCGTGACCCGGGCTGGGACCCGCTGGACTTCGCGGTCCGCGAGGCGCACCGGCGCGATCTGGAGCTGCACGCGTGGTTCAACCCGTACCGGGTCGCCAACCACACCGAACCCGGCCGGCTCGCCGCGGGCCACCCCGCCCGCCGGCACCCACGGTGGGTCCTGCCGTACGGCGGCAAGCTGTACTACAACCCGGGGCTGCCGGAGGTCCGGGCCTTCGTTCAGGACGCGATGTTCGACGCGGTGCGGCGCTACCCGGTCGACGGGGCCCACTTCGACGACTACTTCTATCCGTATCCGGTCGCCGGCGGGCACTTCGACGACGACGCCGCGTTCCAGGAGTACGGCGACAGCTTCGAGAGCCGGGACGCCTGGCGGCGCGACAACATCGACCGGCTGATCCAGGAGATGGCCGGCCGGCTCCGCGAGGAGAACGCGCGGGCCGGGCGCCGACTGCGGTTCGGGGTCAGCCCGTTCGCGGTCTGGCGCAACCAGGGCACCGACCCGCAGGGCTCCCGTACGCAGGCCGGGGTGGAGACCTACGACGACCTGTACGCCGACACCCGCCGCTGGGTGCGCGAGGGCTGGCTGGACTACATCGTGCCGCAGGTCTACTGGCCGCTGGGCACCAAGGCCGCCGACTACGCGGAACTCGTCCCCTGGTGGGCGCGCACCGTCGACGGCACCGGGGTGGACCTCTACATCGGCGAGGCGCTCTACAAGGAGGGCGAGACGCA
Source organism: Streptomyces kronopolitis (assembly GCF_014646275.1). GTDB lineage: Bacteria > Actinomycetota > Actinomycetes > Streptomycetales > Streptomycetaceae > Streptomyces > Streptomyces kronopolitis. Next base: position 155,527 of record NZ_BMND01000011.1, read on the forward strand.
GCCCGTCGCCTGGAAGGACCCGGCCGAGATCTCCCGCCACCTCACCTTCGCCCGCCGGTACCCGCAGGTCGGCGGCCATGTGTACTTCTCGGCCAAGGTCGTCGCCAAGGACCCGTCGGGTGCCATGGCGCGGGTGGTGCGCGACCACTACGGCAGTGCGGCGCGGGCGTAGCGGCGCCGTACGGACCGGCCGCGCGGTGTGCGCGGCGCCGGTCCGCGGTCCGTGGGCGGTGCCGGGTCAGCGGCCGGACGGCTCGCCGGTGGCCTTGCCGTGCCGGACGACGGAGTCGGGGCCGGGGGACATGATCGCCTCGTGCCCGTCCTCGCCGCGGACGCGGTAGGGCGGATCGCCGTTCGTGCCGATGACCTCGATGATCTCGACGACCCGGTCGTGATGCCCGACGGTCCTGCCGTGCACCACCAGCCGGTCGCCCCTGTTCGCGTGCATCAGGGCTCCTCCCCGCTTCGGGGCGGCCGTGCGACCGGTGTGGCCGGCCCTGCGCCGGCCAGCGGTTGAACGGCCAACGGATTCAACGGGGGGCGGGCCTTCCCCGCCCCGGACGGCGGAATCCGCCATCGCCGCAAGTTTACGTCCGCGGCCGCCCGCCGCACCTGGTGTAGGCCGGTTTGTTCCCCGTCCCGCGGGCCGCCATCATCCGCGGGACCGCTGGGTGACGGCGATGCACACCAGGACCGCCAGCGCCGCGACGGGCGCGGCCGGCGGCAGCCGCTCGCCCAGCAGCAGCACCGACCACACCAGGGTGAGCAGCGGCTGCGCGAGCTGCAGCTGGCTCGCCCGGGAGATGCCGATTTCGGCCATCCCGCGGTACCAGGCGACTATCCCCAGGAACTGCGAGCCGACCGCCAGCCACAGCACCCCGGCGACCGAGTGCACGGTCAGCGCCACCGGCTCAGTGGACAGCGCGAGCGCCGCGCCCGCCACCGTCACGGGCAGCGCCAGCACCAGCGCCCAGCCGATCACCTGCCAGCCCGGCATGTGGCGGGCCAGCCGGCCGCCCTCGGTGTAGCCCGCCGCGCACACCAGCAGCGCGGCGAACAGCAGCAGATCGCTGCGGTTGGGCACCCCGCCGCTCTGCTGCACCGCGAAGCCGATCACGATGACCGCGCCGACCAGCGAGGCGATCCAGAACGTACGGGAGGGCCGGGCGCCGGTCCGTACGGCCGAGCAGGCGGCGGTGGTCAGCGGCAGAAGGCCGACCACGACGGCGGCGTGCGAGGTGGTGGAGGTCTCCAGGGCCAGGGTCGTCAGCAGCGGGAAGCCGAGCACGACACCGCCCGCGACCACCGCGATGCCCGCCCAGTGGCGCCGCTCCGGCGGGCGGACCCGCATCACGAGGAGCGCGGCGCCGGCCGGCACGGTGGCCAGCACGCTGCGCAGCATCACGACGGTCCACGGGCCCATGCCCTCCAGTCCCCAGGCGGTCGCCGGGAAGGTGAGCGAGAAGGCGGCGACGCCGAGGGCGGCGAGCAGCAGGCCGCGGCCGACGTGGGAGCCGCGGGCGGCGGCCTCCGGGAGGCCCGGGACGGTGAGGTCCGGGGTGCTGACCGCTATTCCGGGGGTGGCGATAGCGCTATCGTTGTGCTTCATGCAAGAGCGTAGCAGTGGTGCCGAACTGGCCGCGAGCCTGAGAAGGGAGCTGGAGCGCTACTCTCCGGGAGAGAAGCTGCCGTCCAGCCGTGCCCTCGTCGAACAGCATCGGGTCAGCCCGGTGACCGTCTCCCGGGCGCTCGCCCAGCTCGCCGCGGAGGGCCTGGTCGTCACCCGGCCCGGCGCCGGGGCCTTCCGGGCCGCACCGCGCGCCGAGGCGCCCCGCCCCGTCGACACCTCCTGGCAGGAGATCGCGCTGAGCGCCGAGCCGGCCGGCGACCAGGTGCCGCGCAGCGTCGACGCCACCGGTGTGCTGGCCACCCTCGCGCCCGCCGCGCCGGGCGTCATCGAATTCGACGGCGGCTATCTGCACACCGATCTGCAGCCCGAACGCGCCCTGGCCGCGGCCCTGGCCCGGGCCGGCCGGCGCCCCGGCGCCTGGAGCCGCCCGCCGGTCGGCGGCGTACCGGAGCTGCGGGCCTGGTTCGCCCGGGAGATCGCCGGCGCCGGCGGCCCGCTCGGCGCCAACGACGTGCTGATCACCGGCGGCGGCCAGAGCGCGCTGACCGCGGCGCTGCGCGCGCTCGCCGCGCCCGGCGCCCCGGTGCTCGTGGAGTCCCCGACCTACCCCGGGGTGCTGGCCGTCGCCCGCGCCTCGGGGCTGCGGCCGGTGCCGGTACCCATCGACGCGGACGGTGTGCGCACGGACCTGCTCGCCGAGGCCTTCCGCGCCAGCGGCGCCCGGCTCTTCGTCTGCCAGCCGCTGTTCCAGAACCCGACCGGCGCGGTGCTCGCCGCCGAGCGGCGGCGCGAGGTGCTGCGGGTGGTCCGCGCGGCCGGCGCCTTCGTGATCGAGGACGACTTCGCGCGGCTGCTGGGCCACGCCGACGGCCCCGCGCTCCCGCCGACCCTGATGGCGGAGGACCGGGACGGCAGCGTCGTCCACGTCCGCTCGCTCACCAAGGCCAGTTCGCCCAATCTGCGGGTGGGCGCGCTGGCCGCCCGCGGGCCCGTCCTCGACCGGCTGCGCGCCATCCAGGTCGTCGACAGCTTCTTCGTGTCCCGGCCGCTCCAGGAGGCCGCCCTGGAACTCGTCGGCTCGCCCGCCTGGCCGCGCCATCTGCGCCTGATCGCCGGAGAGTTGGCCGCCCGCCGCGACGCCCTGACCGCCGCACTGCACCGGCAGCTGCCCGCCTTCACCGCACACCGGCCGCCGGGCCACGACCCCGTGCCCGGCGGCCCGTACGTCCCGCCGGGCGGCTTCCACCTCTGGCTGCGGCTGCCCGAGGGCGTCGACGAGGCCGCGCTGACCGGTGCGGCGCTGCGCGCGGGGGTCGCGGTCGCGGCCGGACGCCCGTATTTCGCCGCCGAGCCGCCCGGCGCCTGCCTGCGGCTGAGCTTCGCGGGGGCGTCGGGCACCGGCGAGATCGCCGAGGGCGTGCGCAGGCTCCGCACGGCGTGCACGGAGCTGGGGGTGGCGGTGGACTGAGGGCCCGGCCGCCCGCGCCCGTCGGCCGGTTCGACTCCGTTCCGCCGCTCTGCCACTCTCCCGGCATGAGCGCGCACCCCCTCGACGGCTACGAGATCTCCACCGACCCGGCCCGCCTGGACGCCGGACTGGTCCACCACTGGCTGTCCACCGACGCCTACTGGGCCGTCGGCCGCCCCCGGGAGCTGCACGACCGCGCCGTGGCGGGCTCGCTCAACTTCGGCCTGTACGCGGCCGGTTCGGGCCGGCAGGCCGGCTACGCCCGGCTGGTCACCGACCATGCCACCTTCGCCTGGCTCTGCGACGTCTACATCCGCCGCGACGAGCGCGGCAAGGGACTGGGCACGGCCCTGGTCGAGGCCGTCGCCGACCACATGGCGCCCAGCGGCCTCAACCGGCTGACCCTCGCCACCCAGGACGCCCACGGGGTGTACGAGAAGATCGGCTTCCGGCCCCTGGTGGCGCCGGAGCAATGGATGACCCTGGGGCTGATCGACCCGGGGCCTGTCGCATTGTGATCAACCGGTGCCGCCGGGGCGGCGCGGCTCGTACCATCGCCGAATGAGCGTTCGACTCAAGCTGCTCGCCGCCGGCCGCAGCTCCTCGCTGCTCGAAACGCGGTTCGACGACGACCGACCGCTCGACGCCGCCGGCTGGTACGAGGCCGAGCGGGCCGCCCCCGTGCTGTGCCGGCTCGCCGCCGCCGAACTGCGCTACTGCTCGCCGTCCGCCCGCTGCCGGGAGACCGGCGAGGCGCTCGGCCTGCGCCCGCTGGCCCAACCGGCGCTGCGCGACTGCGACATGGGGCGCTGGCGCGGCCGCACGCTGGGCGAGGTGACCGCCGTCGAACCGCGCGCGGTGGAGGCCTGGCTGGCCGACCCGCGCTCCGCACCGCACGGCGGGGAGTCGCTGCCGGCGTTCATCTCCCGGATCGGCGGCTGGCTCGACACCCGGCCGGCCGACGACGCCGCCGGGCTGCTCGCGGTCGCCGAGCCCGGCGTCATCCGCGCCGCCCTGGTCTATGTGCTCCAGGCGCCCCCGCACGCGTTCTGGCGGATCGACGTGCAGCCGCTGTCGGTGACCACCCTCACCAGCCGGTCCGGCGGCTGGGACCTCCAACTGGAGGCCTGAACCGCCCCCGTGGAGTGCGTCGCGCGCCGGCGCGCACCACCCGGAAAGCCCAGCCAGCGCGTTCCGCCGTCCGGGGCGTGCGCACCCGTGTGACCTGCGCAAACGCTGGGCGCCCTGACGGCTTTCCGGGGAGTTCGCCCCCGGCGCGGCGCCCGATCGAGGTGCGCGGCGCGGGACCGGGCGCTTGTCTCGGGTTATGCACATACGCCACATATCGCTGTACGCCCTGGGCGCCGCCGCCCTGCTGGTGGCCGTCCTGCTCACCGGCGACGGCGACGGCGGGGATGCCGCCACCGAGACCGTCGGCGGGGCGGTGAGCGACGCCGTCAACCAGGCCGCGCCCACCGCCGGGGACACCCCCGGGGCGGTGGTCGTGGCGCCCGACCCGGTGGCACCGGGCACCGCCTTCTCCGTCCACGACGGCGGCAGCTGCCGGGGCGAATCGGCCACCGCGTCCTTCGGCGACGCGGACATCCCGCCGATGCAGCTCTCCGCCCTCAGCGGCCGGACCGAGGGCACCGCGATCCTCCCGGAGGGCACCGCGCCCGGCGCGTACACGGTCACCCTCACCTGCGACGGCACCGCCGGCGCCCGGCCGAGCGCCCTGCGATCCGGCCGGGACGGCGCCGAGGACACCACGGACCGCGTCACGGACCGCGACGCCGATCAGGGCGACGGGGAGGGCGACGCCGGGGACGCCGCACGCGGGCACGGCAGGGAATCCGGTGACGGCCACAGGTCCCTCACCGGCACCATGACCGTCTCCGGGGGCGCCGACGGCACCGTCCCCCTCGGCGGCGCCGACACCGGCCTCGGCGGCGCGGCCGGCACCGGCCGGACGACCACGACGGCCGGCGGCCTGCTGCTGATGGCCGCGGCCTGCTGGGGTGCCCTCGCCCGCCGCCGGGGCACCCGCGGCACCCGGAGCTGACGGCGGTGCGCACCGGCCCGCCCCGGCCCCGCGTGCTCATCGGACTGCTCACGGCCCTGGTCACGGCGGGCGCGCTGGCCTTCGCCGCGATCCGGCTCTGCGACCGCGAGGCCACCAGCGAGGTCGACGACGGCACCCACACCGTGCTCCGCTCCGAGATCGCCCGGGCCCTCAGCGGCCAGCTCACCCTGCCGTTCCGCGGCGGATCCGACACGGTGCACTGTTACGGCGACCTGCGGCCGGTGCCGTACGACGCGGTGCGCTGCACGGCGCACTTCCCGATCGGGCCGGACCGCCAGCTGACCGTCGAGGTCACCCGCGTCCGCCGCAACATGGTCACCTACCGGCGCCATCTGCTGCACCGCTGACCGGCGCCGAGGGCGCCGCGCCCGCCCCGCTACGGTGTCAGGTCGAGCGCCGCCCGCCCCGAGCCGTCCATCAGGAACGGCACCGAGTCATGGGAGTGCGTGATCCTCCAGACGCCGTCGATCCGGCGGAGGCCGACGGTGGCCCTGCTCCACAGCTCCACCTCGTGGCCGTCGGACTTGGTCCCGCGCATCCGGTTGATGCTGTGGCAGAAGGCGACATCCCCGCCGACCGTGATCTCCAGCTGGGTCTGCGTCACCTCGACCGGCCCCTGCCAGGTCGCGTACCAGGCCTCGATGGCCCGCGGGTCCCGCGCCTGCGGGCCCCGGTACTGCAGCGGCGGCGCCAGGCTGAATTCCACGAGGTCCGGGGTGGTGTGGGACAGGAACCGTCGGGCGTCTCGCGCCGCGGTCGCCGCCGCCCGGTCCGCCAGCACCGCCCGGATCCGCTCCTCGTCCGTCGTCCGCTCCGCGAGCGTCGTCCGTGCGCCCGCCCGTTCGCTCGTCCGGTCACTGTCGGTCGTCATGAGGGTCCTTCCGTCGGACGGCGCCGGAGCGCCCCGGTTCGCTGTACGACGGGTAGACGCCGGCGGGCCGCGGAATTCATCGGTGCGGCCGCCCGGCGCCCCTCACCGGTGGGCGGCCGCCGGGCCGCGGGTCAGCCAGGCGTTCGCCGCCTCGACGCGGCCGCCCACCCGGAGCTTGGCGTAGGCGTGTTCCAGGTGCTTGTCGACGGTGCGCGGGCTGATCGCCAGCCGGTGGGCGATCTGCTGGTTCGTCAGGCCCCGGGCCAGCAGGGCGAGGACGGCGGACTCGCGGCGGGTGACCGGGCACGGCGCGGGCACCGGCGGGGCGAGCCGCCCGAGCAGGTGGCCGAGCCGGGTGCGCAGCACGGCGGCGGCCGCCACATCGTCGTCGGTGAAGTCGCTGCCGCCGCCGCGGCTGAAGGCCACACACACCTTCCGCGGCACCCCGTCGGCCAGGCCCGCGGGGAACGACATCGCCAGCTGGTGCTCGCTGCCGCACGGCCGGTAGACGTCGGCGTAGGCGGCGAGGGCGTGGAACTCGTCGCGGGTCTGGAGGGTGGAGCGGCGCATCGGGGTGCCGGTGCCCCGCGCGGTGTGGGCGACGAGGACATCGGCGGCCGCCTCGCGGGCGAACGCCTCCCGGACGTCGTCGGTCAGCAGCCCGGCGGGCAGGGTGAGCGGGCGGTCGGCGCTGCCGGCACGGGGGGACCAGACGACGCTGTCGCCCGGTACGGCGGCGAGCAGCAGCGGCAGCAGGGCCGGAACGAGGGACTCCTCGTCGACGGCATCCGTCAGAAGGTCCACGACGGCGAGAATGCGCCGCAGGCCGGCCTCCGCGGCCGCGCTCATGACTCCAGCGTGCCGAGGTGCCGGAGGGCAGTCAAACGAGGGCCGCCCGGCGGGCGGTGCCCGCGGGGCGGCGGCGGGGCCACCCGACCGGCCGGGGGAAGACCGGCCGGGTGCGTCAGACGCCTCAGCGCCTGACGGCATAGACGCGGTTGACGGGGGTCTGTGCGGCGAGTCGCCAGTGGTGCAGGCCGGCGTCGTCGGCGATCTCCCGCATCGCCTCCTCACCCGCGTGGTTTCCCAGTGCCCGCGGCCCGTGCTGGGCCAGCGCGGACGGCAGGCAGACGGTGACCGAGGCGGCGGTCATCGCCCGGCCGATGGGGTGGACGTTCTCCTCGACGTGTGCCGAGACGTTCGGCTCGACGAGCATGCAGGTCCCGTCGTCGGCCAGCGCCTCCTCGGCGTGGTGCAGCGCGCCGCCCGGATCGCCGGTGTCGTGCAGGCAGTCGAAGAACGTGATCAGGTCGAAGTCCTCGCCGGGGAAGTCCTGGGCGGTGGCGACCTCGAAGCTGACCCGGTCGTCCAGCCCCCGCTCGGCCGCGATGCCGCGGGCCGCCTCGACGGAGGGGCGGTGGAAGTCGAAGCCCCGGAACCGCGACCGGGGGAAGGCCTGCGCCATCAGCGCCGTGGAGTAGCCGTAGCCGCACCCGATGTCCGCCACGCGCGCGCCGCGCTCCAGCTTCTCCACCACGCCGTCCAGCGCGGTCAGCCACTCCGGGACCAGCGCGGCCGCGTAGCCGGGGCGGAAGAACGTCGCGGTGCCGGCGAACAGCTGCGTCCCGTGGTCTCCCCAGCCGATGCCCTCGCCGGTGCGAAAGGCCGCCGCGAGGGTGTCCTCCGTGGCGTAGAGGGCCTGGAGCAGGGTGAAGAAACCGGCCGCGTAGGTGGGAGCCTCCCGGTCCGCCAGCACGGCGGCGTGCTCATCGGGCAGCAGGTAGGTGTCGGTGCCGGGGGTGTAGCGGACGTATTCGCCGGCCACCTGGGCGGCCAGCCATTCGCGCACATAGCGTTCGGCCAGCCCGGTGCGCTCGGCGAGCTGTGCGGAGCCGATCGGTCCGGCACCGGCCATCGCCGCGTACAGCCCGAGCCGGTCGCCGAGCGAGGTGCACAGGCCGGCGACCGCGGCGGCGCTGTCCGAGATCACCCTCTCCAGGAACTGCTGCACTTGTTCCTCGTCGAGCCCACCGCCCGGTGTGACATCGGCAGAGGTCGCCATGCGTGCTCACCTCCTGGTGCGGTCTTGCCGTCGCCTCCCACCGCACCGCGCACACGCCCCCGCGCGCCATACGGGATTCGCCGTATGCGGCGGGGCGGCGGCACCGGCCGATACTGGGACAAGGCCCCACCCGAGACCGGAATGCCCCTGGACGCGGAGGAGGCGCACCATGCGCAAGAAGATCGACTGCCGGGATCAGCCCAGCGAGATGAATTGCACCCTCGTCATCTCCGGCGAGGAGGACGAGGTGCTCCGCGCCGCCACCGAGCACGCGGTATCCGTCCACGGCCACGCGGACAGTGCCGAGCTGCGGGAACAGATCAAGGCCGCGATGAAGAACGAGGTTCCGCAGCACGCCTGAATTTGTGGGCACGTCGGGCGTCGTCCCGGCCCCGGGGCCGGGATCACCGCCGGGTCACGACCGGCGGCGGGGCTTTCCGCGCTTGCCGCCGCCCTTGGGGCCGCCGGCACCGCCCCGGGGGTTCTTGCCGCCCGTTCCGGCGGCCGGTTTGCCGGTCCCGGGCTTGCGCCGCGCCGCAGCGGCCGGCGCCCGCTTCGGCTCCGCCGCCGGGGTGCTGGCGCGGCCGCGGGTGCTGTTGACGGTCCGCCCGCGCACGATCCCGATGAAGTCCTCCACCAGGTCGGTGGTCGCGTCCTCCGGCCAGGACAGCGCGACCTGCGACTGCGGGGCGTCCGTGACCGGCCGGTAGGTGAGGTCGCGGCGGTGGTGCAGCCGCGCGAGGGACTGCGGGACGACGAGCACGCCCACCCCGGCCGCCACCAGCTCGATGGCGTCCGCGGTCGTGGCGGGACGCTCGATCGCCGGCCGTCCCGGGAGGGTCTCCCACGGGAGGGTGTCGTCGAGCGGATGCAGCACGATGTCGTCGGCCAGGTCCTCGGCGGACACCTCGTCGACCGCCGCCACGAGGTGGTCCTTCGGGACCACGACCACGGTCGTCTCGGTGTAGAGCGGGATCGCGCTGAAGACCGTCCGGTCGACCGGCAGCCGCACGAATCCCGCGTCGGCGGCGCCGTCCCGCAGCGCGCCGGAGGCCTCGTCGGCGGTCACCGCGACCAGGGTCAGCGGGATGCCGGGCTGCCGCTCCTGCCAGATACGCACCCACTTCGCCGGTGTCACGCCCGGTACGTACGCGAGCCGGAACGAAGCGGGGGTATCGGAGCCTGTCACGCCGCCAGGTTACCGGTCGTGGTCGGAGGTATCGCACACGCTCGCTACCCTTGACACCATGACGTCGCACCAGACCGCCCAGACCATGAAGCCCGCGACCGCGGCGAAGAAGCTGGGTGTGTACCTCGAGGCCACACCCGCCGAGTTCCAGGAGGGCGTCGTCTCGCGCAGCGAGCTGAACGCGCTGCAGGCCGATCCGCCGGAGTGGCTGGTCGAGCTGCGGCGCAACGGCCCGCACCCCCGCCCGGTGGTCGCGGCGAAGCTCGGCGTCTCCATCTCGGGCCTGGCCCGTGGCGGCGTGACCGAGGCCCTCACCACCGAGCAGATCGAGGCGCTGAAGCAGGAACTGCCCGAGTGGCTGGAGAAGGAACGCGCCACCCAGGCCGAGGTGCGCAAGGAGACCGTGCGCATCAAGGAGAAGAACAAGGAGAAGGAGAAGGGCAAGGACGCCAAGGGGGACGCCTGACCCCGCGGACACCGTCCTGACCTTCTGCACCCCGCGCACACCGTCCTGACCTCCTGACGCGCCTCGCGGCCCCACCGGAAGCCACGTCTCTCCCTCGCCCATCGCCTCCCCCTCCCGCCCCTATGGCTCACCCGCCGGGCGGCGGCGGGCCCGGCGGGTGACGCTGAGCCGTGGAGGTGGGCCATGGATCAGGTGCGGGCGGACGTGTGCGTGGTGGGTGCCGGTTTCGCCGGGCTCGCCGCCGCGAGACGACTGGACCGGGCCGGCCGCGAGGTGGTGGTGGTCGAGGCCAGGGACCGGGTGGGCGGCCGGGTCTGGAACCGCGAGCTGCCCGACGGGACCGTGGTGTCCGCCGGCGGCACCTGGCTGGGCAAGGGCCAGGAGCGGATGTTCCAGCTCTGCCGGGAACTGGGTCTGCGGGTGTACCCGCAGTACGAGCGGGGCGATCACCTGCTGTCCCTGGACGGCGTCCACCGCCGCTACCGCGGGGGCATCCCCGCCGCCGGACCCCGCACCCTCATGGCCCTCGGCCTGGCGCTGGCGCGCCTGAACCTGATGGCGCGGCGCCTCCCGGCGGATGCCCCGTGGCGCGCCCGGAGCGCCCGCTCGTGGGACGCCCGCACGCTCGGGCAGTGGATCGCCGACCCGCGGAACGTGCCCACGGCCGAGGCCCGCACGCTGCTCGGCTCGACCATGCATCTGCTGTTCTGCGCCGACCCGGCGGAGGTCTCCCTGCTGGGTGCCCTCACCCTGGCCCGGGGCGGCGGCGGCTTCGGCTACTACACCGACTCCCGCAGGACCGAGACCCATCTCGTGGACGGCGGCGCCCCCGAACTTGCCCGGCGCATGGCCGGGCAACTGGGGGACCGGGTCCGCCTGTCCAGCCCCGTCGAGCGGATCAGCGACGACGGCACCGGCGTGACGGTCGTCTCCGACCGGCTCACCGTGCGGGCCCGGCGGGTCATCGTGGCGGCGCCGCCGGTGCTGGCCGGGCGGATCGTCTTCGACCCGCCGCTTCCCGCCGCGTGCGGTCATCTGCTCCGGCGCGTGGTGCCGGGGGCGATCATCCGGGTGCACACGGTGTACCCCGAGCCGTTCTGGCGCGAGCAGGACCTCTCGGGGCAGACCCTCGCGCCCCGCTCGCCCGTCCCGCTCACCATCGACCAGACGCCGCCGTCGGGCCGGCCGGGCGTGCTCAGCAGCTACGCCTTCAGCACCGGAGCCCTGCGCATGGGACGGCTGGACCCTGCCGAGCGGCGGGAGATCTGGCTGGACGCGCTCGCCGAACGCTTCGGCCCCCGGGCCCGCCACCCCGCCCACTACCTGGAGACCGACTGGTCCGCCGAGCAGTGGTCCCTGGGCGGCATGATCGGCCACTTCCCGCCCGGCACCCTGACCACCTACGGCCCCGCCCTGCGCGCCCCGGTCGGCCGCATCCACTGGGCCAGCACGGAGTCCGCCACCCACATGCACGGCCTCATGGAGGGCGCCGTACGCTCCGGCGAACGAGCCGCCCAGGAAACGCTGACGGCCTTGTCGACCGGCCGCCTTTCCGTCTCCTGATCGCGGCACGACATGTCCTGATCGCCGCAAGGAACTCTAATCTGACGGTTCATGAACATCCTGATCGTCGGCGACAGCGGCTTTCTGGGACGCGAGTTGGCCCGGCAGGCACGGGCACTCGGGCACGCCGTGACGGCGACCTACGCGACCCGTGCCGGTGACGTCCCCCGTATCCGCTGGCTGCCCATGGACCTGCGCCGCAGCGAGGAGATCGCACCGGCACTCAGGGAGGTCCGGCCGGACGTAGTCGTCAACGCGGCCGCTCGCCGGGCGGACTGGGCGACCACGGCCGACGGCGCGATCCGCCTGGCGATGGCCGCCGCGCAGCACGGGGCCCGGCTGGTGCAGGTCTCCAGTGACGCGGTGTTCTCCGGCGCCGACATCCGCTACGAGGAGTCCGCCACGCCGGATCCCCTCACCCCGTACGGAGCTGCGAAGGCCGCGGCGGAAACGGCGATCCGGCTTTTCTGCCCGGCCGCCGTCATCGCTCGTACCTCGCTGATCATCGGCGACGGCGGCTCCGCGCACGAGAAGCTCGTCCACGAGCTGGCCACCGGGGAGCGACAGGGCGCGCTGTTCACCGATGACATCCGGTGCCCTGTGCATGTCGCCGATCTCGCCGGGGCCCTTCTCGAGCTGGCCGACTCCGCGCACACGGGCGTGTGCCACCTCGCGGGACCGGATGAGGTCAGCCGTCATGAGCTGGGTGTCCTGATCGCCGCACGCGACGGCCTGGACGTCTCCGCGCTGACCGCCGGCCGTCGCGCCGACAGCCGCTTCCCGGGGGCACTGGACGTCCGCTTGGACAGCACGCGGACCCAGCGCTCGGTACGTACCACGCTGCGCGGCGCTCGCGATTTCCTGCGCCGTGTGCGCTGACGCGCCTACCAGGGCAGCGGTCCCTGCGCGTCGAAGTACCTCCACCCTCCGCCCCGCCGCCCCGGGCGGCCAGGCATACCGGCCGTGCCGCCGTCCCCGGACCGGCGGTACCGGGGAACCGCAGGCAGGAGCCCCCTTCATTGCATAATCCTGTCGCTATCCGTATAGTCATGCCATGAAGAAGGAGGGTGCATGACGGTGCGAGCGGCAGTGGCCGGGGCGAGCGGGTACGCGGGGGGTGAGGTGCTGCGTCTGCTTCTGGGGCATCCGGAGGTGGAGATCGGCGCGGTGACCGGGCACTCCAACGCGGGGCAGCGACTGGGGGCGCTGCAGCCGCAGCTGCTTCCGCTGGCCGACCGGGAGCTGGCGCCGACCACGGCCGAGGTGCTGGCTGGCCACGAGGTCGTGTTTCTCGCGCTGCCGCACGGCCAGTCCGCCGCGGTCGCCGAGGAGCTCGGGCCCGAGGTGCTGGTCGTCGACTGCGGGGCCGACTTCCGGCTCGGCGACGCCGCGGACTGGGAGGCGTTCTACGGCACGGCCCACGCGGGCACCTGGCCGTACGGGCTTCCCGAGCTGCCCGGGGGCCGCGCCGCGCTCCAGGGGACGCGGCGCATCGCGGTCCCGGGCTGCTACCCGACCGCCGTCTCGCTCGCGCTGTTCCCCGCCTACGCGGACCGGCTCGCCGAGCCCGAGGCCGTCATCGTGGCGGCCACCGGCACCTCCGGCGCCGGCAAGGCGCTCAAGCCGCATCTGCTGGGCTCCGAGGTCATGGGTTCGATGAGCCCGTACGGCGTCGGCGGCGGGCACCGGCACACCCCCGAGATGATCCAGAACCTCAGCGCGGTGGCCGGCGAGCGCGTCGGGGTCTCCTTCACGCCGACCCTCGCCCCCATGTCGCGCGGCATCCTCGCGACCTGCTCGGCGAAGGCGAAGCCCGGCGTGGACGCCGCCGCCGTGCGGGCCGCGTACGAGAAGGCGCTGGCCGACGAGCCGTTCGTGCGGCTGCTGCCCGAGGGCCAGTGGCCGTCGACCGCCTCCGTGTACGGCTCCAACACCGTGCAGATCCAGGTGGCCCTCGACGCGGCGGCCGGCCGGATCATCGCGATCAGCGCCCTCGACAACCTCACCAAGGGAACCGCGGGCGGCGCGGTGCAGAGCATGAACCTCGCCCTGGGGCTGCCCGAGGAGACGGGCCTGCCGAAGGTCGGGGTCGCCCCGTGACCTCCGTGGAGCGAAAGCGGCGGCAGGGACGGCAGAGCAGGACCGGCGGGGCCGGAACAACGACGGAGGACACGCAGTGAGCGTCACGGCAGCACAGGGATTCACGGCGGCGGGCATCGCGGCCGGGATCAAGGAGAGCGGCGGCCCGGACCTGGCCCTCGTGGTGAACCAGGGGCCGCGGAGCGCCGCCGCCGGTGTCTTCACGTCCAACCGCGTCAAGGCGGCGCCGGTGCTCTGGACGGAACAGGTGCTGAAGGGCGGAGAGCTGTCCGCCGTCGTCCTCAACTCCGGTGGCGCCAACGCCTGTACGGGCCCGCAGGGCTTCCAGGACACCCACGCCACCGCGGAGAAGGTCGCCGCGTCGCTGAACACCGCGGGGTACGACGAGACCGGCGGACACGACGCCGGCAGGATCGCCGTGTGCTCGACCGGCCTGATCGGCGTCACGCTGCCGATGGACAAGCTGCTGCCCGGCGTCGACACCGCGGTCGCCCAACTCACCCCGCACGGCGGCGAGAAGGCCGCCATCGCCATCAAGACCACCGACAGCGTGCACAAGACCGCGCAGGTCAGCCAGGACAACTGGACCGTGGGCGGGATGGCCAAGGGCGCCGGCATGCTCGCCCCGGGCTTGGCCACCATGCTCGTGGTGCTCACCACCGACGCCGATCTGCCGGCGGCCGAGCTGGACCGGGCGCTGCGTGCCGCCACCCGCACCACCTTCGACCGGGTCGACTCCGACGGCTGCATGTCGACCAACGACACCGTGCTGCTGCTCGCCTCCGGCGCCTCCGGCACCGTGCCGGACACCGGCGACTTCGCCGAGGCGGTGCGCACCGTCTGCGCCGACCTCGCCCGGCAGCTGATCGGGGACGCCGAGGGCGCCAGCAAGGACATCCGGATCGAGGTCGTCGGCGCGGCCAGCGAGGACGACGCGGTGGAGGTCGGCCGCTCGATCGCCCGCAACAACCTCCTCAAGTGCGCCCTGCACGGCGAGGACCCCAACTGGGGCCGGGTGCTCTCCGCCATCGGCACCACCTCCGCCGCCTTCGAACCCGACCAGCTGAACGTCGCCATCAACGACATCTGGGTCTGCAAGAACGGCTCGGTGGGCGAGGACCGCGACCTGGTCGACATGCGCTACCGGGAGGTGCGGATCACCGCCGACCTCGCCGCCGGCACCGAGTCCGCGGTCATCTGGGCCAACGACCTCACCGCCGACTACGTCCACGAGAACAGCGCGTACTCGTCATGAACGCGCACCCCAGGCTCCGGCGCGCGCTGTGTGCACAGCGCGCCCGGGGGTACCTCCCGCGCGAGGCGTGGAGGAGAAACGAGGCCGGACCGGCATGAGCACCCGCAAGCACACCGCACTTCCCAAGGCGCGCACCCTCATCGAGGCGCTGCCCTGGCTGACCAGGCACCACGGCAAGACCGTCGTCATCAAGTTCGGCGGCAACGCCATGATCGACGAGGAGCTCAAGCGCGCCTTCGCCCAGGACGTGGTCTTCCTGCGGCACGCCGGGCTGCGCCCCGTCGTCGTGCACGGCGGCGGCCCGCAGATCAGCGCCCAGCTCGACCTGCTCGGCCTGGAGTCGGAGTTCAAGGGCGGCCTGCGGGTCACCACGCCCGAGGCGATGAACGTCGTACGGATGGTGCTGGCCGGACAGGTGCAGCGGGAGCTGGTCGGGCTGCTCAACGAGCACGGCCCGCTCGCCGTCGGCATGACCGGCGAGGACGCCCATCTGATGGCGGCCACCAAGCACTACGCCGACATCGACGGGGAGCGGGTGGACATCGGCCGGGTCGGCGAGATCACCGCCATCGACCCCGGCGCGGTCCACGCGCTGCTGGACGACGGCCGGATCCCGGTCATCTCCTCCATCGCCCGCAGCAGCGACGAGGAGGACGCGGCGTCCACGAGCTCCGGCGCGTCCGGCGTCTTCAACGTCAACGCCGACACCGCCGCGGCCGCACTCGCCGCGGCCCTCGGCGCCGAGACCCTGATGGTCCTCACCGACGTCGAGGGCCTCTACGAGGACTGGCCGAACAGCGACGAGGTGATCTCCCGCCTCACCGCCACGGAACTGGAGAAGCTGCTGCCCGACCTGGCCAGCGGCATGGTCCCCAAGATGCGGGGCTGCCTGCACGCCGTCCGCAACGGCGTGCACACCGCCCGGGTCATCGACGGGCGGGTCCAGCACTCGATCCTGCTGGAGATCTTCACCGACGAAGGGATCGGCACGATGGTCGTGCCGGACGCGAACACGATCGAGGGGACGGCATGAGCGACGCGGCACACGGCCACGGTCCGGTGACCAACGCGGACCTCACCGGGCGCTGGCAGGGCGCCATGATGGACAACTTCGGCACCCCCCGCGTCCCGCTCGTACGCGGCGAGGGCACCCGGGTGTGGGACGCCGACGGCAAGGAGTACCTCGACTTCCTCGGCGGCATCGCGGTCAACTCCCTCGGCCACGCCCACCCCGCGGTGGTCCGCGCGGTCTCCGACCAGGTCGCCACGCTCGGCCACGTCTCCAACTTCTTCGTCAGCGAGCCCACCGTCGCCCTGGCCGAGCGGCTGCTCGCGCTC
This sequence comes from Streptomyces kronopolitis, assembly GCF_014646275.1. Lineage (GTDB taxonomy): Bacteria > Actinomycetota > Actinomycetes > Streptomycetales > Streptomycetaceae > Streptomyces > Streptomyces kronopolitis. Next base: position 171,552 of record NZ_BMND01000011.1, read on the forward strand.
GCCGGACGCCCCGGCCGGGTCTACTTCTCCAACTCCGGCGCCGAGGCCAACGAGGCCGCCTTCAAGATCGGCCGGCTGACCGGCCGCACGCACATGGTCTCCACGGCCGGCGGCTTCCACGGCCGCACCATGGGCGCCCTCGCGCTCACCGGCCAGCCCGCCAAGCAGGCCCCGTTCGCCCCGCTGCCCGGCGACGTCGACTACGTTCCCTACGGCGACACCGAGGCCCTGCGCGCGGCCGTCACCACCGACACCGCCTTCGTCATCCTGGAGCCCCTCCAGGGCGAGAACGGCGTGGTCGTGCCGCCGCCCGGCTACCTCCGGGCCGCCCGCGAGATCACCGCCGCCACCGGCACCCTGCTGGTCCTCGACGAGATCCAGACCGGCATCGGCCGCACCGGCCACTGGCTGGAGTCCGGGGCCCAGGGCGTCGAGGCGGACATCGTCACCCTCGCCAAGGGCCTGGGCGGCGGCCTGCCCATCGGCGCCACCCTCGCCTTCGGCCCCGCCGCCGACCTGCTCACCCCCGGATCGCACGGGTCGACCTTCAGCGGCAACCCGGTCGTCTGCGCCGGCGCCCTCGCCGTCCTGGACACCATCGAGAAGGACGGCCTCCTCGATCACGTCAAGCGCGTCGGCGAGCGGCTGCGCACCGGGACCGAGGCCCTGGGGCACCCCTTGGTCGGCCAGGTCCGCGGTGCGGGGCTGCTCCTGGGTATCGTCTTGACGGAGTCGCTCGCGCCGCAGGTGCAGCAGGCGGCTCAGGACGCGGGCCTCCTGGTGAACGCGGTCGCGCCGGACGTGATCCGGCTCGCCCCGCCGCTGATCGTCTCCGACGACGAAGCGGAGGAGTTCCTCCGGAAGCTGCCCGCCGTCCTCAACACGGCCCGCCAAGGGGCCGACGGGGAACGACGAGCCGGAGACTGACGACAACGATGACCGAGCCGCAGGACAACGAGTCGCTCAACGGCGGCCAGGCCGTACCGCAGACCCGCACCGCCCGCCACCGGCGGATCGTGGACATCCTCAACCGGCTGCCGGTCCGCTCCCAGAGCCAGCTCGCCAAGCTGCTCGCCGACGACGGCCTGTCCGTCACCCAGGCGACGCTCTCGCGCGACCTGGACGAGCTGGGCGCGGTGAAGATCCGCAACACCGGCGGCGAGCTGATCTACGCGGTGCCCAGCGAGGGCGGCGACCGCAAGCCGCGGGCGCCGCTGGGCGAGTCGGCCAAGGAGGAGCGGATGCGCCGCCTCTCCGGCGAACTCCTCATCTCCGCCGAGGCGTCCGCCAACCTCGTCGTCCTGCGCACCCCGCCGGGCGCCGCCCAGTTCCTGGCCTCGGCCATCGACCAGGCCGAACTGCACGACATCCTCGGCACCATCGCCGGCGACGACACCCTGATGCTCATCAGCCGCGACCCGGCGGGCGGCCAGGCCCTCGCCGCCCATCTGCTGCGACTGGCACAGAAGGCGCACTAGGCCTGATCCAACGGACGGGCCCTGGGCGCGCCGGGCCGCCGGGGACGCTCCCCGGCGCCCTTCGCCACCACCCCGAGCGCCCCGCCGCGACCCGTGCGGCGTCCGTGCGCGGAATCCACCCGAGCCACCCGCTGCCTGCCGAACCCCATACGGCAGGATGGCAGTTCGCGCCGGGACGTCCACGGATGTCCCGGCGCCTTCGCAGCCCTAGAGACAAGCAGGTGGCATGGTGACGAGACATCACATCCGGTGCATAGCAGGCCCGCTCCTTCCGGTCGCGGGAGGAGCCGGCCGGTGAACCGCGCTGTGACACTGCACGACCTGATCGTGGCCGGAGCGGCGCTGGCCGCCGGCATCGTGGCCGGACTGCTGCTGCGCGTCGCCCTGCGCTGGCTGGGCAAGCACGCGCTGCGCACCCGGTGGAGCGGCGACGATGTCATCGTCGACGCCCTGCGGGCCGTGGTGCCCTGGGGCGCGGTCGCCGGCGGACTGGCGGCCGCCACCGCCGCGCTGCCGCTGACCCCGGTGATCGGACACACCGTCAACCGGACGCTGACCGTGCTGCTCATCCTGGTCGTCACGCTCACCGCGGCCCGGGTGATCACCGGCCTGGTGAAGTCCCTCGCGCAGTCCCGCTCCGGGGTGGCCGGCTCGGCGACCATCTTCGCCAACATCACCCGCATCATCGTCCTGGCGATGGGCTTCCTCGTCGTCCTGCAGACCCTGGGCATCTCCATCGCCCCGCTGCTGACCGCGCTCGGCGTGGGCGGCCTCGCGGTCGCCCTGGCCCTCCAGGACACCCTCGCCAACCTCTTCGCGGGCGTGCACATCCTCGCCTCCAAGACGGTGCAGCCCGGCGACTACATCCGGCTCAGCAGCGGGGAGGAGGGCTATGTCGTCGACGTCAACTGGCGCAACACCGTGGTGCGTCAGCTCTCCAACAACCTGGTGATCATCTCCAACGCCCAGCTGGCCGGCACCAACATGACCAACTTCACCCGCCCGGAACAGAAGCTGACGATCCTGGTGCAGGTGGGCGTCGGCTACGACAGCGACCTCGACCACGTCGAGCGGGTCACCACCGAGGTCGTCGAGAGCGTGATGAAGGACGTCAACGGCGGCGACCCCGACCACGAGGCGGCCGTCCGCTTCCACACCTTCGGTGACTCCCGCATCGGCTTCACGGTGATCCTGGGCGTCGGCGAGTTCAGCGACCAGTACCGGATCAAGCACGAGTTCATCAAGCGCCTGCACCGGCGCTACCGGGACGAGGGCATCCGGATCCCCTCCCCGGCGCGGACCGTGGCCCTCCAGAAGCCGGAGGAGATCGCGATACCGCACCAGCGCGATCTGTCGTCGGACGCGGTGCCGTAGGCCGGTGGGCCGACCGGGGCGGGCCGACCCGTGCGCCGCCCCGGCCGGCCGCCGCCCGCCCGGGCCCGCCGCGGCCTGGGCTCCCACCGGCGCCGCAGCGCGCACCGCACACGGCAAAGGCCGCTCCCGATCTTCGGAAGCGGCCTTTGACCTGCAAAAACACCGTCGGGACGACAGGATTTGAACCTGCGACCCCTTGACCCCCAGTCAAGTGCGCTACCAAGCTGCGCCACGTCCCGGTGCCCGTGCCGGCCGGAAGATGCCCGGCCGGGGTGTGCAGAAGAAAAATACCCTGTCCCGGGCCATGAATCCAAAGCGGGGCCCACCGGGGGTGCGTCCCGGCCTCCCGGCGGGGGGCCGGTGCCCGTGATTCGATGAGATATGGGTGAAATGTTCCCGAAGGACGCCCTCCGGGTGCGCCGGGTGTACGAGGCGCCGGAGTCGGCGGACGGGGCGCGGGTGCTGATCGACCGGCTCTGGCCGCGCGGGCTGTCGAAGGCGGACGCGCGGCTCACCGAGTGGTGCAAGGACGTGGCGCCGTCGAACGAGCTGCGTCGCTGGTACGGCCACCAGGGGGAGCGGTTCGAGGAATTCGCCGAGCGGTATCGCGCGGAGCTGGCGCAGGAGGGCGCCCCGGAGGCGCTGGAGCGGCTGCGGGGGCTCGCCGCCGAGGGCCCGCTGACGCTGCTGACGGCCACGAAGGATGTCTCCTTCAGCCATGCGGCCGTGCTCACCGAGGTGCTCCGGGAGGGCCTCTGAGGCCCCGACTCGCACCGTCGACACGCCGCTGACCTGCATGTTCTCCGATGCGTTGACGAAGCATACAGTGGAGTGCATACTTATACCCATCAGCGTATGCACCGTAAGGAGAAACCCGTGACCGAGCGCGTCGTACTCGCCTACTCGGGCGGCCTGGACACCTCCGTCTGTATCGGCTGGATCGCCGAGGAGACGGGCGCCGAGGTCATCGCCGTTGCCGTGGACGTCGGCCAGGGCGGCGAGGACCTGGACGTCATCCGCAAGCGTGCGCTTGCCTGCGGCGCGGTCGAGGCCGAGGTCGCGGACGCCAAGGACGAGTTCGCCGACGAGTACTGCCTCCCGGCGATCAAGGCCAACGCCCTGTACATGGACCGCTACCCGCTGGTCTCCGCGCTCTCCCGGCCGACCATCGTCAAGCACCTGGTCGCCGCCGCCAAGAAGCACGGCGCCACCACCGTCGCCCACGGCTGCACTGGCAAGGGCAACGACCAGGTCCGCTTCGAGGCCGGTATCTCCTCCCTCGCCCCCGACCTGAAGTGCATCGCCCCGGTCCGCGACTACGCGATGACCCGGGACAAGGCGATCGCCTTCTGCGAGGAGAAGGACCTCCCGATCGCGACCACCAAGAAGTCGCCGTACTCCATCGACCAGAACGTCTTCGGGCGGGCCGTGGAGACCGGCTTCCTGGAGGACATCTGGAACGCGCCGATCGAGGACGTGTACGAGTACACGGAGAACCCCGCCACCCAGCGGGAGGCCGACGAGGTCGTCATCACCTTCAAGGAGGGCGTGCCGGTCGCCATCGACGGCAAGCCCGTCACCGTCCTCCAGGCCATCCAGCAGCTCAACGAGCGGGCCGGCGGCCAGGGCATCGGCCGGATCGACATGGTCGAGGACCGGCTGGTCGGCATCAAGTCCCGCGAGGTGTACGAGGCGCCCGGCGCCATCGCGCTGATCACCGCGCACCAGGAGCTGGAGAGCGTCACCGTCGAGCGCGAACTGGCCCGCTACAAGCGGCAGGTCGAGCAGCGCTGGGGCGAGCTGGTCTACGACGGCCTGTGGTTCTCCCCGCTCAAGCGCGCCCTGGACGGCTTCATCAACGAGGCCAACCAGCAGGTCAGCGGCGACATCCGGATGACCCTGCACGGCGGCCGCGCGGTCGTCACCGGCCGGAAGTCGGACCGGTCGCTGTACGACTTCAACCTCGCGACGTACGACACCGGCGACACCTTCGACCAGTCGCTCTCGAAGGGCTTCATCGAGCTCTTCGGCATGTCGAGCAAGATCGCGGCCAAGCGCGACCTGGCCTGATCCGCCTCGTTACCTTCGTACAGCGCCGCCTCCCCGCCCCCGCGGCGGGGCGGGGATCCCCCCTGGTCCGCACGGGCCTCGGGGGAGGCGGCACAGGGGGCCCGGGACGCGTCCCGGAATGCCCGTCACAGCAGCCTTGAGGAGCAGCAGTGAGCAGCAACAGCGGTGACGTCCGGCTCTGGGGCGGCCGGTTCGCCGACGGGCCCGCCGAGGCGCTGGCCCAGCTGTCGGCGTCGGTCCACTTCGACTGGCGGCTGGCCCCGTACGACATCGCCGGCTCCCGCGCGCACGCCCGGGTGCTCCACACGGCGGGCCTGCTCACCGAGGACGAGCTGACCCGGATGCTCGACGGGCTCGACCGGCTCGAAGCCGATGTCGCCGACGGCTCGTTCACCGGCACCGTCGCCGACGAGGACGTCCACTCCGCCCTGGAGCGGGGGTTGCTGGAGCGGCTCGGCCCGGACCTCGGCGGCAAGCTGCGGGCCGGCCGGTCGCGCAACGACCAGGTCGCCACGCTCTTCCGGATGTACCTGCGCGACCACGCCCGGATCATCGGCGGGCTGCTCGCCGACCTTCAGGAGGCGCTGGTCGGCCTCGCCGAGGCGCACCCGGACGTCGCGATGCCGGGCCGCACCCACCTCCAGCACGCCCAGCCGGTGCTCTTCGCCCACCACGTCCTGGCGCATGTGCAGTCGCTGTCCCGGGACGCGGAGCGGCTGCGGCAGTGGGACGAGCGCACCGCCGTCTCCCCGTACGGCTCGGGCGCGCTGGCCGGCTCCTCGCTCGGCCTCGACCCGGAGGCGGTCGCCGCCGACCTCGGCTTCGAGCGCGGCTCGGTCGGCAACTCCATCGACGGCACGGCCTCGCGTGACTTCGTCGCCGAATTCGCCTTCATCACGGCGATGGCCGGGGTCAACCTCTCGCGGATCGCGGAGGAGATCATCCTCTGGAACACGAAGGAGTTCTCCTTCGTGACCCTGCACGACGCCTTCTCCACCGGCTCGTCGATCATGCCGCAGAAGAAGAACCCGGACATCGCGGAGCTGGCACGGGGCAAGTCCGGCCGCCTCATCGGCAATCTGACCGGGCTGCTGGCCACGCTCAAGGCACTGCCGCTCGCGTACAACCGCGACCTCCAGGAGGACAAGGAGCCGGTCTTCGACTCCTGCGACCAACTGGAGGTGCTGCTCCCGGCGTTCACCGGCATGATGGCGACCCTGACCGTCAACCGCGCGCGGATGGAGGAGCTGGCCCCGGCCGGCTTCTCGCTGGCCACCGACATCGCGGAGTGGCTGGTCAAGCAGGGTGTGCCGTTCCGGGTGGCGCACGAGGTCGCGGGGGAGTGCGTCAAGGAGTGCGAGGCGCACGGCATCGAGCTGGACCAGCTCACCGATGAGCAGTTCGCGAAGATCTCGCCGCATCTGACCCCGGAGGTGCGCGGCGTGCTGAACGTCCAGGGCGCGCTCGCCGCCCGCAGCGGCCGCGGCGGCACCGCCCCCTCGGCGGTGGCGGTCCAGCTCGCCGAGGTGCGGGCCGACCTGGCCGGGCAGCAGGAGTGGGCGGCGGCCAAGCAGCCCCTGAAGCACCCCTGACATTCGACGCGTACGACGGCGGCCCGCCCCCGGGAGAGACCGGGGGCGGGCCGCCGTCGTTGGTGGGGAGCGGCGGCCCGCCCCTGCCGTGGAGGGGCCGGCGACGAGATTGTGAGACATCGACGTCTCATTCGGGTACTGTATGTCTCATGGCTGTGGATCGGGAGCAGGTACTCAAGGAGGCCGCCGCGCTGCTCACGCGGCGGGCGACGACCTCGATGGACGAGATCGCCCGCGCGGCGGGCATCAGCAGGGCGACCCTGCACCGGCACTTCGCCGGGCGCGACGCGCTGATCAAGGCGCTGGAGGAGCAGGGGATAGCGCAGTTCGCGCAGGCCGTCGACCGGGCGCGGCTGGCGGAGGGGGACGCCGTCGGGGCGCTGCGCCGGCTGATCGGCGAGACCGAACCGCACGCCGCCATGCTGGCCTTCCTCTCCACCGAGAACCAGCTCTTCGAGGGCGGCGAGATCAACGCCGGCTGGCTGGAACTCGACGCCCGGATCTCCGCCCTGTTCCGACGCGGTCATGAAGAGGGCGACTTCCGGATCGATCTGAGCCCGGCCTGGCTCACCGAGGCGCTCTACGGACTGATCGGCGCCGGCGCCTGGGCCGTCCACGAAGGACGCGTCGCCCGCAACGACCTCAACCACTCGATCGCCGAGCTGCTGCTCGGCGGCATCCGACGGAGCATGGAGAAATGACCGAGACCATAGCGTCAGGACCGGCCGGTTCGGCCCATGTGGACGACCAGCCCCGGCCGGGGCGCTGGCTCGCGCTGGCCGTCCTGGTCCTCGCCGTTCTGCTGGTCGGCGTCGATGCCACGGTCCTCGGCCTCGCCACCCCCTTCCTCAGCGAGGACCTGCGCCCCTCCGGCACCCAGCTGCTGTGGATCGGTGACATCTACTCCTTCGTCATCGCCGGTCTGCTGGTGTCCATGGGCAGCCTCGGCGACCGCGTCGGCCGCAAGAAGCTGCTGCTGATCGGCTCCGTCGGCTTCGGCGCGATGTCGGTGCTCGCCGCGTACGCCTCCAGCGCGGAGATGATGATCGCCGCGCGTGCCCTCCAGGGCGTGGCCGGCGCGACGCTGATGCCCGCCACCCTCGCGCTGATCCGCAACCTCTTCCACGACCCCAGGGAGCGCAGCCTCGCCATCGGCATCTGGGGCGCGATGGCCTCGGCCGGCATGGCCGTCGGGCCGGTCCTCGGCGGCTTCCTGCTGGGCCACTTCTGGTGGGGCTCGGTCTTCCTGATCAACCTTCCGGTGATGGCGCTGCTGGTCGCCGTCGGCGCCAAGGTCATCCCGGAGTCGCGCAATCCGGACCCCGGCCCCTGGGACATCCCCAGCGTCGGGCTCTCCCTCGTCGGCATCGTCGCCGTCGTCTACGCCATCAAGGAAGCGGCGGTGGAGGGCTACCGCTGGGACATCGCCCTGGCCGGCGTCCTCGGGGTGCTCGCGCTGATCTGGTTCGTCCGCCGGCAGCTGACCCTGCCCTCGCCGCTGCTGAACATGAAGCTCTTCGCGCACCGCGGCTTCTCCGGGGCGGTGCTGGCGGACCTGCTGACCATCCTCGGGCTGTCCGGCCTGGTCTTCTTCCTCTCCCAGTTCCTCCAGATGGTGCAGCAGCGGCCGCCGCTGAACGCCGGGCTGGTCGAACTCCCGGCCGCGATCGGCGCGGTGGGCGCGGGCCTGGCGGCCGGCTGGGTCGCCCGGAAGCTGTCGGTGCGGATCGTGGTGGCCGGCGGCCTCGCCGTGGTGGGGCTGGCGCTGGTCGGCTGCACCACCCTGCACGCCGACACCGGCACCGCGGCGCTGTGCTTCATCCTCTTCGTCGTCGGCGTCGGCGCGGGCTTCTCGTTCACCGTCACCGCCGATGTGATCCTGTCCAATGTGCCCAAGGAGGAGGCGGGCGCCGCCTCCGCGGTCTCCGAGACGGCCTACGAACTCGGCGCGGCCCTCGGCATCGCCCTGCTCGGCTCCATCGTCACCAGCATCTACCGGGGCTTCCCGACGCCCGGCGGGGTGTCCGAGCCCGCCGCCGACGCCGCCCGGGAGTCGCTCGGCGGCGCCGTCGAGACCGCCGGCCAACTCCCCGGCGGCCAGGGCGGGGCGCTGCTGAAGGCCGCTCAGGAGTCCTTCGTGGACGGGGTGGACGTCGCCGCCGGGGTGGGCGCGGCGGTCCTGCTGGCCGCCGCGGGAGCCGCCTGGTTCCTGCTCCGCGGCCAGGAGCTGGGCAGCAGCACGGCCGGCGCCGACACCGCGGCCTTCGCCACGAGCGGGCAGGAGCCCCCAAGGCCCGGCCCGGCCGAGCGCCCGTAACACCCGTCTCGCCGAACGGCCCTCCGCCGGACGGCGGGCACACACCGCGCCCCAGGGCGTGTCCCGTGGATCAGGTGCCGCGCACCCTGCATGATCCACGGGACACGCCCTGGGGGCGACTGTCCCCCGCCCGTTCACGCCCGGTACGCGTCGTGGTGACCGGCCGTCCCGAGCGGCTTGCTTGACTCTCCCGTCGTCCCCTCACGGACGGCCCGCTCAGGAGAGTGACGCAGTGCGCGACATCGGACGACGCTCCTTCTTCACCGCTGCGGGGGCTCTGGCCACCGCGAGCGCCATCGGCAGCAACGCCTACGCCACCGGCCACGCCCGCGACGCGGCCGGCGCCGACGAGTACGTAGACGTCCAACTCCTCAACATCACCGACCTGCACGGCTACCTCCAGGGCGCCCCGGGCGCCCACTCGATCATCACCGGAGCCGGCGGGAAGACCTACACCGTCGGGGGCGTCGCCTATATGGCCGCCCACCTGGAACGGCTGCGCGACGGCCGCCGCAACTCCCTCTTCTTCGCCCCCGGCGACCTCTTCTCCGGCTGGGAGTTCGACGCCGCCTCCTTCGCCGACGAGCCCACCATCGAGGCCCTCAACGCCATGGGCCTGGACTTCGCCTCGGCCGGCAACCACGAGTTCGACAAGTCCGCGACCTACCTCACCTCGCACATGGAGGACGGCGACAGCTACCCGGTCATCGGCCGCGACGACGACTTCAAGGACTCCACGGGCCGCCGTTTCCGCGGCGCTGAGTTCCCCTACTACAGCGCCAACATGGTCTGGCACTCCAACGGCGAACTGGTGCTGCCGCCCTACAACATCGTGCAGGTGGACGCCGGCGGCGGCCGCCGGCTGCCGATCGGCTTCATCCATCTGACCGCCATCGGCACCGAGTCCTTCCCCGGCTCCTACCAGCCGGGCCTGCGCACCCTGGACGAGCTGGCGACCGCCAACCGCTGCGCCGCGGAACTCAAGAAGCGCGGCGTCAACGCGATCGTGCTGAGCATGCACGACGGCGCGGTGGCCGGCAGCGACTTCTCCAGCGGCAAGAACCCCTCCGGGCCCGCCTACGAACTCGCGCTGCGCGCCTCCCCGGACATCGACGCCATCGTCACCGGCCACTGGCACTGCGCCTTCACGATGATGCTGCCCGACCCCAACGGCGATCCCCGGCCGTTCGTCGAGGCCGGCTGCTACGGCCAGCTCATCAACGAGATCAATCTGCGGCTGGACCCCGCCACCGGCTCGGTGATCCGGGAGCTGACCACCTCCGTCAACCACCCCAACACCCGCGATGTGACGCCGGACCCCGAGCTGCGCTCGATCGCCGGCTACTGGGCGGACTACGGCACCAAGCGCGCTCGCAGCAGCCTGGGCACCCAGACGGCCTCCTTCACCCGGCGGCGCAACGCCGCGGGGGAGTCCACCATGGGCGACCTCGTGGCCGACTGGGCCCTGTGGGCGGGCCGCCAGGAGCACGGCCCGATGGATGACCCAGCGGAGCACCCCAACACCCCCGCCGACCTCGCCGTCATCGCCGTCGCGCCGCGCATCGGCCAGGCCGTGATCGCCGGCGACCTGATCCGTGACGAGGCGTCGGGCGGCACCGTCACCTTCGCGCAGGCCTGGAACTCCGTCGGCTTCGGCGATCCGATCATGACCGTCACGGTCACCGGCCGGCAGATCCACGACGCGCTGGAGGAGCAGTGGACGCCGATCGCCGGCGGCGGCCTGGGCTATTCGCCGCTGGCCGTCTCCGCCAACGTCCGCTACACCTTCGACGCCGCGGGGCCGGTCGGCCGGAGGATCGACCCGACCGATGTCTTCATCGACGGCACCGCCCTCAGCCTCACCCGCCGCTACCGACTCGCCGCCCCCTCCTACACCCTCATCAACCAGGACGGCTTCAGCGCCTTCACCGGGTTCACCGCACCGGTCCGGCACACCCGCGACTTCGAGAGCTTCGTCTCCTATGTGCGGACGAAGAAGCGGCTGTCACCGGCTCCGCTGAACCGGGTGTCGGTCAAGAACGCGGGGGTGCCCGGCGCCCGCACCGGCACCGTCGTCCGCCACCAGCAACTCCTCCAGGCCGACGGCAGCCCGGTCCCGCGGGCCGAGGCCGCGCTGCGCACGGCGCGCAGCAGCGGCGGGGGACGGCGCGGCCCCGGCGGCTTCCGGGTGCCCTGCTGACCCCCGCCCGGCGGGCACACGCACGAAACGGGCCCCCTCCGCGGAACGGAGGGGGCCCGGCGTGCGGCGGCGGGCGGTCAGGCGGCGCGGGCCTTGGTGGCGTAGATGTCGACGTACTCCTGGCCGGACAGCTCCATGACCTCGCTCATCACCTCGTCGGTGACGGCGCGCAGCACATAGCGGTCGCGGTCCATGCCGTCGTAGCGGGAGAAGTCCAGCGGGGCACCGAAGCGCACCGTCACCGGCGCGATGTGCGGGCGGCCCTTGCCGCCGGGCTGCACCTTGTCCGTGCCGACCATCGCGAACGGGACCACGGGCGCGCCGGTCATCAGGGTCAGCCGGGCGATGCCGGTGCGGCCGCGGTAGAGCCGGCCGTCGGGGGAGCGGGTGCCCTCGGGGTAGATGCCGAAGACGCTGCCCTCTTCCAGGATCCGGCGGCCGGTCATCAGCGCGGCGACCCCGCCGTGCCCGCCGTCCCGGTCCACCGGGATCATGCCGGAGCTGGTGAAGAACCAGGCCATCGCGCGGCCCTTGAGGCCCTTGCCGGTGACGTACTCGTCCTTGCCGATGAAGTACACCGGGCGCTTGACCACCAGGCTCAGGAAGAGCGAGTCGATGAACGTGACGTGGTTACCGGCCAGGATCACCGGCCCGGTCGCCGGAATGCGCTCCATGCCCTCCACCTTCGGGCGGTACAGGACACGCATGACGAATCCGAGAATCGCCTTCAGCACAATGCGGGACAACGGGCCCTCCGGGTCGTGGTGGTCAAGTCGAGCAGGCACAGAACTCTGCAGCCCAGGACGATACTCGCGGGTCACTCCCGCGCGCACATCGGGTTTACGAGGTCGATACACACAGTTGACGTGTGTTACCTCCCAATGTTCCCCCTGAACTTCGCGCGCGTCTCCCCGGCGTCACCCGTCCGTGCTTACGATCGGCCTGGTTCCGTGGGCCGGGGTGCAACACGCCTCACCGCACGCCGGAAAACACCCGGAAGCACGCGCAGGACGACAGAACATCTCATCGAAGGAGTGTGCGTATGCACAAGCGGGAGCAGCCGGGACGGCGGACGCTGCTGGGGGCGGCGGCCCTCGGTGCGGGAGCGGCGGTGTTCGGCGCGGCCGGCCAGGCCAGTGCCCGGGAACGCGGTCGGGAGGCCGCCCGGGACCTGCCGGTCCCGCTGATCATCGGCCACCGCGGTGCCAGCGGCTACCGCCCCGAGCACACCTTCGGCTCCTACCAACTCGCCCTCGACATGGGCGCGGACGTCATCGAGCAGGACCTCGTCCCCACCAAGGACGGCCACCTCGTGTGCCGCCACGAGAACGACATCACCGCCACCACCGATGTCTCCGCGCACCCCGAGTTCGCCGGCCGCAAGACCACCAAGACCGTCGACGGGGTGAAGCTGACCGGCTGGTTCACCGAGGACTTCACGCTCGCCGAGCTCAAGACGCTGCGCGCCAAGGAGCGCATACCGGGCACCCGCCAGCACAACACCCTCTACGACGGCCGGTGGGAGGTGCCGACGTTCGAGGAGGTCCTGCAGTGGGCCGAGCGCGAGGGCCGCAAGCGGGGCCGCCGGGTCTGGCTGCACATCGAGACCAAGCACCCCACCTACTTCCGGGGGCTCGGCCTGCCGCTGGAGGAGCGGGTGGCCAAGGCGCTGCGCGCCCACGGCCGGCACCGCAAGGACTCCCCGAACTTCCTCCAGTCCTTCGAGCCCAGCAGCCTCCAGCGCCTGGGCAAGCTCGTCGGCTGCCCGAAGGTCGTGCTGCTGGGCACGCCCGACACCCGGCCCTGGGACTTCGAGCAGGCCGGGGACCCGCGCACGGTCGCCGATCTGATCAAGCCCGAGGGCCTGAAGTGGATCGCCGGCTTCGCCCAGGGCATCGGCCCGGACCTCACGGTGATCATCCCGCGGGACAAGGACGGCAAGCTGGGCACGCCCACCTCCGTCGTCAAGGACGCCCACGCCGCGGGCCTGGTGCTGCACCCGTACACGGTCCGCAACGAGAACACCTTCCTGCCGACGGATCTGCGCCGCGGCTCCGACCCGAACGCCTACGGCGACTCCTTCGCCTACTTCAAGGCGCTGCTGGGCACCGGCATTGACGGCCTGTTCTCCGACAACTGCGACACCGCGCTGCTGGCCGCCGCGGAGTTCCGCAAGCACTGACCGGGACCGGGCCCGGCCGCCACCGCGGCCGGGCCCGCCCGGACGGCGCCACCTCGCCGCACTCTCATCTGAGTTGGGAATGTCACAGGAGAGCCGGCCGCCGGTCCGTTCCGCTCGTCCGGTGCGCCCGCGCAGAATGCTCGCGGCGGAGATTGCCGCTGCCACTTTCCGGGGAGTCCGGAGGGAGCAGTGTCAGCCCCGCCACGGCGGCGCCGGGTACCCCGCGGCTCCCGCCTGTCAGGGCACATCGTTCCGGGCGCACCCTCACACCCTCAGCGCGCCCGGGCCAGCGAACCGAATAGGGGAGGCATAGGCGCATGGGCACGAGTGTGACCATCTCTGCGGCGACCGACCAGGAAGCCGAGCAGATCCTCAAACTCCAGTACCTCTGCTACCAGCAGGAAGCCGCGCTCCACGACGACTACGGCATCGAGCCGCTCACCCAGACGCTCCAGGCGCTGCGCGCCGAGCTGGGCGAGGGCTGCGTCGTGGTCGCCCGGCTCGGCGAGGAGGTGGTCGGGTCCGTGCGCGGCACGGTCGGCGAGGACGGCACCGCGCGGATCGCCAAGCTCATCGTGCACCCGCGGCTGCGGCGGCACGGCCTGGGCGGGCGGCTGCTCGACGCGGTGGAGCGGCGGCTCGCGGACGAGCACGCGGCCCTGCGCTACCGCCTGTTCGCCGGGCAGCGCGACGGCAACCTGCGGCTCTACCGCAGCCACGGCTATGCGCCCGTGGCCACCGGGGAGTCCGGCTCCCGCCGGGGAGTGGTGACGCTGGAGAAGGATGCGGTCCGGCAGGTCGCCCCGGTGGCGGCCCCCGCCGGACCGGGCGTGGGCGAGCTGGCCGCGCAGGCGTAGCGGGCCGCGCGCGACGACCACAGGGGGCGGGCCCGGCGCGGGCCCGCCCTCAGCCTTCTGCCGGGGCGGCCGGCCGCTCCGTACGGGCCCGGCGCAGCCACAGCAGCCCGGTGACGGGCAGGATGACCGGGATGAACAGATAGCCCATGCCGTAGTCCGACCAGACCGTGGCGTCGGGGAAGGCGGAGGGGTCCAGCAGCGTCCAGGTGCCGACGCCGAGCACCCCGGCCAGTTCCAGGGCGCAGCAGGCCAGCGCGGCCCGGCGGGCGCCCTCACCACCGCGCACCAGCGAGAAGAGGATGAACGCGTAGACGACCGCGGAGAGCGCCGAGAGGCTGTACGCCAGCGGGGCCCGGTCGAACTGGGCGAGGAGCTGGTAGAGCGAGCGGGACGCGGCCGCGACGGTGAAGACGCCGTAGAGCGCGACCAGCAGCCGCCCCGGGCCGGTGCCCAGCGAACGCCTCGCCGGCACGGCGCCCGCCGGCTCGTGGGCCGTGGTGGTCTCAGGCACTGCCGCCTCCCCAGATGTCGAACAGCCGTACTTCCAATACGGCCAGCACCACGGCGCCCGCGGCGGCGGTGGCCGAACCCCAGCGAGTGCGCTCCGAGAGCGACATGAACCCGGTCGCGGGCACGCACGCGGCGGCCCCGAGCAGATACGCCACGAAGAGCGCGGTGCCCTTGTCCGGCGAGTGTCCGCCGGCCAACTGCACGACGGCGATGACCAGTTGGACGACGCCGAGCAGCGACACCAGGGCCATGCCGATGAAGTGCCAGTCCTTGGTGGGCTGGTCACGGAAGGCGGCGAGGCCGCACCAGCAGGCGAGGGCGAGAGCGGTCACCGCGACCGCGACCGTCAGCGCGTCGATCACCGGGGCCTCCGGGCGGCCGGCCGGTGCGCCGTGGGGTTGTGGAGCATGGGGTGATGCTAATCGCCCCGGGGCGGGCGGCCGTCCCCGGCCCCACCGGGGCACGTACGCTCCTGAAGCATGAAGATCACCGCTGACGCGCTCCTTTTCGACAACGACGGCACCCTCATCTCCTCCCTGGAGTCCGTCTACCGCTGCTGGTCCCGGTGGGCCCGGGAGTACGGGGTCACCGAGGAGGACTTCGCCCGGGTCGCGCTGCACGGCCGCCCGGCGGCGGAGATAGTCGCCGACCTGCTCCCCGCGGACGTGGTGCCGGCCGCGGTGGCCCGCATCGAGCAGCTGGAGGTCGAGGATGCTGGGGGAGTGGTGGCGCTGCCCGGCACGCTGGCCCTGCTGGAGAGCCTGCCGGCCGAGCGGTGGGCGGTGGTCACCTCCGCCAGCCGCCGGCTGGCCGAGGCCCGGCTCGGACAGGCGGGGATCCGGCCGAAGAACGTGATCGCCGCCGACGACGTCAGCCGCGGCAAGCCGGACCCGGAGCCGTTCCTGCTGGCCGCCCGGCGGCTGGGGGCGGACCCGGCCCGCTGCGTGGTCTTCGAGGACGCCCCCGTCGGGCTGGCGGCCGGCCGCGCGGCCGGCATGGTGACCGTGGCGTTGGCCACAACGCACCGGGCCGAGGAGCTGTCGGCGGATGCCGTGGTCCCCGACCTCTCGGCGGTATCCGCCCAGGCCACGGA
Organism: Streptomyces kronopolitis; assembly: GCF_014646275.1. Taxonomy (GTDB): domain Bacteria; phylum Actinomycetota; class Actinomycetes; order Streptomycetales; family Streptomycetaceae; genus Streptomyces; species Streptomyces kronopolitis. The sequence continues at coordinate 187,225 of NZ_BMND01000011.1, forward strand.
CGGAGCGGTGGAGATCACCATCGCGTCGTAGCACGCTGTCCACGGGTCGGTCAGGTATGTCCACCATGCGGACCGGCTTGAGCGACCCGCACAGCTGTCTGGTTTACTTCCGGCCATGACCACGACGAGCTACCGCACCCCTGCGACCGAGGCGTACCTGACGCCCGGTGCTCGTTGCATGTGTCGAATGTGTGACCGCTGAGGGCCCCCGCCTGAGCCTCGCGCCCCGAAGCGAGACCCCGCTGCCATGTGCCGTTCGCCGGACAGCCGACGGCCACGGCCGCCCCGCGTCACCGGAACCCGGAGCCGGGCCCCGCGCCCGCCCCCGTTCCCCCCTGCCGCACTCGCAAGAATGCCCCGTGCCCGGCGGACGACCGCCGAGCACTCGACAGTGACGGAATTCCCTGTGATCACCACTTCGGGCCTGACCAAGGTCTACCGTTCCGGAGACCGCGAAGTCACCGCCCTGGACGGCGTCGATCTGCACGTCCGCGAGGGCGAGGTGTACGGCGTCATCGGCCAGAGCGGCGCCGGCAAATCCACCCTCATCCGCTGCCTCAACCTCCTGGAGCGCCCCACCTCCGGCACGGTCACCGTCGCCGGCCAGGAACTGACCTCGCTCGCCGGACGCGGCCAGCGCGCGAGCGCCCCGCTGCGCGCCGCCCGCAGCCACATCGGCATGGTCTTCCAGCACTTCAACCTGCTGTCCTCGCGCACCGTCCAGGACAACGTCGAGCTGCCGCTGGAGATCCTCAAGGTCGATCGCCGCGAGCGCTCCCGCAAGGCGCTGGAGCTGCTGGACCTGGTCGGCCTCGCCGACAAGGCCAAGGCCTACCCCGCCCAGCTCTCCGGCGGCCAGAAGCAGCGCGTCGGCATCGCCCGCGCGCTGGCCGGCGACCCCAAGGTGCTGCTCTCCGACGAGGCCACCAGCGCCCTGGACCCGGAGACCACCCGCTCCATCCTCCAGCTGCTGCGCGACCTCAACCGCAAGCTGGGCCTGACCATCGTGCTCATCACGCACGAGATGGACGTGGTCAAGTCGATCTGCGACTCGGCCGCGCTGATGAAGAACGGCCGGGTCGTCGAGCAGGGCACCGTCGCCGAACTGCTCGCCACCCCCGGCAGCGAGCTGGCCCGCGAGCTGTTCCCGGTCGGCGGCGAGCCCTCGGCCGAGGACCGCACCGTCGTCGACATCACCTTCCACGGGGCGGCCGCCACCCGCCCGGTGATCTCCGAGCTGTCGCGCACCTACAACGTCGACATCTCGATCCTCGGCGCCGCCATGGACACCGTCGGCGGCAAGCAGGTCGGCCGGATGCGCATCGAGCTGCCCGGCCGCTTCGAGGAGAACGTCGTGCCCATCGGCTTCCTGCGGGAGCAGGGGCTGCAGGTGGACGTGGCGGACGTGACCGCCGAAGCCGTCGACGAAGCCGTGACCCCGGTGCCCGCCGGCGCGCCGCGGAAGGAAGGTGCCAAGTGACCTGGAACGAGATGCAGCCGCTGCTGTACGACCGCACGCTCGACACCCTCTTCATGGTGTGGTGGTCGGGGTTCTACGCGGTGCTCCTGGGCATCCCGCTCGGCGTGCTGCTGCACCTGACCCACCGCGGCGCGATCCTGCAGAACATCGTCGTGAACAAGGTGCTCGGCGCGATCGTGAACATCGGGCGGTCCTTCCCGTTCCTGATCCTGATCGTGGTGCTGATCCCCTTCACCCGGTTCCTCGTCGGCGTCTCCATCGGCCCGACCGGCGCGGTGGTCCCGCTCGTGATCGCCGCCGTGCCGTTCTTCGCCCGGCTGGTGGAGGCCGCCCTGCGCGAGGTCGACCACGGCCTGGTCGAGGCCGCCCACGCCATGGGCGGCGGCACCTGGACCATCGTCTTCAAGGTGCTGCTCCCGCAGGCGCTGCCCGCGCTGATCGCGGGCGTCACCACCCTGGTCATCCAGCTGATCGGCTACTCCGCCATCGCCGGCGCGGTCGGCGGCGGCGGGCTGGGCGACCTCGCCTACACCTACGGCTACCAGCAGTACGAGACCCCGCTGATGATCGCCACCGTGGTGGAGCTGATCCTCCTGGTCACCCTCGTCCAGGTGCTCGGCGACCGCCTCGTGCGCCGGCTCGCCCAGCGCGGCACCCGGGCCTCCTCCCTGCGCGTCGGCCTGCGCCGCACCCGCCCCGAGGAGCCGGCCGCCGTCACCGAAGCCGCCTGAACCCGGAGCCACCCGCTCCGGCCCGAGAGCCCGGACCCTTTGCCGGGCGGACACCGCACAGGAACCCCCGTGTGCGAACAAGAAAGAGGCACTCTTCGTGCGCAACACCGTCAAGATCACCGTGGCCGTCGCCGCCGCTTCCGCCGTCGCCCTCGGCGCGAGCGCCTGCTCCGCCCCCTCCGACACCACCGCCAGCAGCGACAAGGGTGACAAGAACGCGCCCCTGGTCGTCGCCGCCAGCCCCACCCCGCACGGCGCCATCCTCGACTTCGTCAAGAACAAGCTGGCCGCCAAGGCGGGGCTCAAGCTGGTCGTCAAGCCGTTCAACGACTACAAGATCCCCAACAAGGTCACCGACGACGGCCAGGTCGACGCCAACTTCTTCCAGCACAAGCCGTTCCTGGACACCTTCAACAAGGAGAACGGCACGCACATCGTGCCCGTCCAGAATGTGCTGATCGAGCCGCTGGGCGTCTACTCCAAGAAGATCCACAAGCTCTCGGAGCTGAAGGCCGGCAGCACCGTCTCGGTCCCCAACGACCCCTCCAACGAGGGCCGTGCGCTCAAGCTGCTCGCCGACCACGGCGTGATCACCCTCAAGCCCGGCGCCGGCTCCGACGCCAAGCTGACCGACGTCAAGGACGACAAGGGCGTCAAGATCACCGAGCTGGAGGCCGCGCAGACCGCCCCCCGCATCGACGACGTCGACGCCGCGGTCATCAACGGCAACTTCGCCATCGGCGCGAAGCTCAAGCCCTCCAAGGACGCGCTGGCGCTGGAGAAGGCGAAGGGCAACCCCTACGCCAACTTCCTCGCGGTCAAGAAGGGCAACGAGAACGACCCGCGGATCAAGAAGCTGGCCAAGCTCCTGAACTCCCCCGAGGTCAAGAAGTTCATCGAGGACAAGTACAAGGACGGCTCGGTCATCCCGGCCTTCGGCCCGGCCGGCAGCTGAGCCGCCCCGTCCGCACAGGTCACCGCCGGGTGGCCGACCGCACGGACGCCCCGTGGGCCCCGGACCGCCGAGTGCGCGGCCGGGGCCCACGCGCGTGGCACACCCCGCCGCCGATGCTGCATGCTGGTGCATTCAAGACGGTCAAGACGGCCCGTGACCTCGCGGTCTCACAGCCCGCGACGTTCCGGACACCACAGTCAACGGCGTGGGAGCAGCGGCATGACATCCACCTTTCCGGACATCTCCATCAGCACGGACCGGTTGGTGATGCGCCCCCTCGAAGCGGCCGATGTGCCGGCGCTGGCGGACATGATGAACGACGAGCTGGTCGCGGCCTGGACCGAGGTGCCCCAGCCCTACACCCGCGCCGCCGCCCGCGCCTGGGTCGCCGAGGACGCGCCCGCCGAGCGCACCGCCGGCCGCGGGATCGACTTCGCCGTCACCGAGTTCCTCACCCAGCGCCTGGTCGGTGTGGTCCGGCTCGGCAACACGGACTGGCGGCTGCGCTCCACCGAACTCTCCTACATCGTGGCCTCCTGGGCCCGCGGCGAGGGCTACGCCTCCGAGGCGGCGCTCGCCACCGCCCAGTGGGTCTTCCACGACCAGAAGTTCGAGCGCCTGGAGCTGCGCACCGCGGCGGGCAACACCGCCTCCCAGCAGGTCGCCCAGAAGATCGGCTGCATCAGCGAGGGCGTGCTGCGCAACGCCTTCATAGCCCGCAGCCGCACCGAGGACGGCGGCTGGACCGACATCCGCACCGACTTGATCGTGTGGAGCCTGCTGCCCGAGGACCTCGACGGGGTCCCCGGCCGGCTCGCGGACGCCAACGGGTTCACCTACCCCGAGTGGAACTGACCCCCCGCCCGACGGGGGAGCGGCACACGCCCGCACGCAGGTCCGTACCACTCGGGGTACCCTCGGCCTGCCGCGCACCCGCGCGACCGGCACGGACCGGCGGACCCCGGCGGCAGCGCCACCGGCCTGCGGCCCGGCCGCGGCCGCGCGCGTAACCACAGCAGACCCAGGAGACTGACGAGCATGGCCGACCGGGTCACGGTGATCGGATGGGACGGCTCTCCGCTGACCGCCGCCGCCCGCTCCGCCCTCGGCGCCGCGACCCTCGTGGCCGGCGCCGCCCATCACCTCGCACTGCCCGAAGTCCCGCCGCGCGCCGAGCGGATCCGGCTCGGCAGCGTGACCCTGGCCGCCCGCCGGATCGCCCAGCACCGCGGCACCGCCGTCGTGCTCGCCGACGGCGACCCCGGCTTCTTCGGCGTCGTGCGCACCCTGCGGGCCCCCGAGCACGGCCTGGAGGTGGAGGTCGTACCGGCCGTCTCCTCCGTCGCGGCCGCCTTCGCCCGGGCCGGCATGCCCTGGGACGACGCCCGGATCGTGGTCGCCCACAGCCGCGAGCTGCGCCGCGCGGTGAACGTCTGCCGCGCCCACCCCAAGGTCGCGGTGCTCACCTCGCCCGGCGCCGGACCGGCCGAACTCGCGCTGCTGCTCGGCGGCGTCCACCGCACCTTCGTCATCTGCGAGGACCTGGGCACCGACCGGGAGCGGGTGACGGTCCTCACATCGGACAAGGTCGCCGACCATGTCTGGCGTGACCCCAATGTCGTGATTGTGGTGGGTGGTTCGCCCGGCGGCGCGGCGGAGCAGGGCACCGGCTGGCTCGCCGGCCGCGAGGTGGGCGGGCCGAAGGGCCCGCGCGGCTGGGGACTTCCGGCCGGTGCGTACGGCGGTGTCCTCGGTGAGGGGGAGTCCGTCACCCTGCGCACCGCGCAACTCGCCCGCCTCGGGCCGCAGGTGGGCGACCTGGTCTGGGACATCGGTGCCGGCGTCGGGGCCGCCGCGGTGGAGGCCGCGCGCTTCGGCGCCGCGGTCATCGCGGTGGACACCGACGCGGACGCCTGCGCGCGCACCGCCGCCCTCGCCCGCCGGCACGGCGTCCAACTCCAGGTCGTCCACGGGCGGGCGCCGCAGATCCTGGAGGACCTGCCGGAACCGGATGTCATCCGGGTCGGCGGCGGGGGTGCGGAGGTCGTCACCGCCTGCGCGGCCCGCCGCCCCGAACGCATCGTCACCCACGCCGCCACCCGCGACGAGGCCGAATCGCTCGGCCGGGCGCTGGCCGACGGCGGCTACGACGTCGAATGCGCACTGCTGCAGTCCGTCGACCTGGACACCTCCGCCTGGGTCGAACGCGAGCGGTCCGTGGTCTTTTTGCTGAGCGGTTATCGCGTTCCTCACCCATGACCAGCACGGCAACCCGCGCGAGGTAGGCTGGCGGATCGTTGCGCCGCCGTTCCGCGTTCTGCTTCGTACGCCAATATCCGGAAAGTGCCGTGGTCTTGGCTGAATGTGAAGCTCTGGAGCGCGGACGTGCCGCGAGGCGCGCTCGCTCGTTCTAGCTATCGGGGCGTCGGCGTGCCCCGGTCGAGCGCGTCGCACGAGCGGTTGGAAGGAGCACTACCAATGGGCGAGGGGTACGCATGACCGACACCGGCCAGGTCCCGGGCGAGGGTCAGCCGGAGAACGCAGGCGGACATCCCGGGCAGCCGCAGCCGTCGGCCGCTCCCTCCCCTGCCGATGCCGGTCCGGCTCCGCTGCCGGGCACGGTGCCCCCTCCGGGCGAGTACCCCTACACCGATCAGATCGACGGCGCCGCCGAGGACGACGATCTGCTGCTGATGCCGGGCGCCCAGGGCGCCTGGAGCGAGCAGCCGGCGCCCCAGCCGCTCCCGCAGCCCCAGGAGACCCACCAGGGCCCGGAGCAGCAGCTCCCGCAGGCCGCCCCGTACGACGCCGCCGCCCAGGGGGCCACCGGCTTCGAGCCGATGCCCGCCCCGGCCGGCGACCACGAGAGCGGCGGCCGCGACTCCGGTTCCGTCGACCTCGGCGCCGTCCGCATTCCGCAGCCCGCGCCGCCCCGCCAGCAGGACCGGGCCCGCGCGTCCGCCCCCGCCACGCCCCCGCGCCGTCCGCTGCACATGGGCCCGCCGGTGCCCGACGCGACCGGCGGCGTGGTCCGTTCGCTGGCCGACCGCGGACCGGCGGAAGCGCCCGCGCAGGCCGTCGCGCCGCAGGTGGAACCGCCCACCGGCGGCCCGGAGTACTTCGACGCCCCGGTCGCGGCCCCCGCGGCCGTGACCGGCCCGCCGGCCGGCGCACCGCACCCCGGGCAGCAGTTCGGGGACCCGGCGGCGCAGAGCCTCGCGGCCCCGTCGTACGGCGGGCAGCCCTACGGGGGCGGGTTGTCCGCCGAGCAGACCTACGGCGCCGCGGGCCAGGGCCCGTTGCCCGGCCCGCAGCTCGGCGAGATCCCGTCGCAGGTCACGCCGTGGAGCGAGCCCCCGGCCCAGGCCGTGCCGCAGGCGGCCGCGGAGACGCTCGCTCCCGAGGCCCCCACCGCGCCCGAGGCCGCGCAGCCCGTGCAGGACGCCCCCCTGCCCGCCGCGCAGCCGCAGCCGCTGCCGGCCGAGAACACCGTGCCGCCCGCCGAGGCCGCGCCCGCCGCCGCGCCGGACGAGCAGAACGCCGCGCCCGCGCAGCCGCAGGACGTGGCCGAGGTGGCGCCGCAGGCGCTGCCGGACGCGGTGACGCCGCTTCAGGACGGCACGGCCGGGCCGGAGGGTGCCGTGGCGGACGCGACGGGACCGGACGCCGCAGTGGCGCAGCCCCCCGCCGCCGAGGCCGCCGCCGAGGAGGCCGTGACGTCCGATGCCGTCGTGCCGGACGCACCCGCTCCGGATGTGCCCGCCGCGCAGGACGCCGCCCCGGTGGTCCAGCAGCCCGAGGCCGAGGCCCCCGCGCCCGCCGTGACGGTGCCGGACGAGGCCGCGGAGACCGCTGAGCCCGTCGGGTCCGACGCGGAGCAGCCGGCCGTCGAGGCACCGGACGCCCCTGCGGACGCGGCCCCCGAGCCGCAGCCCGCACAGCCCGCCGCGGACACCCCGGCCGGCGACCTGCCCGAGGCCGCCCCCGCGCCGGAGGCCACCGACCAGCAGCCCACGGACCAGCCGCAGGCCGTCGTACCGGCCTCCGCCGCCGAACCGACTCCCGCCGCTGAACCGGCCCCCGCCGTCGAGGCGACCGGGCCGGAGCCCGACGCCGTGCCCGAGGCGGAGACCGCCCCGGTCGAGCCTCCGGTGGCCGAGCCCGCCGCCGCTCCGGAGGCGGCCGTCACACCGGAGCCGACCGCCGAGCACGTGGCTGCCGCCGCCCCGCCCGTATCCGACCCCGCACCCGAGGAGGGCACCTCCGTCGAGGCCGCCGCCCCGGAACAGGCCGTCCCGGAGCAGCCCGCCCCTGAACAGGCCGTCATAGAGCCGCCCGAGGCGCAGCAGCCGGCCGCCGGACAGCCGCAGACCGGTGTCCCCGCCGACGCCGCAGGGCAGCAGACCGCCGGGGACGCCGTGCCGCAGCTCCCGGACGCCGGCACCGACCAGCAGGCCGTGACGGAGGGCCCCGCCGCCCCGGCCGATGCCGCCCCGGGCACCGACCCCGCCGCCCCGGACACGGACCCCGCGACCGCCGGCCCCGCCGAGACGGAAGAGGCCGCCGCGATGGACGAGACACCGGGGGCCGACGAGCCCACCGCGACCGACGAGGCGTCGGAGGCGCACGAGCCCGCAGCGGCCGCAGAGGCCCCTGCCCCCACCGCCCCGCCCGCCGAGGACCCGCCCGCCGTCGTCCACATCCCGGCCCAGGCGTCCGGCGAACAGCCCGCCCCCGACGGCCTCCCCGCCGTGCCCGCGCCCGACGGCATCCCCGCCGTGCCCGCGCCCGGTGATGTCCCCGCCGAGCCCCTCGACGAGACGCCCCGGCAGCAGGACGCCGCCGCGCTCGTCCAGCGCGGCGAGGACGAGGAGGACGACCGGCCGCAGTCCGCGGAGGCACCCGCCGACGGCACCGCCGATGACACCCTCGACGCCCCGGAGGTGTCCCCGGCCGCCGGGTACGACGACTCCGAGCGCGCCGCCGTCCACCGCGTGATGCGTGAACGCCGCGACATCCGCAACGGCTTCCGCAGCGACCCGATCCCCAACGACGTGCTGCTGCGCGTCCTGGAGGCGGCCCACACCGCCCCCAGCGTCGGCCACTCCCAGCCCTGGGACTTCGTCGTCATCCGCTCGGCCGAGACCCGCGAGAAGATGCACCAGCTCGCCATGCAGCAGCGCGAGGCGTACGCCAAGTCGCTGCCCAAGGCGCGCGCCAAGCAGTTCCGCGAGCTGAAGATCGAGGCGATCCTGGAGACGCCGGTCAACATCGTCGTCACCGCCGACTCCACCCGCGGCGGCCGGCACACCCTCGGCCGGCACACCCAGCCGCAGATGGCCCCGTATTCCTCCGCGCTCGCCGTCGAGAACCTCTGGCTCGCCGCCCGCGCCGAGGGCCTGGGCGTCGGCTGGGTCAGCTTCTTCGACGAGCGGGAGATGGTCCGCGAACTGGACCTGCCCGATCACCTGGAGGTCGTCGCCTACCTCTGCGTCGGCTACGTCGACGAGTTCCCGGAGGAGCCCGAGCTGCTCCAGGCCGGCTGGTCCAAGCGCCGCCCGCTGTCCTGGGTGGTCCACGAGGAGACCTACGGCCGTCGCGCGCTGCCCGGCGAGAGCCCGCACGACCTCCTCCAGGAGACCCTGCAGGGCATCCGCCCGCTGGACGCCAAGGCGCTCGGCGAGGCCTGGGAGCGGCAGAAGCGGATGACCAAGCCCGCCGGGGCGCTGGGCATGCTGGAGATCATCTCCGCGCAGCTGTGCGGACTGTCCCGCAAGTGCCCGCCGCCGATCCCGGAGCCGGCCGCCGTCGCGATCTTCGCCGGTGATCACGGGGTGCACGCCCAGGGCGTGACCCCCTGGCCCCAGGAGGTCACCGGCCAGATGGTCGCCAACTTCCTGGGCGGCGGCGCGGTCTGCAACGCCTTCGCCCACCAGGTCGGCGCCGAGGTCTGCGTCGTGGACGTCGGCGTGGCCGGCGAACTCCCCGCCACCCCCGGGCTGCTGCCGCGCAAGGTCCGCCCCGGCACCGCCGACTTCACGGCGGGCCCGGCGATGACCCAGGAGGAGGTGCTCAAGGCGATCGAGGTCGGCATCGACACCGCCCGCGATCTCGTCGCGGCCGGCAACAAGGCGCTGCTGACCGGCGAGATGGGCATCGCCAACACCACCACCTCCGCCGCGCTGATCGCCGTCTACACCGGCGTCGACCCGATCGAGGTCACCGGCCGCGGCACCGGCATCAACGACGAGACGCACGCCCGCAAGGTCGAGGTCGTCCGCCGTGCCCTGGAGCTGCACCAGCCCGACCCGGCCGACCCGATCGGCGTCCTCGCCGCGATCGGCGGCCTGGAGCACGCGGCCCTCGTCGGCCTGATCCTGGGCGGCGCCTCGCTGCGCACCCCGGTGATCCTCGACGGGGTGAGCGCCGGCGCCGCCGCCCTGGTGGCCCGCGCCATCGCCCCCGAGGCGCTGGCCGCCTGCATCGCCGGCCACCGCAGTGCCGAGCCGGGCCATGTCGCGGCCCTGAACAAGCTGGGCCTGCGCCCGCTGGTCGACCTCGACCTGCGCCTCGGTGAGGGCACCGGCGCCCTGCTGGCGCTCCCCGTGGTGCAGAGCGCCGCCCGCGCCATGCACGAGGTCGCGACCTTCGACTCCGCCGGAGTCACCGAGAAGAGCTGAGCGGGGTCGCCACCCGCCCCCGCACGACCCCCGGCCCGCAGCCCCATAGGCTGTGGGCCGGGGCTGTACCCGCCGCCCCGCCCGTACCACCTCTCACCAGCCGTTTCAGCGCCGCAGCGGCTGAGCAGGCCGTCGATCCCGCCTCATCCGCACAAGGAGCCGCACCGCCATGGCAGAGCACGCCGCCGAACACGCCGCCTACCCCGTCGGACTGCGGCTGTCCGGCCGCCGGGTGGTCGTCCTCGGGGCCGGGCAGGTCGCCCAGCGCCGGCTGCCCTCGCTGCTCGCCGCGGGCGCCGATGTCCTGCTGGTCTCCCCGTCCGCCACCCCGTCCGTCGAGGCGATGGCTGACGCCGGCGAGCTGCGCTGGGAGCGCCGCCGCTACCGGGACGGCGACCTCGCCGACGCCTGGTACGCGCTGATCTCCACCGACGACCCCGAGGCCAACGCCGCCGCCTCCCAGGAGGCCGAGGACCGCCGGGTGTGGTGCGTACGCTCCGACGACGCGGAGGCGGCCACCGCCTGGACCCCGGCCACCGGCCGCAGCGAGGGCGTCACCGTCGCCGTGCTCACCGGCCGCGACCCGCGCCGCTCCGCCGCCGTGCGCGACGCGATCGTCGAGGGCCTGCGGGAGGGCAGCATCGCCGCCCCGCACCACCGCCGCCCGCACACCCCGGGTGTGGCCCTGGTCGGCGGCGGCCCCGGCGACCCCGACCTGATCACCGTCCGCGGCCGCCGGCTGCTCGCTGAGGCGGACGTGGTCATCGCCGACCGGCTCGGCCCCCGCGATCTGCTCGCCGAACTCCCCCCGCACGTCGAGGTCATCGACGCCGCCAAGATCCCCTACGGCCGCTTCATGGCGCAGGAGGCGATCAACCAGGCGCTGATCGACCACGCCAAGGCGGGCAAGGCCGTGGTCCGGCTCAAGGGCGGCGACCCGTTCGTCTTCGGCCGCGGCATGGAAGAGGCCCAGGCGCTCGCCGACGCCGGCATCCCCTGCACGGTCGTCCCCGGGATCTCCAGCACCATCTCGGTCCCCGGGGCCGCCGGCATCCCCGTCACCCACCGGGGCGTCGCCCACGAGTTCACCGTCGTCAGCGGCCATGTCGCCCCCGACGACGCACGCTCCCTCGTGGACTGGCCCGCGCTCGCCAGCCTGCGCGGCACCCTCGTCGTCCTGATGGGCGTCGAGAACAGCGGCGCCATCGCCGCCAAGCTCATCGCGCACGGCCGCGCCGGCGACACCCCCGCCGCCGTCATCCAGGAGGGGACCACCGCGGCCCAGCGCCGCGTCGACGCCACCCTCGCCACGCTCGGCGAGACCGTGCGGGCCGAGGGTGTGCGCCCCCCGGCGGTCATCGTGATCGGCGATGTCGTCACCGTGGCCCCCGCTCCTGCCCCCAGGTGACCACCGCCCCGTAGGCGGCATGGAAACCCCGACACCGACAAGGCACTCTCTCCCCGTGGCAGACATCATCACCGTCGACGATCCGGACGACCCCCGGCTGGCCGACTACACCGGCCTGACCGACGTCGAACTGCGGCGCCGGCGCGAGCCGGCCGAAGGGCTCTTCATCGCCGAGGGCGAGAAGGTCATCCGGCGCGCCCGGCACGCCGGCTACCGGATGCGCTCGATGCTGCTGTCGGCGAAGTGGGTCGATGTCATGCGCGATGTCATCGACGAGGTCCCGGCACCGGTCTACGCCGTCAGCCCGGACCTGGCCGAGCGGGTGACGGGCTATCACGTCCACCGCGGCGCGCTGGCCTCCATGCAGCGCAAGCCGCTGCCGGACGCCGCCGAGCTGCTCGCCGGGACCCGGCGCATCGTCGTCATGGAAGCGGTCAACGACCACACCAACATCGGCGCGATCTTCCGCAGCGCGGCGGCGCTGGGCATGGACGCGGTGCTGCTCTCCCCGGACTGCGCCGATCCGCTCTACCGCCGCTCGGTGAAGGTCTCCATGGGCGCGGTGTTCTCCGTGCCCTACGCCCGCCTGGAGAACTGGCCCCGCGACCTCGCCGTCGTACGGGAGGCGGGCTTCCGGCTGCTCGCGCTGACCCCGGCCGAGAAGGCCACCCCCCTCGACGAGGCCGCCCCGCACACGCTGGAGCGCGCCGCCCTGATGCTGGGCGCGGAGGGCGGCGGGCTGAGCACCGGTGCGCTGCGCGGCGCCGACGAATGGGTCCGCATCCCGATGGCGCACGGCGTGGACTCGCTCAACGTCGGAGCGGCCGCCGCGGTGGCGTTCTACGCGGTGGCGACGGGCCGCCCGGCGTCCTGATCCAAGGGCCCGGCGGTCAGGCCGAGCCGGTCTGCCGGACGTCCGCGCTCCCGGCCGGGACGACCGGCGCGGGCCGCTCCAGCCCCCGCCCACTGGTCGGCCCCTGGCAGCCCTGCGCGGCCGCGATCCCCAGCGCCACCAGCAGCGTCACCACCACGAACACGATGATGCGCTGGCGCAGCAGCCGGCGGTCGGGCCCTGGCCGGCGCCCGCCCGAAGCCGTGCGCACCGGACCACGTGAACCGTTTCGCCCCGCGGGACGGGCGCCCGGCACGCCCCGCACGGCGCGCCCGCCGGTCCGCGGCCGCTTCCCCGCGGCCGGGGCCGGTGCGGCCGGTGGC
>NZ_BMND01000012.1 GCF_014646275.1 Streptomyces kronopolitis
CTGCCCGGCCGGGGCCACCGGCCCGCCGTCCGGCCCCGCGCGCCTCGCGGCCACCGGCCGGCTGGGCCGGGTCACCGCGCACACCGCCTGGGCCGATGTGCTGCCGGCGGCGGACGCCGCCGACGAGGCCACCGTGCAGGCCGCCACCGGGATGATGCACGTGCACGGCAGACGCGACGGGGCTCCGCGGGGGCTCGCCGTGGACTACGCCGCCACCTGTGCGTCGGTGCTCTCGGTGCAGGGCCTGCTGGCCGGGCTGCTGGGCCGGGTCCGTGGCGTCAGCGGCGCCGTCGAGCTGCGCACCGGGGCCGACCGGGCCGCGCTGCTGACGCTGTCCCAGTACCTCGCCGCGGCGAACGCGCCAGAGGCGGAGGCCGTGCCGTCCGCCTCCGGCGGCCCGCCGTTCACCGCGTCCTGCGGCACGGCGTTCGAACTGGAGGCGCTGGAGCCCGGCCCGTGGGCACGGTTCTGGCGGGCGCTGGGCGCACCCGAGGACGCGATACGCAGCGGCTGGCGCCCGTTCCAGTTCCGCTACGCCACCGCCCGCGCACCGCTGCCCACAGCGCTGCGGGAGACCGCGCGGGCCGTCTCCTGGGCGCGGGTGCGGCAGGCCGCCGACGAGGCGGGGGCCGAGGTGTGCGCCCTGCATCCGCCGGCCCACCCGGCATCGCGGGCCGGCGGGCCGTGGACCGTCACACCGCGCGACGAGCCGGGCGGCGCGCCGACTGGCGGCACGCCTCCCCCGGCAGCGCTCCCCCTCGCCGGTCTGACCGTGCTGGAGGCGGGCCGCCGGGTCCAGGCACCGCTCGCCGCCCATCTGCTCGGGCTGCTCGGCGCCGACGTGCTGCGCATCGAACCGCCGGGCGGGGATCCGCTGCGCGGCATGCCGCCCTGCTGTACGGACGTCTCGGCCCGCTGGCTCGCCCTCAACCGGGGCAAGCGGGCCGTCGAGATCGACATCAAGTCCCGTGCCGGGCAGGAGGAGTTGCGGGAGCTGACCACCGGTGCGTCGGTGTTCCTGCACAACTGGGCGCCGGGCAAGGCGGAGCGGTTCGGGCTGGACGCCGAGCGCCTCGCCTCGGTCAACCCGGGCCTGGTGTACGCGTACACCAGCGGCTGGGCGGACCGTCCGCCGCCCGGTGCCCCGATGGGCACCGACTTCATGGTGCAGGCCCGGACCGGCGTCGGGGAGGTGGCCCGCACCGACGGCGAGCCGCCCGCGCCCTCGCTGATGACGCTGCTCGATGTGCTCGGCGGACTGCTCGGCGCGGGGGCGGTGCTGTCCGGTCTGCTGCTGCGCGAACGCACCGGGTGCGGGGTGCGGGTGGAGTCCTCGCTGCTGGGCGCCGCGGAGCTGCTCACCGCCCCGGCCCTGGACCGTGCCGCGGCCGGTGGAACGCTGCGCCGCCCGGCCGGCTTCCGCCGTCCGCTGCCGACCGCCGACGGCTGGCTCGCCCCGTCCGACGACGCCGCCCGTGCCGCTGCCGCCGCCTTCCGCGGGCTGCGGGACGTCCCCGCGGAGCAGGCGGTGGCCGCCCTGCGGGCCCGGGGCCTGACGGCCACCAGCGTCACCACCGATCTGGCCGCGCTGCCGTCCGACCCGCGGGTGGCCGCGGCCCTGACCCGCGACGCCCATGGCTCCCTGGCCGTCCCTTCGCCCTGGAGGTTCCTGTGACACCCCGGTTCCACGACCTCGTCCCGGCTCCGCTGCGCCGCATCTGGGCCGCCGAAGGACACTGCCCCGACCTGGATCTGTACAGCCTGTTCCGGGCCCGGCGGATCGCCCGCCCCGATGACCTCGCCGTGATCGACGACCGGGGCGGGATCAGTTACGCGGACCTGGACCGCCTGGCACGAGCCCTGGCCGCGGGGCTCGCCCGCACCGGCATCGGCCCGGGTGACACGGTGGGCGTCCAACTCCCCAACAGCAGGGAGGCGGTGGCGGCCGATCTGGCCCTTGCCGCGCTGGGCGCCGTCGTCCTGCCGTTCCCCGTCGGGCGCGGCGGGCGGGAGGCGGCGTCGCTGCTCGGCCGCTCCGGCGCGCGGGCCGTGATCGCCGCCACCGCGCACCGCGGCATCACGCACGCACGGCAGCCGGCCGCAGTCGGCCAACGAGCCGGATCCGGCGGCGAACTTCCCGCGCTGCACACGGTGATCGCGGCCGGTCCCGGCCCGGCCCCCGAGGGCTGTCTGTCGCTGGCGGAGCTGCTGGAGACCGAGGCGGACGACTTCCGGCCCGCGCGGCCCGACCCGGACGCGGCCGCCCGCATCCTGGTGTCCTCCGGTTCCGAGGCCGAGCCCAAGATGGTGGCGTACTCCCACAACGCGCTCGCCGGCGGCCGCGGCAACTCGCTGGCGTCGCTGCTGCGGTCGGGCACTCCCCCGCGCTGCCTGTTCCTGGTGCCGCTGGCCTCGGCCTTCGGCAGCAGCGGCACGGCGGTGACCCTCGCCCGGCACGGCGGCTGCCTGGTCCTGCTCGACCGGTTCACCCCGGACGCGGCCCTGGAGGCGATCCGCGCCCACCGGCCCACCCATGTGATGGCCGTGCCCACCATGGTGCGGATGATGCTCGACCGTCCGGCGGCGGAGCACGAACGGCCCGCCGCCCCCACCGCGTTGGTGCTCGGCGGCTCCGCCCTCGACGCGGCCACCCGCGAGGAGGCCCGGCGGGCCTTCGGCTGCGCCGTCGTCAACCTCTACGGTTCCGCCGACGGCGTCCACTGCCACGGCGGGCTGGCCGGTCCCGCCGGGCCGGAGACCGGTCCGGGGATCGTGGTGGGCCGGCCCGACCCCGGTGTCTGCGAGATCCGGATCGCTCCCCTCCAGGGCGGCGCCGCGGGCGACGCGGGAGAGATCCTGGCCCGCGGCCCGATGACCCCGTTGTGCTACGTCGGCGCGCCGGAGCTGAACATGCGCTACCGCACGGCCGACGGCTGGGTCCGCACCGGGGATCTCGGGCGCTTCACCGACGACGGCAGCCTGCGGGTGGTCGGCCGCCTCAAGGACATCGTGATCCGCGGCGGCGCGAACGTCAGCCCCGCCGAGGTCGAGGGCGCGCTCTCCTCCCATCCGGACGTACGGGACGTGCTGTGCGTCGGCGTCCCGGACCCGCTGATGGGGGAACGCCTCGCGGCCTGCGTCGTTCCCCGCCCCGGCCGGACGCCGGCGCTGGCGGGCCTGTGCGCGCACCTGGACGGGCTCGGGCTGGAGCGCCGTAAGCACCCGGAGCATCTGCTGCTGCTCACCGGCGTTCTGCCGCTCACCCCGGCAGGCAAGCCCGACCGTGCGGCACTACGGGCCCGGGCCGCCGAGGCGTTCCCCGCCGACCGGACCCGGGCGGGCTGACACCCGCACGAGGACGGGTCAGGCGAGGGCGCTTGAAGCAGGAGTGGGTGAAGGGGGCAGGACCGCACCGGACGGTCCTGCCCCCCTTCACCCCTCATCCGCTCATCCGCTCATCCGCTCATCCGCGCGAGAACGCCTTCTCCATCTGTGCGGCGGCCTTGCGGTACACGCCCAGCAGGTCGAGGTCCTTGCCCGGGTAGTTGGCGATGTTCAGCTGCTCGGCTCCCGAGCCGGGCAGGACGGTGCCGGTCGACATGTTCTCGTTCTCCAGCACGTACGCGGGCTTCTTGGCCGTCAGGGAGGACAGCTGGTCTGGGGTGACCGCCTCCGGACCGTACGTGCCGACCACCCGCGCGCCGGCGAGATCGGCCGCCCAGGTGGTGAACTTCTGCGCCGCCACGACGGGCGGCTTGCCGGCCGGCCGACTCGCCTTGACCTGGCGGCTCAGGGAGTTCCACCGTGCGGTGAACGTGGCGTTCCACGAGGCGGCTGCCTTCTCGGTGCCGAACTTCCGTCCCAGCTTGGTGACCTGGCCCTTCGTCGTGTCGGGCGCGTTGTCCAGGTTGAGTTCGATCAGCTTCGCCTTGGAGCCGGCGGCCTCCTTGATGCGTCCCGCGAACGGTTCGAAGGAGGCGTACAGGACGTAGTCGGCGTCGGCGACCGCCGCCAGGTCGGACGGCTTGAGGTCGTAGTCGGGCGCGTGCCGGACCGACGGCGGGACGAGGGACCGGACGTTCCTGGCCCCGGCCGCCTTCGCGAGTGCCGCCTCCCAGCTGGAGGTGGCGACGACGACGGGCCCGGACGCCCCCTTCGCGGACGGCCCGTCCTTGCCGGAACCGGTTGTGCAGCCGGTCAGGCCGGTCAGCAGGAGCACCCCCGCACTCAGTGCGGTGAGGGGGCGGACGACGTGGCGGGCAGGCGCCATGAGCGGGTTCTCCGTTCGGGGAGGAGGTGGGCGACGAGGGCGACGGCCCCCGCGGCGAGGACGAGTACCGGGCCGGGCGGCAGGTCCCAGGCCAGTGACAGCAGAAATCCGAGGACGTTGACGACGACGCCGATGCCGACCGCCCACACCGTGATCGACACCAGTGAGCGGCCGAGGCGGCGAGCGGCGAGCGCCGGGAGCAGGGTCAGGGCGTCCACCAGCAGCGCGCCGGTCAGCCGGATGGCGCCGGCCACTGCGACCGCCACCAGGACCAGCAGCAGCACGGTCAGCCGCTGCACCGCGACCCCGGAGCACTGCGCCAGCTCCCGGTCGTGCAGCAGCAGGGCCAGGTCGCGGCGGCGCCAGACGAAGAGCGCGGGGACGGCCACCGCCAGCACCCCCAGCACGGCGAGATCGGCCGGGCGCACGGCCAGGATCGAGCCCCACAGCAGCGCGAAGGCACCGTTGGCGTTGACCCCGGAGAGCGCGAGCAGCAGCAGCGCGACGGCGATGGCCAGGCTCATCAGCAGCCCCATCGCCCCCGACAGCCCCTCCGCGGTCCGCGCCAGCGGTGCCACTCCCGCGCCGGCCAGCGCGCACGCGACCAGTGCGCACAGCATCGGGTCGAGTCCCAGCAGTTGTCCCACGGCGATGCCCAGCAGCGCGACGTGCATCATGGCGAAGCGCACCGGCATGATGTCGAGGCCGACGATCACCACTCCGACGATCGGCAGGCCGAAGGCCGCGAGCAGCAGTCCGCCGCCGGCCCGCTGCACCGGGACCAGTTGCCACAGCTCGGCGATCTGCGCGAGGGCGCTCATGACACCTCCCGCAGACGTCCGGCGGCCATCTCCCAGGTGCGGTCGCAGCGCGCGGCCATCGCCCGGTCGTGGGTGACGACCAGCAGCGTCACCGGCAGCGTGGTGAGGACCTCGGCGGCCTCCTCCTGCCCCGCGAAGTCCAGCGCCGCGGTCGGCTCGTCGGCGAGCAGCACCCCGGCCCCGGCGGCGACGCAGCCCACCGCGCGCGCCAGGTGCATCCGCTGCAACTGGCCGCCGGACAGGCTGCTCAGCGGCCGGTCCGCCATCATCCCGACGCCCAGCCGCCCGGCCGCCTCCGCGGCCTCGGCCGGGGCCCCGCTGCTCGCCAGCAGCTCACCGGCGAGGAGCGGGAACCGCCCGGCCGCCGGGCGCTGCGGAATCCAGGCGCAGGCCCGCCGGCGCCATGCCCACTCGGCGGCGGTGCGGCTGCCCCGCCCGCCGACCAGGATCTGCCCGTCGACCCGGCGGTGCAGACCGAGCACGGCGCGCAACAAGGTGGTCTTCCCGGAGCCGTTGGTGCCGGTCAGCGCGACTCTTTCACCGGCCGCCACATCGAGATCGACGCCCTGCACCGCTTCCAGGCGGCCGTGCCGGCACACCACGCCGCGCAGCCGTACCTCCAACCCACTCTGCTCGCTTCCGTGCCGCGCCACAGCGGGCCCCGGCCCCGTCCGCCTCTTCTCGCTCCATTCCACAGCCCACTAGTCGGACCGCGGGGCTGCCGGGTTCCCGCCCTCGGGACCCGGGCGCCGCCGCGACGGCCGTCACGGCGCCCCGCCCGGCAGCCCGTCCCGGTGCTCCGCACCCCGCCCGACCAGGTGATTCGCCCCACATCAGGCCCGGCGAGGCACCTCTGCCCGGGATGGCCACACCATGTTCACCCAGGGGTTCCGCCGGGATTTGCTCCGGGCCGGGGGCAGTGTGCAACAGTGGGCCGTCCCGGTCGGCCGGGCGCGCGCGTGCGCAGCCGCTGCCGGGATCCCCACACTTCAGAACAGACGGTTCCGGCCGCGTCCTGCGCGCGTCCGGGCCGAGCCCCTCCCCTACGGCCTTCCCCAGAGAGCGATGCAGGCAACGACTCTTGTTCCCCCGACCGCGGACCTGTTCACCCAGGGCCTGGAACTCCGGACCGGTGCTGCCCTGCTGCGTTTCGGCGCCGCGCGGCAGCACCCGGCCGACCGGATCAGCTGGACCGGCCACGGCGCCGTGGCCTGGCTCGACGGTGGCCGCGGACACATGTGGAGCGTCGGCGAACCGGACGCCGCCGCCGGGCTCGTCCTGCGCGCCGCGCTGGGCCGTCCCGACCAGGTGCGGGAGTTCACCGGCCCGCGCGGCACCGAGGCCTTGGCCGGCCGGCTGCTGCCGGTGACCGATGTCGTCGAGTGGATCTTCCGCTGGACGCTGGAGGAGCCGCCGGTCCAGCGGGCCGAGGAGCGGGTGATCGTCCTCGACGAGTCCCACCACGACGAGCTGCTGGCCTTCCTCAACGTCCACAGCCCGGCCCACTCCACCGGCCCGGGTTCCTCCGACGTCAGCGTGTGGGCGGGCATCCGCGACCCCGACGGGCGGCTGGTGGCCTGCGGTGCCATGAGCAGTCTGCCGGACAGCGGTGCACCGCTGATGGCGTCCGTCGCGACCGACGCCTCACAGCGCGGCCAGGGCCTGGGCGCCGCCCTGACCTCCTGGCTGACCCGCTACGCGGTCCGCCGGTACGGGTACTGCACGCTGTGGCAGCTCGCCGACAACGCGCCCGCCGAGCGGCTCTACACCCGCCTCGGCTACCGCAACGAGGACCCCTGCGTGTCCGCGCGGCTCGCCGCGCCCTGACCGTCCGGGCCCGGCCTCGGGCCACCGCCTCCCGACTCCCGCCTGCGCCATCTTCGGTGCGCACGGCGGGAGTTGACGGTTTTCCCTAGATCATCAACGGCGCGGGCGACGCTACGATGCCGTGGACGAGGGCACCGTCGCACCACGGTCACCGCCCACTGGCGCAGGCCTCCGCGACCGGCCCCGCAGGTGACGAAGGGGAGGGCACAGTGGTGATACCGGAGGAGTTCGACTACATCGTGGTCGGTGCGGGGTCGGCGGGCTGCGTGCTGGCCGCGCGGCTGTCCGAGGATGCGGACCGCACGGTCCTGCTGCTGGAGACCGGGCCCGCGAAGACCCGGGCGGACCTCGCCACACCGCCCGCGTGGCCCGCGCTGCTCGGCAGCGAGGTCGACCACGCCTACACCACCGTGCCCCAGCACGGCACCGGCGGAGTAGCCCACGCCTACCCGCGGGGCCGCACGCTGGGCGGGTGCAGTGCGACCAACGCGATGGTGTTCCTGCGCGGGCACCGCAACGACTTCGACCGCTGGGCCGCCGCCGGGTGCACGGGATGGGACTTCGACGCGCTCCTGCCGTACTTCCGGCGGATGGAGACGGTCGCCGGCGGAGACCCCGGGTTCCGTGGCGGCAGCGGCCCGATGCGCCCCGCCCCGGCGCAGCCGGAGGTGGCGAACCCGCTCTCCCAGGTCTTCGTCGACGCCGCCGTCGCGGCCGGCCACCCGGCCACCGACGACTTCAACGGCCGCCACCAGGAAGGCGCGGGCCGGCACGATCTGAGCATCGCCGACGGCAGGCGGCAGAGCACCGCGGACGCCTATCTGCACCCGGTCCGCGCCCAGCGGCCGAACCTGACCGTCTCGACCGGCTCCCGCGCACGCCGGCTGCTGCTCGACGGCGACCGGTGCACGGGAGTGGAGTTCCGCCGGGGAACCGAGACGGTCACCGCGCACGCCCGTGCCGAGGTGATCGTCAGCGCCGGCAGCGTCGACACCCCGCGGCTGCTCCTGCTGTCCGGCATCGGCCCCGCCGACGAACTGCGCCGCACCGGTGTCGAGGTCCACCACGACCTGCCCGGCGTGGGACGCAATCTGCACGACCACCCGCTGTGCCCGCTCGTCCACGAGGCGAGCCGCCCGATTCCCGCGGGACGCACCAACCTCTCGGAGTCCTCACTGCTGTGGCGCAGCGATACCGCGCTGTCCGGGCCCGACATGCAGCTGATGTTCATTCACATCCCCTACCACCCGCCGACGATGCGGGCCCCGGCGAACAGCTTCACCCTCGGTCTGGCGACCGTGCCGCAGAGCCGGGGCTCGGTGCGGCTGGCCGGCGCCGATCCGGACACCCCGCCGCTGATCGACCCGAACTACCTCGGTACGGAGTCGGACGTGCGGCGCATGCTGCACGGCATCGAGGTGGCGCGGGAGATCGCGGCGGCACCTCCGTTCCGGGAGTGGCGCACGCGTGAGGTCCTCCCCGGCGACGGCGTCACCGAGGAGGGCGAGTTGCGTGCGTACCTGGCGCGGGCCACCGGCACGTACTTCCACCCCGTGGGCAGCTGCGCGATGGGCACCGGCGCGGAGGCGGTGGTCGCTCCGGATCTCACCGTGCACGGGCTGACGGGCCTGCGGGTGGCGGACGCGTCGGTGATGCCCACGATCGTCTCGGTCAACACGAACCCCGCGACGATCATGATCGCGGAGAAGGCCGCCGACCTCATCCGCCGCGCCGCACAGACGAGCTGACGGGTCAGCCCCCTCCGGGAAGACCGCCGGTCAGCTGTCCGAGATCTCGGACAGCCGGAAGGGCCCCGCGGCACCGGGGCCGAACATCACGGGCAGGCTGCGCCCCAGCGGCACGACGACCACCGGCTCCTCGCGGTATTCCCGGAGAAATCTCTCCAGGGGCTCCCAGATCAGGCTGCGGTATCCGGACTCGGACTTCTGGCGTTCGAAGGAGAGGGTCAGCGCGGAATCCATGACGGAGACACTCACGGCATCCACTTCCAGCCACTCTCCGCCGATCCAGGCTTCGAGTCTCACGTGCGACATGACGCAAGGGTGCCCTGTCCGACAGGCCGCTGGCAATCAGGGACGGCCGGACCCGCCCACCCGTACCTCAGATACCGGGCGAGGACAGCCGGGTGTAGGTCTGCGGGGCACTGGTGCCGCCGGGGCCGACCACGGTGACGTTCACCGGTCCGGGGGCGCCCGCCGGGACATCGGCCACCAGGTGGGTGTCGGAGACGAGAGTGAAGCCGACCGGCTGGCTGCCGAAGAACACCTTGGTGGCCTGGGAGAAGTTGCTGCCGGTGAGGGTGACGGTGCTGCCGCCGGAGGTGGACCCCTGTGTCGGTGACAGCGAGGTGATGACGGGAGGCGTGAGGTAGGTGTAGGTCACCGGGTTGCTGGTGCCGCCGACGGTGGTCACGGTCACCTGAACGGGCCCGGCGAGCCCCGCGGGGACCACGGCGGTGATCTGGGAATCCGAGACCACCGTGAAGGACGTGGCAGCGGTACTCCCGAAGCGGACCGCCGTGGCCTCGACCAGGGAGCTGCCGACGAGGGTGACGGTGTTGCCGCCCGCCAGCGGCCCCGAGAGCGGTGTCACAGCGGTGAGAACGGGGGCGTTGACGAAGAAGTAGGAGTTCGGAAGGGTGCTGCTCCCTCCCGGCCCGGTCACGGTGATGCTCACCACCCCCGCCACCGACGCCGGAGCCACGGCCGTGATCTGAGTCGGCGATACCACGGTGAAGGACACCGCCGGGGTGGTACCGAAGGCGACCGCGGTGGTTCCGGTGAGATTGGTGCCGGTGAGCGTGACGGTGTTCCCGCCCGAGGTGGGCCCCTGGTTGGGGCTGACGGCGGTCAGAGTCGGCGCCACCACGTAGGTGTAGGAGAGACCGTTGCTGGTGCCGCCCGGAGTCGTCACCGTCACCTGCACCGTGCCGGACCCGGCAGGCGCGACCGCGGTGATGACGGTGTCGGAGACCACGGTGAAGGATGTCGCCGGCGTCGAACCGAACCGCACCGCACTCGCATTGGTCAGCCCGGAACCCGTCAAAGTGACCGCTGTCCCACCCGCCGACGAGCCCGACGACGGACTCACCGACGACAACACCGGCACAGCCACCGACGTATAGGTGAACGCCACCCCGTTACTCGTACCGCCAGGCGTCGTCACCGTCACCTGCACCGTGCCGGTCCCAGCAGGCGCAACCGCGGTGATGACGGTATCGGAGACCACGGTGAACGATGTCGCCGGCGTCGAACCAAAACGCACCGCACTCGCATTGGTCAGCCCCGAACCCGTCAGCGTGACCGCCGTCCCACCCGCCGACGAACCCGACGACGGACTCACCGACGACAACACCGGAGCGGACACCGAGACGTAGGTGAACGCCACCCCGTTACTCGTACCGCCAGGCGTCGTCACCGTCACCTGCACCGTGCCCGTCCCGGCAGGCGCGACCGCGGTGATCTGGGTCGACGACACCACCGTGAACGAGGCCGACACCGAGCCGAACCGCACCGCCGTCGCACCCGCGAGGCCCGTTCCGGACAGGGTCACCACCGTCCCACCCGCCGCGGGACCGGTGTTCGGGCTCACCGAGGACAGCACGGGAGCGGACACCGCGCTGTAGGTGTACGGCAGGCCGTTGCTGGTGCCCCCAGGGGTCGTCACCGTTACCTGGGCGGTGCCGGAACCCGCCGGTGCCGTCGCGGCGATCTGCGTCGACGACACCACCGTGAACGAGGCCGAGACCGAACCGAACCGCACCGCCGTCGCACCCGTGAAGCCCGTTCCCGACAGGGTCACCACCGTTCCGCCCGCCGCCGGACCCGTATTCGGGCTCAGTGCGCTGAGCACGGGCGCAGGGGTGGCGGTGTAGCCGAAGGTGACGAACTGGTTGCTGGTACCGGCCGGGGTCGTGACGGTGACCTGGACGGTGCCGGTGCCCGGCGGGGAGGTGACGGTGATCTGGGTGTCGGAGACGACGGTGACCGCGGTGCCCTGGGTGGCGCCGAAGCGCACGGCGGTGGCGCCGGTGAAGCCGGTGCCGTTCACCGTCACGACGGTACCGCCCCCGGTGGCACCCGAGGTGGGTGACACCGAGAGCACCGCGGGCGGGGCGGCGGCCAGCGACTGCGGGGCGGAGTCGGACGGCAGATTCTCTGAGGGTTTCACAGCCATGGTCCTTCGAGGGCGGGCGCCCGGGCCGGGCACCGGAGGGGCAGTGCCGCAGCGGGCGCGTCAAGGGAGATGAGCTGGGCCCGGACAGGCGCGAGGCACCTGTCCGGGCAGCTGTCCGCACGCCTGGTGAAGAGATCCAGGCGGTCGGCGGACCGGACCGGGGATCAGATACCGGGTCCGGCGAGGTAGGTGAAGCCGATGTTCGCGGAACCCCCGGTGGTGGTGACGACGACGTCGGCGGGGCCGGGCTGACCGTCCGGGGTGGGCGGGGAGACGACCGAGAGACTGGTGTCACTGATCACCGAGAACGCCGCGGGCACGCCGCCGAAGGTGACCGACTGGGTGGTGCTGAGGTTGGTGCCGGTGACGGTCACCACCGTTCCGCCGCTCGCCGGACCGGAGTTGGGGTTGAGCGAGGTGACGGTGGGAGCGTCCACGTAGGTGTAGCTGAAACCGTTGTTGGTGCCGCCGGCGGTGGTGACGCTGACGCTCACCGGCCCGGGGCCCGTGCCCGCGGGAACGGCGACGGTCAGCTGCCCGTCATTGATCACGGTCGGCGTCGCGGTGGCGGCGCCGAAGTGCACGGTGGTGGCGGTGCTCAGCCCGGTGCCGTTGATGGTGACGGTGTTGCCGCCCGCCGTGACGCCCGTGATGGGGCTGAGGCTCGACTTGAACGGCGCGCCGATGTAGAAGAACGACAGCGGGTTGCTGGTGCCGGCGGGCGTGGTGACCGTCACCGGTACCGTGCCGGTGCCGGATGGCGAGGTGACGGTGACCGAGGTGGGGGTGTTGGCCGTGATGGTGGCTGTCTTGGAGCCGAAGTGCACGGATGACGCGTTGGCGAGGTTGGTGCCGGTGATGGTGACCGTGGTCCCACCCGCGGTCGACCCCTGATTGGGGCTGATGGGCATGGCGTTTCCTCCTTGATGGCGTGTGTGGAGCGGTGTGTGAAGGGAGTGACGAACCGCGGCGGCAAAGCCGCGGGTGCGGCGGGCTGGGGTGTGGATCGCCTGGTGGAGCACGGGCCGATGGCCCGGCCGGCCCTCAGACGCAGCCGCCGACGCTTCCGGGCGGAGCGCAGTTGTCCGGGGTGTTGTCCCGCACGTAGGTGAGGTAGTCCGTCAACAGCACGCTGCCGGAGTTGAGGTAGATCCCGCCGCCGGTGGTCGGGACCGAGTTGTTGTGCACGTGGGTGTTGGACAGGACCATGACGCCGTTGTCGTTGTAGAGGCCGCCGCCGGCGACGGCGGTGTTGCCGCTGATGTCGCTGAGGCTCAGGGAGACGGTGCCGCCCAGGTTGGAGATGCCGCCTCCCGGATAGGGGGACACGGCGCTTCCGCCGCGGACGGTGATCCCCTGCGCGGTCAACTGCCCTTTCGTGCCCGGCACGTTGGCGGATCCTTCGACCTGAAGGACACGGAACTGCGGAGCGCCCGGGTCACGCTCGATGATGTTGCCGATGCCGAGCATTTTGATGGGGGTGGTGATGGCCGGCAGCCCCACCGGCCCCCTGGCACCCCAATAGTGGGCGCTGGTGATCCGGTAGGTGCAGAACGGGAACAGTGCCAAGGTGTCCCCGCCCTTGGCGTTCGCCGTCGTGATTGCGTTCACCAGTGCGGACTCGCCGCACAGCACGGAGGTCGAGGTCTGTGCGTGGGCCGGGGCCGGCGCCAGGGCCAGTCCCACGGCAAGGACACAGGCGCCGAGGAGGGATCGCAGAGTACGGACAGTTGGCATGTACGCCCCCGGAATGAGATGGCGTGAACCGCCGGGCACCCTGATGCCGCGCACCGCACGGGTCGAGGAATGCACCTCCTCCACGCGGAGCGTGCATGTGACGGTGCCAGGGCCGCACCGTTGCCCGCACTCAAGTAGTCATTGAGGGCAGGCCAGTTGCCGCTCCCCGGAGAGGAACGGGCGGCCCACCGGATTGGATGAGGCCAGTAATCCATCGGGGGTCATATGCCAGCAAGAGTCCTGACGCCACGTCACCCGATCGGCAGAGCGCACATCGGCCGCCTTCCCGCACACAGCGGCGCTCCCGGCACCCTCGTGACATCCCGTGCGCGGCACCACCGGCCATCGGCCCGGAGCTGGGCCGTACGGGTGAAATCGGCCCGGCCCCCTATTGCCCGGGTGTCCGGCAATGGGTCAATCGTGCCAGCCGCGCGACGGGCCGCCCATTCCTTTGCTCGGGCCAGGATCAGTCATGCCGTCCGATCCCCGACGGGCCCCGCCCCCTGCGCCTCGCTCCCTGTACGCGGTGGTCGTGGGCTCGGGCGTGCTCTCGCAGGAGGCCTCCCATGCGCCATCTCTCCAGGCTGTCACCGCGGTCCGCCACCAGGGCGGGGCGCGTCCCGGCCGCCCGTACGGAAACGGGGAGGCCGGCGGGGGACGGCAGGAGATCCGGCGGGCGGCTGCCCTCGCTGACCGGCCTGCGCTTCACCGCCGCGGCCGGGGTCGTCTTCACGCACTGCGCCCTGCTGTCCAGCCCCCGCCTCGCCAGGACGCTGGGGCCCGAGGTCTGGGTGGGCGCGAGTGCGGTCTCGCTGTTCTTCATCCTCAGCGGGTACGTCCTGACCCACTCGGCCCGCCCGACCGACACCGCGCGGTCGTTCTGGCGCCGGCGGGCCGCCAAGATCCTGCCCAATCACGTACTGACCTGGTGTGTCGTCGTGGGCGCCCTGGCGTTCGCCGGGACGGCGGCCTCCGGCGCCGGTTCGGGGATGGTGGCCCACCTCGCCAGTCTGTTCCTGGTGAACACCTGGGTGCCCAGCCAGCGCTTCCTCTCCGCGGGCAATCCCGTTTCCTGGTCGCTGGCCGCCGAGGGGTTCTTCTACCTGCTCTTCCCGGTCCTGCTGCCGTGGATCAGGCGGCTGTCGCGGCGGGGGCTGCTGATCGGCGCCGTGTCGGCCATCGCCCTCGTCTGGATCTGGCCGGTGTTCTGCGCCCTGGTGCTCAACCCCGAGGGGCGGTTCTTCACCGGCTACTGGTTCCTCTACATGCTCCCGATCACGCGGCTGCCGGAGTTCGTGCTCGGGATGATCGCAGCCCGGATCTCGGCCGAGGGAATCCGACTACCGCGCATCGGGGTGCTGCCGGCCGCGCTGGGCGTCATCAGCGCCATCATCGTGAACAGCTCGTTCCTGCCGCACGAGTTCATGTACGCGGCCTCGACCGTGGCGCCGCTGGCCGTACTGGTCCATGCCACCGCCGAGTTGGATCTGCGCGGCGGACCGTCGCTGCTGCGCACCGCTCCCCTGGTGTTCCTCGGTGAGATCTCCTACGCGATGTATCTGGTGCATCTCGTGGTGCTGGGTCTGATGTTCGTGGGTCTGACGCATCTGGGCTGGAGCGCGCTCGCGGCGATCCTGGCCGCCCTTCCGGTGATCTTCCTGCTCTCCTGGCTGGTCTACGCGGGCGTGGAACGCCCCTGCATGCGGCACCTCTCCACGTCCCGCGCCCACCGCCGTGACCGTCACCGGCCGGCGGTGGCCCCGTAGCGGAGGTCGGTCCCGTCGTCCGGCCCGGCCCGGTCCGAACGGCGGGGGACCGTCCACGAACCGCCGCCCTCGCGTGTCGCCCGCGCCTCCCACCCGCAGCACGCTTCCCCCGCAGGACGACAGCTGAAAGAGGCTCCCGATGAAGACGCGAAGCGAGCAAGTCGCCGCCCACCGGCCGCACTACCAGGACGAGCTGGCGCACGGGCTGGCACGGTTCTTCGAGCCACCGCGCCGTACGTGCCCCTGGTGCGCCTCCCATCTTCTGCGCGAGCGCCTGCGCACCACCAATCACCCCCAGCGCAAGCCGGGCAGCTTCGTCCTCGACACCTGCCACAGCTGCGGCCACGTCTTCCAGAACCCCCGACTGAGCGCGGAGGGCCTGGACTTCTACTACCGCGACTGCTACGACGGCCTCGGGGAGGCCACGATGGCGCGGATGGCGTCCTCCCCCCTGGCCGTCAAGCTCTACCGGACCCGCGCCCGCGCGATGCTCCCCTACGGCCGTCCCGGACGCTGGCTGGACGTCGGCACCGGCCACGGCCACTTCTGCGCCGAGGCCCAGCGCCTGCACCCGGGCACCGAGTTCCACGGCCTGGACTGGGGCGAGGGCGTCGAGATCGCCGCCCGCAACGGCCGTATCGCGCGCGCCTTCCGGGGCTCGTTCCCGGGCCTGGCCGGTCAGCTCGCCGGCCAGTACGACGTGGTGAGCATGTACCACTACCTGGAGCACACCCTGGCGCCACGGCACGAACTGGCCGCCGCCCGGACGGTGCTGCGCACCGGCGGTCACCTCCTGGTCGAGGTGCCCGACCCGCAGTCCGCCGCCGCCCGGCTGCTGGGCCGCTGGTGGGGTCCGTGGCTCCAGCCCCAGCACCTGCACCTCGTGCCGCTGGACAACCTCCGCGGCGAACTGGCCGAGCAGGGCTTCACCGTCGTGGCCGTCGACCGGAAGGAGCCGCACATCCCCACCGACCTCACCTCCGCGGCGGTCAATGTGCTCAACTCCGTGCTGCCGGGCGAGGATCTGCCGTGGCTGCCGAGGAAGCCCGGCCCGCTCGGCCGGGGCATCCGCGCGCTGGCCCTGCTGGCGGCCACGCCCGCACTGCTCGTCCTGCTCGGGGTGGATCTGCTGCTGGCGCCGCTGACCCGGCGCACTCGACTGTCCAACGCCTACCGGGTGATCGCCCGGCGGGACTGACCGCACATGCCCGGAGTGCGGGGAAGGTGCGGAGTGCGAGGGATACGCACATTAGTCCGCCCGGGTGACGCGGTGCGCACTCACCCTCCCCGCCTCCCGCGAGACGGGACACTTTTGACCATGCACATCCTGATCGCCACCGCAGGCTCGCACGGGGACGTGGCTCCCTACACCGGCCTCGGGAGCAGACTCCAGGAAGCCGGCCACACGGTGGTGATGGCCACGCACACCCGCTCGGCCGTCCATGTCCGCCGCAGCGGTCTGGGGTTCCATCCACTGCCGCTCGACCGGTACGCCACCGTGGGCGCCGGACCCGACGGGCAGGGCGGCAGCAGTCACGGGACGATGCCCTCCAAGACCGAACAGATCAAGCTGGCCCGGGAGTTGGCACCCAAGATGGCCGACGCGCTGGTCGAGGCCTGCACCTCCGGCGCCGACGTCGTGCTGTTCTCCAGCAGCCTGGCCCCCTTGGGTGTGGTCGCGGCGGAGGGACTGCGCCTGCCCAGCGCCGGGGTCTTCCTGCAACCCCTCGCCCCCACCCGGGAGTTCCCGCCGGTCATCTTCGACCTGCCGTCGCTGGGACCGTTCGGCAACCGGGCCGCGGGACGCTGCGCGCTGTCCCTGCTGGACCGGGCGTTCGCGCCCGGCATCAAGCACCTCCAGCGGCAGCTGAGTGTGACGCCCGGCGCGCTCGCCCGGCGGAAGGCGACCTGGCCGGTGCACCACGGTTTCAGCCCGGTGGTGGTCCCCCGGCCCGTGGACTGGCGGCCCGGCATGGAGGTGGCGGGCTACTGGTGGCCGTGGGAGGCCCCGGGCTGGGCCCCGGACTCCCGGCTGGCGGACTTCCTCGACGCCGGTCCGCCGCCGGTCTATGTGGGCTTCGGCAGCATGGCCCTCGGTGACCCGGAGCGCTTCGGACGCCTGGTGGGCCGGGCCCTGCGGCTCGCCGGGATGCGCGGAGTGGTCCAGACGGCGTGGGCGGGGCTGTCGGTCGACGGCGATGACGTCCTGACCGTGGGCGAGGTCCCGCACGCGCGGCTGTTCCCGCGGATGGCGGCCGTCGTCCACCACGCGGGCGCGGGCACCACGGCGGCCGGCATGCGCGCCGGGGTGCCGGCGGTCCCGGTGCCGCTGATGCTGGACCAGTCGTTCTGGGCGTCGCGGCTGACCGCGCTCGGGGTCAGCCCGGGGCGGATCCCGTTCCGGCAGCTGTCCGCCGAACGGCTCGCCGCGGCCCTCCGCAAGGCCGTGGAGGAGCCCCGCTACGGCCATCGCGCACGGCAGCTCGCGGCGCTGCTCGACGCCGAGGACGGCGCCGGCCGGGTCCTGACCGCGGTGGAGCGGCTGGCCGAGCGGGGCAGCGGGAAAGCCTGAGGCGCGGCCCGGCTACCGCTGCGCCGCGGGCGGCTCGAACCGGCCGGAGTCCCGCAGCTCGCGCCACTGCGGGGCGAGGACCGACCAGACCTCCATGTCGTGCCGCACGCCCCGGTAGAGGTAGCTCTCGCGCAGCACGCCGTCGCGGACCATGCCGAGCCGCTTGGCGACGTTGATGCTCGCGGTGTTGGCGGAGGCGGCGATCCACTCCACGCGGTGGATGCCGCGCTCGTCCACCGCCCAGTCGATCAGCAGCCGCATCGCGCGGGTGACCAGTCCGCGTCCGGCGGCCGCCTCCTCCAGCCAGCAGCCGGCCTCGCAGGTGCCCGACGCGGCGTCGAAGGTGCGGAACAGCACGCCCCCGACGAGCTCCGGGCCCTGCCAGATGCCGTACAGGCGGCCGCTGTCGGTCGCCGCCTTGTCCGCGTAGGACTGGAGGAACGCCGTGGCGGACGGGAGGTCGGTGGCGAAGTCGGGCAGCGCGATGTACCGGCCGATGTAGGCACGGCTGCGGTCGATGTGCGCGAGGTAGGCCTCGGCGTGCCGGGGCTCCAGCGGCCGCAGCTCGGCACCGTCGTCACCCAGCGATATCGCAAACACCTGAAGTCTCCCGCGTCCCGCCCGTAGGCCGTTGTCCCTGCGTTCCCTGCGGCACGGATCGTTCCCGCTCTCCGCCGTGCGCACCGGCCGGAATCGTCCCACAGGCCCGGACGGGTGGGTTCCGCGGCCTCCGCCGGAGGCGCCCGGTCAGTCGCTCTCGGGCAGGGCGGGCGGGTGCACCCGCAGCACGCCGTAGACCGACCAGACCACGGAGACCAGCGGGACGGCGACCACCGCGCCGGCCACCCCCGCCGCGACGCTGCCGCAGATGACGGAGAGCGCGACCACCATCGGATGCAGCCGCACGGCCCGGCTCATCACCAGCGGGTGCAGCACATGGCCTTCGAGCTGCCCGATGACCACGATCAGCAGCACCACGACGATCGCCACCAGCGGGCCCCGCGTGGCCAGCGCCACCACGGCGGCCACGGCCAGCGCGACGGGCGAGCCCACCAGCGGGATGAAGGCGGCGAAGAACTCCAGGACGGCCAGCGGCACGGCCAGGGGGACCCGCAGCACGAACAGGGCCACGCCCACCAGCACCGCGTTGGTCGCGGCCACCACCACGATCCCGCGGGTGTAGCCGGTGAAGGTGACCCATGCGGCGCGCCCCGCCAGCCGCACCGGCCGACGGCTGCGCAGCGGCAGCTGTCCGCCGAACCACGTCCACATCCGGTCGCCCGAGTACAGGAAGAAGACCGAGCAGAACACCGCCAGCACCCCGACCGTCAGCACCGCCACCAGCCGGCCCACCCCGGTGAGCGCCGTGTTGATCAGGGTGGTCCGGTGGCTCGCCACGAACCGCGAGACCTGCGCCTGCACCTCCGCGAGCGTCCCCGGCCGCAGATGGAAGGGCGGGCCTTCCAGCCACCGCCCGATGCGGTTCACCCCGCCGTCGAACTCGCGGCGCAGCCCGTCCCACTCACCGGCGACGTTCGCCCCGATCAGACTCAGGACGGCGAAGAGCAGCAGGACGGCCAGCAGCAGGCCGACCACGACGGCCAGCGAGCGCGGCATCCAGCGGTCCAGCACGCTGACCAGCGGCTCCAGCAGCGCAGTGACCACCAGGGCCAGGAACACCGCCAGGGTCACCAGATGGAACCGGCCCAGCGCGGCGAAGATCAGGTAGACGACGACTCCGACGACGATCAGGCGCCAGCCGTAGGCGGCCGCCAGCCGCAGGGTCGGGGAGATCTCCGGCGCCTCCCGCGAGCCGCCGCCCGGGGCACCGGCGGACGGTCGTCGGCCGCCCGCTGCCCACGCGGCGCGGGCCGTACGGGGTGCGCCGGTCCCGCGCCGCCCCGCCCTGATGCGGCGGATCGAGGAGGAGCGTGCAGGCTCGCTGCCGGATCGGTGTTGCACCTGGTCGCCACCACCTCCCACCCCGCCGCCGGGGACCGGACGGGGGACGACTGCCCGCGGGAGGCAGGCGTCCGCACTCCGCGCGTACACCAGACGGGTATCACCTCGCGGCGGTCTTGGAACGTGTGCGGGCACGCATTCCCCCGAAGGCAGGCGGCAGGAGGCGGCCGCCGGGCGGAGCGGGTGCGCGAGGCAGGGCGGGGGCGGCGGAAATTTCTCCCGGCCGGTCGCGTCCTCCTGTCGATCCGGGGCGGAGCCGTTCGTATAGAGGGTGAGAGGCCGGCGGGGCGCCGGCGGAGACATCGGCCAAGGAGGCACACCATGACGCAGTACCTGCTCAGCATCTACCAGCCCGACGGGCCGCCGCCGTCCCCGGAGTTCCTGGAGCCGATCATGCGGGACGTGGCGGCCGTGAACGACGAGCTGCGGGCGGCCGGCGCGTGGGTCTTCGCCGGGGGGCTGCACCCGCCGAGCACGGCGACGGTGGTGCGGCAGAAGGACGAGGAGGTGCTGATGACGGACGGCCCGTTCGTCGAGGGCAAGGAGCACATCGGCGGGTTCACCGTCATCGAGGCGCCCGACCTCGACGCCGCGCTCGAATGGGGGCGCAAGCTCGCCCGCGCCACCACCCTCCCGATCGAGGTCAGGCCGTTGCAGTACGGGTCCTGCGGGTGACATCCGGCGGGCCGGCGGTGACTGCGGCGGACGTGGGACGGGTGTTCCGCGCGGAGTACGGCCGCGCGGTCGCCGTCCTGGTCGGTGTCTTCGGCGACATCGACCTCGCCGAGGAGGCGGTCCAGGACGCCTTCGCCACGGCGCTCGAACGGTGGCCGTCCGCCGGACCGCCGCCGAGCCCGGCCGGCTGGATCATCACCACGGCCCGCAACCGGGCCATCGACCGGCTGCGCCGAGAGCGCTCCCGGGAGGACCGGCAGGCGCAGGCCGCCGTGCTGCACGCCGCCGGGGAGCCGGCCGAGGAGGGACCCGTGCGTGACGACCGGCTCCGCCTGATCTTCACCTGCTGCCATCCCTCGCTCGCTCCCGCCGCGCGGGTCGCCCTGACGCTGCGGCTCCTGGGCGGGCTGACCACGGCGGAGATCGCCCGGGCGTTCCTGGTGGCCGAGCCCACCATGGCGCAGCGGCTGGTCCGGGCCAAGGGCAAGATCCGCGATGCCCGGATCCCCTACCGGATGCCGACCGAGGCCGATCTGCCGGACCGGCTGCGGGCCGTCCTGGCCGTGGTCTACCTCATCTTCAACGAGGGGTACGCGGCCAGCTCGGGTGAGTCGCTGGTGCGCGCGGACCTCTGCCGGGAGGCGATCCGCCTCGGGCGGCTGCTGGCCGGGCTGATGCCCGACGAGCCCGAGGTGCTGGGCCTGCTCGCGCTGATGCTGCTGACCGAGTCGCGGCAGGCGTCCCGTACCGGTCCGGGAGGGGAGCTGGTGCTGCTGGCCGACCAGGACCGCGCCTGCTGGGACCGGGCCATCATCGACGAGGGCCAGGACCTGGTCCGGCAGTGCCTGCGGCGCGACCGGCCCGGTCCCTATCAGCTCCAGGCGGCGATCAACGCCGTGCACAGTGACGCGCCGACCGCGGCGGCCACCGACTGGTGGCAGATCCTCCGGCTCTATGACCAGCTGCTGGCGCTGTCCCCCGGCCCGGTCGTCGCCCTGCACCGCGCGGTCGCGGTCGCGGAGGTCGAGGGGCCGGCGGCGGCGCTCGCCTGCGTCGACGGCCTCGGCCTCGACCGCTATCACCTCTTCCACGCGGTCCGCGCCGATCTGCTGCGGCGCCTGGGCCGCACCGCCGAGGCGGCCGAGGCCTACGAGCGGGCCCTCGACCGCGCCGAGAACGCGGCCGAGCGCCGGTTCCTGCGGCAGCGCCTGGAGAGCCTCCCACCGGCTCGCGGGGAGTGACCCGCGCCGCGTGGGGCGCTCTTGCCGGACGGGCGGGCGATGGCCACTGTGGACGGGCGTGGCCCTCGGCCGTCGGGGCGTTCCGCAACAGGTCTGGAGTGAGCGTGACTTCTTTCGTTCTGCCTCATGCCCTGCACGGCACGGGGGCGCACAAGGTCATCGCGGTGCACGGGTGGTTCAGCGACCGGTCGGCCTTCGACCCGGTCCTACCGGATCTCGACCGGGAGGCGTTCCAGTACGCCCTGGTCGATCTGCGCGGCTACGGCGAGGCGAAGGGCGCGGACGGCGCGTTCACCACCGGCGAGGGGGCGGGCGATGTGCTGGCGCTCGCCGACCGGCTGGGCTGGGAGCGGTTCTCGGTGGTCGGGCACTCCATGGGGGCCAGCGTCGCCCAACGGGTGCTGGCCGCGGCCCCGCAGCGGGTGCGGCGGCTGGTCGGCATCTCCCCCGTCCCCGCGTCCGGGCTGCCCCTGCCGCCGGAGCAGTGGGAGTTGTTCTCCACCGCCGTGCACGTCCCGCGGAACCGCAGGGCCATCATCGACCTCACGTCCGGCGGGCGCCGTCCGGATGCCTGGCTGGACCGGATGGTGCGGCACTCGGTGGCGTGCAGCGCTCCCGCGGCCTTCCGGGCCTGGCTGGATTCGTGGTCCGGTGAGGGGTTCGCGGCGCAGGTCGAGGGGTCGGCGGTGCCGGCGCTGGCGGTGACCGGGGCCCTGGATCCGGCGCTGACCGCCGAGCTGACGCGTCAGACCTGGATGCGGTGGTACGCCAACAGCGCGCTGATCGAGCTGGCCTCGGCCGGGCACTACGCGATGGACGAGACGCCGCTGGAGCTGATCCGGGCCGTGGAGGACTTCCTGCGGGCCGACGGCGACGGCGGCCCGGAGGCGGGATGACGGCGCCGGTGGCCGGGGGCGCGGAGCCGGGTCTGCCGGACGTGTTCGACCCGCGCGGCTATGCGGACGGTCTGCCGCACGCGGCGTACCGGCTCCTGCGGGACCGGCATCCGGTGGCCTGGCAGGAGGAGCACGAGGTGCTCGGGTGGCCCGCCGGGCCCGGCTTCTGGGCGGTCACCCGCCATGAGGACGTCGTACGGGTCCTGAAGGACGCCCGCACCTTCTCGTCCTGTCTGGGCGCCACCCAGATCCGGGACCCCGACCCGGCGGATCTGCCGTTCATCCGCCGCATGATGCTCAATCAGGATCCGCCGGACCACGGCCGGCTGCGGCGGGCGGTCAGCCGCGCGTTCACCCGGGGCCGGGTCGAGCGGTTCGGGGCGGTGGTGCGCGAGCGGGCCCGTGCGCTGCTGGCCGCGGCCATCGACACGGCGCGCGGCGGGGACGGGGTGTGCGACCTCGTCGAGGCCGTCACGGATGACTTCGCGCTGCTCAACCTCGCCGATCTGCTGGGGGTGCCGGCCGCCGAGCGGGGGCTGCTGCTGGACTGGACCCGGCGCGTCATCGGCTACCAGGACCCGGACGAGGCGGCCCCGGACCGGGCCGGTCCGGACGGGCGGCCCGCCGACCCCCGCTCCCCCGCGATGCTGCACGACATGTTCGCCTTCGCGCGGGAGCTGGCCGCACACAAGCGGCGGCAGCCGGCCGACGACGTGATGACCACGCTCGCCACGGACGGGGAACTGGCCGTGCCCGAGCTGGAGATGTTCTTCTTCCTGCTGACCATCGCGGGCAACGACACCGTGCGCAGCGCGGCTCCCGGCGGGCTGCTGGCCCTGGCCGGGCACCCGGAGGCCTACCGCGGGCTGCGCACCGGGGCCCTGGGGATGCCGGCGGCGGTGGAGGAGCTGCTGCGCTGGCATCCGCCGGTGCTCAGCTTCCGCCGGACCGCGGCGCACGACACCGAGCTGGCGGGGCAGGCCGTGCGCGCCGGGGACAAGGTGGTGGTCTTTCACGGTGCGGCGAACTTCGACGAGCGGGTCTTCGCCGCCCCGCACCGTCTCGACCTGGCCCGCTCCCCCAACCCCCATGTCTCCTTCGGCGACGGGCCGCACGTCTGCCTGGGCGCGCACCTCGCCCGGCTGCAACTGCGGGTGCTGTACGAGGAGACCTGCCGCCTGGTGCCCGCCCTCGCCGTGGCGGGGCCGCCGCGGCGGCTGGTGTCGAACTTCATCCACGGGCTGAAGTCGCTGCCGCTGCGGCTGCTGGACGTGGGCCCGGCGTAGGGGGAGGGAAGGGCCGGGCCGGTGCGCTACTGGTGCTGCGGGTCGGGGCCGACCGGGGACGGCTGCGGGGCGGGCCCGGGCACCTGCAGCAGCCCGGCGGTGAGGGGGTGTCGGGGTGCGGTGCGCAGGCGGGCGGCCGGGCCGTGCTCGACGAGCCGGCCGGCGTCGAGCACGGCGAGGGTGGTGGCGAGGGCCGCGGTGTCGCGGTCGTGGGTGATCAGGACCAGGCACAGGTCCGGGTCGGCCCGCAGCAAGCCCTCCAGGAGGGTCAGCAGGCCGCGCCGGGTGACGGGGTCCAGGCCGGAGGTGATCTCGTCGCAGATCAGGACCCGGGGGCGGGCCAGCAGGGCACGGGCCAGGGCGGCGCGTTGCAGTTCGCCGCCGGACAGCTCCGCCAGGGTGCGGTGCGGGAGGTCGCCGGTGAGGCCGAGGGAGCGCAGGGTGCGGACGGCGTCGGCGGTGGCCTCGGCGCGGGGGCGGTGGCGCAGGCGGACGGCGCTGCGGGCCACCTGGTCGAGGATCGTGCGGTGGGTATCGAAGGAGGCGTGGGCGTCCTGGAAGACGTACTGGACCGCGGCGAGTTGGGCGCGGGTACGGTCGCGGAGGCTGCGGGGCAGCGCGGCGCCGTCGAGCCGGAGCTGTCCGTCGTGGGTCCGGTGGAGTCCGGCCAGGCAGCGGCCGAGGGTGGTCTTGCCGCTGCCGGAGCGGCCCACGACAGCCAGGCAACCGGGGACGAGCCGGAGTTCGGGGACGTGCAGGACGCGGGAGCTGCCGTGGCGGGCGGTGAGGCCGCGCACGCGGAGGACGGCGTCCGGGGCGGGGAGGGCAGAGGACGGGGCCGGGAGGGCAGAGGACGGGGCGGGCGGAGCGGCCGCTGCGGTGGGGTCGGCCGAGGTGAGCAGGGCGCGGGTCCGGGGGTGCTGCGGGGCGTGTCGGAGCAGCTCGGGCGGGCCGGATTCGACGAGGCGGCCGGCGTGCAGGACATGGACCTCGTCGGCCAGCGCGCGGACGACGTCCAGATCATGGCTCAGCAGCAGGACGGCGATGCCCTGCCGGGCCACGGCGGCCAGCCGGCCGGTGATCTCGCGCTTCGTCAGGGCGTCCTGACCGGTGGTCGGTTCGTCCGCGACGATCACCGTGGCGCCGGCCAGCAGTGCCTGGGCGAGGACCACCCGCTGCTGCTGGCCGCCGGAGAGCTGGTGGGGGTAGCGCTTCAACAGGGTCTCACCGTCGGGCAGTTGGGCTCGGGCGAGGGCGTCCAGTACCCGGTGGCGCAGGGCGGGGCGGCGGGCACGGCGCGGCAGGTGGCGTACCTGGGGGCGGGCGATGTCCTGGAGGAGCGCGGCCACCGGCCGGGCGGGGTTGAGGGCGGTGGCCGGGTGCTGGGGGACGTAGCCGACGGGGGTGTCGGGGACGGACACCTCGCCGGTCACCGTGGCGCCGGGCGGGTACGCGTGCAGGAGGGCGCGTCCGGTGGTGGTCTTGCCGCTGCCGGAGGCGCCGATGAGTGCGGTGATCCGGCCGGGTGCCAGCCGCAGGCTCACGCCGTCGACGAGGGCGCGGCCGTCGACCTCGACCCGCAGATCCCGGATCCGGGCAATCTCGTGGGCGGTGTGCACGGTCACGGCTCGTCCTTCTCGTTGGGCCCCGGTGCGGGATAGGTGGCGTCGGCGGGCGGGGGTTCGGGGGCGGGCGGTCGCTCCCGGCCCGGTGCGGGGCGGGGCGTGCGTCCGGCGAGGGCGGCGTCGAAGAGCAGGTTGGTGCCCATGGTCAGCGCCACGATCAGCAGGGCGGGCAGGGCGACGGCCCAGGGCTGGACGAACATGCCGGTGCGGTTGCGGTCGACCATCACCGCCCAGTCGGCGGCGTCCGGTGCGGCGCCGACGCCGAGGAAGGAGGCCGTGGCGACCAGGTAGAGCACGCCGGTCAGCCGTACCCCGGCGTCGGCCGCCAGGGTGCGCAGCGCGGCACGGCCCACACAGCCCAGGGCCGTGCGCGCCCAGGACTCGCCCTGCATGCGCAGCGCCTCGACCACGGGGCGGGCGGCCGCCTCGGCGGCGGCGGCCCGGACGGCGCGGGCGGCATCGGGGATGTTGACCAGGGCCACCAGCAGCGCGATGCCCGCCGCGCCGGGCCGGACGACCGCCGCGACCAGCAGGACGAGCAGCAGCGAGGGCACCGCGAGCAGCACGTCCAGCGGCCGGGTCAGCAGCTCGTCCAGCCAGCGGCGGTGGGTCAACGCGCCGCACAGGCCCAACGGCAGGGCCACCGCGTAGGCCAGCGCGGTCGCCGCGAGGGCGGCCAGGACCACCGGGCGTCCGCCCAGCAGTACCTGGCGCCAGACGTCCCGGCCGACGAAGTCGGTGCCGGCGCCGTGCCCGCCGCCGGTGGTGAAGGAGGCGCCGCGCGGTCCGGGCTCCCCCGCGAACAGCGGGCCGAGCAGGGCCAGCAGCAGGGGTACGGCGAGGACGATCAGGGCGCAGGCCCAGCGCCGCCGCCTCATGCCGCCACCCCGGCCCGGGGCGTGCAGCGGTAGATGACCGTGTCCGCGGCGAGGTTGAGGACGACGCCGGTGACGGCGAACACGACCGCCAGTCCTTGCAGGACGGGGACATCGCGTTCCGCCACGGCGTTCATCAGGACCGTGCCCAGTCCGGGGATCACGAAGAGGGCCTCCACGACGATGACTCCGCACAGCAGCCAGTCGACGGTGCGGGCGAGCTGCTGGGCGGCGGGGGCCAGGGCGTTGGGCAGGGCGTGGGCGTAGCGGAGGCGGGCGCCGGGGATGCCGTAGCGGCGGGCGTGGGCGATATGGGGCGCGGCCAGTGCGTCGATCATGCCGGCGCGCACCAGCCGGGCCAGCGAGCACACGGGCCGGGACAGCAGCACCAGCACGGGCAGCACCAGCACCGCGGGGTGGGCCGTCAGGTCGTCGCCGTGGCCGACGGCGGTCGGCGGCAGCCACTCCAGCCGCAGGGCGACGACGGTGACCAGCAGCACGCCGAGGGCGAACTCCGGTACGGCGTAGACGCCCAGGGTCACGGCGCTGATCAGGCGGTCGACGAGCCGTCCTTCGTGCCGGGCGGCCAGCACGCCGAGGCCGCCGGCGAGGGGGACGAGCAGCAGCAGGGTGAGGGTGGCGAGCAGCAGGGTGGGGCCGAAGCCGTCGGCGAGGTAGGAGCTGACCGGGCGGCCGGAGACCAGGGAGCTGCCGAGGTCGCCGTGCGCCAGCCCGGCCGCCCAGTCCACGAGGCGTTCGGCGGCGGGCCGGTCCAGGTGCATGGTCTCGCGGAGGGCCGCGATCCGTGCGGGGTCGGGCTGGTCGCCGGCGAGCGCCACCGCGGCGTCGCCGGGCAGCGCCTCGGTGAGGGCGAAGACGAGCAGCACGACGGCGACGGTCTGCCCGGCGCCGAGCAGCAGCCGCCGGAGCAGCCAGGGCCGCAGGCCGGTCATGTGAGCCACACCCGGTCGAAGCGGGCCCAGTCGAGGGTGTTGGCGGGGGCCCGGCGGTCCACGCCGCGCACGGTGCGGGCGGTGCCCACGATCCAGTCGGCGAAGCCCCAGACCAGGAAGCCGCCCTCGGTGTACAGCCGGCGCTGCATCCGCGCGTAGACGGCGGCCCGGTCCTCGGTGTTCCGGGTGGACTGGGCCTGCTGGTAGAGGGCGTCGAAGTCCTTGTGCCGCCAGTGGGTGGCGTTGGTGGTGGAGGTGCTCAGCAGCCGCTGGGAGAAGTGCGATTCGAGGGGCATCGCGCCGGAGCGGTAGCAGCACAGGGTGCCGGAGTCGAGGGTGTCCTGCCAGTAGCTGTCCTTGCTGCCCATCGCCACCTTCACCCGTACGCCGGCCTTGGCCGCCTGGTCGCGGAAGATGGCGGCGGCCTCGGTGAATCCGGCGGCGACGGCCGAGGTGTCCAGGGTGACGCGCAGGCCCTCGGCGCCGGCCTTCTTGAGCAGATGCCGGGCCCGGTCGGGGTCGGGGCGGCGCTGCGGCAGGCCGTCGGCGTAGTACTGATAGCCCTTGCCGAACAGGTCGTTGCCGATCTCGCCGGCGCCGGAGAGCGCGCCTGCGACGAGTTCCCGGCGGTCGGCGAGGAGGAAGAAGGCCTCGCGTACCCGCCGGTCGTCGAACGGCGGCCGGTCGGTCTTCATGGCGAACGACTGCATCGTGCTGTTGCGCAGCCGTACGATCTCGATCTGCCCCTTGCCCTCGTGGGTGCGGGCGGTCGTCGGGGTGAGTTCATGGGCGTATTCGACCTGGCCGCCGAGGAGGGCGTTGAGCCGCGCGGACTCCTCGTTGGCGACCAGGAACTCCAGTCGCTCCAGGTGGGGCGGGCCGTCCCAGTAGTCCTCGTGGCGCCGGAAGACGGCGGAGCGGCCGGGGGTGAAGGACACGAAGCGGAACGGGCCGCTGCCGACGGGCGCGGTGAAGTCCTTCGTGCCGTCGGGGACGATATAGGCGCCGAACGCGGCGAGCAGGTTGGGGAATTCGGCGGTGGGGTGCTTGAGGACGAATTCGACGGTCCGCTCGTCCACGGCCCGGCTGGCGGTGAGGTCGAGGGGCGCCAGCGAGGCCTTGGCGCGGAAGGCCTGCCGGGGGTCGGCGATGCGCCGGTAGCTGTAGAGCACGTCCCGGGCGGTGACCGGCTTGCCGTGGTGGAAGACCGCCTTGCGCAGGCGCACCGTCCAGCGGTCCAGCCCGGCGTTCGGCTCCCAGGACGTGGCGAGCCGGGGCCGGGCGGAGAGGTCGGCGCCGAAGTCGGCGAGCTTGTCGAACAGCGCCTTGGCGCGGGCGACATCGGCGAACAGGTTGGCCCGGTGCGGGTCGAGGGTCTCCTCGGCGCCGCCGCCGGCGAAGGCGGCGCGCAGGGTGCCGCCGCGCCGTGGCCGGCCGCCCGCGGCGTCGCCGGAGGGAGCGGTTCCGGTGCATCCGGTGAGGGCGAGCGCGCCGAGGCCGGCGGCGCCCCCGGCGGCGAGGAAGCCGCGGCGGCGCAGGCCGGGGAAGCGGGAGTCGGGAGCGGGGCCGTCGTGCATGGCGGTGTCCTTGGTGTGGGCGGGGGCGGTGGCGGGGTGTCAGTCGGTGGGGGTCAGCCGGGCGACGAGGTGGAGCCGGTCGCCGTCGGCAAAGGCTCCCGGGGCGGTGCCCTCCTGCCAGGCGGGCTCGGTGCGCGGGCCCGGTCCGTCGTGCAGTTCGAGGACCTGGAAGCCGTGTGCGGTGAGGGCTCGGCGCAGTTCCTGCGGGAAGAGCAACCGCCAGGCGGAGTCCTGTTCATGGGGCGGGGAGCCGTCGTCGGCGCTCCAGCGGCGGGTGCGGCGCAGCAGCTGGGCCGTGCGGTCGACGGACAGGGTGGTGGTGGAGGTGTAGGCGGTGCCCTGCCAGGTGAAGCCGTGGACGGCCGGGTCGTCGAGCAGTTCCGTGCGGCCGAGGAAGAAGGCGCCGTTGCGCATTTCGGCGACGAGCAGGCCGCCGGGCAGCAGGGCGCGTCGGCAGGAGGCGAGGAAGCCGTCGAGTTCGGTGTCGGTGTGGCAGTAGAGCAGGGCGCTGTCCAGGCAGACGACGGCGTCGAAGGGTGCCCCGGGCAGGTCGAAGCCGCGCAGGTCGGCCCGCAGGTATTCCGGGCCGGGGTGGTGGGTGCGGGCGTACGCCAGCATCGCGGTGGAGAGGTCGGCGCCGACCACCCGGCGGCCGGCCCGGTGCAGTTGGGCGGCGTCGCGGCCGGTGCCGCAGCCGAGGTCCAGGACGCGGCGGCCCGCACGGTGGCGGCGCAGGCAGTCCTCCGCCCAGCGGCCGGCGAGCCGGTCGGCGTCGGGGAAGCGTGCCTCGTACAGCTCCGGGTTGTCGGTGAGCAGGTTGGCGCCGTTCGCGGGGGTCTTGTCGGGGTCCGTGGCCGTCTCCTCGTCCGGCGCGGACGGCTCCGGCTCCGACGCCCGCTCCAACTCCCGCTCCGGCTCCGGCTCCGCGGTCGTCCGTTCCGGCAGCGCGCGCCGCCGGTGCAGCCAGGCGACGCCGGCCGCGGAGAGCAGTCCGAAGGCCAGACAGCACGCCCACGGCAGCCACGGCATCCGCATCCGATCGCCGGTGTCCATGGCCCAGCCGACGACGGTGTTGCCCGCCGCCGCGGCGATGCCGGAGACGACGTAGAACACCCCGAAGTAGGTGCCGGTGAGTCCGGTGCGTCCGAAGGCGGGGATCAGCTCCATCACGAACGGCTGGGCGATCATGACGCCCAGGTAGAGCAGCAGCGCACCGGCCAGCACCGGAAGAGCCCGCAGCACGGCGGCTCCCGCGCTGCCGGGCGGCGCCTCCAGCCCGGCGACGGCCATCGGCGGGACGAACGCCAGGCCCATCAGCCCCAGCCCGGCGGCGATCCACCGCGTCCGCGCGCCGCGTTCCTTGAGCGCCCGGGTCAGGCGCATCTGGAGCGCGAGGTTGGCGAGGGTGCCGACGAGGAAGACCAGGCCGGCCGCGCCGTCCCAGCCGGTGGCCCGCTGTGCGCCGCCGGGCAGCAGCAGGTACAGCTGGTTCTGCAGGGTGAACATGCCGACCATGGCCAGCGCGAAGGCCAGGAAGGCGCGGTTGCCGAGGACCTCGCGCCAGTCGGCGAGGACACCGCCCTCGGCCGGCGGCACCTCGACGGGCGGCAGCACCAGGGCCTGGGCGACGGTGAGCAGGGCGAAGAGCGCGGCGGCGGTGAGTGCGGCGATGCGGAAGTCGACGAGCAGCAGGGCGCTGCCGAGCAGCGGCCCGACCAGGGCGCCGGTGGTGGCGAAGACGTTGAAGAGGGCGAAGGCCTCGGCCTGCCGGCTGCCCGCGCGCTGTGCGAGGTAGGCGCGCACGGCGGGGTTGAACAGGGCACCGGCCAGCCCGCTGAGGACGGACGCGGCGAGCAGCACGGCCAGGCCGTCGCCGAGCGCGAACAGCCCGAAGCCGACGGTCCGCAGCGCGCAGCCGGCGATGATGACGCCGCGGGCACCCAGCCGGTCGGACGCCGAGCCGCCGATGAGGAAGAGCCCCTGCTGGCTGAGGTTGCGGACGCCGAGGACGATGCCGACGACCGCGGCGGACATCCCCAGGTCCTTGCTCAGGTGCACCGCGAGGTAGGGAATGAGCAGGTAGAAGCCGATGTTCACGCCGAGCTGGTTGATCAGCAGCAGGCGGACGGCGAGCGGAAAGCCGCGCAGCTCGTGCCAGGTCTTCACCGCGGTGCCTCCGCTTCGTGGCGTACGGGTGCCCGGTGCGGGCGGGGGCGGTGGACCGGGCGGATGCCGAGGCCCGGCAGCCGGCCGGCGCGTACGGTGCCGTCCGTGCCGCCGATGCCGGTCCAGGGGTCGTGGGCGAGCAGCAGATGGCCGTCGAGGTCGGCCCATCGGGCCCGGTCGGCGAGGTGGACGGCGGGCGCGAGGCCGAGGGTGCTGGCGGTCAGGCAGCCGAGCATCAGCGCGGTGCCGCTGCCGGCGAGCAGTCCGGCGATGCGCAGTGCCGCGGTGACGCCGCCGCACTTGGCGAGTTTGACGTTGATGCCGTGCACCCGTCCGGCCAGCCGCCGGGCGTCCTCCTCGTTGGCCGCGTCCTCGTCGGCGATGACGGGCAGGGGTGAGCGGGCGGCGAGGGCGGCCAGCGCCTCGGGGTCGCCCGGGGCCAGCGGCTGCTCGACGGCCTCGACCCCGAGGGCCGCGTAGCGGGGCAGGAGGCTGTCGGCCTGGGCGGTGGTCCAGGCGCCGTTGGGGTCGAGCAGCAGCCGGGCGTGCGGGGCCGCGCCGCGGATCGCCAGGACCCGGTCGAGGTCGTCCTCGGGGTCGGGGAGGCCGACCTTGACCTTGAGGACGGAGAAGCCCTGCCGGGCCAGCCGGGCGGCCTGTTCGGCCCCGGCGCGGGGGGCGCCGATGCCGAGGGTGCGGGCGGTGGTGGCGCTCGGCGCGGTGGGGGCGCCGAGCAGCTGGTGCAGGGGGCGGCCGGCGCGCTTGCCGACGAGGTCGAGCAGGGCGGACTCCACCGCCGCGGTCACCGCCGGCGGGGTGCCGGGCGCGGGGAGTGCGCCGGCCCGCAGGGCGTCGAGCGCGGTCTCGGGGGTGCGGTAGCGGGCGAGGGCGCCGGCGGTGTCGTTCAGCAGGCGGCGGATGGTGCGGGCGTCCAGGCCGTAGTAGGTGCTGCTGACGGCCTCGCCGTAGCCGCGGTGTCCGCGGTGCTCGACGGCGAGCCAGACCGCGTCGCGGGCGGCCATCGTGGCGCGGGAGATCCGCAGGGGCTGGGCGAGGGGGAGTCGTACGGTGCGGTGGCGGACCTTCACGGGGTGTCTTTCCGGGGGGTTCGGCGGGCGGGGCGGTGCGCGGCGGCGGTGGGTGCGGGCGGTGAGCGCCGCCGGCCGGCGGGGGCGGGCGGGCCGTCGGCCGCCAGCGGGTCGGTGACGGTGCGGCAGCGGGTCCAGCCGGTCGCCTCGGCGGCCCGCGGGTGCGGGATCTCGACGGGGCGGGTGGCGGCACGGTCCAGGTCCAGGCCGTGGGCGGTGGTGAAGTCGTCGTCGAAGACGCTGTGGAGGTAGCGCTGCGGCCCGTCGGGGAAGACCGTGGCGACCACGGCTCCGGGGTGGACGCGGGCGGCCCAGGCTGCGACGAGGGCGGCCGCGCCGGTGCTCCAGCCGCCGCTGACGAAGTTGCCGGCGGCCAGCCG
The DNA here is from genome assembly GCF_014646275.1 of Streptomyces kronopolitis. Classification (GTDB taxonomy): domain Bacteria; phylum Actinomycetota; class Actinomycetes; order Streptomycetales; family Streptomycetaceae; genus Streptomyces; species Streptomyces kronopolitis. The sequence continues at coordinate 31,915 of NZ_BMND01000012.1, forward strand.
GCGGCAGGCGTCGGCGGATTCGGCGGGACCGACCCAGTGCACCTCGTCGAACGCGTCATAGGCGACGTTGCGGGGGTGGATGCTGCTGCCGAGGCCGCGCATCAGCCGGGTCCTGGCGGGCTGGCCGAAGATGGTCGAGCCGGTGGCGTCCACGCCGATCAGCCGCAGGCGCGGCCAGTGCCGGCGCAGCGGGCCGATGACGCCCGCGCTGTGGCCGCCGGTGCCGACGCTGCACACCAGGATGTCGAGGTGGTCCAGCGCGGCGGCCAGCTCGGCGGCGAGGGAGGCATAACCGGCCACGTTGTCGGGGTTGTTGTACTGGTCGGGCCAGTAGGCGCCGGGCAGCTCGGTCAGCAGTCGGCGCAGCCGCGCCAGCCGGGCCGCCTGCCAGCCGCCCTCGGCCGCCGGCCGGTCGACCAGTTCGAGCCGGACGCCGTAGGTCCGCAGCAGCCGCCGCATCGACGGCTCCAGTTCGGTGTCGCCGACCAGCACGACGGGATGGCCCAGCGCCTGGCCGGCGAAGGCCAGCCCGATGCCGAGGGTGCCGGAGGTGGACTCCACCACGGGGGCGCCGGGCGGCAGTTCGCCGCGCTCGCGGGCGCCGAGCAGCATGGCCACCGCGGCGCGCGCCTTCATACCGCCCGCGCCGAGCCCTTCGAGCTTGGCCCAGAAGCCGGGGTGCGGGCAGGGCAGGCCGGTGGTGACGCGGGCGAGCGGGGTGCGGCCTAGCAGGCCGAGCAGCTCCCGGTTGCCAGTGGGCAGGAGTGCGGTGGTCACCGGGCGGCTCCGGGTGCCGGGGCGCGGTAGCGGTGGATGCTGCCGGGTCCGCCGTCGAGCCAGAAGAACGGGTAGGGCTCGGCGCATACGGCGCTGACCCCGGCGCCGAGGAAGCGCGGCAGCACCGCGCTCCCGGTCTGCGCGAACATCACCAGCGGCAGGCCGTGCCGCAGCGCCGCCTCCCGCAGCGGCTCGAAGCTGCCGTTGCCCAGGGTCATCCCGGAGGCGAGCACCGCGTCGCAGTGCGCCAGTTCGGCGAGCGCGTCGGTGCGGACGGGCTCGCCCCACTCCGTCGTGCCGCCCTTGAGATCGCAGGGCACGTACGACAGGCCGCGGGTACGCAGCGCCTCCAGCAGCGAGTTGACCACGCCGACCACCAGCACCCGTGCGCCGGGCGGGGCGTCGAGCAGTCCGGTGACGGCCCGCGCCCGGGCCCGCGACTTCCGCAGCGAGGACCCGGCCGGCAGGGACCAGGGCCGGGCGCCGTTGGCGGGGGTGTGCGGCAGCGCCTGGGTCAGATAAGCGTCCAGGGCGGCCACCCGCACCGGGCGCAGCGGGTGGTCCAGGAGGCGGGCGATGTCGGCGCCCACACAGTCCTCGACGGCGGCGTCCGGCAGCGCGCCGGGCTCCACCGCGCAGGAGCCTACCGCCGCGCCGAGCCGCAGGCTGAGTACCTCGTTGCGGTAGCCGCCGGCGCGGCCCTCGTGGCGTACGGCCTGCCGGGTGCTGAAGGCCACGGCAATGCGCCGGGTGCGCGGGTCGGGGCCGAACTCCCCGTCGAGGACGCGCGCCACCAGCTCGTCGTACGAGGCGGCGGGGGCCGGGGTGCTGCGGGCGGGGGTGCGGGTGAGGGCCGGGGTCATGGGGTCACCACCCGCGGGCGCAGTCCGGACAGCAGGGCCTCGACCCGCTGTCGGGCGCCCGGGCCGTCGGCGTCGCCGGCCATGACGTGTCCCAGGTAGGCGTTGTTGCTGCCGGCCTCCTTGACGGTGTGGCCGGGCGCGGCGAGGTGGAGTTCGAGCAGGTCCGGCGCCTGCCGTACGAGGTCGTCGCCTTCGATCGCCGCCAGCACGCCCGTGGTCCGGGGCACGAGGAAGCCGATCGCGGCACTGGACAGCCCGGTCTCCCGGGTCCGCAGGTCGGGCCGCCGGCCCAGGGCCAGGTCCACCGCGGCGGCGGCGAGGTCGATGCCGCCGACGTGCCGGATGAGTTCGGTGATGCGGTTGCCGGCGGGCCGCGGGTTGACCTCGACCAGGCGCGGCCCGTCGGGCGTCAGCTTGATCTCGGTGTGGGCCACGACGCCGTCCAGCCCGAGCGCCGCCAGCGCCCGGCAGGCGGTCTCCCCGGCCGCCGCCGCGTCCTGCGCGGGCAGCGCGGCGGGGAACATGTGGCCGGTCTCGATGAAGGCCGGTGCGCCGCCGACGCTCTTGTCGGTGACCCCGACGACCTGGGTGCGGCCCTCGAACGTCACGGTCTCGACGCTCACTTCGGGCCCGTGCAGCAGCTCTTCGAGGAGGAACACGGGGGTCCGGCGCTGGCCGCGCGCGTTGACGGGGAAGTCGTCCAGCGCGCGGCAGGCGCTGACCAGCTCCGCCTCGTCGTCGATGCGCCGGACGAACATGCCCGCGCACAGGTCGACGGGCTTGAGCACCAGTGGGTATCCGATCGAGGCCGCCGCGGCGGCGGCCTCGGAGCGGTCCGCGCAGCGGGCGAAGCGCGGGCCGGGCAGCCCGGCGGCGGCGAGCAGTTGCCGGGTGGTGTCCTTGCGGCAGGCGTGCTCGACCGCGGTGGGCGCGGGCCCCGGCAGCCGGAGGCGGTCCGCTATGCGCGCGGCCGTCGGGAGGTAGTAGTCGCAGGACGTGAGCACCCCGTCGAAGCCGAGGACGGGCTGCAGCTGCTCGATGTACGGCAGCAGGGTGTCGGGGGTGTTGGTGTCGGCGGTCAGTACGTGGCGGGCGCCGAGCAGCGGGTGGGCGGTGCCCTCGGGCGCGGCGCGCAGGTAGTGGTGCAGGTCGCGGGTGAGGAAGGTGAACTCGTGTCCGGCTTCCCGGATCGCGCGCGGGAGCAGTCTGCTCATCGCTCCGACCCAGCTCTCGACCATCAGCAGATGAGCCACGGTGTCCCTTCGTCGCGGGCGGTGTGCGGGCGTGGTGGTGGCGGTCGCCCAGGGGGCGGTGGAGCCCGGGTGGGGACCGGCGGGCTTGACCGAGCCACACTGTAAACGATAATCATTTTCAACACCAACCTCCGCAGCGCCCTCCCTCCCCTTCCGCCCTCCGAATGCGAGATCCGTGATGCCCTCACCGCGCCGCACCGCCCTGCTCTGCGCCCTCGCGGCCACCGCCGCCGTCCTGCCCGCCGCCCCGGCCCATGCCACTCCCCCGGCCCCCGCCCTCCACTTCGGCGCCTGCCCGCACTCCGTCCCCGCCCCGCCGGCCCCCGACCGCGTCGAATGCGCCCACCTGCACGTCCCGTTGGACCGGAGCCACCCGGACGGCAAGCAGCTCCGGCTCGCGATATCCCGCGTCCGCGCCTCGGGACCGGCGTCCGAACACCGCGGCGTCCTGCTGGTCAACCCCGGCGGGCCCGGCGGCCCGGGCCTGGCCTACGCCGTGACCAAGCGCGCCAAACTGCCCGAGCGGGTGCGCCGTTCGTACGACGTGATCGGCTTTGACCCCCGCGGCACGGGCGGCAGCGCACCGGCGGACTGCGGGCCGATGGGCGGCCTCTTCCAGAGTCCGGGGCCGGATCCCGTGCCGGTGGGGCGGGCGGCGGAGCGGGCCGCGCTCGACGGGCTGCGGCGGACCGCGGACGACTGCGCCCGGGGCGTCGAGGACGCCCTGCCGTTTCTGTCGACCACGGAGACCGCCCGCGACATGGACGCGATCCGGGCGGCGCTCGGCGAACGCCGCATCGGCTTCCTCGGCGTCTCCTACGGCAGCTACCTCGGGGCCGCCTACGCCGCCCGCTTCCCCCACCGGACCGGCCGGATGGTGCTGGACAGCGTCGTCGGCCCCTGGGACTGGTACGACTTCGACCTCCGCCAGGCCCGGGCGATGGTGCGCCAGCGGGCGGTGTTCTTCGCGTGGGCGGCCCGCGGCTCGGACCGTTTCGGGCTCGGCACCGACCGGGCCGCGGTCCGGGCCGCGTATCTGCGGGTGCGGGCCGGCCTCGCGCGCCACCCCGTGGACGGCTTCGGCCCGGCGGAGTTCGACCGCGCCGTGTACCGGGCGCTGGGCCGCACCGAACGCTGGGCCGGTCTCGCCGAGGGCCTGCGTGCCTGGCTGCGCGACGGCAGTGTGGGGCCGCTGCGCCCGGCGGAGCCCTTCGACGGCGCCGCGTCACGCACGTACGAAGCCGCCAACCGCACCGTCAAGTGCGCCGACGGCCCGCCGCCCGCGCCCTCCCGTGTCCTGGCCGACCTGCGGCGGATGCGGCGGCTCACCCCGCATCCCGTCCTCACCGGGATGGAGGCCTCGGTATGCGCCTACTGGCACCACCGCCCCGCCCACCGCACCCCGCTCGGCGGCCCCCGCACCCCGCCGGTCCTGCTGATCGCCTCCGCGCACGACCCCGTCACGCCCCTCGCCGGCGCCCGCGCATTCCAGCGGCGGCTGCCCGTATCCCGTCTGGTCACCCTGCACCACGACTACTCCCACGGGGTGTTCGCCAGCCGGGGCAACCGCTGCGTGGACGAGGCGGCCGCGGCCTATCTGGTCGACGGCAGGGTGCCGCACTCGGATGTGCACTGCGCGGGGCCGGGACTCCCTACGCCCTGACCCGCACCGGCTCCTGCCGGCCGGCGCCCGCCACGGGCTGAGGGCCGGTCACCGCCGCCAGAACAGGTGGTGCGTCACGCCGCTCGAACTGGGCACCACATCGAGGTGGAACCGGTCGAGCAGCTCGTCGGGGGACTCCCACAGGCGCAGCCCGGACCCGAGCGCCACCGGCGAGACCGCCACATGCAGGGTGTCGACGAGGTCGGCGTCCAGGAACTGCCGGATGGTGCTGACTCCGCCGCCGAGCCGCACGTCCTTGCCCTGCGCCGCTTCCCGCGCCTGCGCGAGGACGGCGGCCGGGTCGCCGGCGACGAAGTGGAACGTGGTGTCGGAGAGCGTGAACGACGGACGCGGATGGTGGGTCAGCACGAAAACCGGAGTGTGGAACGGCGGCTCGTCGCCCCACCAGCCCTGCCACTCATGGTCCTTCCAGGGGCCGCGCTGGGGCCCGAACTTGTTGCGGCCCATGATCTCGGCGCCGATGTTGCGTGCGTAGTCCCGCGTGAGGTAGTCGTCCAGGCCCCGGCTCCCCCCGGAGTCGGTGCGCATGGGCCAACTCGCCGTGGCCCCGGCCCAGGCGAACAGCCTCCCGGGATCGACATGGCCGAAGGGCCGCTCCAGGGTCTGGTCCTCGCCGGCACCGATGCCGTCACTCGAGACGCTGAAGTTCTGGACTCTCAGGAGCTGAGCCACGTGTTCCTCCTGTGCGGGCGATGACAACGGTGAGACTACTCAAGCCGGACAGGGCCCTCGCCGCATCCGCGGCAGACATGGCGTCACTCGTCAGCCGCGCCCGATGAGCAGATGCCGCGGGCCGCGCAGCACCGGGCTGCGGCGGTACTCGGGCGGGTCCTCGATCAGGCGGGGCGTGTCGAGGTGCCGGATGAGTTCGTGCAGGGCGATCTGCGTCTCCAGACGGGCCAGTGGCGCGCCGAAGCAACTGTGCACCCCGCTGCCGAATCCGAGGTGCTGGTTGTCCTCGCGTGCGGGGTCGAAGCGGTCGGCGTCCGCGAACCGCTGGGGATCGCGGTTCCCGGCTGCCAGCATCAGGATGAGAGGCGAACCCTTGGGAATCGTGCGGCCCGCGACCTCGATGTCGGCCAGCGGGGTGCGCTGCGGAAGCATCTGGACGGGTGGCTCGAAGCGCAGCAACTCCTCCACCGCCAGCGGCATCAGCTCGGGTTCCCTGCGCAGGCGCGCCAGCGCGTCGGGGTGGCGCAGCAGCGTGAGCATGCCGTTGGTGATCAGGTTGACGGTCGTCTCGTGGCCGGCGATGAGCAGCAGGACCCCGGTGGCCATGGTCTCCAGCGGGGTGAGCTGCCCCTCGGGGCCCGCGTCGTTGACGAAGGCGGAGAGCATGTCGCCGGAGGGGTGGCCGCGGCGCCGCTCGGCGAGATCGCCCAGGTACAGCGCCATCGTCTTCCGCGCCTCGGTGCCCGCGCGCTGCCGCTCCGCGGGGTCCTCGTCGGGCGTGGGGTCGAACCCCGCGACGATCGCGTCCGACCACTCACGGAAGCGCGGCTCGTCCTCGGCCGGTACGCCCAGCAGCCGGCAGATCACGGTGACGGGCAGCGGATAGGCGAAGTCGTCGACGACATCGATCCGTTCCTTGTCCGCGAGGCCGGCGAGGAGGTCCCGCACGATGCGGGTGATGTCCTCGTGCATCCCGTCGATCCGGTCGGGGGTGTGGGGCGGGCCGAAGGAGCGCATCGCCATGCCGCGCAGCCGGTGGTGTTCGGGGTCGTCGAGTCCGATGAAGGACGGCGGCACCCCCTCGTCCGTGCCCGCGGCCCCGTCCGGCACGGTGCGCTGCCGCCGGTCCGAGGAGATCCGCGGGTCGTGCAGCAGCGCCGCGATCTCGTGGTACGTGCCGACCAGGTAGCTGCCGTCGTCCTGACGCGCCACCCCGTTCTCGCGGAGTTCGGCGTAGAGCGGATAGGGGTCGGCGCGGTTCGCGTAGTCGGTGATCCGCTGGAACAGGGTGTCCGCAGCCATGCTCGGGAGCTCCTCGTCGCTAGGGAGTGGCGGTGGTCTCAGCGGGCCGGCTGCACCACGGTCAGGCGCCGGTCGGGCAGATGACCGGTCAGGGCGACCGTCGGACCGTGCGAGAGCAGCTTGGGGTCCGGTACGTCGGAGGGGACGGGCACCGGGGACTCTCTCTGGTCGGCGGCTCCCGGCGCGGGCGGGAAGGGCGCCGCCGTCTCGATCAGGTGCCGGTAGTAGTCCAGCGATCTGGCCTGGTTCACGCTCACCGCCGCGGTGACCCGACCGCGGTAGCCGTAGACGGCGACCAGCCGGGCGTCCTTGAGCGACCCCTGCGCGATGACCACCTGGTCGGAGAACGTGGGCACCCCGACGGACTTGATGTTGAGGCCGAACTGGCTGGACCAGAACGCCGGCACGGTCAGGTGCGGGCGTCGGCGCGGCCCGGGGCTGACCATGTTGTGGGCCGCCACCTCCGCCTGCGCCACGGCGTTGCCCCAGTGCTCCAGGGACAGCAGCTGGTACTCGAAGAGCGGGTGCGGGAACCTGGCCACATCACCGGCGGCGAAGATGTCGTCGGTGACGATGCCGTACATGTCGAAGGCGCGGCACCCCGCGTCGCAGGTCACGCCCCTCGGCCCGGCGGCGAGCCCCGACTCGGCGAGCCACTCGGTGTTGCGGACCGCGCCCAGGGCGATCACCGCGATGTCGGCGTCGATCCGCGTCCCGTCGGAGAACTGCGCGCCGGTGAGCCGGCCGTCGCCCTCCAGGGCGGTGACCGTCACTCCGCAGCGCAGGTCGACCCCGTGCGCCCGCTGCAACTTCGCCGCCAGCTCGCCCAGCGTCCCGCCGAGCGCGCCGACCAGCGGCGCCGGCCCGCGCTCCGCGACCGTCACCTCGAGTCCGCGCTCCCGGCAGGCGGAGGCGATCTCCGAGCCGGTGAACCCGGCGCCGATGACGAGCACCCGGCGCGGTCCGGCGTCCAGGCGCGCCGCGAGCGCGGCCGCGTCGCCGCTGGTGCGCAGGGTGAACACCCCGTCCAGGGCGGCCTCGTCCGGGTGGGGCCAGGGCCGGGCACGGGTTCCGGTGGCGATCAGCAGCCGGTCGAAGGGGACATCCGCACCGTCGTCGAGGAGCACCCGCTTCCCGACCGGGTCGAGCCCGCCGGCCCGCACCCCGAGTCTCCAGTCCGCGTCGAGCCGGCGGCGCTGCGGGAGTCCGGTCCGGTCCGCGGCCACCTTCCCGAGCAGGACCTGTTTGGACAACGGCGGTCTGTCGTAAGGGGGATGCGTCTCGTCCCCGATCAGGGTCAGCGAGCCGGTGAACCCCTCCGCGCGCAGCGTCTCGGCCGCCCGCAGCCCGGCGAGCGAGGCTCCGACGATGACGATCCGGTCGGCACGCGGTTCACCGAGCACCGGTGCCCGCCTCCTCGCCCACGAGGATCGCCTGCACCGGGCAGGCGGCCACCGCCCGCCTCACCCGTTCCCGCTGCTCCTCCGGAACGACCGGGGTGTACAGCAGACTCTCCTCGCCGTGCATCGTGAACACACCGGGGGCGAGGAACGCGCACTGCGCATAGCCCTGACACCGATTGAGATCGACGACGATATGCATCCCGAGCCGCTCCTCCCACTACCGGTGCCGCGCCATACCCGTCCCCCCTGTCTATCGCCGCTCCCGGTGCGACGCAGTGAGCGCTGGGCCATTCGGGGGGTTGCGCAGGGTGGTGACCGGCGAAAGCGGCCCGTGGACCGGGGTGGCCGATCCTCTCCCCCGCACCGGCACTCACTCCCACACGGCACGGACACGAGCACAGGCGCGCGCGGGAACCTGGACGCCGACGCGCACACCCGCACCACCTCCGACGGCCACACTCACGCACCACCGATGTCGTTACCGTCACCCGGGCCGCTCGCCCACACTCCACCACACCATCACCGGGCGCCGAGCATAAGCCTCAAAGGAGTGAAAAACGGATGGAGTTCGGATCCGAGCGGCAGCCGTCACGGACCCCGGCCGTCTCTCGGATGGCTCATTACTGACTCTTTTCTTCTCTGCCCGGACAGGCCGAAGAAGAGCCCAACTCCCCATGGACGAAGGCACGTTCGGCGGCCACCATACTCCCCTGCGGCACACTTCCCAGGACAAGGACAAGAGACCTGGGGTTAATTGCTGAGAGAGATGAGTAACATCCAGCCAACCGCAGATCGATCAGGCGAGAGAGAGCAGGCTGTTGTCATGTCAGACTCGGAGTTCACTGCGCAGGTGGCCGCCAAGCTGGAGCGCGTCACACAACAGATCAACGAACTGCAGAAACTCAAGGCGAAGCTGGAGGACATCCAGCTTCTCGACAGCCAGGCACCGGAGGAAACCGCCGCACCGCAGCCCGCTGAGGCCGACAAGGCCGCGGCAACTCCGGTGACCGTGCCCGCGGCGCGCCGGCCGGCTCCCGCCGCGCCGAAGGCCAAGCCCGCGAAGAAGGCGGCGGACCGGGCGGCGAAGAAGCCCGCGAAGAAGGCCCCGGCCAAGGCAGCCCGGAGCGCCAAGAAGCCCCCGGCCAAGGTGGCAGGCAGCAGCAAGAAGACGCGCAAGGCCACGACGGCCCGGGTCAAGGCGCGGCAGAAGAACACCACGCGCGCCGACCGCGTGCTCGCCCTGCTCGACGAGCAGCCGCGCACGGTGGCGGAGATGACGAAGCTGCTGACGCGGGAGCACCCGGAGCACACCGCACCGGAGACCGCCGTGCGCAACACCTTGGAGACCTCGCTCGTCTCCAGGGGACTGGCCCACCGCAGCAAGCAGGGCCGGAGCGTGTTCTACTCGCGTCCCGCCGCCGGGTCCGCGACCGCGGCCAAGGCGAACGACACCGAGCAGGCCGCCGAGGAAGCCGCGCCCGCCTCGGTCTGACCCGCCCTCGCTCCCGTCTGCGGCCTCGTCGCCCGCGGCCCTCACCGGCCGCCCGCGGCAGGCGGACGGGAAGCGGCAGCCGACCGTCCGAGTCACCGGCGCAGGGCTCGGACCGACCGACCGATGACCGGGGCGTGCGGGCCCCGGCAATCGCGTGGACGAGCGGGGTGTGCCGGGGTGGCACACTGCGGAGTACGGCCCGGCGGCGCGGCCCCGAAGACCGCGTGCCGACGGCTCCGGACGCGCGGTGCCCCACGGGGTGCGGGGCGGGTCCGGGGCGTGGTGTGACCAGGGCGATCAGACCGCCGCGGCCGGGTTGCCGGCCCCGTCGGCGGGGGTACTTCCCGGGGGCTCGGAGGAAGTATCTTGACGAACCGGCCTCGACCGATCTTGACTGCCAGGGTCCCTCCCCGCCGGGCCCCACCACGGGTATCGCCCCTCTCACCGAAGGTCACGAACATGACGGTTGACGCCATCGCCACTCCGGCCGCCACCGCCGCCACCGAAGTCGGGCAGTTCCTGCTCGGCGATTCCTTTGCCTGCCTTGCCGGCCGCTCGGCCTGGCGGCAGGGGGGCATCACGCACCGCCATTACACCTGGTTCGGGGATGACGCGGCGGCCGCGGAGATGGCGGCCGATCTCCAGGCGTATGTGGCGTCGGTGGACTGGGCCGCCAAGCCCTTCACCAGCTTCGTGGCCACCTTCTCGGGACCGCTGCAGCTGGAGGAGACGGAGTTCGAGGCGCTGCTGTGGCAGCACCTCCAGGCGGTGCACGACCATGACAGCCGGCTGCACACCTGGGCGGAGGGCTACGACCCCGACCCGTCGTCCGGCGCCTTCGCCTACAGCGTCGCCGGGCACCCGTTCTTCGTGATCGGGCTGCACGAGACCCACCGCCGCATCGGGCGCCGTCCGCCCTTCCCGATGCTGGCCTTCAACTCGCACGACCAGTTCAACCGGATCAAGGCCGCCGGCCTGTGGGACCGGCTGCAGGAGAAGATACGCAAGCAGGACATCGAGCTCCAGGGCGACATCAACCCCAACCTCCTGGAGTACGAGAAGCTCTCCGAGGCCCGCCGCTACTCGGGCCGTCCCAAGCCGGCCGACTGGGCGTGTCCGTTCTCCGCCCGGGTCTGAGCCGCCTGCTCCGCGTGACGTACGGCCCGCCCCGATCGGCCCGGCCCGCCGGGTCGCTGCCGGGCCCGGCAGCGACCGGTGACCGTGGCGCCCGTCAGGCGGTCGCCGCCCGCAGCACGCCCTGGCGGGCGAGCTGGCGGTCGTGGAGCCGGCTGAGCAGCAGGAGCGAGACGATCGCCCCGAGGAGTGCGCAGGCCATGTCCCACTGGGTGTCCCAGCGGTCCCCCTGCGTCGCGAGGTAGGCATCGGCCGCGGCCCCGCGCACCAGCGCCGCCCACCACTCGATCAGCTCGAAGAACGCGCTGAACGCCAGGCAGGCGCAGACGGTCAGCGGCGCCAGCCAGGAGCTGTTGCGCAGGGGCGAGGTGCGGACCAGGATCTCGCGGACCAGGATGGCCGGCACGAAGCCCTGGGCCAGGTGCCCGATGCGGTCGTACGGGTTGCGGGAGAGGCCGAGGACCTCCTCCAGCCAGTGGCCCAGCGGCACCTCGGAGTAGGTGTAGTAGCCGCCGACGATCAAAATCAGCGCGTGCACGGCCAGCAGGCAGCACAGCAGCGGGCTGAGCGGAAAGCGCCGCCAGAGCACGACCAGCAGCGGCAGGCCGACGATCACCCAGCAGGTCTCCATCAGCCAGGTGGGACGGTCGTGCGGGCCGATGCCCGACAGGGCCAGGGCGAGGAGGACGGCCGCGGCCAGCACCGGCGGCAGCATGCGGGAAACGGTCAGGGCCTTCATGGCTAAGCCTCGAAACGTGGGGGGCGGTTCGGCGCGGCTCGGCCCAGGGATGAGCGGGCAGTCCGGTGCCCCCGTACGGCACACGCGAGGGCCGGCGGCCGTCGCGCAGCGCCCCGTACGGGACCGAACCCTCCGCCGCGCACTCATGCGTTTCACCCTCCGGCGCGGGCCGGAGGGTGTCATGAGTACCGCTACTCAGTTCCGTGCCGGGGGGTGTGAAGGTGCGCGGCGCGACGGTGACCGTCCGGCAATTCCGTCGTTCCCGGCCTTCGTGATCTTCCCGGCTGCCTCCGTCGGGGCATCAGCCGTCGGCCGCGGCCCGCGTGCCAGGCTCCGTCCGGGGTGCGCGGCTCAGGTGAGGGAGCGCCGGTCGCCCGCGCACAGCGCCCAGATGATGACGATGTCGATGGCCAGGAGGGTGAGGGCCCAGAGCGGGTAGTGCGGAATCCAGAGGAAATTCGCGACCGCGCCGAGGCCCGCCAGGATCACACCGACGATGCGGGCCCAGGTCGCCCCCTTGAAGAGCGAGAGGCCGGCCAGCAGGATGACGATTCCCAGGATGAGATGGGCCCATCCCCAGCCGATGACATCGAAGCTGAACACGTAGTGCCGGGTGGTGAAGAAAATCCGGTCGTTGGCGATGGCGGAAATGCCCGCGAGAATCGTCATGGCGCCACCGAATACCAGCAGCACCGCGGCGAACTGCGTCCACCTGGTGACGGCTTTCCTTTTGGTCATGGCCCGCCTCGTCGAGGAAGAGTAGCTGTGGACCGGCGACCTGCCCGGTGCGCTGAGAACCCTTCCAAGGTTCCACGGGCAGGTGCGCGGCGCATCTCATCGGGCGGGTCGGGCCGGGCTCACACGCGGCTATGAACAGGGGTCGGGCAAGGGGTCCCGCACACCGGGGCGACCGGGCGAGGAGGAAAAGCGATATGCGCCATCCGGCCGTCCGGGGGAATCTCCGCTGTCCCGCGAGAACTGTTTTCCCCTTTTCCGGAGCGATCCCCGTAGGGCCTTTCCCCTCTTCCTCCCGCCACCGACGTGCGGCCGACTGCGCGGGGCGGTGCAATGGAGACCGTGGGCCGCGGCTGCCGGCCCGGTGCGCCCGCCAGGGCAGATGGTGCGCACCGATGAGTGAGCGAGGCCGGAGAGTGAGCGAGGTGTCCCCGTGAGTGACCAGGACTACGAGCAGGAGAGGCAGGACGGCGGCTCCGGTGCCGGGCCGTCCGCCACAGACCCCGCCGACGACATGAGCGCCAAGATCGCGCAGCTCAAGAAGCTGACCGAGCTCAAGACGCAGGGAGTGCTCACCGACGCCGAATTCGAGGCGGAGAAGCGGAAGCTCCTGGAGTCCTGACCGCCCGCGCCCGGCAGTCCTGACCGGCTGAGGCCCGGCGCCCCGCGGCTCGTTCCCGCGGCGCCGGGCCCGCCGTCTCCGTACACACCTCGCCCCGTCAGCCCGACCCGCCACAACGGCCGGAAACACTGGCTTGACTGTCGCGGTGTTCCCGGTGACGTGCACATGGCGCATATACGATCGGATGTCCCCCCTACGGGAAGGCCATCCCCCATGAACAAGACCACCGGTCGCAGAACCAGCTGGCTCCTGCTGCTCGCCCTGGGCAGCCTGGCGGCGTTAAGCGTGCCGACCGCGAGTGCGGCCACGCGCATACCGCGCACCACCGTCGACACCGGACGCGCACGAGGGTGCGTCATGGTGTACTTCGACCTCGGCGAGACGCTGGTGCACACGGCCAAGGACGAGAGCGTGCGCTACATGCCGGGAGCCGCGGAGCACCTGCGCGCGCTGCGCGCCCGGCACATTCCGGTCGGCCTGATCACCAACGTGCCCTCCTCCTGGGGCACGACGGACGCGGAGCGTGCGGCGAAGCTGAAGGAAGTGATCGACAAGGACTGGGCCGACAAGCGTCCGTTCGCCTGGTCCGACTTCGGGGACCGGATCTTCACCCCGCGGACCGAGGCGGAGCGCAAGCCCGCACCCGCACTGTGGGAACGCGCCAAAAAGGCCGCGGGCCCCTGCCGGGTGGTCTACCAGGCCGAGACGAAGGACGAGGTGCAGGCCGCCGGGGCACTCGGCTACGTCACGTACCTGGCGACCCGGCCGCACTGGCCCGCGTATCTGCCGGTGCCGCTGATCGCCGCACTGGCCCGGCTCCCCTTCCCGAACGCGGCTTCCGCCCGGGTGAGTTGAGCACCGCGGCCCACCGCACGTACGGGTGCGGTGGGCCGCGCGGCGGCACGCGGGGGGGGGTGGCCGCAGGCATCTCCCGCCCCCGGACCGCCGCCGTCTCACTCCAGCTGGGTCGCTCCCCGGCAGATCAGACACACGATGCGGCGGGCCATCTCCGGCATGGTGGTCTTGCCGACACCGTGCACCTGCACCACCGTCTGCGGTGCGGAGAAGGCGTGCTCCTGGCACAACGCGGCGCCGCAGTTGCGGCAGATCGCCACCGCGGCGGTGCCGCTGTCCGGCACACAGTCGTAGCAGTTCATGCGCATTCCGATCTCGTGGGAAGGGCCGGCGCGGGCCTCAGCGGCAATGTACGACGCGGTGCGGGACGGAACCGGAAGCACAGTGCCGGGTCGGGGCGGACTCACCTGGCCGCGCCACGACGACGATCCGTGGAGAGGCTCACCACGCACGGCTGCCCCCGAGCGGGAGCGCTCGGGGGCAGCCGGAGACGGAAGCGGAATCAGGACGGGGTGGCCGGTGCGCCGTCAGTCGACCGGCTCATGCGGGATCGGCTGGTCGGGGTGGACGCCCGGGGCCTTGGTCTCGCCGACCCGCCCGGTTCCGGCCTGGTCGGTGTCGGGCATCGTCGCGTCCGGACCGTCGGACTCGTGCTCCGACAGTTCGGGGTCCCACGGGTCGGGGACCTGGCTGTCGGCATCGGCCTGCTGACTCGGCAGGTCGTGGGGCAGCGGGGCGTTGTCGTCGCCGGTCGTGTCGTTACGGGCCATCAGTGGGCGCGCCTCCTCGCTGGCGTGTGGATCGGGTGTCCAGGCCCGGTACCCGGCTTCCGCCACGTCATGCCCGGCACAGGAGTTGTAGCGAAGATCGTCTCCTGCGCGGAGGAGAACGGCGGGAGCCGATACCTTCTGGTGGCAACCGGAGCCGGGCTGCTGGTCAGCGCCCGGCTCTCCTCATCACCGTGAGAAGGAAAGCTCTTGGCTCCTCACCGCCTCCGCCGCCTCATACCGGCGTCCGTCGCCCTGACGACCGTGTGCGCGGCCTTACCGACCTCGTCGGCATACGCGGCGGACACCCCGCCCACCCCTCATCTGGACTCCATCGAGCGCTCGCTGCGCGAGACCTCGCCCGGACTTGAGGGTTCGGTGTGGCAGCGCACCAACGGCAACCGGCTGGACGCCCCGGGGGACGACCCGGCCGGCTGGCTGCTGCAGACCCCCGGCTGCTGGGGCGACCCCGCCTGCAAGGACCGCGCGGGGTCCCGGCGGCTGCTCGACAAGATGACCCGCAACATCGCCGACGCCAAGCGCACGGTGGACATCTCCTCGCTGGCCCCCTTCCCCAACGGGGGGTTCGAGGACGCCATCGTCGCCGGTCTGAAGGCGTCCGTCGCGGCGGGGCACTCGCCCCGGGTACGCATCCTGGTCGGGGCCGCACCGCTCTATCACCTCAATGTGATCCCCTCCCGCTACCGCGACGAACTGCTCGGCAAGCTCGGCTCGGCGGCCGGGAAGGTCACGCTGAACGTGGCGTCGATGACCACGTCCAAGACGTCCTTCTCCTGGAACCACTCCAAGCTCCTCGTGGTCGACGGGACGACGGCCGTCACGGGCGGGATCAACGGCTGGAAGGACGACTACCTCGACACCGCCCACCCGGTGTCGGATGTGGACATGGCGCTCACCGGGCCGGCCGCCCGCTCCGCGGGGAAGTACCTCGACACGCTGTGGGGCTGGACCTGTCAGAACTCGTCCAACCCGGCCAAGGTCTGGCTCGCCACCTCGAACGGCGCCTCCTGCATGCCGTCGCTGGAGAAGGAGGAGGACTCCACCCCGGCCGCACCGGCCGGCGATGTACCGGTCCTCGCGGTGGGCGGGCTCGGCGTGGGCATCAAGGAATCCGACCCCTCCTCGGGGTACCACCCGGAGCTGCCCACGGCACCGGACACCAAGTGCACCGTGGGGCTGCACGACAACACCAACGCCGATCGCGACTACGACACGGTCAACCCCGAGGAGACCGCGCTGCGTTCGCTCATCGCGAGTGCGCGCAACCATGTCGAGATCTCGCAGCAGGACATGAACGCGACCTGTCCGCCGCTGCCGCGCTATGACATCCGGACGTACGACACGCTCGCGGCGAAGCTGGCCGCGGGGGTGAAGGTCCGCATCGTCGTCAGCGACCCCGCCAACCGCGGAGCCGTCGGCAGCGGCGGCTACTCGCAGATCAAGTCCCTGGACGAGATCAGCGACACCCTCCGCAAGCGCCTGGTGGCCCGCACCGGCGACAACGAGAAGGCGTCGCGGGCGATGTGCAGCAACCTCCAGCTCGCCTCGTTCCGCAGCTCCGACAGCCCCACCTGGGCCGACGGCAAGCCGTACGCGCTGCACCACAAGCTGGTGTCGGTGGACGACTCGGCGTTCTACATCGGGTCGAAGAACCTCTACCCGGCGTGGCTGCAGGACTTCGGCTACATCGTGGAGAGCCCGACCGCGGCGAAGCAGCTCAAGACCGAGCTGCTCGACCCGGAGTGGAAGTACTCGCAGGGTGCGGCGTCGACCCCGGCCGGGTGCTCCGGCAACGGGGCCGGCTGACCTCACGGATTCCGGGGCAGGAGCGGCCGCACCCGCTCCTGCCCGCGGTGCGAGCGCGAGGCGCGGGCGGGGCGCGAGCGCGGACTCTCCGCCCATAGCGACCCGGTTTCACACTCCCGTGACATCCGTCATAGCGCGTCCACACTCTTACTAAGCCGAGTAGTAGTGCACGCCGCGGGGACATAAGAGATTTGTCCGCCTTGGCCCCCGCATATCCCGCACCCGGCGCGGGGGTATGCGATCCGTCCGCCCTTTCCGCCCTCGTATCGCGCGCATGACGAATTCTGACGGGGCGACAGGAGAAGCCGGTGGCACCGGCGAGCGAATCAGCATGCGCACCCACCTATGACAAGGGTCGCGCAAGCCTACGAAGCGCGATAGTAGCCAGCCTTTGTTGCCTTGTGTTCACGGCTTCCCAAGAATGCGAACCGCACGGCGTCCTTGCAGTTCAGACGCGGGATTGCAGGGAGCTCGCCCGCGTCACGAAGGGCGCTCCGCAATTACCGAGTGAGGTCACGCATGACGAAACATCGCAGGACGCGGCGCTACCGGAAGGCAGCCGTCGCCGCATTCGCCGTCGGCGCCGTGGCGGTGCCCTCCGCGGCCATGGCCTGTATCAACGATCCCGGACAGGCAGGCGGTGGCCACCAGGGCCATTGGCAGAATGCGGCGTACCGCCACCACCACTGGTCCGGAGAGAGCGACGGGAGCGGAAAGCCGACCGCGGGAGCCGCGAAGGCGGCCGCCGCCTCCCCGAGCAAGAGCACCGCGAAAGCCTCCGCCTCGGCCTCCGGGGACACCGCCCAGGTCGTGAAGCTCGTCAATGACGAGCGCGGCAAGGCCGGCTGCGCACCGCTGAAGGTAAACGCCGAGCTGACCAAGGCCGCCCAGGACCACAGCAAGGACATGGCCGGCCACAAGAACATGTCCCACACGGGCTCCGACGGCTCGTCCCCCGGCGACCGGATCACCCGCGCCGGCTACAGCTGGGGCGCCTACGGCGAGAACGTCGCCTACGGCTACAGCTCCCCCGAGAGCGTGATGAAGGGCTGGATGAACAGCCCCGGCCACAAGCGCAACATCCTCGACTGCTCCTTCAAGGAGATCGGCGTCGGCCACGCACAGCCCGGCGACTACTGGACGCAGGACTTCGGCACGGCCCGATAGCGGGGGCACGGCCCGATGGCGGGCACAGCCCGATGGCGGGCACGGGACGGCCGGGACTCCCCCGGCCGTCCCGTGCCCTCCGCCGAGCAGAACCCTGGTGCAGATCCCTAGAGCAGGTCCGTGGCCGAGTCCGCGAGGCGGCGGCGGGCGGCACGGGCGGCGGGCAGGGCCGACGCCGTCGCGGCGATGAGCACGGCGACGGCGACGACCAGCAGCAGTACGGGGACGGCCGGGCGCTGGGCGATGCCGGCCCCCCAGCCGCTGGCACTTCCCTGGAGGTTGATCAGCCACTGGGAGGCGAGGACGCCCAGCCCCGTGCCGGCCAGCGCGGCGGCCAGGGTGACGAAGGCCGTGGCCGAGACGATCACGGCGGTGATCTGCCGGGGCGTCAGGCCGACCGCCCGCAGCGCGAGCAGATCGCGGCTGCGGTCGCGGACGCCGGCGCCGACCGTGGTCGCCAGTTCCGCCAGGCCGATCAGGATCAGTACGGCGATCAGGCCGACGGCGACGGCGCGGACCACCGACAGCTGGTCGGCCGGGTTGGGCGTCTGCCGTACCTCCAGCCGGCCGGCGGAGGCCTTGGTCAGGGCGTTCCGCACGGTGGCGGGGTCGGCGCCGTGGTGCAGGACCAGGTGGTAGAAGTCCGGGCGGGACGGGAGCGCCCCGGGTGTGCCGGCGCCGCTCGCGCCGTCGCGCAGGGTGTCCAGCGAGGTCGAGACGACCCGGCCGCTGTCCGCCGTCTCGATGGTGCGGCCGACGATGTGCAGCACGTACGGGCGGCCGGCAACGGTCATCCGGACCCAGTCGCCGACCCGGGCGTCCAGAAGGTCCAGCAGCCCTTGTCCGGCGACCGCTTCGTCGGGGCCGCGGGCCGCGCGCCCTTCCACGACGGCGAAGGGGTAGGGCCGGGCGTCCGTCCCCACTCCCCGCAGGGTGATCGTCCCGGTCTGTCCCGGTACCAGGGCCTGGACCTCGGAACCGGGGTAGGCGGTCAAGTCCCCCTGGTTACGCAGGAGTTGGCGCAGCTCCCGGTCGCCGAGGGCGTCGGTGCGCGCGGTGAGGGCCGCGGGCAGGCCGACGTTCTCGGGGTGTGCGGAGAAGCGGTCCAGGGTGGTCCAGGCGCCCAGTGCCACGGTGATGAGCAGCAGCGGGACGGCCAGTCGCGCCACGGCCGCCGAGGAGCGCAGCGGATGGTGGAAGGCGCCGCGCCAGCCGAGCACCAGGGCCGGCGGGACGCGCAGGCCGAGCGCCCGCCGGGTGAGGCCGGGACCGCGGGCGCCGGTGGCCGCGGCGGCCCGGGCGACGGGCACCGGCGGTACCCGGCCGGCCCGCCAGGCGGCCAGGCAGGTCGCCGAGCCGATGAAGACCACCACACCCCCGGAGATCACCAGGGTCAGCCAGGCGTGCCCGGGCAGTTGCCGCCACACGGCCATCGCCTCCCCGATCCGGCCGGGCACGAGACCGCCGAGGAGCTGGGTGACCAGGGCCCCGAGGGCGACGCCGAGCAGGGCGAAGAGGAGATGCAGGGCGAGGAACATCCGGACGACCTGGCCGGGGGTGAACCCGATGGCCTTGAGGATCGAGATGTCCCGGAGGTGCCCGCGGATCCGGGTGCTGATGGCGCCGCCCACGGCCAGCGCGGCGGCGAGCAGCGCACCCAGTCCGAATCCGCCGAGCAGCCGGCCGAGCAGCTGGTTGTCGCCCTCGGCCTCGGCCCTGGCCTGCCGCCAGGTGGAGACGTCGGTGATCTGCTCGGCGCCGAGCCGGGTGACGGCCCGCTGGACCACGTAATCGGTGTCCGCGGGGTCGGCCAGGCGCAGTCCGATGGTGCGCCCGCGCTGGTCCTGGCCCGCGGTCGAGGCCGCGAGGGTCCTGGGCAGCACCCAGGCCACGCCCGGGGACTCGCCGGCCCGGAAGCCGACCTCGGCGGTGTCGGCGACGCCCACCACGCGCAGCTGTGCCGGGAATCCGCTCAGCACCAGGGAGTCGCCGGGCTTGGCCCACATCGCGCGGGCCACCGAGCTGTCCAGGACGATGCCCTTGGCGGTGCCCGCGTCGGCCGCCGGGTCGAGCCAGCGGCCGGCCACGATCCGGGGCGCCGCAGTGGTGGGCTTCCGGTCGGTGCCGCGCAGCTCCAGCGTCGCCCTGGCGCCGCCGGGCTGCAGGCTCGCGGTGCTGCGGACCGTGCGGAAGGGTCCGGAGGTGGCGCGGACCTCGTCGAGGCCGGCGAGCGATCCGGCCGGGGCGCCGGCACGGGTGTGGATCCAGACGTGGGCGCCGGAGGACTGGGTGAAGACCCGCTGCCAGGGGTCGGTGGCGTAGGCGAACAGGGCGGTGGCCAGCAGCAGCGAGATGGTGATCCCGGCGGTGGCCAGCACGATGAGTACCGCCGCGGGGCGGTGTGCGCGCAGATGCGCCTGGGTCCAGCGGGCCGCCGCTCGCACGCCGGTCAGCCCTTGAGCTTGAGGACGTCGGCGACCCCGGCCCCGGGGCGCTGCGTGCCGCCGCCGAGGTGCGCGTCGTCGACCACCCGGCCGTCGAAGAAGCTGATCACGCGGTCCGCGGCGCTGGCCATCCGGGCGTCGTGGGTGACCAGCACGATGGTCTGGCCGCGCCGGTGGAAGCGGGCGAGCAGCCGCAGCACCTCCCTGGTGCCCTTGCTGTCGAGGCTGCCGGCGGGTTCGTCGGCGAGCAGCAGGCTGGGGGTGTTGACCAGGGCGCGGGCCAGGGCGACGCGCTGCTGCTCACCGCCGGACAGCTCGCCCGGTGTGCTGTTCTCCTTGCCGGTCAGGCCCAGCTCGTCGAGCAGCTCGCCGCGGGCGGCCCGGGCCTGCCGGGGGGACCGGCCGGCCAGCAGGGCGGGGAGTTCGACGTTGTCGGCGACGGAGAGGTTGGAGACCAGGTTGAAGAACTGGAAGACGATCCCGATGTGGTTGCGGCGCAGTTCGGCCCAGCGGGCCTCGCGGTAGCCGTCGACCTGCCGTCCGTCGAGCCACAGGGAGCCGCTGTCGGGGCGGTCCAGGCCGCCGAGGAGGTGGAGGAGGGTGGATTTGCCGGCTCCCGAGGGGCCGGTGACGGCGACGAATTCGCCGGGTTCGACGGTCAGGTCGACGCCCCGTACGGCGTGGACGGGCGCGGCGCCCTCCGGCCGGTAGGTCTTGACCAGGCCGGCTGCCCGGACTATCGGGCCGGACGCCTCGTCCCGGTTCATTCCCACTCCTCTTGACAGCGCTCCAGCCAGTCGAGATCCGCCTGGAGATGCAGCATCGCGCCTTCTATCAGCAGCTGCGCGACCCGGTTGTCCCGGTCCTCGCCGGCGGCGAGCTTCGAGAGGTCACGCATGGTGTTGAGGTAGTGGCGGCGCTGTTTGTTGATCAGGGCGATGCGGTGGGCGGCCCCGGTGTGGGGGGCCAGGGCGAGCTTCATGAAGAACTCGTCCCGTACCCGCGGTTCGGCGGTGGACTCCTCGAACCAGGCGTCGACCGTCTCGCGTCCCGCCGCGGTGATCCGGTAGATGCGCTTGTTCGGACGGTCCGACTGCTCGACGTCCTCTCCCTCGATCAGGCCCGCCTTCTCCAGCCTGCCGAGAGTGACGTAGATCTGGCCGACGTTCGGCTGAGGGTATGCCGCGCCCAGGAGGTTCTCAAGGGCTTGCTTGAGTTCGTAGCCGTGGGCGGGTCCGCCGACCAGCAGAGCCAGGAGTGGCAGCCGCACGCTCTCGCTCTCCCTCCCCGCCCTACTTGCCTGTCATCTGGGCTCGTCCGGCTGTGAGCCGGGTCGCTTTCGCATCTTCCTGCGGCATCTAGTATCCCGCATGGCTAACAGGTATACATGGGGCGGGCTGTCGGCCCGTGTCCCGTCGACGCCTGGTGGAGGAGGAGCCCATGCGGTGGAAGCATGCCGCGGGACGGGCCCTGCTGGTCTGCTGCCTGTTGTTCGCGGGCAGTGCCGGCGCCCGGGCCGGCGAGCCGGGCGACGGCTCGGACGGGCGCGGCCCCCTCACCCTGGTGACGGGCGGAGACCTCACGGGCTATCTGCGCGGTGTCCTGCGCGGCTGGAACGACCGGCATCCGCACGAGAAGGTGACCCTGGTCGAACTGCCGGACGCGGCCGACGAGGTGCGCGCCCAGATGGTCACCGAGCTGCGCTCCCGCAGTGACCGCTTCGACGTGCTCAACATCGATGTGGCCTGGACGTCGGAGTTCGCGGCCGCGGGCTGGATCAAGCCGGTGGACGGCACGCGGTTCCCAATGCAGCACTTCCTTCCTCCCGTCGTGGACACCGCCACCTTCCGCGGCCGGCTCTACGCGGTCCCGTACGTGACGAACGCGGGGCTGCTCTACTACCGCAAGGACGTGCTCGACCGTGCGGGGGCGCGGCCGCCGCGCACCTGGGCCGAGTTGGAGCAGCTGGCGAAGACGGTCGCGCCCGAGTACGGGCTGGACGGCTATGCGGGGCAGTTCCTGCCGTACGAGGGGCTGACCGCCAATGTCACCGAGGCCGTCCAGTCGGCGGGCGGCACGGTGCTCGCGGGCGAGGGCTCGCGGGTGACGGTGGACTCCCCCGCGGCCCGCCGGGGCCTGTCGTTCCTGCTGGACGGGGTGCGCGAGGGCTGGATTCCGCGGCGGGCGCTGTCCTTCAAGGAGGAGGAGTCCCGCCAGGCCTTCCAGGACGGCCGACTGCTGTTCCTGCGGAACTGGCCGTACGCGTACGCACTGGGCAACGCCCCGTCCTCGAAGGTGGCGGGGAAGTTCGGCGCGGTGCCGCTGCCGGGTCCCGACGGGCCGGGCTCCAGCGTGCTGGGCGGCTCCAACCTGGCCATCAATGCGCACTCCCGGCATCAGCGGACGGCCGCGGACCTGATCTCGTATCTGACGTCCGAGCCCGTCCAGCGCCGGGTGCTCACCAAGGGCGCGCTGCCGCCGGTGTGGGCCGGTCTGTACACGGACCCGGCGCTGGTGCGGCGCTTCCCGTATCTGCCGACGCTCCGGCGCGCGGTGCTGGCGGCCAAGCCGCGGCTGAAGAGCCCGCAGTACGACCAGGTGAGCCTGGCGGTGCAGGCCGTCATGCACGAGGCGCTGCTGCACCACCGGAGCACCTCGGCCACCGTCGCGCGGCTGACGCGCGAGCTGGGCGCCCTCGTCCACCGCGGCTGATCTCTTCACGTCGCGTCCGGCCACGGCCACCTCACTCATACTTACTTGTTAGGTACAGCCTGCCGTTCCAATATCCCATAAATCGGGGCATCTCGCAGCGAGTTTCGACCATTTCGTTGACATCGAAAAGTCATCCCTACTTAACATGCATGCATAACAGCGATCGCAGCCGCACGGCATGCCCAGGCAAGAACGGGATCACGGCAGATGCTCATAGCCACGGCAGGGAACGGCTCCTCGGCCGACTCCGCGCCCTCCCCCTCGCTCCCCGGTCCGGCTTCCACCGCGCCCTCGGCCGTCCCCGCGCCGCGGTCCGGGGAAGCCGCCCGGCACTGGTGGCGCGACGCGGTGATCTACCAGGTCTACGTCCGCAGCTTCCTGGACACCACCGGCGACGGGATCGGCGATCTGGCCGGTGTGCGCACGGGACTGCCGTATCTCAAGAAGCTCGGCGTGGACGGCATCTGGCTCAGCCCATTCTACCCCTCCCCGCAGCACGACCACGGCTACGACGTCGCCGACTACCGCGATGTCGACCCCGTCTACGGCGACCTCGCCGAGTTCGACCGCCTGGTGGCCGACGCCCACCGGCTGGGCCTGAAGGTGCTCCTGGACATCGTCCCCAACCACTGCTCCAGCGAGCACCCGTGGTTCCGCGCCGCCCTCAAGGACGGCCCCGGCAGCCCGGCGCGGTCGCTGTTCCACTTCGCCGACGGGCGCGGGCCGGACGGGGAGCTGCCGCCCAACAACTGGCGGGCGATGTTCGGCGGCCCCGCCTGGTCCCGCGTCGAGGAGGAGGGGGCCGCGGCGGGCCAGTGGTACCTCCACATGTTCACGCCCGAGCAGCCCGATCTGAACTGGCGCAACCCGGCCGTGGCCGCCGACTTCGAGGACGTGCTGCGCTTCTGGCTGGACCGCGGCGTCGACGGCTTCCGGATCGACGTGGCCGCCGGGCTGTTCAAGCACCCCGAGCTGCCCGACTCCCCCGACCCGGCGGCCGATGAGCGCACCCGCGACTCGGTCAACCCGCTGGCCTGGAACCAGCCCGAGGTCCACGGGGTGTGGCGGGAGTGGCGCGCGCTGTGCGAGGAGTACACGGCCCGCGACGGCCGCGACCGGCTGCTGGTCGGCGAGGTGTCCGTACGGACCCCGGCCGAACAGGCCGCGTACGTCCGGCCCGACGAACTCCACCAGGCGTTCTTCTTCCATCTGCTGACCGCGCGCTGGGACGTGGCCACCTTCCGCCGGGTGATCAGCGAGGCACTGACCGACATCGCGGACACCGGCTCCACGGTCACCTGGGTGCTCAACAACCACGACCAGGTCCGGACCGTCACCCGCTACGCGACCGACCCCGGCCACACCACCGAGGGCCTGGGCAGCGGACTGGGCCCGGCCCGTGCCCGGGCCGCCGCCCTGCTCATGCTGGCGCTGCCCGGCGCGGCCTACGTCTACCAGGGCGAGGAGCTGGGCCTGCCGGAGGTCGTCGACCTGCCGGACGAGGCCCTCACCGACCCGATCTTCCACCGCACCGGCAGCCGGGAGCACATCCGCGACGGCTGCCGGGTGCCACTGCCGTGGTCGGGCCTGGCCTCACCGTTCGGCTTCACCAGCGGTACGGACGCGGCCCGGCCATGGCTGCCGCAGCCCGACTGGTTCGCCGAGCACGCCACCGACCGGGCGCTGGCCGACACCCGCTCGTTCTGGCACCTCTACCGCGAGGGACTGCACCTGCGCCGCAGCCTCCCCCAGCTCGGCGAGGGCACCCTGCGCTGGCTGGACTCCCCGCCCCAGGTGTTGGCGTTCGTCCGCGGCGACGGCCTGGTCTGCGCCGTCAACTTCGGCACCGAGCCGGTCGCCGCCCCCGCACCGGGACTCCCCCTGCTCGCGAGCGGCGACTGCCCGGCGGGCACGCTCCCCGGTTCCACCGCCGCCTGGTGGATGCACGCTCCCGACGCCCGATAGCCCCACCCCCACCCCTCCCCCGACCTCCGCAGTCCTCCCGAAGGGAACACCCACCATGAGACGACCCGCAGTACGACACACCCGTGCCGCCCTCTCCGGCGCGGCCGTGCTGGGCCTGGCCCTCTCCGCGACCGCGTGCGGCGGCGGCGCGTCCGCCGGGGGCGGCAAGCAGGAACTCAGCGGCCAGAACGTGACCGTGGCCGGCGTCTGGACCGGCGTGGAGCAGCAGAACTTCAAGAAGGTGCTGGACGCGTTCTCCCGCAAGACCGGCGCGAAGGTGAGCTTCTCCTCCACCGGCGACAACGTCTCCACGGTCATCGGCAGCCAGGTCGAGGGCGGCAACGCCCCGGACGTGGTGATGGTCCCGCAGGTCGGCGTGCTCCAGCAGTTCGCCAAGAAGGGCTGGCTGACCCCCCTGTCCCCGGCGGTCGCCGCCGCGGCCCAGAAGAACTACGCGCAGGTGTGGAAGGACTACGGCACGGTCGGCAAGACCTACTACGGCCTGTACTTCAAGGCCTCGCACAAGTCGACGGTCTGGTACAGCCCGGAGGCCTACGCGCAGGCCGGGGTCAAGCCCGCGAAGACCTACGACGAGATGCTGAAGTCCGGCCGCACGCTCTCCGACTCGGGCGTCCCCGCGTTCGCCGTCGCGGGTGAGGCCGGCTGGCCGCTCACCGACTGGTTCGAGAACATCTACCTCTCCCAGGCCGGCCAGGACAAGTACGACAAGCTCGCCGCCCACCAGATCCCGTGGACGGACCCCAGCGTGGTCAAGGCGCTCACCGCGCTCGGCAAGCTGTTCGGCGACAAGAACCTGGTGGCCGGCGGCGGATCGGGCGCGCTGCGCACCGACTTCCCCGAGTCCGTCCAGCAGGTCTTCGGCCCGGACCCGAAGGCCGCCTCGGTCTACGAGGGTGACTTCGTCAGCGCCCTGGTCACCGACGAGCTCCACAAACAGGTCGGCAAGGACGCCAAGTTCTACCCCTTCCCCGCGGTCGGCGGCGGCAAGGCGCCGGTGGTCAGCGGCGGTGACGCCGCCGTGGTGCTGAAGGCAGGAAAGAACAAGAAGGCCGCCATGGAACTGGTGAAGTACCTGGCGAGCCCGGAGGCGGCCGGCGTCTGGGCCAAGGCCGGCGGCTACATCTCGCCCAACAAGAAGGTCCCGGCGAGCGCGTACCACGACGAGGTCACCCGCAAGGCCGCGCAGTCGCTGACCGACGCCGGGAACTCGGTGCGCTTCGACATGTCGGATCAGGCCCCCGCTGCCTTCGGCGGCACCCAGGGAGCCGGCGAGTGGAAGCTGCTGCAGGACTTCCTGCGCGACCCCTCCGACCCCGCGGCCACCGCCCGCAAGCTCGAGGCCGCCGCGGCCAAGGCGTACGGAAAGTAAGGACCGAGGCCCGATCGATGCCTGTCACCTCTCCCGCGGTGCCGCCCGCCCCGGCGCGCGGCACCGCGTCCCTCCCCCCGTGCGGCACACCCGGCAAGCCCGGTGCCGCCGTGCGGCAGGCCGTCCGGCGCCGGCGGCGGATCGCCGTGCTCTTCCTGCTCCCGGCGCTGGTGCTGCTGGGTGCCCTCGTCGCCTACCCCATCGTGTTCTCGGTCGTCCGCAGCATGTACGACGCCTCCGGTGACACCTTCGTCGGGGCGGACAACTACACCGCGATGTTCCAGGACCCGGCCACCCTCCGGGCCATCCGCAACAGTGCGATCTGGGTCGTCTTCGCCCCCGCGCTGCTGACCGGGCTCGGCCTGGTGCTCGCCGTGCTGACCGAGAAGATCCGCTGGCGGACGGCGTTCAAGCTGCTGATGTTCATGCCGATGGCGATCTCCTTCCTCGCCGCGGGCATCATCTTCCGGCTCACCTACGAGCAGGATCCGCAGCGCGGCGTGCTCAACGCGGTCGCCGTCGGCGTCCACGACCGGTTCCAGGGGGAGTCCGCCTCCTTCCCGACCGCCAAGGCACGCCTGGGCAACAGGCAGCTCACCAAGGGCCACGACGGTTCCTACCGCACGGCGCACCGCGCGAGCCCGGGACACACCGCCGACCTCGGCCTGGTCGGCGTCGCCCCCAAGGACATGCCGCGCCAGGCACGCCCCGCCGCGCCGGCCGCCAAGTCCCCTGCCGCACCGGGTGAGTTGCGCGGCGTGGTCTACCTCGACTTCACCCCCGGCGGGCACGGCACCCCCGGCGCCGTGGACCGCGGTGAGCGCGGGCTGCCGAAGCTCTCCGTCGAGGCTCTCGACGCCCATGGCAAGGTGGCGGCCACGGCCACCACCGGCCCGGACGGCTCCTACCGGCTGCCGCACCTGGCCCCGGGGTCCTACACCGTGCACCTCCCCGCCAAGGACTTCGCCGCTCCCTACGGCGGAATCTCCTGGCTCGGCCCGGCGCTCATCACCCCCGCCATCATCGGCGCCTACATGTGGATCTGGACCGGCTTCGCCCTCGTCCTGATCGGCGCGGGGCTCTCCTCGATGCCCCGGGACGTGCTCGAGGCCGCCCGGATGGACGGCGCGGGCGAGTGGCAGGTCTTCCGCCGGATCACCGTGCCGCTGCTGAGCCCCGTCCTGGGGGTGGTGTTCGTGACGATGGTGATCAACGTGATGAAGGTCTTCGACCTCGTCTACATCATCGCTCCCGGCCCCGTGCAGCAGGACGCCAACGTCCTGGCCCTGCAGATGTGGCTGGTCTCCTTCGGCGGCGGCAACAACCAGGGGCTCGGCAGCGCCCTCGGGGTCCTGCTGCTCCTGCTGGTGCTCCCGGCCATGGCCCTCAACATCCGACGCTTCCGCAGGAGCCAGTCATGACCACCGCTCAGGGAACCGCCGCGCCCCGCAAGCGGGTGGCCGCACGGCCGGCGAAGTGGCTCAGCCGCGGCGTGATCCAGCTGTTCCTGCTGGTCATCGGTCTGATTTGGCTCACCCCCGCGGCCGGGCTCTTCCTCTCGTCCCTGCGGACGGAGGAGGCCAACGCCGGCAGCGGCTGGTGGACCGCGTTCACCTCGCCCGGGCAGCTCTCGCTGGACAACTACGCGGCGCTGCTGAAGGACTCGGGCATCGTCCAGGCGTTCTGGAACACCGTGCTGATCTCGGTGCCCACCACCCTGGCCGTCGTGGTGATCGCCGCGCTGGCCGGGTACGCCTTCGCCTGGATGGACTTCCCCGGCCGCGACTGGATCTTCCTGGTGGTGGTCGCCATGCTGGTGGTGCCGGTGCAGATCGGCCTGCTGCCGGTGGCCAAGCTGTTCGGCGCGCTCGGGCTGTTCGGCTCCATCCCCGGCGTCGTGCTGTTCCACACCGCCTACGGGCTGCCGTTCGCCATCTTCCTGCTGCGCAACTACTTCGCGGAGATCCCCAAGGAGATGCTGGAGGCCGCCCGGATGGACGGCGGCGGCGAGTGGCGGATCTTCTCCCAGCTGGTCCTGCCGCTGGGCCGCCCCGCGATCGCGAGCCTGGCCATCTTCCAGTTCCTGTGGGTGTGGAACGACATGCTGGTCGCCCTGCTCTTCGCCGACAACGCCTCGCAGCCGCTGACGGTGGCCCTCCAGTCGCAGATGCGGCAGTTCGGCAGCAACATCGGGGTGCTGGCGCCCGGCGCCTTCCTGTCCCTGATCGTGCCGCTGATCGTGTTCTTCGCCTTCCAGCGGCACTTCGTGCAGGGCATCATGGCCGGTTCGGTCAAGTAGCGGCCCCGGCCGCCGATCCGGCCGGGCGCTCCTGGACACCGCGTGCGGACGGCATCCGGGAGCGCGCGGCCCGGGGCCATATATCGCTCGCCCCGCGGCCGGGAGCCGGTTACGTTGGCGCGATGTCCGAACTGCGTACCGAGCGACTGACCCTCCGGGAATGGCGGGCGTCCGACCTCGGGCCCTGGGCGGCGATGAACGCCGACCCCGAGGTCCGGGCCCATTTCCCCGAGGTGCTCACCCGCGAGCGGAGCGAGGCGTCCGCCGCCGCCTTCCAGGCCGATCTCGCACGGCGCGGCTGGGGGTGGTGGGCCGTCGAGGTGCGTGCGACCGGGGAGTTCATCGGCATGGCCGGGCTGGATCCGGTGAACGACGGCATGCCGTTCACGGGGGTGGAGGCCGGCTGGCGGCTGCAGCGTTCGGCCTGGGGGCACGGCTACGCCACCGAGGCCGGCCGCGCCGTCCTGGACTACGGCTTCGCCACCCTCCGGCTGCCGCAGATCCTCGCCGTGACCACCGCCACCAACCTCCGCTCCCAGGCGGTGATGCGCCGCCTGGGGATGACCCGCGATCCGGCCGATGACTTCGACGATCCCGAGGCCGCCGACGGCCCGCGGCGCCCGAGTGTGGTGTACCGGATCTCCGCCGCGGCTCACCAGAGCAACACCCCGACGCCGAACAGGAGTTAGGGAGTAGCTGAGGGGCACCGCAGGTCGTCGTGCGGCGCCCCTCGGCCCGTAGGTCACCGGTCGGACGCCCCGGTCCCCGGCTCCGACAGCTCCGACAGTGCCGCGGGCAACGGCTCGGTGTGGAGCACGCCCAGCCGCTGGGTCGCCCGGGTAAG
Source organism: Streptomyces kronopolitis (assembly GCF_014646275.1). GTDB lineage: Bacteria > Actinomycetota > Actinomycetes > Streptomycetales > Streptomycetaceae > Streptomyces > Streptomyces kronopolitis. The sequence continues at coordinate 60,861 of NZ_BMND01000012.1, forward strand.
CGCGACATAGAGGTCGCTGGCCCCGAACTCCGCCGGTTCCACCACCAGCACGGTGTCGAACTCCAGCCCCTTGGCCTGGCGCGGGTCGATCACCACCACCGGGCTGGTCAGGTCCGGGGCGGCCCCGGCGGAGGCGTCCGGGAGGGCCGCGGACAGGGCTGCGCAGTGGGAGTGCGGGGCGATCACCGCGAGCCGCCCCGCCTCGGACGCCTCGTGTGCGACGGCCTCGGCCACCGCACCGGCCAGGTCGTCGGTGCGCCGCGCCCAGGGACGGACGCCGGTGGACCGGATCGAGCGCGGCGGCGCGAAGGCGGGGTCCGCAGACCGGGGCACCCGCGCGGCGAGCTCCATGATCTCGGTCGGCGTACGGTAGTTGACGCCGAGTCGGACATGGTGCCAGCGGTCGCCGGCGTAGGGCGCGAGGATCGACTCCCAGGTGCCGCAGCCGCCCGGTTCGGCGGTCTGCGTCGGGTCGCCGACCAGCGTCATCGAGCGCATCGGGCAGCGGCGCATCAGCAGCCGCCAGGCCATCTCGGACAGCTCCTGCGCCTCGTCGACGATGATGTGGCCGAAGGCCCAGGTGCGGTCGGCCGCGGCGCGTTCGGCGGCGGTGCGGTGGTCGGCCTCCTCCTGCCGGTCGGCGAGCCGTTCGGCGTCCATCAGGTCGCGTGCGGCCAGTACCTCCGACTCCTCGTCGTCGCGGTCCTCGAACTCCTGGGTGCGCGAGCCGTAGGAGAGGTCGAGCACGCCCTGGGCGTAGGCGATCTGCTCCTGGCGCCGCGCCTCGGCGGCGGCGCGGGCGGCCGCGTCGTCCTCGCCGAGGAGTTCGGCGGCCTCGTCCAGCAGGGGGATGTCCGCGGGGGTCCAGCCGCCCGCGGTGCGCCGGATCGCGTCCGCGTCGGCGTCGGGGAGGTGGACGGGCTCGGCGAGGTAGTCGGCGACCAGTTGCTGCGGGGTGAGGGCCGGCCACAGCTCCTCGATGGCGCCGTGCACGTCGGGGCTGAGGGCGATGGCCTTGCCGAGCTGGGCGATGTCGTCGGGGCCCAGGAGGTTCGGCCCGCCGTAGGGGTCAGCGCCGAGGCGTTCGGTGAGCTGCGCGGTGAGCGCGTCGATGACGTGGAAGGCGAAGTGCGGGCGGGCGAGGTTGTGCGGCAGGTCCGCGGCGCGGGCGTGCCGGCGTGCCGCGCGTGCGAGGTCCGCGTCCAGGCGGAGTTCGCCGTCGTCGTGGTCGATGACGATGGCCGGGTCGGGCAGGGTCTGGCGGTCCTGTACGAAGTGCGCCAGGGCGTCCGCCATCGCCGCGCGGCCCTTGATCTCGGCGGCCTCGGCGGTCTCGGTGCCGGTGGCGGTCACGCCCGGGAAGAGTTCGGCGGGCGTGGCGAGCAGCACGCCCGTCTCGCCCAGCGAGGGCAGTACCTCTCCGATGTAGCCGAGGAAGGCCGGGTTCGGTCCGACGATCAGCACGGCGCGGCGGGCCAGTTGCTCCCGGTGCGCGTAGAGCAGGTAGGCCGCGCGGTGCAGTGCGACGACGGTCTTGCCGGTGCCGGGCCCGCCCTCCACGACGAGGATGCCGTCGTGCGGGGCGCGGATGATGGCGTCCTGCTCCGCCTGGATGGTCTGCACGATGTCGTGCATCCGCCCGGTGCGCGCCGCGTCGAGGGCGGCCAGCAGCACGGCGTCCGCGTCGCTGCCCTCGTGCCCGGTGCGGACGGCGTCGGCGAGGTCCAGGATCTCGTCGTGCAGGGCGGTGACCCTGCGGCCCTCTGTGGTGAGGTGGCGCCGGCGGCGCAGGCCCATGGGGGTGTGCCCGGTGGCGAGGTAGAACGGCCGGGCGACGTCGGCCCGCCAGTCGATGACGAGCGGGGTGCGCTCGGCGTCGTCGCGCCGGATGCCGATGCGGCCGATGTGGTGGTCGCGGCCGTCGCGGAAGAGCAGCCGGCCGAAGCAGAGGCCGTGTTCGCCGGCGTCGAACGCGGCCAGCAGTCCGGACTGTTCGGCGACCAGTACATCGCGCTCCAGGCGTGCCTGGGCGTTGTTCCCTTCCCGCGGCAGGGCTTCGGTGACCGTCGCCGCCGCCCCGGTCCGCATTTCCGCGAGGCGTGCATAGAGCAGGTCGATGAATTCCTGCTCGTGCCGCAATTCCTCGTTTGACAATTCAGCTCCGCTCGGATATGGTTCGGAATGAAGTTGGGCTCAGGTCTTGAATTCAGGCAGACACAGAAGCCCTCAATATACGCAGAGAAATACCCCGGCTGTCAATTCAGTCCGGGGTATTTCTCTTTGTGCGTCCGAGCGGTGGGCCACCGGGGACCGGGCAGGTCACCAGGCGTGGGCGACGTCCACGATCAGCTGGTGGCCGGACTGGAGCACCCGGAAGGGGAGCTTGGCGCGGAGGCCCAGGCCGACCTGGGTCTGCCCTTCGAAGCTCGCCCCGAACTTGGTGTCGGTGAATGTCCGGTATCCGCTGATGTCCACGCCCGGCAGCGACTTGCCGGCGGCCCCGGCGTAGGTCTGCTGACCGGTCGCCGGGTCATAACTGGGCGCGGAGACATAGATCTGCAAAATGGCGCCGCCCTTGACCGGGATCCGCGCGCCCGAGCCGTCCTGATGGAACGCGTCGACATAGCCGACGTGGTAGCCGAGCGGGCCAGCGGCGCCGGTGTCGAACACCATGCGGTCGTAGCACGCGTGCCGGCCGGTCCTGATGCCGGTGAGCGGCGCGGCGCCCGCGTCCGTGGCTGACTTGTCGCCGCTGCCCCAGACGGCCGAACAGGCCGCGGTCGGCGCGGCGTTGCCCACCGGACCGGTCGCGGCCTCGGCCGCGCCGGCCGTGCCCGCCACCCCGGCGCCCGCCAGCACGAGTGCGGCCGCCACTGTCCTCCACCGTCGCATGTCCTACCTCCAGAGAAGATCCGAGCACAGCATCGTGCGGTAGGACGGGCGCGGCGGTGGCGGGGTTGTACGCGGGCCGGCATGTGGCCGAAGAAGGGCCACGGTGTCGTGAAAACGGCAGGTGCGGGCGGGGTGCCCGGGCCGGTCGGGGGCGGCGGTCAGACGTCGACCACGTCCACGGGCACGCCCCTGCGCCGCAGTTCGGCCAGCTCCCCGGCCGGTGTGCCGCGGTCCGTGACGACGCGGTCGTAGTGGCCGATGTCGCCGTAGGCGTGCGTGGCGGCCTTGCCGAACTTGGTGTGGTCCACCAGCAGCAGCGAGCGCTGCGCACAGTCCAGCATGGCTTCCTTGATCTCGGCGTAGTCGCGGATCGGGTGGAAGAGCCGGCCGCCGAGCACCGACACCGCCGACATCACGGTGAGATCGGCGTGGATGCGGCCGAGGGCGCGCAGCACCTCGGGGCCGACGCAGGAGCCGAACTCCCCGCGGTAGCGGCCGCCGAGCAGCGTGACATCGGCGCCGGGCGTGTCGTCGAACAGCCGCGCCACGCCGAGGGAGTTGGTGAGCACGGTGACCGCCTCGGTCCGGGCGATGCGGGCCGCGAGCGGGAAGACCGTGGTGGAGTCGTCCAGCACCACCGTGCTGCCGGGCCGCACCTCGTCGGCCACGGCGGCGCACAGTGCCTCCTTCACCGGGAGGTTCACCCCGAGCCGGAAGCGGGTGGCGGTCTCCATGGTGAGGGTCGGGAAGGGCGCGGCCCGCCCACGTTCCTTGCGCAGCAGCCGGCGTTCGGCGAGCTGGTCCAGATCGCGGTGCATGGTCGCGAGGCTGACCCCGAAGCGTCTGGCGAGTTCGTCGATGCGCACTTCGCCGTGCTCGACGACATGGGCCAGTACGTCCTGCCGTCGCCGGTCGACCTCGGCCAGCGACGACCGTGTGGAAGCCATCGGGGCCGCCCCTTCCCGGTCGGACAGCGGCAGCGCGCCTACCGCTGGGGGTGAATCACGGCCTTCACGGCTGTCGCGTCGCGGGTGGCGACGGCCAGTGCGTCCTCGGCCTCGGCAAGACCGTAACTGTGCGAGACCAGCGAGTCGAGCCGGACCGCGCCCGACTGCACCAGGGCGATGGCGGTGGGCCAGGTGTGGGCGTAGCGGAAGGTGCCGGTCACCTCCAGTTCGTGGTGCTGCACCCGGCTGACCGGCAGCGGTACCTCGTCGCCGCCCATGCCGATGAGCACCACCCGGCCGGCCCGGCCGACGGTGCGGATCGCCTCGCCGCTGACGGCGGGGACGCCGGAGCACTCCAGCAGGACGGAGGGGGTGAACTCCGCCTGGCTCAGCGGGATGTCGGAGACGTCGAGGACGGTGGCGCCGGTGGCCCGGGCGAGTGCGAGCCGGTGCGGGACGACATCGGTGACCAGCACCTCCCGCGCGCCGAAGGCCTGTGCCGTCTGGGCGGCGACCAGGCCGATCGGTCCCGCGCCGGTGATCAGTACGCGGTCGCCGGGGGCCACCCGGGCCTTGCGGCAGGCCCAGACGGCCACGGACAGCGGTTCCAGCAGGGCGGCTTCCTCGATGGTGAGGGAGTCGGGGACCTCGTGGGCGAAGTCCTGGTGCACGGCCAGGTATGCGCAGAAGGCGCCGTCGATCGGCGGGGTGGCGAGGAAGCGCATGTCGAGGCACAGGTTGTAGCGGCCCGCGCGGCACTCCGCGCAGCTGCCGCAGGGGGTGCCGGGCTCGATGGAGACGCGCCGGCCGATCCGTTCCGCCTCGACTCCCGGGCCGGCGGCGACCACGGTGCCGGCCGCCTCGTGCCCGAGGACGAGCGGTGCGCGGACGACGAAGTCGCCGATGCGTCCGTGCCGGTAGTAGTGCACGTCCGAGCCGCAGGTCCCGACCGCCTCGACGCGTACCAGTACCTCCCCGGGGCCGGGGGTGGGGACGGGGCGTTCCTCGATGCGCAGCTGCTCGGGCCCGTGCAGGACGGCGGCTCGCATGGTGGCGGGAATCGCGGAGGTGACGGTCATGGCGGGCTCACGGCTCCCTGGGGGTGTGGAGAGAGGAGGGGTGTCGCGGGGTCCGGTGCCGAGGCCGGCGGGCCGGCGCGGCGCTCCCGGTTTCCGCACGCTACCTCTTCTTTTTCTATCAGTGAACCCTTGACTTCGCACAAAATACGAGAAGACTTTGCGCGGACTTCCCCTGCACCGAGCGGTGAGGGCGCGCCCCTTCCCCCACCCGCGCCCACCTCGCCGCTCCCCCGCCCGACTCCCCCTCTGGAGAGCCCATGCGCAGCTCCGCCCACCTCCCGCCCGTACGGACCCCGGCCGCCGGCGCACCGCAGCCGGGCCGGCTCCGCTCGCTGCCCGCACGCATGGGCATACCCCCGGCCCTGACCTGGGGTTTCGTGGGAGTTCTGCTGTTCATGACCGGCGACGGCGTGGAGACCGGCTTCTTCTCGAAGTACCTGGCCGACCAGGGCATGGGCAAGGCCGACGCGGCGGTGGTCATCGCCGTCTACGGCGTCACCGTCGCCATCGGGGCCTGGCTCTCGGGCGCCCTGTCGGACCTGTGGGGGCCACGGCGGGTGATGACCGCCGGCTTCGCCATCTGGCTGGTCTTCCAGGTGCTCCTGCTGACCGTGGCGCTGCCGGCCATGAACTACCCGCTGCTGCTGCTCGTCTACGGGCTGCGCGGCTTCGGCTACCCCTTGTTCGCCTACGGGTTCCTGGTGTGGGTCACCGCGGCGACCGAGCCCCGGCGGATGGGAACCGCCGTCGGCTGGTACTGGTTCGCCTTCACCGGCGGGCTGCCGACCCTCGGCTCACTGGTGGCCAGCGCCACGATCCCCGCGATCGGCTCGTACCGCACCCTGTGGTGCGCGCTCGGGCTGGTGACGCTCGGCGGGCTGCTCGCCCTGCTGCTGGTGCGCGAACCCACCGGGCGCTCCCCGCTCGCCCCGCACGGCGAGCGTCCGCTGGCGACCCTGGCGGGCAGCGTCTCGATCATGCGGCGCCGGCCGCGGGTGGCCGTCGGCGCCGCGGTGCGCGTCTTCAGCACCGGCTCCCAGTTCGGCTTCCTGGTCTGCCTGCCGTTCTTCTTCACCGAGACGGTCGGGTTCAGCACCTCGGGCTGGCTGCGGCTGCTCAGCGTGATGTTCGCCGCGAACATCTTCGCCAACCTGTTCTTCGGCGCCGTCGGCGACCGGCTCGGCTGGCAGCGCACCATGACCTGGTTCGGCGCCGTGGCCTGCGCGGTCACCTGCCTCGGGCTGTACTACGTCCCCGTCGTGGCCGGTCCGCACTTCCTGCCCGCCGCGGTGGCCGCCGCCCTGTACGGCATCGCCCTCGCCGGCTACGTACCGATCTCCGCGCTGGTCCCGGCGCTGGCACCGCGCCACAAGGGCCAGGCCATGTCGGCCCTGAACCTGGGCGCCGGGGCCAGCACCTTCGCCGGACCGGCCATCGTCGCCCTCGCCCTCGGACCGGTCGGTGTCGCGGGCATCGTCTGGATCTTCGCCCTCCTCCACCTCGCCACCGCGGTCGCCATCCGGTTCCTGGAGCCCGACCCGGAGTTCACCGCACCGGCCGACGAACTCGCGGACGAGCCGCCGGCGGCACCGGCCGCCGTACCGGAGACCGGCGGGGCGGGCCTTTCGGCGGGTCGGCTCTGACCGTCGACGGCCGACGGCCCCGGCGCGGGCGAACCGGCCCCGCCGCGGCCGCCCCCGGGCATCCGCTCACGCCCGGCCCGACGCCTGCGCCGCGGCACGCTCCCGGGCGGCCGCGGCCCGCGCCGGGTCGCCGAACCGCTCCTCCAGACGGGCCTTGGCGGACCAGTTGTACGGGCAGAGCGGACGCAGCCGGCTCCGTTCGCTGAGCAGGGTCCGGGCCAACTCGGCACGGCCGGCGCACAGGGCGGCCTCGACCAGCGTCCGCTGGATCGCGTCCCGCTGGGCGTGGCTGCCGCCGAACTCGTGCAGCCGGTGGCGGACGGGCAGCAGCAGATCGACGGCCCGGGCGTGGTCCCGCCGCCCGTACGCGATCAGGGCGCGGCACACGGGCAGGCCGATCACGGCCGTCATGGCCCGGTTGTCGACAGCCGGCTCCCCCACGAGCCAGTCCTCCCGCTCCTGGACCAGGCGTTCGGCACGGGCGATCCGGCCCGCCCCCACATAGGCCATGACCGCATGGGCGTCGTTGAAGGCGTAGTAGGGGCCGTCGTCACGACTCTCCCAGGCGTCCGCGAGGCGGGCCCACCGTGCGCTCTGTTCGTCCTCGGCCAGATACAGGCGCCACAACAGGGCCGCGGCGTCGAGCAGTTCCATCGCCACCCCAGCCGAGGCCTCGTGGTGCAGGGCGGCGTCGTAGATCTCCAGCACCCGGGCGGTGTCGCCGGACTCCAGGCTGTAGAGGGCGTAGTGCCACCAGTTGTGGACGGTGAGCAGGCTGCCGCTCGCCCAGTCCTGTTGGCGGGCGTCGAGAAAGCGGATGCCGTCCGTGAAGCGTCCCCGCATCTCGTAGGTGTGCACCACGCCGTGGATGCCCCACACATCGCCCGGATGCCGGTCGAGGGCCGCCAGGCCGACCTCCTCGGCGTGCGCGTAGTGGCCGGACTCCTCCAGGCCGAACGCGTACATGCCCAGCAGCGGCCCGAGGTGCGGATCGTCCTGCGGCCAGGCGTCCAGTGCGCCGCCGATGCGGTCGCGCAGGCGCTGGGCGTCCCCGGTGAGGAAGTCGTGCTGGTGTCCGGCGAAGAGCGCCAGCGCATCGCGCGGGAAGGCGATGCCGATCTCGCCGAGGAGGCGGCCGGCGCCGCGCAGATCGCCGTCCAGCCATGCCGTCGCGGCGGCGAGGTGCATCCGCTCCCGGGGCGTGAGGTCCTCGGTGTCCAGACCGGAGCGGAAGCGGCCGAAGCCGCCCCGGGCCGCGACCGCGTCCTTCTCCTCGGTCCCCAACACGCCCAGATACGCCGCCAGCACCTGACCCATCACCGACCGCGGCGCGGCGTCCAGCACCGACCGTGCCGACTCCGCCACCCGGGGCCGGAAGAACAGCAGGTCGTCCAGGGCCTGTTCGTAAGGGGCCACGGCCTCGGCGCCGGTGTGGCTCATCGGGTGTCCGTGTCGGTCCGCTGTCATCCTGACTCCTGCGGGTGGGGTACGGGGGATCCATCCGGGGTGCCGGCCGGGTGCACCCCGTCGTATGTGCCGCTGGATCCCATCGTTACCCACTCGGAGGCGGGAAAGACGGAGCCACCGCACCGCTGACGTCTCCGGGGCCGGGACGTTCCGCGTCCCGGCGGAAACACCCGCTTCATCTGCGATGACCTCACGGGAAACACGACCTGCCTACTGTCCCGGCCATGAACTCAGGACCGGATGCGGTGACACTCCCCGACAGCAGCCGACAGCCTCCGGAGGCCGCGGCACCCGCCGACAGAGCCGTCAACGAAACCCTGGAGGACTACACCCTCCGGTTCGCGCCGCGCAGTTACCGCCGCTGGACACCGATGGTGGTGGCGACCACCGCGCTCGGCGGCATCGCGTACCTGGCCGACTTCTCGATCGGCGCCGGCATCGGGCTGACCCACGGCACCGCGAACGCGCTGACCTCGATCCTGGTCGCCGCCGTGGTCATCTTCGTCACCGGCTTCCCGCTCGCCTACTACGGAGCGCGCTACAACATCGATCTGGACCTGATCACCCGGGGCTCCGGCTTCGGCTATTACGGATCGGTCCTGACCAGCGTCATCTTCGCCAGCTTCACCTTCATCTTCTTCGCCCTCGAAGGCTCGATCATGGCGCAGGGCCTGAAGCTGGGCCTCGGCCTGCCGTTGTGGCTGGGGTACCTGGTCTCGACCTGCATGGTGATCCCGCTGGTCGTCTACGGCATGAAGGCGCTGAGCAAGCTTCAGGTCTGGACGACGCCCCTGTGGTTGCTGCTGATGGTCGGGCCGCTGCTGTATCTCGTCATCACCGACCCCGGCACCGTGCACACCTTCCTGTCGTATACGGGCTCCCGCGGCGGCAGCGGCATCAACGCCGCCTCGGTGCTGCTGGGTGCGGGCGTCTGCCTGTCCCTGATCGCGCAGATCGGCGAACAGGTCGACTATCTGCGCTTCATGCCGCCCAGGACGGAGCAGAACCGGCGCGCCTGGTGGACGGCGGTGGTGCTGGCGGGCCCCGGGTGGGTGGTGTTCGGCGCGCTCAAGCAGGCCATCGGGGTCTTCCTCGCCGTCTACCTGCTCGCCGCCGCGGGACCGGCCGCGGCCACCGAGCCGATCCACCAGTTCACCGGCGCCTTCGCGGCCATGATGCCCTCCTGGCTGGTCATCCCGCTGGCGGTGGTCCTGGTCGTGATCAGCCAGATCAAGATCAACGTGACCAACGCCTACTCGGGCTCGCTGGCCTGGACGAACTCGTTCACCCGGGTCACCAGGCGCTACCCGGGCCGCATGGTGTTCGTCCTCGCCAACCTGGCCTGTGCGCTGGTGCTGATGGAGGCGGACATGTTCCGCTTCCTCAACGCCGTCCTCGGGTTCTACTCCAACTGCGCCATCGCCTGGATCGTGACCGTCGCCACCGACATCATGGTCAACAAGTACCTGCTCAAACTCTCCCCGAAGGTCCCCGAGTTCCGCCGCGGCATGCTGCATGCGGTCAACCCCGTCGGCGTGGTGTCGTTCACCGCCGCTTCGGGCCTGTCGATCGCCCTGTACTTCCATGCGCTGGGAGACGCGCTCCAGCCGTACTCACCGGTCGCGGCCGCGCTGATCGCCTTCGTGCTGACCCCGCTGATGGCCGTGCTGACCAAGGGCCGCTTCTACCTGCGGCGCACCACGGACGGGATCGATGCCCCGCTGCTGGACGCGGACGGCAATCCCAGCGCGGTCACGTACACCTGCCATGTGTGCCGGCAGGAGTTCGAGCGCCCGGACGTCACCGCCTGCCAGCGCCATGACCAGGTCGTCTGCTCCCTGTGCCTGAGCACCGACCGGACCGGCACCCACATGCTGCCCGCGGCACCGGCCTGACGTCGACTCCCTCCGACGGCCCGCCCGTTGTGCGCCGTTGTCCGCCTGATCGTCAACACGGCCGGCCCTCTCACCTGAAGGTCTGCTCTTCGGGCGTGTCGTCCGTGGACCGGGAGCCGGCGGGGAACGACAGCCTTGTCAGGGCGGCGCACAGCCGTGGCGCCGGTGCCTCCAGGGGCCCGGCGCCAGGGGCCGCCTCTCCTCCACCAGTAGGGAGACGGATCGATGGCTCAGCGGATCAAGAACGTCCTCGTCACTGCGGGCGCCTGCGGCCTCGTCCTCGGCGGTGCCGGTCTGGCCACCGCCGACAGCGGCGCCGCGGGGACGGCGTCCGACTCACCGGGCATCGTGGCCGGCAACACCATCCAGATCCCCATCCATATCCCCGTCAACCTCTGCAACAACACCATCAGCGTCATCGGAGCGCTCAACCCCGCTTTCGGTACTCCCTGCTTCGGCGGCTGACGCCCGGCGGACAGGCGTCGGCCGGGGCCCTGGCCGGCCCCGGCACCGTGCCGTCCGAAGAGGACCTGGCCCCCGGTGACGTCACCGGGGGCCAGGTCATGACCGGCCGTCGCTGGGCCGGTCCGCCTCTATGCTGGGGGCGATGTTCGCACCCCAGGGCCCCACACTCCGTGAACTCGCCGTTCAGGCGCTGTCCTCCGTCGAGCGGGGATACGACCTGCTCGCCCCGAAGTTCGACCGCACCCCGTTCCGGACCCCGGACGCGGTGCTCGGCCCGGTCACCCGCGCGGTGCGCGCGCTCGGCCCGTTCGACAGCGGTCTCGACGTGTGCTGCGGTACCGGCGCCGGGATGGACGTACTCCGTCAGGTCTGCCGCGAGCGGGTCACCGGTGTCGACCGCAGTGCGGGCATGCTCGCCGCCGGCCGGGCCGCCGCGGGGACAGCGGCCACCGCGCCACGGGTCGAGTGGGTGCGCGCCGACGCCCTGGCCCTGCCCTTCGGGCCGGACTTCGACCTCGCGGTGAGCTTCGGCGCGTTCGGGCACTTCCTGCCCCGGGAGCGGCCGCAGCTGTTCACGCAGGTCCACTCCGTCCTGCGCCCGGGCGGCCGGTTCGTCTTCCCGATCGTGGCGCCCGCCCGGCCGGGGTCACGGGCCTACTGGTCGCTGCTGGCCTTCGACGCCGCGATGCGGGTCCGCAACGCCCTGTGGCACCCGAGCTTCGTCATGTACTACCGGACGTTCCGGCTCGCCGAGGTGCGCACGGAGCTGGCCCGGGCCGGGTTCGACGTCGAGCTGCAGGCGCTGCCGGAGCTGGGCCGGCGCCCCGACGGCAGCCCGCGCTGCCGCCTGGTGGTGGCCACCCGCACCCGGTGACCGCAGCATCCGAGCCCCGGCGGCCGGGCTCGTGGCGTCACCAGCGCACCGCGGTGAAGTCGACGGGCTGCGGCCGCAATTGCGCGGTACGGGCCGCCAGCCGGGTGAGGCGGCGGGCCATGTCGGCCGCGGGGAGGCGCTTGCGGTCACCGTGGCCGGGCAGCACCCACTCGAAGCGCAGCTCAGGGGCCGTCCGGGCCAGGGAGGCGGCCAGTTCCACGATCGAGTACCAGGTGACGGAGGCGGCGACTTCGAGGTCCCCGGTGGTGCGCGACCAGTAGAAGCTGTCCCCGCTGAAGCAGTACCGCTCATCGGCGAGGTAGAGCACGCTGCCGCGGGTATGGCCGGGGAGCGGGTACGCCGTGACGCCCGGGCCGATCTCGACCGGGTCGGTGCCCCGCAGGACGCGGTCCGCGTCCGGTGCCGCGTCGAGATCGCCCTCGTGGATCCACAGCCGGGCGCCGAACCGGTCGGCGTAGCGCCGGCCGTGGGCGGCGTGGTCCCGGTGGGTGAGCAGGACATCGGTGACCGGGCCCGACGCCTCGTACCGGGCGGCCAGTTGCTCGCTCCAGCGGGGGGTGTCGATCATCATCGTGGTGCCGGCGCCGCGGCGCAGCAGAAAGGCGTTGGCGCCTGCCGTCTGGCGGGAATTGTGGCCGCACAGCTGGACGGTGTCGTCCAAGGCGAGCGGAAAGGGGTCGAGGTCGGGGGTGAGGGGCCGCGCTCCGTGCCGGATCGAGCGGGTGTGGCAGGCGAAGGCGGCCGCCGCCAGTTGCCGGGCCTCCGCGTCGTTCCGCGGCTGCCGGGTCACTTCCGCGCGTCCGTTGCTCTCGATGATCACGTCGGGGGCGAGTTGCCGGGCGACATCGCAGTTGGTGCAGCGCGCGTCGACGTACCAGCCCTCGCCGGTCTCCTCGTCCGGTGCGGTGTCGGGTAACAGGTCGTTCGTCATGGGGGTCCTCCCGGTCGGTGGCAGGGGGTGGGCGCCCGAAGTGTGCCGTCTTCAGGAGTACCCCGCCGTGGGCGGAAAGGGGAAGACCGGGCGGATCTTGCGTTTTGGGGACGGAGCGCCTCTCTCGGCCGGGTGATCGGACCGTGGTGCGGGGCGCTGTACAGGGGTCGGCCCCACCGTCGTCGCACGGCGGGGCCGGGTCCCGGACGGTTCAGGCGGCCGCCCGGAGCGCGGCGGAGAGCCGGTGGAGGGTCGTCCGCATGGCGGCGCGATTGCGTGCGGCGCGCCGGGCCGCCGGAGTGCCGGTGAAGACCAGCCCGAGCAGCTCGGCGACCCGGCCGCGCGCTCCGCCGCGGCGGTGATCAACCCAGTATTCGGTGACCAGGGTCCCCTCCCCCGCCGGGGTCAGGCGGTAGCCCCAGCGCGCCACCGGCAGGCCGAAGGTCGTGACGTCGAAGGCGAACTCCCGCTCCGGGTCGGCGACGACGATCCGGCACGTGGTGAACCAGACCCAGCAGGCCTTGCGGTTGAAGCCGACGAAGCGCGCGCCGCGCGACCACACCCCGATGACCTCCGGGCTCCACTCCGGCATCCGCCGGACGTCCGCCAGGGCCGCGTAGACGGTCCGCGGCGGGAGGGGGATCTCCAGGGACTGCTGCACGCTCCACTCGCGGGGGCTCACCGCAGGCCTCCCGGCGCCGCGGCGGTGGAGGTGCCGGCGGTGACGACCGCGGCGGCATCGCGGACCAGCCCGGCGAGGGCCTTGGTATCGGCGAGGCCGGTGAGGTGTCCGCACCGGGGCAGCAGGAGCAGCCGGCCGTCGCGGCAGGCCGCGAGGAACTGCCGCTCGTCGCGGCGGAAATGGTCGCGCTCGCCGTTGACCAGCCAGACCGGGCCCGGATACACGGCGAGCGACGCGAGGGTGTCCGTCTCGCACACGGCGGTGAGGACGCTCGACGCGTTCCGGGAGCTGAGGCCCCCGGCGACCAGGGCCTCGCCCGCCGGTCCGGGGAGTGCGCGACGGAAGGCGAAGGCGCTCAGCCGGTCGGCCCCTTGGGGGTGCCTCGCCGCCAGCCGGCTCGCTCCCCGGTAGGCGGCGGCGAACAGCCCGCTCGGCCGGGTGGAACAGCCCATCGCGACCAAGCCGCGGACCCGTTCCGGGTGCGCCCCGGCGGTCGCCGTGGCGACGAACCCGCCCAGGGACAGCCCCACCAGCAGCGCCCGGCCGCCCAGTTGGTCGATCGCGTCGGCGACCGCCGCCACGTCGCCGGCCATGCTGAACGGTTCGCCGCTCCGGCTGCCGTGCCCGGGCAGGTCGGGTGCGGCGGTGGGATGGTCCGGTCCGATGGCGTGGATCACGGGTCGCCACATCGTGCCGCTCACACGCAGACCGTGCACGAAGACGATGGGCAGCCCGGCTTCAGAGGACTCCATGGCCGGCACGCTACAGGACAATGCAACGCAACGTTGCGTTGTTTTTGATGCTAGCGTCTACCTCATGAGCGAGGAGCGGCAGGGAAATACGCGGCGGAGCAGCGGCCCACGGAAGGCGGAGGAGATCTTCGACGCCGCCCTGGAACTGCTCGCGGAGAAGGGCTACGAGGGCCTGACCATCGAGGGCGTCGCCCAGCGTTCCGGCGTCAACAAGACGACGATCTACCGCTGGTGGCCGTCCAAGGGGGCACTGCTGGGCGCCGCGCTCCTCGGCGCCCGCCGACTCGACCTCGCACCGCCCGACACCGGCAGCCTCCAAGGGGACCTGGAGGCCCTGCTGCACATGATCACCACGCTCCTCACCACACCCCCGTCCTCCGGCATCGCGGTCTCCGTCCTGGGCGCCGCCACGCACAGCACCGAACTCGCCGCCCACGTACAGGAGTTCTTCGCCGACCGGCTGGCCCGCGAACAGCCCGTCTTCACCCGGGCCGTGGCGCGCGGCGAACTCCCGGCGGACACAGACCCGATGCTCCTGGTGGACCTGCTGGCCGGGGCCGCTTGGGTTCGCGTGGTACTCCGCCGACTCCCGTTGGACGAGGACTTCGTGCCGCGCACCGTGCGCACCGTCCTGGAAGGAGCGCGCGGCACCGGCTGAACGGGCGTTCCGCACGGTGAGGAACGCCGCCGTCGCCCCCCTGATGGCGTGACGTCGACCGCGCCCGTCGCCACCCCTAACCGGCTTCCGATGCGGCAGGCCCGAAGTCGTACACCGCCCAGTCGGCGATCGGGCGGTATCCGAGGCGCCGGTAGAGGGCGTTGCTGGTGGGGTTGGCCGGGTCCGCGTACAGCACGACCTCCGTGGCGCCGGCGGCCAGCGCGGCCCGGCTGACCTCGACCGTCACGGCGCCCGCGTAGCCGCGGCCCCGGAGGTGGGCCGGGGTGTAGACGGGATCCACCCGGATCATGCCGCCGACCAGCGACGTCGAGCCCGCCATGGAGACCGGAGTACCGTCCGGGGTCTCCCAGAAGGTGAAGTGCTTGTCGGCGAAGCGGGTGCCGGCCCAGGAGTCGGCGTCCACGGTGACGACTTCCCCGACGTCCGTGGTGAACTCGCGGACCCAGCGCATGAGGTGCTCACGGTCCCGCTCGCCCACGAGTCGGCCCCGGCCCTCCGGGTGGGGCGCGGGCGGGGCGAGGGCGGCGAGGCGGTAGAGGCGGAGTCGGGCGCGCAGAGTGGGGGTGGCGCCGGTGCGCCGTCGCCAGGCCTCGGCGAAAGCGGTGGCGGTGCCGTGGTCCGCGCTGACATGGGGAAAGGCGTAGCCGAGGGCGGCCAGCTGGGCGGCGAGGGCGTCGGCCTGCTCGGGGGTGAGGCGGGTGAGACTCAGGCCGCGGAGGAGGTGGAAGGTGGCGTGCACCTCGCCCGCTCGCTCCAGCCGGCCGAGGACGGGGGCCCGCCCATACGCGTCCGCTCCGTGGGTGAGCAGCCTTTCGAGCACGGTCAGCGGTGTGGTGTGCAGGGCGGGGCGCGAGCGCAGGAAGTCTCCGGCTCGGGCGTGGTAGTCGTCGATGTCTTCGGTGAGGTGCCAGTCGTCCGGGCGCATGGTGCATGATCCCCGAACGGCGCGACACCGGGGAAGTCATCTCCCGGACCAAGACGGGCTCGAAACGTCCCACCGAGGCGCCACCGGAGGCCCATCGCACCCCACCCACACAACCTGACGTTACCTCCGGTACGCCTCTATAAAGCATCTGTTCGATCATCAACTACAACTTTGCCAATTATTGGTGTAGTTGACGCAGATTTCACTCCAGGCTCGGAGACAACAGCGACGAACTCCCCCTATGTACGGGCTCGTCGCTTCCACAAGGCTGGGCGAGAGGCAAACAGCAAGATGACGTACAACAGAGTGACCCGTCGCGGAGGCCGGCTGATGGCGCTGACCGCGGTGTCACTGGGGCTGGTCGCGGCGATGGCCGGGCCGGCCGCCGCGGATGACGGTCCCTCCCGGGAGCAGCTCAAGGCGGACTGCGCTTCCGGTGCGGGCAAGTGCAGCTTCAACGAGCCGGTGCTCGGCAAGGCGTTTCTCGGAGACTTCCGCCAGGTCTCCAACTCGCTCTACAACTGCAGCACCTCGGATGCCACGCAGTCGATGGGCTGGTCGGACACCGTCGGCTCCACGGACTCCGCCGGTGTGTCCGTCACGGCCGGCGGAAACATCGCCGGTCTGATCGACCTGAGCGTCACCGCGACCTACAACCACACCTGGTCGAGCTCGCACACCGAGAACAGCTCCCTGAACATGACGGTCAAGCCGGGCGAGGTGGGCTGGATATCCCGCGCACAGGTGATGCAGACCGTCTCCGGCACCTGGCAGACGCACTACGACGACCCCAAGTGGGGCCACTACTACTGGTTCGTGCCGGACAAGGTCACCGGCCCGGCGGCCAACGGGACGGACGGTCGCAGCAACGCCGTGACCGTCAAGACCCGCAAGATGACGGCCGCGGAGAAGAAGTCCTGCTCGTCGGGTGCGAGGAACGGGCTCGCGTTCGTGGTGAAGCACTGACCACGAGGCAGGCAAGCGGCTGACCGGACGCGCGGCGTCGCACGTCCGGCAGGGGCGGCGCGATCGCCCATCGGCCGCGGTGCCTCCCGACTCCCCCGTGGGCCGGGAGGCACCTCCGACCGGGACGAGCCGCCGCTGACCGCTCCCCCACCCGGTCAGCGGTGCCCGTCCGGATCCTCGTGGTCGGGTGCGGTGTGCAGGTCGGCGTCGGAGAGCGGCTCCAGTTCGCCGTGGGTGTCCAGCCAGTACAGCAGGACCACGGCCGGGCAGACGAGCAGCACGGCCACGAGGGTGACCACGCCGAGCCAGCGCAGACTGCTGGCACCCGCGGCGGCGTCGGCCACGGTCAGCGAGGTGGGGATGAGGTACGGGCGCTGGGCGGCACCCCAGGCGAGGACGGCCGCCGCGACCACGCCGACGGCGGTGACCCGGGACCAGGCGCCGGACCGCAGCAGCAGGAGCAGGCCGGTGGCGAGGGAGCAGACTCCGGCCAGGATGACGAGGCCGAGGCCGACGCCGTGGGTGAGTCCGTGCCAGACGTGCGGGGCGTCGGTCCGGGTGACGGTCAGCATGATCGCCGCGAGGACGGCGAGCGCGACCAGACTGCCCAGGGCCCGCCACCGGAAGTAGCCGACCAGGTCGGGGGCCTCGAAGCGGACGGCGTCGCGCGCCAGGAAGACCGCGCCGAGGAAGGCGGTCGAGACGATGGCGATCAGCCCGAAGAGGACGGACGTCGGGTTGGCCCAGGCGTGGGCCGAGGCCTCCGTGCCGGGAACCGCCCGGCCGGAGGCGATCCCGCCGACCGCCGCGCCGAAGAAGAACGGGGTGAGCAGCGAGGAGACGGCGAAGACGGCGCCGTAGAGGCGTCGCCCGGCGAGTCGGCGCAGGGGCTTGCGCAGGGCGAAGCCGGCGCCGCGGAGCACCAGACCGATGGCGGCCAGGGCCAGCGGCAGCCACATCGCGGAGAACACCGTCTGGAAGAAGACCGGGAAGCCGGTCCACATGAGGACGAGGACGAAGACGAGCCAGACGTTGTTGACCTCCCATACGGGGGCCATGGCGTGGTCGATCAGCCAGCGGGGGCGCCGGCCGCGCGCGGCGCCGCCGGCGGTCAGGTCCCAGAACCCGGCACCGTAATCGGTGCCGCCGGCGCAAGCGTAGGCGGCGACGGCGAGCAGCAGCACCACGGCGAGGACCGCGGGCATCATCGCCGCCCGCCCCCGCCCGGCCCTGATCCGGTGTCACCGGGCGGCGCCGGACCGTCGGGTGGCGGCACGTCATCGGTGCCCGCGGGGCCGGCGGGTACGCGGGAACGGGGCCCGTAGGGGGTGTCGGTCTCCGGCTCCCTGCCTCGGTCCGCCGCCTGCCCGTCGGCGAGCCGCCAGCCCGCGCGCATCTTGAGCAGCACGGTGAGCAGCGACCCGAAGATGAACAGATACACCACGACCACCAGGCCCAGCATGATCCACAGGCTGACGGGCCGGGTCGCCGTCACCGCCTCGCCGGTCCGCATGTGCCCGTAGACGATCCAGGGCTGGCGCCCCACTTCGGCAGTGATCCATCCGCATTCGACGGTGACCACGGAGGCGACGCCCGCGCAGGCCGCGCCGCGGAAGAACCACGGGGAGGCGGGCAGCCGGTGCCGCCGCAGCCGGCACCAGCCGTACCAGAGCGCGAGCAGGATCAGCAGAGAGCCGATGACGACCATCAGGTCGAAGGCCCAGTGGGCGATGGTCGCCTGGGTGGCCGTCGGCCGGTCGCTCGCCGGAACGGAGGACAGTCCGGTCACCTTGGTGTCGGTGGTGAACCCCGCCAGGATGGAGTCGAATTGGGGGATCTTGATACCGCCGGAGACACTGCCGTCCGGGTGCAGCCGGCCGAAGATGTACTCCGGTACGCGGGTGTCGGTCCGCCAGACGATCTCCGTCGCGGCGAACTTCACCGGCTGCTTGTGGAAGACCGACCGGGCGAGGGAGTCCCCCAGCAGGAACTGCACGGGCGTGAACACCGCGGCGAGGGTGAAGGGGACCGTGAAGCCGAGCCGGTGGTAGCGGTCGCGGCGGCCGCGCAGCCACCCCACCGCGTAGACGCCGGCGACGGTGTATCCCGCGGTGATCAGCATCGCCACCACGAAGTGCCAGAACTGCGGCCCGAACATCGGGGTGAAGATCGCCGCCCAGACCTGGACGTTCACGGGCTTGCCCTGGGCGTCGAGGGTGAATCCCTGGGGAGTGTTCATCCACGAGTTGGCCGCCAGGATGCCGAACGCGCCGAGCAGGGCGGCGGCCGGCAGCGGCAGCCCGAGCAGGAAGTGGGTGCGGGGTTTCAGCCGCCGCCAGCCGTAGAGGTAGATGGCGATCAGTACTGCTTCGAGGAAGAAGGCCCAGGCCTCGACCCCGAATCCGATGCCGAAGACGCCGCCCCACTTGCCCATCAGCCCCGGCCAGAGCAGCCCGAACTCGAAGGACAGCACGGTGCCGGTGACCACACCGACGGCGAACTGCACGGCCATGACCGCCGACCAGCGCCGGGCGAGCAGCAGGGCGACGGGGTCGTTGCGGCGCAGACCGCGGCGGTGCATCACCAGCGTGATCAGCGGCAGCGCCACTCCGAACGGCACCAGGATGATGTGGCAGGCCAGGGTGAAGGCCATCAGCTCCCTGGCCGGGAGCAGTTGAGCCGGAGCGTCCGCCAGCAGTGGGACCATGGTGTGTGCGTGCCTCCGTGCCGTTGCTGCCCGGGACGCCGGGTAGCACGGGCCACGCACCTCGGGGCCATTGCCTTGCGACGGCGACTACGGCGAATCGGCCGGTCGCGCCCGGCTCGTCACAGCATCACCGCCGGGCACGGGAGCGCACGTACCGAGGGCCCGCGTTGCGCCGTTGGGCCGAGCATCTTCCCCCGGGCGGCGGAGCCGGGCTCCCGGAGGGCGGGTGGTCCGGTGCGTGTGCGGTGGTTGTGCGGTCGTTGTGCGGTGCCCGGCCCATGGGCGCTCGGCCCGGTGGGGGCGCGCCTCAGAGGGAGACCGCCGCGTAGTTCTCCGTGTAGCTCTCGCCCTCGGCTCCGTAGTAGGTGCAGGTGCGGGCGTGGAGATCGACGTCGTACCAGAGCACACCGGCCTGCCAGCACCCCCGGACGAACTCGGGGAACTCGGTCTCGCCTGCCTGGTCGGCACGCAGCGCGGCGATCAGCGCGGCACGGTCGAACGGCGGGGCCTCGACCGGGCCGGTGCACAGCGGCTCCTCCTGGACCACGACGGGTCCGGAGGCGGTGAGGTAGAGCATGGCGTTCGACGGGACGGCCATCCGGCAGCGGCTGATGCCGGCCTGGCGCAGCACTTCGGCGAGGTAGGGGAAGCCGCCGACCTTCGGCCGTACGGCGGCCGCCCGCTCCAGGGCCGTCCGCAGGGTGGTCAGGGCAGCGCTCATGGTGATCTCCGCAGGTTCAGGGGGCGTGTGCGCGGGGGGTGAGGACCCGCCTCTCATGACAACAGATTTACATTCTGGCACCATGTTGTCAAGTGAGCCACTCGACGAGGCGAACCCGCTGGTTGCGGGCGCCCTCGCGCCACCGCCGCACGCACAACGGCCCGGGGGCGGCAATCCCTGACTGCCGCCCCCGGACCACCGGTGGAACCGCCGAACTCTGTCGCGCCTCAGCCCGTCACGGCGCTACGCCGTCTCGTGCGCATGGGTTCCGTTGATCTTCTCGATCGCCTGCCGGGCCTGCTCCTGGGGCGAGCGGGTGGGCAGGGGCGAGACCGTCGTGGAGGTCATGGCGGGCTGGGCCCGCTCCTGGGCGACCGTCTTGGCATGGTTGGGCTGGGCGGCCGGCGGACGTATCCGCAGCCGCTGGCTGGCGGCCTCGTCCAGGGTTACCGGGCGCTTCCACCGGGCCGCGAGCCGGGCGGCGTCCTGACCGAGCGCGGCGACGTCCTCCCACTGCAGGCGAACCACCAAGGAGAGCTCGGCGTCTCCGTCCGGCAGGGCCTGGATCGGCGGGATACCGGGGTGAGTCATGGTGTCCTCCTCGCATCGTGGATCAGCGCCTGTGGGGCACGGACACCGAAAGATACGGAGGCACACCCGGCACCGTTCAATACCTGTCACGAGAAGGCAAAAGCGGGAGAGGACTCCCCCGCGTCAAGTATTCGTACTCCGGTGACCGTTCAGCGGCCTGACCAGCCGTTGCCGGCCGGCGGTCGGCCCCGACGAGTCGACCGCCGGGCCCCTGAGTGGGCTACCGGGTCCTGATCAGCCGGACGGTCACTGCCCCCTCGGCGCCGACGGCCCAGAGGGCCCCGACGGCACATAGTGGTTGATCAGATTCGCGTCGCCCCGGGGCTGCGTGCGGTGCGACTCGGGGTGATCGAGCCGCGAGCCGCCACCCCATAACGTCCTCTTCAACAGGTATGCCAGGCGCGCCACTTGCTGCTTCATCAAAGCCTCTTTCTTGATCATCTCGATCCGCCGGCATGCCTCATCCCGCGGACCGCGGCCGAGTCTGTTCGGGTTCCCGTAGATGACCTTGGACAAACGGGAGCGCGCGGAACTCGTCATCGCGGTGGAGGAGAGGTGGGCCGGGGCGGAGGGGGTGGATCGGAGTGGCGCTGCCCCGCACGGGTGCGTCGTGCGGTCCGCACTGGCGTACGCGGGCGCGTCGGACGGCCCGCACCGAGGACGTCCGCGCACGCTGGGATCACTTCGGCCCCGACGAGAGAGACCCTCCGTGACGCAGTTGCCTCCGCCCTCCTCACCCCAGCCCACCGGCCACCACACCCCCGACCCCGACTCCCCTGTCCCTGACGCCTCCGGACCCGCACACCTCCGCCGGGGGCTGCGGCCCCGCCATGTCCAGATGATCGCCATCGGCGGGACGATCGGGGTCGGGCTGTTCCTCGGCTCCGCCGCGGCGATCCACGAGGCCGGGCCAGGGCTGCTGCTCAGCTACGCGGTCGCCGGAGTGGCCATCTTCTTCGTGATGCGCGCCCTGGGTGAGCTGCTGGTGTACCGGCCGGTGACCGGTTCGTTCGCGACCTACGCTGAGGAGTTCATCGGCGACTGGGCCGGGTTCGCCACCGGCTGGAGCTACTGGCTGATGTGGGTGGTCACCGGCACCGCGGAGCTGACCGCGGCCGGGATCTACGTCCGCTACTGGTGGCCCGGGGTACCCCAGTGGCTGCCCGGACTGATCGCCCTGGCGGTCCTCGGGCTGGCCAATCTGCTGGCGGTCCGGCTGTTCGGGGAGTTCGAGTTCTGGTTCGCGCTCATCAAGGTGCTGACCATCGTCGTACTGCTGCTCATGGCGGCGGCCGTCCTCCTCTTCGGCTTCGGCCCGCTGGGGAAGACCGCCGCGCTCAGCAACCTGTGGACGCACGGCGGCTTCTTCCCGCACGGCATCGCAGGCCCGCTGCTCGCGATGCAGGTGGTCGTGTTCGCCTTCGTCGGGGTCGAGCTGCTCGGGGTGACCGCCGGGGAGAGCAAGGACCCGGAGAAGACGCTGCCCAGCGCCGTGCGCCGGGTGATCTGGCGGATCGCGCTGTTCTACCTCGGCGCCCTCACCGCGGTCATGGCACTGGTCCCGTGGAACCAACTGGACCCGGACGTGAGCCCGTTCGTCCTCGTCTTCGCGAAAGTCGGGATTCCCGCGGCGGCCGGAGTGGTGAACATGGTGGTGCTCACCGCGGCGCTGTCCTCCTGCAACAGCGGGGTGTTCTCCACCGGCCGGATGCTGCTGACCCTCTCCCGGGACCGGCATGCGCCGGCCGTCTTCGGCAAGGTCAGCCGGCAGGGCGTACCCGCCGCGGGCATCGTCGCGTCCATGACCGTCATGCTGCTGGGGGTGGCCGCGAACTACTTCGTGCCGAAGGAGGCGTTCGTCTACGTCACCAGTGTCGCGACCATCGCCGCGGTCTTCACCTGGGGCATCATCGTCTGGGCGCACCTGCGCTACCGGGCCGCGGTCCGCGCCGGACGGCTGCGGCAGGTCGCCTTCCGGATGCCGCTGGCCCCCGTGTCGAACTACTGCGTCCTCGCTTTCCTCGCCCTCGTTCTGGTGCTGCTCGGCTTCGACTCCGAGAGCAGGATCGCGCTGTACGTGGCTCCGGTCTGGGCGGCGATCCTGCTGATCGGCTTCCGCTTCTCCCGCCACGACTGACACGACGGCACGAGCCCGGCCGACGGCCGGCAGAACACACACCCGGCCACGACGAACAACCCACCTCCACCGAGCCACTTGGGCACCATCCGTTGCCCCATGCCCCCGGAGCCTCTACGTTGAGCGCGCCTGCATTCGGCTTCGACCCGCCGCCCGTGCGGCGGGACCCGGGAGGAACCCCCATGCGCACCCACACCTCCAGACGCAGTCCCCTACGCGGCGCGGTGTCCGTCGGCATCCTCGCGCTGGCAGTGACCGCCGGCACGGTCACGGGAGCCGCCGGCGCCACCGCCCGTAGCACCACCCCGGCAGTACCCCCGCACGGACAACGCACCCAGCAGGTCGAGTACTTCACCGGAGGATCCTCCGCACACCCCCGCCATACCGGGGTCCCCGTCGCCGAGCCCCTCTCCCCCTCCGAGCGGACCGCGATCGCCGCCGACGGCGACGTCACCCCGATCGTGCAGAACGGCCCGGTCGGCAGCAAGCTCGACGTCGTCTTCATCGGCGACGGCTACACCGCGGCCCAGCAGGAGGACTTCCACGCGGACGTCCGCACCAAGTGGGCCAAGATGAGCGCCGTCGAGCCCTACGCCTCGTACACCGGCCTGTTCAACGTCTGGGCCGTTGACGCCGTCTCCCAAGACTCGGGTGTCTCCGGGGACCCGACGCAGGACGTGGTGCGGGACACCGCCCTGAACTCGGCCTTCTTCTGCGACGGCACCGAGCGGCTGCTGTGCGTGGACACCAACAAGGTCGAGTCGTACGCCGCCAAGGCTCCGGCCGCCGACCTCGTCGTCGTACTCTCGAACTCCACCAAATACGGCGGCGCGGGCTACAACGACATCTCCTCGCAGGTCGGCTACGACGGCATAGCCACCGCCTCCTCCGACAACGACCGGTCCGACCAGATCGCGGTGCACGAGACGGGTCACTCACTCGGCAAGCTCGCCGACGAGTACGACGAAGGCGAGTCCGGGACGTACTCGGGCCCCGAGCCCGCCCAGGCCAATCTCAGCACCCTGTCCGCCGACCAGATGACCGCCCAGCAACAGAAGTGGTACCGCTGGATGGGCCAGGAGTCACCGGACGGCGGCACGGTCGGCGCGTTCGAAGGCGGCGGCTACTACCCGCACGGGCTCAACCGCCCCACCGAAAACTCGATCATGCGGTCGCTCGGCCGACAGTTCAACCTGCCCGGCCGCGAGGCGATGATCGCCGGCTTCTACCGCTGCGCCAGCGTGCTGAGCAGCCCGACAACCACCGACCGAGCAGTGCCTCGTGGCGCCCCCATCCGCATCACCGTGCCCGCCTCCGCACGCGTCAGGTGGTACGTCGACGGCCACGAACGCCGAGCCGCCCGCGGCCGACACACCATCACCCCCCGAGCCCTCGGCGTACCCGCCGACAGCCGCACCCACCACATCACCGCCCGAGCCACCGACCACACACACGCGGTCCGCGACCCCGCGATACGCAAACTGATGTCCCGCTCGTTGACCTGGCGGGTTGGCTCCTCCTACTAGGGCGTGTCCGCAAAGTGGTTTGTGCTGTTGGTAAGTCGTGGTGCGTCGTCATGAGTTGACCGATGAGTCGTGGGCTGTCGTGGAGCCGTTGCTGCCTCGATCGCGGATGGGGCGGCCGGTCCGTGACCGGCGGCAGGTGATGAACGGGATCCTGTGGAAGCTGTCGACCGGGGCGGCTTGGCGAGATCTCCCGGAGCGGTACGGGCCGTGGAAGACGGTGTACGAACGGTTCCGCCGCTGGTCGGCGGACGGCACGTGGGACAGGATCCTGGCCCACGTCCAGCAGCACTCCGATGCGGTCGGCCAGGTCGACTGGTCCCTCGTCTGTGTCGATTCCACGACGGTGCGCGCCCATCAGCATGCGGCCGGGGCCCGAAAAGGGGGCCCTGGGCGGGTGAGGCGCTCGGCCGGTCCCGCGGCGGACTGACCACAAAGATCCACCTTGCCTGCGACGGACAGGACCGGCCTCTGGCCTTCACCCTGACCGGCGGCAACACCAACGACTGCGCCCAGTTCGAACCCGTCATGGATGGGATCCGTGTGGCCCGGCCGGGCCCGGGAAGGCCCCGGACCCGGCCCGACCGGGTAGCCGCCGACAAGGGGTACTCGTCCCGGAAGATCCGCGCCTACCTGCGTAAACGCGGGATCGCCTGCACGATCCCTGAACGCATCGACCAGATCAACGGCCGACTCAGACGCGGCGAAAGCCTGTGCCGCCTCGACCGCACGATCTACCGGCGTCGCAACGTCATCGAACGCTGCTTCGGCCGCCTCACACAACACCGGGCCCTCGCCACCCGCTACGACAAACGAGCCACCCACTACCAGGCCATGGTCACCCTCGCCTGCCTACAACTCTGGCTCCCATGACTTTGCGGACACCGCCTGGGATTTGTCCGGGCGATCATGTTCGGAGCCAGACGGTGAGGGCTGCGGCGGTGGCGGTCCCGAGGTGGACGTAGCGGGTGCTTGTCATAGCGGGTGGCCACGGCCCGGTGTTGCTTGAGTCGGTTGAGGGCCCGTTCGATGGTGCTGTGTTTCTTGTACCGCTCCTCGTCGAAGCCGGGGGGCCGTCCGCCGCGTGAACGACTGCGTAGGCGGGCGGCCTGGCTGCCGGTCTTCTCCGGAATCGTGTGCCGGATGCCGCGGCGCCGCAGGCACTCACGACGTGGCCCGTTGCTGTATGCCTCCGGCGGCGGGTCGGTACGGGCGCCGGCCGCGTCGGAGCTTACGCAGGTCGAGATCCATGCCATCGAGGTATCAATTGCCGGGAAGAGGTATTGGACGCCACAGGTGGCCCGCGCCGAGACTCAAAACATGATCGTCATCATGACTCCCACCGGCCAGATCGGCAGCCGGCTCCTGGACATCCTGCTCCACGAGGCCCCCACTCGCGATGAAGAGCTGCGCGTCATCATGCGCGACCCCGGAAAACTCCCCGCCGCGGCCCGCGCTCGCGTCGACGTGGTCACCGGCTCCCACGGCGACGCAGCGGTCGTCGACCGGGCTTTCACCGGCGCGGACGCCGTCTTCTGGCTCGTCCCGTCAAACCCGCGGGCACCGAGCCTGGACGCTGTGTACTCCGGGTTCACTCGTGCCGCCGCAGAGGCGTTCAAGACCCACGGCGTGGGACACGTCGTCGGCGTCTCGGCGCTCGGCCGCGGTACCCCCCTCGCCGACCGCGCCGGGCATGTCACAGCGTCGCTGGCCATGGACGACCTCATCGCGAGTACAGGCGTGGCCTATCGGGCGCTCGCGAACCCGACCTTCATGGACAACCTGCTACGACAGGTGGCGCCGATCCGCGACCACGGCGTGTTCACCGACACCGTCACCGCTGACCGCAAAGCACCGATGGCCGCGACCCGGGACATCGCCGCGGCCGCTGCCGGCCTGCTACTCGACCGCACGTGGACGGGGACGGGCGAGGTCCCGGTACTGGGCCCCGAGGACCTTTCGGCGAACGACATGGCGCGCACCATCTCCGACGTGCTCGGCCGCCCGGTCCGCTACGAGCGGCAGTCGCTCGACGACTTCCGCACCGCACTCACCGGACGCGGAATCGGGAACGCGATCGTCGAAGGTTACGTGGACATGATGCGCGCCAAGGACGAGGGCCTCGACGACGACGTACAGCGCACCCCAAGGACTGCGAGCCCGACAACCTTCCGCGAATGGTGTGAAGAGGTCCTGAAGCCGGCGGTCCTGGCCTGAGCACCTAGGCGGTGCCTGTCCCACGTGCCGTCCGCGGACCAGCGGCGGAATCGTTCGTACACCGTCTTCCACGGCCCGTACCGCTCCGGGAGATCTCGCCAAGCCGCCCCGGTCGACAGCTTCCACAGGATCCCGTTCCTCACCTGCCGCCGGTCACGGACCGGCCGCCCCATCCGCGATCGAGGCAGCAACGGCTCCACGACAGCCCACGACTCATCGGTCAACTCATGACGACGCACCACGACTTACCAACAGCACAAACCACTTTGCGGACACCGCCTAGGAACTGCCGTCACAGTTCACGCCCGCGTTCCTAGGAGAGGCGAGGGTGCGAGCTGTATCCGGCCGCGTACTGGTGGGCACGGACGGCTGGTGGCCGACAGTCAGGACACCGAGAACTTGGCAACGTATGCGTCGAAGGGCTCGATGCCGACTTCCGCACGGAGTTCGTCCATGCACCCGGGCTCTTCACAGGGCCACGGAACGGGCGCCCCGTCCTGCACACCGGCGATCTGCGTGCCGTAGATCTGCTTGTGGCCCTGATTGACCAGTACGCGGTCCCGCAGAAAGGCCAGATCTCGGGGGCGGGCCACGCCTGCGAACACCGCCTGCTGCATGAGCTGGAGAGCGCGCCGCTGCACGTCGAGCTGACGGTCGGCGTGCTGGGCGATCAGCCACGCGGCGCGTGCCACCTCCTCACCGACCAGCTCTGCCGTCGGCCAGCCCTACTCATCCATGATCGCGCCGAGTCGGTCACCGTGCCGTGCCGTCAGTCGGCGCCACGCCAACTGCTCAGCCGGATCCTGGCTGTTCGCGTGCGGGGCGGATCGGTGATCGACCGCAGCCATGTCCGTGAGCTCCACCGCAAGCGCGGCAACGCCGTGGTCCACTCTCAACTCCCCGGGATGGAAAGGTGTGTTGTTTTGGTCGTGGGCAACCTTAAGCGCGCCTATCAGGCATAAAGAACATTCCGAAGAACGGTGACAGGCACCTCTACGCGAAGGGAGAATGGACCTACCCCCGGAGCCAGAGCCGGATCGCTATGACGGTACGCATCGCTCAGGTGAGGCCAGGCCTGAGCAGCAAGCCCCTTCACGTGGGCGGGCGCCCGGTCTGGTGCCCCTTCGGGCGCGGGGCGGTGTGGGACGGGGCCAGGTCCACTACGGGGCGGACCCTGACGGTGCGTGGGTGGTGTCTCGTCCTGGCGGGCGAGAAATTGGCGGCGGGTGGGACGGATCCTGGTGGCGGCAGTCCGCGAGGGGGAGCCGCTGCGGCGGTCTCCGGATGACTCGCACTGCCTTTGCCGCCCCGTACCCGTCGGAGTGGGTCACACCGCACCGGCCGGCACCTCGCGCCGTGTTGTCTCGGCACGCAGGCTACCGGTGCACGAAGGAAGAGGAGCGTCACCATGTCCCGGAGACCGCACCCCGTCGCCACATCGCCGGAGAACCTGCACTACCCGCGCAGCCTCGCGGCGTTTCGTGGCACCAAACTGCTCGTCGGGGGCTATCTCGCCCTGAGCGTGCTCGCCCTGGTGGCCATCGTGCTGTTTCGAGACCACCCGGCTCTGGTGAACGATGCCGTTCGGGTGCGGGGAAGCATCGTCGTCGCCAGCGCCTCGGTGATGTTCGGTTGCGCGGTCCACGCGGCCCGGGGTTCGCGCGGGGCCTGGCGCAGGTTGCGGGTCATCTCGGGCGTGATGGTGGGGGCCATCGTGGTCATCATCGCGGTCCCCGGTGCCTTTCCGGTGTGGCTGAAGTGGGAGCAGGGCGCCTGCGGGCTTCTTTTGATCGGCGTTGTGCTGCTCGTCAACGGCAGGCAGCTGCGCGGGGTGTTCGCCGCCGGATGAGCCGGGAGGAGGGCCGTGGTCAGAGTCGGACCACCATTTTTCCGGAGTTGCGGCCGTCCATCAGGCCGAGGAAGGCTTCCACGGCGCGGTCGATGCCGTCCTCGACGGTCTCGCGGAAGCGGATCTGCCCGTTGGCCAGCCAGCCGCCCATCTCGTCGGCGAAGCGGGGCTGGAGGTCGGTGTGGTCGATCACCTCGAATCCGCGCAGGGTGATGCGCTTCTTGACCAGTTCGACCATGTTGCACGGGCCGGGCGGGGGCTCGGTGGCGTGGTAGCCGGAGATGGCGCCGCACAGCGCGGCCCGGCCGTAGTGGTTCAGGGCGTCGATGGCGGCCTCGAGGTGGTCTCCTCCGACGTTGTCGAAGTACACGTCGATGCCGTCCGGAGCCGCCTTCGCGAGTTGTGTGCGTACCGGTGCGGTCTTGTAGTTGAAGGCGTCGGTGAAGCCGAGTTCGTCGGTCAGGTAGGCGACCTTGGCGTCGGATCCGGCGCTGCCGATGACCGCTTTCGCTCCGCGCAGCCGTGCGATCTGGCCGGCCAGGCTGCCCACCGCCCCGGCCGCGCCGGAGACGAAGACCGTCTCCCCCGCGCGGAGTCCCGCGATCTCGGTCAGCCCGACGTAGGCGCTCAGACCCGGCATGCCCAGCACGCCGAGGAACGCCGAGTCGGCGACGCCTTCGACGCGCCGCAGGAGTGTGAAGCGGTCGGCCGGGGCGACCGCGCCGGTGCGCCAGCCGAGCGCGCTGAGCACCAGGTCCCCCGGAGAGAGGCCGGCCGCCCGCGACTCCACCACCTCGCCGACGGCGCCGCCCGTCATCGGCGCATCCAGCCGGTAGGCCGACGCGCCGGTCTGGGCGGGGCTCATCAAGGACCGCATGTAGGGGTCGACGGAGAGGTAGGTGTGGCGGACCGCCACCTCTCCCGGCCCCGGTGCGGGTAACTCCCTCTCCACGAGGCGGAAATCGTCCGGTGTCGGGCGCCCCACGGGGCGGGCGGTCAGGTGCCACTCCTGCACGGTTCCGGTCATGCGCCGTTCTCCTGTTGAGGTCGTCGGGCCACTCTTCCCTTCCGGCAGCGCGGCCGGGCGCCGGTTCATTCCCCAGCCGTTGTCAGTGGTGCCTGGCAGACTCGGCTCCCTCACGATCAGGCACTATCAGGCACGGTCAGGAGGGCGGATCATGACCGGACAGGACGCTCCAAGCCATTTCGCACCGCGGTGGGAGGGCGATACCCGCGACCCGGTGCCCGCGGTGGGCGGCGAGCGCGAGACGCTGGGCGCGGTCCTGGACTGGCACCGGGACACCTTCGCGCTCAAGTGCGCCGGACTGCCACCGGCCCTCCTCTCGCGGCAGGCGATACCGCCGTCCGGCCTGTCCCTGCACGGGCTGGTGCGGCACCTCGCGGGCGTGGAGCGATGGTGGTTCCGCATCCAGTTCGCCGGTGAGGACCTCCCCCTGCTCCACTACTCCGACGAGGATCCAGACCAGGACTTCGGCGTCCTCGACGGCGATGTGGACGAGGCCTTCGCCGTCTGGCGGGCGGAGTGCGCGCACTCCCGGCGGATCACGGCGCAGGCCGGGTCGCTGGAGGAGACGGGGATCCGCAGACGGACCGGTGAGCCGGTCTCGTTGCGCCGCATCCTGATCGACATGATCGCCGAGTACGCGCGGCACAACGGCCATGCGGATCTGCTGCGTGAGCGGCTCGACGGGACAACGGGGATGTGAGCGGAGCCGTTCGGGCGCGGGACGTTGGTCAGAGCGGTGCGGCGAGGTCCTGGGTCCACCAGGGTCCGCCCGCGCCCTGGACAACTCCGACGCCTACGGCCGTGAACTTGCAGTCGAGCAGGTTGTCGCGGTGCATGGGGTCGCCCATCCAGTCGTTCACCACGGCGGCGGCGGTGCGCGGGCCGCGGTGGAGGTTCTCGCCCCAGCTGCTCCAGCGGAAGCCGGCGGCGCTGATCCGGGCATCGGGGCCGGTGCCGTCCGGGGTGTCGTGCTCGTAGTAGTCGCGGGCGGCCATGTCGGCGGAGTGCCGCTGCGCCGCGGTGTGGAGTCGGCGGTCGATGCGCAGCGGCCGGCAACCGGCCCGGGTCCGCCGGGCGTTGACCAGGGCGGTGACCTGCTCCTCCAGGTCGGGCGGGGTGGCCGACGGGGTGGGGGTGCGCGGGACGGTCGGGGTGGGGGACGGCGACGGGGAGTGTGACGGCTTGCGGGTGGGGGTCGGCGTGGGGCTCGGGGACGGGCGGTGGGTGACCACGGTCCGTGCCGCCTTCGGCTTGTCCTTCCGCGCGTCCTGGGGCGTGCCGCCGGACCACCACACGGCGGCGAGGACGGCCGCGGCGAGGGTGGCGGTGCCCGTGACGGCCGTGCCCTTGGTGATCCGGCGCGGGCCCGTCGGCCGGGTGGGCGGCGCGTGCTGCGTGCCCGCTCCGCCGGACCCGTGGGGCGGGGCGGCCACGGCCTGCGCCGTCGCGGCGGTCGGGGCCGTCAGGACCGAGGGCGGGGTGAGATGGGCGGGCAGCGGCAGCATGGCGAGGCCGGCCAGCAGGCCCTCGGCGGGCAGCAGGTCGTTCCAGTGGCCGGAGCAGGTGGCGCACTGGCGGGCGTGGCGGGCTATTCGCTTGCGCCACAGGGCACAGGGCTCGTGGTCCCAGGTGGCCGTCAGCTCGGTCAGGTCGGGGCAGGGCGGGTCGGCCGCGAGGGCGCGGACCACGACACGTCCCGCCTCCAGCTGCTGCTTCATGCGCTGTACGCGGACGGCCGCGTGGCGGGAGTCGATCCCGACGGCGGCGACCAGCTCCGGTCGGCTGATCTCGCCGGCGGCCTCCAGCCACCACAGGGAGAGCAGCGAGCGGTCGCCCTCGTCCAGCCACCGGGTGGCCGCGGCCACCTCGCGGCGCTGACCGGAGAGCCCCAGCCGAAGAATCGTGAGGTCCACGAAGTCGGCGGAGCGGTCGGCCCGTTCCGGCGCCTGGTCGAGCCCGACGGCGGGCGCCTGCCGGGCGGTGTTCCACCGCCGGCGGACCTGGTTCATGGCGATCGCCACCAGCCAGGAGCGGAACGACGCCGGCTCCCGCAGGTCCGTCAGCGACTCCAGGACGCGCAGCATGGTCTCCTGCACCACGTCGTCCACGTCCGCGTGGCCGTCCAGTGCCCGGCCCACGACGTTGTAGATCAGCGGCAGGTATGCGGCGACCAGCTGCTCGCGGGCCTGTTCGTCGCCGGCCTGGGCGGCCTCGACGGCCGCCGTCCCGTTTTCCTGCTTCACGCCTTTTCGTTCCTGTTCATCCGTGCGTACCCATGGCCCCCGCACTCAGGTGACCCGGTGGGCGCACCCCGACAACAGAAAAACCTACGTGGATCCGGAAATCTGTGCGCACCCGCCCACCCCCGCGGCTCGATCCCCGGCCACGCCCTCCGGTCACGAGCACCCCCGCAGGCCTCCGGGAAAATCTTTTCGAGGTTTCCGTTATCGGGGACTGCGCCCCCACTCTCCCTTGTGTCGGACCACAGGGACGACGGATCTCAGCGGCCCGCCGGCTGCAGGGATCCGGCGCGCCCCGGCGGTCCGGCGCATCCCCGACCCCCACAGGAAACGGAACCATGAACAACGACCACCGTCAGACGGAGCCGCACGACCTCACCGCGACCGGGGAGGGCCGCCGGGCGAAGGAGCCCGCCGGGCACCGGCGTTCCGACGCCCCGGGTGCCGGCCGTCCGGGCGGGCGGCACGGACGCCGCAGCGGTCTGCACCGCGGCGGCGCCCACCCCCGGCGGAACACCACGCTGGTGGCCGCGGCGGCCGTGCTCGTCGTGGGCGGGGCCTGTGTGCTGCTGATACGGCCCGGCTCCGGAGCCGACCAGGCGCTCGCCGCGAACCAGTCCGCACCGGAGGCGCCCGCGCCGACCGACGCCCCGTCCACGGCGCCGAGCCCCTCGCACTCCCCCAAGACCCACAAGCCCTCCGCCAAGCCGTCGAAGGCCGCGCGGCACACCAAGCAGCACAAGGCTCCCCGGCCGCAGCCGACCCGCTCCAGCCACGAGCCGAGCACGTCGTCCACCACGCCCCGTGTCGAGTCCGGGCCGGGGACCGGCACGCCCGGCGGCACGCAGACGGCGACCGGGACCGCCGCCCGCTTCGCGCAGAAGATCGTGCAGATGGTCAACGCACAGCGGGCGCAGCACGGTTGCGGTCCGTTGAAGGTCGACTCGCATCTGACGACCGCCGCGCAGAAGCACTCCGACGACATGGCCGCCCGCAACTACTACGAGCACAACACGCCCGAGGGCGTCGACCCCGGCACCCGGATGACCAACGCCGGTTTCCCGTGGAGCAGTTGGGCAGAGAACATCTTCAAGAGCCCGAAGGACCCGGCCACCGCGATGGACGGCTGGATGAAGAGCCCGGGCCACCGCGACAACATCCTCAACTGCTCCTACAAGTCCACCGGAGTGGGCGTCAACCTCAGCGCCAACGGCCCGTGGTGGACGCAGGACTTCGCCACCCACTCCTGACCTGCCCACTCCTGATCCGCGACGCCTGATCCCCCACCGCTGATCTGCCACCGCGGTCCCACCCGGCGGTCCGGAGTGGATCCGGGCCGCCGGGGTCCGCGGCACCGGACGGGTCAGCCGCCCGCCGTGGTGAAGGTGCGGCCGAGGAAGCCGTCCAGGCTGCGGCGGGCGGCGGCGGCGTGCGGGCCGGCGAAGATCTCGGCGGCGTGCAGGGTGCCGG
Source organism: Streptomyces kronopolitis (assembly GCF_014646275.1). Taxonomy (GTDB): domain Bacteria; phylum Actinomycetota; class Actinomycetes; order Streptomycetales; family Streptomycetaceae; genus Streptomyces; species Streptomyces kronopolitis. The sequence continues at coordinate 93,561 of NZ_BMND01000012.1, forward strand.
GCAGGACCGTGACCTCGGCCGCGGGGAAGCCGTGGGCGACGTCGCGCAGATGCTTCTCGTCGGAGAGCGGGTCGTCGGCGGTCCCCAGCAGGAGCAGTTCACCGTCGTAGGACGAGCCGTTTCCCGAGGAGTAGCCGCCCAGCGAGGCGAGCGGGCTGATGCCCGCGACCCCGGACGGGCGCTGGGCGCGGTCCGCCAGCATGCCCAGCATCACCGTGCCGCCCATGCAACCACCCACCCAGGCCACGTCGGTGGCACCGCGCGAGCGCAGCAGGCGGGTCGCGTCGGCGACGGTCCGGCGGCGGTCCGGACCCCAGTCGAAGGTGACGACGTGGTAGCCGCCGGCGGCGAGCCGCTTGGCCTCGGCCGCCCATTCGCAGGCGTCGCCCCAGGAGATGGGGGCGAAGACCACGCCGCGCGGGCCGGCGCCCAGGGTGACCAGGCGGCCCTTGCCCGGGGCGCCGGGCAGTCGGTAGGCGCCGGCCTGCCGGACGCCGTCGAAGCAGGACGGCAGCCGGTCGGGGGCGGCGGTGAACTCTGGCATTCCGGCGGTTCCTTCCTCGGTGGAGCGGTGGTTTTCCGCCATCGCGCTCCCCTGTGCGGCCGTGTCCGGGGCGCGGCCGGTACAGGCGGAGGCACAGGTCAGGGCCAGGGCCAGGATTGCCGCCATGACCAGGGGACGCCTCGACTCACGTAGGGACATGAGAGAAGCATAGAGAGAAAGCATTGTGAAAAGCTATATTGAAAGATAGCTGGAAAGCTTTTCACCGCGTCCACATCGGGTACGCACACTGTCCCCCCAGGTCAGAACCAGCCTGTGCGGACAGTGAGATATCTTTGTACTGAGCAATCGGGCAGAGGGAAGGCGGCTCACCATGGAGCCTGACCACGTAGACGAGATCATCTCCGCCTGGGGACACGAGCTGCCCGAAATCGCCGGTCTCCCGCTGGAACTGGCCAAACGGACCGCTCTCCTGGTCTCGGCCTTCGACATCGCCGCGGGCGCCGAGCTGGAGAAGCTGGGCCTGACCCAGGCCGAGTACGGCGTGCTGGCCACCCTCCGGCGGATCGGCGCCCCGTACCGCCTCAAGCCGACCGACCTGACACACGCCCTGCTGCTGTCCTCCGGCGGCACCAGCAATGTCATCAAGCGCCTGGTGGCGGCCGGCCATGTCACCCGCGCGGCGGCCGAGGACGATGCGCGCAGCAGCTGGGTGCAGCTGACACCGAGCGGGGTGGAGACCGCCGAGGCGGCGGTGCGCGCCACCACCGCCGTGCACGCGCGGCTCGTCGACCGGATTCCGGAGCAGACGGCGAAGGCGCTCAGCGAACAACTGCGTATCGCGCTCGCCGCCATCGAGGAGGGCGTGCTGATCCGCCGCTGACGCGAGGCGTCAGCGGCGGACGGTTCAGCGGACGGCGAGCCGCTCGCGCAGGTCGTCCGCCTGTGCCAGCAGCCGGGGCAGCCCGGGGTGGTTCAGCACTCCCCCGCGCTTGACGGTCCGCCCGGCGACCAGGACCGTGTCGACATCGGCGCGGTCCATCGACGACACCACGGCCGCGATCGCGTCGTGCACCGGCGCCACACCCGGACGGTCGGTGCGCAGCATCAGCAGATCGGCCTGCTTGCCCGGGGTGAGGGAGCCGATCCGGTCCGCCATGCCGAGCGCCTCCGCGCCGCCAAGGGTGGCGAACTCCAGGACGTCGCGCGCCGTGAGCAACGGCGCCTCGGGGCCCGCATGGCCGTGCAGCGCGGCGAAGCGGCCGACCTGGAAAGCCGCCCGCATCTGCGTGAACATATCGCTCGGCGCGGCCACTTCGACGTCCACGCTGAGGCTGGGCCGCAGACCGGCGGCCGCCGCCGCGGCGAACGGCGGCAGCCCGTGGCCCATCATCATTTCGATGGCGGGCGCGACCGACAGCGCGCCGCCGCTGTCGTGGATGAGGCCCATCTCGCCCGGCTCCATGCCGGTGCCGTGGATGAACACCGTGCCCGGGCGCAGCACCCCGAGACGGCGCAGCCGGGAGACCGGGCGGCCGCCGCGGATGTGCAGGGCGGTCGGCACGTCGAGTTCCCGGGCCAGGGCCCAGCCGCGCCTGGTGCTCTCGTCGCTGCCGGCCTCGGCGTTGAGCGCCATCGTCACCAGGCCGTCCTTGCGGTGCAGCCGCTCGCGGACCCGCCGGGCGTCGTCCGGTGTGCCGTGTCCGTAGGCGAAGACGCCGCGCAGTCCGGACGAGGTGAGCGCGTCGAGCAGGGCGTCGGTGTGTTCCTCGGTTGGCTTGTCGACGTTGGAGATGTCCTGGACGGTGGTCACCCCCGCGTCCAGGGCGCCCAGCGCGCTCAGCAGATTGCCGAGGTGCAGCTCGTCGGCGGTGAGCCGCGGTCCCAGGGTGTTCAGCACGACCGCGAAATACTGGTCGAGGGTCTGGTCGGCGCCGCTGCCGCGCAGCGCCGCCTGCCACATGTGCCGGTGGGTGTCGACGAAGCCGGGGAGCACCAGGCAGCCGCGCGCGTCGATCCGTTCGCTCACCTCCGCCACGTCGAGGTCGGGGCGGACGGCGGTGATCCGGTCGTCCTCGACCAGGATGTCGGCGCGGGGCAGCTCACCGGTGGCCGGGTCCATGGTGAGGACCCGGCCACCGGTGATCAGCGTACGAGCTGTGGTCACGCGGCTCCCCATCCCTGCGGCGGGTCGAGGCGGCCCATCTGCAGGTTCCAGTACTCGGTGTTGCGGCGGCAGCGGCCGTCCGGGGCGAAGAGCAGGACGTTGCTCTCCAGGAACGTCACCCAGTGGTCGCCGTCGGGGTTGATGGCGGGGGCCCGCAGGGTGACCCAGAGTTCGACGGCGGCCCGGTTGCCGGTGACGACCGGGGTGCCGTGACGGCCCGTCATGTCGCTCTGGCCGGAGGTGATGTCGCGCCAGTAGCGCCCGATGGCGTCGCGGCCGCGGAAGGTCTGCGCGGCCACGCCCGGCACCGCCTCGTACACGGCGTCGGGGGTGAACAGCCGGACCGCGGCGGCGTCGTTCTTGGTCCGCCAGGCCTCCAGGTAGGCGTCGGTCCAGCGGGACACATCGGCGGTGGTCAGCCGGCCGGACGGCTCGGCGGCCCGGGCGGCCGAGGTCACCGCCGCCAGGGGCAGTGCGGCCATGCCGGCCCGGAGCAGGGTGCGGCGGTGGGTGCGGGAGTTCACAGGTGTTCGGTGCCCTTTCCGTGGAGAGACGGTGGCGCGGGGGCCGGCGGGTGCGCGCGCCGGCCCGGGAGCAGTGTCCCGTTTACTGGAGGCGGAGGGAGAGTTCGACACCGTCTCCGAGCGGAAGCTGCTGGGAGAGGTAGCCGTTGCCGGCGGTGCGGACGTGGTCGGTGAACTCGGCCGGCAGCATCGGCAGGTTGTCGGAGACGATCAGGGTGCCGGCCCGCAGGGCGGGTTCGAGGACCTTGAGGACCGGGAGGTACAGCTCCTTCCACCCGTCGAGCAGCAGCAGATCGATGCTGCCGGGGAGATCGGCGAGCTGTTCGCGGGCGTCGCCGATCCTGATCTCGGTCCAGGCGTCGAGCCCCGCGCGCTCCAGATGTTCGTGGGCGCGGCCCGCCTTGCCGGGGTGCAGCTCCGAGCCGATGATGCGGCCGTGCCCGTTGTCGCGCAGGGCGGCCGCCGCATAGATCGTCGAGGCGCCGAAGGACGTACCGAACTCCACCACGAGGGACGGGCGCATGCCGCGTACCAGCTGGTAGAGGAAGGTGCCGACCTGCGGGTGCACCGGCAGCGCGGCCTGGGCGCACAGCTCGGCGGCCTCCTGGGCGGTCGGCGGCTGCGGCCAGTCGGCCGTGGTGGCGTAGGCGCGCTCCATCACGGCCCGGTCGCTCTTCTCGGCCGTCCGGGCGATCTCGTCCAGGACGGCGGTCACGCGGGGGTCGTCGAGTCCGGTGGTCATGCCTGTGCCCTTCCTTGCCGGGCGGCGGTCAGCAGCGCCGGGTCGAGGTAGCTCTGGGCGTTGTAGATGGTCCGGTCGGTGTCGAGGATCTCGCGCCGGCCGTGCATCACCCGGGTGTTGTCGATCAGCGCCACGTCGCCGTCCTGCCAGTCGAGTTCCTCGGTCAGCGTGGCGGTCAGGCGGCGGAACTCGGCGAGCAGCTCCTCGGGTATCTCGGTGCCGTCGGCGAAGGTGATCCGCGGGGCCTCGTAGTTGTACGAGGGGCCGAAGACGCTGTTGGCCCAGGCGAGCCGGCTGCCGAAGAGGGTGGGGTGGGCGGCGCCGGTGCGGTAGGCGTAGTGGATCGAGCCGTCGTCGTTGAGCTGGAGGGTGGTGGACACATTGCCGCCCACCAGCGCCTTCATGTCGTCGAAGGTGACGCGCTCGGGGTCCTTACGGCCGTCGGACTGGTGGCAGACGAACGCCTTCCACTTGGGCTCCTCCACCCGGCGGCTGTACATGATGTCCTTGACGCCGAAGACCGCGTGGGCGGTGTCGCTCGCCGCGTCCCAGACGCGGTAGCCGTCGCAGACGGTGGTCTGCGAGCCGCTGGCCGCGGCCTTCTCGCACAGGAACCAGGTGAGGTCGGGGCCGAAGGGGCTGTTGCCGTTCTCCAGATGGAGGCCGACGGCTCCGGTGCCCGCGTCCACCTTCTGGGCGACCTCGCCGCCGTGGAAGGTGCGCGCCGGGTCGAGGGTGATCCGGCTGGAGTGCGCCTTCACGAACGAGCTGAACGCCTCCAGGTCGGTGTCGAAGCCCCGGAAGAGCAGGAATCCGGCGTCGGCGAGCAGCCCGGTGACCCACGCGGGGTCCAGTGCACCGAGCGACCGGTCCCCGGTGGGCAGGACGAGCCGTCCGGTGGCGGCACCGTAGGGCCGGACGTCAGCGTTGGTGGTCATGCGTCTGCTCCTTGGTGGTCGAACAGTGTGCCGTTGGACAAGGCGGTGCGGATGGCGGCCCGCATGGGCCGGCCGGTGACGGTGAAGAACCTGCGGTAGAGGCGCTCGTCGGCGACGGTGAGGTGCGGCACGGCGACCTGCTCCACCTCCGACAGCTGCGCGGCGCCGAACTCCCGGACGGCCGCCTCGGCCGCCGCGAGGTCGGTGGACTCCTCGACCAGGAAGAGGCCGTGGAGCGCGTCCAGCCCATCTCCGAACACCGCGACCGCGCGGACGAAGGGCAGTTGGGCGTACTGCGCCTCGACCCACTCGGGTGCCACATTGCGGCCGGCCGCGGTGATGATGACGTTCTTCTTGCGTCCGGTGATGCTGATGAAGCCGTCCTCGTCGATCCGCGCCAGGTCGCCGGTCCGGAGCCAGCCGTCGGCATCGAAGAGCAGGCTGGAGGGATCGTCGCGGGTGTACCCGGCGAACAACGAGGTGCTCCGGATGAGGAGTTCGCCGTCGTCGGCGATCCGCACCCGGACGTGCGGCAGCGGCCGGCCGACGGTTCCGGGGCGGCGCGCGGCCGGGGTGTTCCAGCTGACCACGGAGCTGTTCTCGGACAGCCCGTACCCCTCGTGGACCGGCAGGCCGTGGTCCTCCAGGCGGCGCAGCAGCTCGGGGTGGACGGGCGCCCCGCCGCAGCACAGCAGCGGCGCCTCGTCGCCGCCGAACAGGGCCCGGGCGACCGCCTGTCCGCTCTTGTCGGCCTCGTCCGCCGCGGTGGCGAAGGCGTCGACCAGTGCGGGCGTGGCGACCAGCGCGGTCGGACGGGCCGCCGCCACATACGGCAGCATGTCGGCGGCCGCCGCCGCGGCGGTGCCGACCAGGGCCTTGCCCGGCGGCGTCAGGACGAGCGTGCCGCCGTCGAGCAGGACCATGTACAGGCCGGTGACCTGCTCGATGAGCAGACTGAACGGGACGACGGACAGATAGCGGGCGAAGGCCCCTCGGGGCATCACCGACCGCAGCGAGCCCAGCAGTTCGTTCAGAGCCCCCGCCCGGATCCGTACCCCCTTGGGTCGGGAGGTGGTCCCGGAGGTGTGGATGACCTTGCATTCCCAGTCCGCGCCGTCGGCCCCGGCCTCGCGCAACACCAGCGGCGCGGACGGCACGGGCCCGTCGGTGGACAGCGGCAGCACCGTGCAGTGCGCGGGCAGGACCCGGTCCCTGCCCCACTGGGTGAGGCGCTCCTGCCCGGCGTCGTCCACCACGCACAGATCGGTCTCCGCCAGCAGACCGGCGGCCTGCTCGGCGGAGAAGGCGAGCGGGACCGGCACCTCGATGGCGTGCGCGGCGATCAGGGCGAGGTCGGCGACCACGAAGGCGGGGGTGTTGCCGCAGACCACGCCGACTCGTGGCGGCCGGCCGTCCCCGGGGCCGATCCGTTCGGCGAGGTCCGCGGCCCGGCGCGTCACTTCCCGGTAGGTGAGTGTGCGCGCCGGGGCACCGTCGTTCCCCAGCACCTCGATCAGTGGCCGCTCCGACTCACCGAAGCCGGTCAGGCTCTGCTCAATGCCCAGCATGGCCGGCCACCTCCATCGCGCTGATGCTCAGCTGGAGGTCGGTGACGGAGTAGCGCCCGGTGGCGTCGGAGAAGAGCCGGTCCAGGGCGTTCAGGGCGATGACGCCGACCTGGGGCTCGTGGTCGTAGTACGAGCCCCAGCGCGCCGCCTCCTCGGGCGACAGCCGGCGGGGGTCGGCGGGGCCGAACGGCACGAAGCAGATGCCGGTCCGGCCCAGCGTCGTGATCAGGCTCCTGGTCACGGTGCACAGGATGTACTCCATGCCCAGGCACCAGGCGATGATCGGGGTGGCTCTGATCAGTTCGCGGCCGACCGAGGAGCGGCGGGTGGCCAGCGCCCCCACTTCCACCACCCGCCTGCGGTCCACCGTGACCCCGAGACGGGCCAGCGCGGCTTCCTCGACACCGGTGTCGAGGTACCGCTCGGAGAACAGTTCCTGGTCGCTGCCGAAGGTGAGCCCCGCGCAGGCCAGTGGCGCCGCGGGTTCCTCCGTCCCGCCGCAGGCCGGGCGGGCGACGATGAATGAGTCGGGCCGGGGCGCCACATCGGCGCCGTATGCCTGGGCGTACACCTCGCGAGCGAGGTCCGCGGCGTCCAGCCATGAGCTGGTGGACCGGTGTGCCAGATCGATCTGCACGGTGCTCCCCCTTCCCCGGCTGCCGGCTCTACTTGGTGCCGACGACCAGGGAGACGGAAGAGGGCAGCGCGATGCGCTCGACGCCCGACAGACCTGCGTCGTTCAGCCAGCCGGAGATCTCCGGCAGGCTGTAGGTGCGGTCGCCGGAGCAGGCGTACATCGCCAGGGAGAAGGCGGCGTTGTGCGCGTCGAGCTGCTCCCCGCGGACGTCTTCGAGGACCACGATCCGGCCGCCGGGCCGCAGCGCCTGGGCGGCCCGCGCGATCAGGTCCCGGTTCTCCTCGTCGGTGTGGTTGTGCACGATCTCGAAGAGGAAGACGATGTCGTAGCCGGTGCCGAGGTCGCCGCTGAGGAAGCTGCCGCGCTGCAGGCTGATCCGGTCGGCCAGGCCCGCCTTCTCGATCGCGGAGCCGGTGTCGGCGAGCGCCTCGGGCAGGTCGACGATGGTCGCGGACAGCTCGGGGTGGCGCTCGCACATGGCCATGGAGTGCAGCCCGTGCGAACCTCCCAGGTCCAGCAGGCGCCGGGCCCCGTCGGGTACCGGTACCGCGTCGACGATGGACTGCACGGTCAGCCGGGACTTGATCCGCATGTAGGCGGAGAAGTCCCGCCCGGCCTCGGGCTTGTCGGCCCAGCGCTCCCACAGGGACTGGGCGGGCTTGCCGTCGCGTACGGCCTGCGGCAGATCCCACATGACGTTGGTGAGTTCGTACGCCCACAGCAGCGCCGGGGTGAAGTCGTACTCGGCGCCCTTGCCGAGCCAGCGTTCGGCGAGCGGGCCGTTGCGGTAGCGCCCGTCCTCCAGGGCGAGCCAGCCGAGGACGGCGACGACGTCGGCCACCGCGCGGGTGCCGTCGGTGCTCGCGCCGATCGACGCGGCGAGTTCGTCGAGGGTCTTGGGGCCCTCCTCCAGAGCCGTGAAGATGCCGAGCTTGGCGGCGGAGGTGAGCGCCGCGTAGTGGATGGTCGACCCGATCACCTCGTCGATCGGATTGCCGGTCAGCTCGGCATCGGTGGTGGTGTTGAACATGGCTGAGCTCCTCGGGATGGCAGGGGAGAGCCGCGCAGACGGTACGCGGCAGGGCAGGTGTGCCCGCGGGGGCCCGCGGGCACGGGAAGTGGTGGGACCGCCGTTCGGGGACGCACGCCGTGCCGGTCGTGCCGGGAAGGGTGCGCCACCGGGGCGGGCCGGCTCCGGCCGCGCCGGGAAGACGCAGCGGAGGGTGTTCCGCGCCGTGGTGCCTGGTGCCGTGGTGCTTCACCCGGTGGGGCGGGCCCGTCGGGTGAGGGTCAGCTGATGGGGTGCGCGCCGGTGACCGGCGCCGATGCCGCGCTCCAGGAGGCCACGTGAGATACGGCCCCCCGGGCGTCGTGGCGCATGAGGCCTCACGCCTCCGGTGCGGCCGGCAGGGCGGCAGGCAGGGGAGGGCCCGGGGAGGCCGGGCGGCAAGGACAGGAGGGGGCCGCTGTGGCGGCGGCTGCGAGGTGACGGTGCCCCGCACACGGGGAGCGGCGGACACGGACCGGGGGCACCCGGGTCCGGCCGGAGGGGCGTACGCGAGTCCACGCCCGCTCCCGGGGCGTGTGGCCGATCGACAGTCGCACGGGCGAGCCGTCAACGGCCCTCTTCCGCACGGCGGTTGCCGTGTCGCGTATCCGGTGCACCGGCGCGCCACTGCGGACCTCCGTGGTGGAGATGTCCGCAGAGCGCACCGGCCTCTGACGGCTGTTCATCGGGCCCCCCTCCCGTCGCAGCTGCCTCAATGAGATCCGCGGATGGTCAGCCGGCCACCTCGTCGAACGTGACGGCCGCGCGGCCGGCGCGGTGGATGTGCGCCGTCTCGGCGATCCGGCGGCCGAGCGCCTCGGCGGTGCGCAGGTCGCTGGCGCAGGGGGTGACATCGGCCCCCTCGTCATTGTTCGACTGGGACATGGCGCCCAGCCAGCTGCCGAGCCGGTTGAGGTCCTCGGGGCTTCCGGTGGAGGTGTTCCAGCCGCCGTACTCCGCGAGGCCGACCCAGACCATGCCGTGCTGGGCGGCGAACAGCGCGATGTCGATCAGCGCGTTGAGCTTGTCACCGGCCATGTTGCCGCTGTTGGTGAAGCCGCCGGCGATCTTGTTCTTCCAGCGCATGTTGTCGCCCCAGACCGCACTGGTGGCTTCGACGAAGGCACGGAAGACGGCGCTGCTGCCGCCCATGTAGGTCGGCGTGCCGAAGATCAGCGCATCGGACTCCTGCAGCACCTCCCACAGTTCGTCGTTCAGCTCGGCAAGGGAGACCAGGCGTACCTGGGTGTCGGGAACCTTCTCGGCGCCGGCCGCGACGGCCGCCGCCTGCTTTGCGGTGTGGCCGTAGCCGCTGTAATACGCCACCGCAACCTTGATCTGCATACTTCTCCCCCACCCGGGACGATTCAGTGTTTTAGCTTTCACTAAAGCTGTCCAGAAAGCTTTAGGCGCTGGTTACGCTATCCACCCACACACTTCCAAGGCAAGCGTCTCCGGCGAACACCCCGAAAAGAACCGGCAAACCGGCAAGTTGGCACAGTTCGCACGGCCACCCCCGACCGCCGGCCGCCCGTCCGCGCGCCCGCCCGGCCCCACGGCCACCGAGCCGACCGGATCCACGGAAAGCGATGAGGTGACGCGTCGTCAAATACCTTTTGAGTCAATGGACTTCATGAGGGAGCGGGTAAGGCAGGCGCCGCCTGCCGCACTCGCGTCGACGGCTACGGCGAGACCCGGACGGGGCGCCCATCGCGACACAACCCCCAATGTGACCCACCTCACACCAGGAGGTGTCATACGTCGAAGGGCCCGCATCCGTGTGCAGGGTGACGGGCCCGCAGGGGGCCCGGAACCACGGGGAAGGAAATCAGATGCGAAACAGGCGCATTCTCACCACCGCACTCGCCGCCGCCACGCTCACGGTCCTCGGACTGGGCGGTGCCGCTCAGGCCCACGCGGCCCCCGCCGCCGCGCCGGTGGCCCGGGTGCAGCACCGCGTCACGCCGATGGACGGCCCGCCCGGAACGGTGTGGACCGGCAAGAAGTTCTGGACCCTCAGCGGCTGCCAGGCCGCCGGGACCGACCTGGTCAGCAGCGGCAAGTGGGCCGACCCGTTCTGCGACGGCGGGGGTCTCCAGTACGACCTGTGGGCCCGTCCGCTGTAAATCGCCGGCACCTCCCGGCAGCGCACACCTCCCGGCCACACCGGTGGTCACGGGGTGCGGCGTCGGGGATGCGGCCGCCCCCGTACGTCCCCGAACGTACGGGGGCGGTCGCCCCTGGACCGGACCGTCGGCCGGCCGCCCTGGATCGAACCCGTCGGCCGGCCGGACCCGCCGGTCCGTCAGTAGTAGCGGGCCATCAGTTCCGTCGCCCACTGGGGCTGCCGGCGCGGGCCGCGGGGTCCGAACTCGTCGAGGTAGGGCTTGATGTCGAGGACCGGGGTGGCGTCCACCGCGTCCAGGCCGAGGACGTGGAGGTCCAGGCCGTCGACCTTCACCAGCGGGCAGCGCGAGACGCCCAGCCGGTTGGGGCGGTCCTTGCCGCGCTGCGCGAAGATGCCGACCAGCGGCCAGTCGGGGTTGCCGCGCGGGTGCCGGGCGCCGGTCTCGATCGCGTCCTCGGGTACCCGGTCGAAGTGGAAGACGACCTCCAGGTGGGAGAAGTCCGCCAGCCCGGCCAGCGACTCCTCCCCGTAGGCCGCGCCGTCCAGCCGGATCACGGCCGGCACCTCGCCCCACTGGTCGTCGGTCAGTTCACCCCGCGGGCTCACCACCCGGCCGATGGGCCGCAGGGTGATCTCATCGGGCTGAGGGCGTGCGGTCCGGTCCATTCAGGTCCCCCCTGGGTCTGTGCGACAGTTGCCCCAGCCTGCCCCGGCGGCGCCGGACGGATCAGGTGAAACCCACCGCGGGTGCGGGCTGTTGGGGGCCGGCGGCAACAGCGGGGACGTGCGCGAGGGCGGCACTCGACACGCGGTACCGCCCGTTCGGCACCTCGGCGGCGGTGACGTGGACGGTCAGTGGGCCCGCCCATTCGTAATCCCGCTCGATCGCGTGCCGGGCCAGCACATCGGTCAGCTGCCGCCCCACCTCTCCCCCGCGCGCGGCGAGCGCGTCATGCACGTCCGGTGCGAGTTCGACGGTGTAGTCGTTGGGTACCAGCACCCGATGCCTGCTGCACACGACGGCGTGCTCATCGCACTCCTGCCGCAGGTCATCGAACAACTGGACCGGGTCGGTGCGGAAGATCTTGGCCAGCAGCGCGCTCTCGCAGTCCTCCACGGCACGTTCCATACGCCTCAGCATTCCCATGACGGTCGCCTGCCCGATGGATGCCATGGACATGCAGGGATGCTGCTCCGCGATCGCACCGGGCCCGGCGGCGGACCGGTCGGCGCCGGGGCCCGGGCCGGAGCCGACGGGCGTGGCCCGCGGGAGCGCATACGCCTTGGTCGCTCCGCCGTGGGCCGCCACAATGGGCGTGTGCCGATCATGACATTCCCGGAAGCCGATGTCCCGCCCGCGCTGCACGATCAGGTGTCGGCGCTCAGGGACGAGGCCTGGCCGCCGGACTCCGCGTCGGCGCCCGGCACGTTCGCCCACGACCCCGCGCTGCGGCCGGTGTCGATGCTGCTCGTCGAGGGGCCCACGGTGCTCGCCGCGCTCGACATCCTCCGCAAGGACCTCGTCCACGACGGACGGCGGTTCCGGGCCGCGGGGCTGAGCACGGTGGTGACCCGACGGGCCGCGCGCGGCCAGGGCCACGGCCACCGCCTGGTGACGGCCGCCCGGGCGGAGATGAGCGCCATGGATCTGGACATCGGCCTGTTCACCTGCGACCGGCCGCTGCTGGCCTTCTACGAGCGCGCGGGCTGGCGGCGGCTCCCCGATGCGGTGCTGATCGGCGGTACGCCGGCGGGCCCGTTCCCCAGCGACCGGCCCGGCTTCGACAAGGTCACCCTGGCCCACTTCTTTACGCCCCTCGCCCGTCGGCACCGCTCCTCCTTCGCACACTCCCGTATCGAGCTGTACCCGGGCGAGATCGACCGGCTCTGGTAAGAGGCCGAGTCCCGTGAGAGGGGGGCGCCGCTGGTGATCTCCCGGGTGCACGAACCGTCGCTCCGCCAGCTCTGCGCACTGCGACAGCCAGTTCCGGCCGATGAGCACGAGCAGGACCAAGCAGCTCTCCAGGGCGCGTCGCAGGTGGGGCGGAAAGTGTTCAACCGGTGCGGTGCGGCGGCGGGCCGCTTCGACGCCGCGACCCGTTCCGCAACGACGACCGGGAGGGGAGACCACTGAGGGCATGCCGCCGTGCCCCGGAAGGGGTGGCGGCCCCTCCGACCGGTCTCCAACTACCCCTCCTCATCTCCGCATTCACGTAGATCCCTTCACCGAAGTGCCCCGGCACCGACGACGGCCGAATACCGCCGTCCCCCGCCGCCACGTTTATCGCTCGTTGATCACCGGCACCTTTGCTGAGTTGAGCGGTACTCGGCCGAGGGTGCGGTGCTCCCGCCTCCCGGCCGACGACGACCGGCGCGACCACACGGCGCTCGGGCAGACGTGCCCGGGCCCGCGAGGAGCACGCGCGCCGCCGCTGTCCGCTGACCAGGACGCAGAGGAATCCGCAAGGGGGAGAACGCAGATGAGGCATCGCAACGACAAGCTGAGGTCGCTGATCGCGGGGGCGAGCGCCGGACTCGTCCTCGGCCTGCTCGGAACCGTCCCCGCACAGGCCGCATCGGAGCGGCAGATCCCCAGCCACTCGCACCCGTGCGAGGACGCCCCGGTGTCCTGGCACGCACACGACGACAACAGCGGCGCCCCGGTGCTCAAAGGAGGGCGAGCCCGACCCGCGGCGGTGACGGTTCCTCCAGGAAGTGCGGGGTGAGAAGAACGGGGTGAGCGGTGCCCCGGGCCCGGTGCACCACGGGGAGGTGCACGGGCCGGCCAGGGGCCGAGAGCCCACACGGAGGTGCGGCGCCCTCACATGGCTCGGCGAGCCGGACACGCGCACGGCGGAGGGCCAACAAGGTGAACCTGGTCCGCCGGGAGCCGGGAATGGCACCGGGCCACGCAGCGGAGAGGTCTGATGGTGGGCGATCCGATCTGACGGCCGGTCCGGCACCGATCTGCCCTGATGCTGCCGACAGGCGCTCCCGCCTCCGCACCGGCACGACATCCGAGGAGCAGGAACGACGATGGCATCCGACTCGACAATCGCCCAGGTGACCATGACCCTGGCGGCCTTCGCGGCCACCGGGGCCACTCCGCGCCCGTCCGGGGAAACCCTGCAGCAGCAGACCACACGCATCATTACCGGCATCCACGCGCAGCTGAAGGACCCCGGCCTTGCGACGCAAGGCGCGTGGGAGCTGGTGTGGCTCGCGCTGAGCGACGCCAACGCCAATATGGCCTTCCTCGTACGCAGCACCAACGGTTCGAACGAGTTCGCCGTGGTCGCGCGCGGAACGGATGCCGATGTGACCGACATCCTCGAGGACCTCGATGTCGGCACCGTCGTCCCGTTCCCCGAAAGCGGATCGCCGACGGCCATCGCCGTGTCCAAGGGGGCGAAGGATGCGTTCACCCGCGTGGTCACCGCCCGCTCGATCGCATCTCCCACCCCGAACGCCACGCTCGCCCAGGCGCTCGGCGTCGCGCTCAAGGCGGCGCCCTCCTCGCCGCAGCCGACCGTCTATCTGACCGGTCACAGCCTGGGCGGTTGCATCGTCAGCATGCTCGCGCCGTACCTGCAGGCGCAGACCTTGCCGAAGCAGCCGAAGTTCGCGGTGATGACCTATGCCGCTCCCACCGCCGGCGTGCAGAGCTTCGTCGACTACTTCGACTCCGTGCCGTGGGTCATCAACGAGCGCCAGAACAACGCCTACGACCTGGTCCCGCACGCGTGGGCCGCTCTCGACATCACCACCGGCTGGTACCCGAGCCCGGGGCCGCTGGCGACCGAAGAAGTGAAGCTGCTCATCGAGACGATCGCCAAGCGCACCAAGGGCAACGTCTACGTCCAGCCCGGCTCGCTCTGCCTGATGAACACCGGGTACACGAGCCTTGCCGAGAAGCTGGTCAACAAGACCACGCAGGACTTCCTCGGCCAGATCGCCTACCAGCACGCCAACTCCACCTACCTGGAGCTGGTGGGGGCGCCTGACGTCCCTTCCCCGCCGGTGGTGACCAGCATGACCCCCACCTTCGGCGCGGCGGGCGACCGGGTGACCATCAACGGCAAGGATTTCAGCCAGGACAGCATGGTCGACTTCGGCACCTTCGCCTGCACCGAGCGCACCGTCGACCCCTCCGGTACCAAGATCACCGCTCAGGTGCCCAACGGATCAGGTGTCGTCCACGTCCGTGTCACCAACACCCTCGGCACCTCCCCGGCTGTCGCCATGAGTCAGTTCGCCTACGGCGGACCCGCACCTGTGGTGGTCAGTTCGGTCAGCCCGACCAGCGGAAAGGTCAGCACCCCGGTCACCGTCAACGGCTCGGGCTTCGCCGCGGGTGCCACCGTGCACTTCAAGGACAAGCCATCCGACTCGGTCACGTTCGTCTCGGCCAACCAGATCACCGCGACAGCGCCCGGTCAGCTCGATGTCCAGCAGACGGTGAACATCACCGTGACGGTCGGCAAGGCCACCTCTCCCACCAGCCCGGACGACGAGTTCACCTACACCGGCCGGTAGCGTCCGCACGCCCCACTCCGGGGTCCTTCGGGCGGCCGAACCGAGGGAAACCCTCCAAAACCACCCCCGCATTACTGTGCCCGCCGAGCCGGTCCTCCAGAGTTGCCGGGTCGCAGACTTGCCGGGTGCGGTACCTGCTCCGGTGCTGGCCGCCGCTTCCCCCACGACGACCCGAAGGACGTGCGTCATGAGCGAACGAGTCATCACCCCGCGCAGCCGCGGCTTTCTCTTCCTCGACTCCCACCCGGCCGGCTGCGCGCGCCTGGTGGAGGAGATGTGGCGGGCCGTCCCCGCCCCCGAGCACGTCCCGGACACCGCTCCGGTGGCGCTCGTCGTGGGCTCCTCGGCCGGCTACGGGCTGGCCGCGACGATCGCCGGCCTCGCCCGGGCGGGGATCCGCGGCATCGGCGTCTGCTTCGAGAAGGCCCCCACCGAGCGGCGCACCGCCACCGCCGGCTGGTACCGCACCGCCGCCATCGCGGAACTCGCCCTCCGGCACGGTCAGGAGATGGTGTTCCTCAACGGCGACGCCTTCTCCGACGCGATGAAGGAGCAGGTCGCAGATGTCCTCCGGGAGCGCTTCGGCCGCCTGGACCATCTGGTCTACTCGGTGGCCGCACCCCGGCGCACCGACCCGGACACCGGTGCGGCCCACACCTCCGTCCTCAAGCCCATCGGCGAGGCGTACCGCACCAAGACGCTCGTCTTTGACGGGGCGGGAACGCCGGAGGTCAAGGTGGTGGAGACCGCGCCGGCCGAGGGCGACGACGTCGAGCAGACGGTCGCGGTGATGGGCGGCGCGGACTGGGAGCGGTGGATCGACCACCTCGCCGACCGCGGTCTGCTCGCCGACGGTTTCACCACTGCCGCCCTGTCCTACATCGGGTCCCCGCTGACGGACGGCATCTACCGCCAGGGCACCATCGGCGCCGCCAAGTCCCACCTGGAGGCGACCGCCCGTACGCTCGACGAGCGCCTGCACAAGCTGGTCGGCGGCCGCGCGGTGACCTCCGTCAACGGTGCCGCGGTCACCCAGTCCTCCACCGCCATCCCGGGCATCGCGCTCTATGTGGGGCTGCTGCGCGGCGCCCTCGGCGAGGGCATGGTCCCGCCGATCGCCCAGCTGGCCGATCTGTGGGATCAGCTCACGGGCGTGCGGCCGCTCGATGTCGACGAGGACGGGCGGGTGCGGCTCGATTCCTGGGAGCTCAACAGCGCGGTCCAGGCCGCCGTCACCGAGCGCTGGGAGACGGCCACCACCGAGACCATCAACCATCTCGCCGACCTCGAATGGTTCCACGCCGAGGTACAGCGGCTCTACGGTTTCGCGGTGCCCGGCGTCGACTACACCGCCCCGACGGACACTCAGATCCCCTGGCCGGACACCACTTCCTGAACTCCCGGGGCAGACCGAACTTACGAGGCGAGTTCCCGGTGATGGCTACGGTGACGGCGACGGCAACGACGCACTCGGCCAATCTCAGTCAATGCGTGGGAATTACATCAACCGGCTTGCCGGGTAAGCAATTACCTGCTCCGGGTAACCGGTCGCGCGATTCGGCCGGCCCGCGATTCGTTCGGTCCGCGGTCGATTTCCTCGTCAGGGAATTCGGACGACCGGGCGCCGCCGTCCCTCATGCGGGTTTCGCGCCCTCGTGAAACCCGGTACCGAAGGAGGTCTCCCGGACAGCGGGACACGGGAGAGAAGAGGCGGGCAATGGGAGACCGGGACGGGTGTATATCCGACTGGCCCTCAGGCGGCCGGGCCCGCGTGCGGGGCCGAGAAGGACAGGGCGGGCGCTCCGTCGAAGGGGCCACATCGTCACCTGTCCGGCCGGCTGATCAGCCGGCGAATGTCTCTCGGTCAGCCGCGGCGGCCGCCGCGCCGGACTGCGGTACTGGAGGGCCGCGGGGCGGCGTCCGCGGACCCGCCGGAGCCCGGCCGCCCCACCTGGCGGGGGATGGTCGCGGTCACGGTCTTCCCGCTCGACCCCCTGCTGACCTCGACGGTCTCCGCGATCCGACAGACCATCGACCAGCCGAATCCGCCGCCTTCCCCGGTGACGTCGGGAGTGCGCGGACGGGGCAGCACCGGGCTGGCATCCCCAACGGACACCATGATCGTTTCTGGATCGGCCAGCAGCCGCAGCGTGCAGCTCTTGCCGCCGGCATGCCGCACCGCATTGGTGACCAGCTCGGAGACGACCAGGATCACGGCCTCCCGGGCATCCCGTTCCACGGAGGGCTCCAGGCGCGCCAGATACTCGCCCACGAGGTGTCGCGCGGGGCCGACTGCTTCGGAATGGCAGTCCAGTTGAAGCTCCAGCACCGAAGACGCGGTGACCGTACGCGGAGCCTCGGCGGTGCTCATGATAAAGCTCACCTCATCGCGTCGGGTTTCCTTCAGACCGGAAAGCGTGCCCTCTTCCCGGGGTATCAACCACATATCTTTGATGTCGGACGAAATAGCGCGCTCGTCGCGAGGGTTCGGAAAGATCAGTTCGAACCCGGTCTCGTCCGGGCGGACAAGGACAGCCACGGCGCCACGGAACACCCCGAGGGGGCGGAAGCCGTACGGCGCCTCAGCTCACCGTGACGACCCCGAGGCCTTCCTCCCGAACCCTTCCTGGTGAAGCAGGCGCCTAATGGGCGGGCGCCAGAGGCAGCACCGGAAGAAGGGAGCCACTGTCATCATCCTCCGGACATTCGCGTGCCCGATTCCACCCTCAGCAATCGGGAAATCCCCTAGTTTGCTTCCCGGGGCGTCGGGTATGAGCGCCGCAATTCCAGCCGCCCCACAGCCCGGGAAAGTCTTCCGCACGGCGCCCCACCGCCCCCGGAGGCGCACCGCAGCCCCGCGGACGACCTCCGCGGGGCTGGATGCGGACGCCGACGGCAACGGCCTTCGGGCCGCTCGCACCGGGGGGCGCCGTCTCGGCGGAAACCACCCATGAACAAAAAGCCCATAGGGGTCATAACTCGCCATTCCGGACAGCGGCCTGTGCCCTCCTAGCCCTCGGTCGCCCCCGGCCCGGCACCACCCGCATCCCCACGAAGATCATCGCCGTGGCCGCCAGGTACCCGAGGACCAGGACCGCGGTGTGGTCCGCCGTGGCCTCCGCCGACCAGCCCGCGCCGCGTGCCGCGCCCTCGAAGACGACGCGGTTGACGCTCAGGAAGACCAGATGCGTGCCGATCGCCATCCACAACGGCGCGGGGCCCGGTGCCGTCCGTGCGGCCACCAGCGTCAGCCCGAAGACGAGGAGCAGGACCGCGTAGGCGACGGGGTCCTGGCCCGCGGGGGCGAAGCCCACCGGCGGGGCGGCCACGCCCATGGCCCGGGACACCGCGGCCTGCACCACCGTGGACGCCCCGGGCACCAGCAGGAACACCGCCGTCGTGCCGAGGGCCGAGAACGCCCCGCCGAACCGGTCGCGCAACGAGGCCCAGGCGTGCCCCCGCAGCGTCACCTCCTCCGGGAACGCCTCCAGCAGCACGGCCACCACGGCATTGCCGGCCAGGAACGATGTAAGGGCCGCGGGGTCCGGCTCGGACCAGCGCAGCCACCCGACCGCGGTCCCGGCACCGAGGACGGCGACGGCACAGGACAGGGTGACGGCCACGCCGCGGAAGAACCCGCGCGGCGCCGCGGCCGGCGGACCGAGCCCCAGTGGACGCCGTCCCGCCTGCCGTCCGGCCCGCAGCCACAGCACCACCGGGACGGCCAGCGCGCTCACCACCACGGCGCACAGCAGCTGCCGCGGATACCCCTCGGCGCCGACCGCGCGGGCGAGTGCCCCGCCCAGGACGTTCCCCGCGCCCAGCGCGCCCGCCATCACCGCACCGCCGCCCAGCGCCCTCCCCCAGGCCCGCACCGCCGATCCCCGCGCCGCCGCTTCCGTCCCCGCAACCGAGCCCGCAGCCATCCCCGCCCCCCCAAGGCCGTCGAGGCCTCCGTGTGCCTCGGTCTCCGGCCATGAAAGCCGCACTCCGGCACCCGGGGAACGGGTGGTCAGGGAAACCGTCCCGCAGCACGATCTCCCGCGCTCACGCGCTACATCCTTCGGTCCACCGGCCGTACATCCCTGGTCAGAGCAGGCTCGGCCGCACGGGCGGGCAGCAGGAGCCGCAGCGGCAGATAGACCGCGACGGAGACCAGGAAGGCCACGTAGTAGGCGATATCGGCGCCGTGCAAGGCGGCCGCGACCGGGCCGACGAACAGGGTGGTGTCCATGAACGGCACCGCCGCGGCGAAGGCGGCCACAAAGGCCACACAGGCCGGCCACCACGGCTGCGGGCGGGCGAACTCGGCCGCGACATCGATCGGCGCACCCTGCCGGTCCCGGGCCCTCAGTCGCGCGTCGACCAGCACGATGCCCACGAATCCGGGGATCCAGTAGCCCACGAACAGCAGCAGGTTCTGGAAGCGCACCGTGGTGTCCGCGTCGTGCAGCCACAGCACCAGCAGAAAACCGAGTACGGCCGCGGCCGCCGCGGCGAGCGGCCGGGGCACCCGGATGCCGGCCGTCTGGAGTGCCAGCGAGCCGCTGTAGTCGTTCATGGCGTTGCTGCACACCGCCGCGGCCGCGATGGCCAGCAGACCGAAGGCGCCGAGCGCGCCGCCGCCCAGCAGCTTGTGCACCCCGGCGGCGGTCTGGTCGGTGAACAGCGCCGCACCCCACAGGCCGAGCGCCTGCACCCAGGCGAAGGACAGCACCATGCCGAGCAGGGAGTACCAGAACATCCGCGGCCCCGACGTCGTACGGGGCAGATAGCGGCTGAAGTCCGAGGCGTAGGGGGCCCACGAGATGGCCAGGCTCAGGGCGATGGTGCTGGTCAGGACGAAGGCGCCGAGGCGGTCGGCACCGTGCACGGACCCGTGCAGGGGCAGCGGCACACCGGACAGCAGCTTGGCACCGAGGACCAGGAACGCGGCGCCCAGCACGAAGGTCATCACCGTCTGGAGCCGGTGGAGGGCTTCGTAGCCGAAGACGCCGACCGCTCCCTGGAGCAGCAGGATCACCAGCGCACCGAGCCAGAACGGCCAGCCGAGCAGCTGGGCCAGTGCCTCACCCCCGAAGAGGCCGATCAGCGCGTCCCAGGCGACCGAGGAGAGCCACTGCATGATCCCGGGCAGCGCCACGCCTCGCCCGAAGGCCAGCCGCGACAGCGGCAGCTGTCCCGCCCCGGTCCGGCTGCCCCAGGTGCCGAGGTACGCGGCCGGCACCGCGCCGATGAGCGTGCCGAGGACCATGGCCGTGAACGCCGTCCAGAAGTCCAGCCCCAGGGTCACACCGACCGTGCCGGAGAACACCCCGGTCATGGTCAGATTGGGCGCGAACCATACGGTGAAAAGGCGGGCAGGCTTTCCGTAGCGGTTGTTTTCGGGCACCGGCTCGATCCCGTGCCGCTCGACCGCCAGGTCGCCGGCCCGGGCGGGCATCCGCCCGGCGAAGGCGGATTCTTCGAAGGTCATGACTCTCCAGGCGTCAACAGATGCGCCCTACGGTAAGCGGGCCGCCCGGAGCGTCCGGCAGGGGGCCCTGCCGCGGCAGTGCGGGGACGGAGCAGGCAACGGGCCTGCGGCGCGGCGTGCGGGGCACCTGTGGTGCCTGAAGCGTCCCCGTCAGCCCAGGGCGCGATCCAGGTTGAATGCGGCGCTGATCAGAGCCAGGTGCGTAAAGGCCTGCGGGAAGTTTCCGATCTGCTCGCCGGTGTGGCCGATTTCCTCGGCGAACAGCCCGAGGTGGTTGCCGTAGGTGAGCATCTTCTCGAAGGCGAGGCGGGCCTCGTCCACCCGGCCGGCGCGGGAGAGCGCCTCGACGTACCAGAACGAGCAGATGGAGAACGTCCCCTCCTCGCCCCGCAGCCCGTCGGGACTGTTGCTCGGGTCATAGCGGTAGACCAGGGAGTCGGAGACCAGTTCCTCGCCCAGGGCGTCCAGCGTCGAGAGCCACTTCGGGTCCGTGGGAGAGATGAACTTGGCCAGCGGCATCATCAGCACCGAGGCGTCGAGCACATCGTCGCCCTCGTGCTGCACAAACGCCTTCCGCTCGGGCGACCAGCCACGCTCCATGATGCGCCGGTAGATCGCGTCACGGGCCTGCGACCAGCGGAGCATGTCCGCCGGCAGGCCCCGGTGGGTGGCGAGCCGGATCGCCCGTTCGATGGCGACCCAGCACATCAGCTGCGAGTAGAGGAAGTTCTGGATCTTTCCCCGGGTCTCCCAGATGCCTTCGTCCGGCTGATCCCAGTTGTCACAGACCCAGTCAACGAGCGTGCCGACGGTGTCCCAGTGGTCGCTGGACAGCGGCTCTCCCCACTTGTCGTAGAGGTAGAGCGAGTCGATGAGGGCACCGTAGATATCCAGCTGGAGCTGGTTGACGGCGTTGTTGCCGATCCGCACGGGCGAGGAGCCCAAGTGGCCCTCCAGGTGGCGGAGTTCGACCTCGGGCAGATCGCTGCGGCCGTCGATGCCGTACATGATCTGCAAGGGGGCCTCGGGTCCGCCGCGGGGGCAGATGTTCTCGGACAGGAAGTGCACAAAGGACTTGGCCTCGTCGGTGAAGCCCAGTCTGAGCAGTGCGTAGATGCAGAACGCGGAGTCCCGCACCCAGGCGTAGCGGTAGTCCCAGTTGCGCTCGCCGCCGACCTGCTCCGGCAGGCTCGTCGTGGGGGCGGCCACGATGGCGCCGGTCGGCGCGTAGGTGAGGAGTTTGAGGGTGAGCGCGGAGCGGTGCACCATCTCCCGCCAGCGCCCCCGGTAGCGGGACTTCGACAGCCAGCCACGCCAGTAGTGCACCGTCGCGTTGAACAGCTCCTCCGCCTCCATGAGCGGGCAGCCCCGCAGCTCCACACCGTTGCCGATCCGGTCGAGCGCGAACACCGCGGTGTCCCCCTCGTTCAGCGTGAACGAGGAACGGGCGTCGGGGCCGTCGATCACGACCGGAACGCTGGACGTCAGCGCGAGGGAGAGCCCCGGCGACTCGAATACGGTGTGCCCCTGCCGGTCGTGCACGGTGTGCTCACTGCGCCCGTAGTCGAAGCGCGGCGCGACCCGGGCGCTGAACGGCAGCGAGCCGCGGACACACAGCACCCGCCGGATCAGCCGGTGCCGGTCCGCCTCACCGGAGTCGTCGACGATCGGCATGAAATCCTGGACCTCACCCACACCGTTGTCCGCGAAGAAGCGCGTGATCAGGATGTTGGTGTCCGGGAAGTAGAACTGCTTCGTCCGGGCGGGCACGTCCGGGGCCAGCTCGAAGGCCCCGCCGCGGTCGGCGTCCAGGATCGCGGCGAAGACGCTGGGGGCGTCGAAGCGCGTGCAGCAGTACCAGTCGATGGTGCCGTTGGTGCCGACCAGCGCAGCGGTCCGCATGTCGCCGATCAGCCCGTGTTCGGCGATGGGCGTATACCGCAGCGCATCGGCCCTGCTGGGGCGGAGACTCACACCGGCGGTCATCTGACCTCCCCGGCACTGAGGAGCGGAAACAGTGGATTCAGGTTACCTCCGGGTGGTTGCGGGCGGCGAGCGAGCGACTGCCGGGCGGATCCGGGTGCCGCCGACGGTGCCGGCGTCCGGGGATCCGAGTCCGGTCACGGAGGGGCGGGCCTCGGCTCAAGGAAGGGGTGTGCCTCGACGAGACCCGAATGCGGTGCGTTACGACCCGTCGCGCAGGGCATCCATTTCGGTCGCCCGGCCGCTCTCACCCGTGCCGCCGCACCAGCAGGCTCCCCAGCTCGGTGCGCCGGTGCAGTACGGACCGTCCCGCGCGGATCGTGGTGATCAGGCCCGCCCCGCGCAGTGCGGCGGCGTGGGCGGATGCGGTGGCGTCGCTGACGGCCAGTCGCCGGGCGAGCCGACCGGTGGTGTGTGGTCGGCCGTGCTCGCCCATCGGCACGAGCAGGTTCGCAGACGGCAGCTCGCCCACGCCACGCACGGGGTGTTCACCGACTACGCCGCCTTCGCGCCCCAGCTCCAGGCCGCCGGGCTGATGACGGCAGCCGGGCGGAACTCGCTGGTCGGCACGATCGATCCGGCGGTATCGGTGCCCCTGGTGCGCAGCGAGGTGTACTCGTTCTTCGTCCGGCATCTGCCCGCACCGCGCTGACCGCAGGCCGTTCGCGGTCCACCGGGTGACAGGCAGTCATCGTCCTGGCCAGTGAGTCGGGTGACGAGGTATCACGTCATCAACCCGATCACCCGCGACCCACCCCACCGGTATGAATTCCGGCCCCGCCTCTCGCCAGGTGCCTGCCCAGCGTAGGACCATGGCACGCCGCCTCGCGCGCACGCCCCGTTCCGTACGCCGTGCCCTCTGGAGGACCCGGACCATGAGCAGACCGCTCGCTGTACGTGGCCGCTTCGCCCCGCCGCACATGACTCTGCTGCTCAAGACCGTGCTCACCGCGCTGCTGCTCGGGTTGTCGCTCGCCGTGCCGCCCGGGACGGCGGCGCACGCGGCGAATCCGCCGGACGGCCCGTCGCCCGCGGCTGCCGCCGCCGACACCTACTGGACGCCCCAGCGGATGCGGGCGGCACAGCCCGCGATCGTCACCAGGGCTGCCGGGGCCGCGCGCCCGGCGGCGGACCCGCCCCCGCCGAGCCACCCGTTCGACGGCCTCCCCCAGGTGGGGACCTTCTTCTGGACGGACGGGAGCAACACCGGCCGGTTCTGCGGCGGAACGGTCGTCCGCAGCCCGCACCACGACCTCGTGGTCACCGCCGCGCACTGCCTGCGCTCGCCCGACCCGAAGCGCCGGCTGTCGTTCGTGCCGCAGTACCACGACGGGCTCAAGCCGCACGGTATCTACCCCGTCGACCGCATCTACCTCGACCAGCGGTATTACGACCTCGGCACGAGCGGCGGGGCGCGCTGGGACTTTGCCGTCGTACGGCTCGGCGCACGCGAGGACGGGGCCGAGGTGGAGGACGTCACCGGCGGCTTCACCCTCCTCCCCTATCCGGGGTACGACCACCGCAACGTGCGCCTCATCGGATATCCCGGTAACAGCGACACCACCCACCCCAAACCGCTGGACTGCGCCTCTTCCACGCACCGCTACACCAGTACGGACCCGGCCGCCCCCGGCGACTTCCTGGAAATTGCCTGCGCCGGCTACATCGGCGGCACATCCGGCGGCCCTTTCCTAGTAAGGGACTTCAGCGGATACGCCCTGATCGGCGTCATCGGCGGCTACCACACCGGCGGCGACTTCCCGGATGTCTCCTACAGTTCGTACTTCACCATCGACACCCTGGCGCTCTATGTACACGCAGTCGACGGCGATCCGCCGGCCACGCCCAGCCAAGACCGTCAGCCGAAGTAATCATCTGCGGAAGACGCCCGAACTGAGCGCCCCGAACTGCGCACGCTCGAAATGCCGCACGGCCGGGAGACCGCCCGATATCGGGTAGTGGGGGCACGGAGAGGCGGGACGTCGGGGTGAACTGGCCAACACGGTGCCGGGAGCGACATATCCGAGTATGGCGACGGCTCCTGTTAATGTCAGCGGTGGCGGAAAGCCGGTTTCCTCAGTCCGCGGTGGAAGGTGACGCCCGTTGGTGCCATCGTTTCTCTTGTCCGTACTGAATCGCCTCTTCGGTAATGAGGCGTGGCGCCGGCTTCATGCACAGGCGGCGCTCTGGGTGACGCTGGTCATGACCGCGGTGCTGCTCGGGGGTGCCGCTCTGGTCGTGGTCGCCGAATCCGGTGCGCCGCACGCCAATATCACGTCCTTTCCCAAGGGATTGTGGTGGGCGATCGAGACGGCCACGACCGTGGGCTACGGGGATTTCTATCCCGTCACGCTGTGGGGCCGCATCATCGCTTCCCTTCTCATGCTCAGCGCCATTACGGCCTTCGGCGTCATCACGGCCGCCCTGGCGACCTGGTTCGTCGGCCGCGCGGAGCAGGACCTGGTCCGCCTGGGCAAGACCGTGGGGAGCCATGCGCGGGACGACGCGGAGGCGCTCCGCACGGAGCTGCACACCCTGCACGCGCGCTTCGACCACGTCGAGAACCTGATCCGGGACAAGGGACCGCGCTCCACCACCTGACCGCCCGCCGCGGCATCCGGCAAGCACGGCCGCACCCGCCGTTTTCCGCCGCTCCGGAATCCGGCCGCAATTCCCGCGCCCTCCGCCTCCCCCTCCCCCTTACCTCGCCGAACTGGCCCCGAGGGACGCAGGGTTACACTCACCTGCGGTGTTCCGGCGGGTTTCCGGAGCCCGGAGAATCCGAGGACAGCCCCGGAATCCATGGACGGATTGCCGGGGCATCTTCCGAGTCGACGACGGTGGGTGCGAGGGTGGAGACGGTGCAGCGGTTCAGGGGCCCGTGGTTCGGGCGAATATCCTCGGACCGGACGTTGTCGGACTGTGGCACCGCGCTCGGAAAACACCTCCCCGGCCCACGGGCATTGGGCTGGTCCGTGACCGCGGTGTTTTTTGCTGTGTACACCCTGGTGTCGCTGCTCCGGAACGACCGCATGCTCAACGCCGGGTACGACCTGGGGATATTCGAGCAGGCCATCCGCACCTACGCACACGGTCAGGCACCGGTCGTGGAACTCAAGGGCCCGGGTTTCAATCTTCTCGGGGATCACTTCCATCCCATCCTGGTGCTCGTCGCCCCGCTGTACCGGCTGTTCCCCGGCTCGGTCACGCTGCTGGTAGTGCAGGCCGCTCTGATGGCGCTGGCCTGCTATCCCCTCACCCGCTGGGCGCACCGGGCCGTCGGGCCGGTCACCGGTCTGGTCGTGGGCTGCGGACTGGGGGCCTCCTGGGGGCTCGTCACGGGAGTCACCAAGGACTTCCACGAGATCTGCTTCGCGGTCCCGCTGCTCGCCTTCAGCGTGACCGCGCTCGGACACCGGCGCTGGCGGGCGGCGGCTGCCTGGGCGCTGCCGCTGCTGCTGGTGAAGGAGGACCTCGGGCTGACGCTCGCCGCCATTGGTGCCTATATCGCCTGGCAGGGGCTGCGCGAGCGCCGCGGGCCGGAAGCGCCGCGGCGGAACTCCCCGCTTCTGCTCGGCCTCGGCGTCGTCTGCCTCGGCGCGGCCGGGACGGCGCTGGAGGTCCTGGTCCTGCTGCCCGCCATGAACCCCAGAGGCGGTTTCGACTACTGGCAGCAGATGCCGGGCGAGGCCTCGACGGCATCCGGCGCCGTAGGGCTCGCCTCGCTCGGGCTCCATCTGTTCTGGCCGCCCATGAAGTGGCTGCTGCTGTTCATGCTCGCCGCGCCGACCGCCTTCGTCGGCCTGCGCTCGCCCCTGACGCTGCTGTGCGTGCCCACCCTCGCCTGGCGTCTGCTGGCCGGCAACGAGCACTACTGGCAGCCGAATTTCCACTACAACGCGATCCTGATGCCCCTGGTGTTCGCCGGTTTCATCGATGTGCTGCACCGGCGGACGGACCTGGTGCCGCCGGCCCGGCGCCGCCGGCTCCTCACCTTCTCCGCCGCCTTCACCGCGGTCACCGCGGCCGTGTATCCGCTCCACGACCTGGTGCTTCCCTCGGCATGGCGCACCCCCGCCCATGTCCGTACGGCGGAGCGGCTGCTGGCGCGCATACCCGACGGGGACACCGTCGCCTCGTCGAACCGGCTGGCACCGATGCTGACCGGACGGGCCACCGTCAGCCTCGTCTGCTTCGGCACCGGTCCCGATCCCGCGTCGCCGACCGCCCTGCCGGCCGATCCCCCGCGCTGGGTGGTGTCGGACCGTCAGGATCCGACCGTCAAGACTCCGTGCCCGGTGGCGCAGACGGAGCGCATGCTGCGGCTCTATCGTGCACACGGCTACGTCCGGGTGGCGGAGGAGGACGGGATCACCGTGCTGCGCCGACGGTAGCGGCACGGGGGCTGCGCCCCGCGTCGGCGAGGCCGCTGCTCTCCGGCGGCCGCCGCCGGGAACGGTCCGGCCGGCGAACGGCCGCCCGGGACCACGCCGCCACCTTTAAGCTGGTGCGCGTGATCAATTCCGCCGATGTCCGTCGTATCGCCCTCGCCCTCCCCGAGACGGTGGAGAAAGTGGCCTGGGAAATGCCCACGTTCCGGGTCGCCGGGAAGATGTTCGTCACCGTCCCCGACGACGAGACCTCGTTCGCCGTGCGGTGCCCCATTCATGAGCGGCAGGAATTGATCGCGGCGGAACCGGAAAAGTTCTGGGTGCCGCCCCATGAGGCCGGTTCCCATTGGGTGCGGGTACGGCTGTCCGCGCTGGAGGATCTGGACGAACTGCGGGACATCCTCGTGGACTCATGGAAGCAAGCGGCCCCGACGCGACTCCTGGACGCCTCCCCCGGAAATGACTAGGCAGCAGTCGGCCCCGGAGGGCGAGAGGTGCATCACTCGCGACGTCGGAGATCGCTCCAGTCCAGCGCCTGGGACGCGGTGAGCTGCGAATGCTCCGCGGCCTCACGGGCTTCGGCGAGGATATCGCCGTGCTCCTCGACGAGTTCTTCGTAGATGGGGGTGTGGCTGGCGGTGTGCGTGGAGGTCGTCATCTCGATCCCATTCCCTTGTGATTCGACTGCGGCTCAGTAGGTTCTTGCCGCCCTGGGAACTAGGGAACACCACGGTGAATACCTGGTGCGCAAAGGGAGGTTTTCCCCACGTGCGCCGCTCCCCCGTGCGGCGCTGGACATCGTGTCATGACCGTGGCGAGCACGCAAAGATCAGCTCAGCCCCTGAGACCGTTGACCATTGCACGGTTTAGGCGGGTAATGCCTGCATAGCGCCGGGGTGAAGACGCCAGATCCGGGTGCGGCCGCCGACACAAGTGAAACAGATAACAGTTCCCGTCGGACTCCTCGGGAGAATCCGGTCCTGCGGAGAATCCGGAGGAACCTCCCGCCCGCGCGGGGCGATCGACCGTGCGGCCGGATCCGCCCTCTTCCGCGCGTGCGTACGCCCGACCGCGTCCCCGCCTCCGGAATGGGCGAGAACCTGCCCCCGCCGGAGCGTCTTCAATGAAGATGGGCCCGTGCCAAGGTCAGGCCCGCCACCATCGGACCCGGTCTTGCCCTGCCGCTTGTCGACACAGCAACTGAGGGGAATCCCGTGGGTGAGGCGCTGTACGTGAGGTTTCAGGCGACCCGGCGCAGCCCCCGGGGGCACTTCCCCGGCGTCTTCGCCCTCGCCAACGGCCTGGCACGGGACGGCAGGCTGAGCGAGGAGCAGTACCGCTTCTGGCGCGCCGGGAACGACTGGTACGACGCCAACTACCCCAACCCCTCCGACACGGATCCCACCGTCTACGACCACGAACTGCACCCCGGAGCGGTGGCCTGGTTCAAGACCTCCGCCGTGCGGCTCATCGAGCGGGTGGACGGCTACCTGGACCTTCTGGCCGCGCACGACGTGGGCTGCGTGCGGGTGGAGTCCGCCGACCCCGGAAAGATCATTTACGAGGACGCCGAGCAGGTCGTCGTCGTGCCGTGGGAGCACGACAGCCTGCGGCCCCGGCGCGCGGCCGTGCAGCCGGACGACTCCTGAGCCACTCCCCTTCGGGCCGTCAGGCCGTCAGGCCTTCAGTGCGCGATGGAGTCGATCAGCTCGCGGGCGCCCTGGCGCAGCAGCGCGACGGCCACGGACGTGCCGAGCGTCTCCGGGGTGAGCGGGCCGGCCCATTCGTGGGCGTTGAGGACCGTCTTGCCGTCCGGGGTGAAGACGCAGGCACGCAGGGACAGTTCGCCGCGGCGGTCGGTCCTGGCGTAGCCGGCGATCGGGCTGTTGCAGTGGCCCTGGAGGACGTGCAGGAGCATGCGTTCGGCGGTGGTCTCCTGGAACGTCCGGGGGTGGCCCAGACCGCTGACGGCCTCGATGGTCTCGGTGTCGCCCGCGCGGCACTGGAGGGCGAGGACACCGGCTCCGATGGGCGGGCACATCTCGTCCACCGACAGGATCTGGCTGATCACGTCCGTGCGGCCGATGCGCTCGAGTCCGGAGACGGCCAGCAGCAGGGCGTCGGCCTCCCCGGCCGCGAGCTTTTCCATGCGACGGTTGGCATTACCACGCATCGGCACACACTGCAGGTGCGGATGGGAGGCCGCGAGCTGCGCGATCCGGCGGACCGAGGAGGTCCCGATCCGGGTGCCGTCGGGCAGCTCGTCCAGGGTGAGCCCGCCGGGGTGGATCAGCGCGTCCCGGACGTCATCGCGCTCCAGGAACGCGGCGAACGTCGTACCGGCCGGCAACGGGCGGTCGCCCGGGATGTCCTTGACGCAGTGCACCGCGAGGTCCGCCTCACCGGCGAGCAGGGCGGCGTCGACTTCCTTGGTGAACGCCCCCTTCCCCTCGACCTGGGACAGCGCGCCCATCCAGCGGTCGCCGGTCGTCTTGACCGGGACGACCTCCGTGGCGATGCCGGGGTGCAGCGTGCCGAGTTCGACACGGACGCGCTCCACCTGGGCCAGTGCCATGGGCGAGTCGCGCGAGACGATACGGATCAGTTCAGGGGCGGACATGCGCCCACGATAGACCGTCAGAACCGCGCCACGGCCACCCACCGGCCCGGCTCCACCGCCTCTCGAGGGATCCACCGCCCGGCGTCGACGCACCCTGGCCCCGGTTGGCCCCCGCCCGCCGAGGTGTCCGCGGCGGGTGCACCCCCGGGCGTCGTCGCACGTCCCGCGGGCATGACGGAGCCCAGGCCGACGACGGGGTCGGCCTGGGCTTGTCACGCGGTGCCCGGGTGGTCTCCGGTGTGCGAAGAAAACCGCTCAGGCACGTCTGTACGAGGAGAGGTGCGCGAACACCACGATGTTGTCGACGTAGTCCCTGACCTTCCGGTCATAGGCACCACCGCAGGTGATCACGCGCAGCTGGGCGGTGGGCGCGTCGGCGTAGACCCGGTCGTTGGGGAAGTTCGACTTGCTGAACGTCTCCACGGAGTCGACCTTGAACGTCGCGATGATTCCGTCCTCGCGGGTGATGTTGACCAGGGCGCCCGGCTTGAGGGATTCGAGCTGCAGGAACACCGCCGGTCCGGTCTTGGTGTCCACGTGACCGGCGATGATCGCGGAGCCGCGCTCACCCGGTGACGCGCCGTCCTTGTACCAGCCGACGAGGTTCCTGTCCCCCGGGGGCGGCGCGTTGAGCTGGCCGGTCGGGCCGAGGGTCAGCTGCGTGAAGGGCGCGTCGACGGCGATGTTCGGGATCGACACCCGCTTCGGCGCGGAGCGGGGCAGGGACAGATCGGGGACCGGCGCGGCGGCCGTACGACCGCCCGGGGTGGCCGAGGAGGCCACGGCGGGGCGGGTCAGCGGCTTGGGGTCCGCCGAGGTGTCCACGGAGTTGTAGACGAGGAGAGAGCCCAGCAGGAATGTTCCCGCAGACCACAGCAGGCCGCGGCCCACAGGGCGGGACGCGGAGGCGGTCCGGGGTGGACGGGAATTCGGCTGGGGCGACTGCGGGGCGGTCATGTGACGGTGCCTTTCATGAACGGGGCGACGGCGAGTGACGCAGGGGCGGTAACGAAAGCGCCGCGGCCACCGTCCACGAGGAGCGGTGGCCGCGACAGCAGAGCGGCCTCCGTGAGGAGGGGCCGGATCAGGCCGCAGAGGCGCCCGAGGCGTTACGGCGACGCAGCATGTACGCGCCGGCGCCGAGGCCACCGAGCATCAGCACGGAGCCGGCAGCCATGCCGCCACCGGTCGCCATGCCGCCACCGCCGGTGTGGATGCCACCGTGCGGCCGCTGGTGGTCACCGTAGCCGCCGTCACGGTCGCCGTAGCCACCACGACCGCCGTCACGGTCGCCGTAGCCACCGCGGCCGTGGTCGCGGTCGCCGCCGCGGCCGTGGCCACCGTCGCGACCGCCGTCACGGCCACCGTCACGCCCGCCGCGGCCACCGTCACGACCGCCGTCACGACCGCCGTCACGGCCGCCGCGGCCGTGGTCGTCGCCGTAGCCACTGCCCTGGTCCCAGTCGTTCACGACGGCCTTGGCGAGGGCGCCACCACCGGTGTGCACACCACCGCTGGGCATCCGCCCGTCACGGCAGTCGTCCCAGTGACCACGGCCGTAGCCGCCGTAGCCGCCGCGGCCGTCACGGTCGCCACCGCGGCCCCGGTCGCGGTCGCCGCCACGGTCACGGTCGCCGCGTCCACCGCGGCCATCGCGGTCGCCACCGCGGTCACGGTCGCGGTCGCCGCCACGGTCACGGTCGCCGCGTCCACCGCGGCCGTCACGGTCGCCGCCACGGCCGTGGTCACGGCAGTGGTCGCGGTCGCCGCGTCCGCCGCGGCCGTCGCGGTCGCCGCCACGGCCGTGGTCACGGTCACGGCCGTTCCGGTCGTGGTCATTGCTGGCGGAGGTGGTACCACTGTTCGCGGCACTGTCCTCCGAGATCATTGCGTTCGCAGCAGGGGCAGAGATGGCGAGCACCGCCGTAATGGCGGCCGAAGCGAACAAGGTGCGAGCAGTGCGCATGGGAACATGTTCCTTTCGGCGCGACTGCGAAGGTCGACTCTTTGTCGGCTCATCGGATCGCAGTGGCGACGTGATCACCGTCAGCCGGATCGCGGCCCCGCACCACCGGAGAACCTCGCATTCGAGGTACGCCCTGGGCTCTTCGGGTGGCCCTGGGGGGTGGATTCACCCGTTGGACGGCGCGCGTCGTCGGCGTGTCGCGTAACGAGTGGGCTAAAGGGCCTTCGACGGCCCGTCAGAGCGGGGATTTTCCGGGCCGAACGCAGGGGTGGGAGCGGCTGCGAGCGGGGGCTCCGGCGAGACGTCGACGGCCTCCGGCGGGGGGCGACGCCTCGGGGCCGGGTGCCGGGCGCACCGGGCATCGCCCCGGCGCCCCTGATGTTCCGGGCGGATGCACAGCCACGAGGAAGCCCGTACCCGAGTGCGACACACCTACGCCTGCGCCCACACCCTTGAGCGCACCCCTGGTCCACATCCGCCCGGCAGAGTCGTCATCGCCAAGTCACACATGGCAAGCCGGGCTGCCCCACGATGAACTCAGCTGCCGGCAAGTGCTTTGCACTGGGCGGCAATTGGTCTGGTTGTTTGCGTAACACCCTTCCAGGATCAGGTGATTCGTGCGGCGGAGTGCGACCAGGGCCTCTCTCGGGTCACCGGCCGCGCGCCCCCACGCTCTGCCGCGACAACGGGTACCCAGGCCCGTTCCCCCGGCGGGCGAAGCACCGCCGATAGCGCCCGCCCGGGTCGGCACTCCAGGCCCCGCCCCTCGGACACAAAGGGCGGAGGATTCTCACTCGGATTGAGGAATTCATACGCCCAACGGGGTCCTCCGACCGGCGGTCTGATGTTCCACGTGAAACATCCACTACCTGTCGCGTGCCCGCTCAGGTGGCGCTGTCGCGGAGGGCCTTTTCGACGATCGCTTCCAGTCGGGAGTGGTGGGCCCCTCTCCAGTAGACGCGACCGCATGCGGTGCACTGGGCGAAGACGTCATACGTCCGCTGGGTGCCGTGCTCAAGTCGCTCACGGACCGATTCCTTGTCGGCGTCGGTCAGCCGGCCGTTGCATGCCGTGCAGCGCGTCCAGGGCGCGAGGGTGGGCGCGAACCGGCCCAGTACGTCCTGAAGTTGTTCGTCGGGCTGATCGCTGTAGAGGAACGCGCCCGCCCAGATCTCCCGCCGTCGCAGCAGCCCTCGGTCCCGGGAGAGCAGTACCCGCTGCTCCTGCGCCGAGAGCGC
Source organism: Streptomyces kronopolitis (assembly GCF_014646275.1). Classification (GTDB taxonomy): domain Bacteria; phylum Actinomycetota; class Actinomycetes; order Streptomycetales; family Streptomycetaceae; genus Streptomyces; species Streptomyces kronopolitis. The sequence goes on from NZ_BMND01000012.1 coordinate 126,025, forward strand.
CGCCAGCGCGGGGTCGCCGGGGTCCTCGTTCGTGTACGCCGCGTCGACCCCGAGCAGTCGCAGCCTGCGCGCCAGGGTGCCGAGGTGTACGTCGAGCAGAAACCGCAGCGGCGCACCCGGGATCCGCTGGGGCCGCTCGACGGCGGACACCTCGACGCTCTCGCCCGCCCGCGGGACACGGGAGACGGGAACCTCGGCGCCGTTCACGACGAGCCGCCCGACCTCGGTGAGCGGGACGCCCAGCGACTCGACGACATGCCCGAGCGTCGAGGAGCCGTCGGTCAGCACCGGCGTGCCGGCGACGGTGTGCGCCGAAGAGAGGAAAACGTGCAGCTCAGGGGCGAAGACGAAGGGGATCTCAGGACCGTTCACGCCGCACAGCATGTCATCGGCCGGACCGCACCGGCCAGCACATTCCCAGGGGCCGTAAACCCCTTGCCATGATCGTCCAGTGGCCGTGAGGATGACGCATGCCCACCTTCTCCGCCCCCGACGGCACCGATCTCGCCTTTCATGTCGTCGGCACGGGCAAGCCGCTGCTCTGCCTGCCCGGCGGACCCATGCGTGCCTCCTCGTACCTCGGAGACCTCGGTGGACTGTCGCGGCAACGGCAGTTGATCCTGCTCGATCTGCGGGGCACCGGCGACTCCGGCGTCCCCACCGACCCGGCCGGCTACCGCTGCGACCGGCAGGTCACCGATGTCGAGGCCCTGCGCCGGCACCTCGGCCTGGACCGCGTCGATGTCCTCGCCCACTCGGCGGCCGGCGATCTCGCTCTCCTTCACGCGGCCCGACACCCCGCACACATCCGGACGTTGACCCTGGTCACGGCCCGGGCCCGCGCCCTCGGCATCGACTTCACCCATGAGCACCGCATGGAGGCGGCCGCCCTGCGCACGTCCGAGCCGTGGTTCGACTCCGCGCACGAGGCCTACAAGGCCATCTGGGCGGGCACCGCGACCGATGCCGAGTGGGACGCCGGCACCCCCTTCTTCTACGGCCGGTGGGACGCGACCGCACAGGAACACGCCGCCGCCGAGGTGGCGCAGACCAACGACGAGGCCGCCGAGGTCTACGCGGCTTCCGGTGCCTTCGATCCGTCCGCCACGCGCGCCGCGCTCGCCGCTCTGAGTGCGCCGGTGCTGCTGCTGGCCGGCGAACTGGACGGCGGTCCACGTCCCCATGTCGCCGCCGCGGCGGCACGACTGCTCCCCGGCGCCGAACTCTCCGTCCAGCCGGGCGGCGGCCACTACCCATGGCTCGACGACCCCGTTCACTTCACCCGGACCGTCGGCGCCTTCCTCGACCGTGCCGCTCAGCCCACGGCCGCCGTCGGCACAAGCGGGGACGTCAATGATGCTGCGGAAGGTCTCGCCGAGGGGTGAGCGCGCAGGGGTACGTCTCCTTCGCGCGCTGCACTTTCGGGTGAATGGCTCGGGGGCGCGTGGCGGGGAGGGCGCGCCGCCGAGCCCAAGGGGTGAGACGGCGCACGGCGGTCCGCGGCGCAACTGGGATGCAGCAACGGGCCTTGGACCGGCAGTACGGAAGGATCGCGGCCCGGCCACCACATGGGGCTAAAGCCCTTGCACAGGGCAGTAGTTGAGATTGCGCCCGATGCTTCGCCGCTTCAGCGCCCCTGACCTGGCCGGTCCCTGTCAGTGCCGAGAAGCGTTCCAGCCCCGTCCGGCGACAGTCCGGAGCGGGTTCCGCCCCGTGCCATAGTGCCCGCATGAAGACGATCGGGCTGCTCGGAGGCATGAGCTGGGAGTCGACGGCGGAGTACTACCGGCTGCTGAATGAACTGACGCGGGAGCGTCTGGGCGGCCTGCACTCCTCGCGCCTCGTGCTCTACTCCATGGACTTCGCGGAGATCGAACGGCTCCAGACCGATGGCCAGTGGGAGCAGGCCGCCGAGGCGCTCGCCGAAGCCGCCAGAGCGCTGGAGGCTGCCGGCGCCGACATACTGCTGATCTGCACCAACACCATGCACAAGGTCGCCGACCCGGTGGCCGCGGCCGTCACCGTCCCGCTGCTGCACCTCGCCGACACCACGGCGGATGCGGTCCGCGACGGCGGCCTGCGCCGCATCGGGCTGCTGGGCACCGCCTTCACGATGGAGCAGGACTTCTACCGCGGCCGGCTGGAGAGTCACGGGCTGGAGGTGCTGGTCCCGGACGACGCCGGACGCAGCATCGTCCACCGCACGATCTACGAGGAGCTGTGCCAGGGCATCGTCCGCGAGGAGTCCCGGCAGTCGTTCATGACCGTCATCAGGGATCTCGTCGCCGCCGGGGCCGAGGGCATCGTGCTGGGCTGCACCGAGATCGAGCTGCTCATCAAGGCGGAGCACAGCTCGGTGCCGGTATTTCCCACCACACGACTGCATGCCGAAGCCGCCGTCACCCGCGCGCTCGCCGGCACCTCGTGATCCGGCGGTTCGAATAGTCCGACAGATCCGGCATTCCGCACCCTTTCCGAGTTGAAGGCTGCGGAATCGCCAACTGACCGCCGCTTTCGGGTGCTTGGCCAGGAGCAGGTTTGAAGCCGCGGCAGGTACGCTGACGTGGTGTCGAATACCGAGTTAGAGCGACTGGCCAGGATCCGGATGCACATCACCGGTGAGACGCTGGAACGCGCCATGGCCGTACTCGAAGGACACGCTTCACCCTCTGAATCCCATACCGGGCTCGGCACCGCGGCCGACACCGGTGCCGACGCCGCCGGAGACCACGAGGCTGGCGAGGCCGCCCCGTCCGCAGATGCAGCGGATTCCGCTGAGGCCGTCGACGGCAGCGAGCACACGCTCAGGCGGGACGAGCAGCGCACTCCCCCGCGGCGAGGTCATCTCCGCGGGCTCTGAGCGCGCCCCGGCGCGATGACGGACCGCCGGTGGAAGCGACACGAACAGCCACCACTCCCCACCGAGGGTCATGGCCGATCCTCTGCCCGTATCCCCGGCTCCGGCTCCGGACATGCTGCTGCCGACCCTCCACGCAGGGTGAACGGTCGACGGGCGGTCCCAGCCGCCGGAGGGGGCCGGAGGTCAGCGGCTCACGGGGTGAGGGGCCGCGCCAGCAGGGGTGTCTTGAGCATCTGATGCCCGCCGCTGGCCTGCATGCGCACCTCGCCGCGGTCACTGATCTCTGCGCGCACGATCCCCGATTCATCCTCGTAGACCGGATATCCGCCGGCTCCCGCCCGCTCGGTACGCCGGACGATCACCACGTCGTCCTCCACAGCGGGCGCTTGAAATACCAGCTCATAGCTTTCCGGGTAATCCATAGTGGCCTCCCGAATACGTTCGGCAGGTGCTGTGGGCGGCGCTCCCCACGCCGCTGGACATGCGCCGCTGCACCTCGGCCTCTCCATCGTCACTCACTCCCGCCCACCGCGCCTCACAGGAAGCGCGCCTCACAGGAAGAGCGAGCTACGGAGAGCAAGCCGCGCCCTTGCCGCGGCGGCTCCGGAGGTGTGCCCCGCCCCCGCGCGCTGTCACGGGAGCGGGGCGGATCCGAGAAGCGCCAGCAGCTCGGATAGTTACGGGTGACACGCTACGGGTCACCACTGACAACGGCCGACCGGCGGACGGCCGACCCGCAGACGGCCGGACGACGGCCCGACGGAGGGCCAACCCCCGTAGTTGCCGTGTCGAGCGAACGAAGTGCCCCTGCCCGGGAAACCTCGGCTTTGAGCTGAGGGGCGAGGACCGACGCCACCAGGCCCCGTCCCGCGCCTCCCTCGACCTCCCCCATGATCGCTGAGCGTGTGGGAATGGACACATGCAGCCAGCGAGAGCCGATCTTGGGCTCGACGGTCCCTGCTGGTCAGGAAGTTGAGGGGGCGTAAGAACAGCGGCGCGGACCGTATCTGCGGGCGGCGGGCCGGTGTGCGTGGAATCTCGTTGTCAGTGTCTGCCCCTAGCATGGCTCATATGTCCCCAACTCCTTCTGCCCACACCGACGTCCCCGTTCCCGCCGCTGAGGCCAACGAATCGATTCGTCAATTCGTCCGCGCCCGGCGAGGATTGGCGTGGTCGGCGCAGGACATGGCGGAGTATGCGGTGCTGCTGGAGGTCTGGACGTTGGCGGTGCGCGCGGAGATGACGCAGGTCGTCGAGGCCGCGTAGCCCTGACGGCCGTCCGGGGGCGGTACGCGATCGACGGCCGGGTCGGTAGCGGCATCGATGACGAGCCCCGGAGCCGGATCGGTGACTATCGCCGTCGCCTCAGGGATCTCCGTTCGGGTGAAGGGGCGGCTGCGGCGCCGCGTTAGCCGAGCGTTAGTGGAGCGGCAGCCACCGGCATCAAGCTGAGACATGCTCCGTGCACCGAAGCGGAGCGAACGCCGACGACCATCGGCGCAGCCAATGCCGAAGCCAGCGCGGCGACGACTCCGCGATTCCACCGGAATGCGGAGCCGCAGCGTGCACACAAAGGGGATTCTCATGTCCTGGCACAAGGACCCCGAGACCGACGTCGACTCCACCGGCACCGCCACGCCCGCCACAGCCGGCCTCGGCACCGGCTCGGCCCCCGCGTTCCGCCGTGGGCGCACGCTCGTCGCCGCGTCGCTGATCGCCGTCGCCGCGTTCTCCTTGACCGCCTGCGGCACCGGCCAGGACGCCCACAAGCCGAGCACCAAGGTCTCGACAAGCCCCGACCCCGTGGACGCGTCCAAGGAGGCGGCGTCGCTCGGCGACACCGCGGCCAAGGAGGACGCGGCAATGGGCCAGAAGACCCGGGAGCCCGCGAAGGGCGGCGGGGGAAGCGCCAAGGCGAGCGGCGGCAAGGCCGACGGTGGCAGCTCCACGTCCGGCGCCGCCAAGGGAGCCGGTTCCGACGCGGGCTCCGATGCGGGTTCCAGCGCTGCGGCCGGTTCCGGATCGGCGCCTCGGAGCAAGGCCGCGAACGGCACTTGGACCGGCGTCCTCGCGTACCTGGCGCCCGGCAAACTGACCGTGACGCCGGAGTCCGGCACCGAGCAGGCGTTCTTCGTGGGCTCGGGGACCAAGACCCTCGGCGCGGCCACGATCTGCGCGTCCAACGACAACGTGACCATGGACAGCAGCGGCTACGGCACCTCCCCGTGCACCACGGCGCAGCTGGAGACGGCAGCCAAGATGGGCTTCGTCGAGGTCCGGGTCACCGTCGAGGACGGCGTCGCGACTCGGATCGCCGAGCACTACCACCCATGAGCGCCGGGCAGGCACGCCCTCCCGACGCACCCGGCCGCCCTTCGACCCCGGGTGCCTGCCCCGGGCTATCCGCCACCCCCGGATACCCGAATCACGACGTCCGATTTCCGCCAGCCGAGCAGCGCCCGCACCCGCAGACTTGAAGCGTGAGAGCACCACACACACCACCGAGGCCCCCGCAGTCCCAGAAGCCCACTGCCGCTGGTCAGCCGATGACCTCACCCCTCCTCCCTCCGGCGGAGGCGGCCGCATACGGCCCACTTCCCTCCCCCGCCCCGCACACCGACGCCGAACTCGCCGCCCTGCTGGACCTCACGGCCTCCTCCCGGCCCCGCATCTCCACCGTGGTGGTCGGGCACAGCCGGGATGACGCGTCGCGTACGGCCGCCGCGGCCTTCATCGAGGGGTGGCGGGCGCAAGGCAGGCCGCCGGTCCTGGCCGTGGTCGACTGGCCGGAGTCCGCCGCCTCCTGGCTACGGGCGGCCGGCCGCTTCGCCGCCGGGGACCCCGATGCCTGGGTGGTGGCCGCCGCCCCGCTCGGCTGGGCACAGATGAGCCGCCGGCTGCGCCACAGCACCGACTGGGACCCGGCCCGTACCTACGGTTTCGCGGCGCTCGGCGACTCGCGCCTCCCCGCCCTCGCCGGCCCCGGCACGCTCCAGGGCCTGCGCGGCGCCGACGTGGAAGGCGGCATCTGGTCGATCGACCGCGGCTGGGTCGTCCATCTGTCACCACCACTGGTCCCTCGGGCGACGAGGCCCTGTCGTGGCACGCTGTAAGCAGTCAGCGATGAGGCAGGAGCACATGAGCACCCCACTTCCCGGCTTCGAGAACATCGAGGGCCCCGGGGGCACCGACGGCGCCGACAGGACTGGCAGGGCTGACAGGACCGAGGGCGCCGAGCACGGCAACGGCCACGGATCCCGCGCGCCCCATGCCTCCCAGGGGCCTCGTCAGCCTGGCGCCGCCGCCGGTGCACCCCGCCGGGAAATCGCGCCCGGCGCCATCCATCTCCCCGGCTGGCTGCCCCTGGCGCGGCAGCGCGAGCTCGTCACCGCCTGCCGCGGCTGGGCCCAGGGCCCGGCTCCGATCCGTCATACCAAGCTCCCGCGCGGCGGCGTGATGTCCGTCCAGACCGTGTGCATCGGCTGGCACTGGCAGCCGTACTCGTACACCCGCACCGCCGACGACGTGAACGGCGCGCGGGTGGCCGCGTTCCCTGACTGGATGGTCGAGTTGGGCCGTCACGCACTCGCCGCGGCCTACCAGGACGCCACCGCCGGCCACGGCTACACACCGGACACCGCGCTGATCAACTTCTATGACGGCCAGGCCAAACTCGGCATGCACCAGGACAAGGAAGAACGCTCCCCCGCGCCGGTCGTCTCCCTCAGCATCGGCGACACCTGCGTCTTCCGATTCGGCAACACCGAGACACGCACCAAGCCCTACACCGACGTCGAGCTGGCCTCCGGCGATCTCTTCGTCTTCGGCGGCCCGTCCCGCTTCGCGTACCACGGCGTGACCAAGGTCCGACCGGGCACCGGCGACCCGGCCTGCGGCCTGACCAGCGGACGTCTCAACATCACGATGCGGGTGACCGGGCTCGACGGATAGGGGCGTCAGCCGTGGTGCGGTGAAGGGAACCGGCCAGCGCCCCCACCGGTGGCACCCACTGGTGGGGGCCGTGTCCCCCTCCCCCCGGCGGGAGACACGTCCTCCGGAGACCACCCCACATCGCCGGACGCACGCGGCACACTGGACACATGTGCCGCAGCATTAAGACGCTCCGTCCACCCGCCACCCCCGAGGTCACCGACGAGGACATCCGGGCGGCGGCCTTGCAGTACGTCCGCAAGGTCTCCGGCTTCCGCGCCCCCGCCGCCCACAACCGCGAGGTGTTCGACCAAGCCGTCGACGCCGTGACAGCCGCGACCCAAGAACTCCTCGACGGCCTCCAGATCCGCGGCTCCGCCCCCGCCCGCCGCGGTCCACACGCGGAGACCCATTAGGGCCGGCCCGGCCTCGTCACGGCCGAGCAGCACCTGAACCGGCAGGTGATCGCTCGAATACTGCCCGTGCGCGAACTACTCATTACCCATGACGTGCCGACACCACAGCCATCCGGGCAGTTGGCCAAAGGACGGCCCGCCGCCATCCGACTGGCTTCCCTCCCCGTTCTTCCTGCCGCTCGCTAGCGGTCGCCCGCCGGCCCGCTCCAGTCCGCATGCCGAATACGGGAGATCTCGCGCACCCCGGCGACCGTGGCCCACTCGTCCTTCCCCAGTCGTGACAGCGGGTTCAGCCGGGAGATCTCGGGGTGCCCGTCGACGAGCACGTCCTGGGACACCGCCGCATGCAGCACGCGTCCGAACACCACGGTGCCATCGCCAATCCGCAGCGTGCTGTGCACCTCGCACTCCAGCGCCACCGGCGAGGCCGCCACCCGCAGCGGCTTGACCCGCAGACTCGGCTCGGACGCGATGCCGGCCGCCTCGAACTCGCTCACCCCGTGCGGAAAGTCGGTCCCGGTGTCATTGATCTGCTCGAAGAGCCCCTCCGGCGCCAGGTTCACCACGAACTGCCCGGTCGCCTCGACGTTGCGCAGCGTGTCCTTGCGTCCCACGGAGCTGAACTGCACCACGGGCGGCGCGACACTGGCGATCGTGAAAAAGGAGTGCGGGGCGAGGTTGTGCGTCCCGTCCGCCGACGTGGTGGACACCCAGGCAATCGGCCGCGGCACCACGGTGGCGGTCAGCAGCCGGTAGAACTCATTGCGGGACATCTCAGCAGGATCAAAATCAGTGCGCATGCTGATCAGTATCCAGCAGGCGGCCACGGACCCCATAGCGGATCCACGGCATCACCAACCCTGAGCTCGACAGAGAGTGCCCGGCATCGGAGCCACCGAGCACCAGGAGCCGACACCGTACCCACAGCAGCCCCCACCGTCCGGGAGGACTCCCCCACCATCTGGGAGGAATTCGAGGTCCCCGCCCCTGCCCGCGGCGGCCAAGTCACCCTCAACCTCCATGACCACCTCGCGGCATACGCACCCAAACGCCCCGGCGCCTAGACCTCGACCGGCTTGTCCGCCAGCCCCGGGATCTCGAAGATCTCATCGACATCGTCGAGTACGACAAGCGGCCGGTCACCGGCGCAACCGGCGGCCGCATGAACCACATCAACGACAGCGACCGTCACATAGCCCGCATGATGTGCGTGATGGTGCTCAAACGCTCCGAGGACACTGCCCGCCGCGTCGCCCATCAGCATCTCTCCGCCACCCAAAACGGAGTCGCCCAGGGCCGCATCGCCAACGGCTGGGTCCACAAGGGCGAGCACATGGGACAGCTTGTCCCGGACGAGACCGACGTCGTCGTCCGGATCTTCCAGGACTTCATATCGGGGAAATTGGACTACAGCATCGCCCAGGACCTTCAACGCCGAAGGAAATCAAGCCTCCACCGTCCATCAGTATCTGGTCTGCGCCCTGTCAGGCCCTGCTCCGTGCGAGCCCGCGGGCGCGGACGTACGGCAACGGTGCCGGCAGCGCGCTGCGGTCCTCGCGCCAGGCGGCAAGGAGATATGCGGCAAGTCGGCCTTCGAGAAGGGTGGTGGCACCGATTCCGAAGGCAACATCGGGTTCCAGATCCGGCTCGTCCTTCAGCAGACCGTCGACCACTTCTGTGCGGACGACCTGTTCATGCACGGCATCGGCTTCGACGTGCTCGTCGTAGAACCTCTCCGCAGCGGAGCCGGCACCCGTGCGGCGCATGGCTTCCGCGAGACGTCGTGAGCCTGGCGGCGAGGTCACTTCGACCGTGGCGAAGTGACCGATCAGAGCCCCGCGCAAGGACCGGTGCAGCCCCAGCAGGGACATGAGATTGACGACAGCTAGCGTTTCGGCCGGCGCCAGGTCGAGGTAGTGACCGTAGGCGGTTTCCAATGCGAGGTCTGCCATGAGATCGGCGAAGAGCTGGGCATGGATGTCCTCGGCGCGTCCGGCACCGAACTCGTCGAATTCGATAGCGGCCATCCCGGCCTTGGGGCGCCCCCGCAGTCGGGGCAGGACCCAGGCGTGCGGGTCGGCTTCCTTGAGGTGGTACAGCGAGCGGAGGGCAGCGTACTCCCTCAGCTGCCACAGCCGGCCTTCGCGTTTGAGGTAGTGGCTGACGTTGCTGCCGTCGTCGGCGGCGGGCTCTGTGAGCAGGCCCGCCATCGCCTCCTGCGCACCGAGCGCCGGGACGTCGTAACGGAGTGCCGTGAGGAACGCCTCCTCCAGGTGGCGTCGCGCCGACAGCGGTGCAGGAGCCCATTCGCGGTCGTCGTCCACGCCCTCGAATCCCTGATAGTGCAGTTCGTACAGCACGTACAGGGCGAGCTGGAGATCTGCCCCATACGGAGCCTCGCACCGGACTTCCTCCCGCGTCGGCAACGGCCCCTCCCCCGCCCGGAGCCACGAGATCACCGAGTCGGACAGATCGCCGCGCGCCCGCGGAAGCTGCGGTCGGCCGGACCGGGCGGCTTCGACTCTCGCCTTCATCGCCGGTCTCCTCAGCTTGACCGGCCAGCTGCCGGGCAGCCGACACCGTCTGCGGGGTCTGAGGGCTTCGAACGATTGCGGTGGCTGGTGTCGCACCAGGGGTAGCTGCGACTACGCCGGCACATGCAGATCGCGACAGTGAAACGGCGGGAAACAGCTACCGCACCGTCGTCACCCACCACTTCCACCGGCCCCTCCACCAGGAGCGGGCCGTTTCGGACGAGGGTGACGCGGCGTGGCCGCTCAGAAGTTCTCGGCACGGATGATCACCAATTCCTCTGTGTCCTGGACCTCGTCCAGCAGGCCCTGCCACCGCAGCCAGGCCCGCCGGGAGCGCATGACCGGGCCGAACGGTATAACCGCGCGGTCGCTCACCGATGCCCGCAGCCCCGCCGAGGTCAGCCGCTCCAAGGTGTCCTCGGTGCCGCACAGGCCGGAATGGACCATGAGCAGCACACCCCCAGGGCGCAACGCGCGGGGCGCGACGTCACAGATGCGATCGACGAGCAGTCGCCCGTCGCGCCCCGCGTCCCAGGCACGTGCCGGACCGCGGGGCATCCGGGTGCCGGGGGCAGGGACGTAAGGCGGATTACTGACGAGCACGTCGAAGGAGCGGCCGCGGACCGCCGCCGTCAGATCGCTGCGGCACACAGTGAGCCGCTGCCTCGCAAGCCACGCATTGACCCGCGTGGTCAGCACCGCCTGCCAGCAGATGTCGACCGCGGTGACCCGGGCGCCACGCCGTGCCGCTCCCACCGCGAGAGCCCCGCTACCAGACCCCAGGTCCAGAAGTTCAGTCCCCGCACCCACACCCTCGCGGTACAGGGCGCGCAACAAGAGCCGCGTGTCCTCTTGCGGCCGATAGACACCGGGCAACGTCATCCGCGTATACGGCCGGGTGAGCGAGATCGTTCCCATGCTCATCGACACCTCCGGCCCGAAAGGCGAGAGTGCTCTCCCGGGCACTCGTGCATCCGTATGTCCAGCGTGCTGGAAGTCCCGTGCACCGACCACCCGAGCGGGGGCGCCATGACCATGACCTTGTCGAGCGCCAAGCAGTACCGCGGGCTCTTCTCCGGACCCCGCGCACCATCGGCGCCTCTCACCTCCTCATGGGCGTTCGGTGGCTGCCGTGCCGGCCCCGACGGTACTGCCGCGGATCGAGGATCCTCAGCACATGGCTCCCGCCGACGCGCGCGACCTCACGAAGGTGTTCCTGCTTCGGCTCGAGGCGCTGGAGGAAATGACCCACGAGTACCAGTACGTACGCAACACCCTCATCGAGATAAACCTGACCCTGGTGCGCTACGTCGCCCGCCGCTTCTCCGGCCGCCTGGAGTCCGCCGAGGACATGTTGCGGGTCGGCACGATCGGTCTGATCAAGGCCATCGACCGCTACGGCACCCCGCGCGGCGTGGAGTTCAGCACGCTCGCCATCTTTTACATCCAGGGTGAGATCAAAGCGAATGGCTCCCGGCTCGTGCGCGATGATGCCCGACGACTGGCTCGGCTCATGACCTACCGGTGGGCAGGTCGATGTCCGAAGAGGTGTCGCTTGTGACGGTGTCCGTCACCGTCGGGTCGGCCACCCCGAGGAGAGCTGCCGTCCTGCCGTGCCGCCGTTCCCAGATCGTTCCTCGTGTCCGGGTGGTCGACGCGGCCCTCGTTCTCCGTGCTGCCTGCAGCGGCTGCATCGTGGCGCTCCCCCTTGAGCGCGCGGCGCATTGCGTGCTTCTTGCGCGTGGTTCGGCGCATGCCACCGAGCAGCAGACTCAGCCCGAGCATGGCCACCGCGCCGATGATGGCACCCAAGAGGAACAACATGCCGGTGGATCCGGTCATGTGGAATCCGAAAACCTTGAACGCTGCCGTCAGCTCGTGTGCGCTACCGAGGTTGGTCACAACGGCGGCGACGCCGACGACTACCGCAGCGATCAAGAGGATGACTCCGAGAATCACAATCATGACGAGCTCCTGATAATCACCCGAAAGCCCTGCTCTCAGGCTGCACCCATCCGCTCGCAGGCACCACCGGGCGCCTTCGTCAGCACCTTGCGCGCGACGCGAGAGCTTCAGGTTCGGATCACCAGCAGAAGAACGAGAGCGCGCACCGCTCCTCCCCTCCGGAGCGCTATGGCCCTAGGCAGACTGGAGAGGGGGGACCGGCACCAAGGGAGCCGCTCCCTCGTGTGCTGCCGTTCACCAGCGGTCGACGTCGGCGGTGTCGTCTGACGAGGGCGGTGGCGGGCCCGGCTCTTCCGGCGGCCGCGAGGTGGACGAGCTGATGGTGGATGTGCCGGCCGCCGTACACACCAGTCCGTGGAGCCGGCGGCGTGCACGGGGTTCCAAACCGGCCGCGGTCAGGTGGTGGATGCTCTGCGTGACCAGCCGGGCGATCTTCGTCTCGACCGCGGACCGGGCACCAGTGACGACGAGTACGTGCCGTACCTCGGCGAGGTCTGCGGGCGTCAGCTCGGCGGAGCCGACACAGCCGTCCAGCACGGCCACGGATGCCTTGTCGTCGTTGGCCACGGCGCGTGTGCGGGCGACGGCGACGAGCGTGGTCAGCTTGCCTTCCCGGATGTCGTCGCCCGAGGGCTTTCCGGTCTGCCCGGGGTCACCGAAGACGCCGTGGAGATCGTCGCGCAGCTGAAAGGCGACTCCGGCGCTGCGGCCGGCCGCGCGCAGCGCCCGGGTGGCGGTTTCGTCGGCGCCGGCCAGGGCGGCGCCGAGCGCGAGGGGCCGCTCCACCGAATACAAGCCGCTCTTCAGGTAGGCGATGCGGATCGCCTCGGACAGGGACGTCGCTCCGGTGGCTTGAGCGCGCAGGTCGAGGTATTGGCCTGCGGCCATCTCGGTCCGCATAGCGGTCCAGATGTCTTGGACCCGGCGGCCGACCTCTGGTGGCAGTTCGAGGTGGGCGACGGTGTCGTCCGCCCAGGCCAGCGCGAGGTCACCCCCCAGGAGGGCTGCAGCGGCGCCCAGAGGCTCGCTCGCTCCCGGCCGACGAGCGTCGGCGTACTGGTGGGTGATGTCGGCATGCAGGGTGGGTCTGCCGCGTCGTAGTCGGGAGGCGTCCATCAGGTCGTCGTGCACGAGTGCGCAGGTCTGGATGAGTTCGAGTGCGGCAGCGATGCGCAGAGCGCGGTGGACCTGATCGTGGTCTTGGCCTCCCCCGCAGGCCCGCAAGGCCCACCACAGGAACTGTGACCGCAGGCGTTTGCCGCCGTCGAGCGTGAATCGGGCGATGCGCTCGGCGACATCACGTCCGAAGACCTCGTCCAGGGCGGAGGCTGAAGCCGTTCTGTCACGCAAGATGTCACCGAGCACGGAACCGACGGCAGCCGGCACGTCCCGGTCGACGGATGCTGCTCCTCGCCACGTGATCTGGCGGCGGTACCTGGGGCCGCGGGCACGGGCGGGGCCCGGAGGGTCCGGCTGCTGCTGGCCCCGGGGAAAAGCCGGGGAATGATGGGTGCGGGAGGGATGCTCTGCCCCCGTGTGGTGCATTCCCTCTCCTCTGTGATGTCGCATTCGGCGGTGGTGGCAGCGATGAAGCGCCGTGCTCTCAGTCGATCACGGTGGGCACTTTCCGGCATGCGGACGTTCTGACGAAGGGCCCACGTCACGGTGCGCCGGACCTGTGGCCTGTGAGCCTGCTACTTCGAGGAGCGGAGGCGTCCGTTGGGGTTGTCGTCGGCCCTGTGCCCGTCGGGCCCCCGGGGAGTGGGGGTGGGCACAGGGCCGCCGGCCGGTGAGGGTGGCCGGGACAGGGCACAGAACGGATCGCACCCGCCTAAGAGTCCCGCGCTCGGGCCGCAGTGTGTGGGCGCCACACCCGTATGTCAGGCAGTTGGGGCAGCAATGCCGCCCATGCCGGTGTCGTTTGACGGAGACCGGGCGAACGGAGAAGGCCGTGGGTCAGTTGCTGTCGGCGTGGGGGCGGATGGTGAAGACCTGGTCGAGTCCGACGACGGTGAGGATGCGCATGGTGTTGGGGGGAACGGCCACCAGGGCGATGTCGGCGCCGGCGGCGAGGGCTTGCTGGCGGGCGGCAAGGAGGACGGTGATGCCGGTGGAGTCGCAGAATTCCAGGCCGGACAGGTCTATCACCAGGCATTGCCCGGGTTTCAGGGCGAGGTGTGCGGTCTGTTGCCGCAGCGCGGGTGCCTGGTCGTAGTCGAGTGCGCCGGCCACGTGCAGGACGGGCCCGGTGGCGGCGTCGCGACGGGTGATCTTCAGGAGGCTCATCCTGGGCGATTCGTCGCGGGGCGGGTGGGGGGATGGGTGGGAACGCCGAGGGCGAGCAGCGCGGTGTCGTCGTCCAGGCCGTCTCCGAAGCTCTCCAGCAGTCCGCTCAGCGCGGTAATCAGTTCCTGGGCGGTGGCGGGGGCCTGGCAGGCGGCGAAGGTGCGTAGGGCGTCCTCTCCGAAGAGGCTGTCGCGGGCGGGTCCGGTGCGGGCTTCGGTGAGCCCGTCGGTGTAGAGCAGGAGCGTGTCGCCGGGGGCCAGGGTGGTTTCGGCGGTGGCGAACGGCGCGGTGGGCAGGATGCCGACGAGGAGCCCCCCGGGGGTGGGGAGGAATTCGGCGGTGCCGTCGGCGCGCAGGACGAGGGCCGAGGGGTGTCCGCCCGAGGCGAGGCGGACGGTCACGTGGCCGCCTGGTTGGGGTTCGAGCTGGCCGAAGATGACGGTGCAGTAGCGGGGGTCGCCGCCGTTGGTGAAGCGTTCGTGCAGGACGGTGTTCAGCGTGGTCAGGGCGGCGATGGGCTCGGGGGCGTGGTGGGCGGCGGAGCGCAGGGTGTAGCGGCTCAGTGAGGTAAGGGAAGCGGCCTGCGGCCCTTTGCCGCACACGTCGCCGAGGAAGAACGCCCACCGGTCTTCGTCCAGGGGGAACAGGTCGTAGAAGTCGCCGCCGAGTTGGTAGGGAGAGGCCGTGTGGTAGTACCCGGCCGCCTCCAGGCCGGGCAGTGCGGGCAGGGCGTCGGGCAGGAGGGACTTCTGCAGCACGGCGAGCGCGTCGGCCAGCCGTCCCCGGTCCGCCTCGGCCTGTTGCCGGGCCTGCTCCGCTTCCATGCGCGCTTGTTCGGCCTCGGCGCGGGCCTGTTCGGCTTCCTGGCGACGGCGCAGGAGTTCCTGCTCGTATGCGCGGCGGTCGGAGGCGTCGAAGACGGTGGTGCGGATCAGAAGCGGCTCGCCTCCGCTGGTGTATTTGACGACGGAGGAGACCAGGACGGGCAGCCGGCCGCCGCCGGCGGTCTTCATCTCCAGTGCGATGCCGCGCAGTTCGCCCTGCATCTGCAAAAGGGGCGCGAAGTGCGTCTCGTGATACAGCTTCCCGCCGATGCTGAGCAGGTCGGTGAAGCGCACCCGGCCCACCACGGCCGCGCACTCCAGGCCGAGCCAGCTAAGAAGCGTGGCGTTGACCTTGGCGATGGTGCCGTCCATCAGCGTGGAGAGATAGCCGCAGGGCGCCGACTCGTACAGTTCCTCGGCGCTGTCCTCCAGCAGCGCGGTGAACGCTGCAGTGGTGCCCGCCTCGTCACCGGTTCCGGTCGGCTCCGGTTCCTCGTCGACCCGGCTCATCAACGCTGCGCACCCAGGAAGTCGAGGAGGGCCTGGGCGGTGGCTTCGGGGGCGCTCAGCTGCGGGCAGTGGCCGGTCGCGTCCAGGGTGACCAGGCGGGACGAGGGGATCGCTGCGTGCACGTAGGCGCCGACCTCGCGCGGCGCGATGGCGTCCTGGGAGCACTCCAGCACCAGCGTCGGCACACTCACCTTCTTCAGGTCCTCGCGGCTGTCGGTCAGGAAGGTGGTGCGGGCGAAGACGCGTGCGATGTCGGGGTCGGTGGCGCAGAAGCTGTTGGTCAGCTCCTGCCCCAGCTCCGGTCGCTCCGGATTCCCCATGATCACCGGGGCCATCGCGGAGGACCAGCCCAGATAGTTCGACTCCAAGGAGGCCAGCAGCTCGTCGATGTCCTCGGCGCTGAAGCCGCCGCGGTATCCCTCGTCATCGAGGTAGCACGGCGAGGGAGCCACCATCACCAGCGTCCCGATCCGCTCCGGCGCGGCCTCGGCGGCCAGCACGCCGACCATGGCGCTCACCGAATGCCCGACGAACACCACCTGCTCGTGCCCCAGGGCCTCGCAGACCTCGATCACGTCCTGGGCGTAGCCCTGAAGTGAGGAGTACCGCTCCGGGCTCCAGGCCGTCAGGTCCGAGCTGCCCGATCCGACGTAGTCGAACAGCACCACCCGGTACCGCTCCGCCAGGGCCGGGACGATCAGGCGCCACATGTTCTGGTCGCACCCGAAACCGTGCGCCAGCATCACCACCGGCCCGTCCGCGGAACCGGTGACCGTCACGTTGTTCCTGCGGAGGATGTCCATGCCGGCCATCCTCCCACCCCATCCAGGAATCCCTGACGTGATCGTGCCCACCTAACAGCCTGCTGAGTCAGCAGCGGCCCCGGACTGGCGTCCGACTTGCCACAGGGGCGCCGGCTCGGCAGACGGACGGCCGCGCGGCGTTCTCGCGATCGTGTGGTCGTGTGGTCGTGTCGGGCAATCCCAGGCCGCAGTCCCTGAGTTGGAGGCTGAGGGTGCTGTCCGAACTACCCAGACGCCAGCGTGCGTCCAGATCACATGCATGCTTTGTGTGGGCCGGGGTAGGCGGCGGCGAGACGTCCGCTCCCTACGGTCGTCTGGGAGGGCACCATGATCACCGCCGTGAACGACACCGCTACCCACGAGCGCACCATCGAGGTGGGCACGGAGCTGCCGGCAGTCGAGTGCCCGAGCGCGGTGGCCCCCCGGGACGCGCGGGAGCTGTCGAAGCGGTTCTTCGACCGGCTTCAGGACCTGGACGAGGGCACGCACGAGTACCAGTACGCGCGCAACACCCTCATCGAGATGAACATGTCGATGGTGCGCTACGTCGCCCGCCGCTACCGCAATCGCGGCGACGACATGGAAGACATCATCCAGGTCGGCACCATCGGCCTGATCAAGGCCATCGACCGGTTCGACCTCGCGCGCGAGGTGGAGTTCTCCACCTTCGCCGTCCCGTACATCCTCGGCGAGATCAAGCGGTTCTTCCGCGACACCGGCTGGGCCGTCCACGTGCCCCGCCGCCTCCAGGAGCTGCGCAGCGACTTGGCCAAGGCCAAGGAGCAGCTGCACGTCGAACTCGACCGCGACCCCACCGTCCGCGAGCTCGCCGCCCACCTTGCTCTTTCCGAGGAAGAGGTCATCGAGGGGCTCGTCGCGGCCAACGGCTACAACGCCGGCTCGCTCGACATGCCCACCGACTCCGACTCCTCGGCACAGAGCCGCACGCTTGCCGATGTCATGGGCGAGGATGACCCGGCGATGGAGACCGTCGAGAACCTGAGCACCCTTGCCCCGCTGCTGCACCAGCTCGACGACCGCGAGCGTCAGCTGGTCGAGCTGCGCTTCGGGCAGGAGATGACCCAGTCCCAGATCGGCGCCGAACTCGGCGTCTCCCAGATGCACGTCTCCCGCCTGCTCACCCGCACCCTGACCAAGCTCCGCAAGGGCATGCTCACCGACCACTGAAAATGACCCGGCCCGGGGGCGCTGCAACCGGTGGGACTGGCCCACGCGAAGCCACGACACCCGCCGACCAGCGGTCGCCCCAGGCTGGCCGACAGTCGACGGATCGTGCTCCGGCAGCAGCCCGGATGAGTTGCTGCGGTCGAAGTCCGGACAGCTACCCGGCGGACGCCTTGGCCCGCCTGGCTGTCCTCTGACACGAGATCTTGGCCGTTTGCCGGGAGATTTTGACGACCAGCAGTCCACTGCCACTTGAGCTTGACCGATGGTTCTCCAGCGTACAGGGGAGAGGCGGCGTGTTGACTGAACCAACATCTTCCTGGGCCCACCCAGCCTCTCCCAGCTCACCGCGCGCACCAGCGAAGCCAGCAAGTAGCCGCCCCTGGGGCTCGGGGTGGACACCTATCGGCGCCCTGCCGCGAGTGCCCGGCCATGTCACTCTCTGGGCACGGCTGAGGGGCGATGAACCTCCGAAACGACTGCGGTCCCGGCCACGGTCCGGTCCTCGTGCATGGTGATCTGCTGGCCGGGTTGAACGTGCGTCCAATGGGAGGGGGTGAGGGGCACGAGGCGAACCGTGGCCTGCCCGCCGGGCTCCAGAATGGGCATGCTCTCAACCCAGAGCGCGGCGATGCTGACCGCACGTTCACCGGTGGGCAAGAGGTGTCCGATGTCCCACATGGGGCGCAGAACCCCGGTGCCGGAGATTGATGTCGTGCGTCGGCCCTCGCCAGCAGGGCGGAGCTTCAGATCTGCTCGGATCACGCCGTTGTGGATCTCGGAGCACCGCCAATGGCACCAGGCCGTGCTCCGCTCCAGTCGGAGTTGCTCAGCCGCTTCGGCGAGCTTCTCCCAAAACGCCAGAGGGATCGAGCGACCGTCCCCGAGTTCCTCCAGCAGACCCAGAGCGATCTCCCACTCGTCATGGGCGAGGTAGTCCCAGACGTCTCGCACCGTGATGTCGTTCTCGGTGGCGGTCTCTTCCGGGACCAGTAGGGAGGCTGATTCGAGCAGCTCAGGGACGTCCATGCGCTCATTGTCGACCATATGCAGGAGCGTGCTGGCGCGCGTCCACTCGTAGTTCAGAGAAAGTGGGTCAGATGTCGTTTCGGTCGGACATCCCGTTGGGGCCCTTCCTGGTCCGAGACCACCAGCAGGGCCGTACAACTGAACGCAGGGGGAAGACCATGATCAATCTGCTGCTGCTCGGCGTCGTGCTGCTCGCCGTCGGCGGGTGTGCATGCGTGCTGTGGGCGGAGCGCGGCGGACCCCGCTGGGTCCGCCGCGTGGCGACCGTGACGCTCGCCGCGAGCGAGCTGGTGCGTCGCTCCGAGAAACGCCGACGCCGACGCGAGCGCCGGAGCATGACGCGGACCACCAACGGTCGTGACTAGAAACGGTCAAGATCGCCTGGCAATCGGTCAAGATCACTTGTCAGAGGACAGCGGCCGACCGCGCCGGGAGATCGACCTCCCGGTTCATTTCCTCCAAGCACAGTCCGCCTGGCACACCGCCTCGATAGCCTGCGCGGCATGATCGACTCATACGCGGGCTCCGGCGATGTTGCAGTCGCGATAGCCGGAGCGCGGGCCGGCGCGGACGTGGTCCGCAGGATGTACGGCCAGCGGCTCAACCACATTGACAAGGGTGCCGGGGACTTTGCCACCGCCGCCGATGTGGCGGCCGAGAAGACGATCCTCGGCATCATCAGTGCCGCACGGCCCGATGACGCGGTGCTCGGCGAGGAAGGCGGGCACCAGGGCGCCGCTGAAGCGGTGCGCCAGTGGTTGGTGGATCCCCTGTGCGGCACTTTGAACTACGCCGTCGGCAACATGCTGGTGGCCGTCAACGTGGCGCTGCGCGATGGGGCGGCGGCGGTGGCCGACCCGTTCAGCGGCGAGGTCTTCTTCACCGACGGGGAGATCGCCTGGGTGCGGCGTGACGGGGCCTACGACGTACAGCTGACGCCCACGCCCGCTACCCGATTGGTGGACGTCAACCTGGATCCGCCGTTCCCGAGTGCGCCGGGATTCCGGGCCGTGGACCTGCTGGCCCACCCTGAGTTCATCGAACGTTTTCGGCCGCGCTTCGTTTCCACGACACTGGCGCTGGCCTGGGTGGCCGCCGGCAAGCGCGCCGCGTATATCACCGACGGCCACGATCTCTCCAGGAGCGTGCATTTCGCGGCCGGCATCGCATTGTGCCGGGATGCCGGCTGCGTCGTCACCGGCATCGACGGCGCCCCGATAGGTGAGACAGGTCGTGGGCTCGTCGTCGCCGCCGACCACGAGACTCACGGGCTGCTGATGTCGATGATGCACAGCCGAAGCTAGCGCTCGTCGCCCCGAACCGGACCGACACCCGAATCCGAGATGCAATGCGGCAGATCATGCAGGTGCTGCTCCTTCCGTTCCCTGCGGGCAGAAGGAGCAGCGGGGGCGGCGCAGGCAGGGTCGGTGGAGTCGGAAGGGCCCGGCTTCTCGTCTGCCTTGGCTCCGGCACGGTGCTCCTTCAGGGCGCGGCCGGTGGCGTTGACGCCGCGTGTTGGGGAGGGGGTGGTCAGAAGGTGAGGACGCCGGCGTGGGCGGTGGAGGGTTGGAGGGTGCGGGTGCCGGCGAAGGTGGCGTCGTAGCCGCCGTTGAGGATGATCAGGGCGAGGCTGAGCACTTCGAGGTGTCGGGCGGTGCCGGTGGCGTCGGTGACCGCGGTGCCCAGGACATGGCCTCCGGTGCTGAAGGTGATGGTCTGGCCCGGGACGGGCAGCCCGGTGACGCTGTCGATCAGCGTGGCGGACAGGAACGGGAAGTGCAGCTGGAGGGGGAAGAGCTGGATCAGGGCGGGGGTGGCGGTCAGTTGGGTGGGATGGACGGGGTTGGTGTAGGTGAACGCGGCGGGCAGGCTCGCGGTTCCGCCGCAGGGGGTGGTGACGGTGACCGTGGCCGCTCCGGCAGCTCCGGCGGGGGTGGTGGCAGTGATCTGGGTCCCGCCCGGATTGACGGCAACACCCGTAGCGGGGTTGCCGCCGATGGTGACGGTGGCGCCGGCCAGGTTGGTGCCGGTGATCGTCACGACCGTGCCGCCGGTCGTCGGGCCCTGGGTGGGACTGATGCCGGTCAGCGTGGGCGCGGCGGTGTAGGTGAAGGCGGCGGGCAGGCTCGCGGTGCCGCCGCAGGCGGTGGTGACGGTGACCGTCGCCGCCCCGACGACTCCGGCCGGGGTGGTGGCGGTGATCTGGGTCCCGCCCGGATTGACGGCAACACCCGTAGCGGGGTTGCCGCCGATGGTGACGGTGGCGCCGGCCAGGTTGGTGCCGGTGATCGTCACGACCGTGCCACCGGTCGTCGGCCCGCACGCCGGGCTGATGCCGGTCAGCGTGGGGACGGCGGTGTAGGTGAAGGCGGCGGGCAGGCTGGCGGTGCCACCACAGGGGGTGGTGACGGTGACCGTCGCCGCCCCGGCGACTCCGGCCGGGGTGGTGGCGGTGATCTGGGTCCCGCCCGGATTGACCGAGACGGACGTGGTGGGGTTGCCGCCGATGGTGACGGTGGCCCCGGCCAGGTTGGTGCCGGAGATGCTCACCACCGTGCCGCCGGTGGTCGGCCCGCAGGTGGGGCTGATCCCGGTGAGCGTGGGGGCCGCGGTGTAGGTGAAAGCGGCGGGCAGGCTGGCGGTGCCGCCGCAGGGGGTGGTGACGGTGACGGTGGCCGCCCCGGCAACACCGGGTGGGGTGAAAGCGGTGATCTGGGTCCCGCCGGGATTGATGCTGAGGACCGTGGTGGGGTTGCCGCCGATGGTGACTGCGGCGCCGGCCAGGTTGGTGCCGGAGATGGTCACCATCGTGCCGCCCGCGGTCGGCCCGCACGCCGGGCTGATCCCGCTGAGCGTGGGGACGGCGGTGTAGGTGAACGCGGCCGGCAGACTCGCGGAGCCACCACAGGTGTGACGGCGACGGTGGCCGCTCCGGCGACTCCGGCGGGGGTGGTGGCGGTGATCTGGGTCCCGGCGAGGTTGTAGAAGACGTTGGTGGCGGGGACGCCTCCGATCGTGACGGTGGCGCCGGTCAGGTTGGTCCCGGAGATGGTCACCATCGTGCCGCCCGCGGTCGGCCCGCACGCCGGGCTGATCCCGGTCAGCGTGGGAACCGCGGTGTAGGTGAACGCGGCCGGCAGGCTCACGGTGCCACCACAGGCCGTGACGGTGACCGTGGCTGCCCCGGCAACACCGGCCGGGGTGGTGGCGGTGATCTGCGTCCCGCCCGGATTGACCGAGACACCCGTGGCGGGGTTGCCGCCGATGGTGACGATGGCACCGGTCAGGTTGGTGCCGGTGATGGTCACCATCGTGCCGCCCGCCAGTGGCCCGCACGCCGGGCTGATCCCGGTCAGCGTGGGAACCGCGGTGTAGGTGAACGCGGCCGGCAGGCTGACGGTGCCACCACAGGTGGCGACGGCGACGGTGGCCGCTCCGGCGACTCCGGCGGGGGTGGTGGCGGTGATCTGCGTACCACCGGGGTTGACCGAGACACCCGTAGCGGGGACGCCGCCGATCGTGACGTCGGCGCCGGCCAGGCTGGTGCCGGAGATCGTCACCACCGTGCCGCCCGCGGTCGGCCCGCACGCCGGGGTGATGCCGGTCAGCGTGGGGAAGGGCGGGAAGACACTGACGTTGCCCGAATTGGAGTTGGTGACGTAGATGTTGCCGTTGGGTGCCACCGCTGCATATTGCGGGTTGGTGCCGGCGGGGAGGGTGGCGACGACGGTGTTGGTGACGCTGTCGATCACCGTCACGTTGCCTGACGGGGACGTAGATCTTGCCGGTGGGCGCCGCTACCGTCTCGTACGGGTTGGTGCCGGCGGGGAGGGTGGTGATGACGGTGTTGGTAGTGCTGTTGATCGCCGTCACGTTGGCCGAGGTGGAGTTGGTGATGTAGACGTTGCCGTTGGGTGCCACCGCCGCCCCGGTCGGCTGGGTGCCGACCGGGATGGTGGCGATGACGGTGTTGGTGGCACCGTTGATCACCGACACATTGGCCGTCCCGCGGTTGGCGACGTAGATGTTGCCGTTGGGCGCCACGTCCAGCGAGTACGGGCTACCGCCGGCGAGAACCATGGCGGTGACGGTGTTGGTGGTGCTGTCGATCACCCTCACGTTGGACGAGTTGAAGCTGGCGACGTAGACGTTCCCGTTGGGCGCCACCTCCACATCGATCGGGGTGGTGCCGACGGGGATGGTGGCGATGACAGCGTTGGTGGTGCTGTTGATCACCGACACATTGTTCGAACTCTCGTTGGTGATGTAGACGTTGCCGTTGGGCGCCACCGCCACCCAGGACGGCTGGCTGCCAACGGGGATGGTGGCGATGACCGTGTTGGTGGCGCTGTTGATCACCGACACATTGGCCGACCCGAAGTTGGTGACGTAGACGTTGCCGTTGGGCGCCACCCCCACCGCGTACGGGGTGGTGCCGGCAGCGACGGTGGTGCACGCCAGCGCGAGCAACGTGCTGGGCATCGCACCCGCCATGGCGGCGCTGGCCACAGCGGGTGACTGGCCTGACAGTTGGGGCATCGCACCGACTGCTGGCGGGAGGGCGGACGAGGCCCCCTGCGGCGGCCACGGCAGATCGTTCACACTCATGAGAACCCCTTCACGAGACGAGCGGGGCCACCCGTGGTTCCGCGCCGCGACATGGGGCGGAACACGGCCTTGTGGCTCTCTCTTCCCGAAAAGGGCACACCGCCGGGCACGCGCGAGCGCACGCCATGGGCCACCCATCTCTGGGGAGGGATGGGCAGCCCACCGGTTCGCCCCCTGTAGCCCACCGCAGCGCCAACGCAGGCAATGGACCTGACAGCGGTTCATCCAAATGGTCCAGCAGATGAACACACCACAGCGATCCACCACCCCCTCACTTCAAAGCGCCACGACATGCGCTCCAGACGCCGGCGCGGCAACCGTTCGAGCCACCCACGTCGGCCGCGGCCAGCAGCCGGCCGGCGCGCGGGGAGTCGCACGGGCAACGCACCTACCGTCAGCGGAGGATGGAGGCGACCGCGAATGCGGCGGTGTCGTGGTCCGCGCCGACACCTACCCCCCGCCCCCGGTGTTCGCGGAGACGTCGCAGATCCCGTACGGGGCCGCGCCGGACGCCCTGACATCTGGCGTTTCCTTAGTCGCCGGAGGGGTCGGGTAGGTGCGGCGCGTTACTGCGCCGCACCACCTCAGAACCGTGCATGCCCCTCGTCCGAGCAGCGTGAGCCAAGATCCGCTCGATGTCCCAGGCATGGTGGGCGGCATCGTGGGCATTGTTGCGCGCCACGTCCTCGGCCCGCTGCACCCCACGATCCGCGTGCTCAAGGGCCACACCCTCCTCCAGCGCGGCGGACACCGAGGTCACCCAGGCGTCGGCCGCCCACCTCAGCGACCACAAAGCACCAGCCAGAGAAACGTCGTTGTAGAAGCGGGCCTGCGCCAGAAGGTCTTGGTCATAGCCGGGGACTTGGCGTGTGCCGGCCAGCCTCGCCCCGGCCAGCCGCTCGGCCCAGTTGCGCAGGTTGTCCGTGACGTGGCTGACGTAAGCCGCGACATTCCACGCCAGGTCCGGATGCCGTTCATCGCCCCGGCGCCCCTTCACCAAGGCCCCGTACCGCGCAGGCAGGTCCTCGACCTGCCCAAGGGCTTCGCGCGGAGTCAACGACCAGTCGAAGCCGCAATCCCGGCAGGGGTTTCCATAGAGACGTGCTCCCCAAAGTTCCATGGGATGCCAATTTACCGAGCCCCACCAGCCACTGATCACCGGCCTGTCGGGCAGTCCCTATGCGGCCACTCCTTCGGCGACATCATCACCACCGAAGTCCCGCTCGGCAGTTCCTGGCGCTCCGGGCGCACGGCTGTTTCACCGGTGGTGCGGTGCAGGAGGCCTCACTGGCGACCGGGCAAACGAGTTGGTGACCGCCGCCGGGCTGCCGTCGCCGGCCGGTCCGCCGGGGAGCGTGCGGTACTCCCCCGGCGTGCCGGTGCGCTTCGGACGGCCGGCCCGCCCGGGCGGTCTGCCCGCCCCCTGAAGGCCCGCGCGGCACGGTGGTCGAATGCCGGCCGAAACGTGCCACGGCCCCTTTTCCTCCTCCGACAGGCTTTCCTCGCAGTGCACTTGAGTCGCGGTTGAGCCGCCCCGGCAGGGCCCGTGCCACACTCGGCCCATGCTCCACAGGCGTGCTGATCAATTCGTGATCGAACGGGCAAGGCAAATACGCAGGGGCCTCACGGAAACACCGCTGATTCCCCTGGCGGACGAGCGGTGCGACCTCGTCGTCAAGCTGGAATTCTGCAATCCCGCCGGAAGTACCAAGGACCGTTCGGCATTGTGGATTCTGGAACAGGCGATCGGTCGCGGGGAGATAACGCAGGACACCACGGTGGTCGAGTCGTCGTCCGGCAATTTTGCGCTGGCCCTGGCTTTCTACTGCCGCCTGCTCGGCATCTCGTTCGTCCCGGTCATCGATCCGAACTGCAACGAGGCGACCGAGGCGCAACTCCGGCAGCTGTGCGCGCGGGTGGAGAAGGTGTCCGTCCGTGATTCGGCGGGCAGTTACCTCAAGACCCGGCTGTCCCGGGTGCAGGAATTGCTGGTCGAACTCGACTCGGCCTATTGGCCCAATCAGTACGCCAATCCGGATGCCCGCGACGCGCATTACCGCTTCACCGCGGGCGAACTCATCGCGCAGGCCGGCCCGCTGGACTATCTCTTCGTCGGCGTAGGCACCGGCGGCACGATCGCCGGGCTCTCCCACCGGATCAAGGAGACGTACCCGGGCTGCGTGGTCGTCGCCGTCGACACCGAAGGCTCGGTGATCTTCGGAGGCCCGCCGAAGAAGCGGCGGATCCCCGGCATCGGCTCCAGCATCGTGCCGCCGCTGTGCGGTCAGGCGCTGATCGACCAGGTCGAGATCGTCTCCGAGGTGCGCGCGGTCGAGGCCTGCGGCGCCCTCTTTGCCAAGTACGGCGTGTACGCGGGCGGTTCGACCGGCAGCTCCTACGCCGCCGTCCAGGACTACTTCGCCCGTCACCGCCCCGGCGCACACCGCCCCCGGGTCGCCTTCCTCGCCGCCGACCGCGGCCATGCCTACGCCCGGACCGTCTACGACCCCACCTGGGTCCAGCAGCTGCGCGCGGAGGCGGCATCGCCCGCCGGCGTCGAAGCCCTGGCCGCCAACTGAAGGAGAACCGTGTCCCCCCTGGCTCCACCGCCCATGACCGTGATCGGCGCGGGCGAGATCGCCGCCGAGACGGACCGCCACCGTCCGGAGCTCGTCGAGGTCGTCCGTGCCGCCTACCTCACGCACGACGCCGGTCAGAGCGCGAACCCGCACAGCTCGTTCCTGCGCTTCCCGCATCAGAGCCGGTCGCGCATCATCTCCCTGCCCGCCTATCTGGGAGGGGAGTTCGAGGTCGCCGGCAACAAGTGGATCGCCAGTTTTCCGGACAACACGCGGCACGGAATCCCCCGCGCCTCGGCGACGCTGATCCTCAACGACTGCGCCACCGGGTATCCGTTCGCCTGCATGGAGTCCTCGATCGTCTCGGCGACGCGGACCGCGGCGTCCGCGGTGCTCGGCGCGCAGACGCTGCTCGGCGCGCGCCGGGCCCGCCGGGTCGGCATCGTGGGCACGGGTCTGATCGCCCAGCACGTATGGCGGTTCCTGCGTGATCTCGACTGGGAGATCGACGGCTTCCGGCTCTTCGACCTCGATCCGGCGGCGGCGGGCCGCTTCGGCGCGGTCATGGCCGAGCACACCGACGCCGAGATCGAGGTCGCCGGCACGGTGGAGGACGCGTTCACCGACTGCGACCTGGTGCTGCTGGCCACCGTGGCCGGCGAACCGCATTTGCACGACCCCCGGCTGCTGGCGCACAACCCGGTGGTCCTGCACCTGTCCCTGCGCGACCTCGCCCCCGAGATGATCCTCGCCGCCCAGAACTTCACGGACGATGTCGACCACGCCGTACGCGAGCGCACCTCGCTGCACCTGACCGAACAGCGCACCGGGAACCGGGACTTCGTCGACGGCACCCTCGGCGACCTGCTGCGCGGGCGGCTGCAGCGGGACCTCGCGCGCCCGGCGGTCTTCTCGCCGTTCGGGCTCGGCGTGCTCGACCTCGCCGTCGGCAAGTGGGTGCACGACCGGGTCGTCGCCGCGGGCCGCGGCCGCCGCGAGAACGACTTCTTCACCGGCGTGGGGGTCTGACGCATGAGCGCCTCGCCCGCCCTGCGCCCCACCGGGGACCGGTACGTCGTCGTGGTGAACGACGAGGAGCAGTACTCGGTCTGGTTCGCCGATCGTGCCCTGCCCGCCGGCTGGACCGCCACCGGCGCGCAGGGCACCCGCCAGGAGTGCCTGGACCACATCGAGGAGGTGTGGACCGACCTGACCCCGCGCTCCGTGCGCGCGTCGACGAGGGCGGCCGACGGCCTCGCGGCGGCCTGGCTGCGCGGGCTCGGCAGCCGCGCGCGCACCGCGCGGCGGCGGCTGTTCGTCTTCCCGCACGCCGGGGCCGGCGCGTCCGCCTACCAACTGGCGGCGCACCTGCCGGACACCGTCGAGGTCTGTACGGTCCAGTTGCCCGGCCGGGAGACCCGGTTCACCGAACCGGCCCTGACGTCCCTGGACGAGGCCGTGGCCGCGCTCGCGCCGCTTCTCGCGGACCGCACCGACCTGCCGTACGCCTTCTTCGGGCACAGCATGGGCTCCCTGATCGCCTTCGAGACCGCCCGGCGGCTCCGGGCCCTCGGCAGTCGACTGCCCGAGCACCTGTTCCTGTCGGGCATGCGCGCCCCCGGCCTGCCGGACCGCGCCCCCCGGCACGCGCTGCCGGACGACGAGCTGCTCGCCACGGCCGAATTCGACGGCCTGGACGCCCAGTTGCAGACGATGCTGCTGCCGTTGCTGCGCGCGGACCTGACGCTGTGCGAGACGTACACGCACCGGGCCGAGGCACCCCTGCCCTGTCCCCTGACCGTCCTGGCCGGCTCGGACGACGACAGCGTCGACGGGTCGGAGCTCGCCGAGTGGCGCGGACACACCACGGCCGCCTTCGCCCTGCACCTGTTCTCGGACGCCCCGCACCTGTACGTGCGCGGCGCGGAACGGGAGCTGGCAGAGATGATCACGCGCACCTTCCCCGCACGGGGCTGAGAAAGGACCGTTCATGGCGCCGACCACCCTCGTCGCACTGTGGGAGCAGCAGGCGGCCGCGACACCCGACGCGGTCGCCGTCGTCGCGGGCGCACACCGCGCCGACTACGCCGACGTGGACCGCCGGGCCACGGCGCTCGCCGCCGCGCTGCGGGCACGCGGTATCGGACCGGAGGACCTGGTCGGCGTGTGTCTCGGCCGCTCGGTCGAGATGGTGGTGGCCCTGCTCGGCATCCTGAAGTCGGGCGCCGCGTACCTGCCCCTCGACCCGAGCTACCCGGCCGACCGGCTGCGGCACATGACCACCGACTCGGGGGCCGGGCTGTGGCTGTGCGACGCGGAGCACCGCGCGCGGGCCCTGGAGTCCGGCGCGGCCGACGTCCTGCTGGTCGACGACCTCCCCGCGGAGCCCGCCGCGCCGGTGGCTTCGGTGGTGGACCCGCACCACCTGGCCTACGTCATCTACACCTCCGGTTCGACCGGCCTGCCCAAGGGCGTGGCCGTGGACCACGCGGCGGTCGCCTCGTTCCTGCGGAGTGTGGCCGAACGTCCCGGCCTCGGGGCGGACGACCGGGTCCTCGCGCTGACCCCGCTGTCGTTCGACATCTCGGTACTGGAGCTGTTCCTGCCGCTGACCCGGGGCGCGACGGTGGTGATGGCCCCGGCCGCCGCCAACACCGACCCCGAGCTGCTGGCCGCCACCCTGACCGAGGCGCGGGTGAGCGTCGTCCAGGCCACCCCCACCACCTGGCGGATGCTGCTGGCGTCCGGCTGGACGGACGGGCACGGCCGGGTGCTGCTGTCGGGCGGTGAGCCGCTCGATCCGCAGCTGGCCCGCGACCTGCTCGCCACCGGCGGCACCCTGTGGAACCTCTACGGGCCGACCGAGGCGACGGTGTGGGCCACCGCCGCCCGCATCGACGCCGTGGCCGACCGGGTCACCGTCGGTACGGCCCTGTCCAACACCCGGCTCCACGTCGTCGACGAGGAGGGGCGGGAGGCCGGCCCCGGAGTCACCGGTGAGCTGTGGATCGGCGGCGCGGGCGTGGCGCGCGGCTACCTCGGCCGGCCCGCGCTGACCGCCGACCGGTTCGTGCCCGACCCGTTCGGGGGCGCCTCCGGGCGCCTGTACCGGACCGGCGACCTCGCCCGGTGGTCCGCCGACGGCACGCTGGAGGTGCTGGGACGCGACGACCACCAGGTCAAGGTGCGCGGCTTCCGCATCGAGCTGGGGGAGATCGAGGCATGTGTGCGCAGCCACCCCCTCGTCGCGGACGCGGTGGTGGTCGTCGACCGCGAGGCCCCCGGCGGCGACCAGCTGGTGGCCTGCCTCGTACCCGCGTACGACGCGCGGAGCGCCTCCGAGGATCTGCCCCGCCAGGTCCGTGACCACCTCGCGCGGCGGCTGCCCGCCCATATGGTGCCCCAGGGCTACGCCGTGCTCGACGCCCTGCCCCGCACCCCCGCGGGCAAGGCCGACCGCGGCGCCGCGCTGCGGATCCCCTACCACCCGGTCCGGGCGGCCGAGCCGGTGCCCGACGACGCCCCGCTGCCGCCGCGCACCGCGGCGGTGTGCCGCGTGTGGGCCGAGGTGCTCGGGCTCGACGACGTAGCACCGTTCGACGACTTCTTCGGCCTGGGCGGCCAGTCGCTCACCGCGGTACGGGCCGTGGCCCGGCTGCGTGCGGAACTCGGCGTGCCGGTCGACGCCCAGGCGGTCTTCGCCCATCCGACGCCCGCCGCGCTCGCCGCGGCCCTGGACGGTGCGGCGCCGGCGGACGACGCGCCGATCCCCGCGGCCGCGACCGCCGAACTCTCCTTCGGCCAGGAGCGGATCTGGCTCTTCGAGCAGCTCAACGACTCCGTGCCCGCCTACCACCTGCCGGTCGTCCTGGGTGTGCCCGGCGGGCGCGTCGACCTGACGCTGCTGCGGGACTGCCTGTCCGCGCTGGTGCGACGGCACCCGGCGCTGCGCACGGCCCTCGTCGACGTCGCCGGCCGGTGCCGTCCCGAGCTTCGCGAGCCGGGACCGGTGCCGCTGCGCCGCACCGAGGTCGCCGAGGAGGACCTGGACGCGCTGATGACCGAGCGGATCCGCGCCCCCTTCGCCCTCGACCGCCCACCGCTGCTGCGCGCGGACGTGCTGAGCACCCCGAGCCGCGACCTCCTGCTGCTGACGATCCATCACATCGCGTGTGACGGTGCGTCGGTCGATCTGATGGTGCGGGAGCTCGGCGAGCTCTACGCGTCTCTCGCCGCCGGCCGCCGCCCCGCCCCGGCCCCGCTGCCCGTGACGTATGCCGACTACGCGGCCTGGCAGCGCGACCGGCTGACCGGCGCCGCGCTGGAGCGGCTGCTCGATCACTGGCGCACCCGGCTGTCCGGCGTCCCCGCCCTGGAGCTGCCGACGAGCCGGCCCCGGCCGGCCGTCGCGAGCCACCGTGGGCGCCGCGAACTGCTGCGCGTCCCGGCCGATCTGGCGCACCGGCTGCGCGCGCTGTGCCGGGCGGAGGGCGTCACCCTGTTCATGGGCCTGCTGGCTCCGTTGCAGGTGCTGCTCGGCCGGTACGCCGACGAGAGCGATGTCGCCGTCGGCACCCTGACGGGCGGGCGACCGCGTCCGGAACTCGACGAGGTCGTCGGCTACTTCGTGAACACCGTCGTGCTGCGCACCGACCTGTCCGGCGATCCGACCTGGCGTGAGCTGCTGGGCCGGGTCCGCGAGGTCGCGCGGCAGGCGTACGCGCACCAGGAGCTGCCCTTCGAGAAGCTGGTGGCGGAGCTGAGCCCGGAGCGGGACCTGAGCCGCAATCCGCTCTTCCAGGTGCTGTTCGCCCTGCACGAGGAGCCGGCGCCCGGTCACCTCACCGAGCTGTACGACCGCAAGGAGCTGGAGGGGCGGCTCGGCACCGCCCGCTTCGACCTCGCCCTCGACGTGACGGACCACGCCGCCGGAGCCGGTGACCTCAGCGTCTCCGTCGAGTACGCCACCGACCTGTTCGACGCGGACTTCGTCCGGGGCCTCGGCCGGCACTTCGTGCGGGTGGTCGAGCAGATGGTGTCGGGCGCGACGGCGCAGCTGTCGGAGCTGGAGCTCGTCCCGGCCGAGGAGCTGCGCGCCCTCTCCCTCGGCGGCCCGGCCGAGCCGCTGCCCGAGCCGACCACGCTGGTCCGCCTGTGGGACCGCCAGGTGCGGACCACCCCGGACGCCACCTGTGTCGTGGGCGACGGCCGGTCGCTGTCGTTCGCCGAGACCGACGCGCGGGCCTCGGCCCTGGCCCGGGAGCTGCGGGCCGGGGGCGTGCGCCCCGAGAGCCTGGTCGGCGTCTGCCTGGAGCGCTCGGTGGAGCTGGTGGTCGCCCTGCTGGGCGTACTGAAGGCGGGCGGCGCGTACGTCCCGCTCGATCCCGGCTATCCGTCGGACCGGCTGCGGTATCTGCTGGCCGATTCGGGTGTGCGCCTGGTCGTCGCGGACCCGGGACACCCCACCTCGGCCCTGTTCGGTGACGGCGTGCGGCTGGTGCCGGTGGACCAGGAGCCCGGGGCGGACCCCGGGCCCGCCGAGGAGGCACAGCCGCACCACCTCGCCTACGTGATCTACACGTCCGGCTCGACCGGCAACCCCAAGGGCGTCGCGATCACCCACGCCAACATCACCGGGTTCCTGGAGTGGAACCAGCGGCTGTGCCGGCTCACCGGGCGGGACCGGGCCCTGCTCAACCACTCGGTGGCGTTCGACAACTCGGTCTGGGAGATCTTCCAGTGCCTGGTGTCCGGCGCCGAACTCCACCTGGCGGGCCCCACCGCCGCCTACGACCCCGAGGAGTTCCTGCGCGAGGTCGCCGAGCGCGGCATCACCACGCTCAACGCGACGCCCTCGCAGATGCGGATCCTGCTGGAGTCCGGGGCGGACCCCGCTCCGCGACTCGCCTCCGTACGCCTGGTGTTCACCGGCGCCGAGGCCGTGCCCCACGAAGTGGCCCGCCGCGTCCTGGCCGCCACCGCGCCGGGCTGCCAGGTCTTCAACGAGTACGGGCCCACCGAGGCGACCGTCACCTCCGCGTTCTGCCCGATCACCGAGGAACTGCTCGACCGGCACAGCCACCGCCCGAGCGTCCCGTTCGGCCGGGCGACCGACAACGCGCACCTCTACGTGCTGGACCCGCAGCTGCGCCCGGTCGCCCCGGGCTGTCGCGGTGAGCTGTACGTCGGCGGCAGCGCGGTCGGCCGCGGCTATCTCGGCAAGCCGGCCCGCACGGCCGGGGCGTACCTGCCCGACCCGTACGCCGCGCGCCCCGGCGCCCGCATGTACGCCACGGGCGACGTGGTCCGGCTGCTGCCCGACGGGAATCTGGTCTTCCTCGGCCGCAACGACCACCAGGTCAAGGTGCGCGGCTTCCGCATCGAGCTCGGCGAGATCGAGTCCGCGCTCCAGAGCCACCCCGCCCTGGCCGACTGCGTGGTGGCCGTGCGCCGCACCCGCACCGGCGTGGACCAGCTGGCGGCCTACCTGATCCCCGAGCACCCCGGCAGGGCGGCTCCGGACCCGGCGGCACTGCGCGCCCACCTGGCGGAGCAACTGCCGCCGTACATGCTGCCGCAGAGCTACACCGTGATCGACGACATCCCCCTCACCCCGAACGGCAAGGTCGACCGGGATGCCCTGCCCGACCCGCGCCCGGCGCCCGACCCCGGCCCCGCCGCCCGCCGGGCCCTCACCAAGGAGCAGCTCCTCGTCGCCGAAGTGTGGCGGGAGTGCCTGGGCGTCGAGGAGGACTTCGGCCCGGGGGACGACTTCTTCGGCGTCGGCGGCACCTCGTTGACCATCACCGCGGTCGCGGGCCGGCTCGGCGAGCGGCTCGGACGCCGGGTCCCGCCGGTCCTGGTCTTCACCCATCCCACCCTCGCGGGCCTCGCCGAGGCGCTGGAGGCGGACACCCGGCCATGAGCCGCGGCACCGGCGCGAGAGCGTCGTGCCGGCCGTGGCCGGTCCGGCGTCCGGCGCGTACGGCCTCACCGGCGGCGGCGCCGGTGAGGCCGGGACGGCGGGCGGGGAACAGCGCAAGGTCGCGGGGCAGGGCCGCGGGTCGTAGGGGCCGCGGGCCGACGGACCGCGGACACGGGAAACGCCGTTCGCCGCCCGGTGTGCGGACGGGCGGCGAACGGCGGGCGGCGTCGGGCGCGGTGCGCATGCGACCGGCGCGGGCGGGCTCAGCCGGCGGAGCCGCCGTCGAGCTGCCCCGCGGGGGCGACGTCCCCGGCCGGCGCGGCCTCGCCCGTGGCCGGGGGCCGCCGGTCGAGCCCGAGCGCCAGCGGTACGGCCAGCACGCTGATCGCGGCGAGGAACACCCACGGCAGCGCCGCCCCGCCCTCCAGCAGCGCGGTGAGCAGCGCCGGGGCGACGGCACCGCCGACCGACCAGGACAGCTGGTAGACGCCCAGATAGCGGCCCCGCAGATGCTCCGGGGCCATCACCACGCTCAGTTCACTGGTCGGCGGCGAGCTGAGCATCTCGGCCACGGTGTAGAGCACCACCGCGACCAGCAAGCCGGCGATCACGGCCCAGCCGGGCAGCACGAGCAGCACGCCGAAGACGGTGAACGCCGCCGCGTTCAGCAGCAGGGCCAGCACCAGCACCGTCACCGGACGGCGGGCCTCGATCCACCGGCTGGCGAGCGTCTGGAGCAGCGCGACCATGACCGCGTTCAGCACCACGATCACGCCGACGATCCAGGCGCCGACGTGGAGGGTGTCCACCGCGTAGACGGCGAGCAGCACCGCGATCACGGTGGAGGCGAAGACGAAGGAGAGATTCGTGGCGACCAGCCGCAGATACCGGGTGTCCTTGAGCACGGCGCGATAGCCGACCGGGGCCGGTGCGGTGGTGTGGCCCGGCGCCTGCTGAAGCCCGGCGGGCTCCGGCTCCGCGGGGACGGCGCCGGCCGGCTCGTGGGGGTCCGCGCCCCGCAGGGTGATCACGAGCCAGCCCGCGACGGCGAAGGTGACCACGTTGGTCGCCATGACCGCCCGCAGCCCGGCGACGGTGCCGATGCTCAGCGCCACCGCGGACGCGGCGCCGCCGAAGCCGACGCCGACGTTGCGCAGGGCACGGACGAAGCCGAACCAGCGGGCCCGCTCGGCGCCCCGGGCCACCAGCACGGTGAGCGGGCTGTTGCCCATCCAGAAGGCGGTGGCACCCAGTTGCACCACGAACTGCCACAGCACGATCTGCCAGACCGCGTGCGAGAACAGGAAGCCGACGAATCCGGCCGCCGAAATCCAGTTGCCCGCGGCGACCACCGTGCGCGGACCGCAGCTGTCCAACAGGCGCCCGACGAAGAGCGGTACGGGCAGGACGAGCAGCTGGCCGACGGTCAGCGCGGTGCCGACGGCGACCAGTGACAGCGCCGTCGTCTTCACGAAGAAGACGACGGTGAACGCCATCACCAGCCCGTTGCCCAGGCTGTCGATCAGGTTGGCCGTGACGAACCGGCCGTTTCCCGCGAGGTCCGGCAGGCCCCAGGCCGTCTGAATCCGCCGCCATGCCGAAAGCTCGGAGGAGTTCCGCGGCATCATCATGTCTCTCTGTCTCTCTACTTCGCCGACTCGGCGGGCGATGCGCTCAGGACGGGCACTTCGCCCCAGACAGGCAGCTCGCTCTGGTGGAAGACGGCCGCGCTGCGCGCACTGGCATGCGCCATGAGGGAGATGACGCTGCCCGAACCTGCCGGCACCATCCTGGCCAAGGCTCCCGCACCACCCTGCGGGGTGTAGAACATGCCGTAGGACGCATGCCATTCCTCGGTCTCCCCGGACAGCGGGTCCACCACGAGCTCCGACCGCGGCCGCACGCGCTGCTGTACGACGCACCCTTCGGCGGCGGCGTTCTCCAGAGCCCGCCGCCACGTCGCGTCGTCCGTCTCCCAGCCCACCACGATGCCGGATCCGCCGCCGCGCGCGTTGGCCTTCAGGATCAACTGCTCGCGCCGCTCCAGGCATTCGTCGACCAGACCGGTGTCGGTCCGGAGCACATCCGCGCTGATCAGCCGGGTCCAGGGCAGCACCCGGTCGATGAGACGGCGCTCGTCCTCGCCGAGGCAGCGCCGTCGCGCCGGGTCCGAAAGCAGCGCCATGCAGGCCTTGTTGGCGAACATGTTGCTGGAGAACGGGGTCCACAGCAGCGTCCCGCCCGCCTGGTGCGCACGCAGCAGGGGCGCGACCAGGTCCCAGCCGTCGGGCTCCCCGGCGATCTGGTCCGGGACGAAGGCGCGGCAGACCACGTCGATCTTCGCGTCCCCGAGGTAGAGCGCCCCGCCGCGTTCGCGCACGTCGGAGACCTCGGCCAGCAGGATGTCGAAGCCCGCCGAGCGCAGCGCGGACCGGAAGTTGCGCCAGAGGTCGCCGTAGTCCTTCATACCGCCGCGCCATTCGAGCAGGGCCACCACCGGCTCGCGGCCCGGCGCCACCCGGGCACCGAAGCGGCGCACCGCCTCCACCACGGCGCGAATGGGATGCACGTAGCCGAGCCGGTTCCGGCGCGCGAAGTCGGCGAAGGCGTCGACCTCCATCATCGCCTCGGAGATCTCACTCACCAGGCCCCAGCCGCCGGACTCGCTCCCCAGATTGGTTTCGAGGAGCTTGAACGACGTGCCGTCGTGGTACATGTCGGCCCGGCCGAAACAGGGTGGCGTCAGGTCACCGAACTGCCGTATCACTTCCCATTGGCCGTCGTCGATGCCGAGCACCGACCGGAATGCCTCCAGGTCGCCGCCGAACATCCGGTCCGGCAAGGAGAAGATCATTTCGAGGAGATGCCGCAGATCGTCGGCGAACTCGCGCATCTCACGCTCCGCGAAGAAGATGGGCCGGGCCACATACTCGCCACGCCACGGTGCGAGCGTCGGATAGTCCTTGACGTACTGGGCGACCCTGGGCAAGCCGCTGCCCGGCGTGCGGAACTCCTCGTTGTACTGGGCCGTTACCCACTCCGCCGACATGCAGTCTCCGCTCCCGCTCGGTGCTGACCGGGCCCCTCGGCCCGCCGCCACCACGCTTTCACCCCGCTCTCCGCCGCGACTCAATTGCGGCTCAATTCTGCGCCGCAATTCTCCGTCAACTCCCGCTGTGGACACCGGACATCCTCGTGGACACTAGAGTGTCCGAACACCCGGAAAAGAAATGGCTCCACAGCCATGGGGTCTTCTGTTCTTCGGTCGGTCATCACCGGCACAAGTTGTTCGGCACACTCAGCGTCCGACCGCGCGGCGAACTCGCGGGCACGGTCGGGCGGAGACAAGGGGAGGCGCCATGACGGTCACCACGGATACTTTCGCCGACGCGCTCGGCGGGCTCGGGGACGCCGAGTGGGACCGGCTCGCCGGCGACAGGTTCTACTCGTCGGCGCTGTGGCTGCGGGTGTGCGCCCTCGAGCCCGGGGCGGTCTCCGGCGGACTGCACGTGGCCACCCCGGGCGGCGGCCGGGCCGCGATCCCGGTGGCGGCGGTGACCGACGAGCCCACCCCCGACCTGCGGTGGCACGAGCTGCTGACCGCGCGCGGCCTGCCGGCGCCCGAGCCGGGCGGCCTGCTCGTCGGCCAGCGCCGCGGCTACCTGGCGCACCTGCTGACCGGTGCGGGAACGGATCGCACCGAGGCCGCCGCCGAGGTGCTCGACGCGGTCCGCGCGCTGCGCTCCCCCCTGCACGAGGAGACCAGCATCTCCCGCGTGGCGATGTACCTGACCACCCAGGACGTGGGGGCGCTGCGCGCGGCGGGGGTGCGGACCGCGCCGGTCGCGCTGACGACCGACGCCTGGATCGAGGTCCCGCCCGGGGGCTACCCCGCCTGGCTGGAATCGCTGTCGGGGCGTCGGGCCCGCAGTGTCCGCAGCGAGGTGCGGAGGTTCGAGAAGGCCGGATACGAGCTGGAGCACCGGACGCTCACCGAGTCCTGGCAGGACGTCGCCCGGCTGCTGGCGCGTTCGCTCCTCCGCTACGGCAGGACGGTCGAGGTGGCCCCGATGGCCGAGTCGTTCCGCATCCAGGGTGAGCTCGCCGGCCCGCGGGCCCAAGTGGTGCTGTGTGCGCGCCCCGGCGAACCGCCCGTCGGCTTCTGCCTGTACTACCGGGTCGGTGACACCGTGTACCTGCGGGCGCACGGCCTTGATCACGACCGGCTCGTCTCAGCCGCCGAGTACTTCAACGTCACCTACTACATGGCGGCGCGGCTCCCGGGGGTGCGCCGGCTGCACGCGGGCGCCGGGACCGCGGAGGGAAAGGCGCTGCGCGGCGCGTCGCTCCGGCCGCTGTGGCTGCTGGACCTGTCCGAGGACAGCCCGCTGACCGGGTACGACGAGGAGATCCGCGCGCACAACCGCGCCCTGCTCGCCGGCCTGCGCGACTCCTCGCCCGTGGTGTCCGCCGCCCTGGACGGCGAGCTCTGGGGACCGTACTGCTGAGGCCGGCCGCCGTCGCGGGACGGGGTCCGCGGGGCCGGCCGGTGTCCGGCCGGCCCCACCGCCGTCCACCCGGTGGCCGGGGCGGGTGCGTCCCCTCGGTCCTCGGGCACCGCACCGTGGGCATCGCCAGGGCCCGCCTCCCCCGTCGAGCTTCCCCGGCCTCGTACGAAGCCGGCACACGCTCGCGGAGAGGCGGGCCCTGGAGGTCTGCGGCGGCCGCTCACACCGCCGGCCCGGCCGGCCTCAGGTCCAACTCACGACCGTTTGGGGATCGGTGAATCCCATGATGAAGGACACCGTCGTGCGGTTGCCGGCGTTGGCGTCCACCGCGTGGACGAAGGCACCGTTGAAGGCGTAGACGTCGCCCTCCCGGATGTCCAGGCGCAGTTCGTCGAAGTCCGCCAGGTCTTCGGCCTGATAGGGCAGTCCCGTCAGCTCGATGCCGAGCGAGCGCCGGGTCGCGTCGTCGGGGCGGAGGTTCCAGATCACCAGCCGTCCCCCGGCCGTGTGCTCGGTGCACATGTTCACCGCGCAGATCTGGTGGTCCAGGACCCGCTGGATCTCGAAGTCGTGCTGACGCGGGTCCTTGCACTGCGCCTCGTCCTCGTGCGGGTCGAGGGAGAAGTCGCCCGCCTTGTCCCACGCGCGGATCAGCGCGGCGCACGCCGAACGGCCGTTCATCCGCGCCACCCGCAGGGCCGCGCCCTCCCGCCGCAGGGCCTCGTCCACGCCGTCACGGAACACGTGCCAGGGCGAGTCCGGGGCGTCGATCACTTCCTGGACGTGCTCGGCGACCGCGGCGGACTCGTCGAGGTAGGTGTCGACGTCCTTGTTCCAGTGGTAGGCGCCGACGTAGTGCGAGGGCTCGCCCTCGCGGTGCTGCCGGGCCGGGCTGGCCCAGAAGCGCTCGGTCAGGCTCTTGCGCGCCGCCGGAGGTATGACGTCCCGGAAGATCACTCCCAGCCTGCGGCCGTGCAGGACGTCCAGAACGAGCTCGTAGTCCAGTTCGCTACGCTCCTCGAAGCGGAAGAACTCCGGATCGGCCTGCTGTCCGCTCAACCGCGTCGTGCTCTGCTGCATCTCTTCTCTCTCTTTCACTTGTACACCACTGCTCTCACGGGGCCCGGGGCGGGGAGAAGGCCGGCGGCTCTTTCCCCCGGGCCCCGGACGCGGAGTGCGGCGCAAAACAGGCCGGGCTCCCGAACGCGCAACTCGCCGGTGGTGACGCACTTCTGCGCGTCACGGCCGTCCGGAGAGGCATACTGGCCGGCCCGGCGGAACTCCCTCGACCGAATTCCTTTTCCGGAATCCATGGGGCCGGGTTCCGACGATCCATGGTGCCGAGCGGTCTGTGCCACCTGCGGCGGGATATCAGAATGCGAGCGCGGCCACGAGGTCGCACTGCGCTTCCGCCAGGGGAATCAGCGGGTTTCTCGCGAGTCTCTCGCGGAGGTGCTCTGCCCTTTCGAGGGACGTATCAGCGTGCCTGTGGAGCATGCGCCGAGTCTGGCACGCATGCGGCCGGGGCGGCTCAATCGCGGCTCAAGTGCGACGCACAGGATTGTCGGGCAAAAGAAAAGGGCTGTTCGACCGTCCACGGCCGTGGACGGTCGAACAGCCTTCAGGCCCACGAGCAGGGCCGGGTCGCCACGGTGCGGTGCGCCGTGGCGTGTGCTCAGTCCTGCTCCTCGTACTCGACGTACAGCGTCCGGGCCAGGTGCTCGCGGTACGCCTCGGCCTCGGCGTCCGACCCGTGGCGGGAGAGGACGATCACCGGGTATCCGGAGAAGTCCGGGTAGGGGCGCAACACCGCGCCGGGGCCCGTGGTCTGCACCAGGTAGTCCACCCGCGGGTCGGCGCGCACCGAGTCCAGGCCGTGTATCTGCTTGATCCGTCCGCCGCTTCCGACCGGCACCTGAAAGGCCGCCGCGTGACCGGCCGGCACCGGCTCCTGACCCCAGCACAGCGGTTCCCGGCCGAG
The DNA here is from genome assembly GCF_014646275.1 of Streptomyces kronopolitis. Lineage (GTDB taxonomy): Bacteria > Actinomycetota > Actinomycetes > Streptomycetales > Streptomycetaceae > Streptomyces > Streptomyces kronopolitis. Next base: position 164,968 of record NZ_BMND01000012.1, read on the forward strand.
GTGGATGCGCAGCGCGTCGACGGCCATGTCGATCCCGCTGCCGACGTGGGCGAGGTGGGCCATGTAGCCCCCGCCGCCGATGCGCGCGCCCATCTCCAGCAGCACCGGGCGCACCCCGCCGACCAGCCGCAGCTCGGTGTGCGTGGTGCCTTCCGTGACACCGAAGGCGTGGTGGGCGCCGATCACCTCCGCCTCGACCGCGGCGAGTATCTCGGCGGGCAGCTGGGCGGGCGCCCGCAGCGTGGTCTCCTGGAAGTAGGGCCCCGTCAGCTCGCCCTTCCAGCTGACCGCGCAGACCCGTACCTGCCCGTGGTACACGAGGGATTCGGCGGAGATCTCCGGACCGTCGAGGTACTCCTCGACCAGCACGCCGGCTTCCGGGGCCAGGCCGTCGTCGGCGCCCACATGGGCCTCGACGAGCTTCCAGGTGTGGGCCACGGCCTGTTCGAGGGCGTCCTTGTCGTCCACCCGGATCACGCCGAAGCTGGAGTGGCCGTTCGCCGGCTTGACCACGACGGGGAACCGCAGGCTCAGCGCCTCGGTCCAGTCGTCCAGTTCCTCGACGACCACGAAGCCGGGCGCCCCCAGCCCGGCCTCCCGCAGGTGCCGGCGCATGCTGCGCTTGTCGCGCACCGCGGTCGCCGCCTCCTCGGTCAGGCCGGGCAGGCCCAGCTCCCCGGCGGCGCGCGCCACGAACGGCACGGCCTGCTCGTTGCCCGCCATGATCCCGTCGAAGGGCTCCTGCCGGTAGCGGTCGGCGAGCGCGGCCAGCGCGGCCTCCGCGTTGCCCTCGATGTCCAGCGGCAGCACTTCGACCACCGCGGCGGCCCGCCGGGCGGACTCCTCCGTGTCGTCCCCCCGGGGGACGAGGATCACGTCGATGCCGGCCCGCTCGGCGGCCTCGAACACCCAGGGGAACGTGGACAGTTGGCCGACGAGGACGAGCTTCGGGCGTGGTGACATGCGGTTCTCCAAGATTTCGGCTGCGTAGGGGGTCTGCACTGCGGAACGCCTCGCCGCTGAGCTGGGCGTTGGGCCCCGATCCGGCGGGGCGGCGGCCCGCGCGACGCGCCGGCGACGCGCGGCACGGCGGGCATGATGGTCCTGGCGCCTCGACCGTCAGGCGGAGCACATGACGGGCGCGCTGCTCGGCCGCACCGCGAACGGGCGGGTCCCCAGCTCCCATGCGTAGGAGAACCGGCCGTCCACGCACGGGTGCTGCGCGCGCAGCAGGTAGCTCTCCGCCAGCTCCTCCAGGAGGTCCTCGGCCCGCTGGCCGCTGATCCCGAGGGTCGTCGCGACCAGCGCCGGGGTGAGCCGGTCGGGGACCCCGGGAGACAGCAGCGCGTGCGCCAGGGGCCGCATCTCGGCGGGCAGCGCCGCGAACGTCCGGTCGAACCCGGCCCGCACGCCCAGCGCGTCGCCGTCGGCGCCCCCGGACGCGAGGACCCAGGCGGTGGCCTGCCGGGCCGTCCAGTGCGGGCGGCGGCGCAGCTGCGCGGCGACCGCGAAGAGCACGCCCGGCAGCCCCCGGCACAACCGGGCCAGCCGTCGCAGCCCCTCCGGGTCCATGGTGCTCCAGTGGCTCGGCACGGAGGACGCCAGCAGGTGCAGACAGTCATCGAAGGGCAGTCCGGCCAGTTCGACGTGGACCGCGGACGAGGAGACGAACAGCCGCCGTCGGCTGCCGATCACCACGCCGCAGCCGGTGCCGGACGGCAGCAGCGGCGTCACGTCCCGTACGTCGCACACGTCGTCGAGCACCACCAGGACGCGCAGCTCGGCCGTCCAGGTACGGAACAGCAGGCTCAGGTCGTTCGTGCCCAGGCGCAGCTGCTCCTCCGTCGCGCCGAGCCCGCGCAGGAACGAGCGGAGGATCTCGGCGGACCGCACCCGCCGGCCGGCGCCGTCCCGCAGCCGCGCGTAGAGCCGTCCGTCGGGGTAGTGGCCGCTCACCTGATGCGCGGCGTGCAGGCACAGCTCGCTCTTCCCGGTGCCGGGGGCGCCGCCGACGATCACGAGCGGCCGGTCCTCGCGCGCCGGGCCGGCCAGCGCGGCGGTCAGGCGCGCCAGCTGGCCGGCGCGTCCGGCCAGCCGCTCGCGCGGGGCGGGCAGGTGGCAGGGCGCCCGGGTGGCGGCGGTCACGGCCGTGAGCCGCCCGGCGGGACGCAGCAGCGCCTCGTTCGAGGTGAGTACGGCCGTGTGCAGGGACTGGAGCTGGGGCGAGGGGTCGAGACCGAGCTCGGCGGCGATCCGCTCGCGGGCCCGCCGGTAGACCTGGAGCGCCTCCGCCCGCCGGTCCATGCGGTAGAGGGCCGTCATCAGATTGCCCTGGGTCCGCTCGTCCGTCGGCTCCCGCCCGGCCATCGAGGTGAGTTCGGCGAGTACCTCGTGGTGCCGGCCGAGGTGCAGGTCGGATTCGATCCGCAGGTGGTGTGCGCTGGTGCGCAACTCCTTCAGGCGCAGCGCCTCGGCCCGCAGGGCGGGTCCCTTGCGTACGTCGACCAGGGCGTCGTCCCGCCACAGCCGCAGTGCCGCGGCGGCCGTGTCGCGGGCGCGGGCGAAGTCCTCGTCACGGAACTCGGCCCGGGCCCGGTCGAGCAGCGGCTCGCACCGGAAGACGTCCACGTGGTCGGCGGGCAGCGACAGCTGGTAGCCGCCGTCGACCGTGCCCAGCAGCGGCCCGGCCGCCCGCACCGCGCCGCCGCTCCTCGGATTGCCGAGCGAGAAGCGCTTCCTGAGCTGGTACACATACGTCTGCAACGCGGTGTGCGCGCTGGCCGGCGGGGAGTCGTTCCACAGCTCGTCCATGAGTTGCTCGAAGGGCACCACCCGGCCCGCGTTCAGCACGAGCATTGCCAGGGTCTGACGTACTTTCTGGGCGGCCGGCGCCAGGTCGACGCGGTCATCGTCCCCGTAGGCCTGGAGCGGCCCGAGAAGGTTGATTCTCATGAAATTCGCCCTGTCTCATGTTCGTTCGGTCCTCGTCGCACCGGCCGGCGAAGCCACCGCCCGGACCCGGCCACCGGATCCGGGCGGTGCGAAGGCGCCCGGCCGCCCGGTGTCAGGAACTCCCGGACCCGGCTCCCGCGGCCAGCGTCGGGTGGTGGCGGGCCACGATGTCGGGGAAGGAGCGGATCAGCCCCTTCATGACGTTGTCGCCGTAGAGGGCGAACAACGGGTTTCCGGCCACGTCGATGACTCCGCCGGCGCCCTCGACATAGGGGCTGGGCAGGGGCTGCATCGTGGCGTCCAGCCGGGGGTTGTAGAAGAAGGGGATGGAGTAGCGGTCGACGCCCGGGGCGGGCCGGATCACCCGGTGCTTGGTGGCGCGCAGGTAGCCGCGCGTCGCCACCTCCAGCAGCTCTCCCAGGTTGACCACGAACGCCCCCGGGATCACCGGCACGTCGGCGAACCGGTCGTCCTCGACGGCGACCTGGAGGCCGCCGTTGTCGTCCTGGACGAGCAGGGTGAGGAGGCCGAGGTCGTTGTGGATGCCGGTGCCCTGGCCGGAGCCGTCGTCATCGCTCTGCTCCGCGGGGCCGGGGTAGTGCAGGAGCTTGAGGTGGATCTGCGGATCCGGAGCGACCACGTCGTCCAGGAACCCGGCGGGGGCGTCCAGCGCCTCCAGCATCAGCCGCAGCAGCCGATGCGACAGGTCGGTCAGCCGGGTGATCCACGACTCGATGGCCGGACGCAGCTCGGGCATCGCCTCGGGCCACTCGTTCGGGCCGATCAGGCACCGGTAGGCGGGATCGCCGGGCGCCGGCGGGCTCGCGGGCTGCTCCGGTCCGATGTCCAGCTGCAGGCGCTGGTCGGGAATGCCCTTGGTGTGTTCGCGGCCGAGTTCGGAGTAGCCCCGGAACAGCGGCGAGTCGAGGATGTTCAGCGCGAGCCGGTCGGCCTCGGGCAGGGCGAAGAACCTGCGGGTGAGTTCGAGCATGTCGTCGGCGTCCTCGATGCCGTGGCCGACGAGCTGGAAGAAGCCGATCTCGTGCACGGCCTCGCGCAGCCGGTTCAGGAACTCTGCCCGGGCTTCGTCCGTACCGGCGGCGTCGCGGAGGTCGAGCACGGGAAAGGTGTCGGTCATGGAAGTTCCTTCGAGTCGCTGGTCCGGTAGGTCGTCGGATCGGTCACACCGGCGTCCCGGAAGGCTTCCTGCCGCTCCGTGCAGGCGGCGCATCGGCCGCACTGCAGGGTGCCGCCGCGGAAGCAGCTCCAGGTGTCGGTCCAGGGGACGCCGAGTTCCTCGCCCAGCGACACCACATCGCTCTTGCGCAGCCTGACCAGCGGCGCCGTCAGGTTCAGGTCGGGATGGGCGTAGCCGCGGGTCGCGATCCGCTCCATGGCGAGGAAGGAGTCGATGAACGCGGCGTTGCTGTCGGGCGCGGCCTGCAGGTCGTCGACCACCCCGACGGCCACCGCCTCCGCCTGCTGGGCGACGGCGACCGCGAAGGCGACCGACAGCAGCAGGGCATTGCGGTTGGGGACGACGTTCGGGCTCGTGCCGGACGCCCCGTCCGCGTGGTCCGGCTTCTTGTGATCCGGTACGTCGACGGCCGGGTCCGTGAGCGAGGAGCCGCTCAGGAGCCTGCCGACGGGGCTGAGATCGACGATGTCGTGCGACGCCCCGAGCGCGCCGGCCGCCTTCGCGGCGAACTCGTGCTCGACGAGATGGCGCTGTCCGTAGTTCACGGACAGCAGGTGGAGGGTGTGCCCTTGTGCCCGGAGGTGGTAGGCCATGGTGACCGAGTCCAGGCCTCCGGACACGATGGCAACAGTTTTCGGCATGCGTCGCCTTCCGGCTGAAGGAAAGAAGGGGAAGAGCAGTACTCAAGGGGCCAGGACAGCGGTGCGCTGTGCACGCAGGCGGGCGGTGGACGTCCGGGCGTCCGTCACGCCGCCGGCGTGGCCGGGACGCGCAGCCGGGTCGCCCGGCGGCCCTTGCGGTAGGTCAGTTCGACCTCGGGCCGCGGACCGTCCAGCCTCGTGGTGACGGTGCGCTCCTCGCTCCAGCCGACCAGGCGGTACTCGTTGTCGCCGAGCGCCACCAGCGGGAAGAGGTGGTCCTGGGGAGACCGGATGGCAAGGCCGGTGCCGGTGTCGACGAGGTGGAAGGTGACCTGCGGCTGCGGGCCGGTGAGCGACCCGAACACCTCTATCTCCAGCAGGTGCGCCGGCGCGTCGAACGAGCACCGTGCGGCTTCCCGCTCCCGGTCGGTGGTGGCCACGGCCGGACGGTTGTAGAGCACCTCCGGACCGTCGAAGTAGCCGGCCCAGTCAGCCGGAAAGAGCCGTGCGAGCTCCGGGGTGACGAGCACGTCCACGACGAGGTGCACCCGATGCTCGGGACCGAGGTTCTGGATCTGGTGCTTGCGGCTGAAGTCGCCGAACCAGAACTCACCGGGCTGCCAGCGGTGGATCTCTCCGTCGAGGTCCAGCGAGGCTTCCTCGTGGGTGGTGACCGGGATGTGCAGCCGGGCCACGCCCCAGTCCGGGGCGAACTTGGCGTCGTTGTGGCGGTATCCGACGACGCCGGGTCCGAGATCGAGGAACCGGACCGCGTAGAGGGGGGCGGGGATCGAGCGCAGGACCTCCCGCACGTACGGCATGTGGTCCAGCCACTCGGTGTCGGCGTATTCCGCGCTCCCGGGGCCCCCCGGGTCGGTGCGCGTCTTGTCACCACCAGGGCTGCGCACCGGGAGGCAGCGCCAGTCCTGCCCGGCCCACCGGGACACCCGCCCGTTCTCGTGCGAGCTCTGCTCGTCCCACAGGTGGTCGCGCGCCGTCATGAGGTCGGCCAGCAGCCGGTCGGCGTCCAGCGCGGGGAGCAGCCGGGCCGCTCCCGCGGGCGTCATGGAATCGTCCACGTTCATCGTTGTCCTTTCATGTCGACCGGGCCGGGGCGCCGGTGCCGCGACCGGCGGCCCGGTGACGCGCGGGCGGTCGGCCCCGCTCCGGATGAGCCGGCGGGGCCGCTGCTCGCGTCGGTCGGCGGCTCGTCACACCCGGAGCAGGTCGAACAGCTCGCCCCGGAGTCCCGGGTCCGTGCTGAAATCGCCGCGGTAGGCGGTCGATGTCATCTGCGCGGGAGCCTTGATGCCGCGCATCGACATGCAGAGGTGCTCGCCCTTCGCGATGACCGCGACGTCCGGGGTGCCGCTCAGATTGCTGATCTCCAGCGCGATCTGGTCCACGAGGCGCTCCTGCACCTGCAGCCGGTGCGCGTACTGATGGGCGACCCTGGCGAACTTCGACAGGCCGAGCAGCTGCCCGGTCGGGCGGTACGCGATCGTCACGGAGCAGTTGAACGGCAGGAGGTGGTGCTCGCACAGCGACCAGACCTGGATGCCCGAGACGACGACGAGCTGGCTTGTGCCGATGGACTCGAAGAGCGTGCCCAGCGAACCCGGGTCGTAGTTGATGAACTCTCGCCACCAGCGAGCGAACCGCGCGGGCGTGTCGCGCAGCCCGTCGCGAGTCGGGTCCTCGCCGATCTCCTCCAACAGCTGGCGGGCGATACCGACCAGTGGGTCCTCGGTCGTCCGCGACGCCGTCGCGTCACCGTTGAGGTCCAATTTTGTCACCGACATGCTGGCACCTTTCTTCTGGGCTTCGGGAATTCCGGCGTCACGGCCGGTATTCGGCCCACGTCTTGGGGGTCTCCGAGATACGCACGCAGGTCAACTCGGGAAACGTCACCGACCACGTGCGGTAGATCCAGGCCGCCATGTTCTCGGCCGTCGGGTTCTCGTCCATCACCTCGTTCAGATGGCGGTGGTCGAGAGTGTCGTCCAGCCAGGTCTTGAACGCGGACAGCTCTCCGTAGTCCCGGACGAATCCCACGGGCAGCAGGTCCGCGTCAGCGGCTCCGAGCTCCAACTCGATCATGTAGTTGTGCCCGTGCATCCGGGCACACTGGTGCTCAGGGGCAAGGCCGGCAAGCCGATGACTGGCCGAGAACTCAAATTTCTTCGTGATGCGAAATGCCATCGATCCGGTTTTCCTTCCGCTTCGCGCGTGCCGTGCTCACACGCCGCGTTTGTCGTCCCACACCAAGGTGTGAAGTCTGGTCGTGAGGTTCCAGCCGCGCTCCACCACCGCGTCGGCCAACTCGCTCATGTGCTTGGTGACGTCGTCGGCGCTGCGCCCGATCGGCATGATCCACACCGAGGACAGGTCGAAGGCGGCGACCAGCTCGGCCACTTCGTCGAGATCGCGGGTGTTCTGGCAGACGAACTTGAACGTGCTTCCCGGCAGCGCCGAAAGGCTGGTGAGCGCGTCGGGCACGATCCTGCGGTGCCGGGGGTCACCCGAGTGCGACAGCTTCGGCGAGACGTTGAACCTGACGCCGGCGGCGACGAGTTCGGGGTGCGCGGCGTGCGTCCCGTTGGTCTCGATCTCGATCTCTTTGCCACGTCCGGTCAGTGCCGCCACCAGCGGAATCAGGCGCTCCTGCTGCCCCAGGGGCTCACCGCCGGAGATCACTATCAGGTCGGTGTCGAAGGCGAGCAACTCCGCGACGACGTCGTCGACCCGGCGGCGGTGCAGTTCCTTGCGCGGATCGTGGGCGACCCCGCTCTCGGCGACGCCGGTCCAGTCCCATGTGTAGGGCGTATCGCACCACGTGCACGACAGATTGCACCCGCCGAGCCGCAGGAAGGAGCACCTGCGTCCCAGGGACCGGCCCTCGCCCTGGACGGTGGGGCCGAAGACTTCGTTGACCACGAGTTCCTGTTCCATGGCGCACCGTTTCCTAGGAGGGGGACGGCTCGACGGCCGCCGGCTTCTGCGCCCGGACGATGAACCAGTGCCGGCTCAGCCGGACACCCTGCTCGACGGAGACCGCGGCGACATAGCGGTCGAACGCTTCCTTGTCCGCCGCCGAGTCGTAGTTGTCGACGATCGGCACCTGATGCAGAAAGGTGTCCAGGTCCTCCGGCGAGTGGTAGAACTCCTCGAACCGGAAAGCCTGGTTGCGGGTCACGACGAATCCCTCGTCGGACAGTTCTTGGGCGATCCGCTCCGACAGGGGCGTGCCCTTCCAGCTGTCGAAGTCCTGGCCGCGGCCGAACGTCTCCTTCAGCTCGCGGGCGTCCTGCTCCCCGATCCCCATGTACATCACGACCCCGCCGGGCCGCAGCACCCGCTCGATCTCACGGACGATCAGCGGACCGCGGCGGGAGGTGACGACATCGGCGTATCCGTCGGGCAGTCCCGTGTCGGCGGCGTCGCACAGCGAGAAGGTGACGTGCGACAGGCCCGCCTCCGCCCGGTACCGTTCGGCGCATTCCAGCATCGACGGCGACAGGTCCATCCCGGTCACGGCTCCGTACGCGGGAGCGACGCGCAGCAGACTGCGTCCGTCGGCACAGCCGACATCCAGCAGCCGGGCGTGCGGCGTTCCCAGTGCGGTCGCCAGTTCGTCGAAGGCGGTGTCCGGGCGGCCGTCGGGGAACACGTCGGTGCTCCGCGCGTCGCTGAAGTAGCCGCCGAACCGCTCGGCCACTCGGGAGTAGAACTCCGCGTCCATCGTCATCGGCCGTGCACCTTCCGCTGAGCCACGGTCGAGGTACGGCCCCGGTGCGCACGCACCGGTTGCCCGCTTCTCCGTGGGAACTCCCTGACCAGGTCCGTCGCCGCTGTCGCGGGGGACGCTGTACTGCGCTGCGCTTCGGTTTCCGGGACGCCGGACGCGGCGGACTTCACCGCGTCCCGGGTCACTACGGTCATTGCACTACTCCTTGAGGCCGTCCCCTGAAGGGGCGCCGAGGTCGGCAGGACCCACTCTCCGGCGCCGCCCTATCGGCCCGGCATCACGGCGCATCCACGGCGGGGCCGGGCCGGGATAAGGCGGTGATAGCGCGAGCATGCGGCTGCGATGGGCGGCGGGTGCACGCTGATGACAGCAACGCCCGGTCGGATCGCGAACCGGGTCGCGCGGCGAAAAGAACGGAGAGGGCCATGACGAAGTTGCCGGCTGCCACGGAGGCCGCTGTCGTACCGGTGTTGGGCGCACCAGGACATGGGCACGGCGTGGCGCAGGGCCAGGTGGCCGTGCCGGCCGGCGACACGCCCTTCGGCAACACGCCGTGGACGTGACCGGCCGGCACTCCTTTCGGCCTCAGCAGACCGGCGTCATCGGCCTGCCCAGGATGGCAACGATGTCGGCCCGGACGGCGGCGGCCCCACTGTGATCGAGGATCCGCTCCCGGATCCTGGCCGATCGCGAGTAGTACCGGACGGCCTGGTCCGTGCGACGCAGATGGGCGTTGACCCGGCCGAGGTCGTGCAGCACATATCCCTCTCCGACGAGGTCGCCGCTCGCCCCCACCATGGCGAGGACTTCGAGCAGGGTCCGCTCCGCCTCCTCGTACCGCTCCTGGTACATCAGCATCTGGCCCAGCCGCCGCAGTGCGAGGGCCTGGCCCCGGCCGAAGCCGGCCGACCGGCAGATGCCCAGGGCCTCGTCGAGAGCGGAGCGGGTGCGCGTGAAGTCCGCCCGCCGCATGGTGATGTGGGCCATCTCGCCGAGCACGTACGCCCGGCCGATCACGTCCTGCGCCCGCACGAAGTGGCGCTCGGCGCTCTCGTAGAGGGCCAGTGCCCGGTCGTCGTCACCGTGGTGGCGCTCGATGCGGGCCAGGTCGCGCAGGCACAGCGCCTGGCCGCGCACCTCGCCGACCCGTTCGAAGATCTCCAGAGCGGCGCTGAGGTACGGGCCCGCCGCCTCGTGCTCGCCGCGGTACAGGTGCAGGGTCCCCAGCGAGCCGAGCACCGCCGCCTGGCCCCGTTCGTTGCCGGTCCGCTGCACGGCGGCCAGCGCCACCCGGTGGGTGCGCTCCCAGAGCTCCGGGTAGCCGCGGGCCTCGAAGAGCGTCACCAGGGCCGTGGCCAGCTCCCAGCACAACTCGTCCAGCCCGGACCGGGCCGCCAGCTCGACCGCGTTCAGCAGGTTGCCCTGCTCGCTCTCCAGCCACCCGAGGGGGTCGCGGAGGCAGCTGCGGACGTGGTCCTCCGGCGGATACCACCGCTCGCCCCGGCCGGCCACGAGGGTGTACGTACCGCCGTAGATCTCCTTGTGCGCCCGTTCCACGAGGGCCATCCAGCCACCGACCATGCGCCGCACCGCTCCGGCGCGTTCCGCCTCGGTGCTCTCCTCGGACAGCCGCTCGCGCGCGAACATCCGCACGATGTGCCACATTCCGCACCGGAACTCCCCGTCCCGGTCCGTCGCGGTGATGTCGAGGAGCCGCATGTCGATGAGTGGTTCCAGCAGGTCGGTGGGGTGCGGCGTGGTGTCGTCGAGCAGGGCGGCACCCAGCCAGCTCGGAATCTCCGTCCCCTCGGCGAGGCTGAGCAGGCACAACAGCCGACGGTCGGCCGCCGCCAGGCCGTCGTAACTGAGCGAGAGGCTCGCCCGGATCGACAGCTCGCCGTGCGCCAGCTCGTCCAGCCTGCGCTGCTCGTTCTCCAGCCGGTGCCACATGGAGGTCAGCGACCAGTGCGGGCGCGCGACCAGGCGCGCGCCGATGATGCGCAGCGCGAGGGGCAGCCCGCCCACCAGGCGGATGAGGTCCCCCGCCGCCTCCCGCTCGCTCTCCACACGCTGCTCTCCGATGATCCGCCCCAGAAGCTGGACGGCCTGCACCTGACCGAGCGGCTCCACGTCGAACCTGCGGGTGCCCGGCAGCGCCGTGAGCTGGCCGCGGCTGGTGACCAGCACGCCGCTGCTGCCGGTTCCGGGCAGCAGCGGCATCACCTGGGACTCGCTGACCGCGTCGTCCAGCAGCACCAGGATGCGGCGCCCGGCGAGCAGACTGCGGTACATCTCCGCGCGCTCGTCGAGCGCCTCGGGTATGGCCTGGCCCGGGACACCCAGCGCGCGCAGGAACCGCCCCAACACCTGTGCCGGACCCACCAGTTGTCCGCCCGCCTCCCGCAGGTCGCAGTAGAGCTGTCCGTCCGGGAAGTGCTCGGTGGCGAGCCGGTGCGCCACATGCCTGGCCAGCGTGCTCTTGCCGACACCGGGTCCGCCGAGCACCAGGACCACGTTCAGCTGCCCCTTGTCCTGCCCCTCGGTGACGGCGTCGCCGACCGCCGAGACGAGTGTGCCGTCGGCCACGAAGTCGCCGATGTCCGCGGGGAGCTGCCTGGGGGTGACGACCGGGTCGCGGTCGGCACCGCGCTCCTGCGCGGCCTCGGAGCACAGCGCCGGCGCGACAGCCCGCGGTGCGGCAGGTTCCAGTGCCAGGCCGGGGTCGTCGGTCAGGATCGCCTGCGCCAGATCGCGCAGTTCCCTTCCTGGCTCCAGGCCCAGTTCCTCGGCGAGCATCGCGCGGCCCCGATGGTAGGCGTCCAGCGCCTCCGCCTGCCGGCCCGATCGGTACAGCGCCACCATGAGGTGGCCCCGCAGCCGCTCCCGCAGTGGATGGCAGCCGACGAGCTGCATCAGCTCACCGACCAGGTGCTCGTGCCGGCCCAGCTCCAGCAGCAGCCGCATGCAGGTCTCCACCGCCTCCAGGCGCCGCTCGTCCCACTGCGCCGCCGTACCGGCCAGGGCCTCGCTGGGCAGCCCGGCCAGGCACCGGCCCCGCCACAGGCCCGTCGCCGAGCGCAGCCTCTCCACCGCCGGCATCTTCCGGCCGTCACGGGCCAGGGCGTGCGCCTCTGCCACCAGGCGACGGAAGGTGCCGATGTCGGTCGCGTCCTCCGCCGCCCTCAGGATGTACCCGCGCGCGCGGGTCTCGATGATGGCGTCCACTCCCCCGTCCGAAAGTGCCTTGCGGAGGCGGGAGATGCAGATCTGCACCTGGGCGCGTGCGGTCTTCGGCGGGTCGTGAGCCCAGAGGGCGTCCACCAGACGGGTCGTCTCCACCACCCGGTTCAGTTCGAGCACCAGCGCCCCGAGGACGATCTCCTGACGCCCGGGCGCCACGGATACCGGCCCCCGCTCGCCGCACACTTCGAGCGGCCCGAGCACCCGGATGGGAGCCGCTGCTGCGCCATTGCCGTCGAAACCTGATGAGACTGCCATGCATGACCTGCTTCTGTGGGGTATCAGCCAGGCGAGGTGGTCCGGCTTGCAAGTTGGGCGGAACGCATACCGACCTGTCTCATAAGTCGTAACCGTCGGCCGCGTGGCCGAGCGCCTTCAGCAGCCCGGCCGCCGCCGACCGCCGCCCGGTGACCTCCACCCGCCCACGCGACAGGCGTAGCCGTACCAGGGCGGCCGGGGCCGGGCCCGGCGCGGGCGCGGCCGACGTCGGCGCGCCGTCCCACGGCTGCCCACCCGCCGCGGTCTTCCGGGGCGGGGAGATCCCCACCGAGGTGGTGTCGTTCATCGAGACTGCTCCGATCAGCGGTGTAGCGGAAGGGGAGACGGAAGGAAGGGTGCGGCGCGCCTGGAGGAGAGCGAGGCCGTGGTGTGCGGGTGCGCCGACCCGGCACGCGCGCTCCCTGTGCTGTGCGTGCCGGGTGCGGCCGGCGCGACGCCGTCACACGGTCATGACGGCGTCCGGGGCTGCCGAGGGCCGAGGGTGCTCCGCGTCTCGCGGTGCGCGGGGGCGCCCGACGGGACGTACTGGTGGTGCGCGGGCTTCTCGCCGCGGTGGAGGATCCGGGCGCTCCTTCAACCTGCCCGGGAGAAGTGGTGACGGTACTGGCCCGGTGTGACACCCAGGGTCCGCTTGAAGCAGCGGTGCAGGGTCTCGGCGTGGCCGAAGCCGCAGGACCGGGCGATCGCGTCGATGGTGGTGTCCGTCGTCTCCAGCAGGGCCCTGGCGGCCTCGACCCGGACGGTCTCCACGTAGGCGGCGGGGGTGAGTCCGGTCTCGGCGCGGAAGACCCGGGTGAAGTTGCGCTCGCTCATACCGGCCCGTTCGGCCAGCACCCGGACGGTCAGATCCTCGGCGAGGTGGTCGGTGACCCAGGCCTGCACGTCCCGCAGCGGTTGACGCGTGGGCCGCTGCGCGGCGAGCTGGGTGCTGAACTGCGCTTGCCCGCCCGGGCGTTGGACGAACATCACCAGCATCCGCGCGACGGCCCGGGAGACCTCGGGCCCGTGGTCCTCCTCGACCATGGCGAGCGCAAGGTCCATCCCCGCCGTGATGCCGGCGGAGGTCCACACCGCCCCGTCGTGCACGAAGATCTGGTCCGGGGTGACCGTGACGTCCGGGTGCTCCCGGGCCAGCCGCTCACAGGCCGCCCAGTGCGTCACCGCGCGCCGCCCGTCGAGCAGTCCGGCCCGTGCGAGCAGGAACGCGCCCGTACACACGGAGGCGACCCGCCGGGCCCGGCCGGCCGCCTCCTTGAGCCAGCCGACCAGCAGTTCGTCGTCCACCGCCTCCCGATCACCCGGTCCGCCGACGACCACCAGGGTGTCCAGCGGGCCCTGGCACTGCTGGACGCCGCTGCCGGCCGCGATGTCGATCCCGTGACAGGCCCGCACCGCTCCGGCGCCGCCCGCGACGATCTCGACGGCGTAGCCCTCCCCCTCGGGCACCCACTGTTCGGTCTGCGCGAACACCTCATGCGGTCCTGCCAGGTCCAGTACCTGGAACTGCGGATAGAGGAGGAAGACGACGCGCCGTTGTGTCACCTGGTCATCATGGCCCGCCGCACCATTTGGCGGCAAGGACACAAACATGACGATCTCCGCCAAGTGCCCGGCGCCGGGCGCCGTCTCGGGCGGGTACGGCGCCAGGCGGCGCGGCGGGCACGGCACTTGGGGACGGGAGGTGGTGACGGTAAAAACCGCTCCGGCACTCGGACCGGCCAACACCGCAGAAGCGACACGGCGTTCGCCCTCGGGTCGCTTCTCGCCCGCTGCCACACGGCACGAGGGGCGTAACGAGCAAGCAGACTGACGCTGTTTCACCAACCGGGCGCGCACCGCCATGGGAAACCGGACCGGCGGCGTGGCGGGGCCTGCTGCTGTACCGACGTGTGTCCTTCGGAACGAGTTGAGCACCCTGCCTCCTTTGTGCGAGCCCGCCACGTCTGTGGTGCCAGAGGGGGCGGAGGCTCTTCACACTCATGTCACGCTTGTGACCAGGGCAATCGTGGAGCACCACGACACGGACCACGAGATCGGCCGGCCACCACCACGACACTGGGCACGTGATGGCGGAAGCGACCTCCCGGTTCCGTCGCACAGGTGAGCGATCCTGGTGGTTCTTCTCACGGTCTGGATCACGCATCCATTTCCGGCGCGATCCGTCCTCGTAAATGAGGACGCTCACGTCCACACAAGGAGGCAGGGATGTCCGGACCGGCAGGTGCACCGCGGGATGCGGCACGACTGCTGGCCACCGCGGCCGAGCGCGCTCGTGCGGGCACCGGTCGTCTGGTCCTGCTGCGCGGTGCCACCGGAACGGGCCGCACCACGGTCCTGGAGGCCGCCGCCGAGGAGGCCGCCGCCCACGGCATGCGGGTGCTGCGCGTCCGCTGCTCCGCCGGCGACTCCGCGGTTCCCTTCGCCGCACTCCTGCAACTCCAGGGCCCGGTACCCCTGTTCGCCGATCTGGTATCGGGCGGCGACGAGCAGGCGACCACCGCCGGACTGTGGCGGGTGCTGCGGTCGTACGCCGAGCAGCCGCCGCTGCTGATCACCGTGGACGATGTGCACCTGGCCGACGCGGCGTCCCGCCGCTGGCTGGCGGAGGCCGCCCGGCTCATGGACCGGCTGCCGATCGTCCTCGCGGTCACCGAGCGCAGCCAGTACGACGTCGACCCGCCCGCACAGGGCCTCGCCCACAGCCTCTCCCCCGCCCTGGTCACCACCCACACCCTGCCCCCGCTGTCCGACGCCGCGGCCGCGACGGCGGCCCGTTCGGTCTTCCCGGACGCTCACGACGCCTGGATCGAGGACTGCGTACGGGCCGGCGCGGGCAGCCCCCTGCTGCTGCGCGCCCTGCTGGACGACCTCTCCGACGGCAGCCACCCGGTCGTGCCGCGCACCTCCGCGGCGCTGTACCCGGGAGCCTTCCCGGCGGCCGTACAGTGGTGGCTGGACTGCGCCGGGCCGGCCACCGCGGAGGTGGCGCGGACCCTGGCGATCCTGGACGAGGGCTGGGACCACGAGCCCTCCGCCGGCGCGGGGTTCCCCGCCCTCCACATCCCCTCCCTCCTCGCCGAACTCTCCGGCGCCGACCCGGCCAGGGTCGCGGGCTGGATCACCGCGATGACCGGCCTCGGACTGCTGCGCCCCGACGACATGGGCCGCGCCCGCTACGCCCACCCGCTGCTGCGGGACGCGGTGCTCGCCGGCGTCCCCGCGGACCGGCGGCGCGCCGCGCACCGGAAGACCGCCGAGGCGATGCTGCACCTCGGTGCCTCCAGCGAGCTCGTCGCCCGTCAACTGCTGCTCACCGACGTGGTGGACGTGCCCTGGGCAGCGCCGGTCCTTCAGGACGCCGCTTGCCTGGCGTTGCGTGAGGGGCACATCGAGGACGCGGTGGCGTTCCTGCGCCGCGCTCTGGCCGAACCCCTCTCCGACGAGGGCAGACAACGCCTGCTGACCGAACTGGGCTCGCTGGAGTACGCGGTGCCCGGCTCCTCGGCCGCGATCCTGACGCTCACCGAGGCGATGCGGCTGCCGGGGCCGCCGCAGGAACGGGTGCGCGCCGCGGTCGCCCTGGGGACGGCGCTGACCGGCCGCGGCAGGACCCGCGCGGGGGTCGAGATGCTGCGCTCGCTGTACGACGCACTCGCCGAGCGTCCCGACCTGGTGAGCGTCCTACGGCAGGCCTTTCTGCAACTGTCGGAGACCGACCAGGCGGTGCGGCAGGAGGCGTACAAGCGGCTGGCCGAGGCGGCCGACCGCGCGCCGGAGTCGGTCAGCACGGCAGGTCACGCGTTCCTGGTGAAGTACGCGGTCACCGCGGGGCAGAGCTCGGCGGAGGAGGCGATGCTGCGCCTGCGCGCCCTGCTGGCGGAACCTGCCGACCTGTTGTCCGAGCCGTACCTGCTGGGGACGGCCGCCGCGGTCGCCCAATGGGCCGACGAACTCGACGAGGCCGAAGGGCTGGTGGAGCGCGGTCTGGCCGGGCAGCGCCCCGACGTCCTGCACCCCATGCAGGAAGCGCTGGTCAACACCCGTATGGACATCGTCGCGGCACGGGCCGACTACGCGCGGCTGCTGGCCGATCCGCCGCCCGCCGCCGCCAACCCGACCAACGCCCACGCCCACGCGCTGTCGGCGCTCGTCCAGACGGGCCGCGTCGCCGAAGCCGAACGCCTCGCCGACGCCTTCGACTTGCGGACGGCGCCGGGGTCATGGGAGCTGATCCGGTTCCTGTACGCGCGCGGGGAGCTGCGTGCCGCGACCGGTGACCCGGCGGGAGCACTGCACGACTTCCTGGAGTGCGGGCGCCGCCAGTCGGCCCGGGAGGTGTTCAGCCCGGTCGTCACCCCGTGGCGCACGGCCGCCGCCGAGTGCCATCTGGCGCTGGGCGACCCACGGGAGGCGGTCGCCCTGGTCGAGGCGGAACTGCGCCTGGCCCGGGTGTGGGACACCCCCCGCACGGTGGGCCGGGCTCTGCGTGTCCTCGGCACCGCGATCGGCGGGCGCCAGGGCCTGGACCTGGCGCAGGAGGCGGTGGGGCTGCTGCGAGGCGGCCCGGCAGGCCTGGAGCTCGTGGCGGCGCTGCTGGCCCTGGGCCGTCAGCTGACCGCCTCGGGCGAGTCGTCCCGCGCCCGCGACATCCTGCGGGAGGCGGCCGAGATCGCCGAACGGCTGGGCGCGATACGGCTGCGGGACCTGGCGGAGGAGGCGCTGCGCGCGAGCGGCGCCCGCCGTCCGGCGACCCGAACCGGTGCCGCCTCGCTCACCGACAGCGAACGCCGCATCGCCGAACTGGCCGCAGGAGGCCGCACCAACGCGGAGATCGCGGACCTGCTGCATCTCGCCCGCCGCACCGTGGAGACCCATCTGACCCACAGCTACCGCAAGTTGGGCATCCGGCGACGCAGCGCCCTGAGCCAGGCACTGACCGCGGACGACACGGCGGGCCCCTCGCTGACCGGCGCCCGGGACGCGCAGCGCACTTGTGACACCGACGGACAAGGAACAGGCTGAGGGCCGAGGCGTGCGCGGGTCAGCGCTGCGCTACCTGCGCGCCACCAGACGAAGACAGAACTTCGCAGGCGCGAGGTTGTGCGTCCCGTCCGCAGACGCTGTGGAAACCCAGGCGACCGGCCGCGGACGGCCACCGAGCTACGCGAGCTGGTGGCGGCTGTGGGCAGTCTCCGGCAGTCGAAAGTAGACGGCGGAGGAGACCAGGCACAGCACGTCCACGTACGCGGGGAAGAGGCCGACGTGCCCCATGTCTTGAACAGCGTGCCGACATAGACCACCCCCTGATCGTCTACCGAGACGACGAGCTCGGGAAGCGACCTGGTGGTGTGCACGCAGAAAGTGCCTCCCAGGTCGGAAGGCACTTCCGCGTTCCTGTCTGCCGCTGCCGGTTACCGGCTGCGCCCCTGTAAACGGACGACGGGCGCAGGAACAGGTTCTCAAGACCACGTCAGGCCGAACCGGAGTCACGCCGCGGGGTCAAGGGCAGTGCCCTGACCCGATGGCGAGTGGCTTCGGGGCGCAGGTAGTGAGAGTCGCTGGCCGGATCTATCCGTTGCTCCACTGATCTTGAGAGCCGACCGGACGCGTCTGCATGACGACCTGCGGCCCGGACTTGGGATCGTTCATGGTGCGCTGTACGGGAACGGAGTACTCGGTCTGCCCGCGGAAAGGTTCAGCGAATTGGAGCACGAGGTTCCCATCCACCTGCACCCGAGGCTGCCTTCGGATGAGCTGGGCCTCGCTATAGCCGGGTATCTGGAACGTGTGCTCAGTGGCCTCGGTTGTTGATGTCGCAGTAGATTCGCCGTACTTGGCTGTCACTCCCGCTTGGATGGCCGTCTTCACGCCCGCGGGTGTGGTAGACGTTGCGGGCGCCCCCGGGACTTCGCCGCCGATGTTCGCGCTCGCAGATACTTCCCATCCCTTGGTTGTGGTCTCTCCTTCAGTCTTGGTGTACTTGTAAGGTCTCCCGTCTTTAGAGTTGTTAACGCTGCCGTCAGTCTTCGGGATTATGGCGTCCACCGGCGGCGCGGGCTGGGTGCTGGTGATGTCGAACCTGCACCCGGTTTCCGGCACGGTCATGGTTCCGCAGGCCCTCTCCAGGGATTCCTGGGTCACCGGAAGGTCACCTCCCGCGAACGGATGACCCTGGTTGTTGTTCAGTTCGAAGGACAGCTGATCCGCCTGCTTGAGCTCCGGTCCCTCTGCGTAGGTTTCTTGATCTTTGCGTACAGCCTCGATGAATTCCTTCGAGCCGAACTCCACGCCTTCACCAAGTTGGCCGACGGCCCCACCTGTGCCGAACTTGCCGGGGCGGATCTCGCTCACCGTGGCGACCTGGCCGTCCTCGCTCGCAGGATTGACCGGCGCATCGGCCGGCTGCTGACTCTGCGCGGCCTCAGGGGCCTGCTGGGCGCCGTCGGGCTGGCTGACCGGGGCGGATGTTCCTTCAGCGGCCTGAGCGGACGGGGCGAGGGCCCCGCCGCCGACAACAGCGAGAGTCGCCAGGCCAAGTGTGGAGCGGACTCGGACGCGGTCCACCTTGGTGTCTTTGCGGTGTCGTCCTTTGTTGCCCATGATGCGGTGTTCTCCTTCGCAGTTGACGTGGCTCGGATGATTCCGAAGAGAGGGGATGGAGGGTTCATCGCCGACCGAAGCCGGGGGGGAATCGCCGGCAGGTTCTACGTGATTCGCGGGCGAGAGCCGCATTGAGGAGGCGGGATTTGTTCCGGCCTCAGTCCGACAGGGTGCGCAACGGCGCCAGCAGGTGGGTGCGAAAGAGCCATTCGGCAAGACTGGTACGGCCGGTGGCGACCGTGGCATAGCCCGTGCCGGACAGAGGCATTCCGCTGCTGTCGCTGATGTTGCGCAGCGGATAACGGGTGCCTTCGGTGCGACCGGGCAGATCCTTGATCGGGCCGAGCGCGGCTGTGGCGACAGTGGCCCGGCCGGAGGGTCCGCTGTCCACGGTGGCGGTCGCGACAACCGGGCTGCGGAAGAGGCCGACCGACTTCAAGAGCACGTGGTCACCCGGCCGGAGTCCGCGTGCACGCCCCTCGTCGGGCAGCACCAGCACGGTCCTTCCCTTCGTCGCGATATAGCCGCCCGTCGCCGAGACTTCCACCTGGACCGCGGCCAGCGGCACGACCACGGCCGCGACCAGGACAATCACCCCGAGCAGCCGGCGTGGCGTGCCGGCCCTCGGCGATCGGGAGCACATGGCAGATCCGGCGAACCGGCCCGCGCCGTAGAGCAGGCAGCCCGCGCCCAGCAGCACAACCACGAGCGAGAGCACCGCACCGACCGCTCCCCACGGCAGAACCGCCGTCAACACCTGCGCCAGAACAGCGCCCACCAGCAGCACCGGGAAAGCCAGTGCACACAGCCCGAACGGCACCGACCACGCCCGATCGAGTCTCTTCGCAGGACACGCCGAGCCGAAGAACACGCGGCCCAGCCACCCCCGGGCGTCGGCCATCGCCCGCTGGCGCAGGAACGGTACGTCCACCATGGCCATCAGGGCGAGATAGCCATCGAGCTTGACGAAGGGCACCAGGTTGAACGCCGTGACGAGCAGGTTGGCCACGGTCAGCAGCCACCAGAACGTCGCCGCGTCCCCGGTGCTCAGCACCCCCGCGATCGCGGAGGCCGCCGCCACCCCGACGTTCACGATCACACCGGAGAGCGCCACCAGCGCCCGGTGTCTAGGTGCGGCCAGCCGCCAGCCGTCCGAGACATCGCAGAAGAAGGCGGGGGCCAGGTAGAAGAGCATCACCCCCATACGCCGCGGCCGGCCGCCGAAATACGCCAGCGCGATCGCATGGCCGAATTCGTGCAGCACGCTGACGGCGATGACGGCTGCGGACAGGATGACGGTGATGTGCAGGGGGACCGGCTCGGATACCGCGCGGACCAGGCTCCCCCTCCCCACGAGTCCGGCGCCCGCTCCGCCGGCGAGCAGCACGGCGTAGAGGAGCGGAACCGGCTGTCGGGTCAGCACCCTTCCCAAGGCCTGCAGGCGGCCTGTGAAGCGTTCCGGCCGTAGCAACGTGAGCTGCAACGACATCGGCTTGCGGTAGCTGACCCGCCGGTCTGAGGCGGACATCGGCAGGCCGGGGAGATCAAGCAGTCCCAGGGCATCGAACCGCGTCAGCAGCTCCAAAGCCCTCTGCTCGCCCACCACGGCGGCCCATTGCACGAGCACTTCCTCGCGTGTCCGTGAACCGTCGAGGCCGGCCAGGAGCGCCGCGGCATCGCGGCCGAGCCGCAGGTGACGGCCGTCGGGCAGGTGCGCGAGCACGGCTCCCTCAGCGTCGTCCCGGCCGATCTCCACGCCCTCCCGCCGGGCAGGGTGGGCGGGCAGTTGCTCAACCGCGGAAGCAGTGGTCCCGCGCTCGTGTGGGGAAGTGCTCGCTGGCATGGAAAGGCTCTCTCGCAGGGGGTAAAGGGACGAAGGCGAATGCCAGGTGGGGCGGACGGGGCTCGATCCACCCCACATGGACGGGCCACGGTCCACCCCACCCGGCCGCTTCCCTACCAGCCGTGAAGCTGAGGAGGGGGTGCCTCCGCGCAGGCCGGCGGGAAGTGTGAGGGGCTCCCCGCACCGGAGAAGGTCGGGGCGTCAAGCGCCTCCGATTCCTCGACTTACCAGTGCTGGTTCGGGGCCGTGGTGTGCGCAGCACCCATCTGTGGCAACTCCTCGTCTTGGGCGTGGCAGCCGTCACGGGTGCGACGTTGGTGACCGCGCAGAACTGTGTTGTCGGCGACGGGAACAGCACATCAGCGATCCGGGGAGCCTCGCCTCACCCGCAGCGGGTGAAATGAACGGTCGTGCATCGCCACCTGTCAGCTTCGGCGTGGGTGGCGCATGCACAGGCGATGGCATGCACGCGACATGTCCGTAGGTATTTGCCGCTGCCCCCCTGGCTGTCTGCAACGCCTTACCGGACTTTCCGAAGGAAGAGGAAAGAGCCCTTTCGGTCAGCGCGCACGCCACGTTGACTTCTCAACGGCACGAAATGAGAACTCGTACAAAGTCAAAGGCGCTTCATGGAGTATGGAGATGGAAGCTCACGCGACGGCTCCGGACCGGACTGGCTTCAAACGCCGGCCCCGGCCCTTGCCGCTGGTCCAGTGGGGCCGAGTCTCGACCCCGCGCCGAAGCTCGCGATGGCCCGCATGGGTCTGCTGTCCGGTGCAGTCGGCTACGCGCTGGCCGACTTGGAAGCGCTCCCGTGGCCAGATGCGGAGATCTCGCGAACACTTCAGGCAACGGTGTGGCTGGAGATAGCCCACTGGTACTGGCGGCGGCAAGCCACCGACGATGCGTTGCGTGCGCTACGGGAAGCGCTGCTGGCTGCCCCCCACGGACTCCGATGCCTCTTCGTCGACAGTCAGCACTGGTGCCGGGAGCTGGTGCTGGCCTACGCGGGTGAACGGCTCGGCCGCAACGAATACGTGCGGGAGCTGCTGGCCCTGATGGGTGAGAAGCCTGGACACCCGGAGCAAAAGACAGAGTCCGGCACGCGCGAGGTGCCGTTTACCCGCCGCGAGCTTGATTTCCTTCGCTTGCTCCCAGAGATGATGACGGTGGACGAAATGGCGGGGAGCGAGCATGTGTCGATCAACACCGTCAAGACGCATCTGAAAAGCATCTACCGAAAACTGGGTGTCGGCGATCGACGGTCGGGGGTTCGCGTTGCGCAACAGCTCGGGCTGTTGTAGCGGATGACGTATAGCGGGCGGTGCCGCCTCGCCCCGGTCGCACTGTGCGCCGCGCTCCCCCTCGATGCTCACCTGGCCGTTCCGTCTACTTTCACTATGGGAGAAGAGGCGCGGGTGAGTTCTGTGGGAGTGGTTGTTCGGGCTCGGTCATCGTTTCGGCAAGGTTGGCTCTTCCATCGACGCCGAGTTTGCGATAGACGCGGGTGAGGTGGAACTCCACGGTCCGGCGGGCGATGAATAGCTCAGCAGCAATTTGCTGGTTGGTCATTCCCTCGGCGGCGAGCACAGCGATGCGGCGCTCTCTGTCCGTCAGTGCGTGGATTCCTGACTGCCGTTTCCGGCGTGGACGTGCTCCTGTGGCGAGCAATGCTTGAAATGCACGTTCGGCCAGGGGTTGGGCACAGGACGCCTCGGCCAGGGCGAGGGCTTGTCGGAGCCGGGCACGGGCTGGCTCGGTCTGGCCGGCCTCGTACAAGGCTTGCCCCAGATCCGTGACAGCGTGGGCGAGATCGGTGCGTGCCTGCGTCGTTTCCAGCAGGGTGACCGCCTCGGAGAGGGCTTCGAGGGCAGACGGACCTGTGGTGAGCATACCGAGGACCCGCAAGCTTGCAGCCATCGTGCGCGGGCTACCCCACTTACGCGCGAGTTCCAGCTCTTCCCGGGCCAGTCGTGTTCCGGTTGCAAGATCACCGAAGTGACCGTGGATCAGGGCGGCCTGAGAGCGCCAAGGGGCCATCGCAGGATTGTCGTAGCCGCCGGCCACCTGGCGGCGGCCGCACTCCTCCAGGTCGCCCAGGGCGGCTTCGTGCTGGCCTTGAACCAGCCGTAGCTGAGCTCGTGAAGCCAGCAGCGGTGTCCAGCTCCAGTGGTTGCCGACGGGCTCCTCGAAGGCGGAGCGGCACACCCGCGTCGCCTCCGGGATGTCCCCGAGTTCGAGCAGGGCATGGACGACTTGGGCCGCGGCGTAGGGCCGGTAGCGCTGATCGGCCGACGCCAGGGTGACTGCCTCTCTGCCCAGCTCCAGCGCAGAGTGGAGGTCTCCGAGCCGGAACGCCAACTTCGCTCGCTGCGACAGGACCAACGACCGCAGCAGCGGAGGCTGCCTTTCCAGCCCATTGGCGATCAGCTCCTTGTACCAGCGCGCTGCCTCCTTCAACCGGTCGGCATGGAGCAGGGCCATGATGGCGAAGGCCCCGGTGAGCATGGGGTCGGTAGGCGGGTCGAACCGACCCAGGGCGTGTTCGGCCAGGATGACGGCGGTGTGCGAACCCCGGCCGGTGAGGGTCGTCTGCAACGCGAGCGTGGCCAGCAGGAAGCGCTGCCCGGGGGTGTGCCCATTGAGGCCCTGGCCGATGCTGCCCCGAGTGATCCACATGTCTGCCAGCATCGGGCTCTGCTCCAGCAGCAGCAGGATGCCTTGTGCCCACAGCCGGTAGAGCGACTCCTGATCGGCTTCAGGGATCTCGGCGGCGAACGCGTCGAGCAGGCCGATGGCCTCCTCCGCATGACCGGTGCGGGTCAGAGCCCCAGCCAGGTGCGGGACCAGGCGGGCACGCTCTGCCGGTTCCGCCTCCTCTGCCACCGCCGTGCGTAGCCTGTCCGCAGCCGCCGGATTGGTGTGGACCTCGGTAATGCGTAGCCGGGCGAGGATCTGCGCCCTGTCGGCCTCGGCGGGCGGCTCCCGCAAAGCCCGGGCCAGATACTCCCTGGCCGTGCGCATATCGAACCGGTCCATCGCCTGTTGGGCAGCTGCCCGCAGCACCTGAACCCGCCACGGAAGGCCCTCCGGTTCGGTGGCGAGCAGCAGGTCGCCAACCTCCGTATCGCTTCCGCCCAGGGCCACGAGTGAACTCGCCGCTTGGGCTCGCAGTTGCTTGCCCACCGCCTCGCCGACTTGTGCCAACAGGGCCTCTGCCACCAGTGGGTGGGGCAACTGCCATGGCGGTCCCGGCTCGAACAGGCCCGCATGTTCGAGGACGGTGACCGCACCGGCCACAGCGACCTGATCGAGGCGGACGACGTCACTCAACAGCGCCATATCGCGGACGCGTTTCAGTACGGCCACCGTGGCGGCGACCTTGAGAACCGAGGGTGAGTGCCGCCGCATCAGAACCGGCAGGTGGTGCATCAAGCTACGGGCGATCAAGGCCTCCAGCCGAAGCAACTCGGCCCTGACTACGGGTATGCCACTACGTAGAAGATCATCAGCAAGTGCGCCCAGAACATAGGGGTTTCCGCCGGTGGCCCGTCGGCACAGGGAATGCACCTCTGGTTCGAGTTCGGTGCCCAGTGCGTCTTCGAGCCAGTCGGCGGCGCCGCGTGGCGAGAGCGGCGAGGGACGCAGCCACCGGCACCCCGGTTGAGTTCTGAGCTCTGCCACCAAAGTGTCTTCTGCACTGTTCGCGCCCATGCGATGGGCGACACCCAGCGATATGCGGCTGCTGGGCAAACGGCGTGCAAGGTATGTCAGCCATTGCCGCGACAGCGGATCTGCATCGTGCACATCGTCGATCAGCAGCAACAACGGTGCACGCTCGGCCAGCCGCAGTGCCAGCATGAACAGAGCATGAATTTGTGGAAAGGAGGTTGGGGAGGGATCAGTGCTGATTCGCACGTGGTCGGCATCCGGCTCGAAAACCCGCCGACAACACTCGGCAACACCGGACAGCAGCGATGCACGCTCATCGGGCCCGGCCGCCAGGACAGCAGGTTCAAGAAGCTGACGGACGGCTCCGAACGGAAGGCCCCGCTCCTCAGCGCAGCAACTCGCCTGCAACACCGTCAGCCCCTGGTCATGACCGTGCTGAGCTGCCCACGCCAGCAAAGCGCTTTTCCCCACGCCGGCAGGCCCCTCCACCACCGCCACCGCCCGTCCGCCACCGAGCGACTCCCTGACCATCGAGGCCAAGGCATCGAGCTCCGCGGCACGCTCCAACACCGTCACGATGATCACCACCAATCTCAATGCCGGTGACGCCCGGCAGTTCTTCACGCCTTCTGAAGTCCGTCGCTACCGTCGTGGCCCGCTGGCCCACAGGCGAAAGCCTCGGAATATCGACCAGCCCCCTTCGGGGTGGACGTCTCCGGGGTCGATGCGCAGCATCGGGTCATGGCTTCAACCAGTGGGACAGCGAGGACGCGTGTCGTTCACGAGTGGGCGCGACCGCGCGCCTGGGCGACTGTCGCATCCGACGACCAGTCGTGGTCGCTGCGCCGGGCAGTGGTCTTGCTGCCGGTCAGTTCGTTCGGAGGCACGAGTTGAAACTACGACTGTCCATGAATGTGGGGGCGGACGGGACAACGGTGAAGTACAAGTACCATAGCGTGGCGTTTCCGCCCCGGACCGTCCGGGCGTGAATGCCGCGCTCGCGCCAGGAGAGCGCCGACGTGTTCCGGGCCGATTGCGGACTTGTCAAATTCCCGCTCCTGCGGCGACCTGACCGCGAAGATCCGCCTCACCATCGACGCCTCCTTTCCTGTCCTGGCCGCCGCCGTCACCGCCGGCCAGCCGGTCACCGAGCCTGTGGACCGTTCCGGGTGCCTCGCCCCGTCAGCGTCCGCCCACGGACGCCCGCCCAGCTTCGACCGTGAGAAATACAGGGCCAGACACACGGTCGAGAAGCGCATCGGGCTGCTGAAATAGGCCGAGGCATCACGGCCAGGTACTCACGACTCGCCCTCTGCTACGAACAATCATCCAGCCGGCCCTGAAACGCCAAGCCCTGTGACCACATCTCAATCAAACCTTGACCATGGCATCCGCGCCGATTTCTTGTGCCGGACGACGGCGCAGTGGCCGGTGGCTGTCAGGCGCTCTCAGTCCCGCAGCCGTGCCGTCCACGCGGCTGCCAATGAGAAGAGCACGATGGGGAACGCATCATGCTCCGGGTGAGTGATGCACTCGCCCTGCAGAAAACAGGCCTCGCGTTTTCCGGTCTCCGGGCAGCGCGTTGGAGGCCACCCAACTGACCGCCGAAACCGACGGCCCCTTCGGGACCACTCAAGGCGACCACGATATTCCATCGCGAATGCGCCGTACTTTGCATGCGAGCCCACCCGCCAACACCCCCTGCCGTGGCTCGAGGTGGATCTCACCCGCTGCGGGTGAAGCGGGCCCACCGCGCCTCCTGATGTCCTCTTCTCTGTCGCCGACAGCAGCACAGCTCGGCGCCGCGAACTGACAGCGCACCTGGTGTCAGATACCAAGGAGATGAATCAGATGGAAAACCACAACAGCGCTAACGCACTGCTTCTGGACGTGGAGGAGCTGGAGGCCCTTGACGCTCCGACCTTTCCCGGTGCGGGCGGCATCCTGGGCCTGGCCACCGGCCTGCTCGGTGCCATCGCCCCCATCCTCACGGCCATAGGCTGGTAAGAGAGGAATGCCGGGCGGGGCGGATCGTGACCAGCCGCCCTGCCCGGCACCCCTTCACTTCTGCGGCTCGTGCCCGGCTGCCTGTCGGCGTCGGCCGAACCGTGGTTCTGGATCACTTCCGCGCTCGGAGCCACGGAGGGCCACCGAACCGCGATCATGAACAGCCGTGAGTGATAGCCGCCTCCAGGACCTGTGACTCCCATAGGTCGAAGTGCGTCGTGATCGAAAACGCAGTGCCCCCGACGGTGAGGCCGACCTGGTGCTACGCATCCGCATCGGGGGTTGGACTTCGCTCCACACTGGTTCCGACACGGGGCGGCCACCAGGATGCTCCGGACGGCGCCCCCGTCGAGATGGTCTCCGGTCCTGGGACCTGCTGCATCAGCACCACGACTGACACGTATGGACACCTCACCACCGAGGACGCCCGCTGAGTCCTGGAGGACACAGGCTGGTTCGCAAGCCGGGAGGTGAGGCTGTGACACAGCAGATCTCGGAGACCACCCAGTTCCACAAGGCGCCGCCGGCTGAGCAGGCGGATCTGTGCAAGAAGTTGCTGGCTGCCGTCCACCCCGACTACCGGGCGCGGTATTGGTCTTCGAACCCGGCCCCGTCTTCGGCAGCGTCTCCTGCCTGCGGGCTGCTCGTCCGCACGGAATGTGCAGCGCACACCATCAGCGGTGAATGGCGCAGGGCGGCCGCACAAGGGGAAGTCCACCGCGAGGGCAGCAACCCAGATCCGCGGAAGCGAGAGCCTACCGGTCCTGTTCGGTGACAGGATGCAGCCGCCTCCACCCGAACGAACTGCCTCTCACTCAGCCTCGGCAGCGACGCCGGCCCCTGCGCCCCAAGATCCCGCGGACAGCCTTCGTCCCACACCTGCCGCCACCGCTGCACCGAACGGCCGTCCGTCAGGTGGTCAGACCGGCACTGGTCAGCCAGATGTGTTCGCAGGTCGCGGATGCCCCTTGCAGCGTCTCGCGGGACTCTTGTGAGGCGTGGTAGAACGTCCGCTCGATCATCCAGCACAGGGCGCGTGCCATCGCTGAGGCTTGTTCTGGTTCGGTGCCGTCCTGGATGCCGGCCCGTTCCAGGACGGCGGTGATGGCCGTGATGAACAAGTCCGCTGTATGGCTCCACAGCTCGCCGATCTCCGGCACGGTCAACGACAGGTCGATCGCCGTGCGCATGACCAGGCCGTGCTCGTTCCACAGCTCTACCGTGCGCTGCATGGCTTCTGCGATGGCCTGGCGGGGCTCGTCGGTCTGCGCGGT
This sequence comes from Streptomyces kronopolitis, assembly GCF_014646275.1. GTDB lineage: Bacteria > Actinomycetota > Actinomycetes > Streptomycetales > Streptomycetaceae > Streptomyces > Streptomyces kronopolitis. Next base: position 192,422 of record NZ_BMND01000012.1, read on the forward strand.
GGTCCGGGACCGCTCCCACAGATGCTCGACGGTACGCGCCACGAGTGCCACAACTACTTCTTGCTTGGAGCCGAAGTAGAAGTACAGGGCGCCGCGTGTGATGCCGGCGCCCTGGGCGATGTCGCCGACGGTCATGGCGTTGTAGCCCTTGTGCGCGAGCAGGGCTTCGCAGGTGTCCAGGATGGCCCGCTCCCGCAGATCGCCCTTGCGTTCGGTGCTGCGTCGGCTCCGCGCGGGGTGGTGGCTGGACATCAGAGCTGAGCACCCTCGTCGAAGTCGGTCGTGCGGGAGAGCGTCTCCCATGCGCGGATGTCCTCGTCCACGGCAGTGCGCGCAGTGGTGACCAGCCGCAGCGCGTCCGAGCCCAGGACGAGGTGGGCCGGCGGCTGGTCGACCGAGGCGATGCGCACGACGGCTTCTCCGGCCTTGGCCGGGTTGCCGAGCTGGTTCCCGCTTGCCTTCTGGCGCGCTTCACGGATGGGATCGAACAGCTCGTCGTAGTCGTCGATGGTCCGCGCGGCGCGTGTCATGGACCGTCCGGCCCAGTCGGTGCGGAAGGAGCCGGGCTCGATCGCCGTCACGTGGATCCCGAACTGTGCGACCTCCTTGCCCAGTGCTTCGAGGATGCCTTCCAGGGCGAACTTGCTGCCGCAGTAGGCGGACATGCCGGGCACGGCCATGAGGCCGCCCATGGAGGTGACGGCCATCAGGTGTCCGCGGCGGCGTCGGCGCATGTGGGGCAGTGCTGCCTGCAGGGTGGCCACTGCCCCGAATACGTTGATCTCGAATTGCCGCCGCACCTCGGCCAGCGGGGTTTCCTCGAAGGTGCCCTCCAGGCCGTAGCCGGCGTTGGCGATGACGACATCCAAGGGGCCGACGCCTCGCTCCACCTCCGTGATCACATCCGAGACGGCGTGGTCGTCCGTCACGTCCAGGATGCGGCCGCGAGCGTAACCGGGATTGAGCCCCTCGAAGGCCCGCAGGTCCCCCTCCGAGCGGACCGTGCCGACAACGGTGTGACCGGCAGCCAGGGCGGCCTGGGCGAAGGCACGCCCCAGGCCCGTGCTGACGCCGGTGATGAGCCAGTTCTGCCTCTGCATTGCTCCTCCAGGAAGGTCTCGCGGGGAGCCCGACTGCTCCCCGCCCAGAAATTCTACACGGTGTCAATTTTCACCTTCGCCACGTTGATTCTGGGATACTCAACGGCATCACGCCTGGACTGGGGATATCCGGCCGCACCGAGATCGGGGCCCGCTGGCGCAGACCGCTGTGCGCACTGGCTGGTGAGCTGTGGTGCCGTCCCGCGAAGTCGCTCCGGCCGTCACCGTCCACATCCGGCAGGTCGTGGCTTGGCATGGTCGGGCGTCGCGGATCATTACCAGGATGCCGAGTAGCGGTGGCTGATGGACGCCTCGGTGGGTCCTGCCGGCGGAGACGGGCTGGTCAGCGTCAGGTGGCTGTTCACCTCCGGGATCATTCCCACGTGTCTGGTGTGATCACGGCGTCGAAGTCATCCTGGATAGCCCCGTTCACCGGCTGAGCCCACAGCAGTTCGGCAAGCTGATCACAGCCTTGCGGCGTGAAAGCACCGACCAGGCATGCAGGGGCCTGCCGTGAAGCTTGCCGCCGGAGGACCGGGTCCTGTTGGCGTCGCGTATTGGCGGACAAACCTGACCTTTCGTCAGTTGGCGTCGCTGTTCGGGGTGTCGAAGTCGGCCGCTGGCCGCATCATCGACCACCTCGGGCCATTACTCGCTCTCCAGACCCGTAAGCGGTTCCGCGACGGCACCGTGTTGATCGCGGACGGCACCTTGGTCCCCACCCGCGATCACACCGCCGCCGAGCAGTCGAAAAGCTACCGCTACTCGGCCAACCACCAGGTCGTCATCGACGCCTACAGCCGGTTCGTTGCCGCCGTCGGCGGGCCTGTCCCGGGCAACCGCAACGACTGCAAGGCATGGGAAATCTCCGGCGCAAAAGCCGCTGTCGGTCACACCACGGTGATCGCCGACGGTGGTTACCGGGGCGCTGGACTGGTCATCCCGCACCGACGCGAACCCGGCCAGACCGAACTCCCAGCCTGGAAAGAGGACCACAACATCTCCCACCGGAAAGTCCGTGCTCGCGTCGAGGAGCCGCCCTGGCCACCATCACACCGGAGGCCATCCGGGACAGCCCTTGGACCGTGTCCTATGTGGTGAGGCGTACGTATCGCTTGTAGCAGCAGATGGCGGCGGCGAGTCCGGGAAAGGCCAGGTAGTTGCGGTGGTCGCGTTCGTAGCGGGGGCTGAGTCTGCGGTAGCCCGACAGCCACGACATGGTGCGCTCGACCACCATCTACGCCGCCCTTACCGTTCGCTGGGCGCTCGGGTTTGAAGTAGCGGCCGCGGTGAGGGTCGTGTCTCGTTTGGTGGCCCTCGGCCATCGGCTTCAGCCCTTGGCTGTCGTGGGTGTTCCCCGCCGAGACGCCGACGACCAAGGGCAGTCCGTTCGCGTCCGACAGGATGTGCATCCTGGA
>NZ_BMND01000013.1 GCF_014646275.1 Streptomyces kronopolitis
CCCGCCCCGGCGCCCGGACGGGCCGACGGCCCCCCGGCCACCTTCAGCCCGGCGCGGCCGGCCGGCGGCCCGGGCGGGGTGCGGGCCGCCGCCCCGCTCTCCGACGACGACCGCGACCGGCTGCTGGGCGGCACCCACCACGACCCGCACGGGCTGCTGGGCGCCCACCCCGTGCGCGGCGGGCTGCTCATCCGGGTCCTGCGGCCGTGCGCGAAGGGCGTCATCGTCCTGGCCAAGGGCCTGCGCGCCGCCCTGCACGCCGAGGGCGAGGGGCTGTTCGCCGGGGTGCTGCCGCTGACCACCGTCCCGGACTACGAGCTGCTGGTCGACTACGGCGACCACGCCACGACCGTGCACGACCCCTACCGCTTCCTGCCCGCCCTCGGCGAGCTGGATCTGCATCTGTTCGGCGAGGGGCGGCACGAGCAGCTGTGGCACGCCCTCGGCGCGCGGATCATGGACCACCAGGGGGTGACCGGCACCCGCTTCGCCGTCTGGGCGCCCAACGCCCGGGGCGTGCGGGTCGTCGGCGACTTCAACTGCTGGGACGGCACCGGCCATCCGATGCGCTCGCTGGGCTCCTCGGGCGTCTGGGAGCTCTTCCTGCCGGGCGTCGGCGAGGGCGAGCTGTACAAGTTCGAGATCACCCGGCCGGACGGCACCCGGACCGTCCGCGCCGACCCGATGGCCCGGCGGACCGAGTGCCCGCCGGCCACCGCGTCGGTCGTGGACGCCGCGCACCACCGGTGGACCGACGACGAGTGGATGGCCCGGCGCGGGGAGCGGCCCGTGCACCAGGCGCCGTTCTCCGTCTACGAGGTGCACCTCCCCTCCTGGCGGCCCGGGCTGACCTACCGCCAGCTGGCCGCGCAGCTCCCCGCGTACGTCAAGGACCTGGGCTTCACGCACGTCGAGTTCATGCCGGTGTGCGAGCACCCCTTCGGCGGCTCCTGGGGCTACCAGGTCACCGGCTTCTACGCGCCCACCGCCCGGATGGGCACCCCGGACGACTTCCGGTACCTGGTCGACACGCTGCACCGGGCCGGCATCGGCGTCCTGATGGACTGGGTGCCGGCGCACTTCCCCCGCGACGACTGGGCGCTGGCCGAGTTCGACGGCCGGCCGCTCTACGAGCACCAGGATCCGGTGCGGGCCGCGCACCCGGACTGGGGGACCCTGGAGTTCGACTACGGCCGCACCGAGGTCCGCAACTTCCTGGTCGCCAACGCCGTGTACTGGTGCGAGGAGTTCCACATCGACGGCCTGCGGGTCGACGCGGTCGCCTCGATGCTCTACCTCGACTACTCGCGCGAGGAGGGCGGCTGGACGCCGAACGAGCACGGCGGCCGGGAGGACCTGGACGCGGTCGCCTTCCTCCAGGAGATGAACGCGACGGTCTACCGCCGCTGCCCCGGCGTCGTCACCATCGCCGAGGAGTCCACCGCCTGGGACGGCGTCACCCGCGCCACGCACCACGTCGGCCCCGGCGGCTTCGGCGGTCTGGGCTTCGGCCTGAAGTGGAACATGGGCTGGATGCACGACTCGCTGGGCTATGCCGCCAAGGAGCCGGTGCACCGCAAGTACCACCACGGCGAGATGACCTTCTCCATGATCTACGCCTACTCCGAGAACTATGTGCTGCCGATCTCCCACGACGAGGTGGTGCACGGCAAGCGGGCGCTGGTGTCGAAGATGCCCGGTGACTGGTGGCAGCAGCGCGCCACCCACCGGGCCTACCTCGGCTTCATGTGGGCCCACCCCGGCAAGCAACTCCTTTTCATGGGGCAGGAGTTCGCCCAGGGCGCGGAGTGGGCCGAGAGCCACGGACCGGACTGGTGGCTGCTCGACCCCTCCTACGAGGCGGAGGCGGACCACCGGGGGGTGCGCGACCTGGTCCGCGCGCTGAACCGCCATTACGCCGACGCGCCCGCGCTGTGGGAACGCGACACCGACCCGGCCGGCTTCTCCTGGATCGACGGCGACGCGCGCGAGGACAACGTCTTCTCCTTCCTGCGCTTCGCCGCCGACGGCTCCCCCCTGGTCTCGGTCACCAACTTCTCCCCCGTGGTCCGCCACACCTACCGGCTGGGCGTCCCCGATCACGTCCCCGCCTGGCGCGAGGTCCTCAACACCGACGACCCGCGCTACGGCGGCAGCGGTGTCACCAACCCCGATCCCCTGACGGCGGAGCCGGTCCCCTGGAACGGCCGCGCCGCCTCCGTCACTCCGGTGCTTCCCCCCTTGGCCACCGTCTGGCTGCGCCCCCTCTGAGCACTCATGGGCGGTGCTTGTCCGATCCGTCTCCCGCTGCCGCGGCTCCCCCGCCGATCAGATCCCTCACCCAAGGCGTTATGTCTCATTCCTCCTTGTATGTGCCCACACACCACCGGCCTTCGCCGGCGGCGGTTTCCCTCACATTCCTATGGTGTCAGGAGGCACTGACAATCGGCCCGGGTCGATGAAACCGCAGGTCAAAGCGGTGCGGGCGGGGAGTGTGGCGGGGGACGCCGCGGGCGGGTGACGGCGGTCGCGCCGAAGGGGCGGGTGCCTCACCGGCACCCGCCCCTTCTCCCCTCCTGCGGCCCGGGATCAGACCCCGGCGGGCGCCTTCTCCGCCCCGCCCTCGCGCGGCCCGACGACGTCCGTCCCGGCGGCGGTCCCTGCCCCGGCGGAGGCCTCGTCGGCCAGCGACTTCTCGTCGAACGGCAGCCTTCCGGCCAGCACCTCCGCCGTCCGGGCCCGGTCGATCTCCTTGGTCCAGGTGCCGATCAGCACGGTGGCCACCGCGTTGCCCGCGAAGTTGGTCAGGGCGCGCGCCTCGCTCATGAAGCGGTCGATGCCGACGATCAGGCCGACGCCGTCGACCAGTTCGGGGCGGTGCGACTGCAGACCGCCGGCCAGCGTCGCCAGGCCCGCGCCGGTGACGCCCGCCGCCCCCTTCGAGGCGATGACCATGAACACCAGCAGCGAGATCTGCTGGCCCAGCGGCAGCGGCTTGCCCATCGCCTCGGCCACGAACAGCGAGGACATCGTCAGGTAGATGGCGGTGCCGTCGAGGTTGAAGCTGTAGCCGGTGGGGACGGTGATGCCGACCACCGGCCGGCTGACGCCCAGGTGCTCCATCTTCGCGATCAGCCGCGGCAGCGCCGACTCCGAGGAGGAGGTGGACAGGATCAGCAGGAACTCCCGGGCGAGGTACTTCAGCAGCAGGAAGATGTTGACGCCCGCGAAGAGCCGCAGCAGCGCGCCGAGCACCACGATCACGAACAGCAGGCAGGTCGTGTAGAAGCCGACCATGATGACCGCCAGCGACTTCAGCGCGTCCAGGCCGGTCTCGCCGACCACCGCGGCCATGGCGCCGAAGGCACCCACCGGCGCCACCCACATGATCATGGCCAGCACCCGGAAGACCAGCTTCTGGAGGTGCCCGATCCCGCGCAGCACCGGCTCGCCCGCCGTGCCCAGCGCCTGCAGCCCGAAGCCCACCAGCAGCGCCACCAGCAGCGTCTGCAGCACCTCACCCTGGGTGAAGGCGGAGACCAGGGTGGTGGGGATCATGCCGAGCAGGAACTCGGGCAGCGACTCGCCGCCGCCCGAGGTCTGGGCCTGGCCGGCGTGCCGCACGGTCTCCGTCAGATGCAGTCCGGAGCCGGGCTCCAGGATGTTGCCGACGACCAGGCCGATGGCCAGCGCGACGGTCGACATCACCATGAAGTAGCCGAGCGCCAGCCCGCCGACCGCGCCGACCTTGGCGGCCTTGCGGACCGAGCCGACCCCCAGCACGATCGTGCAGAAGATGACCGGCGAGATCATCATCTTGATCAGGTTCACGAACCCCGTGCCCAGCGGCTTGAGCTGGACCGCGACACCGGGGGCTGCGAAGCCCACGGCGATGCCGAGCAGCACCGCCCCGATCACGGCGAGGTAGAGGAAGTGGGTCCGGTCCCGCTTCGCCGGCGCGGTCTCCTCGGTGGTGCCCCCACGTGGCGGGGTCTGTGCGGCCACGGTTGTCTCCTCGTCTACGGTGTGCGCCGATCTGCGGCTCCGGCGCACCACAAGTTCCGGCGACTATGCACGTCGCTGTGGCGCCCGTCACCCTTGCGTACATTTCGTTCACGTAAAAGTGACCGTGCAGACGGTTCTGCGGTCACCGTGCACACTGTTGTGCATGCGACTCCCCCGACCCCGGCCGCCCCGACGGCTGCGGGGTCCCCGCAGCCTCGCCGGGCAGCTCTTCGCGATGCAGGTCGTGCTGGTGGCGGTGGCCGTCATGGGCTGCGCCGTCTTCGCGTACCTCAGCGCCGGCCGGCAGGCGGAGGAGACCGCGCGGCGGCAGGCGACGGCCGCGGCCACCGCCGTCGCCGACTCCCCGGCCGTCATCGCGGCGGCCCGCGGCAAGAACCCGACGGCCGCGCTCCAGCCCTACAGCGAGCAGCTGCGGCACGACGCGGGCGTCGACTTCGTGGTGGTGATGGGCACGGACGGCACCCGCTGGACGCACCCGGAGCCCTCCGCGATCGGCCACAAGTACCTGGGCCACATCGGCCCGGCGCTGCGCGGCAAGACCTTCGCCGAGACGCACATGGGGGTGCTCGGCCCGTCGGTGCGGGTCGTCGCCCCGGTCCGCGATCCGCGGCGCGGCGGCCGGATCACCGCGCTGGTCAGCTCCGGGATCACCATCGAGACCATCAGCGAGCAGCTGCGCGACCAGGTCCTGGCGCTGGTCGGGGTGGCGGCCGCGGCGCTGGCGCTCGGCGGCCTGGGCACGTACGTGATCAACGCCCGGCTGCGGCGGCACACCCACGGGATGAACGCCGGCGAGCTGAGCCGGATGCACGAGTACCACCAGGCCGCGCTGCACGCCGTGCGCGAGGGGCTGCTGATGCTCGACGGGCAGCGCCGGGTCGCCCTGATCAATGACGGAGGGCGGGAGCTGCTGGGGCTGTCCGGCGAGGCGGTGGGCCGCCCGGTCGCGGAGCTGGGGCTGCCCCCGGCGCTGACCGAGGCGCTGCTGTCGCCCGGACCGCGGGTCGACGAACTCCAGCTGACCGGCGAGCGGGTGCTGGTGGTCAACTCCGCGCCGGTCTCCGGCGGCGAGCGCCGCGGCAGCGTGGTCACCCTCCGCGACCACACCGAACTCCAGGCGCTGTCCGGCGAGTTGGACTCGGTGCGCGGTTTCACCGAGGCGCTGCGCTCGCAGGCCCACGAGGCCGCCAACCGGCTGCACACCGTGGTGTCGCTGATCGAACTGGGGCGCTCGGAGGAGGCCGTGGAGTTCGCGACCGCGGAGCTGGAGCTGGCGCAGGCGCTGACCGATCAGGTGGTCGGGGCGGTCGCCGAGCCGGTGCTCGCCGCGCTGCTGCTCGGCAAGGCGGCGCAGGCCAACGAGCGCGGCATCGAGCTGACGCTGACGCCCGACAGCCGGATCGACGACGGGCTGCTGCCGCCCGCGCTGCCGGCCCGTGACCTGGTCACGGTGCTGGGCAACCTCCTGGACAACGCCCTCGACGCCGCGGCCGCGCCCGGGGAGCCCGGCGGCGCCCCGCCGCGGGTGGCGGTCACCGCGCGGGCGGCCGACGGCGAACTGCTGCTGCGGGTGGCGGACAACGGTCCGGGGGTGGCCGCGGACGCCGCGGACGAGATCTTCCGGCGCGGCTGGAGCACCAAGCAGGGCGCGGCGGCGTCCGCCCGGGGCCGCGGTCTGGGCCTGGCGCTGGTGCAGCAGGCGGTGCGCCGCAACGGCGGCACGGTGGCGCTGGACGGGACCCCGGGTGGCGGGGCGCGGTTCACCGTGCGGCTGCCGCTGCGGGCGCGGGTGACGGCATGAGCGCGGCGAGCGCCCCGGCCCGCCCCCTTTCGGCAGGAGTCCCGCGGTGAGCGCCGCCGACATCCGGGTCCTCGTCGTCGAGGACGATCCGGTCGCCGCCGACGCGCACGCCCTGTACGTCGGGCGGGTGCCCGGCTTCACCGTCTCGGGCACCGTGCACTCCGGCGCCGACGCCCGCCGCCATCTGGAGGCGCACGGCGTCGATCTGCTGCTGCTCGACCTCTATCTGCCGGACGGCCACGGGCTGGCGCTGGTGCGCACGCTGCGCGCGGCCGGGCACACCGCCGACATCATCGCCGTCACCTCCGCCCGTGACCTGGCGGTGGTGCGCGAGGGCGTCTCGCTCGGCGTGGTGCAGTACGTCCTCAAGCCGTTCACCTTCGCCACCCTGCGCGACCGGCTCACCCGCTACGCCCGCTTCCGCGCCACCACGGGCGAGGCCAGCGGGCAGGACGAGGTGGACCGGGCACTCGCCGCGCTGCGCTCGCCCCAGCCGGCCGCGCTGCCCAAGGGCCTGACGGCGGCCACCCTGCGAGCGGTGACCGATGTGCTGCGGGCCTCCGGCGGCGGGCTGACGGCCACCGAGGCCGCCGCCGACGTGGGGATCTCGCGGATCACCGCGCGCCGCTACCTGGAACACCTCGTGGTCGCCGGCCGGGCCGCCCGCGCGCCCCAGTACGGCCACGTCGGCCGGCCCGAACTGCGCTACCGCTGGTCGGGGCGGTGAACAGCGGTGAGGGGCGGTCAACCGGCGGCTGACCGCGGCCGGTTGGCGGCCACGCGGGCGCCCCGCCGCCCCGCCGGCTCCAGCGCGCCGCCGCCGTCGTGACCGCCGGCGGCGCCACCCTCCGGGACGGCTGAGGGTTCCCCCGTCGGCCGGAGGGCGGAGGGGCGTCCGCCTGGAGGATGACGCCGGGGGCGGGGGTGGCACTTCCGGCGGTCCGGCTTTCCGTCCCTGCGGGTGAAGACCGGGACGATCTGCGCATTCGAAAATAGAGGCATCGAAACATCCGTCCTTTTTCCAGGAGTTCCCGTGTCCCACGCGGCCGCCTCGCCGGGTTTCCCCGCCTCTCCCGCCCCCCTCCGCACCGCCGCCGTCGCCGCCCGGGCCACGGATCTGAGCAAGGTCTACGGCCAGGGGGACACCCGGGTGGTCGCGCTGGACTCCGTCTCGGTCGACTTCGGCAAGGCCCAGTTCACCGCGATCATGGGCCCGTCCGGGTCCGGCAAGTCGACGCTGATGCACTGCATGGCCGGACTGGACACGATCTCCGGCGGCTCGGCCCGGATCGGTGACACCGAGCTGTCCTCGCTCAACGACCGGCAGCTGACGCGGCTGCGCCGGGACAAGATCGGCTTCATCTTCCAGGCGTTCAACCTCCTGCCGACGCTGACCGCACTGGAGAACATCACGCTGCCGATGGACATCGCGGCCCGCAAGCCCGAGAAGGCCTGGCTCGACGCCGTCATCGAGACCGTCGGCCTCTCGGGCCGGCTCTCCCACCGGCCCGCCCAGCTCTCCGGCGGGCAGCAGCAGCGCGTCGCGGTCGCCCGGGCGCTGGCCGCCCAGCCGGAGATCATCTTCGCCGACGAGCCGACCGGCAACCTCGACTCCCGCTCCGGCGCCGAAGTCCTGGGGTTCCTGCGGGAGTCGGTGCGCGCGATGAACCAGACGGTGGTGATGGTCACCCACGACCCGGTCGCCGCCGGCTACGCGGACCGGGTGGTCTTCCTCGCCGACGGCCGGATCGTCGAGGAGCTGCACGAGCCGACCGCGGACAGCGTCCTGGACCGGATGCGGCTGTTCGACTCCAAGGGCCGTACGAGCTGACCCGGCGCCCCTCCCGCGCCCCCGGGCGCCGCCCTCCACCCCGAGCAACCGGACCAGGACCCACCATGCTGCGTACAGCCCTGCGCAATGTCCTTGCGCACAAAGCCCGATTGATGATGACCGCGCTCGCGGTCCTGCTCGGCGTCGCCTTCGTCGCCGGCACCCTGATCTTCAGCGACACCGTCGGCGAGGCCGTCAAGAAGGCCTCCGCCAAGAACCTCGACGGCGTGGCCGTCTCCGTCCAGGCCGTCGACGCCGACACCGGCCCGCGCACCGACAAGAACGGCAAGCGGAGCACCCTCCTCGACGACAAGCTGGCGGACAAGGTCCGCGCGCTGCCGGGCGTGGAGTCCCTGCGGCGCGATGTCACCGGGACCGCGACCCTCGCCGGCCCGGACGGCATACCGATCGGCAACGGCTGGCAGAACCTCGCCGCCAACTTCCAGCCGGACAAGGACGGCCGCGACGCCCGCTACCCGCTGGTGCAGGGCCGCGGACCGGCCGCCGGCGACGAGATCGCGCTGGACCGGGCCACCGCCGAGGCGGCCCACCTCAAGGTCGGCGACACCGTGCGGTTCGCCACCGACGGCCCGGTGCTGACGAAGCGGCTGGTCGGCATCGTCACCACCGACGACCCGCAGGTGACCACGGGCGGCAGTCTCGCGCTCTTCGACACCGCCACCGCGCAGAAGCTCTACCTGCACCCCGGGCAGTTCGACGAGCTGGTGGTGGGCGCCGCGCCCGGCACCGACCAGCAGGCGCTGACCGCCAAGGTCCGCGAGATCCTGCCCAAGGACCGGGCCGAGGCCACCAGCGGCAGCGCACTCGCCGCCGAGCAGTCCCGGATGGTCACCGCGCAGAACAAGGCCCTGAGCCAGACGCTGCTGGTCTTCGCCGGCATCGCGCTGTTCGTCGGCATCTTCATCATCGCCAACACCTTCACCATGCTGATCTCCCAGCGCAGCCGGGAGATCGCCCTGCTGCGCGCGGTCGGCGCCTCCCGCCGGCAGGTGGTCCGCTCGGTGCTGGCCGAGGCGGCCCTGCTGGGCCTGGTCTCCTCGGTCGTCGGGCTCGCGCTGGGCGCCGGGATCGCGGTGGGCCTGCGGGCCGTGCTCGACGCCAACGGCGCGGGCTTCCCGGACGGGCCACTCATCATCAGCCCGACCGCGGTGCTCTCCTCCCTCGCGGTGGGTGTCGTGGTGACCGTGCTGGCCGCCTGGCTGCCGTCCCGCAAGGCGGCGAAGATCGCCCCGGTGGAGGCGCTCAACACCGTCGAGGCGCCCCCGGCGCTGCGCAGCCTGGTGATCCGCAACGTGCTCGGCACGGTCGTCGCCGGCCTCGGCGTCGCGGTCATGCTCTACGTCACCACGCTGAAGTCCTCCGACGACATGCCGATCGCCATGCTGGGCTCGATGCTGACGATGACCGGCGTCATCATCCTCGCGCCGCTGCTGTCGCGGCCCCTGGTCTCGCTGGCGGGCCGCCTCACCACCCGGCTCTTCGGCGTCAGCGGCAAGCTGGCCAAGCAGAACGCGCTGCGCAACCCGCGCCGTACGGCGGCCACCGCCTCCGCGCTGATGATCGGGCTCACCCTGATCACCGGCATGACGGTCGTCGGGAACTCGGCGCAGCAGGCCATGGACACGATGACGGCCAAGGGGCTGAAGGCCGACTACAAGGTCGGGACCTCGACGTACACCGGTCTGGACCCCGCGCTGTCGAAGAAGGTGGCGGCCCTCCCGGGCGTCGAGGCGGCGGCCCCGCTGCGCAACGCCAGCTTCCAGACCGGCGGCGACTACACGGATCTCACCGGCACCGACCTGGCGACGGTGGGCAAGACCGTCCAGCTGGACTTCACCAGCGGTGGGCCGGCGCACGCGGCAAACGAGATCGCGGTCTCCCGCACCGCGGCCAAGGAGAAGGGCTGGCACACCGGCCAGACGCTGGACGCGACGTTCAACGACGACAAGACGGCGAAGCTGAGGATCACCGGTGTCTACGAGGACACCCCGCTGGTCAACAGTGCCGTCGGCGCCGCCTCCCTGGTGGCCCCGCACATGACGCCGGTCAAGGACGACGAACTGCTGGTGAAGACCCGCGGCGGCGCGAGCGACGAGCTGGAGAAGCAGATCCGGCACACCCTCGGCGACAGCCCGCTGCTGAAGGTCCAGGACCACGCCGACCTGCGCAAGGAGAACGCCGGGCAGATCGACACCGTGCTCTACGTCGTCTACGGGCTGCTGGGCATGGCCGTGATCATCGCGGTGGTGGGCGTCGTCAACACCCTCGCCATGTCGGTCTTCGAGCGGACCCGCGAGATCGGGATGCTGCGGGCGATCGGACTGGCCCGCAACGGCATCAAGCAGATGGTCCGGCTGGAGTCGGTGGTCATCTCGCTGTTCGGCGCGGTCCTGGGGATCGGGGTGGGGATCTTCCTCTCCTGGGCCGGCGGCAATCTGGTCAGCCAGGGCCTCCCGACGTACGAACTGCTGCTGCCCTGGGGCAGGCTCGGGCTCTTCGTGCTGCTCGCGCTGGTCGTCGGGGTGCTGGCCGCCCTCTGGCCGGCCCGCCGCGCGGCCCGGCTGAACATGCTGGAGTCCATCGGCGCCCAGTGACCGCCTGACCGCCACGCACAACGGCGGCGCGCCCGCCCTCGGTCGAGGGCGGGCGCGCCGCCGTTGATGTTCCGGGGGGCCAGGGCTCAGAAGACCGACTCGGCCTCGTCCATCCGCCACTCCGGCACCCGCTTCAGCTCGGTGACCGCCTCGTGCAGCGGCACCATCGTGATGTCGGTGCCGCGCAGCGCGGTCATCCGGCCGAAGTCACCGCGGTGCGCGGCCTCGACGGCGTGCCAGCCGAAGCGGGTGGCGAGCACCCGGTCGTAGGCGGTGGGGGTGCCGCCGCGCTGGACGTGGCCGAGGATGACCGGCCGGGCCTCCTTGCCGAGGCGCTCCTCCAGCTCGTGGGCGAGGGCGTTGCCGATGCCGGAGAACCGCTCGTGGCCGTACTGGTCGATGGCGCCCTTCTTGTACTCCATGCTGCCGGACGCCGGGTGCGCCCCCTCGGCGACGCAGATCACGGCGAACTTCTTGCCCCGGGCGAAGCGCTCCTCGACCATCGTGACCAGGTCGGCGACCTCGAAGCCGCGCTCGGGAAGGCAGATGCCGTGGGCGCCGCCGGCCATGCCGGACTCCAGCGCGATCCAGCCCGCGTGCCGGCCCATCACCTCGACGACCATGACCCGCTGGTGCGACTCCGCGGTGGTCTTGAGGCGGTCGATGGCCTCGGTCGCGACGCCGACGGCGGTGTCGAAGCCGAAGGTGCGGTCGGTGGAGGAGATGTCGTTGTCGATGGTCTTGGGCACACCGACGACCGGCAGTCCGGCGTCCGACAGCATCCGCGCGGCGGTCAGCGTGCCCTCGCCGCCGATCGGGATGAGGACGTCGATGCCGTAGTCCTTGGAGTGGTCCTTGGCGTCCTCGCAGGCCTGCCGGAGCCGGGCGCGCTCCAGCCGGGAGGAGCCGAGGATGGTGCCGCCGCGGGCGAGGATGCCGCTGACCGCTTCGAGGTCGAGCTTGCGGAAGCGGCCGTCGAGCAGGCCGGAGAAGCCGTCCTCGAAGCCGATGACCTCGTCGCCGTGCCCGGTGAGGGCGCGATGGACCACCGACCGGATCACAGCGTTCAGGCCGGGGCAGTCGCCGCCTGCGGTGAGGACTCCGATACGCATCGTGCTGTGTCTCCTGTGCTCGCTGTCGGTTCGTGTGAGCCGGTCCGATTGTTTCACGGGGCCCGCCCGGCCTCCCCGACCGGCGGACCTCCCCCTACTGTTCCCCGCAGGGACCGCACCAGGGAAACTGGGAACGCGACCTAGCCACACGCGCAGGTATTGTCAAGAGGGGCAAGCCCACCATAACGACTAATTTTGCCCTTGCGAGCAACGGAAAAGGATCGGAGAGCACGCGTGACGCGCAGCGTGTACGTGACCGGGATCGACCGCGGCGACGGACGCCAGGTCATCGAGCTGGGAGTCATGGAGCTCCTGACCCGCCATGTCGACCGGGTGGGCGTCTTCCGTCCGCTGGTGCACGACGACGGACCCGACCGGCTCTTCGACCTGCTGCGGGCGCGCTACCGGCTCACCCAGTCCGCCGACACCGTCCACGGCCTGGGTTACGAGGAGGCGGCCGCCCTCCAGGCCGAGCGCGGCACCGACGAGCTGGTCTCCCGGCTCGTCGACCGCTTCCACGCCGTCGCCAGGGACTACGAGTACGTCCTGGTCCTCGGCTCGGACTACGCGGGCACCAGCCTCCCGGACGAGCTGAACCTCAACGCGCGGCTGGCCAACGAGTTCGGCGCGGCCGTGCTGCCCGTCGTCGGCGGGCAGGGCCAGGAGGCCGAGTCGGTGCGCGCCGAGGCCCGCAACGCCTATCGCGCCTACCACTCGCTGGGCTGCGATGTCGTGGCCCTGGTCGTCAACCGGGTGGCGCCCGGGCAGCGCGAGGCCGTCGTCGAGCGGCTCGCCGCCCACCTGCCGGTGCCCTGCTACGCGCTCCCCGAGGACGGCTCGCTCTCCGCGCCGACCGTCAGCCAGATCGTGCACACCCTGGGCGCCGAGGTCCTGCTCGGCGACGACTCGGGCCTGGCCAGGGACGCCCGGGACTTCGTCTTCGGCGGCGCCATGCTGCCGACCTTCCTCAAGGCGCTCACCCCCGGCTGCCTGGTGGTCACCCCCGGGGACCGCGCCGACCTGGTGATCGGCTCGCTCGCCGCACACAGCGCCGGCGCCCCGCCGATCGCCGGGGTGCTGCTCACCCTCGACGAGCGGCCCGGCCCGGACATCATGGCGCTGGCGGGCCGGCTCGCCCCCGGCACCCCGGTCGTCTCGGTGCCCGGCGGGTCCTTCCCGACGGCCGGCGAGCTGTTCGCGATCGAGGGCAAGCTGAACGCCGCCTCGCCGCGCAAGGCGGAGACCGCGCTCGGCCTGTTCGAGCGGCACGTGGACACCGTGGAGCTGACGAACCGTATCTCCGTCGCCCGCTCCGGCCGGGTGACGCCGATGATGTTCGAGCACGAGCTGATCGAGCGCTCCCGCTCCGGCCGCCGCCGGGTGGTCCTCCCCGAGGGGAGCGAGGAGCGGGTGCTGCGGGCCGCCGATGTGCTGCTGCGCCGCGACGTCTGCGCGCTGACGCTGCTGGGCGACGAGGAGGCGATCCGCAAGCGCGCCGCCGACCTGGCCATCGACCTGGCCGACGCCCAGATCATCGACCCGCAGACCTCCCCGCTGCGCGAGCGGTTCGCCGAGCGCTACGCGGCGCTGCGCGCCCACAAGGGCGTCAGCGTCGAGCTGGCCTTCGACGTGGTCGCGGACGTCTCCTACTTCGGCACGCTGATGGTCGAGGAGGGCCTGGCCGACGGCATGGTCTCCGGCGCGGTGCACTCCACCGCCGCCACCATCCGCCCCGCCTTCGAGATCATCAAGACCAGGCCGGGCGCCCAGATCGTGTCCTCGGTGTTCTTCATGTGCCTGGCCGACCGGGTGCTGGTCTACGGCGACTGCGCGGTCAACCCGGACCCGGACGCCGAGCAGCTGGCGGACATCGCCATCCAGTCGGCCACCACCGCCGCCCGGTTCGGCGTCGAGCCGCGGATCGCGATGCTCTCGTACTCCACCGGCACCTCCGGCTCCGGCGCCGATGTCGACAAGGTCCGCAAGGCCACCGAGATCGTCCGCGCGCTGCGCCCCGATCTGCTGGTCGAGGGCCCGATCCAGTACGACGCGGCGGTGGACGCGGCGGTCGCCCGGACCAAGCTGCCCGAATCCGATGTCGCCGGCAAGGCCACCGTGCTGATCTTCCCGGACCTCAACACCGGCAACAACACCTACAAGGCCGTGCAGCGCTCGGCCGGCGCGGTCGCCGTCGGCCCGGTCCTGCAGGGTCTGCGCAAGCCGGTCAACGACCTCTCGCGCGGCGCCCTGGTGCAGGACATCGTCAACACCGTGGCCATCACCGCGATCCAGGCGCAGGGCGAGCGGCCCGGCGCCGGCCCCGCCGCCTGACCGCGGCCCCTCCGCCCGACCCGTCCCTCCCCACCGGAAAGCGCTCCATGACTGCCACCGCCACCCGCGTCCTCGTCCTCAACTCCGGCTCCTCCTCGGTGAAGTACCAGCTGCTCGACATGCGCGACGGGGCCCGGCTCGCCGCCGGCCTGGTCGAGCGGATCGGCGAGAGCACCTCGCGCCTGGCGCACACCCCGCTGGCCACCGGCGGCGAGAAGCGCGAGACCGAGGGCGACATGGCCGACCACGAGGCCGCGCTGAAGGCCGTCGCCGCGGAGCTGGCCGCCGACGGGCTGGGGCTCGACTCCCCGCAGCTGGCCGCGATCGGGCACCGGGTGGTGCACGGCGGGCTGGAGTTCACCGAGCCGACCGTGATCGACGACGCGGTGCTGGAGGAGATCGAGCGGCTGGTGCCCCTCGCGCCGCTGCACAACCCGGCCAACATCACCGGCATCCGGACCGCCCGGGCGCTGCGCCCCGATCTGCCGCAGGTCGCGGTCTTCGACACCGCCTTCCACACCACGATGCCGGAGCACGCGGCCCGCTACGCGATCGACGTGGCGACCGCCGACCGGCACCGCATCCGCCGCTACGGCTTCCACGGCACCTCGCACGCCTACGTCTCCCGCAAGACCGCGGCGCTGCTGGGCAAGGACCCCTCCGAGGTCAATGTGATCGTGCTGCACCTGGGCAACGGCGCCTCCGCCTCGGCGGTGGCCGGCGGCCGCTGCGTGGACACCTCGATGGGCCTGACCCCGCTGGAGGGCCTGGTCATGGGCACCCGCTCCGGCGACATCGACCCGGCGGTGACCTTCCACCTCAAGCGGGTGGCCGGGATGTCGGAGGACGAGGTCGACGAGCTGCTCAACAAGAAGAGCGGACTGATCGGGCTCTGCGGCGACAACGACATGCGCGAGATCCGGCGCCGGATCGACGCCGGCGGCGAGGACGGGGAGCGCGCCCGGCTCGCCTTCGACGTCTACATCCACCGGCTGAGGAAGTACCTCGGCGCCTACAGCGCGGTGCTCGGCCGGGTCGACGCGGTGGCCTTCACCGCGGGCGTCGGCGAGAACGCCGCCCCGGTGCGCGAGGCCGCGATCGCCGGCCTGGAGGAGATGGGGATGGCGGTGGACGCGGACCTCAACTCCCAGCGGTCCGACGAGCCGCGGCTGATCTCGCCCGAGTACGCCCGGGTCGCGGTCGCCGTGGTGCCCACCGATGAGGAACTGGAGATCGCGCAGCAGACATACGCCCTGGTCAGCGCCTAGGAGTCGGTGTTTCCGCCGACCTATATATTCCGCTCCTAAACAAACCGATAGGATTCCGCCCATGCGCCGTTCCAAAATCGTCTGCACCCTGGGCCCCGCCGTCGACTCCTACGAGAAGCTGAAGACGCTGATCGAGGCCGGTATGAACGTGGCCCGTTTCAACATGAGCCACGGGACCCAGCCGGAGCACGAGGAGCGGTACCACCGCCTCCGCAAGGCCTGCGAGGAGACCGGCCGCGCGGTCGGCGTGCTGGCCGACCTCCAGGGCCCCAAGATCCGCCTGGAGACCTTCGCCGACGGCCCCGTGGAGCTGGTGCGCGGGGACGAGTTCGTCATCACCACCGAGGACGTGGCCGGCGACAAGCACAGCTGCGGCACCACCTACAAGGGCCTGCCCGGCGATGTGTCCAAGGGCGACCCGATCCTGATCAACGACGGCAATGTCGCCCTCCAGGTCGTCGAGGTCGACGGCCCGCGGGTGCGCACCATCGTCATCGAGGGCGGGGTCATCTCCGACCACAAGGGCATCAACCTCCCCGGCGCGGCGGTGAACGTCCCCGCGCTGTCCCAGAAGGACATCGAGGACCTCAAGTTCGCCCTGGCGATGGGCTGCGACATGGTCGCGCTGTCCTTCGTCCGCGACGCCAAGGACGTCCAGGACGTGCACCGCGTCATGGACGAGGTGGGCCGCCGGGTCCCGGTCATCGCCAAGGTCGAGAAGCCGCAGGCGGTGGCCAACATGGAGGAGGTCGTGATGGCGTTCGACGCCGTCATGGTCGCCCGCGGTGACCTGGCGGTGGAGTACCCGCTGGAGAAAGTCCCGATGGTGCAGAAGCGCCTCATCGAGCTGTGCCGCCGCAACGCCAAGCCGGTGATCGTGGCGACCCAGATGATGGAGTCGATGATCACCAACTCGCGGCCCACCCGCGCCGAGGCCTCCGACGTCGCCAACGCCATCCTCGACGGCGCCGACGCGGTGATGCTTTCCGCGGAGTCCTCGGTCGGCCAGTACCCGATCGAGACCGTCAAGACGATGTCGAAGATCGTCGAGGCGGCCGAGGAGGAGCTGCTCTCCAAGGGCCTGCAGCCGCTGGTGCCCGGCAAGAAGCCGCGCACCCAGGGCGGTGCGGTGGCCCGCGCGGCCTGCGAGATGGCCGACTTCCTGGACGGCAAGGCGCTGGTGGCCTTCACCAAGTCCGGCGACACCGCCCGCCGGCTCTCCCGCTACCGCGCCGCCCAGCCGATCCTCGCCTTCACCACCGAGGCCGCCACCCGCAACCAGCTCACGCTGAGCTGGGGCGTGGACAGCTTCGTCGTGGAGCACGTCGACAACACCGACGCGATGGTCGACCTGGTGGACGCCGAGCTGCTCAAGCTCCAGCGCTACAGCAAGGGCGACACCATGCTGATCACCGCCGGTTCGCCCCCCGGCGTCCCCGGCACCACCAACATGGTCCGGGTGCACCACCTCGGCGGCCAGCAGGGCTGACCGGACACGCGCGCAGAAACGGCGGTGGGCCGCCCCCCGGTAGGGGGGCGGCCCACCGCCGTTTTCCGCGGCTCCCGGACGGGCCGGTGGCCCGGGACGTGCCTCAGCCGGTCATGAACTGGTGCAGACCCGGGACATGGAGGTTCCCGCCGAACTGACCCGCCTGGTCGATCTTCACCTTGGTGAAGTACGCGAACGGGACGTTGATGGGCGGCGGGTGCTCGGGGTCGAAGACGATCGGGATCAGCCCGAAGAGGTTGCCCTGCAGCCGCTCGGTGTACATGGTCACCTTGCCGCCGCGGATCGTGGACGTGGACCCCGGGGACGCCTGCACGTGGTACTTCTTGCCGGAACCCCGGTCATCGACGGTCTGGTGCAGATCACCGATGTCGAGGCTGTCGGCGGTGAACTTCAGGGCCTGCTTGGTGTGGCCGTTCTGGGTCTGGACGTTGACGACGCCCTCGTAGTTCAGACCGCGCAGGGTGAGCGCGCTGGACTCCAGGTGCCAGGCGTCGTCGGGCAGAGCGACCGGAGTCTGCTCGTTCTTGCCCTGTTGCTTGTTCTCGACGACGCAGGGGAAGGACTTCTTGCCGCTGGCGTCCTTGCCGTCCAGGCCGCCGCCGGGCAGGGCGTTGTCCGCCGCACCCACCGCGCCGTGGACGGTGTCGTTGACCGTCTTCGAGCCGCCCGCCAGGCCGTCACCGGCCTTGCCCGCGCCGTCCTTGAGGCCGTCGACCGTGTCCGTGACCGGCTTGGTGGCCTTCTTCACGGCGGATCCGGCGGGCCCGTCGTCCTTGGCTGCCGAATCCTTCGCGGCGGCGTCCTTGGAGGCGGACGCCGAAGGGCTCGGGGTGGCCGACGCCGAGGGGCTCGACGAGGCGGCGGAGTCGTCGGACTTGCCGCCGAACAGCCCGCCGAGCGCATCGCCGATGCCGCCCAGCAGACCGCCGTCGTCCTTCTTGTCCTCGGAGGACGAGGGCGAGGGCGAGGGGGACGCCGAGCCGGCGGGCTCGCTGCTCCCCTTCGAGGCGGACGGCGCGGGCGCGGGCTTCTTCTCCGCGTCCTTGCCGGCCGAGGGCGAGGCGGACGGGTCGGCGGAGGGCGTGCCGGACGGCTCGGCGCCGTCCTTCTTGCCCGTATCGTCCTTCGCGCCGCCCTTGGACTTGTCGTCCTTCTGGCCCGCCTTGTCCGGTGCGGTGACGCAGGGGCCGTCCTTGAAGGGGCTCTTGGGCGCCGGCTTGGCGATGGCCATCTGGGGCGTGAGCCCCATGCCCATCAGCACGGCGGACGGCATGGCGGCGATGGCTATCGCCTTGCCCGCGGGCACGTGGAGCCGCGTCAGCAGCGGCCTCCTGGGGGCCGCGTGTCTGGGCCCGCTTCTCGCCCCGGCAGCTGCGCTCTCCTCGTGCAGCTCGTCACCCGGCACGGTGCCTCCCGTTCTCTCCATTGGTCGGGCTCGTTCCTGACAGGTCGTCCAGCCCGTTGCCGAACCCGGGACCGGCGGCCGGCGCGGGGTGCGTGGCGACCACGGGTCCGGCGACCGTCCTCGGCGCCGGATCGCCGTCCGCCTCGCTCCGGACGGCCTTGCCCGGCGCCCAGGAGACACCCAGCGCACCGCCGATCAGCCCCAGGAGGAAGCCGACCAGGAAGGCGCCGAAGTTCGAGACGACCAGGGAGACCAGGGCGAGCAGGATCGCCGCCACCCCCGCGAAGACGCGGGAGGCAGGCTGGAACCACATGGTGAGACCGAGCACGACCAGCAGTACGCCGATGATCAGCGAGCCGGCGCCGGCGGTGGTCGCCATGCGGACGGTCAGGGAACCGATCGTGAGATTCGCGTAAGGGATGTACATGATCGGGAAGCCGGCCAGCAGGGTCAGCATTCCGCCCCAGAACGGGCGGTGTCCGCGCCACTCCCGGAACGAAAGCCGCTTGCGGCCGATGGTCTCGATCAGCCGTGGTCGCGTTTCGGCGCTCATGTCGTACAGCTCCTCGGGACTGGCAAATCGGTGGTTCTGTGCGGGGTGTCCTACTGGGCACTACCCGGCGTACGGGCACGGGGAACGGCCACAGCCGTCTACAGCTCGCCCCGCGCCCGCACGCTCAGTGCGTCAGTAGCACTCGCTCTTGCCCTTGGCGACGCTCATCTTGAGGCCGCTGAGCTTGAACGTGCCGGCCGTCGTGGCCCAGGCCTGCTGCTGGACGTGGGTCAGCGTGGCCGAGTCGGCCTGCTGGGCGAACGAACCCGGGTCGGCCTTGTCGCCCTTGTGCATCCCAGGGCCCTTGGTCGTCGAGCCCGCAGCAACACCGATGTCGATGTTGTTGAAGGTCGCGTCCGCGGACAGCTGGTCGAGGTCGATGTAGAGGTTCTTCGCCTCGACGGGCGTGTCACCGCCACCGGCCGACAGCTTCATCGACACATCGCCGAAGACCGGGACCGGCACGACCACCGACTGGCACAGGTTCTTGATCTTGGCGTTCGAGAACCCCGAGACCGCCACCGGGACCTGCTTGCCGCCCTTCTGGGCGTCAATGGCTCCGTACTGAACAAATCCGGTGCCGTCCAGCCGGTCAGTACTGACCTTGAACTGCTGGCCGGACACGCTGAACGATGCCGCGAGCGCACCCTGCGAGAGGGCGACACCGATCGCGGCGGTCGCCGCGACGCTCGGCACCATGACGACGGCGAACCGCTTCCATCTGGTCCCGCCACGAGCCAGGGACTCCATGACTTTCCTCCTTCTCGGACGTACATCTCCGGTACCGGCCGCCTCCGTTGAGGGGGCGGTACCTGGGATGGGAGAAGTGCTACGTCCTCGGGAAGGAGAGCGCCCGTCCTCGGAGGCACATCGTGTTCCGAATACCGGCGATCACCCCCGAGCGACAACCACTGGCCACGCTCTCGCGCAACCTCCTGGACAGGCTCCGCCGGATGAGCGGAGACCCCCCTGTCCACGGCCGGCGGACACCGCCGCCGACCACTCGGTGGGGACCCAAGTACCCCGCGACACCAACCGGATGCCGGGCTGCGGGAATGGACCGAGCGTGGCCGATCGTGGTCCATTCACGGCCGCCGCACAAGGGGCTCGTTACTTGCGGGTAACGGCCCGATAAACACGGTGCGACGGAGTGAGATCAACTGGACACGGGCTGTCGCTACTGACAGCGAGAGAACATAAGGCAATTGCGGACACAATGCCGCAAGAGGGTGGCTCAGACTTACTACAAGTAACAGCGGCCACGATTACCAAGTTTTGGTAAAACGTGGCCGCTGCTTCGTTTGTTTGGTCAACCCGCGGAGGGCGTACTGGTCACAAGGGGGCGAGTCGCAAGACAGCGGGTCAGAACAGCACCCGGGCAAGCGCCGTACGCGCCGCTGTCACCCGCGGATCGTCCGCGCCGATCACCTCGAAGAGGTCCAGCAGCCGCAGCCGGGCGGCCTCGCGGTCGTCGCCCGCGCTCCGCTTCACCGCCTCGACGAGCCGGCCGAAGGCGTCCTCGACATGGCCGCCGACCAGATCGAGGTCCGCGGCCCGGATCTGCGCCGGCACATCGGCCGGGTTCTCCGCGGCCTCCTTGCGCACGGCCGTGGCGTCCAGATCCTGGACGCGGTGCAGGAGTTCGGCCTGCGCCAGGCCGAGCTTGGCCTCCGGGTTGGCCGGGTCGTCGGACAGGACGTTCTTGTAGGCCTGGATGGCGCCGCCCAGATCACCGGAGTCGAGCGCCTGGTTCGCGGCTTCCAGCAGTGCGTCGTACGGACCGGCCGGCACCGGGGTCTCGGCAGGCTCCTGCGCGTCCGCGGCCGGTGCCTCGACCGGCGCCCCGACGATGCCGAACTGCTGCTCGGCGGCCTGCACCAGCTGGTCGAGCACGTCGCGGATCTGCGACTCCGGGGCCGCGCCCTGGAACAGCGGGATCGGCTGGCCCGCCACGACCGCGAACACCGCCGGGATGCCCTGCACCCCGAACTGCTGGAACAGCATCTGGTTGGCGTCGACGTCGATCTTGGCGAGCACGAACTTGCCGGCGTACTCCCCCGCGAGGCGCTCCAGCAGCGGACCCAGCTGCTTGCACGGCTCGCACCACTCGGCCCAGAAGTCGATGACGACCGGGACCTCGGTGGAGCGCTGCAGGACGTCCTGCTGGAACCCCGCCTCGTCGACGTCGAACACCAGGCGGGCACCGCTCGCGGGCGCCTGGCCCGTACGGGCGGCCTCGGCACGTGCCTGCTCCGCCTTCTGCTTCGCTTCCCCGGCCGCCTTCAGCGCGCCGAGGTCGACGACTCCACTCATGGACATGTTGCGTGGCTGCATGGGTCCATCCTCCCCCCTGGGCGGTCCGTTCCGAAAAGCGATCCGGAAAGCGATGCGGTCTGCTGCGCGGATTCCCCGGTCCGGTATCGCCGCCGGACCCTCCGCAGAGCACCGCATCCGTGCCGTGCGCCCCGCCGGAATGCCGGCGCACGTCCTGGATCGCTGCCCGTTTTCTCGGTCCCGAGGAGGACCTCAGTGGCCATGGGTCCCCACCCACGGCCGTGGTTATCACTCTTTCGCTACGACCCGTAGCGTAACTCGCCGTCTCCCCTGAGCCACAACCGGTTTCAGTCCTGCGTGAAGTGATCTCCCTCACGACGGACGCCGGTGGGCCGCGTACTGCCCGGTATGGTCGCCCGCATGTGCCACTCCGCCAGCCCCCGCAAAGGCCGTACGGGCCGACCGCGCAGCGCCGCGACCGACCGCGCGATTCTCGGCGCGACCCGTGCCGCGCTGGTCGACGTGGGCTGGGGGCGGCTCACCATGAGCGAGGTGGCGGTGCGCGCCGGTGTCGCCAAGACGACGCTCTACCGCCGCTGGGCCAACAAGAACGAGCTGGTCGTGGACGCCGTGGCGGTCCTCTTCGACGAGCTGGAACTCCCCGACCGGGGCTCGCTGCGCGCCGATATCGAGGGCGTGGTGCTGCAGTTCGGCGCGCTGCTCGCCCGGCCGGAGACCAAGACGGCGCTGATGGCCGTGGTCGCGGAGTCCACCACCGACGGGGCGCTGCGCGAACGGATCCGCTCGGCGATCGTCGACCGCCAGAAGCGGCTGGTCTCGCTCGGCCGCTCGCGCGCCCAGACCCGCGGCGAGCTGCCGGCGGACACCTCCGGCGAGGAGGGCGAGCGGGCGGCGGCCCGCAACATGGACCTGATCTTCGATGTGATCGCCGGGGCGATCGTGCACCGCACCCTGGTCAGCGGTGAGCCCGTGGACGCCGAATGGGGGCGCGACTTCACCGCCCTCTTCCTGGGCGGCCTGACCGGACTGGCCGTGCCCGGCGGCCGGAGCTGACGCATCGGGGCGGCCCGGCGTCCCCCCGGAACGCCGGGCACCCCGCGTGCGGCGGTCAGACCTGGTAGCGGTCCGCCGCGAACAGGTGCACGTTCTCGGCGACCCACTCCGAGGTCCACTTCAGGCCCTGCTCCAGGGAGACCTCCGGCTGCCACGAAGCCCATTCGCGCGCCCGGGAGTTGTCGGACAGCAGCCGCTCGACCTCGCTGCCGGCCGGCCGCAGCCGCTCGGTGTCCACCACGACCTCGGCGTCCCGGCCCGAGGCCGCTATCAGCGCCTCGGCGAGCGCCCCGATCGAGATCTCCCGCCCGGTACCGAGGTTGACGACCTCGCCCAGCGCCCGGTCGCAGTCGGCCACCGCGAGGAAGCCGGCGGCGGTGTCCGTGACGTAGGTGAAGTCGCGGGTCGGGGTGAGCGAGCCGAGCTTGATCTGCCGTGCGCCCGCGTGGAGTTGGGCCAGGATCGTGGGGATCACGGCGCGTGCGGACTGGCGGGGGCCGTAGGTGTTGAACGGCCGCACCACGGTCACCGGCAGCCCGAACGCGTGCCGGTGCGACAGCGCCATCATGTCCGCGCCGATCTTCGAGGCGGAGTACGGCGACTGCGGCTGCAGCGGGTGGTCCTCGCTGATCGGCGCGGTCAGCGCGGTCCCGTAGACCTCACTGGTGGAGGTGTGCACCATCCGGCGCACGTCGTGGCGCCGGCAGGCCTCCGCGATGTTCTCCGTGCCCACCACGTTCGTCTGCACGTAGGCGCCCGGCGAGTCGTAGCTGTACGGGATCCCGATGAGCGCGGCGAGATGGAAGACGGTGTCGCAGCCGGCGACGGCGTCCATCACCCGGCCCGCGTCCCGGACATCGCCCGCGATCATCTCGACCGGGGAGCCGGGCACCAGGTAGCGCGCCAGGTTCCCCTTCTCGGCGTACGGCTTGTAGTGGACGAAGGCGCGTACCTCTGCGCCGGCTTCCACCAGCATGTCGACGAGGGTCGCGCCGATGAATCCCTCGGCGCCGGTGACCAGGACCTTGCGGCCGGCCCACTGCTGTGCGGTGCGGTTGCTCATGCGGACTCCTTCAACGGGGTGTGCGGGTGGGGGGAGGCGGCCGGGTGGCCGGCCAGTGCCAGCGCCTTGGCGGCCAGCAGGTCGGCGGCCCGGGCGTGGGTGCCCCGGTCGGCGGCCGCGCCCATCGCGGCGAGCCGGGCGGGGTCGTCGAGCAGCGGGGTGACCAGGTGGTCGAGCCGCTCGGCGGAGGTCTCGGGGTCGGGCAGCAGCAGCGCCGCCCCGTCGTCGGAGAGCACCCGCGCGTTGTGCGTCTGGTGATCGCCCGGCGCGTGCGGATACGGCACGAGGACGGCCGGCATCCCGATCGTGGCCAGCTCGGCGATGGTCGCCGAACCGGCGCGGCACACCACCAGGTCGGCCGCCGCGTACGCCAGATCCATCCGGTCCAGGTACGGCACGGCCTCGGCGACCGCCGACCCGCCGTTGGCCGCCAGCCGGGCCCAGGTCTCCTCCAGGGCCGCCGGCCCGGTCTTGATCAGCAGCCGCAGGTCCCGGCGGCCCCGGTAGCGGCCGGCCAGTTCGACGGCCGCCTCGGTGAGCCGGGCGGCCCCCAGGCTGCCGCCGTTGACCAGCAGCAGCCGGGCACCGTCGGGGACGCCGAGCGCCCGGCGGGCGGCGGGGCGCAGGGCCTCGCGGTCCAGCTCGGCCAGCGGCCCCACCAGCGGCATCCCCACCGTCTCGGCCCGTTCGCCGCCGGCCAGGTGCTCCCGGCTGCGGTCGAAGGCGAGGGCGAGGTGCGGGGTGAGCCGGGCGGCGAACTTGTTGGCCCGCCCGGGCACCGCGTTGGACTCGTGGATCAGGCTCGGCAGCCCGGCCATCCGCGCCCCGACGATCACCGGGGCGCTCGGGTAGCCGCCCATACCGACCGCGACCTGGGCCTTTTGTTCCTTGAGGATCGCCCGACACTGGGCGCCCGAGCGGAGCAGGGCGGCCGGCAGCAGATAGCGTCGGGCGCCGAGCGAGGGATCGAAGGGAATCATGTCGACGGTGTGCAGCCGGTATCCGGCCTGCGGGATCAGCCGCGTCTCCAGGCCGCGTTCGGTCCCGACGAAGGAGATCACCGCGTCGGGCACGGCCCGGCGGAGCGCGTCGGCGAGAGCGAGACCCGGGTAGATGTGGCCGCCGGTGCCGCCCGCACCGATCACGACAGAGAGTGGTGTGCGCATGGCCGCCACGCTCGCGATGTGCCCTAAGAAGCTTCTAAGAGAGGTGTTTGGCAGCCTATGTCCATGCCGCCGACTCCCGGGAACACTCCCGCCGCCAAGATCCTCGTCGTCGACGACGAACCGGAGGTGCGCGCCGCCCTGGAGGACGGCCTCGCCGTGGAGGGCTACGAGGTGCGCGGCGCCGCCGACGGACTCGCCGCCCTCTCCGAGGTCGCCTCCTGGCAGCCGGACGCCCTCGTCCTGGACGTGATGATGCCCGTCCTGGACGGTCTGGCCGTCTGCCGCCGGCTGCGCGCCCTGGACGACCGCACGCCGATCCTCGTGCTGACCGCACTGGACTCGGTCAGCGAACGGGTCGACGGCCTCGACGCCGGCGCCGACGACTACCTCGTCAAGCCCTTCGCCCTGGACGAGCTGGTCGCCCGGATCCGCGCGCTGCTGCGACGCGCCTCGACCACGGCCGCCGACGACACCCGGCTGGCCTTCGGCGACCTGGTGGTGGACCCGGTGACCCGCACCGGCCACCGCGGCGACCGCCCCCTGGAGTTCAGCCGCACCGAATGGGCGCTGCTGGAGCTGCTGTTGCTGCACCCGGGACAGGTGATGCCCCGGGAAATGATCCTGGACCGCGTCTGGGGCCGCGACTTCGGCCCGGACTCCAACTCCCTGGCCGTCTACATCGGTTATCTGCGCCGCAAGCTGGAGGCGGGCGGCGAGCCCCGGCTCGTCCACACCGTGCACGGCGTCGGCTACCGCCTCGGCCACCCGGAGGGCACATGAGCGGCACCCGCGGCCTGGGCGCCCGCTGGCGGCGCCGGCGCCCGCTGCGCACCCGGCTGGCGCTGGCCGCCTCCGCCGCGGTGGCGCTGGTGGCGATCGGCGTCTGCGCGGCCGCGTTCGTCCTCATCGACTACCAGATGACCCGCCAGCTCGAACGCAACCTGGCCCTGACCTCCACCGAGACGCTGCGCGGGCGGCAGGACTGGGGCCCGACGGCGGGCGACAAGCTCTGCCAGTACCCGGCCTCGGCCTGCTTCCAGATCGTGCCCGCCGACCCCGCCAAGGATCCGCCCAAGCCCTATGCGCTGCCCGTCTCCGACGCCACCCGGCAGGTCGCCGCGGGCCGGCACGAGGCGTTCTACAGCAAGCAGACCGTCGCCGGGCATCCGGTCCGGATGTACACCTCGCGGGTGTCCGGCCAGGACGAGGCGGTCCAGGTCGCCCTGCGCTCCGACTCCGTCGACCGGAGCGTGGAGCAGGCCGCCTGGGCGCTGTCCGCGGTCGGCGCCGCCGGGGTGCTGCTGGCCGCCGCGCTCGGCTACTGGGTCTCCCGTACCGGCCTGGCCCCCGTCGCGCGGCTCACCGCCACCGCGGAACGCATCGCCGCCACCCGCGACGCCCGCCACCGCATCGACCTGCCCGCGGGGCCGCTCGCCCGGGAGGACGAGGTCACCCGGCTGGCCACCAGCTTCAACACCATGCTCGGCGAGCTGGAGCAGTCGGTCGCCTCCCAGCGCCGGCTGGTCGCCGACGCCTCCCACGAGCTGCGCACCCCGCTCACCGCGCTGCGCACCAACGCCGAACTCCTGGCCCGTGCCGACCGTCTGACGGACGCGCAGCGCGACCGCGCCTCGGCCGCGCTGGGCCGCCAGCTGCGCGAGGTCACCACGCTCGTCAACGACCTGATCGAACTCGCCCGTGACGAGGAGCCCCAGCCGCTGGTCGAACAGGTCCGCCCGGCCGCCCTGCTGGAGCACATGGTGGCCACCGCCGGCGAGCACTGGCCGGAGATCACCTTCACCACCGGCATCGCCCCGGCCGCGGCCGGGCGCACGGTCCCCGGGGTGCCGGCCCGCCTCGCCCGCCTGCTGTCCAACCTCCTCGACAACGCCGCCAAGTTCTCCCCGCCCGGCGGTCCCGTGGAGACCGAACTCGCCCTGCACGAAGGGGAGTTGCACCTGACGGTCCGCGACCACGGCCCCGGCATCGCGCCCGAGGACCTCCCCCACGTCTTCGACCGCTTCTACCGCGCGAAGGCCGCCCGCGCCCTGCCCGGCTCGGGCCTCGGCCTGGCGATGGCCCGCCAGATCGCCCGCGCCCACGGCGCCGACCTCACGGCGGAACACGCCCCGGGCGGCGGCGCCCTCTTCCGGCTGCGGATGCCGCTCGCGGTGCCCTGACCCCGCTCAGCGGGGCCGGCCGCCGCCGGCCTCCGCCTCGTCCGCACGCTCCTCGACCGTCGCCCGGACCGCCTGCCGGTCCTGCGGCGACATCGACCGCCAGCTCTCCCGCATCCCGGAGATGCCGTCGGTGAGCACCCGGTACCCGGACGGATCGTCGAGCACATCCTTGAGCGCGAGCCGCCCACCGAGCACCTTCCCCGCAAGCTCCCGCAACGCACCCGGCGCCGCCGCCCCATCCCGCACCCCCCGCAACGCCTCGGTGAGCCGCGCGTTCTGCTCCTCCGCAAGATCCGGCTCCGCGAGGGGGTAGTCCCGCTCACCGGGGGCGGGGGTGTTGGTGCTGGGGTGGGGGTGGTGAGTGTGGTTCATGGGGTGGCTCTGTTCCTCTCAGCCGAAGGCGTTGCGGACTCGCGCGGCCTCGTCCTGGTCGTCCTCGGTACCGGGTGCCTCGTTGTCGGGAATACCGTCCGCGAGCCGGGATCGCGCGCCGCCCGCAGGTGCGCTCGATGAGGACCCGTCGGAGCCGCTTCCGGCCGACGAGGAACCGCCGGAACCGGCTGCGGCGGAGCCGCCGTCCGAGGCGGAGCCCGAGTCGCCGCCAGATGCGTCACCGTCACCCGTACCGTCGCCCTCGGCCGCCGGCTCCTTGTCCTTGTGGCTCATGTCGTAGGCGGTCTTGACGCCTTCGGCGGTCTCCTGCTGCCCTTCCCAGATCTGTTTGCCCCCCGCGGCGAAATCACCCTGCGCGACTTTGCCGATGCCCTGGGCGGTGTGGAACTCGCCGGTGAAGACCTTGCCCACGTCCTTGAGCTTGTCGCCGGGCCTCCACGCGCCGCTGTCGCTGATGCTCACGAGGGGACCGAGCCCGGCCCGTGCCGCCTTCCCCGCATCGAAACCGTCCTGTGCCCCGAAGTAGCCCTGGATGCCCTGCGAGACGATGTTCTGGCCGATCCCCTTGGCCGCGTCCTTGCCGAGGTCCTTGGCGAGGTCCTGCAGCAGCTCCCTGCACTTCTTGGCCGCCTTCTTCTCCAGCGCCTCCGTGACCGCCTGAACGATCTTCGTCTTCGCCTCGTTGAAGATCCTGCGCACCATCACCCGGGTCGTCGCCGTGGCGGCCGCCGCACCCGCCTCGGAGGCACCCAGCGTGACCGGCGCGGCGGCCTGGGCCAGCGCGAACTCCACGGCCAGCGCGAGCAGCTGGACGATCACCGCGAACTTCATGACCATCACGATCGTTGACACCACGTCGAGCACCACGGCGAGTACCACGGCGGCCTCGGCGACGTCGTCGAGATAGCCGTCACCGACCTTCTTCCAGGCGGTGCCGAAAGCATCCACCGCCTCGCCGGAGTTGGCGCCGCGCACGGTGTTCGCGGCGGTGTGGCCCTGCTGCTGGTACCCGCGGACAGCGTCGGCGAAGTCACTCCAAGCCTTGGCCGCCTCCCGCATCTTGTCCTCGTCGGCGTCGGGCCACTGGAAGCCCAGCAGATCGAGGACCCAGTCGACCTCTTTCGGCAGCATGATGGCGGGCACGGTGTGTCACTCCCCCGGGTAGCGCATGAACATTGATGGGTGGGCGCCGTGGGACGCCGTGGCCCGTGACGGCGTCACGGTGCGAGGCGGGGGCGGCGCGCCGCGTACCTGGCGAGGTGGTCGTGCTGCTCCTGCTCGGTGGCGTCGTAACGCGCGCCCATCCCCTTGAGCTTGCCGCCGATCTTGGAGATCTCCGTAGCGAGGTGCGGCATCGACTCGACGATGCCCTCGCTCACCGGCTTGTAGAAGTCATTGAAGATCGTGACGAACTCGTCGCTGCCCCAGTCCTCGGCCTCTTTGAGGGTGGCCTGCAACTTCTTCGCCGCCTCGCCGAAATCGGAGCCGATGTCGCCGAAGACACCACCCTGTGTGGTGAGCACGGCCGGATCCACGTCGTACCCGGAACCTGCCACGAGTCCCCCTTGTTCTTGCCTTGACCTGTGTGAGTAAGGATCAGATAAACCTTATGGCGTACGGTATCCGGCAGCCGCAGCAGCTGTGGTGGGAGGAGAGTGAAGATCCTTTTCACATTCGGTGACCGGCCTTGCGCAGCGGCCCCCGGGGCACCAGGCTCCGGCCTCGTCGGCGACCACGAAAAGGACCACCTGTTATGCCTCAGCCTCACCTCCCCGCCGCCGCGAAGCGGTTCCTGGGCCGATGCGGCACTGTGCTCGTGCTGGTGGCGTGCCTGGCGCTCGGCGTCGGGTTCGCCTGGTCGGGACTGCCGGCGGCGGGCTTCCGGGGCTCCCATGGATCCTTCGCCGTCGAGAAGTGCTCCGTCGTCTTTCACCGCGGCAGCTACAGCAAGGGCTCGAGTCACAGCCATTCCTACAGTGATCACAGCTGCACGGGAACGTTCCGTGCAGCGGACGGCCGGGGCGTGGACGCCGAAGCCGAGATGACGGGCCTGGGGAGCGACCACCACGCGGGGGAGGTGCTTCCGGCCCAGCGCACCACCGGACACCACGCCGAACTGCTCGACCCCTGGCGGGCCTTGCAGCAGTTCGCGGGGGGATTCGCGTTCCTGCTGCCGGCCGCCTTCGCGCTCTTCTGGCTGCTCACGGACTTCGGCCGGACCAGCGGAAGCTGGCGCGTCCTGGGCGAGACCTGGCGGGCGACCAGGGGCACCGCGACCCGCGCGGCCGTGGTCGCCCTCGTGGCCGTGTCCGCCGTCGGCATCGTCGTGGTCAGCCCCGTGCTCGCCTTCGCCCATTCCGGCTGAGCGAAGTCCGGCGCCCACGGAGACCCCGTGACGGGAGTGTGAAGATCCATTTCCCGCGCGGTGCCGTGCCTCTTGCGCGCCGGGCCACCGAGCAGCAGGCTCCATGAGCCCGTCAGCACCTCGAAAGGGAGCAGTCCGTCATGCCCTCGGTACCAACCGCGTCCGGCAAGAAGTCACTCCGGGGGCGATCCGCCAGTCTGATCCTCATCGCTGTCGTCGTGCTGGCCAGCGCCGTCTTCGTCATCAAAGGCCTGACCGCGGCGGGCCTCACCGGCACACCCGGAACGTTCACGGTGGCCGACTGCTCCCCGCACCGCAGCTCCAGCTCAGGACATTCCCGCTCGGCATCCCACGAGTACGACTGCGACGGGTCCTACCGCTCGGACGACGGAAAGTCCGTGGACGCCGAGGCGTCCCTGAGCAGTATCGACACCGACCACCGCACCGGTACCCGGCTCGCGGTCCAGGGGCACCACGACAGCACCGTGCTCAGCGTCCTGTCCGGGTCGACGTACACCCTCGCCGGCCGCGGGGAGATCACCAAGAGCTTCGTGATCGCCTTCTTGATCCTGCTCTTCGTCCCGCTGCTGCTCCTGGACCTGCTCACCGGATTCGGCGAAACCGGCGGCACACTGCGCCAGTGGCGCCAGACGTGGCGCGCCACCGCCGGAACCCGCACCCGCACGATCGTCCTCACCACCGCCGGCGTCATCCTCTTCGGCGTGGTGGTCGTCAGCCCGGCCCTCGGGATCGCGCTGGCGCCCTGACCCGGCGGGGCGGACAACGGCTGCCGGGAGCCGGAATCCCCGGAACCGACGAAGGCCCCGAGCGCGCCGGATCACCGGGCTCTCGGGGCCTGTCGCGGGCTCGCGGACGCGAAGGGGCTAGAACCCCGCCGGCTCCGTGTAGATGCCCCACTCGTCCCGCAGCGCGTCGCAGATCTCGCCGAGGGTGGCCTCGGCGCGGACGGCGGCCAGCATCGGCTCGATCATGTTGCTGCCGTCGCGGGCGGCCTCCAGCATCGTCTTGAGCGCGGCCTGCACCCGGGCGTCGTCGCGTGCGGCCTTGCGGTCCGCCAGGACGCGTACCTGGTCCCGCTCGACCTCGTGGCTGACCCGCAGGATCTCCAGGTCGCCGGTGACCGAGCCGTGGTGGCAGTTGACGCCGACGACCTTCTTGTCGCCCTTCTCCAGCGCCTGCTGGTACTGGAAGGCGGACTCGGCGATCTCGCCGGTGAACCAGCCGTCCTCGATGCCGCGCAGGATGCCGGAGGTGATCGGGCCGATGGGGTGCTCGCCGGTGGGGACCGCGCGGCGGCCGCGCTCCTTGATCTGCTCGAAGATCTTCTCCGCGTCCGCCTCGATCCGGTCGGTCAGCGACTCGATGAACCACGAACCGCCCAGCGGGTCGGCGACGTTGGCGACGCCGGTCTCCTCCATCAGCACCTGCTGGGTGCGCAGCGCGATCTCCGCGGCCTGCTCGCTGGGCAGCGCCAGGGTCTCGTCCAGGGCGTTGGTGTGCAGCGAATTGGTGCCGCCCAGCACGGCCGCCAGGGCCTCGACGGCGGTGCGCACCACGTTGTTGTACGGCTGCTGGGCGGTCAGCGAGACACCGGCGGTCTGGGTGTGGAAGCGCAGCCACTGCGCCTTCTCGCTCGTCGCGCCGTAGACGTCGCGCATCCAGCGGGCCCAGATCCGGCGCGCGGCGCGGAACTTGGCGATCTCCTCGAAGAAGTCGAGATGCGCGTCGAAGAAGAAGGACAGGCCGGGGGCGAAGGTATTGACGTCCAGGCCGCGCGAGAGCCCCAGCTCCACGTAGCCGAAGCCGTCGGCCAGCGTGTACGCCAGCTCCTGCGCGGCCGTCGCGCCCGCCTCGCGGATGTGGTAACCGGAGACCGAGAGCGGCTTGTACGCGGGGATGCCGCGGGCGCAGTGCTCCATCAGGTCGCCGATCAGGCGCAGATGCGGCTCGGGCTGGAAGAGCCACTCCTTCTGCGCGATGTACTCCTTGAAGATGTCCGTCTGGAGGGTGCCGTTCAGGACGCCGGGGTCGATCCCCTGCCGTTCGGCGGCCACCAGGTACATGCAGAAGACCGGGACGGCGGGCCCGCTGATCGTCATGGACGTCGTGACGTCGCCCAGCGGGATGTCCTGGAAGAGGACCTCCATGTCGGCGGCGGAGTCGATGGCGACGCCGCAGTGGCCGACCTCGCCGAGCGAGCGCGGGTCGTCGGAGTCCCGTCCCATCAGGGTCGGCATGTCGAAGGCCACGGAGAGTCCGCCACCGCCGGCCTTGAGGATCATCTTGTAGCGCTCGTTGGTCTGCTCGGCGTTGCCGAAGCCGGCGAACTGGCGGATCGTCCAGGTCCGCCCCCGGTAGCCGGTCGGGTACAGCCCCCGGGTGAAGGGGTACTCGCCCGGCCAGCCGATCCGCTCGAAGCCCTCGACGGAGTCCCCGGGCCGGGGCCCGTAGGCCGGCTCGACGGGATCGCCCGAGAGCGTGGTGAAGTCCGCGTCCCGCTTGCGGGCGGAGTCGTACCGAGCCTGCCAGCGGCGGCGGCCCTCATCGATCGCGTCAGCGTCCATACCCTCGAATTTACTAGGACGTCCTAGTAATTGTCGACGGGAACGGGCCCTGCATCGCCCCATGCGTCACTGGTGTCACTTTCCGTAACCGTGGACACGCAAGAGAACGCGCCCGCCCCACGGGGACAGGCGCGTCGGGCGGGCCGGGGCCGCCGTCAGACCTTCGCCGGCTCCGGCGCCTCGGCGGCGAGCTGCGGCTCGATCTCGCGGACCACCTTGCGCTCCACGAAGAACGCGGCGGTCGGGATCGTGCCGGCGATCAGCACCCACAGCAGCTTGCCGAACTTCCACTTGGCCTTGGAGCCCAGGTCGAAGGCGAAGACCAGGTAGACGATGTAGAGCACGCCGTGGATCTGCGAGACGACCAGGGTGAGGTCCTTGCCCATCCCGAAGCCGTACTTGAACACCATGCAGGTGCACAGCACCAGCAGCATCACGGCGGTGAGGTAAGCCATCACCCGGTAGCGGGTCAGGACGCTTCGCTTCATGCCCACGAGCGTAACCACCGGTTCCGGGCCGATCTTCGCCGCCCCCCTGCGAACGGGAGGGGAAGCCGGAACGGGAGGGTCACCGGAACGGGAGAGCGGTCACTCGTCCTTGAAGTCGGCCGCCGCCACCCGCAGCGGCCGCAGCAGCGCGAAGATCTCCCCGCACTCCTCGGCGTCGTACGTCCCGAGCCCGAAGTCCATCGCCATCAGCTCGCGGGTGGCCGCGTCACACACCTCGCGACCCTTTTCGGTGATGGTGGCGAGCGTGCCCCGTCCGTCGTTCGGGTTGGGACGCTTGGCGACGAGACCGGACCTCACCAGCCGGTCGACGGTGTTGGTCACCGAGGTCGGATGCACCATGAGCCGCTCACCGATCTTGGACATCGGCAGCTCACCGGCCTTGGAGAAGGTCAGCAGCACCAGCGCCTCGTACCGCGCGAAGGTCAGCCCGTACGGCTTGACCACCGCGTCCACCTCGGCCAGCAGGATCTGATGGGCGCGCATGATCGAGGTGATGGCGGCCATCGAGGGCACGGCCCCCCAGCGCTGCCGCCACAGTTCGTCGGCGCGTGCGATGGGGTCGAAAGCAAGGCTGAGCGGCTTCGGCACGCGTCCGACCCTACCCGGGGCTCACATGGTGGTCAGCCGTGTCTCAGTTTTCGGGCCCGAGGGCCGGTCCGGCCGCCCCGGGGACCCGTCCGGCCGCGCCGCGCCCCGCCCGGACGCGCGCCCGGCCCGGCCCCCGCGCCGTCCGCCGCACCTCCCGGATCACCGCCGCCACCGCGATCACTCCCACCACCCCCGCCGACGGCATCACCACCCGCAGCGGCGCCCACTCCGCGGCCGCCCCGGCCAGCCCCATCGCGAGCCCCATCACGGTCATCCGCCCCGCCTGCAGCACCGTCATCGCCTGGCCGAGCAGCTCCTCGGGGACCGCGGCGGTGAACCACCGGTCGACCCCGAAGTTGTACGAGATCCCGGTACCGGTCAGCACCAGCAGCAGCACCGCCCAGCCGAAGGAGGGGAGCGCGGCGAAGCCGAGCGAGGGCAGGACGGCGAAGAACCCCATGGGGAAGGTCAGCCGGGCCCGGGCCCGCGGCCCGAGGAGCGAGCCCACCAGGCCCTCCGCGACCACCGCACCGAGCGGCATGGCGCACAGCAGCAGCCCCGCCCCGGCCGGCCCCACCCCCAGCAGACCGGC
This sequence comes from Streptomyces kronopolitis, assembly GCF_014646275.1. Taxonomy (GTDB): domain Bacteria; phylum Actinomycetota; class Actinomycetes; order Streptomycetales; family Streptomycetaceae; genus Streptomyces; species Streptomyces kronopolitis. The sequence continues at coordinate 33,242 of NZ_BMND01000013.1, forward strand.
GTAGGGCACCAGCAGCGCCTCCGGAACGACGACGAAGGCCGGCGGCAGCCACGTCAGCAGCAGCAGCGCCCGCACCCGGCGGTCGGCCAGCAGCCGCCGGACGCCGCCCAGCGACGCCCCGAGCAGCGCACCGCGCCCCGCCGTGCCCGGCGCCCCGCCGCGGGCCGGCCGGGCCCGGGTCCCCAGCCGCAGCAGCAGCGCCGAGCCGAGGAAGCTGCCCGCGGTGAGCGCGAGCACGGTCCGCGCGGGCGCCGCGGCGAGCAGCAGACCGCCCGCCCCGAACCCGGCGAGCTGCGCGCCCTGGTTCACCAGGCGGATCACCGAACGCCCCAGCGCGAACCGCTCCCCCGCACCGAGGATCTCGCCCAGCGTCGCCGCGCGGGTACCGGCGAAGACCGGCGCGACGGCGGCGAGCACACAGCGCAGCGCCAGCAGGCCCAAGACCGGCGTGCCCGGCGCCACCATCGCGGCCGCCGCCAGGGCGCACAGCAGATCGCAGCCGACCAGCACCCGCCGGGCCGGACACCGGTCGGCGAGCGCCGACAGCAGCGTCCCGCCGACCGCGTACGGCAGCAGCCCCAGCGCCAGGGTCAGCGCGCCGAGCAGCGGCGAGGCGGTGAGCCGGAAGACCAGCACGGACAGGGCGAGTTCGCAGACGACCACGCCGAGCGAGGACAGCAGGTGCGCGGCGAAGACGTACCGGAACTCGTGGACGGCGAAGACGGCGCGGTAGCGGGCCGGCCGGCCGCCGCGGGCGCACTCGTCGGTGTCCGCGCCGCGGTCGCCGTCAGGGCAGGCGGGGGTGGGGCCCGACGGAGCGGGCCCGGAGGGCGAAGGCATGTCCGCAGCCTGCCGGAGCCGGTCCTGGGCCCGTACTCTTTCGGCTGCGGCCGAATCCTGGGTCCGGGAAGGGAGCGCGCGCCGTGCCGGTGAACCTCCACTTCGGTGCCGACGACTTCCTGCGCGTCCGGTTCGCCGTCTCCCCGCTGTGCGAGACCCATGAGGCGGTACGCACCCTGCGCCGCACCGACCGGCACGGCTACCACGTCCCGTGGCTGCGCCGGATGCGCCGGGCGCTGGACGGCCTGGACCTGTCCCCGCTGTGGCTCTTCATGCCGTCCTCGCCCCCCGGCTACACCCCCGACTTCCTGGGCCGTCCACCGGAGTCCCCGATGGCGGGCTTCGACGAGGAGCTGGCCCGGCTGCGGGCCACCGACCCGGCCCTGGCCCGCGCCGAGATGGCCAAGTCGCTGGCGGGCCGGCCGGAGGCCGCGGCCTCGGCGCGCGGCCGGGCGGCGCTGGCGGACCCGGCGCGGGCGGTCGATGAGCTGGCCGATGCCACCGAACGGGCCTGGCGGGCGCTGCTCGCCCCGGACTGGCCGCGGCTGCGGGCGCTGCTGGAGGCCGAGATCGCCTACCGGTCACAGCAGTTGGCGGGCGGCGGGCTGCGGCTGCTGTTCGCCGATCTGCACCCGCGGCTGTCCTGGTCGGACGGCACCCTCACCGTCCGCACCCGTGCCGACTTCGTCCAGATGCAGGACCTGGACGGGCGCGGGGTGCTGCTGCTGCCCAGTGTCTTCGTCTGGCCGGATGTGGTCAGCGGGTTCGACCCGCCGTGGCAGCCCACCGTGATCTACCCGGCGCGCGGCATCGGCGGGCTGTGGACCGAGCCGGCGGCCGGCCCGGCGCTGGCCCGGCTGCTGGGGGCGAACCGCGCCGCCGTACTGGCCGCCCTGGACGCCCCCTCGACCACGACGGAGCTGGCCCACCGCCTCGGCCTGGCGCCGTCGTCCGTCTCGGCGCAGCTGTCCGTCCTGCGCGACGCCGGGCTGCTGACCTCGCGCCGGGACGGGCGCCGGGTGCGCTACGCCCGCACGCCGCTGGGGATCGCGCTGGCGGCGGGCGGCTGAGGCGTGCGGGTCAGGAGGCGCCGCCGTCGGCGAGGTAGCGCTCGACGGTCGCCACCTTGGACGTCAGTCCGTCGGTGACCCCGGGCCGGATGTCGGCCTTGAGCACCAGCGAGACCCGTCCGGAGCGGGCCTCGACGGCCGCGACCGCGCGCTTGACGACGTCCATGACCTCGTCCCATTCGCCCTCCAGGGAGGTGAACATCGCGTCCGTACGGTGCGGCAGACCCGACTCGCGGACGACCCGGACCGCGTCGGCGACGTACTCGCCGACGTCCTCGCCGACGCCCAGCGGGCTCACGGAGAAGGCGACGATCATGTGTTCAGCACGCCTTCCTTGCGGGCGCGGGCGGCGATCACGCCGGCCTCCTCCTCGCGCTTGAGGACCCGGTCCCCGTAGAGGCCGCCGAACGGCACGATCGCCAGCAGGAAGAAGAAGGCGACGCGCTTGACGGGCCACTTGGTGCGGTTCCACACGTCCAGCAGCAGCACCACGTAGGTGATGAACAGCAGTCCGTGGATCATGCCGAGCGGCATCACCAGGGAGTCGTAGTCGAAGGCCAGGCGGAAGCCGGTGCCGAAGATCAGCAGCGCCGGGAAGGAGATGGCCTCCGGGACGGAGGCCAGGCGCAGTCGGTGCAGGGCGGCAGCGGTCTTGATGTCCACGGGAACCTCGTTCGGGTGGCGGTCGGCGGAACGCCGTCTTCTGGGGGTGATCGGGCGACGGGCGGGCTTGTGCAAGAGTTCACAAACTTCGGCCCCATTGTTACAGCCGCTCCGGCGATCACCGCGCCGGGGTGCGGTGACCTTCGGCACCCCGACGTGCTCCGCCCGGAGATCAGGGCGAAGTCAGGGCCACGGGCCCTGCCGCACGCGGCCGGGGCCGACTACGGTCTGACCCGTGGCTCAGTTTCGGCTCCAGGGGAGCAAGGTGCTCGCCGTCGACATGACGGGCGACGCCGTCAAGGCGAAAAACGGTGTGATGGTCGCGTACGACGGCCAGATGTCGTTCAAGAAGATGACCGGCGGCGGCGAGGGCCTGCGCGGCATGGTCACCCGGCGGCTCACGGGGGAGCAGATGGAGGTGATGGAGGTGAAGGGCCACGGCACCTGCTATTTCGCCGACCGCGCCAGCGAGATCAACCTCGTCCGGCTGCAGGGCGAGAAGCTGTACGTCGAGGCCGGCAATCTGCTGTGCACCGACGCCGCGCTGCGCACGGGTACGACCTTCACCGGCCTGCGCGGCGCCTCCCAGGGGAACGGCCTGTTCACCACCACCGTCGAGGGCAGCGGCCAGGCGGCGATCATCTCCGACGGCCCCGCGGTGGTACTGCGGGTCACCAAGCAGTCCCCGCTCCAGGTCGACCCGGGCGCCTATGTCGCCCACACCGGCGAGCTGCGGCAGCACTTCCAGTCCGGGGTCAATTTCCGCACCTTCCTCGGGGAGGGATCCGGCGAGGCCTTCCAGATCCGCTTCGAGGGCGAGGGCCTGGTCTACGTCCAGCCCAGCGAGCGCAACACCCTGGGCGGTGAGGTCTGATGCCGTTCACGGCGCTCAACTCCCGCATGGTGGAGGCCCGGATCGGTCCGGGCCAGCGGCTGTACAGCCAGCGCGGCGCGATGCTCGCCTACCGCGGCGAGGTCGCCTTCACCCCCGACATCCAGGGCGGCCGCGGCGGCGTCGGCTCGATGATCGGCCGCCGCATCGCCGGCGAGGCCACGCCCCTGATGACCGTGGAGGGCACGGGGACCGTCATGTTCGGCCACGGCGGCCATCACGTCCATGCCGTCGACCTGACCGGCGAGACGCTCTACGTCGAGGCCGACCGGCTGCTGGCCTTCGACGGCTCCCTCCAGCAGGGCACGATGTTCATGGGCTCGCAGGGCGGGGTGATGGGCATGGTGCGCGGCCAGGTCACCGGCCAGGGCCTGTTCACCACGACCCTCAAGGGCGTCGGCTCGGTGGCGGTGATGGCGCACGGCGGCGTCATCGAGCTGCCGATCGGCCCGCAGCGCCCGGTCCATGTCGACCCGCAGGCCTATGTCGCCCACCGCGGCGAGGTGCGCAACAAACTGTCCACGGCGCTCGGCTGGCGCGACATGGTCGGCCGCGGCTCGGGCGAGGCCTTCCAGCTGGAGCTGTCGGGCCAGGGCACCGTCTACGTCCAGGCGTCGGAGGAAAAGCTGTGACCGGTCCCGTCATCCATGACGTCTCCTCGCTGCCCGTCGACGACAACGTCAACGCCTACACCTTCAGCGTCGACCTGAACGGCCAGTGGTTCCTGCAGAAGGGGAAGATGATCGCCTACTACGGGCAGATCGACTTCCACGGCATAGGGCACGGCCGGCTGGACCGCCTGATCGCCGGCAGTTTCCATTCGCCACTGCACGCCGCGGACTGGGTCGTCGCCGAGGGCCGCGGAAAAATGCTGCTGGCGGACCGTGCGTTCGATGTGAATTCCTTCGATCTGGAGGACGGCAACCTGACGATTCGCTCGGGCAACCTGCTCGCATTTCAGCCATCTCTGTCGCTGAAGCAGTCCATCATCCCGGGCTTCCTCACCCTCATCGGCACGGGCAAGTTCGTGGCCGCGTCCAACGGCCCGGTGGTCTTCATGGAGCCGCCGATCCGGGTGGACCCGCAGGCGCTGGTCGGCTGGGCGGACTGCCCGTCCCCCTGCCATCACTACGACCACCAGTACCTGCGGGGATTCCTCGGCGGGCTGCGGGCCCACACGGGGATCGGCGGGGTGTCCGGCGAGGAGCACCAATTCGAGTTCGTCGGCGCGGGCACGGTGCTGCTGCAGTCCACGGAACAGCTGATGCCGGAGCTGGCGACCGGCGCGGTACCCACCGAAGCGGGCGTTCCGGGCGGGGGCGGACACGTCCCGCAAAGTGGCTCACAACTGCCCCAGTTGCCCGGCAACCTCGGGAGCCTCCAGCGCCGCTTCGGGCTGTGAGCGGTAGTCTGCGGACGGTGACCTCGAACGTCTGACCAACATCCGGCCCCCGCCGGCCGACGTCACCACCCCCACCCATTTAATTCAGTATTCAACATTTACGGGTAGAATTCCTCCATGACGACCGACAGCGACACCCCCTGGCTGACCGACCAGGAGCAGCGTGCCTGGCGCACTCATCTGGACGTCAGCAGACTGCTGATGCACCAACTCGAGCGCGACCTGCAGCCGTTCGGCCTGACGAACAACGACTACGAGATCCTGGTCAACCTCTCCGAGGCCGAGGACCACCGGCTCCGGATGAGCGATCTGGCCACCAGCACCCTGCAGTCCAAGAGCCGCCTCTCGCACCAGATCACCCGGATGGAGAACGCCGGGCTGGTGCGGCGCGAGAGCTGCGAGTCGGACCGCCGCGGCCTGTACGCCGTGCTCACCGAGGAGGGCTGGGACACCATGCGCCGGGTGGCCCCGCACCACGTCGCCTCGGTCCGCAAGCACTTCATCGACCTGTTCCCGGCCGAGGACCTCCAGGCGTTCCGCGCCTCCCTCACCCCCGTGGCCGAGCACCTCCGCAAGGAACGCGGCGGTCTCTGACCGGCCCGCCTCGGCCCCCGCGCGGGCCGGGGCCCGGCCGGCCGGGCGGCCTCAGCCGGCCGCCGGCAGCCGCAGCTCGAACACCGACCCGGTGCGCACGGCCAGCGAGCCGCCGTGCCGCACCGCGACGTCCCGCGCGATGGCCAGCCCCAGCCCCGCGCCGCCGTCGTCGTCGTCGTCGCGGGCCCGGGCGTCGTCGAGCCGGACGAACCGCTCGAAGATCCGCTCCCGCTCGTCCGGCGGCACCCCGGGCCCGTCGTCCTCGACCCGCAGCGCCAGCCACTCCCCCTCGCGCACCACGGACACCCGCACCCACTCGGCCGCATGCCGCTGCGCGTTGTCCAGCAGATTCCCCAGCACCCGCGCCAACTGGCCGCGCGACCCCGCCACTTCCCCGCCCGCCAGCTCCGCGATCCGCACCGGCACCCGGTCCGTGAGCCGCTGCGAGGTCTCCTCGCGCACCATCGCCGCCAGATCGACCCGGGCATCCGACGGCCGCTCCCCCGCGTCCAGCCGGGCCAGCAGCAGCAGATCCGCCGCCAGCCGCTGCAACCGCACGGTGTCCGCCACCGCACCCGGCATGTCCAGCAGCTCCGGGTGCGCCACCGCCACCTCCAGCTGGGTGCGCAGACTCGCGATCGGGCTGCGCAGCTCGTGCGAGGCGTCGGCGACGAACCGCCGCTGGCGCTCCACGGACAGCTCCAGCGCCGCCAGCGTCTCGTTCGTCGTCCGCGCCAGCCGGCCGACCTCGTCCTGCGACGACGGCACCGGCACCCGCCGGCTCAGATCCGTGCTCGCCGTGATCGCGGCCATCTCCCCGCGGATCCCCTCCACCGGCCGCAGCGCCCGCCGGGTCACCAGCCAGGTCACCCCCGCCACCACCACGAGCAGCAGCGGCAGCCCGATCAGCATGGCGTCGCGCACCGAGGCGACCGCGTCCTCCTCCGGCGCCAGCGCCGACCCGGCCACCACCGTCACCGACGTACCGCGGCTGTCCTTGGCCTCGACGGACGCGAACCGGTAGTCGGCCACCTTCCCCCCGACATCGGCGCTCCCGCTCCGGAGGACGGCATGGTCATCGATCTCCCCGGGCCCGAGCCGGCGCCCGCTGTCGCCGTCGTCGTCCCCGTCGTCGTCCCCGTCGTCGGAACCGTCCTTCGAGGAGCCTTCCGCCGCCTTCCCCTTCCCGACGCGCTTGCCGTCCACGGCGCGCACGTCCTCACCGACGGCCAGCACCCGCCCGCCGTCACCGGTGACCACCACCGGCCGGTCCTCGCCGTCCGGCAGGTCCAGCTGGTCGAACGCCGTCCCCGTCGCGATCTGGCCGGCCACGTTCCGCGCCTGGACCTCGGCCTGGAGCCCCGCCTGGCTCTGCAGGTGGCTGCGCAGCACCAGCAGCACCGCCACCCCCGTGGCGATCAGCGCCAGCGCCACCACCACGGTGGCGCCCACCGCCGCCTTGGCCCGTACGGAGCCCAGCGCCCTACGCATCGGCCACCAGCCGGTATCCGGCGCCGCGCACCGTCAGGATGAGGCCCGCGCCGAGCTTGCGCCGCAGCGCACTCACATACACCTCGATGATGTTGACATCGCCTTCGTAGGCGAAGTCCCAGACATGCTCCAGGATCTCCGCCTTGGAGACCACCTCGCCGGCCCGCAGCGCCAGCTGCTCCAGCACGGCGAACTCCTTCGCGGTCAGCTCCACCTCGGCGCCGTCCCGCTCGACCCGCCGGGCCCCCTGGTCCACGGCCAGCGACCCCACCCGCAGCACCGGTTCGGCGTCCCGGCCGCGCCGGCGCAGCAGCGCCTTCACCCGCGCCACCAGCACCACGTACGAGAACGGCTTGGTCAAATAGTCGTCGGCGCCGGTGTCCAGCCCCTCGGCCTCGTCGTACTCGCCGTCCTTGGCGGTCAGCATCAGCACCGGCATCTCGTGGCCGGCCGCCCGCAGCGCCCCGCACACCCGGTAGCCGTTCATCCCCGGCAGCATGATGTCGAGCACGACCAGGTCATAGCCGCCCTCACCGGCCTGCCGCAGCCCCTCCAGGCCGTCGTGCACCACGTCGACCGCGTACCCCTCGGCCATCAGGCCCTTCGCCAGTGACAGCGCCAGCCGCTTCTCGTCCTCGACGATCAGGAGCCGGAAGGGGCGGCGCGCGGCGCCGGGTACGGGGTGACGGGACACGTGCGGGTGCATGCGCCCAGCCTGCCATCCGGAACCTGAAGACCCCTTCAGGCTGCTTCAGCTCCCCTTCAGCTCCGCTCAGCCAGTGTGTGGGCACAGCCGATCGCAAGGGAGAAACCTCATGAAGCGCCACCTCGTCATCGCCACCGCCGCCGCGGCCGCCCTCCTCGCGGGCGGCACGGTGACCGCCGTCGCGGCCGGCAGCGACAGCGGCTCCGCGCCGCAGCAGACCGCCCGCCAGACCGGAGCGACCGGCCAGGACACCGCCCAGGTGCAGAACGGCGCCACCGACGACGACGCCCGCGAGGCGAAGACCGCCAAGGTGACCGCCCCGGACGCCGCGGCCGCCGCCCTCAAGGCCGTCCCCGGCACCGTGACCGCCCTCGACCTGGACAACGACCGCTCCGGCCTGGTCTGGGAGGCCGACGTGCTGGGCAAGGACGGCAAGCAGCACGAGGTCACCCTCGACGCCGGCTCCGCACGGGTGCTGAACCAGCACATCGACCGCGACGACGAGGACGACAGCCAGGAGCGCACCGCCCTCAAGAACGCCCTCAAGGACACCCGCACGGACGCCTCCGAGGCCGCCCGCACCGCCGCCTCGCACGGCACGGTGACCTCCGTCGACCTGGACGACGACCACGGGACGAAGCCCGTCTGGGAGGTCGAGACCACCGACAAGAACGGCAAGGAGCAGACCCTGCTGGTCAACCCCCAGTCGGGCAACCTCACCCCCGCCCCCGCGGACGACAACGACGACGACACCGACGACTGACCCCTCCCCCACCCCAGTGCCCGCCGCCCGCCCCCAGCGGACGGCGGGCACTGCCGTGCACACCAGCCAAAGACGCCGCACCGAAGACAACCCGCAGCCAGGAACGAACACCGGCCGGGCACGATCACTGGCCGGAGGGCGCAGCACCAAGGACGGCGGGCAGCCGGGCACGATCACCGGCCGAAGGGCGAGGCACCAAGGACGGCGTGCAGCCGGGTACGAACGCCGGGTCGGAGGGGACGTACCGGGGGCCGCCCGCAGGACCCGGAGCGAACATCGGGGCGCCAACACCGCGTACCAGCTGCGCCCGCGCCGAGGACGGCCCCCGGTGCGGCCCCTCCGACCCCCACGGCACCACACCCCCGCAAAGCGCCACCCCCACCCGGCGCACCGAACACACCGGCCCCAAGAGCCCGCAAGCCTCACCGGCCGAAGCCCCAAAGCCCCCGCGGACCAACCCCCCGGCCTCAGTCCCCGTTCGTCAGCCCCTCCACCAACTCATCCGCCGCCCGATACGGATCCGTCTCCCCCGAAACGATGCGCTCCGCCAACGCATCCAACCGCCGATCCCCCCGAAGATCACCGATCCGCTCCCGCAACGCCGTGACCGCGATCGTCTCGACCTCATGCGCCGCACGAGACCGCCGCCGCTCACCCAGCACCCCGCGCTCCTCCATCCACGCCCGGTGCTTCTCCAGCGCCTCCACGACCTCGTCCACACCCTCACCACGCGCCGCGACGGTCTTGACGATCGGCGGCCGCCAGTCCCCCGCCGCCCGGGACTCGCCCAGCCCCAGCATGTGGTTGAGCTCGCGCGCGGTGGCATCGGCCCCGTCCCGGTCGGCCTTGTTGACCACGTAGACGTCGCCGATCTCCAGGATCCCCGCCTTGGCCGCCTGGATGCCGTCGCCCATGCCCGGCGCGAGCAGCACCACGCTCGTGTCGGCCTGCGAGGCGATCTCCACCTCGGACTGCCCGACACCCACCGTCTCGACGAGGACCACGTCGCAGCCCGCCGCGTCCAGGACCCGGATGGCCTGCGGCGCGGCCCAGGCGAGCCCGCCGAGATGCCCGCGGGTGGCCATCGAGCGGATGTAGACGCCGGGATCGGAGGCGTGCTCGCTCATCCGCACCCGGTCGCCGAGCAGCGCGCCCCCGGAGAACGGCGAGGACGGGTCGACGGCGAGCACGCCGACCCGCTTGCCGGTCTTGCGATACGCCGTCACCAGCGCGGAGGTGGTGGTGGACTTCCCGACACCGGGGGAGCCGGTCAGCCCGACCACGTAGGCGTTGCCGGTGAGCGGCGCCAGGGCCGCCATCACCTCGCGCAGCTCCGGCGACGCCCCCTCCACGAGGGAGATCAGCCGGGCCACGGCCCGCGGCCGGCCCTGCCGTGCCTGCTCCACCAGCTGGGGAACGTCCACCATCGCCGCTCGGCTCCTTCGGCTCGCTCGTACGCGCATCGGCCGCCCGCACGCACCGGCGTACGGGCCCTCGGTTACTTACCCGGAACGCGGATGATCAGCGCGTCGCCCTGGCCGCCGCCCCCGCACAGCGCGGCGGCACCCACGCCGCCGCCCCGCCGGCGCAGTTCCAGCGCGAGATGCAGCACGATCCGGGCGCCGGACATCCCGATCGGGTGACCCAGCGCAATCGCGCCGCCATTGACATTCACCTTTTCCGGCGACACCCCGAGGTCCTTCACGGACTGCACCGCGACCGCCGCGAACGCCTCGTTGATCTCGATCAGGTCAAGATCGGCGACGGCCAGGCCGTCCTTCTTCAGGGCGTGGTTGATCGCGTTGGAGGGCTGGGACTGGAGGGAGTTGTCGGGGCCGGCGACATTGCCGTGGGCGCCGATCTCCGCGATCCACTCCAGGCCGAGCTCCTGGGCCTTGGCCTTGCTCATCACGACGACCGCGGCGGCGCCGTCGGAGATCTGCGAGGAGCTGCCGGCGGTGATCGTGCCGTCCTTGGCGAAGGCCGGGCGCAGCTTGCCCAGGGACTCGGCGGTGGTCTCGCCGCGGATGCCCTCGTCCTTGCTGAAGACGACCGGCTCGCCCTTGCGCTGCGGGATCTCCACGGGGGTGATCTCGGCCTCGAAGAGCCCGTTCTTCTGCGCCGCGGCGGCCCGCTGGTGGGAGCGCGCGGCGACCTCGTCCTGCTCCGCCCGGGCGATACCCAGACGGGTGTTGTGCTTCTCGGTCGACTCGCCCATCGCGATGTTCTCGAAGGCGTCCGTCAGGCCGTCGTGCGCCATCGCGTCGAGCATCTCGACGGCGCCGTACTTGTAGCCCTCGCGGGACTTCGGGAGCAGGTGCGGGGCGTTGGTCATGGACTCCTGGCCGCCCGCGACGACGACGTCGAATTCACCGGCGCGGATGAGCTGGTCGGCCAGCGCGATCGCGTCGAGGCCGGAGAGGCAGACCTTGTTGATGGTCAGGGCGGGGACGTTCATCGGGATGCCGGCCTTGACGGCGGCCTGACGTGCCGGGATCTGCCCCGCCCCGGCCTGCAGGACCTGGCCCATGATCACGTACTGCACCTGGTCGCCGCCGATGCCCGCCCGGTCCAGCGCGGCCTTGATGGCGACACCGCCCAGATCCGCGCCGGAGAAGGTCCGCAGGGATCCCAGGAGCCGGCCCATGGGGGTGCGCGCTCCCGCCACGATCACTGAGGTGCTGCCGTTGGTGCCGTTCGTTGCAGACATGCGGTGCGGCCTTCCTTTGCAGGGAAGTTAACGAGGGTTCCCGTCAATGTACTGAGCGGTACGCGCCGGGTCACCGGCAAGCGGGTGTGATCGCGCGCACGTTGCGTAACCGGCCATGAGAGGGGTGCACTGGAGCCATGCTGACGCGAATCGACCACATCGGGATCGCCTGTTTCGACCTCGACAAGACTGTCGAGTTCTACCGTGCCACGTACGGCTTCGAGGTGTTCCACTCCGAGGTCAACGAGGAGCAGGGCGTCCGGGAGGCCATGCTCAAGATCAATGAGACCTCGGACGGCGGAGCCTCCTACCTCCAGCTCCTGGAGCCCACCCGCGAGGACTCCGCGGTGGGCAAGTGGCTTGCCAAGAACGGCGAGGGCGTGCACCACATCGCCTTCGGCACCGCGGACGTCGACGGCGACTCCGAGGCCATCCGCGGCAAGGGCGTACGGGTCCTCTACGACGAGCCCAGGACGGGTTCGATGGGGTCGCGGATCACCTTCCTGCACCCCAAGGACTGCCATGGGGTTCTCACAGAACTTGTCACCGCGGCGCCCCCTGCCGCGGCGGACCACTGACCTTTGCCTTCCCCGGCCGGTAGAGTGCAGCTTCGGCCGGGGTAAGGGAGTGGGGCTCGGTCCATACCCTGCCGATGATCTGACACCATTTCTTCGGAAGGGTCAGCTCCGAGGGGTGCGAGTCCGTACGACGTGACGTGTACGGGGCGAGCACTGCAGTATCCGGAGACGGCCGCCACCATGACCAGGGGACGGATGGGACCGCGCAGTGCGGGGCAACGACCGCTACGAGGCTGACGACCACCTCTCGCAGTTCGAGGCCGAGATGGAGCGGCTGAAGAGCGAGCGGGACAAGGCCGTTCAGCACGCCGACGACCTCGGCTACCAGGTCGAGGTGCTGCGCGCCAAGCTCCATGAGGCGCGCCGCAACCTCGCGACCCGCCCTGCCTACGACAACGTCAGCCATCAGGCCGAACAACTGCTGCGCAATGCGCAGATCCAGGCCGATCAGCTGCGTTCGGACGCCGAGCGGGAGGTCCGCGAGGCGCGGGCGCAGACCCAGCGGCTGCTCCAGGAGCAGTCCGAGCGGCAGTCCCGGCTGGAGGCCGAGCTGCACGCCGAGGCGGTCACCCGCCGCCAGCGGCTCGACGAGGAGCTCAACGAGCGCCGCCAGACCGTCGAGTCGCACGTCAACGAGAACGTCGCCTGGGCCGAACAGCTGCGCGCCCGTACGGAGTCGCAGGCCCGCCGGCTGATGGAGGAGTCCCGGGCGGAGGCCGAGCAGGCGCTGACGGCCGCCCGCGCCGAGGCCCAGCGGCTGGCCGAACGCGCCCGTGAGCGGCTCGGCTCCGAGGCGGAGCAGGCCCGCGGCGAGGCGGAGGCCATCCTGCGCCGGGCGCGTACGGACGCCGAGCGGCTGCTGAACGCCGCCTCCAGCCAGGCCCAGGAGGCCACCGACCAGGCCGAGCAGCTGCGCACCAGCGTCGGCAGCGAGTCGGAGGAGGCGCGCCGGCAGGCCGCGGAGCTGACCCGCAGCGCCGAGACCCGCATCCAGGAGGCCGACACGGCGCTGCGCGAGGCGCGCGCCGAGGCGGAGAAGCTCGTCGAGGAGGCGCAGCAGGCCGCCGCCAAGCGGCTGTCGGCGGTCGAGTCGGACAACGAGCAGCGCACCCGCACCGCCAAGGCGGAGATCGCCCGCCTCGTCGGGGAGGCCACCAAGGAGGCCGAGGCGCTCAAGGCCGAGGCCGAGCAGCTGCGGACCGACGCCCGCACGGAGTCCGAGCGACTGCTCGCCGAGGCCCAGGAGTCCGCCCGCTCCCAGGCCGCCGAGGACTCCGCCGCGCAGCTGGCGAAGGCCGCGCGCACCGCCGAGGAGGTGCTGACCAAGGCGTCGGAGGACGCCAAGGCCACCACCAAGGCCGCCGCCGAGGAGGCCGAACGGCTCCGCCACGAGGCCGAGTCCGAGGCGGACCGGCTGCGCGAGGAGGCGCACGACACCGTCGCGCAGCTCAAGGGCGCGGCAAAGGACGACACCAAGGAGTACCGCGCCAAGACCGTCGAACTCCAGGAGGAGGCGCGGCGGCTGCGCGGCGAGGCCGAGCAGCTGCGGGCGGACGCGGTCGCCGAGGGCGAGCGGATCCGCAGCGAGGCCCGCCGCGAGGCGGTCCAGCAGATCGAGGAGGCGGCCGGGTCCGCCGAGGAGCTGCTGGGCAAGGCCAAGAACGACGCCGAGGAGACCCGTTCGGGCGCCGTCGCGGAGAGCGAGCGGGTGCGGACGGAGGCCATCGAGCGCGCCACGTCGCTGCGCCGGCAGGCCGAGGAGGCCCTGGAGCGGGCCCGCTCGGAGGCCGAGGAGCTGCTCACCGAGGGCGCCCAGGCCGCCGAGATGGTCACCACCGAGGCGGAGGAGTCCGCAGCGAGGCTGCGCGCCGAGGCCGAGGAGGCCGCGCAGGAGCGGCGGGCCGAGGCGCAGGCCGAGCTGGACCGGCTGCGCACCGAGGCGGAGGAGAAGGTCACCGCCGCCGAGCAGCGGCTGCGCGACGCCCGCGCCGAGGCGGAGGGGCTGCGCCGGGAGACCCAGGAGGAGGCGGCCCGCCTCAAGGCGGAGTCGGCCGAGCGGCGCCGGACCCTGGAGCAGCAGGCCGAGGAGGAGAGCGAGCGGCTGCGCGCGGAGGCCGCGGCCGACGCGTCGGCGGCGCGGGACGAGGCCGAGGCGGTGGCGGTACGGCTGCGCACCGAGGCGTCGGCCGAGGCCGAGCGGCTGAAGGCGGAGGCGCAGGAGACCGCGGACCGGGTGCGCGCGGAGGCGGCGACCGCCGCGGAGCGCACGGGCACGGAGGCAGCGCAGGCGCTGGCCGCGGCCCAGGAGGAGGCCGCGCGGCGGCGCCGGGAGGCCGAGCAGCAGCTGGGCGAGGCCCGCGAGGAGGCCCACCAGGAGCGCACCGCGGCGCGCGAGCAGAGCGAGGAGCTGCTGGCGGCGGCCCGTACCCGGGTCGGCGAGGCCCAGGAGGAGGCCGAGCGGCTCGTCGAGGACGCCGACCGGCGGGCCGGCGAGCTGATGGCGGCGGCCGAGCAGACCGCCCAGCAGGTGCGGGACTCCGTCGCGGGGCTGCACGAGCAGGCCGGTGAGGAGATCGCCGGGCTGCGTTCGGCGGCCGAGCACGCCGCGGAGCGCACCACCGCCGAGGCGCAGGACGAGGCGGACCGGCTCCGCAAGGAGGCCTACGAGGAGCGCGAGCGCGCCTCCGAGGAGGCCGTCCGGGTGCGCCAGGAGGCGCAGGAAGCACGGGACGACGCGAAGTCCCTTGCCGAGCGGGCGGTTTCCGAGGCCATCGAGGAGGCCGAGGGGCTGCGCGCCGAGGCGGCCGCGGGGCTCGACGAGGCGCGCCGGGAGGCCGGCACGCTGCGCACCGAGTCCGCCGAGCAGGCCGACCGGCTGGTGTCGGAGGCGACCGCGCAGGCCGAGAAGCTGGTCGCGGACGCCACCGCGAAGGCCCAGCAGCTGCGCACCGACGCCTCGGACGCGCTGGCGTCGGGCGAGCAGGACGCGGCCCGGGCCCGTGCGGAGGCGCGGGACGACGCGAACCGGATGCGCGCGGACGCCGCGGAGCAGGCCGACCGGCTGATCACCGAGGCCCGTACCGAGGCCGAACGCATCGTCACCGAGGCCACCGAGCTGACGTCTTCGGCGCAGGGCGACGCCGACCGGATCGTCCAGGAGGCCCAGCAGGCCGCCGACCGGCTGCGCGCGGAGGGCGAGCAGCACGCCCAGGCGCTGGTCGCGGAGGCGACCGGGATGGCGGAGCGGCTGCGCGCCGAGGCGGCCGAGGCGCTGGAGAGCGCCCGGGTGGACGCGGAGCGCACCGGCGACCAGGCACGCGAGGCGGCGAACAAGACCCGCTCGGACGCCGCGGAGCAGGCCGACCAGCTGATGTCGGAGGCCGCGACCGAGGCGGAGCGGCTGCGCACGGAGGCGGCGGAGACGACCGCGGACGCCGAGCGGGACGCGGACCGCACCCGGGCCGACGCCCGGGAGCAGGCGGACCGGATGCACGCGACGGCCACCGCGGAGGCGGACCGGCTGCGGGCGGACGCGGCCGAGACGGTCACCGCCGCGCAGGAGCACGCCAACCGCACCCGCAACGAGTCCGCGAAGGTCAAGGAGGACGCCGAGGCCGCGGCCGAGCGGACCCGGACCGAGGCCCAGCAGGAGGCGGACCGGCTGCTCGACGAGGCGCGCAAGGACGCGGCCCAGCGCCGCGGGGACGCCGCCGAGCAGGCCGACCAGCTCGTCGCCCGGGCCCAGGAGGAGGCGCTCAAGGCGGCCACCGCCGCCGAGGAGCAGGCCGACACGATGGTGGGGGCGGCCCGCAAGGAGGCCGAGCGGGTCCTCGCGGAGGCGGCCTCCGACGGCAACGAGCGGGTGGAGAAGGCCCGCACGGACGCGAACACCCTGCTGGAGGAGGCCCGCCGCGACGCCACCGGCATCCGCGAGCGCGCCGAGGAGCTGCGCCAGCGGATCGAGTCCGAGGTCGAGGAGCTGCACGAGCGGGCCCGCCGGGAGTCGGCGGAGACGATGAAGAACGCCGGCGAGCGCGTCGACAAGCTCATCGCGCAGGCCACCGCCCAGCAGGTGGAGGCCGAGGAGAAGGCCGACCGGATGGTCGCGGACGCCAACAGCGAGGCGAGCAAGGTCCGGATCTCGGCGGTGAAGAAGGCCGAGGGCCTGATCAAGGAGGCCGAGAACAAGAAAGCCGAGGCGGTGCGCGACGCGGAGGCGCGGCGCCGCGAGGCCGAGGAAGAGGCCGCCCGCATCGTGGACGAGGGCAAGCGGGAGCTGGAGGTCCTGGTGCGCCGGCGCGAGGACATCAACGCCGAGATCTCCCGCGTCCAGGACGTGCTGGAGGCGCTGGAATCGTTCGAGACGCCCGGCGGGAACGGGGAGGGCAAGGGCGGGGGTGTGAAGGCGGCCGCCGGAGCGGGGGCAACTCGTTCGAGTGGCAAGCAGTCTGAAGGGTAGCCACTCAAATGAGGGGACATTCTCCAGATCAAACCGGCATTGACTCGATGACACGCCGTTATGGCCCCTAGGATTCTCCGTATCACCTCACCGGTCTCTTCGACAGGAACCCCATGAGCGACACTTCCTCCCCCTTCGGCTTCGAGCTCGTGCGGCGTGGGTACGACCGCGGTCAGGTGGACGACCGCATTACGAAGCTCGTCGCCGATCGCGACAGCGCGCTGGCCCGCATCACGTCGCTGGAAAAGCGGATCGAGGAGTTGCACCTCGAGACGCAGAACGCCCAGGCGCAGGTCAATGACGCCGAACCGTCCTACGCGGGCCTGGGGGCGCGCGTGGAGAAGATCCTCCGGCTCGCCGAGGAAGAGGCGAAGGATCTGCGCGAGGAGGCCCGCCGGGCCGCCGAGCAGCACCGCGAGCTGGCCGAGTCGGCCGCCCAGCAGGTCCGCAACGACGCCGAGGCGTTCGCCTCCGAGCGCAAGTCGAAGGCGGAGGACGAGGGCGCCCGGATCGTCGAGAAGGCCAAGGGCGAGGCGTCCACGCTGCGCGCCGAGGCCCAGAAGGACGCGCAGTCCAAGCGCGAGGAGGCGGACTCCCTCTTCGAGGAGACCCGCGCCAAGGCGGCCCAGGCCGCCGCGGACTTCGAGACCAACCTCGCCAAGCGCCGTGAGCAGTCCGAGCGCGACCTGGCCTCGCGTCAGGCCAAGGCCGAGAAGCGGCTCGCCGAGATCGAGCACCGCGCCGAGCAGCTCCGCCTGGAGGCCGAGAAGCTGCGCACGGACGCGGAGCGCCGGGCCCGCCAGACGGTGGAGACCGCGCAGCGCCAGGCCGAGGACATCGTGGCGGACGCCAACGCCAAGGCCGACCGTATCCGCAGCGAATCCGAGCGCGAGCTGGCGGCGCTGACCAACCGCCGCG
This sequence comes from Streptomyces kronopolitis, assembly GCF_014646275.1. Lineage (GTDB taxonomy): Bacteria > Actinomycetota > Actinomycetes > Streptomycetales > Streptomycetaceae > Streptomyces > Streptomyces kronopolitis. The sequence goes on from NZ_BMND01000013.1 coordinate 50,328, forward strand.
ACTCGATCAACGCGCAGCTGACCAACGTCCGCGAGATGCTCGCGACGCTGACCGGTGCGGCGGTGGCCGCGGCCGGTGCCCCCGGCGACGAGGAGACCGTCTCGCGCGGCGTCCCCGCCCAGCAGACCCGCTGACCCTCCCCCACCGGCCCGCGCCGGCCGGCGCCCCGGCAGGTCTCGGCCCGCCGCTTCCGACGCCCCCGTACCGCCGTCCCGGTGGTCGCGGGGGCGCGGTGCGTACGGGGGGTCAGCCGGGCGGCCCCGCTCCGGTGGCAGGGCCCCACGGCCGCGCCTAGCGTGCCGTACATGATCGAGCTCGAGGGGCTGACCAAGCATTACGGCGACAAGGTCGCCGTGGACGACCTCACCTTCACGGTGCGGCCCGGCATCGTCACCGGCTTCCTCGGCCCCAACGGCGCGGGCAAGTCGACCACCATGCGGATGATGCTCGACCTGGACAACCCGACGGCGGGGACGGTCCGGATCGACGGCAAGCACTACCGCCAGCTCCGGGATCCGCTCACCTATATCGGGGCGCTGCTGGAGGCGAAGTCGGTGCACGGCGGCCGCAGCGCCGCCAACCATCTGCTGTGTCTGGCACAGAGCAACGGCATTCCGCGCGGCCGGGTCTCCGAGGTGCTGGACACCGTGGGGCTGAGCGCGGTCGCCAAGAAGCGGGCGAAGGGGTTCTCGCTCGGGATGAGCCAGCGGCTGGGCATCGCCGCGGCGCTGCTCGGCGATCCGCGGGTCCTCCTCTTCGACGAGCCGGTCAACGGCCTCGACCCCGAGGGCATCCACTGGATCCGCAATCTGATGAAGAACCTCGCGTCCCAGGGCCGCACGGTCTTCGTCTCCTCGCACCTGATGAGCGAGATGGCGCTGACCGCCGAGCATCTGATCGTGATCGGGCAGGGCCGGCTGATGGCCGACACCTCGATGCGGGACTTCATCCAGCAGAACTCCCGGTCCTACGTCCGGATGCGGTCCCCGGAGCGGGAGAAGCTGCTGGACCTGCTGCACTCCGAGGGCATCGACGCGGCGGTGGCCGGCAACGGTTCGCTGGAGGTCGACGGGGTGCCCGCCGACCGGCTGGGCGAGCTGGCCGCGGCGCACCAGCTGGTGCTGCACGAGCTGAGCCCCCAGCAGGCGTCCCTGGAAGAGGCGTTCATGCAGCTGACGGCGGAGTCGGTGGAGTACCACGCACACGACGGCGAGCCGGTGCCGGCGCAGGCGGGCGCCGCGCCGGGTGCCCGGACCCCCGAGCCGGCCGGGGCACGGCCCGGCGAGCCGCAGCCGTCCGGCTGGGGTGCCGACTGGCAGAAGAAGAGGAGCTGACGGATGGCGGCACTCGGGCAGGTCATTCGGTCGGAGTGGACCAAGATCAGATCGGTCCGGTCCACGGTGTGGACGCTGGGCATCGCCGCGGTGCTCACCATCGCGCTGGGCATGCTGATCTGCTTCCTGGCGAGCAACGACTTCCACTCCATGCCGGCCAGGCAGCGGCTGTCGTTCGACGCCACCAACATCAGCTTCTCCGGGATGGGGCTGGGCCAGCTGGCGATGATCGTCTTCGGGGTGCTGGTGGTCTCCAACGAGTACAGCACCGGCATGATCCGGGCCTCGCTGGCGGCGGTCCCGCAGCGCGGCACCTTCCTGTTCTGCAAGGTGCTGGTGGCCACCGCACTGGTCTTCGCGGTCGGCCTGGCGACCAGCTTCGTGGCGTTCTTCGCGGGGCAGGCGATGCTGGGCGACCTGCGCGCGCACCTCGGCGATCCGGGGGTGCTGCGCGCGGTGTTCGGCGGCGGGCTCTACATGACGCTGATCGCGCTGTTCTCGATGGCGGTGGCCGTGATGCTGCGCAGTCCGATGCTGTCGCTGGGCATCCTGATGCCGTTCTTCTTCCTGATCTCCAACATCCTCGGCAATGTCTCGGCGACCCGGAAGGTCGGCCGCTACCTGCCGGACCAGGCGGGCTCGAAGATCATGCAAGTGGTCGCGCCCGCCAACAGCGATGTGCCGTACGGACCGTGGGGCGGGCTCGGCATCATGATCGCCTGGACGGTGGTGGCGCTGATCGGCGGCTACGTCCTGCTGAGGCGCCGGGACGCGTAGCCAACGCCCGCGCACCGGCCCGTCACCCGCCTCTCCGCCGGCGGCGGGCCGGCACGGCGTCCCGTCCCAATTGACGGGAACCGTCAATCTACGGATAGCCTCCTAACCCTCACGGGGGTACGAGGGCGCCTCTGCCCCGAGGCATCTCGCGAGGGGCGGAGAATGATCGAGGCAGTCGGCCTGACGAAGCGCTACGGCGCCAAGACGGCCGTGTACAACCTGTCGTTCCAGGTACGGCCGGGCACGGTGACCGGCTTCCTGGGGCCCAACGGCTCCGGCAAGTCGACCACGATGCGCATGATCCTGGGCCTGGACGCACCGACCTCGGGGCACGCGACCATCGCCGGCCGCCCCTACCGCCGGCTCCCCAACGCCCCGCGCCAGGTGGGCGCGCTGCTCGACGCCAAGGCCGTGCACGGCGGGCGCAGCGCGCGCCAGCACCTGCTCTCGCTCGCCCAGCTGTCGGGCATCCCGGCCGGCCGGGTCGACGAGGTGCTCAAGGTGGTCGGCCTCCAGGACGTCGCGGGACGGCGCTCCCAGGGCTTCTCGCTCGGCATGGGCCAGCGGCTGGGCATCGCCGCGGCGCTGCTCGGCGATCCGCAGGTCCTCCTCTTCGACGAGCCGGTCAACGGCCTCGACCCCGAGGGCATCCTGTGGGTGCGCAATCTGATGAAGCAGCTGGCGTCCGAGGGCCGCACGGTCTTCGTCTCCTCGCACCTGATGAGCGAGATGGCGCTGACCGCCGAGCACCTGATCGTGATCGGCCGGGGCCAGCTGCTGGCGAACATGTCGGTCAAGGACTTCATCTCGGCCAACTCCGCCGACTTCGCCCGAGTACGCACCCCGGACTCCGCACCGGAGCAGCGCGAGAAGCTGACCGCCGCGCTCGGTGAGGCGGGCGGGCAGATCACCCCCGAGCCGGACGGCGCGCTGCGGGTGACCGGGCTGCCGCTCCCCCGCATCAGCGACCTCGCGCACGCCGCCGAGGTCCGGCTGTGGGAGCTGTCGCCGCACCAGGCGTCCCTGGAGGAGGCGTACATGCGGATGACGCAGGGCGCCGTGGACTACCGCTCGACGGCCGACGCGCGGGCCGGTCTGCAGGAGACCCCCGCCGGGTACGCCCCGCAGGGGCCCGGCCCGCAGGGGTTCCCGGGTGGTCCCGGGTATCCGGCCGGTCAGCCCGGCATGCCGGGGCAGGTCCCGGCGGGCATGCCCGGACCGGGCCACCCCAATCCGTACGCCCAGGCGCCCGGTGCCGTTCCCGGGCCGGGCCAGCCGCCTCCCGGGCCGGCTCAGGGTCACCCGTACGGGGCTCCCGCGTCGTACGCCGCGCCTCACCCGTACGGGCAGCAGCCCGCCGCGCCGATGCCGCCCGCGGCCCCGTTCGCGCCGCCCGCCGCCCCCGCAGACCAGCCCACGCCGCACCACGAGGAAGCCCGATGACCAGCCCTCAGCAGCCGCAGCCTGAGCGCGGATCCGACGACACCGGCGCACGGGAGCAGCCGCTGCCGGCCGCGCCGCCGCTGCCGCCCCAGGAACCGCCCGCCGCCCCCGCGCAGCCCGGTCAGCAGCAGCCGCAGCAGCCCGGTCAGCGGCCCGCGTCCGCCGGCGAGCCGGGCACGATGATGCTCCAGCCCCAGCAGCCCCCCGCGCCGCAGCCGCCCGCCGGGGAGCCCGGCACCATGACGCTCCAGGCCCAGCAGCAGCCCGGGCAGCAGGCCGCCCTTGGGCAGCCCGCACCGCCCCCGCAGCAGCCCGGGGAGCCGGGCACGATGATGCTCCAGCCCCAGCAGCCGGCCCCGCCGCAGCACCTGGCGGCGCACGGACCGGGCCGGGACGCCGGCACGATGATGCTCCAGCCCCAGGCACAGCAGCAGGCGCAGCAGCACGCGCCCGCGCCGCAGCCCGCCCAGGACCCCCGGCACCACCCCCAGGCCCAGCAGCCCCCCGTCCCGCACCAGGCCCACGCCCAGCAGGCCCACCCCCAGCAGGCCTGGGCCGGAGCGGGCGGCTATGTCTCGCCCATCCCCGTGCGCCCCACCCACCTCGGCCATGCGCTGGCGTCCGAGTGGACCAAGATCCGCTCGCTGCGCTCGACGATCTGGACGCTGGGCGTGATGGTCTCCCTGACCGTCGGCATCGGCCTGCTGGCCACCCTCGCGGCGGGCTCGACCCGGGTGATGGACCCGCTGCTCGGCGTCGGCTTCGTCGGCGTCCTGCTCGGCAGCCTGTGCGTGATCACCCTGGGCGTGCTGTCGATCTCGTCCGAGTACGGCACCGGCATGATCCGTACGACGCTGACCGCCTGCCCCAGCCGCGCCCGGGTGCTGACCGCGAAGGCGGTCGTCTTCTTCGCCCTCGCGCTGGTGCTCACCACGATCGCGACCACCGTGGTCGCGCTGCTCGACACCGCCCTGCTCAGGGGCCCCGCGCCGACCACCGACCAGTGGCTGCGCGCCACCCTCGGCGCCGGTCTGTACGTCGCGCTGCTCGGTCTGCTGGCGCTGGCCGTCGGCGCCCTGCTGCGGCACTCCGCGGGCGCGATCAGCACGATGATGGGCGTCGTGCTGCTGCCGATGCTGCTGGCCCTGTTCCTCCAGGGCGAGAGCGTCAAGGACCTCCAGCGGGTGCTGATCGAGTACTCGGTGCCCAGCGCCCTGGCGCAGCTCTACGACATCCCGTTCCTCACCACGGGTCCCAGCGGCTGGACCCCGCTGCTGATCCTGGCCGGGGTCACCGCGGTGGTGCTGGGCGGCGCCTACGCCGCCGTCGCGCAGCGCGACGTCTGACGCGCCCGCCGCTCGACCGCTCAGTACCTGGGCGCGTTCCTGGACCGCTGGAGCCGTGCGCTCCGGCGGTCCCGTGCGTTCCAGCACGCCTTGTGCCAGTGCCGGCGGTCGTCGACATCACCGTGCTGCTGCCAGGCGACGACATGCGGCACCCCGGGCGGGATCTCCTGGTCGCAGCCGGGGCAGCGGTAGTGCTTGGCCGCGCCGCCGCCCCCCAGCTGCCGGACGACCCAGGTCTCACCGCGCCACTCCTCGGTGCGTTCCAGGCCGTAGCGGTCACCGCCCGTGCGGTCGATGGGCTTCGCGCCGCCGTACTGGCGGTTTCGACGCGGGGACACAGAGCACCTCGGAGGGTCACGGGGTCACGGGATGTCACCAGCGTACGCGGCTCGGTCAGGGGTGGACTCCGCTCGGCAGGATTCTGCGATCATCGGGAAATTTCGCGTCAGGCCGTGCCCTTGGCACGTGTCACCCGTTGTTGCCGGTGGGGGGAGTCGCGTCGGCTGCGAGGAGGCAGAGAGCGATGCGCGTTGGGGCTTTCATCCTGGCCGCTCAATTCCCGGGCCAGGGACAGGGGGAAGCACTGCACCGCGCGGTGCGCTCCGCGGAGATCGCGGAGGAGGCCGGACTCGACGACGTCTGGCTGGCGGAACACCATTTCGTGCCGTACGGCGTCTGTCCGAGCGCGGTGACGCTGGCGGCGCTGCTGCTGGGGCGCACCCGCCGGATCGGTGTCGGGACGGCGGTCAGCGTGCTGCCGACCCAGCATCCGGTGGCGCTCGGTGAGCAGGCGGCGCTGCTGCATCTGACCACCGGCGGGCGCTTCACGCTCGGTGTGGGCCGGGGCGGCCCCTGGGTGGATCTGGAGGTCTTCGGCGCCGGGCTCGCCGCGTACGACCACGGCTTCCCCGAGTCCCTCGACCTGCTGCTGCGCTGGCTGCGCGAGCCGCGGGTCGGCGCGGAGGGCGAGCGGTACGCGTTCCGGGAGGTGGCGGTGGTGCCGCGGCCGGACCAGGCGCTGACCGCTCCGGACGATCCCTGCGCCGGGCCCCCGGGCCCACCCGTGGTGGTGGCCTGCACCTCCCCCGCCTCGGTGCGCACGGCCGCCGAGCGCGGGCTGCCCATGCTGCTGGGCATGCACTGCGGTGACGAGGAGAAGGCGGAGATGGTCGCGCTGTGGCGCTCGGCCGCCCTGGAGGCGGGCCGGGACGGCGACGAGGTGGCCGCGGCCGCGCATGTCTCGGCGGGCGTGGTCCAGATCGCCGACGACCGGGAGGCCGCGCGGGAGTCCCTGACCAAGGCGATGCCCGGCTGGCTGCGGCAGGGCCTGGGCGCGCATGTGACCGTCGACGGCCGCTACCGCGCGATGCGTGATCCGCTGGCGTACACGGAGTTGCTGTGCGGGCTGCACCCCGTCGGCCCGCCGCGGATGTGTGCGGACCGGCTGGCGGCGACGTCGGAGCGCACGGGCATCACCCGCTTCGCGCTGCTCGTCGAGGGCTCCGGTGATCTCGCGGCGACGGAGGAGAATGTGCGCCGGCTGGGCGCGGAAGTCCTGCCGCAGGTGGAGTGAGAGGTCCGGGGCGCCGCCGTGCGCGGGTGGGGGCACCCGCGCGCGGTGAAGCCCCGCGCCGTGCCCGGGAGTTGTCCCCGTCCTGGGAGAGTGCTGCCGCTGGCACACCGGAACGGTGCGTCTCACAACCCTGTGCGCAGCGGCAGCAACGGCGGTCAGCAGTCGCGGAGTTGCGGCGACTGATTCAGCAGCTGGCCCCGTATGGAGATGAAGCGGGCCAGACGGTCGTCCACCGCCGGGTCGAGCGGGAAGACGGCGACCCGGTGGCAGTTCTGAAAGGCGAGTCGCACACCGAAGTGGCGCTCCAGCGAACCACGGATGGCGTCACTCGCCAGTGCGCGAAGCAGCTGCCCGCGCGCCTGCTCGTCCGGCGGAGGCGTCTGATTGTCGGCGAACTCTCCGCCGTCGACCTTCAGCTGAGCCACCAGAGAGCTGATCATCCCCCATGCATAGGGCAGGGAGGTCCGGACGCAGTCGACAAATGCGGCTTCGTCGACCTCGCCTCGCTCGGCCTGTTCGAGGAGGGCCGGTGAGACGTCGAGCGACATGAGGTTCTCCTCTCGCGGCCCCGCCGGGACGGACGGGGCCTAGGGACGGGACAAGGGGTTTCGCGACACAGCGTGTTCGCCTCACGACCCCCCGCTTCAACGGTATGCCGCGCAAGGTGCCCGCACCAGGAGATTGCACATACAACCGGCCATTGGCGGGCGCCGGGGGTGCGGGGATTTCCCCCGTAAAGGCACAGTGACCCAGGGCGAATCGCGTGCGGGGCCTCCGGTCGAGTAGCGTTTCGCCCCATGCGTCTCGTCATCGCCCGCTGCTCCGTGGACTACGCGGGCCGGCTCACCGCCCACCTCCCCTCGGCCCCCCGCCTCATCCTGGTGAAGGCCGACGGCTCCGTCTCCGTTCACGCGGACGACCGGGCCTACAAACCCCTCAACTGGATGTCGCCGCCGTGCACCCTCAAGGAGGGCGACGGGGACGTGTGGACGGTGGAGAACAAGGGCGGCGAGAAGCTCATCATCACCCTGGAGGAGGTCATGCACGACTCCTCGCACGAACTCGGCGTCGACCCCGGCCTCATCAAGGACGGGGTGGAGGCGCACCTCCAGGAGCTGCTCGCGGACCGGATCGAAACCCTCGGCGAGGGATACTCCCTGATTCGGCGTGAATACCCCACTGCCATCGGCCCGGTGGATATCTTGTGCCGGGACGCCGATCACCGGACCGTCGCCGTGGAGATCAAGCGCCGCGGTGAGATCGACGGTGTCGAGCAGCTCACCCGCTATCTCGAACTCCTCAACCGCGACCCGCATCTGGCCCCGGTGAAGGGCGTCTTCGCCGCTCAGGAGATCAAGCCGCAGGCGCGGGTGCTGGCCACCGACCGCGGTATCGACTGCGTCGTCCTGGACTACGACGCACTGCGCGGCATCGAGGACGACAAGCTGCGCCTGTTCTGACCCCGCCGGCCCCCGGGGGGCTTCTCGGCCATGATCCCCCCGGGGCAGAACCCCGGAGCACAGCGGAGCATCGCACAGCGCGACGGCCCGGTCATGGACCGGGCCGTCGCGCTGTCGTGTGCGGGCCGTCAGCCCGCCGGGGAACTCGCCGTGCCGCCGGAGGAGGCACCGCCGTCCGACGGCATGCCACCGGGCGTGCGGCCCCCCGTGGAGCCGCCGGAGGGGGCGGCAGCGGACTGGGAGGGGCTCTCCGTCGACGGCTTGCCCGTGGAGGACTTGGTGGGCGTCGGGCTGGGGCTGTCGGTCGGCTCGTCCGACGGCGGGGGACTGCTCGGCTCGCCGGTCGGCGGCTTCGTGGGACGCGTCGGCCGGCCGGTGGGCGTGGTGGGCCGTCCGGTCGGTTCGGTGGGGCCGGTCGTCGGGTCCGTCGGGCCGGTGCTCGGTCCGCCGGGCGAACCACTGGCGCTGGGGCTGCCGGACGACGGGGACGGGGACGCCGGGTGCCCGGGGGTGCCGGGGTGGGGGTCGCCGGGCCGCAACGGCAGCTGGTCGGTGCCGGTGGCGGGCTGTTCCGCCGGGGTGTCGGTGGCGGCGCCGTCGTCGTCCGTGGTCTGTTCGGTGCTGACCTTGTCGTCGTGACGCTCGTTGCCGGACGACATGCCGAGGCTGACGACGGTGCCGAGGACGGCGGCCAGCAGGGCGCCCGCGCCGGCGGCCACGACATTGCGGCGGGCTCTGCCGAACATCCGCCTGCCGCCCGCCCGGTGGCTCACGGTCACGGCCGGGGCGGCCGTCGTGGCGGCGGCCGGGGCGGATTCGCGGACGACGACGGTCGCCGCCTCCTCGGCGCCGGCGGCCCGCGGTGTCGCCGCCGTCACGCCGCCGGGCGGGGTGGCCGCCGGGCTCTTCGCCAGGTCGGGCTTGCGCGCGGCGGCGCCGGGAGCCTTCGGAAGGGTGGTGGTGGCCGCGGCGGCGGCAGCGGCCCGGGAGCTGTCGGTGACCAGCGCCAGGGCGCGGCGGCCGGCCACCGCGCCGTCGCGGTCGGAGAGCACCCCGCGCAGCCCGATGGAGGCCTCCAGTTCGGCGCGCGCCCGGTCGAGGTTGCCGGTGCACAGCGCCAGCACTCCCAGCTCGTGGTGGAAGTAGGCCTCCTCGGCGACCTCGCCGGCCAGCCGTGCGGCCTCCTGGCCGTGCCGCAGGGTGCGCTCCCAGGCGTTCCAGTGCAGCGCCGCGGCGAACGCCGGGGCGGCCGTACGGGCGAGCAGCACGGCCGCGCTGGTGTGCCCGCTCTCCCGGCTGCCGGTCAGCACGCCCATCGCGGCCAACGCCACGTCGGACTCCGCGGCGGCCCGCTCGGGGGTGACCGAGGGGTGGCCGGCCCACCAGGCGTAGTGCTGGGCGACGGTGTGCGCCCGGGCGGCGGCGCCCTCCGCGTAGCCGGCCGCGGTCAGCTGGTCCTGGACGGTGGCGGCGAGCCGGTAGTGGCCCGCGACCGGGGTGATCAGCCCGCAGTCCAGCAGGTCGCCGAGGGCCGCGTCGGCATGGGTGTCCTCGGTGAGGGCCGGCAGATGCGCCGGGTGCGGCAGCTCGCCGCCGAGGGCGACGGCCAGCCGCAGCGTCTCGCGCGCGGCCCCGCTCAGCCGGGAGGCCAGCAGCGGGGCGGGGGCGGCGGCCTCGCCGAGGGACGGCAGCGGCACCTCGGGGTCCTCGCCCGCCCCGGCGTCCGGTGCGCCGGCGTCCGGCGCCTCGGCGGGGAAGAGGCCGTAGCCGTCGTCGAGGGCGCCCGGCCCGGCGAGCAGCCGGTCGCGCTGCCGCAGCAGGGCGGCCGCCTGCACGAACCGCAGCGGCAGCCCCTCGGACTCGAACCAGAGGTCGGCGGCCCAGGCCTCCTCGTCGTCGGTCAGCGGCCGCTCCACGGCGCGCTCCAGCATCCGCACGCAGCCGCCGCGGCCCAGGCCGCCGAGGAAGACCTCTTCGAGGTGCGAGGCGGGGCTGGGGGCCGCGACGTCGGGGGTGGCGGCGATCAGGAAGGCGCACTCGGGGGTGGCGTCGAGCAGCTCGTCGAGCGCGGCGCCGCCGAACTCCAGGTCGTCCAGCACGACGATGGCGCCGATGTCGGCGACCCGGCGCAGCATCCCGGCCCGGTCGGGGCGGTGCTGCGGGGCCCGGTGGACGGCCGCGAACAGTGCGTACAGCAGGTCGGTGGTGTTGCGGTGGTAGCCGGAGAGCCGGATCACCCCGTCCGGGGCGAGGTCGGCGCAGGCCTCGGAGACGGCGTCCAGCAGCCGGGTGCGGCCCGAGCCGGAGGGGCCGGTGAGGCGCACCGAGCGGCCCCGGGAGAGCAGCCGGACCAGGCGCTCGGTGTCCTCGGTGCGCTCTTCGAGGACGGTCTGCCGCCCGGCGGGCCGGTCCGGGCCCGGGGGCTGCGGGGGCGCCGCCGCGCGGGCGGCGGCGTCGCGCTCCTCCTGGCCGAGCTTGTCGGGGGCCGCGGGGACCTCACCCGGCGGGCAGGGTTCTATTTCGCTGCCGTCGACGGGATTGACGGTGAGGAGGTAGCCGCCGGAGACGACCCGGACGACGCGGGCGAGCCCCCTGGAGCCGCTCTGCGGGCCGGCGGGCGCGGGGACCGGCGGCTCGGTGGGGCCGTCCTGCTCGCCGTACTCCTCGGGCCCCCGGTGCGTGTTCGGGTCCATGCTGAAAGCTCCCAGATGCTTCGTTCCGCGCCGCCTCCGACGGGCACCCAGGAGGCCGGGCGTCGTGCCGGCTGCGCTTGTCCGGCTCCGGCGGCTGGTCGTTCGCCGTCGCGTCCGGTCCGGATCCCGCCGCGGATGGTGACATACGGGCGGGATCCAAACCCTAGACCTGGCGCGAGACCGGCACGCCGCCGGGGCCCGGTCCTGACCGGAAGTTCCGGGATTGGCCGGTATCGCGCTCTTTACGACATTTTTCTTACGCGGCGCGGCACGCTTTTCGCGCTGTGCCGTGCTGTGGTGATCGCCCGGTCCCCGTCCCGGCGCCGTGCGCGGGCCGTCCGGGCGGCGTGGCGCCCCGCCTCACACCCGGGGAAGCGTTTCCGCTTCGATGCCGCCCTCGATCGCGAGGATGCGGTGCAGCCGGGTGGCGACCAGCAGGCGCTGCATCTGGGGCGGCACTCCGCGCAGCACCAGCCTGCGGTTGACCCGGCCCGCACGGCGGTGCGCGCCCATGATCACGCCGAGGCCGGTGGCGTCCCAGGAATCCAGCTCGGTCAGGTCCAGCACGAGATCGCCGCGACCGGAGTCGACGGCGGCGTGCAGGGCCGTTCGGGCGTCCGCCGCGCTGCGGACGTCGAGGCGGCCCCCGACGACCAGCTCGGCGTGGTCGCCCCTGATGTGCATATGCGCTCCCCGGTGTCATGGGTGGTGCCTGGACGTCTACAGATCTGACTGCCTCTCATGCGGCGAAGTTGCCGCCTGTAAGCGAACCGATACCCGAATTCACCCCGCGGGGTGAGCCGATCGGGCCGACGGCCCTGACCCGGCATCAGTGCGTGTAGAAGCCTTGCCCACTCTTGCGTCCGATATCGCCCGCATCGACCATCCGGCGCATGATCTCCGGCGGTGCGAACTTCTCGTCCTGGGACTCGGTGTAGATGTTGTCGGTGGCGTGCATCAGGATGTCGATGCCGGTCAGGTCGGCGGTGGCGAGCGGTCCCATCGCGTGGCCGAAGCCCAACTTGCAGGCGGTGTCGATGTCCTCGGCGCTGGCCACGCCCGACTCGTAGAGCTTGGTGGCCTCGACGACCAGCGCCGAGATCAGGCGGGTGGTGACGAAACCGGCGACGTCGCGGTTGACGACGACGCAGGTCTTGCCCACCGACTCGGCGAACTCCCGGGCGGTGGCGAGGGTTTCGTCGCTGGTCTTGTAGCCGCGCACCAACTCGCACAGCTGCATCATCGGCACCGGCGAGAAGAAGTGCGCACCGACGACCCGCTCGGGGCGGGAGGTCGCCGCCGCGATCTTGGTGATCGGGATGGCGGACGTGTTGGAGGCCAGTACCGCCTCGTCCTTGACGAGCTTGTCCAGCGTCTGGAAGATCTCCCGCTTGACGTCGATCCGCTCGAAGACGGCCTCGACGACGATGTCGGCCTCGGCGGTGGCTTCCAGGTCGGTCGTGGTGGTGATGCGGGCCAGCGCCTGTTCGGCGTCGGACGCCGCGAGCTTGCCCTTGGCGACGAACTTCTCGTACGAGGCCTCGATGCCGCCCTTGCCCCGGGCCAGCGCCTCGTCCGTCACGTCGCGGAGGACCACGTCCCAGCCCGCCTGGGCCGAGACCTGCGCGATACCGGACCCCATGAGTCCGGCGCCGATGACGGCGAGCTTCTTTGCCACTGCTGTCCCCTCACACCCTGTGCTTTTGACGGTCGTGGGTGACGTTAGCGGTCGTGGGCGATCCTTTGGAGAGTAAGAGATGCGCGTCACGCCCGCCCGTCACCCGACCACCGGCCTGTAACGAGGCGCTTCGGGCCACGGCGCCGATTATCCATGACGGACATCACACCGACGGGGTGCGCCGCGGGGGAACGATCCGGACACTCCGCCGTCAGCCGGCTGACCGTACGGCGCAGTTGAGCACCTTTGCCCCGTGGCGTCCCCGCCCTCTCGCCGAGGGGGACCGGCGCCTCCCGGGAGGCCCGCGCGGGTCCCGGCCGGCGGGCGGCAACTGCGCCCTCCAGTGCGTCAGGCTCCGGTGGGACCGGGTGATCTGGCCCGGCATCAGCCCGGCACCCGGGCGCCCTTTGGGGCACCGGCCTCTCTCCCCCCGGTGGTCGCGTCCCCCTCCCGGAGCGGCCGGGGACGGGCCGCGAGGAGTGGCCACCCCGCCCGCGCACCCGGGCCTTCCGCAGGTCGGCCGCGTAGGCTCGTCCGCATGGTGAATCTGACGCGCATCTACACCCGGACCGGCGACAAGGGCACCACCGCCCTGGGCGACATGAGCCGTACCGCCAAGACCGACTCGCGGATCGCGGCGTACGCGGACGCCAACGAGGCCAATGCGGCGCTCGGTGTGGCCCTCGCGCTCGGCTCGCTGCCCGAGGACGTCACCGCGGTGCTGCTGCGGGTGCAGAACGACCTCTTCGACGTCGGCGCTGACCTCTCCACACCGGTGGTGGAGAACCCGGAGTTCCCGCCGCTGCGCGTCGAGCAGAGCTACATCGACAAGCTGGAGGCCGACTGCGACCGCTTCCTGGCCGAGCTGGAGAAGCTGCGCAGCTTCATCCTCCCCGGCGGGACGGCCGGCGCCGCGCTGCTGCACCAGGCCTGCACGGTCGTCCGCCGTGCCGAGCGCGCGACCTGGGCGGCCTTCGAGGAGCACGGCGAGACGATGAACCCGCTGACCGCCACCTACCTCAACCGCCTCTCCGACCTCCTGTTCATCCTGGCGCGCACGGCCAACAAGGAGGTCGGGGACGTGCTGTGGGTGCCGGGCGGCGAGCGCTGAGCCCTCCTGCGCCCTGCCCGGGCCGGGCGGGGCGCGCGGCGGTCCGGCAGACAGGCGGACCGGCGGACCGGCGGACCGGCGGACCGGCGGACCGGCGGCCTAACGGAGCGTCTTGTGCCGCGGCCCGGCCGCCTCGCCGTCGGCGGCGGCACCGCGGCCCGGGTCCTTCTTCGGCCAGAGCAGATAGGTCAGCGCGATCACGCCGTGGAGAACGACGGCGCGCAGCGTGACGGCCTGCCAGCCGCGCAGCGAGCCGGTGTCGCCGTCGCCGACGAACCGGATCGCGCACTGCAGCAGCGCGGCGGCAACGACCGCCATCAGCACCGTACGCAGCCACAGCAGGCCCTCGTGCCGGGCGCGGGCCATCCCGTAGCGGGGCGGCTTGACCGGCGGCGGGCCGCCCGCGAAACGGTGCGCGACCCGGGCGTCGACCCAGGTGATCGTGTAGTGGCCGTAGGCGACGGTGTAGCCGATGTAGACGGCGGCCAGCCCGTGTTTCCAGTCCGCCGTCGCCCCGTTCCTCAGGTCGATCGCGGTGACGACCAGCAACACCAGCTCCAGCAGCGGCTCCAGCAGCAGCACCGCGGCACCGGTGCGCCGCATCCCGGCCAGGTAGCGCAGCGCCAGACCGGCTGCCAGCAGCACCCAGAAACCGACCTCGCAGACGATGATCAGCGTGACGACCACGGCTGTCCCCCTTTCCCTTCCCCCGGCCCCATGGACTGTCCGCACAGTCTCCTGAGCCGCACCACTTGAGCCTGTCAGCGGCCGCCGCCCGGCACCTCCTCGCCCGCGACGATCCGGGGCTGCATCTTTCGATGTAGCCCGCCTCCCCGCGGGTGTCCCCAACGGGGACGCGACGGGCCGCGCCGCCGTGTTGGATGGAGGGGTGATCGCCCGATCCCCCACCGACGCCGCCACCGCCATCGCCCGCCGGCCGCACCGCCTCGATGTGCTCCTCGCGGGCGGCGGGCTGCTCGGCGGGCTGCTGCTGTGGACGCTGGGGCAGCACGGCGGTCCCCCGCAGCTGGGTCTGCCGCCCGCGCTGACCCTGCTCGCGCTCGCCGCGATGTCGCTGGCGGAGCTGATGCGCCGGACGGCCCCGCTGGTGGCGCTGGCCGTCGCGGTACCGGCGCTGGCGCTGGACGTCTGCACCGCCAACCTGGTCGTCACCGTCCTGATGTTCACGGACGTGGTCTACGCCGCGGTGCTCCACGGTCCGCCGGGCGCGGCCCGCCGGATCTCGCTGCACTGCGTCCTGGTGACGGTCCTGGGGACCGGCGTACTGACCGCGGTGTGGCGCAATCCGCAGGTCGTCCTGGTCGCGATCGGCCTCGCGCTGATCACCATCGCCCCGGCGTGGACCGGCCTGATGCTCCGTGAGCACCGCGACGCCGCGGAGGCCGCCCGGCTGCGGGCCGAGCGGATCGCGCTGCTGGCGGAACGGGACCGGGCGCGGGCGGTGGCCGGCGAGCGGGCCCGGATGGCGCGCGAGTTGCACGACGTGGTCGCCAACCATCTGTCCGCCATCGCGATCCACTCCACCGCCGCGCAGTCCATCGACGACCCGTCGGCGACCCGTGAGGCGCTCGGGGTGATCCGCGAGAACAGCGTGCAAGGTCTGTCCGAAATGCGCCGTCTCATCAGGCTGTTGCGGAACCCGGCGCCCACCGGCGCGAAGGACGCGCCCGCCGCCACCCCCGCCCTCGACGGCCTGGACGCCCTGCTCGACCAGGCCCGTACCGGCGGCGCGAGCAGCGGGCTGACCTTCGTGCTGGACGACGCCCGCGCCCCGCACGGCACCGGGGCCGCGCCGAGGCCCGCGGCCCCGGTCGAGCTGGCCGCGTACCGCATCGTCCAGGAAGCACTGACCAACGCCCTCAAGCACGCCGCCCCCGGCGAGGTGCGCGTCCGCCTCGCCCGGGAGCACGACGGGACGCTCACCGTCGCCGTCCGCAGCCCCTTCGCCGAGCGGCCCGGCCCCCGGGCACCCGGCTCCGGCACCGGCCTGATCGGGATGCGCGAGCGGATCGCCCTGCTGGGCGGGGCGTTCGAGGCCGGTCCGGCCCAGCAACCGGACGGCCGGTTCTGGCTGGTCCGGGCAGCACTCCCCGCCGAGGAGGAAGCATCGTGACCACCCGCGGCACGACGGACGCGCGGACCGGAGGCTCGGCGGAACCCGTCCGGGTGCTGGTCGCCGAGGACCAGTCCGCCGTCCGGGCCGGACTCGTCCTCATCCTGCGTTCCGCCCCCGACATCGAGGTCGTCGGGGAGGCCGCGGACGGCGAGGAGGCGGTACGGCTGGCCCGCGCGCTGCGCCCCGCGCTGGTCCTCATGGACATCCAGATGCCCCGGCTCGACGGGGTGTCCGCCACCCGCCGGATCGTCGCCGAACAGCTCGCGGACGTGCTGGTGCTGACCACCTTCGACCTGGACGAATACGTCTTCGGGGCACTGCGGGCGGGGGCCGCGGGCTTCCTGCTCAAGGACAGCGACGCCGCCACGCTGCTGACCGCGGTGCGCACCGTGGCGTCCGGCGAGGGGCTGATCGCGCCGGCGGTGACCCGGCGGCTGCTCGCGGAGTTCGCCGGTCGCCCTACGGCGACGCGGCCGGCGGACGGGACGGCCCCCGATCCGGGGGTCCTGGACGCGCTGACGCCGCGCGAGCGGGAGGTACTGGGGTGCCTGGGCCACGGGCTGTCGAACGCCGACATCGCGCGGCGGCTGGTGATGGCGGAGGCCACCGTGAAGACACACGTCAGCCGGCTACTGGGAAAACTGGCCCTGCGCAGCCGGATGCAAGCGGCGGTACTGGCACGGGAGTTGGGGGTGGAGGGGCCGTAGGGGGCTGCCGAACAGATCCCGTAGGGGTCACCGGCGCCCCCTTCGGGGCCTCAACGCGACGAGCCCGGGCAACATTCCCGGGGCAGCCGACACGGGCGAACCCCCTGGGCCGGTGCCCGGCCGTCAGGGCATCAGGCGGCAGGCGGCAGGCGGCAGGCGGCAGGCTCAAGCGAACGGCGACAGCTGATCACGCCCCCGCGCGCCCCCGTCTCACGCCACATTCACCCGCTGCCCGGGCGGGGCCGCCTCCAGCCAGGCGAGGAAGCCGGTGAGGGCGTCCTCGCTCATCGCCAGTTCCAGGCGGGTGCCGCGGTGCCGGCAGGCCAGCACGATCGAGTCGGAGAGCAGCGCCAGCTCCTCCTCGCCCTGGGGAGTGCGGCGCTCCAGGACCTCGATGGCGGAGCGCTCCAGCGTCCGGCGTGGCCGGGGCGCGTAGGAGAACACCCGGAACCACTCAATCCGGTCGCCGTTGTACCGCGCCACACCGTAGATCCAGCCCTTGCCGCCGGACTCTTTCTCCGGCACGTTCCAGCGCAGGCTGCAGTCGAAGGTGCCGCCGGAGCGCTGGATGAGCCGCCGTCGGAGTCCAAAGACGAACAGTCCCAGCAGCACCAGGACCACCACGACCGCGCCGCTCACAAGCAGAGCGAGGACCATCTCGACCGACCTCCTCGCCTCGGTGGGGGGACCCCCGGGCCGAGCCCGGGAGCAGGGAAACGCACCTGCATTGCCTCAGCCGCGGGCCGCTCCGGAGTGTTCCGGGCAGCCCGCGGCTGAGGATCGATCTCGACGGTGCCGGGGCTCAGTGAACGCCCGTCACCGAACGCAGCCGGACATCGGCGCGGCGCTCGGCGGCCGCGTCGGCCTCCGACTTCGCTCGCTCCAGGGCCCGCTCCGCGCGCTGGACATCGATCTCGTCGGACAGTTCCGCGATCTCCGCGAGCAGAGACAGCTTGTTGTCGGCGAACGACATGAAGCCGCCGTGCACCGCGGCGACGACGGTGCCGTCCCCGCTCTCGCCGGTCGTACGAATCGTCACCGGGCCCGACTGCAGCACGCCCAGCAGCGGCTGGTGTCCGGGCATGACGCCGATGTCGCCCGACGAGGTGCGCGCGACGACCAGGCTGGCCTTGCCCGACCAGACCTTGCGGTCCGCGGCGACCAACTCGACGTGCAGCTCAGCCACGATGGCTCCTCGGGTCTCCACCTGCCTGGTTCGGCAGGTGTTGGGTCAAATACTAGTGGTCGTGCACACCGGGGGCGGCCAGGGCCGCCCCCGGGGCCGATACCGGGGTCAGGAGACGCCCAGCTCCTTGGCGTTGTTCTTGAGGTCCTCAAGACCACCGCACATGAAGAAGGCCTGCTCCGGGTAGTGGTCGAACTCGCCGTCGGCGATCGCGTTGAAGGCCGCGATCGACTCGTCCAGCGGCACGTCTGAGCCGTCCACACCGGTGAACTGCTTGGCCACGTGGGTGTTCTGCGACAGGAACCGCTCGATCCGCCGGGCGCGGTAGACCGTGAGACGGTCCTCCTCGCCGAGCTCGTCCATACCCAGAATCGAGATGATGTCCTGGAGGTCCTTGTACTTCTGCAGGATCGTCTTGACGCGCGAGGCGCAGTCGTAGTGGTCCTGCGAGATGTAGCGGGGGTCCAGGATCCGGGACGTCGAGTCCAGCGGGTCCACCGCCGGGTAGATGCCCTTCTCCGAGATCGGACGCGACAGAACGGTGGTCGCGTCCAGGTGGGCGAAGGTGGTCGCCGGCGCCGGGTCGGTCAGGTCGTCCGCGGGGACGTAGATCGCCTGCATGGAGGTGATCGAGTGACCACGGGTCGAGGTGATGCGCTCCTGGAGGAGGCCCATCTCGTCGGCCAGGTTCGGCTGGTAGCCCACCGCGGAGGGCATCCGGCCGAGCAGGGTCGACACCTCGGAACCCGCCTGGGTGTACCGGAAGATGTTGTCGATGAAGAACAGCACGTCCTGCTTCTGCACATCGCGGAAGTACTCCGCCATGGTCAGACCGGCCAGGGCGACACGCAGACGGGTGCCCGGCGGCTCGTCCATCTGACCGAAGACCAGCGCGGTCTTGTCGATGACGCCGGAGTCCGACATCTCCTCGATGAGGTCGTTGCCCTCACGGGTGCGCTCGCCGACACCGGCGAACACCGACACACCGTCGTGGTTGTTGGCCACGCGGTAGATCATTTCCTGGATCAGAACGGTCTTGCCGACACCGGCACCACCGAACAGACCGATCTTGCCGCCCTTGACGTACGGGGTCAGCAGGTCGATGACCTTGATGCCGGTCTCGAACATCTCGGTCTTGGACTCGAGCTGGTCGAAGCCGGGCGCCTTGCGGTGGATGGGCCAGCGCTCGGTGACCTCGGCAGCCGCCTCCGGCTTGTTGAGGATCTCACCGAGGGTGTTGAACACCTTGCCCTTGGTGATGTCGCCGACGGGCACGGTGATGCCCGCGCCGGTGTTGGTCACCGAGGCCTGGCGGACCAGGCCGTCGGTGGGCTGCATCGAGATGGCACGGACCAGGCCCTCGCCCAGGTGCTGGGCTACCTCGAGGGTCAGGGTCTTCTTCTTGCCGGCGTCGGCCGGGTCGGAGACCTCGACGGTCAGCGCGTTGTAGATCTCCGGCATCGCGTCGACGGGGAACTCCACGTCGACGACCGGGCCGATGACCCGCGCGACGCGGCCCGTTGCCGTGGCCGTTTCAACAGTGGTGGTCATAGTGGTCAGTCACTCCCCGCGGTCGCGTCGGCCAGAGCACTGGCACCACCGACGATCTCGCTGATTTCCTGGGTGATTTCGGCCTGGCGGGCCTCATTGGCAAGCCGCGAGAGCGACTTGATGAGCTCTTCTGCGTTGTCGGTCGCCGACTTCATCGCACGGCGCGTGGCGGCGTGCTTGGAGGCGGCGGCCTGCAGAAGCGCGTTGTAGATCCGCGACTCGACGTACCGCGGCAGCAGGGCGTCCAGGACGTCCTCGGCCGACGGCTCGAAGTCGAAGAGCGGAAGGATCTCGCCCTTGACCGACTCCTCGGACTCCGCCACGGCCTTGTCCAGGCTGAGCGGCAGCAGCCGGTCGTCGAGCGCCGTCTGCGTCATCATCGAGACGAACTCGGTGTAGACGATATGGAGTTCGTCCACGCCGCCCTCGGCGGTGTCCTTCTGGACGGCCTCGATCAGCGGTGCGGCGATCGCCTTCGCGTCCGCGTACACCGGGCTGTCGGTGAAGCCGGTCCACGACTCCACGACCTTGCGCTCGCGGAAGCTGTAGTACGACACGCCCTTGCGGCCGACGATGTAGGCGTCGACCTCCTTGCCCTCGGCCTTGAGGCGCTCGGTGAGCTGCTCCGCGGCCTTGATGACGTTGGCGGAGTAGCCGCCGGCCAGGCCGCGGTCGCTCGTGATGAGCAGCAGCGCGGCCCGGGTCGGGTTCTCCACCTCGGTGGTCAGCGGGTGCTGGGTGTTCGAGCCCGTGGCAACCGCTGTCACCGCGCGGGTCAGTTCACTCGCGTACGGCGTCGATGCCGCCACCTTGCGCTGCGCCTTGACGACGCGCGAGGCGGCGATCATCTCCATCGCCCTGGTGATCTTCTTGGTCGCGGTGACGGAGCGGATGCGACGCTTGTAGACCCGGAGCTTGGCTCCCATGGATCAGGTCCCTTCCGTCGTCACTTGCTGGTGCCGGCCGGGGCGTCCTCGCCGAGCAGCTTGCCGTCCGAGGTCTCGAACTGCCGCTTGAAGCCGTCGACGGCCTCGGCGATCGCGCCGATGGTGTCATCGGACATCTTGCCGCCCTCGCGGATGCTGGTCAGCAGGTCCTTCTTCTCCCGGTGGAGGTGGTCGAGGAGCTCCCGCTCGAAGCGGCGGATGTCCTCGACCGGGACGTCGTCCATCTTGCCGTTGGTGCCGGCCCAGACGGAGACGACCTGGTCCTCGGTGGAGTACGGGGCGTACTGACCCTGCTTGAGCAGCTCGGTCATGCGCTTACCGCGCTCCAGCTGCGCCTTGGAGGCCGCGTCCAGGTCGGAACCGAAGGCGGCGAAGGCCTCCAGCTCGCGGTACTGGGCGAGGTCCACGCGGAGCCGGCCGGAGACCTGCTTCATGGCCTTGTGCTGGGCCGAGCCACCGACACGGGAGACGGAGATACCGACGTTCAGCGCCGGGCGCTGGCCCGCGTTGAAGAGGTCCGACTCCAGGAAGCACTGGCCGTCGGTGATGGAGATGACGTTGGTCGGGATGAAGGCCGACACGTCGTTCGCCTTGGTCTCGACGATCGGCAGACCGGTCATCGAGCCGGCGCCCATCTCGTCGGAGAGCTTGGCGCAGCGCTCCAGCAGACGCGAGTGCAGGTAGAAGACGTCGCCCGGGTAGGCCTCGCGGCCCGGCGGACGGCGCAGGAGCAGGGACACGGCGCGGTAGGCGTCGGCCTGCTTCGAGAGGTCGTCGAAGATGATCAGGACGTGCTTGCCCTGGTACATCCAGTGCTGGCCGATGGCCGAGCCGGTGTAGGGCGCGAGGTACTTGAAGCCCGCCGGGTCGGACGCCGGGGCGGCGACGATGGTGGTGTACTCCAGGGCGCCGGCCTCCTCCAGCGCACCGCGCACGGACGCGATGGTGGAGCCCTTCTGGCCGATGGCGACGTAGATGCAGCGGACCTGCTTCTTCGGGTCGCCCGAGCGCCAGTTGTCGCGCTGGTTGATGATCGTGTCGACGGCCAGGGCGGTCTTGCCGGTCTGGCGGTCGCCGATGATCAGCTGACGCTGGCCGCGGCCGATCGGCACCATGGAGTCGACGGCCTTGTAGCCGGTCTCCATGGGCTCGTGGACCGACTTGCGGACCATGACGCCCGGGGCCTGCAGCTCCAGGGCGCGGCGGCCCTCGGACTCGATCTCGCCGAGGCCGTCGATCGGGTTGCCCAGCGGGTCGACGACGCGGCCGAGGTAGCCCTCGCCCACGGCGACCGACAGCACCTCGCCGGTGCGCTGCACCGGCTGGCCCTGCTCGATGCCGCTGAACTCACCGAGGATGACCGCACCGATCTCGCGCTCTTCCAGGTTCAGCGCAAGACCGAGGGTGCCGTCCTCGAACTTCAGCAGTTCGTTCGCCATCGCCGAGGGAAGGCCCTCGACATGCGCGATGCCGTCTCCGGCATCACTGACCGTGCCGACCTCCTCGCGCGAGGCCGCGTCCGGCTTGTACGCCTGGACGAAGTTCTCCAGCGCGTCCCGGATCTCCTCCGGCCGGATCGTGAGCTCCGCCATCTGGGTTCCCTGCTCTCCTTGTTGGGCCCGAAGTTACTTGCGGGTGTCCGGGGGGCTGTCCCCCGGGGGGTTTCCGCTTACGGCCCAACTCGGGCCGCCGTCATGCTTGTGCTGGTCCCCGGGGCCGGTTCCGGACCGCAGCCGGACCTCTCGGTCCGGCCGGCTGGTCCGGCGGCTGGCCGCCGGTTGTGCAGCTCTTGAGTTGGTGGCTGGGTCAGCCGGCCATCCGCCGGGCCGCCTCGTCGAGACGGTCCGCGATGGTCCCGTTGATGACCTCGTCGCCGATCCGCACCTGGACGCCGCCGAGGACCTCGGGGTCCACGTCGAGGTTCAGGTGGATCTGCCGTCCGTACAGCTGCGCCAGGGAAGCGCCCAGGCGCTGCCGCTGCCCTTCGCTGAGGGGCACCGCGGAGGTGACCACCGCGACCATCCGGTCCCGGCGGCTCGCCGCCAGCTTGGAGAGGGCGTCGAGCCCCGCCTCCAGGCTACGACCCCGCGGCTGTGCGACAAGACGGATCACCACACGCTCGGTGACCGGGTTGCCCCGGCCGCCCAGCAGCGTGTGCAGCAGGTCCGTCTTGGCCGCGACCGTCGCGTTCCGGTCGGTGAGCGCACGGCGCAGCTCGGGGTTCGAGCTGACGATGCGGCCGAACCGGAAGAGCTCGTCCTCGACGTCGTCGAGCTGGCCGGCCCGCTGCGCGGCGACGAGGTCGGCGCTGTAGGCCAGCTCCTCGAGCGCGTCCGTCAGGTCGCGCGAGCGCGACCAGCGGGAGCGGACCATGCCGGTCACCAGGTCGGCGGCCGGACCGCCGACCCGGCTGCCGAGCAGCCGTCCGGCCAGTTCGGCGCGGGCCTCACCGGCCTGCGCCGGGTCGGTCAGGACCCGACGCAGCGACACCTCGCGGTCGAGCAGAGCGGTGACGGCAGCAAGCTCCTCGGCGAGCTTCGCCGCGTCGACGGAGGTGTTGTCCGTCAGCGCGTCGAAACGCTCCCGTGCGGAGGCGAGTGCCTCGCGGCTCGCTCCGTTCATCGGCCGGCCTCAGCCTTCGTCGTGTCCGACGCCGCCTTGGCCTCGACCTCGTCGAGGAAGCGGTCGATGGTCCGGCTCTGCCGGGCGGCGTCCTCTAGGGACTCGCCGACGAGCTTGCCGGCCAGTTCGGTGGCGAGCTTGCCCACGTCCTGGCGCAGCGACAGCGCAGCCTGCTTGCGGTCAGCCTCGATCTGGGCGTGACCGGCAGCGATGATGTCCTCACGCTGCCGCTGGCCCTCGGCGCGCATCTCAGCGATGAGCGTCGCGCCCTGCTCCTGCGCCTCCTGGCGCAGACGCGCGGCCTCGTGGCGGGCGTCGGCCAGCTGGGCCCGGTAGTCCGCGAGCACCTGCTGAGCCTCGGCCTGGGTCGCCTCGGCCTCCTCAATGCGGCCTTCGATCTGCTTCCGGCGCTCTTCCAGAACCTTGTTGATGTTCGGGAGGAACTTCTTGGCCAGGAAGCCGAAGACGATGAAGAAAGCGATCAGGCCGATGACCAGCTCTGGAATCGGCGGGACCAGGGGGTTCTCGGGAACCTCCGCCGCCATGTTCGCCAGGGCGTTCACATCAGTGCCTTCCGTCTGAATGGATAGTCGATGCGGTTCGTTTACTGGTAAACGAAGCCCATGACGATGCCGATCAGGGCGAGCGCCTCACAGAAGGCGAAACCCATGATCTGGTTGGTGCGGATCAGGCCGGCCGCCTCGGGCTGACGGGCCAGGGCCTGGGTGCCGTTACCGAAGATGATGCCGACGCCGACGCCGGGGCCGATCGCGGCGAGGCCGTAACCGATCGAGGCGACGTTGCCGACGACGTTGGTCTTGGCGGAGCCGGCGGCGAGGTTGACCATTTCGAGAGCAGCGGACATGCCGTTACTTCCTTCTCATTTCACGTACCGGTGGGGGTTGGCCACCGGACAGCTGTTGGGCTGGGAGACGGGGTGCTCAGTGGTGCTCGGCGAGCGCGCCCTGGACGTAGTTGCAGGCCAGGAGAACGAAGACATACGCCTGGACGGCCTGGATGAAGAGCTCGAAGGCGGTCATCACGATGGTCATCACGAAGGACGCGCCCGCGTAGACGATGCCGACGCCGTTGAGCATGTACCAGCTCGCGATCGTGAACAGCAGGATCAGCAGGTGACCCGCGAACATGTTCGCGAAGAGCCGGACCGCGTGCGTGAACGGGCGGATGATCAGGTGCTGGAGCAGCTCGAGCACCATGATCAGCGGCAGCACCCAGCCGAGCGACTTGTCATAGCCGGAGATGTTCTTCAGGCCGCCGACGAAGCCCTGCTTCTTGAACGTCAGGTACATCCACAGGACGTAGACGATCAGGGCCATGCCCACCGGGAACGCGATGACCGACGTCACCGGGAACGCCATGACCGGGATGATCGACCAGAGGTTCATCATCCACACGAAGAAGAACAGCGAGACCATGAAGGGGACGTACTTGTCACCCTCCCTTTTCCCCAGCGCGTCATAGACGAGCCCGCGGCGCACGAAGTCGTAGCCCGCCTCGCCGATCATCTGCAGCTTGCCGGGCACGACCTTGGCCCGACCGAATGCGGCCCAGAAGAACCCCACCACCACGATCGTGCTGAGGAACGCCAGCAGCATCGGCTTGTTGAACTCGTAGCCACCGATGGTGAAGAGGGGTTCGAATACGAACGAATGAAGGCCCGGGGCCTCGAAGCCACACCCCGGAATGAAGAGGTGGCACTCCGTGTCGAAGGCGAGCATCGTTTCAGCACTCACCGCGGGCTCCTTCAGCGTGGCGCATGGGTACGGCAACCTCGTTGTGTCGGCGCGGCGTTGAGCCACGGAGCGGCACTGGACTGGTCTTACGGATTAGGGGGCGGCTGGCAGGCGCTGGGCCCGGCCACATCACAGGCATCGGCCGCGAGAACTGCCCGTTCCAGCGCGTGGAACCCGGGAGCTCAGCCGCCTGCGCCATCTGCGCCGCAGTTGGCACCGGACGATAGCAGGCCCGCATGTGGGCATTTATCTCGGCCCTACGTGTCACGTCGGCGACCCCGCCGTCTCCGCCTTCTTCGTCCCGGCGGAGTCGGGTTCCACGTACAGAGTCTTCGCCTTCATATGACCGTGGGTCTGGGCCGCGATCCATACGAGGGTGGCGCCGAGCAGGGTGAACGCAAATGCCTTGGTGTCGAAGAGCGTTGTGTCCTTGAAGACGATCAGGAACACCAGCACGAACAGGATCTGCGTCGTGTAGAGCAGCAGACCCATCATCTGGAACAGCTGCGGAAAACTCTTTGCGGTCTTCTGCAGGACCAGCAGGCCGGCCCCCATGACGAGCGCCACCAGCAGGGTGCCGACGACAGCGCCGAGCGCTCCTTTCGCGCCTGCGACCGCGACGCTCACGCCGACGGCGACAGCGCCGAGGGCGAGCGTGGGCACGAGGGCGTGAAGGAGTAGTCGGGCGTCATTCGACTGCATGGCGGCGCTCCGGCAAAAAATGGGGGTGTGTTCGTCAGGGACGAGCGTAGACCCGGCCTTGAGGCGGAACCTGAGGCCCGAGGGCCGTCGCACTAGGGCCCTCCGGCTCTGTCGCCGGGTTTCGTGAACGGTATCACAAACTATTTGATGAGGTCTTTACCTGGTCGTGTGGACCCTGTCACACGTGAGCGTGAACCTGCGCGTTGGTGCACTGACAGCTCGAATTTTGTCTGGTATGGGGTCAACTCTCCCGATTCCTGACGCACGTTCGGGCGACAAGATGGCGGGATCAGTGGTGACTGTTCGCCCGCCGGCGGTCCACGAAGCGTGACCGGTCTCCGATCGCGGTGGCACCGTTGATGCCCGCCGGGACCGGCTCGCGCTCCTCCTCCGCCGCCGCCGCGGCGGCCTCGGCCTCGGCCTCCGCGGCCGCTCCGGCCGGGTCCACCACCGCGCGGGCCAGCCGGCGGTAGCGCGGCGGCACCATGCGCTCCGCCCACTGCGGCGCACGCGGGGTGAAGCGCGGGAGCAGGAGCAGCACCAGGCCCACCGCGCTCAGCAGCACGATGCCCAGCACGATCCACATGCTCGCGTTGTTCGCGGAGTAGGCGACCGCGCCGAAGGCGATCAGCGCCGACCAGAAGTACATGATCAGCACCGCCCGGCTGTGCGAGTGGCCGATCTCCAGCAGCCGGTGGTGCAGGTGGCCGCGGTCGGCGGCGAACGGCGACTGGCCCTTCCACGTACGCCGCACGATCGCCAGGATCAGGTCGGCGACCGGCACCGCGATGACCGTCAGCGGCAGCAGCAGCGGGATGTAGACGGGCACCATCGCGTGGGTCGCCTCGCGCAGACCGCCGGCCTTCAGGTTGAGCAGGTCCGGGTCGACCTGGCCGGTCACCGAGACCGCGCCGGCGGCCATCACCAGGCCGATCAGCATCGAGCCGGAGTCGCCCATGAAGATCCGCGCCGGGTGCATGTTGTGCGGCAGGAAGCCCAGGCACATGCCCATCAGAACGACCGAGAACAGGGTTGCGGGCGCGGCCGCCTCGATGCCGTAGCCGAACCACATCCGGTAGGCGTACATGAAGAACGCCGCGGCCGCGATGCACACCATGCCGGAGGCGAGGCCGTCCAGGCCGTCCACGAAGTTCACCGCGTTGATGGTGATGACGACCAGGGCGACGGTCAGCAGCGTGCCCTGCATCGGCGTCAGCGAGACCGTGCCGACGCCGGGGATCGGGATCCACAGGATCGTCAGGCCCTGGAGGACCATCACGCCCGCGGCGATCATCTGGCCGCCGAGCTTGACCAGCGCGTCCACGCCCCACTTGTCGTCCAGGACGCCGAGGATCCAGATCAGCGCGGCGCCGGAGAGCAGCGCCCGCGGCTCGTTGGAGTTCTCGAAGACGCTCTTGAGGTTGGTCAGGTGCGAGGCCACCAGCAGACCGGCGCACAGCCCGCCGAACATGGCGATCCCGCCGAGCCGCGGGGTCGGCTCACGGTGCACGTCGCGGGCGCGGATCTCCGGCATCGCGCCGGCCGCGATCGCGAACTTCCGCACCGGCCCCGTCAGCAGGTAGGTCACCGCGGCCGTGACGCACAGCGTCAGCAGGTATTCACGCACGGGCTGCCCCATCGGTATAGCTGGCCATCACAGCCCCACACCCTATGCGTGTCCGCCCCCCGGCCGTGAATACAGGGGAAGACGCGGGATGCCGGCGAACGGTTCCGGCCGTCACCCGTGATCGGGATAAGGCGGAAAGCCGCGGACCAAAGCGACAGTCGCGGAGCGGGCCGCGGGGTCCTCCTCCAGCGCCGCCACGATCAGCTTCGCGACCTGCGCCATCTCCGCCTCACCCATCCCCTGGGTGGTCACCGCGGCGGTGCCCAGGCGGATGCCGGTGCGGCCCCGCGCCGGCTCCTCGGCGCAGGGCAGCGCGCAGGTGTCCAGGACGATCCCGGCGGCCGCCAGCCGGCCGCGGGCGGTGCGCGCGTCCAGGCCGAGCGGGGCGGTGTCGGTGGTGATCAGATGGGTGTCGGTGCCGCCCGTGGTGACCGTCAGGCCGTGTCCGGCCAGCGCCTCGGCGAGTGCGCGGGCGTTGGCCGTGACCTGGTGGGCGTACGCGGCGAAGGCGGGCGTGGCGGCCTCCGCGAAGGCGACGGCCTTGGCGGCGACGGCGTTCATCTGCGCGCCGCCCTGGGTGAACGGGAACACCGCGCGGTCGATCCGCTCGGCCAGCTTCGCCCCGCACAGGATCAGCCCGCCGCGCGGCCCGCGCAGCACCTTGTGTGTGGTTGCGCACACCACGTCGGCGTACGGGACGGGGCTGGGGGCCGCTCCCCCGGCGATCAGGCCGAGCGGATGGGCGACGTCGGCGATCAGATAGGCGCCGGTCTCGTCGGCGATGTCCCGGAAGGCGGCGTAGTCGAGGTGCCGGGGGTAGGAGATCGAGCCGCAGACGATGGCCTTGGGGCGGCGGGCGCGCGCCAGCTCGCGGATCGCGTCGTAGTCGAGGAGCCCGGTCTCCGCGTCGACGCCGTAGCCGGCGAAGTCGAACCAGCGGCCGGAGAAGTTCGCGGGCGAGCCGTGGGTGAGGTGTCCGCCGTGCGGGAGGGACATGGCCAGGACGGTGTCACCGGGGCGCAGCAGGGCGGCGTAGGCGGCCAGCACGGCCGAAGACCCGGAGTGGGCCTGGACGTTGGCGTGTTCGGCGCCGAAGAGGGCCTTGGCGCGCTCCACGGCGATCCGCTCGGCGAGGTCGACGATCTCGCAGCCGCCGTGGTGCCGGGCGCCCGGGTAGCCCTCGGCGTACTTGTTGCCCAGCGGGGAGCCGAGGGCGGCGAGGACGGCCGGTGAGGTGAAGTTCTCCGCGGCGATCAGCTGGAGTCCGTCGCTCTGCCGGGCGCTCTCGCCGAGCAGGACGCCGGCGATCTCCGGGTCCTGGCGCAGCAGGGCGGCGAAGTCCGGGGAGCCGGCCGGCCGGGTGACGGCGTCCGCGGCGGCGGCCCGGGCGCGGTCCGCGAGGGTCTCGGAGGGGCCGGCGCCGGCCTGCCCGGTGGTCCGGGAGGGGGCGTCCGGGGTCTCGCTGCGGGGTGACGCGGTGGTGGCAGGCATCGCTTGCTCCGGGCCTCGTACGGGGACGTAGTCCCAATGTAGGCGCGGCAGGGCGATCGGGCGCGGTGTGCGGGCCACAGGGGCCACGGGCGCGTCCCGGGGCGTCAGGCGCGCGCCGGGACTCCCGTGAGGGCGGTGACGACCGGGTCGAGGGCCTGGTTGATCTCGTCGCCGATGGAGCGGAAGAAGGTGATGGGGGCGCCGTAGGGGTCGTAGACCTCGTCGGACTCGGGGTTGGGCGCCAGCAGCCAGCCGCGCAGCGCCGCGGCGGCGCCGACCAGTGCCCGGGCGCGCTCGACCAGCCCGCCGTCCGGCCGGTGCGGGTCGGGCTCGGGCAGGGTGGCGGGGTCTATGGCCCGCACCAGGCGGTTGAACTCCTTCAGGGTGAAGGTGCGCAGCCCCGCGGAGTGGCCCATCGAGATGACCTGGGCGCGGTGGTCGCGGGTGGCGGTGAGCACCAGGTCGGCGCGGATGACGTGCTCGTCGAGCAGCTCACGGCCCAGGAAGCCGTCCGGGTCCGCGCCGTAGTCGGTGAGCACGGTCGCGGCGTGGGTCTCCATGGGGGCGCCTTCGTGGCCCCAGGTGCCGGCGCTCTCCACCAGCAGCCCGCCGCTGCGGGCCGCGCCCAGCCGCAGTTCCAGGGCATGGCGGTGCAGCCGCTCGGTGATCGGTGAGCGGCACACGTTGCCGGTGCTGACGTGGAGAATCCGGAAAACGGATGCGGAGGGGGAAGAGCCGTCGCCTGGTCCCGCTATGCCACGCCCGAGGGGCGACATCAATTGGCCACCTCGAGCTCGGGTACCACCTTGCGCAGCTCTTCCGCGCTGATCGCGCCCGCGCGCAGCAGCACCGGGGTCTTGCCGGTGACGTCGACGATCGAGGACGGCACGGCGGCCGGCGTCGGGCCGCCGTCGAGGTAGACGGAGACCGAGTCGCCCAGCATCTCCTGTGCGGCGTCGCAGTCCTGGGGGGACGGGTGGCCGGTGAGGTTGGCGCTGGAGACGGCCATCGGGCCGAACTCGGTCAGCAGCTCGATCGCGACGGGGTGCAGCGGCATCCGCACCGCGACCGTGCCGCGGGTCTCGCCGAGGTCCCACGTCAGCGACGGCTGGTGCCGGGCGACGAGGGTGAGCGCGCCGGGCCAGAAGGCGTCGACCAGCTCCCAGGCCTGCTCGGAGAAGTCGGTGACCAGGCCGTGCAGGGTGTTGGGGGACCCGACCAGGACCGGGGAGGGCATCCCGCGGCCGCGGCCCTTGGCCTCCAGCAGGTCGCCGACGGCCTCGGCGCTGAAGGCGTCCGCGCCGATGCCGTAGACGGTGTCGGTCGGCAGCACGACCAGCTCACCGCGGCGGACGGCGGAGGCGGCCTCGCGCAGACCGGTAGTGCGGTCGGTCGCGTCGCTGCAGTCGTATCGCCGTGCCATTACGGGACCTCCTCGTGCGAAACGAATACTTCGGTTGCGTCGGCCGCCGGCGCCGGGGCGGGACGCGTCATGGCGTCGCCCGGCGGGCGGTGGCGAAACGGGGCCTGTTGTTGAGGTCCGGGTGGTCGGCCGCGTCGGCCCAGCCCCGCTCCTCGGTGAAGATCCACGGAACCTGTCCGCCCTGGGTGTCGGCGTGCTCGATGACGACCACGCCACCGGGCCGCAGTAGGCGGTGTGCGGTCCGCTCGATGCCACGGATGGTGTCCAGGCCGTCCTGGCCCGAGAACAGCGCGAGCTCGGGGTCGTGGTCGCGGGCCTCGGGTGCGACGTACTCCCACTCGGTCAGCGGGATGTACGGCGGGTTGGAGACGACCAGGTCGACCTGCCCGTCCAGTTCGGGAAGCGCGGTCAGCGCGTCGCCGTGATGGAGAACGACGCGGGACCCCTCGACGTTCTTGCGGGCGTAGTCCAGGGCCTGCTCGGACAGCTCGACGGCGTGCACCCGGGAGCGGGGCACCTCCTGGGCCAGGGCCAGTGCGATGGCGCCCGAGCCGGTGCACAGGTCGACGATCAGCGGCTCGACGACGTCCATGGCCCGCACCGCGTCTATCGCCCAGCCGACCACCGACTCGGTCTCCGGGCGGGGCACGAACACCCCTGGCCCGACGGCGAGTTCGAGGTAGCGGAAGAACGCGCGTCCGGTGATGTGCTGGAGCGGCTCGCGGGCCTCGCGGCGGGCGACGGCCTCCCAGTAGCGGGCGTCGAAGTCGGCGTCCTTGACGTGGTGCAGCTCACCCCGTTTGACGGCGTGCACGAACGCGGCCAGTTCCTCGGCGTCGAAGCGCGGCGAGGGCACACCGGCGTCGGCCAGCCGCTGGGTGGCCTGGGCCACCTCGGCGAGCAGAAGGTTCACGGGGCCTTCCTCCTAGTGCGCTGCGTCTTCGTGGTGCGGTCCGCCGCCGGCCGGGGCCGCGGAGCGCGCCCGGTGGATACCGGCTGGTGCGGTCTTACTGGGCGGCGGCGAGCTTGGCGGCCGAGTCGGCGTCGACACAGGCCTGGATGACCGGGTCGAGCTCGCCGTCGAGCACCTGGTCCAAGTTGTACGCCTTGAAGCCGACCCGGTGGTCCGAGATGCGGTTTTCCGGGAAGTTGTACGTCCGGATGCGCTCGGAGCGGTCGACGGTGCGGACCTGGCTGCGCCGGGCGTCGGACGCCTCGCGCTCGGCCTCCTCCTGGGCGGCGGCCAGCAGCCGCGACCGCAGGATGCGCATCGCCTGCTCCTTGTTCTGGAGCTGGCTCTTCTCGTTCTGGCAGGAGACCACGATGCCGGTGGGCAGGTGCGTGATGCGGACCGCGGAGTCGGTGGTGTTGACGGACTGGCCGCCGGGCCCGGAGGAGCGGTAGACGTCGATCCGCAGGTCGTTGGCGAGGATCTCGACCTCGACCTCCTCGGCCTCCGGCGTGACCAGCACACCGGCCGCGGAGGTGTGGATGCGGCCCTGCGACTCGGTGGCGGGCACCCGCTGGACGCGGTGCACCCCGCCCTCGTACTTCAGCCGCGCCCAGACGCCCTGCCCCGGCTCGGTGGCGCCGTTGCCGCCCTTGGTCTTCACCGCGACCTGGACGTCCTTGTAGCCGCCGAGGTCGGACTCGTTGGCGTCCAGGATCTCGGTCTTCCAGCCGACCCGCTCGGCGTAGCGCAGATACATCCGCAGCAGGTCGCCGGCGAACAGCGCGGACTCCTCGCCGCCCTCGCCGGCCTTGACCTCGAGGATGACGTCCTTGTCGTCGCTGGGGTCGCGCGGGACGAGCAGCAGCCGCAGCTTCTCGGTCAGCTGCTCGCGCAGGGCGTCGATCTCCTTGACCTCGTCGGCGAAGTCCGGGTCGCCCTGGGCGAGTTCGCGCGCGGTCTCGATGTCGTCGCCGGTCTGCTTCCAGCCGCGGTAGGTCGTGATGATCGGGGTCAGCTCGGCGTAGCGCTTGTTGAGCCGCATGGCCTCGCGCTGGTCGGCGTGGACCGCGGGGTCGGCCAGCCGCTTCTCGAGATCGGCGTGCTCGCCGATCAGTTCTTCGACCGCCTCGAACATCGTGGGTTCCTCTGCTGGCTGTGACTACCGGGGGCCTGGTACGACGCAAACAAAGACGCCGGTCCGGTCACCCCTGAGCAGGGGCGACCGGAGACCGGCGCCTTGAGGGTCGCTACTTCTTGGCAGCGGCGCCCTTGCCGAAGCGGGCCTCGAAGCGGGCCACGCGGCCGCCCGTGTCCATGATCTTCTGCTTGCCCGTGTAGAACGGGTGGCACTCGGAGCAGACGTCGGCGCGGATGGTGCCGCCGGCGACGGTGCTACGGGTGGTGAAGGACGCGCCACAGGTGCAGCTGACCTGGGTCTCGACGTAATCCGGGTGGATGTCGCGCTTCAAGGGATTCTCCTAGGTTCGGGAGTGCACCGGGTCGTGTCGCGGGTTGCGTCACGTGAACCGGGGCCGACGGTCCAGTCTGCCAGGACTAGCCGTATCTCCCAAAACCGGGGTGGAGCCTCGACTATTCCCGGGCCGCCTGCGCGGGCCGGCGGGCCCCCGGAGCGACGGCGTCCGGCTACTTCACGTACCGGTCCGTGCCGCCCTGGTCACCGGCCGAGCCCTTGGTGGCGGACTTCGGGATCTCCCGGTCCTGCCGGAGCGCGTCCCACACCAGGCGGCTCTGCTTCTCCAGCGGCACCACCCGGTCGGGGTTGGTCTTGTCGTACGTGACCGGCAGCGTCACCATGTTGATGTTGTCCGACCCGATGTTGCCCAGGCTCTTGGCCAGTCCGGTCAGCTCGCTGACCGAGTTGAGGTCGGTGTCGGTGGTGATGGCCTTGGTGGCCGTGTCGGCGATGTCGTAGAGCTTGGTGGGGTTGGTGAGCACCCCGACGTTCTTGACCTGGTTCATCAGGGCCTTCAGGAACGTCTGCTGGAGCTGGATGCGGCCCAGGTCGCTGCCGTCGCCGCCGGGGACGCCGTGCCGGGTGCGGACCAGGCCGAGCGACTGCTCGCCGTTCAGGGTGTGCGTGCCGGCCGGCAGGTGCAGATGGCTGTTGTTGTCGTTGATCGACTTCTTGGTGGTGACCTCCACCCCGCCCAGCGCGTCGATCAGCTTCTTGAAGCCGGTGAAGTCGACCTCGATGAAGTGGTCCATCCGGACCCCGCTGATCGACTCGACGGTCTTCACGGCGCAGGCCGGGCCGCCGACCTCGAAGGCGGTGTTGAACATCGCCCGGTCCTGCCCGGGGACGTCCTTGCCGTTGCTGCTGCAGTCCGGGCGCTTGACCAGGGTGTCGCGCGGGATGCTCACCACGCTGGCCTTCTTGCGGCCCTTGTAGACGTGCACGATCATCGCCGTGTCGGAGCGCGCGCCGCCCTCGTCCTTGCCGTACTCCCCGTTCTTGCCGGCCCGGGAGTCGGAGCCCATGACGAGGATGTCCATCGAGCCGTTGTCGACGTTCTTCGGCCGGTCGTGGCCGAGGGCGGAGTTGATGTCGACGCCCTTGAGGTTGCCGTTGAGCTTGAAGTAGACGTAGCCGAGCCCGGCGCCACCCAGCAGCACGGCGCTGACCGCCACGCACAGGGTGATGGTCAGTATCCGGCGGCGTCGGGTGGGCCCTTTGCGCCGACGGCCCGTGGCCCGTATGCCGCGGGCACGGCTTTCGGCCGTCTTCGCGGTCCCGTTGCTGTCCGCCATCTGCTCCTCAGTCCTCGTTCGCTCGGCTGCGCCCCGCCGCCATCGGACAGCGCGTTGTCATGCCCGGTGCGCCCTGTCAGACGGGAGGTCGACGGGAAGGGTTGCACAGCGAGTCATGAGCGCTTTCTTAGAAAGTCGCGGCGACAAGATCCGCCTACCCGGGACTTTCGTCCTCCCCACCTGGGCTTTCGTCCCGTTTTCCGCCGTGGCCGAAACCGCCCGGAGAGCAGTGGATCTGTGCGGAACGTCTCAAACCCGGCGTCCGCGGGCCCGGCCGGACAGGGGCGCAGGTCACAGTGCGCCCCTGCCGCCCGGGAAGGCGGCGGGCAGTGAGGCGGCGGGCAGCACGAAGCCCCCCTCGCCGCGGCGGCGAGGGGGGCTCGGTGGACGGCGCGGACGCGCCCGCGGGCGTCAGTCGTTGCCGTTGCCCGTGGTCGGCGTCGTCTTCTGGATCTGGAGCAGGAACTCCGCGTTGGACTTCGTCTGCTTCATCTTGTCCAGCAGCAGCTCGATGGCCTGCTGCTGGTCCAGGGCGTGCAGCACCCGGCGCAGCTTCCACACGACGGCCAGCTCGTCGCTGCCCATCAGGATCTCCTCCTTGCGGGTGCTGGACGCGTCCACGTCCACCGCCGGGAAGATGCGCTTGTCCGAGAGCTTGCGGTCGAGCTTGAGCTCCAGGTTGCCGGTGCCCTTGAACTCCTCGAAGATCACCTCGTCCATCCGCGAGCCGGTCTCGACCAGCGCGGTGGCCAGGATGGTCAGCGAGCCGCCGTCCTCGATGTTGCGCGCCGCACCGAAGAAGCGCTTCGGCGGGTAGAGGGCGGTCGAGTCGACACCACCGGACAGGATGCGGCCGGAGGCCGGGGCGGCGAGGTTGTACGCACGTCCCAGACGGGTGATCGAGTCCAGCAGGACGACCACGTCGTGGCCCAGCTCGACGAGGCGCTTGGCGCGCTCGATGGCCAGCTCGGCGACGGTGGTGTGGTCCTCGGCCGGGCGGTCGAAGGTCGAGGAGATGACCTCGCCCTTCACCGACCGCTGCATGTCGGTGACCTCTTCGGGACGCTCGTCGACGAGGACGACCATCAGGTGGCACTCGGGGTTGTTGCGGGTGATCGAGTTGGCGATCGCCTGCATGATCATGGTCTTGCCGGTCTTCGGCGGGGCCACGATCAGACCGCGCTGGCCCTTGCCGATCGGGGTGACCAGATCGATGATCCGGGTCGTCAGCCCGCCCGACTCACCCTCCAGGCGCAGTCGCTCCTGCGGGTAAAGGGGCGTCAGCTTCCCGAACTCCGGCCGCCCGCGGCCCTGTTCGGGCGCCACGCTGTTGACCGTGTCGAGGCGGACCAGCGCGTTGAACTTCTCGCGCCGCTCGCCGTCCTTGGGCTGGCGGACCGCGCCGGTGACGTGGTCGCCCTTGCGCAGGCCGTTCTTGCGGACCTGGGCGAGCGAGACGTACACGTCGTTCGGGCCCGGGAGGTAGCCGGAGGTCCGGATGAACGCGTAGTTGTCGAGGATGTCGAGGATGCCCGCGACGGGGATCAGCACGTCGTCCTCGGAGACCTGCGGCTCGTTGCCGAAGTCCTCGCGGCCCCCGCGACGGCCGCGGCGGTCGCGGTAGCGGCCGCGACGGCCCCGGCGGCCGCCCTCGAAGTCGTCGTCGTCGTTGTCATTGCGGCGGTCGCGCTGGCGCTGGCCGCCCTGACCACCCTGGCCGCCGCCGTCGCCGGCGTCGCCCTTGCGGCGGTCGCCGCGGTCGCGCTGGCGCTGGCCGCGGTCCCCGCGGTCGCCCTTCTGGCCGCGGTCCTGGCGGTCCCCGCGCTCCTGGCGCTCGCCCTTGCCCGGACGGCCCTCGCCGGTCTCCTGCGGGGAGACGGCGGTGTCGGTCCTGGCCTCGGTGCGGGTGTCGGTCTTCACCTCGACCTTGGTGTCGGTCTTGAGGTCGCCGGAGACGGCCTCGGGGCTGCCCGCGGCGGCGGTGGCGCGGCGCCGGCGGCGCTCGCCGGCCGGCTGCTCGTCGCTGACCGGCTGGCCGGGGATGTCGATCTGCTGCTGGGCCCCGGCCTTCTCGGCGGCCTTGGCGCCCTTGTCGGACGCGGCCGCCTTGCCGGCGGCCTGCTCCGCGCCGTCGTCGCCGGTGCGGGCCTTGGAGGTCGCACGGCGCTTGGGCTTGGTCTCGGTGTCGGCGGACGCGTCGGCCTTGGCGCCGGAGCCTCCGGCCTGCTTCTCCTTGATGACCTCGATCAGCTGGCTCTTGCGCATCCGCGCGGTGCCCTTGATGCCGAGGCCGGAGGCGACCTGCTGCAGCTCTGCCAGGACCATGCCGTCAAGGCCGGTGCCGGAACGGCGGCGCCGCGTGGTTGCAGGCGCAGCGGGAGCGTCCGTGGCGGGCGCGGTGGCACTGCCATCGGTACGCGCGCCCATCAGATCGGTGGTGTCGCTCACGAAGGGTCCTTCCCTGGAGCGGGCGTCGGCCTGTCTGGCTCGGCGACCGGTTGTGCTGTCCGGCTGGGTCCTTGGTCTGCTGGACCGGGCCGGGGCGGTGGTCCCGCCGGAAATGGCGGAGAGATCAGTTCATGGCGCCGGCGTGAGGAGATGCAGAGTGGCCATTCACCACGCCGATTCCGGAGCGTGCTCACTCCCGCTCAGGCAATTGCCGGTTTCGACAATTGCGCCAAGCAATTTGGGAGGCTCCCGGAAGAAAGTGGTCCCGATGGGGGACACGAAGCACCGCGCCGCTCAGGCGTCGAGTACTGACTTGAGGTTAACACTACCGGATCCAACAAACATTCCCCCTCTCCAAGACCGGCAATCGTCGGCCACCTGCGTGCTCACCCGGCGAGCGGCAGTACGCAGGCGCCCGCCGCGTCGAGGGCCAGGCGGTTCGCCGCCCACCCCTCGCCCGCCAGTGCCGCGACCTTCTCGGCCGCCGCGTCCTCGACCAGCGCGAGCACGGTGGGGCCCGCACCGGACACGACTGCGGGGACGCCGTCCGCGCGCAGCCGGTTCACCAGGGCCACGCTCTCCGGCATCGCCGGAGCGCGGTATTCCTGGTGGAGTCGGTCCTCGGTCGCGGCGAGCAGCAGCTCGGGGCGCCTGGTCAGGGCCTCGACGAGCAGTGCGGCGCGACCGGCGTTGGCCGCGGCGTCCACATGCGGGACGGTGCGCGGCAGCAGTCCGCGGGCGGTCTCGGTGAGCACCGGCTTTCCGGGCACGAAGACCACCGGAACGATGGAATCGGCGGGATCCATCCGGATCGCGCGTGCGGTTCCGGAGTCCATCCAGGCGAGCGTGAATCCGCCCAGCAGGCACGCGGCGACATTGTCGGGGTGGCCCTCGATCTCGGTGGCCAGTTCCAGCAGTGCGGTGTCGTCGAGCTTTTGCTCGCCGCCTATCGTCACGGCGCGCGCGGCGACGATGCCGGCGCAGATGGCGGCGGAGGAGGACCCCAGGCCACGGCCGTGCGGAATGCGGTTGGCGCAGACGATTTCCAGGCCGCGCGGCTGTCCGCCGAGCAGCTCGAAGGCGGTGCGCATCGACCGTACGAGCAGATGGCTCTCGTCGCGGGGCAGGCCGTCGGCGCCCTCACCTGCGATGTCGATGTGCAGGCCGGAGTCGGCGACCCGGACCACGACATCGTCGTACAGGCCCAGGGAAAGACCCAGGGCATCGAAGCCGGGACCGAGATTGGCGCTGGTAGCGGGGGTGCGCACCCGGACGGCGGCGGCGCGGAACGCGGGACCGGCCATCGCTCGATGACTCTCCTTGATTGATGCTGCGGTACTGCCCCGGAACGCCGCGGCGCCGAGGCGCCCGGCCGGCTCATGGGGACCGTTCTGACCTGCCCTGCACACCACTGCGTCATGCCGTGGGGAGGGGAGTTGGCTGCCAGCCTATCGAAGGAAGGTTCTGTCGCGACATAGGGCGCACAGGAGGCGCACGATGCGTGTCGCGCACCGCCTCGTGCACCGGCGCCGCGTTCCCCGGCTTCTGCGGCCTTTGCGGCCTTTGCAGGCCGCGCCGGCCGGGCCGACTTCGCCGCCTTCGCGGCATTGCTGGCTTTGCGGCTGCGCAGCAGGGCGCCGCGCGGAGGTGACGGGACGCACATCGCGTCCCGCCACCGGATGCCGTGCGGGCGGCCCCGCCCGCACGGCGGCGTCCTAGGCGAGGCCGAGGCGCTCGGCGGCGGCGTCCGCGTCGATCGGGACCGTCACCGGCTGCGGCGCGCCGGCCACCGCCCAGTCCGGGTCCTTGAGGCCGTTGCCGGTGACCGTGCAGACGATGCGCTGGCCGGGGTCGACCTTGCCCTCCTCGGCGGCCTTGAGCAGGCCGGCCACCGAAGCGGCCGAGGCGGGCTCCACGAAGACGCCCTCCTGCGCGGCCAACAGGCGGTAGGCGGACAGGATTTGACGGTCGGTCACGTCATCGATGAAGCCGCCGGACTCGTCCCGCGCCCGCTCGGCGTTCGCCCACGAGGCGGGGTTTCCGATGCGGATCGCGGTGGCGATGGTCGTCGGGTCCTTGACGACCTCGCCGCGCACGATCGGGGCGCTGCCGGAGGCCTGGAAGCCCCACATGCGCGGGGTGCGGGAGGCGATGCCGTCGGCCGCGTACTCCTGGTAGCCGCGCCAGTACGCGGTGATGTTGCCGGCGTTGCCGACCGGCAGCACATGGATGTCCGGCGCGTCGTCGAGCATGTCGACGATCTCGAAGGCCGCGGTCTTCTGGCCCTCGATGCGCACCGGGTTCACGGAGTTCACGAGTGCGACGGGGTAGTTGTCGGAGAGCCGGCGGGCCAGCGTCAGGCAGTCGTCGAAGTTTCCGTCGACCTGGAGGATCTTCGCGCCGTGGACCAGGGCCTGGCCCATCTTGCCGAGCGCGATTTTGCCCTGCGGGACGAGCACCGCGCAGACCATGCCCGCGCGGACCGCGTAGGCCGCGGCCGAGGCGGAGGTGTTGCCCGTGGACGCGCAGATGACCGCCTTCGCGCCCTCCTCCTTGGCGCGGGTGATGGCCATCGTCATGCCGCGGTCCTTGAAGGAACCGGTGGGGTTGGCGCCCTCGACCTTGAGGTGCACCTCGCACCCCGTGCGCTCGGAGAGGACCTGGGCCGGTACGAGGGGGGTGCCGCCCTCCCGGAGGGTGACGGCCTCGGTCGTGTCGCTGACCGGGAGCCGGCCGCGGTATTCCTCGATGATTCCGCGCCACTGACTGCTCGTCGTGGACACGGTGGAATTGGCTGACATGGGTTCCTCTACTCCCCTTCGACCCGCATGATGCTGGCGACACCGCGGACGGTGTCGAGCTCGCGCAGAGCCCCGACGGTCGACGACAGGGCCGCGTCCGCCGCCCGGTGGGTGACGATGACGAGCGATGCCTCGCCGTCCTTGCCCTGCTGACGGACCGTATCGATCGATACGCCGTGTTCGGCGAAGATGGTCGCGACCTGCGCGAGTACACCGGGCTTGTCGGCCACGTCGAGGCTGATGTGGTACCGCGTGATGACCGCGCCCATGGGGCTGACGGGCAGCCGTGTGTAGGCGGACTCGCCGGGCCCGGTGGTGCCGGAGAGCTTGTTGCGGCAGACCGCCACGAGGTCGCCGAGGACCGCGGAGGCGGTCGGCGAGCCCCCCGCGCCCGGCCCGTAGAACATCAGCTGACCCGCCGCGTCGGCCTCGACGAAGACCGCGTTGTACGCCTCGCGGACGGAGGCGAGCGGATGCGTCAGCGGGATCATCGCGGGGTGCACCCGCGCGGTCACGGACGCGCCGTCCGCGGCCCGCTCGCAGATCGCCAGCAGCTTGACCGTGCACCCCATGCGCTGGGCGGAGGCGATGTCGGCCGCGGTGACCTCGGTGAGGCCCTCGCGGTGCACATCGTCGATGGTCACCCGGGTGTGGAAGGCGATACCGGCCAGGATCGCGGCCTTGGCGGCGGCGTCGAAGCCCTCGACATCGGCGGTCGGGTCGGCCTCGGCGTAGCCCAGCGCGGTGGCCTCGTCCAGCGCCTCGCTGTAGCCGGCGCCGGTCGAATCCATCTTGTCGAGAATGAAATTGGTGGTGCCGTTGACGATGCCGAGCACCCGGTTGACCTTGTCGCCGGCCAGCGACTCGCGCAGCGGCCGCACCAGCGGGATCGCGCCGGCGACGGCGGCCTCGTAGTAGAGGTCCGCGCCGTTGGCCTCGGCCGCCGCGTGCAGCGCCGCGCCGTCCGCCGCGACCAGCGCCTTGTTGGCGGAGACCACGCTCGCGCCGTGCTCGAAGGCGGCCGTGATGAGCGCGCGGGCCGGCTCGATTCCGCCGATCACCTCGATCACGACATCAATGTCGCCGCGTTTGACCAGCGCGGTGGCATCGGTGGTGACCAGCTCGGCCGGGACGCCCTCGCGCACCCGGTCCGGGCGGCGTACGGCGATCCCGGCGAGTTCCACGGGCGCGCCGATGCGGGCGGCGAGGTCGTCGGCGTGCGTCGTCATGATGCGCGCCACCTCTGAGCCGACAACTCCACAGCCCAGGAGCGCCACCTTCAACGGACGCGTGCGCATCATTCGACCCCTGCTTCTCATCGATCGGCGATTATCGGTTGCTCATGCACCAGTCTCACGCACCGGACGGCGAATTCCGTTCGTCGTCCGGATACCGAGACATTTATTTCATCCCGGGCCGGGGCCCGGCGATCCGGTCCTAGCCCACGTCCAGCCGCAGGAGATCTTCCTCTGTCTCCCGCCGGACGATCACCCTGGCCGCACCGTCCCTGACAGCTACGACCGGCGGCCGCAGCGAGTGGTTGTAGTTGCTCGCCATGGAACGGCAGTACGCACCGGTGGCCGGCACCGCGAGCAGGTCCCCGGGCGCCACATCGGCCGGCAGGAAGGCGTCGCGCACCACGATGTCCCCGCTCTCGCAGTGCTTGCCGACCACCCGCGAGAGCATCGGCTCGGCGTCGGAGGTCCGCGAGACCAGGGCCACGCTGTACTCCGCGTCGTAGAGCGCGGTGCGGATGTTGTCCGACATCCCGCCGTCCACGGACACATACGTCCGCAGGCCCTCCAGCTCCTTGACCGTGCCGACCTCGTACAGCGTGAACGCCGTCGGCCCCACGATCGCCCGGCCCGGCTCGACCGACAGCCGCGGCACCGCGAGCCCGGCCGCCGCGCACTCGCGGCGCACGATGTCGCCCAGCGCCGCCGCGATCTCGTGCGGCTCGCGCGGGTCGTCGTCCGAGGTGTAGGCGATGCCCAGGCCGCCACCGAGGTCGATCTCGGGCAGCTCGACGCCGTGCTCGTCGCGGACCTCGGTCAGCAATTGCACGACGCGGCGGGCGGAAACCTCGAATCCGGCCATATCGAAAATCTGCGACCCGATATGGCTGTGAATTCCGATGAGTTCCAGCCCGTCCAGCTTGAGCGCATGCCGGACGGCCTCGGCCGCCTGCCCGCCCGCCAGCGCGATGCCGAACTTCTGGTCCTCGTGCGCGGTCGCGATGAATTCGTGCGTGTGCGCCTCGACACCGACCGTCACCCGGATCTGCACCCGCTGGCGCCGGCCGAGCCGCTCCGCGATGTGCGCGACCCGGACGATCTCCTGGAACGAGTCGAGCACGATCCGCCCGACCCCCGCCTCGACGGCCCGGGTGATCTCCTCGGTGCTCTTGTTGTTGCCGTGCAGCGCGATCCGCTCGGCCGGCATGCCCGCCGCCAGCGCCGTGGCCAGCTCCCCGCCCGAGCAGACGTCGAGATGCAGCCCTTCCTCGTTCAGCCACCGCACGATCGCCCGCGACAGGAAGGCCTTCCCGGCGTAGAACACGTCCGCGTCCGCCCCGAAGGCGTCCTTCCAGGCCCGGCAGCGCGCCCGGAAGTCGTCCTCGTCCAGGAAGTACGCCGGCGTGCCGAACTCCTCGGCGAGCGCGGTGACGTCCAGCCCGCCGACGGTGGCCACACCGTCGGCATTGCGCCGGACGGTACGGGACCAGACGCGCGGGTCCAGAGTGTTGAGATCGGCGGGCGGGCCTGCGTAGTGCCCCTCGGGCAGCACGTCGGCGTGCCGGGGCCCTGCGGGATGCGCGGAACGGCTCATAGCGGAGAGATCCTCACCATGGTTCAGAGGTGTTCGGGAGCGGAGATGCCGAGCAGACGCAGGCCGTTGGCGAGCACCGTCCCGCCGGCTTCGGCAAGCGCCAGCCGGGCCCGGTGCACGGCCGAGGGTTTCTGCTCCCCGACGGGCAGTGGCGGAAATTCGTCGTGCCAGCGGAAGAACGCGTCCGCCGTCGCCTCCAGATGCCGCACCACCCGGTCCGGCGCCCGCAGCCGCGCGGCGGCCTCGACGGCGGAGGGATAGGCGGCAAGCAGCGCGAGGAACCCCTGAAGGGCCCGGGCGGGGGCGTCCTGCGTCCGGGGCAGACGGGCGGGGGCGTCCGGCAGGCGGCTCCCGCCACCACCGGATGCGGACCGTCGAGACGCCTCGTCCGGGACCTCCGGAAAGCCCTCGGTCACGGGCGGGCCCACGTCCCCCGGCTCCCCGGAAAACCCCAGCTCACCGGCGTTGCGCAGCAGCGCCCTGACCCGGGCATGCGCGTACTGCACCCGGAACCGCGGATTGCTCTCCCGCTGCACCGGCCGCTCCGGCGCCCGCACCGGATCGTGCGCGGCCGGCCGCAACAGCACCCAGCGCGCCTCGTCGGAGCCGAGGCGGCGGAGGAGGTCCAGGAGGTCGGCGGGGGCGTGGGGGCCGACGGGGGCGAGGGGGTCCGCGGGACCGTTCGGCGGGAGGGTCGCGGGGGCGGGGCGGGTGTCGGCCCGGTCCTGCCGCCGGTCCGGCACTCCGGCCGCCGCGTCGATCCGCGCGAGGACCTCGGCCACCACTGCCTCGCGGGCACTACGGGCGGCGGGAGAACGGGGGGCGACGACGGCACCGGGACCAGCGAGGGGATCAGCGGGGGAAACGGAATCAGCGGGGGCAGGGGCGACAGCGGCACCCTCGGCGGCACTCCGATCGCCGTATCCGGCCCCCTGGGCCAGCACCTGCCGCACCAGGGCGACCTGCGCATCATCCCCCAGCGTGAAGTTCAAGAACCCCGGCCCGGCGATCTCGACCCGGGCGATCCCGGGGCTCCCGGCCAGCCGCTTCCGCAGAATCTCGGCCACCTCACGGGCGGGCCGGCCCGCCGGCTTGGCGAGCTGCAGCGCGACATTGGAGGCGTAGTCCCCACAGCCGGGCCGCGGCGGCGGCTGCACCACGATCCGCGCCGGCACGGCCACGGAGAGCTCCTGCTCCTCCACCGCACCACGCACGGAGCGCAGGACGGTACGGGAGAGCTCAGCGGGTGTCACAGGACAAGCGTATGGGAGACCGGGGGTACCCGTGCGACCCGGTTTCGCCCTGTGGACAGTCGGCACCCCGATCCACCCGGCAACACGAGACCGAACCGATCAGCGCCCGGCGCCACCCAGCGGCGCAGCACCGCACTCAGACGCCGGAAATCAGCGGTCACAGATCAGCGGGAATCACGGGAATCAGCAGTCAGAGGCCGACGGGTATCAGCACGCGAAGACCAGCGCTCGAAGATCAGCGGTCAAAGAGGGGCGGGCGAACCAGGACGCGCCTCCCGGAGGGCATCAGGGCGTCCCTCACTCCCCACCCGCGTCCACCATGCCGACCCCACCGGATGTCGCGACCCCACCGGACGAAGCACCGCGCTCCGCCACTCCCCCGCCCCCGTCGCTTTCCCCGTCCTCGTCGTCGGCACCGCCCTGGGGCCCACGCTGCCGCTGCCGCCCCTCGCGCACCAGCTTCCCCACGGTCCGCACCAGATCGGCCGGCTCGAACGGCTTCGCCAGAAACGCGTCCACCCCGACCGACTCCCCGTTGTCCACCTCGCCTTGGGTACACGCACTGACGATGGCGATCGGGATGTCCCACGTCCGCGGATCGGAGCGCAACCGCGCCGCGGTGTGCAGACCGTTGAGTCGCGGCATCACGACATCAAGGGTCACGACATCAGGTCTCACGTGGTGCACGACATCCAGACACTCGGCACCATCAGCCGCGGTCACGACCTCGAAGCCCTCCAGCTCGAGATTGACCCTGATCAACTGCCGGATCA
This sequence comes from Streptomyces kronopolitis, assembly GCF_014646275.1. Taxonomy (GTDB): domain Bacteria; phylum Actinomycetota; class Actinomycetes; order Streptomycetales; family Streptomycetaceae; genus Streptomyces; species Streptomyces kronopolitis. Next base: position 93,715 of record NZ_BMND01000013.1, read on the forward strand.
CCTTGTTGTCATCGACTACAAGGATCCGACCGGACAAGCCAGGCACACCATGAGACTAGGACCCCACCTGCGACTGCGTCCCGGTTTTCCCCACTTCCGCCCCCGTGTGAGGGACCTTTCCCCGACCGCCACCGCCACCCACCACCCATGCGCTAAGCCCCCGGGAGCCCCTCCCCCGCCACCCACCAAACCTGTTCATGAACACCCCATCAGAGCTGGTAGGGTTCTACCCGTCGCCGCACAAACCGGCGGCAACGCCCCCGTAGCTCAGGGGATAGAGCAACGGCCTCCGGAGCCGTGTGCGCAGGTTCGAATCCTGCCGGGGGCACCTTGTATGAGGTGCCCAAGACCCCGACATCAGCGGAAACGCTGAGGCCGGGGTCTTCGCGTATGTGCGGACAGGTCCAGCCGGAGGCGGACCTGCGGTGATGCCGTGGACGAGGACCTCGGAACTCCCCCGCGCCGCCTCTCCGCCAGGTCGCGAAGATTGAGATCCGCCTTGGCGGCCTGCCTGGCCGCCCGCCCGCCGGGAGTCGGTGCACGAGTGCGGAATCCCCCTCGCAGTCCAGCCCGCCTGCCGTGCGGAACGCTCACAGCACAGCGGCCCCAACTCGCCGAATATTTGGGGAGTTGAGGCAGACGGGGCACGTCGGGAGTGAGTGCGTCGCGGCTTCTCTCGGCGTCGCCGTGGCGACACAGCGACCGGCAGCCGGCTCGGTGGCCGTGCGCCCGGTCGGCGGGGAGTTTCCCGGCGTCAGCCGTTCAGGTGGACCGGGAGGGACTCGATGCCGTAGACGATGGAGAGTTTGCGGAATTCGAGGGCTTCGGGGGTGGTGGCCAGGCGCATGTGGGGGAAGCGGCGTACCAGGGCGGGGTAGGCGGCGCGGAGTTCCATGCGGGCGAGTTCGGCGCCTACGCAGCGGTGGATGCCGTAGCCGAAGGCAAGGTGGGAGGGGACGTTGCGGGAGGGGTCGAAGCGTTCCATGTCGGGGCCCAGATCGCCATCGCGGTCCGCGCCGCTCAGGGAGCACAGCACCACGTCGCCGGCGGTGATCTGGACGCCGCCGATCTCCAGGTCCTCGCGGGCGAAGCGCGGGAAGGCGACCTGTACGACGGTCAGGTAGCGCAGGAGTTCCTCGACGTAGCGGTCGACGACGTCGTCGCCGTCGTGCAGGGCCGCGAAGTGCTTGGGGTCCTGGAGGAGGACCAGGGCGCCGAGCGCCAGCATGCTGGCGGTGGTTTCGAAGCCGCCGGTCAGGACGCCGTCGGCGAGGCCGGCCAGCTCCTCGTCGCTGACCGAGTCGCCGTGTTCCTTCACGATCATCCCGAGCAGACCGTCACCCGGGTTCTCACGCTGCTTCTTGACGATGTCCCGGAAATAGGAAAGGGATTCCGATATGGCGCCGAAGGAGGCATTGGCGCCGCTGAAAAGGTCGAAGCGGGCGGCGCTGAGGCGCTCGAAGTCGGCGCGGTCCTCATAAGGGACGCCGAGGAGTTCGCAAATGACGAGGGAGGGGATGGGCAGGGCGAAAGAGTGGACGATGTCGACCGGATCGCCGTCCCTGCCCGCCTTTTCCATGGCGTCGAGCTGTTCCTCGACGATCTCGTGGATGCGGGGGGTGAGCCGGCCGAGCCGGCGCATGGTGAATTCGGGCGTGAGAAGGCGCCGGAGGCGGGTGTGCACCGGCGGGTCGGCGAATCCCAGCCCGCCGGGGTTCTGTTCGGCGCCCGCGCCGGCCTTGCCGACGAGGTTGGTGAAGTCCGAACTGAAGGCATTGGCCTTTCCCAGTACCGCCTTGACCTCGTCGTAGCCGGTGACCAGCCAGACGTTGGCGGCTATGGGTACGGGAAGCCGGCTGATCGGCTCCTCCTCCCGGACGGCCGCCAAATCGCCCACGGGGTCGAGGCCATCGCGCCGCAATGGCATCAGGACGGACTCGGGCAAGAAAGACATTCGAGACAGGTCGAATCCTTTCCTGCGCGTTCTCGCCAGATACATACGGCCGGCCCAGGCGATGATCCGGGAACGGAGAGTCGTCATGACGCTAATACTGCCTTTCGTCGAGGGGGACGGTCACCCGCGCTCCGCGGCCCGCAACAGGCGGGACGGCACGGGCCCTCCACTCGGCGTGCACGGGTGTGACGTACGCCATAGCCCCTCGCTCACGGTGGTCATGGACCAGGTCCATGCCATCGACCGGTGTCTTCGGTCATCCGCATCAGCGTGACGAGCTCGGCCTCGGCCTTCTTCTTCTCTTCGGTCTGGACGAGTTTACAAAGTGCCATTGGGCGCGTTCGCGGAACAACCCGGAATGCCCCCGAGTCACCCCGGGGCGATCCCTGATTCTCCCCTGAGGTGACCAGTGGTTCGGAGGTCGCGACCACCGGCCGGGGGCCGTGACGCCGGGCCGGTGGCAGTGCCCTCTTGGATCCGCGACGGTGTCCTCCTGGGCCCGCGATTCTGCACTTTTCTACAGGCCGCAACGAACCGGCGAACCGGCGGCCTGGCAGCCCAGAGACCCGGCAACCCGGCGAGCCGGCGTGCGAGCCCGCTCCACTTCCGCGCCGGTCAAATACGTTCCGGCGATGAACAGTTGAGGCTCCCGGCCCCCGCACCCCCGGGAGCGAGGCCGTCCCGCGGGACCCTGACACCCCCTCCCACCCCGTTACCCAAAGTGACGAGTTGCGTACCGTCCGGTGTCTCCCTAGCGTGAAAGGAGAGGTGAGGCAGGCGGCAGGGCGCGTCGCGGGAGCGTGGCGCACGGCAGGCAGGAGCCGCACTCGCTGCCGGGGAAGGGTGCGAGGAGCACCGCCGGTGGGGCACAGGCCCCGGCCCGTCCGTCAGGTGACGCCCGGTGACACCACTCGATCCACCCCGTGGGGACTCCCCCGGGGCTCTCCCCTTCGCAGGAGGAAGCGCATGTTTCCGAAGCCGAAGACCGGCCTGTTTCCGAGGCCGAAGACCGGCGTGGCCGGTGCGTTCGCCCTGTGCGTGCTGTCCGGTGCACTGACCGGGGCCGTCGTGGCGGGTCCGGCGCGGGCGGCTGACGGGGACGGCAGCCTCGCCCCGTACGAGGCGCACATCGTCGCCAAGGCGGGGGTGGTGCTGCGCACCGGGCCGAGCTACGAGTTCAGCGCGGTGGGCTCGAAGGGCTACGGGGCGGTGGTGGGGATCGCCTGCAGGCTCAACGGGCAGAAGGTCGAGGGCAACCGGGTCTGGTACAAGCTCAGCGACTCCTCGTACGTCTGGTCCTCGGAGCGGCACATCGTGCGGGTCGGGACGGAGCCGCCCCGCTGGTGTTGAGGCGGCCGGGCGTGCGCCCCGGGGATACTCCTGGGGACGTCCCGGGGTGGCCTCGGGGTCGCCCCCGGTCGCGGAGTCCGGGGCGTGCGGCGGCGTACGTGCCCCGCACGCCCGGAACTCTCCAGCCTCTTCGGACGCACCGGACGCCGTATCCGACATAACGGAAATAGCGGCCACAGCTTGCTACGTTGCCAGGCATGACGGCACTGGCAAGGGCGGCCGCCGCGCGCCCGTTGGACACTCCCCCACCGCTGCCGCTACTGCCCCGGCGACGGGGCGTCGAACTGGCCCTCCTGGCGGGCGCCGTCCTGATCAGCGTCTGCGGGTACGTCGTCGTGGGGCTCGCCCGGTGGCATGCGCTGCCGGCCGGGGCGCTGCGGTACGGGGCAGGGCTCGGCGGGCTCGCGCTGCTGGCGCATCTCGCCGTCCGCTTCCGCGCCCCGTACGCCGATCCGCTGCTGCTGCCCACCGCGGTGCTGCTCAACGGGCTCGGGCTGGTGCTGATCTTCCGGCTCGATCTGGACACCCCGGCGGACCATGCCGCACCCACCCAGCTGGTGTGGTCGACGGTCGGGTTCGTGCTCTTCATCGCGGTGGTGGTGCTGCTGGACGACCACCGGACGCTGCAGCGGCACGCCGCGCGCTGTGCGGCGCTCGCGCTGCTGCTGATGGCCTCGCCGATCCTCTTCCCCGCCGTCAACGGGGCGAAGATCTGGATCCGGCTGGCCGGATTCTCCATTCAGCCCGGTGAGTTCGCCAAGGTGCTGATCACCGTCTTCTTCGCGGCCTACCTCGCGGCCAACCGCGGGGTGCTGGCGCGCACCGGCCGCAGTATGGGGCGGTTGCAGCTGCCCGCCGGCCGGGTGCTGGGGCCGGTGGTGGCGATCTGGCTGGTCAGCGTGGCCGTGCTGGTCCTCGAACGGGATCTGGGGACCTCGCTGCTGTTCTTCGGGATCTTCGTCGTGCTGCTGTACGTGGCCACCGGGCGGACCGGCTGGATCGCGGTCGGGCTGCTCCTGGCGGGCATCGGGGCGGCCGCCGTCGGCACGCTGGAGCCGCATGTGCACGTCCGGGTCGAGGACTGGCAGCATCCGTTCGCCGGGATCGCGGCGGGCCAGGGGCCGGGGCAGCTCGCCCAGTCGCTGTTCGCGTTCGCGGCCGGCGGGATGTTCGGCACCGGCCTCGGCCAGGGGCACTCGTATCTGATCGGCTTCGCGATGAAGTCCGACTTCATCCTGGCGACGTTCGGCGAGGAGCTCGGGCTGGCCGGGCTGACCGCGCTGTTCCTGCTGTACGCGCTGCTGGTGGCCCGCGGCTACCGGGCCGCGCTCGGGCTGCCGGACGCGTTCGGCAGCCTGCTGGCGGTGGGCCTCGCGGCGCTCCCCGCCCTCCAGGTCTTCGTCATCGCGGGCGGGGTGATGGGGCTGATTCCGCTGACGGGGATGGCGATGCCGTTCCTCGCGCAGGGCGGGTCGTCGGTCGTCACCAACTGGATCATCGTCGCGCTGCTGCTGCGGATCAGTAACCGGGCGCGGATGCCGGGGAAGGAGGGGGAGGGCGAGACGGGAAAGGCGGGAGAGGCAGACGGCGGCTCCGCGGCGGGGGGCGCGGAGGCCGGTGGCTCGACGGCCGGGCCCCCTGCGGTCCCGGCAGGAGAGGCGGCGCACGGCGCGAGCGGTGCAGGGGCCCTGGCCGGGCGGGACGGGCTGTTCGGGTCGGGCAGCTGGGTGGTGGGCTTCCTGAAGCCGACCGGTTCCCCGGCGGCCCGGAGCCGGCCCCCGTCGGCCGCGTCCGCCCCTTCGTCCCCACCGGCCGCACCAGCCGCCCCCGCTGCCCCGGCCGCCCCCGCCGATGACGCCTCCGCCCCGGAGGCCGGCCGGTGATCCGCTGCATCCGGCACACCGCCGCCTTCTCGTTCCTGCTGCTCATGGCGCTGCTGGTCAACGCGGCCCGGGTGCAGATCCTGGAGACCGAGCACTACGGGAACAGCCCGGCCAACCGCCGCACCGCGATCGCCCGTTACGCGCAGCCGCGCGGTGCCCTGCTCGTAGCGGGCCGCCCGGTGACCGGTTCCCGGGACAGCGGCGGGCGGCTGCGCTACGAGCGCAGCTACACCGACGGCCCCCTGTACGCGCCGGTCACCGGCTACTCCTCGCAGATCTACGGGACCTCGCTGCTGGAGAGCGCCGAGGACGGGGTGCTCTCCGGCGCCGACGACCGGCTCGCGGCCTTCCCCTGGTGGGACCGTCTCACCGGAACCCACCGGGCGGGCGGCCGGGTCCACACCACCATCGACCCCCGGATGCAGCGCGCCGCGTTCGAGGGCCTGGGGGACAAGAAGGGCGCGGTGGCCGCCATCGAGCCGCAGACCGGCCGGGTGCTGGCGCTGGTCAGCACGCCGTCGTACGACCCGGGTGAGCTGTCCGGCAACGGCCGGGCGGCCGGTGCGGCCTGGCGGCGGCTGAACGGTGCCGAGCGGCGGCCGATGCTCAACCGGGCCCTGGGGGAGACCTATCCGCCCGGGTCCACCTTCAAGGTCGTCACCGCGGCGGCCGCGCTGGAGAGCGGCGCGGTCACCGATATCGACGCCCCGACGGACTCCCCCGACCCCTATCCGCTGCCCGGCACCGCCACCCGGCTCGGCAATGCCGCCAAGGGCTGTGCGGACGCCCCGCTCAAGGACGCCTTCCGGGCCTCGTGCAACACCGTCTTCGCACGGCTGGGCGCCGAGGTCGGGCTGCGCGGCATGGCCGCCACCGCCCGGAAGTTCGGCTTCAACGACCGCCGGCTGCGGATCCCCTCGCTCGTGGCGCCGAGCAACTTCGACACCCGGATGGACCCCTCGCAGGTCGCGCTGTCGGCCATCGGCCAGTACGACACCGCCGCCACGCCGCTCCAGATGGCGATGGTCTCGGCGGTGGTCGCCAACGGGGGGCGGCTGGCACCGCCGTACCTCGTCGACAAGGTGACCGACGCCCGGGGGGTGCTGGTCGAGGACGGTCCGCGCCCGGCCACCCGCCAGGTGATCGGCCCGGTCACGGCCCAGCAGCTCCAGGAGATGATGGTCGACGTGGTCGCGCACGGCAGCGGCCGGCGCGCCGCGCTCAAGGGCGTCACGGTCGGCGGCAAGACGGGCACCGCGCAGCACGGGGTGCGCAACGAGGGCATGCCCTACGCCTGGTTCATCTCCTGGGCGCGGGCCAAGGACAGCTACCAGCCGGCCGTGGCGGTGGCCGTGGTGGTTGAGGACGCGGCCGCCGACCGCGCGGACATCAGCGGCGGCGGGAGCGCGGCGCCGATCGCGCAGGCGGTGATGGCGGCGGCGCTGGGCTGAGGCGCGGTGCGCCGCCCCGTGCGGGATCGTGCGGCCGGACCCGCCGTCGCCCGGCCTCGGCGCCGGGTCACAATGGCCGTATGGCTGATGCGATCCCGCCCATGGAACCGGCTCCGCCCCCGATGCTGTCCCTGGCCGAGGTGGAGGCGCTGGCCCGGCGGGTGCACTCCGGCCAGACCGACAAGGCCGGCCGCCCCTATACCGAGCATCTGGCCGCGGTCGCGGCGGGCGTGCGGGAGCGGGGCGGCAGCGAGGAGCAGATCGCCGCGGCCTGGCTGCACGACGCGGTCGAGGACGGGGCGCTGAGCCGTGAGTGGCTGGCCGGTGCGGCGCTGAGCCAGCCGGTCAAGGCGATGATCCTGGCGGTCACCAAGGCGCCGGACGAACCGGTCGAGGAGTACACCGCCCGCATCCTGGCCACCCCCGGGGCGCTGCTGATCAAGGAGTCGGATCTGGCGCACAACGCCGATCCGGAGCGGCTGGCCGTCCTGGACGCGCCGACCCGGGAGCGGCTGGCGGAGAAGTACGCGCGGGTGCGGGCCCTGCTGGGGCTGACCGGCCCGTGACCGGCGCGGGGCCCGGCCGCCGGGCGGCCGCGACCGGCCCCGGGGGTCCACACATCGGACAGCTCCGCAGAAAGGTGTCATACGCAGCTAGTCTGCGGTGATGACCACTCCGCAGCCTTCGCCGCCCCCGGAGCCCGCGCCGTCCGCACCGCCGCCGGACCCGGGAGCCGCCCGTGTGATCGCCGCCCTGGAGGGCGTCGGCGTCCGCCGGCACACCACGGGGCAGGTCATCCTCGACGCCGTCGACTGGACCGTGCGGTCCGGTGAGCACTGGGCGCTGCTCGGCGCGAACGGTGCCGGCAAGACCACCGTGCTGCGCCTCGTGGGGGCGCTGATGTTCCCCACCGTCGGCAGCGTCGAGGTGCTGGGCCACCGGCTCGGCTCGGTGGACGTGCGGGAACTGCGCGCCGCCATCGGCCTGGTCTCCGGCGCGCAGAAGGTCCCACAGGACGCGACCGGCCACACCGTCGTGCTGACCGGCGCGACCGGCACCGTGCAGCCGCTGTGGCGGAAGTACGACGGGGCCACCCGTGAGCGCGCCCATGAGCTGCTCGCCGAACTGGACTGCAAGGAGCTGGCGGACCGGCCGTACGGGGTGTGCTCGGGCGGCCAGCGGGCCCGGATCCTGATCGCCCGCGCGCTGATGGCCGAGCCCCGGCTGCTGCTGCTCGACGAGCCGTTCAACGCGCTCGACCTGCCCTCCCGCGAGGACCTGATCGACGCGCTGCACCGGCTGGCGGCGGGGCGGCCGGAGCTGTCGACGGTGACGGTCACCCATCACCTGGAGGAGCTGTCCCCGGCCATCGGCCACGCCCTGCTGCTGCGCGAGGGCCGGGTGCAGGCGCGCGGCCCGGTGGACGAGGTGCTGACCGGGGCGCGGATGACGGCCTGCTTCGGCCGGCCGATCGAGGTCTCGCGGCACGAGGGGCGCTGGCTGGCGCGGTCGGGGAAGCGCTGACCCGCTGAACCGGGGCGGGGCCGCGCTGATCCGGTGCGGGGCCGTGCCGGGCCGTCGCACCCCGCGAGCCCGTCCCATCCCACCGGCCCGTCCCATCCCACCGGCCCGGCCCGCCCCGCCGGTCAGTCCTGCGCCGCCCCCTCCTCGATGGCCGCCGCGACCTCCGCCGTACGGGCCTGCTCCTCGGCCGCGAAGCGCTCGGCGTCCAGCTTCTCGGCGAGTTCCTCGTCCTCGGCCATCAGCAGATCGAGGTTGGAATCGCCCATCTCGAAGACGCCCATGTCCACATAGGCGCGCTGGAGGCGCTCGCCCCACAGCCCGATGTCCTTGACGCAGGGCACGATGCGGCTGAACAGCAGTTTCCGGAAGAGGTGCAGGAACTCGGAGTTCTCGGTGAATTCGGCGGCCTCCTTCGACGGAATACCGAAGTTCTCCAGGACTTCCAGGCCGCGCAGCCGGTCGCGCATCAAGTAGCAGCCCTCGATGACGAATTCCTCGCGCTCGCGGAGTTCGGCGTCGGTGAGCTGCCGGTAGTAATCGCGCAGCGCCATGCGTCCGAAGGCGACGTGCCGCGCCTCGTCCTGCATGACATAGGCGAGGATCTGCTTGGGCAGGGGCTTGGTGGTGGTGTCGCGGATCATGCCGAATGCGGCCAGCGCCAGGCCCTCGATCAGCACCTGCATTCCGAGGTACGGCATGTCCCAGCGGGAATCCTTCAGGGTGTCGGACAGCAGCGCCTGGAGGTTGTCATTGATCGGGTAGAGCATCCCGACCTTTTCCTGGAGGAAGCGGCTGTAGATCTCGGCGTGCCGGGCCTCGTCCATGGTCTGGGTGGCGGAGTAGAACTTCGCGTCGAGGTCCGGGACGGATTCGACGATCCGGGCCGCGCAGACCATCGCGCCCTGCTCACCGTGGAGGAACTGGCTGAACTGCCAGGAGGTGTAGTGCCGGCGCAGATCGCCGCGGTCCTTCTCGGTCATCTTGTCCCAGTACCGGGTCCCGTACAGGGACATGGACTCGTCCGGGGTGCCGAGCGGGTCCTGGGGGTCCACTTCGAGGTCCCAGTCGATCCGCAGGGTGGCGTCCCACTGCTTGTCCTTGCCCTTCTGGTAGAGCGCGAGCAGCCGTTCGCGTCCGTCGTCGTAGTCCCAGCTGAAGCGGGCCGCGCCGGAGGCGGGCACCTTCCACACGGGGTCGCCTGGGTCGTGCACATAGAGGTCTCGGGTCGACACGGACGCCTCCTCGGCTCGCCAAACGCCTTGTCACGGGCGGTCGTTGGCAGGCTCACACGCTTCTTACCGGCGGGTCAATAAGTCGCGCACGGGGGATTGACGCGCTTGCTGACAAGCAGTCTCATAAGAGGGAACGCGGGAAACCCAGGAGCGAGGTAGCCAGATCATGACGAGCGCGCCCACCGACATGACCGAGACGGACACCGAGGTCCTGCGGGACGCCCTCGGTCTGCTCAAGGACCGGGAGCAGGTCGCCGAGCGGCTGCTGGACTCCTCCGCCCGGCACTCCTTCGACCCCGACACCGAACTCGACTGGGACGCGCCCCTGGAGGAGGACAAGTGGTTCTGGCCGCCGGAGCTGGTCTCGCTCTACGACACCCCGCTGTGGCGGAGGATGTCCCTGGAGCAGCAGCAGGACCTCGCCCGGCACGAGGCCGCCTCGCTCGCCTCGCTGGGCATCTGGTTCGAGATCATCCTGATGCAGCTGCTGGTGCGGCACATCTACGACAAGCCGGTGACCAGCGCGCACGTCCGCTACGCGCTCACCGAGATCGCCGATGAGTGCCGGCACTCCAAGATGTTCGCCCGCATGATCCACAAGGGCGGCACCCCCGCGTACCCGGTCTCGCGGGTGCACCACAACCTCGCCCGCGTCCTCAAGACCGTCTCCACCACCCCGGGTTCGTTCGCCTGCACCCTGCTCGGCGAGGAGATCCTGGACTGGATGCAGCGGCTGACCTTCCCGGACGAGCGGGTGCAGCCGATCGTGCGCGGGGTGACCCGCATCCATGTCGTCGAGGAGGCCCGGCACGTGCGCTACGCCCGTGAGGAGCTGCGCCGCCAGATGATCACCGCACCGCGCTGGGAGCGGGAGTTGACCCGGGTCAGCTCCGGCGAGGCGGCCCGGGTCTTCTCGCTCGCCTTCGTCAACCCCGACGTCTACTCCCGGGTCGGGCTGGACCGGCGCGCGGCCCTCGCCCAGGTCAAGGCCAGCGGCCACCGCCGCGAGGTGATGCAGTCCGGCGCGAAGCGGCTCACCGACTTCCTGGACGACATCGGCGTACTGAGCGGCGTGGGACGCAGGTTGTGGCGCCGCTCGGGCCTGCTGGCCTGAAGGATCCTTGTGAACCGTCCGGTAACCGAGCGGCTGTCCGAAGCGGAATCCGGGCCGGATACGCTGCTGTTCATGAACGGCAGCGGCACCGCCCCAGCAGTACCCCGACCCGCCTACCGCAGGCTGAGCGTCGAGCAGCGCCGCAGCCAACTGCTCACCGCCGCCCTGGGCCTGTTCGCCCAGCGCGCCCCCGAGGACGTCTCGCTGGACGACGTGGCGAACGCGGCCGAGGTCTCACGCCCGCTGGTCTACCGCTACTTCCCCGGCGGCAAGCAGCAGTTGTACGAGGCCGCGCTGCGCAGCGCGGCCGACATGCTGGAGCGCTGCTTCGCCGAGCCGGAGAGCGGACCGCTGACCCAGCGGCTGTCGCGCGCGCTGGATCGCTATCTGGCGTTCGTCGACGAGCACGACGCGGGCTTCAGCGCGCTGCTCCAGGGCGGCAGCGTCGTGGAGACCGCCCGCACCGGCGCCATCGTGGACGAGGTGCGGCGGGCCGCGGCCGACCAGATCCTGCGGCATCTGGGCGAGCCCGAGCCGGGCCTGCGGCTGCGGATGACCGTGCGCATGTGGATCACGGCCGTCGAGGGCGCCTCGCTGATCTGGCTCGACGAGGACAAGCAGCCGGGCCTCGACGAGCTGCGGGACTGGCTGGTCGACCACTTCATCGCCCTGCTGACCGCGACCGCGGCCCGCGATACGCAGACCGCCCGGGTGACGCGGGCTGCGCTGAAGCTGGAGGCCGCCGACGGCCCGGCCGGCGCGCTGGCCCGCCGGCTGCTGCCCGTGGTGAGCGACGCCACGCATCTGCTGTGAGCTGCCGCCCCGCAGTGTCGGTGGGAGACTGACGGCGTGCGAAGCGAGAACACCCCGTTCGTCGGCGGGCCGCTGGACGGCCGGGTACTGCCCGTACTGGTCGGCATGACCGGGCAGCCGCCGAAGACCTACGAGGTCCCGGTGCCGGACGACGGCCAGGGGCCGCCGCGGCGGTATGTCTACCGGCGGGTGCCGGGGCGGGTGGGCCGGCTGGGGCTGCCGAGCGGCTGGCGCTACGAGTACGACCCGGAGGCCGAGGCCGGCGACGGGCCGCGGTGGCCCTGGCGCAGGCCCCGCTGAGCGGTGCGCCCCGCGCGAGGGGGGGCGCACCGCCGAGGGATCAGCCCGTCAGCGACGCCAGGTAGGCGTTCGCCTTCTCCGGCTCGTAGAAGAAGTTCTCGAAGTCGGACGGGTCGTCGAAGCCGTTGGCGAAGCGGTCGGCGACGGGCTGGAGCTGGCCGGCCGCGCCGATGACGTTCAGCACGTGCTCCGGCGGCGGGGCCAGCATCGCGTTGGTCCACTTGGTGACGTGCTGGGCGGTGTTCCAGTAGCGCTCGAAGGTGGCCCGCATCCACTCCCCGTCGAACGGCTCCGCGCCGCGCTCGACGATGGACGCCAGATAGGACGCGGCGCACTTGGCGGCGGAGTTCGAGCCCTGGCCGGTGATCGGGTCGTTGGCGACCACGACGTCCGCGACCCCGAGCACCAGACCGCCCGAGGGCAGCCGGCCGACGGGGTTGCGCACGGTGGGGGCGTAGCGGCCGGCCAGGGTGCCGTTGGCGTCGGTCAGTTCGACCTCGGTGGCCCGGGCGTACTCCCAGGGCAGGAAGGTCTTCATCAGGTCCAGGGTGACGGCCAGGTGCTCCCGGGGGTCCTTGACACCCTGGAAGGCGTCCAGCGGGCCGCCGGGTATGCCCTCCCAGAAGAGGATGTCGGCGCGGCCGGAGGTGGTGAGCGTCGGCATGACGAACAGCTCGCCGACGCCGGGCACCAGGTTGCAGCGCACCGCGTCGAACTCGGGGTGCTCGGGGCGCGGGCCCATGCCGTGCACATAGGAGACGGCGAGCGCGCGCTGCGGGGCGTCGTAGGGGGAACGGGCGGCGTCCCGGCCGAACATGGACACCAGCTCGCCCTTGCCGGCCGAGACCAGCGTCAGGTCGTAGCGGCTCGCGAAGAAGTCCAGGTCGGAGACGGCCGCGCCGTGGATGACGAGCTGCCCGCCGCGCTGCGCGAAGGTCTCCATCCAGCCGGCCATCTTCACGCGCTGGTCGACGGACTGGGCGTAGCCGTCGAGCCGGCCGACCCAGTCGATGGCGCGCTGCGAGCCCTCGGGCGACTCGTGGCTGCCGGGGGCGGCGACCGAGACGCCGAGGCCCTCGATGCGCGGAGCCTGGCTCTCCCAGAAGTTGATCTGGAGATCGCGCTCGTGCTGGAGGGCGGTGTGGAACATGCACTGGGTCGACATCACGCGCCCCGCGCGGATCTCATCGGCGGTGCGGTTGGACATGAGGGTGACCTCATAGCCCTGTGACTGGAGGCCGAGGGCCAGCTGGAGACCGGACTGGCCGGCCCCGATGATGAGTATTTTCCGCATGGCGGCACTCTTCTCTGCTACTGCGGGTGTTCGGGGGTGGAGTGGGGGGTGGCGGGCCGCCCGCGGGGGCGGACCTCCGCGGCGGCCGCTACTCGGGTGCGGTCTCCAGGGCGTGGCCGACCAGCGCCAGCAGCGCCTCGATGACCGTGGCCCGCCGGCGTGCGTCCATGACCACCACGGGCACGTGCGGCGGGACGGTCAGCGCGTCGCGGACGTCCTCCGCGTCGTAGGAGTCGGTCCCCTCGAAGTGGTTGACCGCGACGACGTACGGCAGTCCGCAGCTCTCGAAGTAGTCCAGCGCCGGGAAGCAGTCCTCCAGGCGGCGGGTGTCGGCCATCACGATCGCGCCGATCGCCCCGCGCACCAGGTCGTCCCACATGAACCAGAAGCGCTGCTGCCCGGGCGTGCCGAAGAGGTACAGCACCAGTTCCTGGTCGAGGGTGATCCGCCCGAAGTCCATCGCGACCGTGGTCGTGGTCTTCTCCGGGGTGGCGGTCAGATCGTCGGTGTCCTCGCTGGCCTGGGTCATCACCGCCTCGGTCTGGAGCGGGGTGATCTCCGAGACCGATCCGACGAACGTGGTCTTGCCGACGCCGAAGCCGCCCGCCACCACGATCTTGGTGGCGATCGGCGCCTGCGAACGGTCCGTCTGCCAGCTCTGCAGCCCCGCGTCGGCCGCCTCGGCCGCGGGGTCGGACCGGCCCGCGGATCCGGCGGTCGCCGCCGGTCCGGCCGATATCGTGTCAGAGCCTGTGAAGTCCACTCAGCACCCTTTCGAGCAGCGCGCGGTCGGGCCGGCCGGAGCCGTGCCCGGTGCCGTAGACGCGAATCTTTCCCTGGTCGGCGAGGTCGCTGAGCAGTACCCGGACCACGCCCAGCGGCATCTTGAGGAGCGCGGAGATCTCCGCGACCGAGCGCATCCGCCGGCACAGCTCGACGATCGCCCGCATCTCGGGCATCACCCGGTCACCCCAGCCCCCGGAGGTGAGCTCGCGGCGCTCCTCGGGCGCCTCCAGCGCGGCCACGAACGTCTCCACCAGCAGCACATGGCCGAATCGCGTCCGGCCGCCGGTGAGCGAATACGGCCGCACGCGCGAGGGTTTCCGGTCCCCGCGTACGGGGAGTTTGGGAGTACTCACTTGGCGTTCTCCATCGACTTGCGCAATTCACTGCGGAGTTCGGGGGTGAGGACATGTCCGGCCCGGCCGACGAACAGCGCCATGTGGTAGGCGATGACGTTCATGTCGCAGTCGGGGGTGGCGTGCACGCCGAGCAGCGACCCGTCGCTGATCGACATGACGAACAGGCTGCCCTCGTCCATCGTGATCATCGTCTGCTTGACCGCGCCGCCCTCCATCAGCTTCGCGGCGCCGTTGGTGAGGCTGCCGAGCCCGGAGACGATGGTGGCCAGATCCGCGCTGGAGCCCCGCGGCCCGTCACGCTCGCCCGGCCGTGCCCCCTCGTCCGTGCGGTCGGGGTCGGAGGACAGCAGCAGCAGGCCGTCGGAGGAGACGACCGCCACCGAGCGGATGCCCGGTACCTCGTCCACCAGGTTCGTCAACAGCCAGTGCAGGTTCTGGGCCTGGCTGCTCAGGCCGTGTCCGTAAGCAGTGGGCGCTTGCGCGTTCAATCGCGTGCCTCCTCGACAACGTGGCTCTCTCCCGGGGCCCCCGCTCCGTCGGTGTCCGTCTGTGGGATGGTCTGCTCCGTTGTACGCTCCGCGATTTCGGCCTCGACCTCACGCCGGCCGACTCGCGCCCCCGCCTGGAACCCGCCGAGCCGGCGCCGCAGCGCCTCGGCGTTTGCCGCACCGCTCTTGCGCGGTGCGGCGGGCGCCTGCTGCTGCGCCACGACCTTGGGCGTGCGCTTGGGCAGCCCGGTGGCCGTCCGCCGCTTCCCCGAGGGGGCGGCGGCAGTCTCTGGGTCGGCCGGCTCGCCGGCCGCGGGCTCCGCGGCGGGCGGTGCCTCGGCGTCGGGGGCCGGCGCGGGAGCCGGTGCCGGGGCGGCGGGCGCCGGGTCGGGGCGCCCCCCGTCCCCGTCCGGGAGGTGGTCACCGGTGCCGTGGGTGGTGGCGGCGTACGGTCCGGGCGACCGCGGGCCGTACGGGCTCGGTTCCGACGGGGAGTAGGTGGTCGGGCCGGACGGCTGCGCCGCGGGCGCCGGTTCCTCCGGGCCGCCGAGCCCGGCGGCGTCGATCGCGCGCTCCGCGGCGGCGACGAACGGGTCGGCGCCGGGGGCCGCCGCGGTGTTCTCGTCGCGGGGCTCCGGTGCGGCCGCGGGGGCGTCGGAGGGCCCGGCGCCGGCGGCCGGGTCGCGGTCGCCCAGGGGCGGGGAGGCGGGGGCCGGGGACGCGGGGGCCGGAGCCGCGGCCCGGGCCGCCGGTCCGGTGCGCGCCCCCCGCGCCGGCAGCGCGTTGGAGTTGGCCTCGGCGACCGAGCCGGGCAGCCCCGGGGAGTGCGCCAGGTCCGGGGAGGCCGACGCCGGGGGGCCGGACGGCGCCGGGCGGGTGGGCAGGATCGAGCCGGGCAGCACGATGACGGCGGTGACCCCGCCGTGCTTGCCGTCCCGCAGCTGGACCCGGACACCGTGCCGGGCGGCCAGCCGCACCACGACGTACAGCCCCAGGCCCAGCGCCTCGTCGATGGTCTCGGAGGACGAGGCGGCCTCGACGTCGACCAGCCGCTCGTTCAGCTCGGCCAGCCGCTCCGCGGTCATCCCGATGCCCTCGTCCTCGACGGAGAGCATCACCTCACCGCTCTCCAGCAGCCAGCCGGACAGCTCGACATGGGCGTTCGGCGGGGAGAACGCGGTGGCGTTCTCCAGGAGTTCGGCGACCAGGTGGCTGAGGTCGTCGGCGGCGAACCCGGCGACCTGGGAGTGCGGCGGCAGCGACTGGATGCGCACCCGCTCGTAGCGCTCGATCTCGCTGATCGCGGCGCGCAGCACGTCCAGCAGCGGCACCGGCCCCTGGTGGTTGGTGCTGTGCTGCTCGGCGCCCGCCAGCACGAGGAGGTTCTCGCTGTTGCGGCGCATCCGGGCGGCGAAGTGGTCCAGCTTGAAGAGGGTTTCCAGCCGCTCGGGGTCCTGCTCGCTCTCCTCCAGCGACTCGATGACGCCCAGCTGGCGCTCCACCAGGCCCAGGGTGCGCAGCGAGAGGTTCACGAACCGGCCGTGCACGCCGCTGTGCAGGGCCGCCAGCCGCTCGGTGAGATCGGCGATCTCCTCCCGGAGCGTCTCGCCCTGCTCCTGGAGCACCTCGCGTTCGGCGACCAGCCGCTGCCGGCCGCCGATCAGCCGCTTGCGCTCGCCCTCCAGCTCGGAGGTGCGCCGCGCCAGCTCGCCGACCTGGGCGTGCAGCGCGTTGACGGACCCCACGGCGGCGGCGAATTCGTCGTTGCGGCCCTTGTAGGCGAGGGGCTCCTCGTGGGCGGGGTCGGCGGCCAGCCGCTTGGCGCCGATCCGCAGCGCCGCGAGCGGCTGGGTCAGCGAGCGGGCCGCCCAGACGCCGGCGCCGACGGCCAGCAGCAGGCACAGCGCCTCCAGCCCGATGCGGATCTCCAGCTCCGTCACCGCGTCGTCGCGCAGCACGCCGAGCCGCTGGACGTCCGCGGTGGCCATGGCGGACTCGACGCCGCGCATCAGCCCGACACGGGTGGTCAGGGTGCTGCGCACCCGCGCGCGGTTCAGCCGCAGATCGGCCGCGTCCAGCCGGGGCTGGTCGGTCAGCCGGGTCAGATAGCGCTCGGCGTCGGTGACGTCCGCGCCGTTGACGGTGGCGACGTAGCGGTCGCGGGCGCGCGCGCTCGCGGCCTGCTCGAAGTCGCCCAGTGCGCCCTGGGCGCGGGTGTGGGCGACCTGGGCGAGGGCGGTCAGCCCGGGCTGGCCGCCGCCCGCGTCGAGGGCGGCCAGCAGCAGGGCGCGGGTCCCGGCGGCCTGTTCGGTGGCACGGCCCAGCGCGGGCAGGGCCCGCAGGTCGGCGTCGGCGGCGTCCGCGCGGGCGGGCAGCCCGCGGGCGATGTCGTCGCCGATCGTGCCGAGCGCCTGGAGGGTGCGGGTGTAGGCGCCGTAGACCTGGTCGGCCGAGGCCGTGCGGGACAGCGCCTTCTGCCGGGTCCCGGGGAGGGCGGCCAGCAGCTTGGCGGCGGTGTCGTAGGCGGCGGTGTCGCCCGAGGCGTCCTGGGCCTCGGTGCGCAGGTCGTCGATCTGCCGGTCCACCTGGGCGCGCTGGGTCCGGGTGGCCGTGGCCGCCGCGGCCCGGGCGCCGGTCGCCGCGGCGCCGCGGTGGCCCGCGGCGTAGGCGGTCATGCCGTCGCGTTCGTCGGCGAGGGAGTGCGCCAGGGCGACGGCGCGGACGTTCAGCTCCGCCAGGTCGACCAGGTGCTGTCCGGTGGTGGCGTCGTCGGCCGTCGCCGCGAGGCCGGGGGCGCCTGCTCCGAGGACCGCGGCGGCCACCACGGCCACCGCCCCGAGGAGGCGGTTGCGCACCCGCGCGGGTCGCCGTCCCGGGCGGCCCGCGCCGTCCGCCGTGCCCGTGCCCTTACCAGGAGCCGAGCCCGTGCCCGTGCTCGAACCGGCCGGTGTTTCCGGCTTCCCTGCGCCGCCCCGAAGCCGCATCTTCCGCACCGCTGCTCGCATTCCTGTCTCGCCCTGCTCGCGCCCTGTGGCGTCGCGGACCCGGCTCGCTCTCCGCTCGCGGGGGCGGGGCGGATCTGCGCGAAAACCGCAGCAACGCACACGTCCGCGAGGGGAAGCAGCCCGGCTCTGCGCGTCGCGACGAGCGTCCTGGCCCCACCCCATGATCCGGGCAACGACCATTCCACCGGCGCCGCGCAGTGGCTCGGCAACACATGCCCGGCCACCTGAACGAGTGAACATCAATCGGAGTTTGGCCATCAACTTCCGCGCGCGAAGGTTTTCGGCCGCAACGTCGGGCAACCCCCGGACGGGTTTGGAGATGCGTCCGGGTCCTGGCAGGATGCGCGCCCGCACGCCGCCGGGCCGCGGTCCACACGATCCCTGCACATCTGTGGTGTTCCCGTACCGGGCGCGGCCGTGCGTGTCCGGCCCGCGGGGCGCGCGCACGCCCTCCGGCAGACTGGCGGCCATGCAACTCGCACTCGCCACCGAGCCGGGCGACCCCCAACACCCGAACGAGGACTACGCATCGGTAGCCGTTCCGGCCTCCGGCCAGGGCGGGGTCCTGGTCCTGCTGGACGGGGTGACACCGCCCGAGGACGACCACGGCTGTGTGCACACGGTGCCGTGGTTCACCGCGCGGCTGGGCGGCGCAATGCTCGAACTGTCGGTTTCACACCCGGATATGACGCTCCCGAAGGCACTCGCCGCGGCCATCTCCCGGACGGCCGACGGACACCGCGCCTCCTGTGACCTTTCTCACCCACGTACTCCGCAGGCAACCGTGGTCGCCGCGCGGTGGTCCGAGCACACCGTCGAGCATCTCGTGCTGTCCGACTCGGTGCTGCTGCTGGAGCGGACGGACGGCTCGGTGCTGCCGGTGCTGGACCCCCGGCTGGACGAACTGCCGCCCGCGGTGGGGGAGCTGCGGGCGGCCGTGCGGGCGCTGCCGCGCGGCTCGGCGGAGCGGGCGGCGGCGGGCCGGGAGTACGTCCGCGCGGTCGAGGCGCTGCGCAACGCCGAGGGCGGCTTCTTCACCGCGGCCGCCGACCCCTCGGTGGCCGCCCGTGCGGTCACCGGCACCACCCCGCGCTCCGCGGTCCGTTCGCTGACCGCGCTCAGCGACGGCGCGAGCCGCTGGGTGGAGGTCTTCCGGGAGGGCTCCTGGGCCGACTGCGTGGCCCTGGTGGCCGGGCAGGGTCCCCAGGCGCTGATCGACCGGGTCCGCGCGGCGGAGGCGGCCGACCCCGCGGGCGCGGCGTATCCGCGCGGCAAGGCGCGCGACGACGCGGCGGTGATTTTTGTGGCGCCGTGACAAATCACCGGCGGGTACGGTTTTCCCCCGCCGCCGCGGCGCGCCGCCTCGACGGCCGCGGACGGTGACGGAGCGGCGGACCGCGGCTAGGGGGCGCCCCGTACCCGCCCTACGCCTCGTCGCACTCCTGCTCGGCGTTCAGCCGGTGCAGCAGGCGGGCGAGTTCGGCGACCTCGCCGCGGTCCCAGGAGGCCAGGTTGCGGGCGTAGCGGGCGCGGCGGCCGGTGCGGACGCGGGTGAAGCGCGCGTGACCCTCGTCGGTGAGGCGCACCAGGACCGCGCGGCCGTCGGCCGGGTCGGGCTCGCGGGCGACCAGTCCGAGCTTCTCCAGGGCGTGCAGCTGGCGGCTCATGGTGGCCTTGCCGACGCCGAAGAAGCCGGCGAGTGCGGTGGCGCGCTGGGCGCCGGCGTCGGCCAGCCGGAAGAGGAGGCCGTAGGCGGCAGGCTCCAGATCGGGATGCACCTCCCGGGCCAGTTCGCCGGACGAGGCGCGGGCCCGGCGGAGGAACACCGCCAATTCACGTTCCAGGGCGAGGAATACGTGGTCCACCCCGACCGGTTCGCCCTCCGCCGCCCCGTCGGCTCCGGTGTCGTGCACGTCAGCGCCCATTCTTCCGCTTTCCCTCACCTGAAAGTTTCCGCCCTCGGCGGCTGAAGCCGCAGCTCGGCCAGTATTTCGCAGGATTAGACCAACGGCAGCTCGCGCACCCCCTTTTGGCACACCGGTCTACGCGCGTACCGTCATTTCCGGTATGGCCGTACCTTCGGCCCCGGACGCCGGCGGGTCCGCCGCGGTCCCGCACGCCGCACCCCCCTTGTGTCCGCACGCCCGGGTCATGCCGTCGGCTCCCCCCCCCCAGCTCCTCCCCCCTCAGCTCCTCCCCCCGAGCTCTTCGGAGGCACGTATGTCCGTGCTCAGATCCGGCTCCCCCCACCGGCCCGCCCGCACCACGGCGACCGCGGCCGGGGTCTTCCTTTCCCTTCTCTCCCTCCTCGCGCTCCTCGCGCTCCTCCTGGGCCTCGCCGGTACCGCGGGCGCCGCGGATGTCCGGCGCGCGCCCGAGCCCCGCCACCCCGACCAGGACTGGGCCGGCTCGCAGATCGCCCGGCACGAGGGCACGGTGGCCGGCGGTGCATCGCCCGCGGCCCCGCTCGCGTCCGTCGAGGGCGTGGACGTCAGCAGCCACAACGGCAGCGTGTCCTGGTCGACGCTCTGGAGCAGCGGCGTCCGCTTCGCCTATGTGAAGGCGACGGAGTCCACCAGCTACACCAACCCGTCCTTCGCGCAGCAGTACAACGGGTCCTACGGCGCCGGGATGATCCGCGGCGCGTACCACTTCGCCACCCCCGACACCTCCAGCGGTGCCGCCCAGGCCGCCTACTTCACCGGCCACGGCGGCGGCTGGTCCCGGGACGGCCGGACGCTGCCCGGCGCGCTCGACATGGAGTACAACCCCTACGGGTCCACCTGCTACGGGCTGAGCCCGGCCGCGCTGGTCAGCTGGATGAAGGACTGGTTCGCGACCTACAAGGCGCGCACCGGACGCGACGCCGTCCTCTACACCTCCACCAACTGGTGGAAGCAGTGCACCGGCAACTCCGCGGCCTTCGGGGCCGTCAACCCGCTGTGGATCCCGCGCTACGGCTCCTCGGTCGGCGAACTCCCGGCCGGCTGGGACTTCCACACCCTCTGGCAGTACACCTCCTCCGGCCCGACGGTCGGCGACCACAACCGCTTCAACGGCACGGCGGACCGCCTCAAGGCCCTCGCCAACGGCTGAGTACAGCGCTGCGGCCGGCCCGTGCTTCCGCGAGGGGAGCACGGGCCGGCCTTCGTTCCGGCCCCGGCCGTCAGGCCGCGACCGTCACCTGCGGCGCGGCGCCGTTCGACGCCGGGGTCAGCGCCAGCTCCAGCACCTGGCGGACGTCCGCGACCGGGTGGACCTCCAGGGCGTCGAGGATCTCGGCGGGGACGTCGTCCAGGTCCGGTTCATTGCGCTGCGGGATGACGACCGTGGTGATCCCCGCACGGTGCGCCGCCAGCAGCTTCTGCTTCACACCGCCGATCGGCAGCACCCGCCCGGTCAGCGAGACCTCACCGGTCATCGCCACGTCCGGCCGGACCGGCCGGCCCGACAGCAGCGAGGCCAGGGCCGTCGTCATCGTGACGCCCGCACTCGGGCCGTCCTTGGGCACGGCGCCCGCCGGCACGTGCAGATGCACCCCGCGCTCCTTCAGATCGGCGACCGGCAGCTCCAGTTCCGCCCCGTGGGAGCGCAGGAACGACAGCGCGATGTGCGCGGACTCCTTCATGACGTCACCGAGCTGGCCGGTCAGCTGGAGCCCGGACGCGCCGGTCTCCGGATCGGCGAGCGAGGCCTCCACATAGAGCACGTCGCCGCCGGCGCCGGTGACCGCGAGTCCGGTGACCACGCCGGGCACCGCGGTGCGCCGCTCGGACGGGTCCTGCGCCGACTCGGGGGTGTGGTGCGGCCGGCCGATCAGCGGGCGCAGCTGCTCCGCGGCCACCGTGAACGGCAATTCCTGCTCGCCGAGTTCATGCCGTGCGGCGACCTTGCGCAGCAGCCTGGCGAGGGCGCGCTCCAGATTCCGCACGCCCGCCTCGCGGGTGTACTCACCGGCCAGCTTGCGCAGCGCGCCGTCCTCCAGGGCCACCTCGCCGGGCTCCAGTCCGGCCCGCTCCAGCTGGCGCGGCAGCAGGTGGTCGCGGGCGATGACGACCTTCTCGTCCTCGGTGTAGCCGTCCAGGCGGACCAGCTCCATCCGGTCGAGCAGTGCCTCGGGGATGGCTTCGAGGACGTTGGCGGTGGCCAGGAAGACCACGTCGCTGAGGTCGAGTTCCACCTCCAGGTAGTGGTCGCGGAAGGTGTGGTTCTGCGCCGGGTCCAGGACCTCCAGGAGGGCGGCGGCCGGGTCGCCCCGGAAGTCGGAGCCCACCTTGTCGATCTCGTCGAGCAGCACCACCGGGTTCATCGATCCGGCTTCCTTGATCGCGCGGACGATCCGGCCGGGCAGCGCGCCGACGTAGGTGCGGCGGTGGCCGCGGATCTCCGCCTCGTCCCGGACGCCGCCGAGCGCGACCCGCACGAAGCTGCGGCCCATGGCGCGCGCGACGGACTCACCGAGCGAGGTCTTGCCGACACCGGGCGGCCCGACGAGCGCCAGCACCGCGCCGCCGCGGCGGCCGCCGACCAGCCCCAGGCCGCGCTCGGCCCGGCGCTTGCGGACGGCCAGGTACTCGGTGATCCGCTCCTTGACGTCCTCCAGGCCCGCGTGGTCGGCGTCCAGGACCTCCTTGGCGCCGGCGATGTCGTAGGCGTCCTCGGTCCGTTCGTTCCACGGCAGCTCCAGGACGGTGTCCAGCCAGGTGCGGATCCAGGAGCCCTCGGGGCTCTGGTCGCTGGACCGCTCCAGCTTGTCGACCTCCTTGAGGGCGGCCTTGCGGACGTCCTCGGGCAGGTCGGCGGCCTCGACGCGGGCGCGGTAGTCGTCGCCCTCGTCCTCCGGGTCGCCGTTGAGCCCGGCGAGTTCCTTGCGGACCGCCTCCAGCTGCCGCCGCAGCAGGAACTCCCGCTGCTGCTTGTCGACGCCCTCCTGGACGTCCTTGGCGATGGACTCGGCGACGTCCTGCTCGGCGAGGTGCTCGCGCAGCAGCTCGGTGGCGAGCTTCAGGCGGGCGACCGGGTCGGTGGTCTCCAGCAGCCGGAGCTTCTGTTCGGTGGTCAGGAACGGCGAGTAGCCGGAGTTGTCGGCCAGTGCCGCCACGTCCTCGATCTGCTGGACGCGGTCGACGACCTGCCAGGCGCCGCGCTTGCGCAGCCAGCTGGTGGCCAGCGCCTTGTATTCCGTGACGAGTTCGCTCACCGCGCCGGGCAGGGCGTCGGGGACCGTCTCCTCGACGGTCGTGCCCTCCACCCAGAGGGCGGCGCCGGGCCCCGTCGTGCCGGAGCCGATCCGCACCCGGCCCAGGCCCCGGATCAGGGCCCCGGGGTCGCCGTCGGACAGCCGGCCGACCTGCTCGATCCGGCCCAGGGTGCCGATGCCCGCGTAGGTCCCGTCGACGCGGGGAACGAGCAGCACCCGCGGTTTGTTGCCCGAGGAGGCGGCGGCCTGCGCGGCCTCCACCGCGGCGCGGACGTCCGCGTCGGACAGGTCCAGGGGCACCACCATGCCGGGGAGCACGACCTCGTCGTCGAGGGGCAGCACGGGCAGAGTGAGCGAGGTGGACGTCGAAGCCATGATCTCCCCTTCGGCAAGCAAGTTGAGCTTTTCCCACTCAATGCCGGGGAGCCCGGAGATGTTCCCCCGGACGCGTTCGCTGTGAGCGATCAGAGGCAGGGGGGCGAGCCCGCGGCTACCAGTGGGCGGGGCGGATCAGGGACGGCGGCAGCACGGTGGCGGCGTCGCCCCGGGCCGCGTCGATCTGCGCCTGGGTGAGGAACAGGGCGCCGGTCAGGTCGGCACCGGCGAGCCGGGCGTCCCGCAGATCGGCGCCGATCAGGTCCGCGGTGCGCAGATCGGCGCCCGTGAGGTCGGCGGCGATCAGGCGGGCCCCGCGCAGGCAGGCGCCCCGCAGGTCGGCCCCCTTGAGCCGGGCCCCCATCAGATCGGCGCCCCGCCGCTGCTTCTTGCGGCCCGGGACCGCGGCCCGGACCAGTTCGCTGGTGCGCAGCAGCAGGGCGTTGACCTCCTCCCGGTGGGCCGGGACGTCCAGCGCGGCCAGCTCGCGTGCGCCGCCGCGGGTCAGGCCCTCGGTCTTCTCCCGCGCGGCCCGCAGCGCGGCGTGCACCGGGCGGGCCGCCGGCAGGGTCAGCGCCTCGGACAGGTACCACAGCAGCTCGTGCAACTGCCGCATGACGGGGAAGACCTCGAACATCTGCCGGGCGGTCTCCGGGGCGCCGCGCCAGTCCCGTCCGCCGAAGGTGACCTGGGAACCTTCTGGCCGGCGCCGAAGCAGTCGAAGACGGTGCAGCCGCTGAAGCCGCGCTCCCGCAGCCGGGTGTGGATGCCGCACCGGAAGTCCGTGCGGAGGTTCGGGCAGGGCGTGCCGGCGTCCTTGTCGAGGGCGAAGTCCGCCGAGGCGGCGAACGGCAGCGCGACACAGCACAGCCCGAAGCAGCTGGCGCAGTCCGACCGCAGGGCGGGATCGGCGGTGTCCGGGAGCGGGGATTCGTGGGGTGAGGACAAGGCGCGTGCACTCCTGCGGCCGGCGGGCACGGCCCGGGGCCGCGCGCGGAAGGGAGGTCCATTCTCCCAGCCGCCGCGGAGGCGACGCGGGCGGGCGGGAGCGGGTGCCGGTTGGGCAACCGCCCGTCGGGCGGGAGGCGTTGTCAGTGGTCGCCCCTAGCCTCGTCCCATGAGCATGATCGGAGAGTACGCACGTGTCACCCCTGCCGAACTCGACCGCGCCCTCGGCGACCCCGAGTGGGCGCTGGCACTGATCGGCGCCCGGCGGGAGGTGGAGGCCGACGCGTGCCCGCAGCCGGCGTCGGCGCGCTGCCTGGACGTGGACAAGGCCTGGGACGCGCTCGGTTTCCTGCTGCGCCGCGCGGGCTTCCCGGTGGACATCGTCCACGGCGAGGAGCCCGTCCCGGGCGCCGACGACTGGGGCTACGGGCCGCCCCGCTACCTGACCCCCGAGCAGGTGCGAAAGGCCGCCGAGGCGCTGGCAGGGATAACCGGCGACGGGCTGACGGCCGGTGTCGGCCCGGCCGACCTCGCCGCGGCGGAGGTGTACCCGACGATCGTCTGGGAGCGGGGCGAGCCACTGGACTGGGTACGCGAGTACTACGAGCTGCTGCGGCCGTTCCTGCGCGCGGCCGCGGAGCAGGGGGACGGTGTGCTCATGTGGCTGGGATAGCGGTGCGGTCCACTCGGGCGGGAGGCCGGGCGGCGCCCCGTCGCGTCCTGCCTCACGCCCCGTCATGACTGCTACCTTCGCGGCATGGTGCAGCGGATGTCCGGAGTCTTCATCGGCGCATTCTTCGGAACGGTCTTCGTGGTCGCCAATGCGCACGCCCCGCTGAATCCGGTGCTCGGCACCGCACTGCGGGTGCTCGCGGTGCTCACCTTCGCCGGGCTGCTGGCGCTCGCCGTGCGGGCCGGGCGCGTGGTGCCGACCGCGGCCGAGGGCCCCGAGCTGCCCCGGGCGGACTGGTTCCGGGGGAAGTTCGCGTTCGTCGTGGGGGCCGAGGCGGCGCTGCTGCTCGGCGGGAACCTCGCGCTGCGGGAGGGCGGCGCGCCCCGGCAGACCACCGTGGCCTGGATCGCGCTGATCGTCGGTCTGCACTTCCTCGCGCTGACCGCGGTCTGGAAGCGGCGCAGCATCGCCGTCCCCGGCGCCGCGCTGACCGCGCTCGGAGTGGCCGGGCTGGGCATGGCGGCGACCTCCGCCGTGGTGTGGGTGCCGTTCGTCAGCGGCGTGCTGTCGGGCGTGGCACTGCTGAGCGGCTGCGCCTACGCCATCACCCAGACGTACCGGTCGGCGGTGCGGCCGTGAGGCCGTGCCCCCGCGAGGCCTCACGGCCCTGAACCCGTGAATCCGTGACGCCATGGGGCCGTGAGCACGTGGCGCCATGAGGCCGTCAGGCCGTGACGCCGCCCGCCCCTCTGCCCCCTGCCGGCTCAGGCCGGGCCGGCTCCCTGCAGGACCGGCCGGACCGGGTCGCCGAGGAGCAGGGCGGGCCGGGCGCGGTGGGTGCGCCAGTGGCGCAGCAGCGGCCAGGCGGCCACGCCCAGGGTGAGCGAGAGCAGATGGCCCCAGTCGGTCATCGGGTCGGTGTAGGCGAGCAGATCGGTCACGGCCAGGTAGCCGACGCCGGCCAGCAGCGGCCAGCGCAGCCAGGCCGGCAGCAGGCCCGCCAGGGCCCCTATGCAGGTCATCACGCCGAAGCTGATGCCGTAGTCCAGGCGGTGCAGGGAGGTCTCGGGCAGCCGGCCGGCGGCCACCGAGAAGGCGACCGGCAGTTCGGTGGCGAGGGTGGCCACCGCGTGCCCGCCGAAGAAGACGGCGGCGGTGCGCAGTCCGCCCAGCCGCCGCTCCAGCGCCGTCAGGACGAAGAGGAAGCCGAAGGCGTAGGCGGAGGTCATCCCGCCGGCGATCCACAGGGCGCTGGCGACCAGCACCATCAGCGGGGAGCGCGCGAGATGGGCGACGTCCGTACTGGAGCCCTGGAGCAGATCGGAGACCAGCCCCGGGTCGCCGTACTCGGCGAACAGCGAGGTGGCCACGAGCAGTACGGCGTACCCGAAGGTGAAGGGGGTGCCGACGGGGGTGGGCAGCAGCCGCCAGGGCCGCCACCGCCTGCCGGGCGCCGTCCCGCGCGGACGGGCCGCGGCCTCCGGCTTCGTGGTGTCCCCGTGGATCGCGGTGTCCGCCTGCGTCGCGGTGTCCCCGGCCGCGGCCGCCCGGCCGCCGCGCTGCCGGGGGATCCCGGGCAGCAGGCCCGGCTCCCCGTCGTCCGGGCCGGTGCGCGGTTCCGGGGTGCGCCCCGGGGCGTCGGCCGGCGCGCGCCCGGCGCGCGTTCTGTCGGCGGTTCCCAGCCAGCTCACGGTCCGAGGCCCCTTCCGTCCCTGCGCTTGCGGTGAGGCACGCCCGTGTCGCCCGGCCGTGATCCCTCTGCCCTGCTCAACGTTCCGGACCAGCGTGCACGCTCAACCCATGAGGAAGCTGTGCGAGTGAGATGCCTCACGTGAGGCAACCGTCACCGCGGACGCCGCGTCGAGGGTGATCATGGCGGGCCTTCCCCGAAAACGATGGACCGGCCCGGTCCCTTTTGGCCACCATGTCGTCATGGTTCCCGTTACTCCCGCACAGACTCCCGACGGCCACTCCGCGGTCCCGTGCACGCTCGACCGCCGCTTAGGCCCCTACGGAGAGGTGGTGCTGCGGCGGCGCGGCGCGGCCCCCGCGGAGCCGGGAACGGGCGGGCCCGCGCAGCCCGTTGAGCCGGTGGTCTACGAAATCATCGCCAACGGCTGCTTCCTGATGGACACCTCCGACGGCCGCTCCGAACGGCTGCTGGTCGACGCCGCGCTGGCCGCGCTGCCGGCCGGGCGCCCCCGCCCCGCCGTGCTGATCGGCGGCCTCGGCGTCGGCTTCTCCCTGGCGCGCGCGGCCGGCCGGCCGCGCTGGGGCCGGATCGTCGTGGTCGAGCGCGAGGAGGCGGTCATCGACTGGCACCGCACGGGCCCGCTGTCCGCCGTCTCGGCGGACGCGCTGGCCGACCCGCGCACCGAGATCCTGCACACCGACCTCGTCGCCCATCTGCGCACCGGGGCGGGCCAAAACACCTACGACGCCCTGTGCTTGGACATCGACAACGGCCCCGACTGGACCGTCACCGAGGACAACGGGAGCCTCTACTCCCCCGCCGGACTGGCCGCCTGCCGCGACCGCCTGACGCCCGGCGGAGTGCTCGCCGTCTGGTCCGCGCAGCCCTCCCCGGCATTCGAGGAAGCACTGCGAAATGCCGGATTCACCGGGGTACATACGGAAGAGATCCCCGTTGTCCGAGGCGTCCCCGACGTGGTCCATCTTGCGCGCAAGGGCGCGTAGCCGACAGTCACACCATGCCCGTACGCTGCTGCCCAGCAAGACGCGACCACGCAGGGGCAATGCAGGGGCGGGCGATGGACCAGACTCAGACAACGCAGGGCGGCGCCACCGCCGCCACGCCGGGCGCCCAGCGCCGGGTGCTGGTCGTGGAGGACGACCCCACGATCGTCGAGGCCATCGCGGCCCGGCTGCGCGCCGAGGGCTTCCAGGTCCAGACGGCCACCGACGGCCCCGCCGCGGTGGACACCGCCGAGGCCTGGCAGCCCGATCTGCTGGTCCTCGACGTGATGCTGCCGGGCTTCGACGGCCTGGAGGTCTGCCGCCGGGTCCAGGCCCAGCGCCCGGTGCCGGTGATGATGCTCACGGCCCGGGACGACGAGACCGACATGCTGGTCGGCCTCGGCGTCGGCGCCGACGACTACATGACCAAGCCCTTCTCGATGCGCGAGCTGGCCGCCCGGGTGCACGTCCTGCTGCGCCGGGTCGAGCGCGCCGCGCTGGCCGCGCACACCCCGCGCAGCGGCATCCTGCGGCTGGGCGAGCTGGAGGTCGACCACGCCCAGCGCCGGGTGCGGGTGCGCGGCGCGGACGTCCATCTGACGCCCACCGAGTTCGATCTGCTGGTCTGCCTGGCGAACACCCCGCGCGCGGTGCTCTCCCGTGAGCAGCTGCTGGCCGAGGTGTGGGACTGGGCGGACGCCTCCGGGACCCGCACGGTCGACAGCCACATCAAGGCGCTGCGCCGCAAGATCGGCGCCGAGCGGATCCGCACGGTGCACGGCGTCGGCTACGCCCTGGAGACCCCGGCCGCATGACGCGGCGGTGGTGGCGAACGCCCCTGCGCCGGCTGTGGCAGCGGGTCTGGGAGGGGCTGCGCCCGCTGGACCCGTACCGCTCGGTCAAGGCCGCGCTCGGGGCGCTGGTGAGCGTCTCGGTGATCATCACCACACTGCTGGTGTTCGTCGCGATGCACTCCGCGACCGAGCTGCGGGTGATCACGATCTTCTCGATCATCGCCTCGCTGCTGATCACCCAGTTCGTGGCCAACAGCCTGACCGCGCCGCTCGACGAGATGACGGATGTCACCCGCTCGATGGCGCACGGCAACTACAGCCGCCGGGTCCGCTCCGAGCGCCGTGACGAGTTCGGCGACCTGGCCGACGCCTTCAACCGGATGGCGGCCGACCTGGAGGCGGTGGACACCCACCGCAAGGAACTGGTGGCCAATGTCTCGCACGAGCTGCGCACCCCCATCGCCGCGCTGCGCGCCGTCCTGGAGAACGTCGTCGACGGGGTCAGTGAGCCCGACCCCGAGACGATGCGCACGGCCCTGCGGCAGACCGAGCGGCTGGGCCGCCTGGTCGAGCACCTCCTCGACCTCTCCCGGCTGGACAACGGCGTGGTGCCGCTGCACGCCCGGCGCTTCGAGGTCTGGCCGTATCTGTCCGGGGTGCTCAAGGAGGCCAACATGAGCCGCGGCGCCTCCACGCTCTCCGGGACGGCCGGCTCGGGCACCCACACCCGTACGGACGTCCACCTCCACCTCGACGTCTCGCCCCCGGAGCTGACCGCGCACGCGGACGCCGAGCGGCTGCACCAGGTCGTGGCGAATCTCATCGACAACGCGATCAAGCACAGCCCCCGGCACGGCCGGGTCACGGTGCACGCGCGGCGCGGGGAGGGGCCGGAGAGCCTGGAGCTGGACGTGCAGGACGAGGGGCCCGGCATCCCCGAGTCGGAGCGCTACCGGGTCTTCGAGCGCTTCAACCGCGGCGGTCCGGCCCCCTCGGGGCCCGGCTCCGACGGCGGTACGGGTCTGGGCCTGGCCATCGCGCGCTGGGCGGTGGATCTGCACGGCGGACGCATCCGCGTGGCCGAATCACCACGTGGTTGCCGGATCCGGGTCACTCTTCCGGGGCTGGAGTCAGCCAGAGGCTGACGGTCACTGACGTAGGGTCGGTGGTGGAAGCGCTCCGTCCGGGGTGCTGCGGCGATGCCGCCTACCCGCACACAGGCAAACTCCGTGTGTTTCCCGCCAAGTCCTGCCCCGAAACCCGTCCGGGAATGTGACGTACGCGACGAGTGCCCCTCCCGGCCTGCATCCGGGGCCACAACAGGCGTAGCCTTTATTCCCGCTGTCCACCACCTTAGGAAGCGGAAGAGGGCGGTTGCCGCCGTGTCGCTACAGTCCCCCAACAGCTCGAGCATCTCGACCGACCACGAGGGGCAGGGAAAGAACCCTGCCGCCGCGTTCGGTCCCAATGAGTGGCTCGTCGACGAGATCTACCAGCAGTACCTCCAGGACCCGAACTCGGTAGACCGAGCCTGGTGGGACTTCTTCGCCGACTACAAGCCGGGCGGCGCCAGCGCGCCGAGCCAGCCGGCGGAGGGTTCTCCCGGTGCGGGCTCCGGCTCCACCGGAGCGGCTGACGCCGCGCAGCCCTCCGCGCCGGCCGCCCCGGCCCCGTCGGCCCCGGCAGCACCCGCCGCCGCGCCGAAGCCCGCCGCAGCCGAGCCGGCCAAGCCGGCGAAGCCCGCCGCGAGCGCTCCGGCGCCGGCCAAGAGCGCGCCGGCCAAGCCGGCCGCGAAGCCGGCCGCCGAGGCCACGGACGGTCCCGAGTTCGTCACGCTGCGCGGCCCCTCGGCCGCCGTCGCGAAGAACATGAACGCCTCCCTGGAGCTGCCGACGGCCACGTCCGTCCGCGCGATCCCGGTGAAGCTGCTCTTCGACAACCGCATCGTGATCAACAACCACCTCAAGCGCGCCCGGGGCGGGAAGGTCTCCTTCACCCACCTCATCGGGTACGCGATGGTGCAGGCCCTCAAGGCCATGCCGTCGATGAACTACTCCTTCGCGCTGAAGGACGGCAAGCCGACCCTGGTCAAGCCGGACCACGTGAACCTCGGTCTGGCCATCGACCTGGTGAAGCCGAACGGTGAGCGCCAGCTCGTCGTCGCCGCCATCAAGAAGGCCGAGACGCTGACCTTCTTCGAGTTCTGGCAGGCCTACGAGGACATCGTCCGCCGGGCCCGCGACAACAAGCTGACGATGGACGACTTCACCGGGGTCACTGCGTCGCTGACGAACCCGGGCGGCATCGGCACGGTGCACTCCGTGCCGCGCCTGATGCCCGGCCAGTCCATGATCATGGGCGTCGGCTCGATGGACTACCCCGCGGAGTTCCAGGGCACCTCGCAGGACGCCCTGAACAAGCTGGGTGTCGCCAAGGTCATGACGCTGACCAGCACCTATGACCACCGCGTGATCCAGGGCGCCGCCTCCGGCGAGTTCCTGCGGATCATGAACCAGCTGCTGCTGGGCGAGAAGGACTTCTTCGACGACATCTTCAAGTCGCTGCGGATCCCCTACGAGCCGGTCCGCTGGCTCAAGGACATCGACGCCTCGCACGACGACGACGTCACCAAGGCCGCGCGGGTCTTCGAGCTGATCCACTCCTACCGGGTCCGCGGCCACGTCATGGCCGACACCGACCCGCTGGAGTACCACCAGCGCAAGCACCCCGACCTCGACATCACCGAGCACGGTCTCACCCTGTGGGACCTGGAGCGCGAGTTCGCGGTCGGCGGCTTCTCCGGCAAGTCCATGATGAAGCTGCGCGACATCCTGGGCGTACTGCGCGACTCGTACTGCCGCACCACCGGCATCGAGTTCATGCACATCCAGGACCCCAAGCAGCGCAAGTGGATCCAGGACCGGGTCGAGCGCTCGCACAAGTCGCCCGAGCGCGAGGAGCAGCTGCGCATCCTGCGTCGGCTGAACTCCGCCGAGGCGTTCGAGACGTTCCTGCAGACGAAGTACGTCGGCCAGAAGCGCTTCTCGCTGGAGGGCGGCGAGTCCGTCATCCCGCTGCTGGACGCGGTCATCGACGCCGCGGCCGAGTCGCGCCTGGACGAGTGCGTCATCGGCATGGCCCACCGCGGCCGGCTGAACGTCCTCGCCAACATCGTCGGCAAGTCCTACGCGCAGATCTTCCGGGAGTTCGAGGGCAACCTCGACCCGAAGTCGATGCACGGCTCCGGCGACGTGAAGTACCACCTGGGCCAGGAGGGCGTCTTCACCGGCCTGGACGGCGAGCAGATCAAGGTCTCGCTGGCCGCGAACCCCTCCCACCTGGAGGCCGTCGACCCGATCGTCGAGGGCATCTCGCGCGCCAAGCAGGACATCGTCAACAAGGGCGGCACGGACTTCACCGTCCTGCCGATCCAGCTGCACGGTGACGCGGCGTTCGCCGGCCAGGGTGTGGTCGCCGAGACGCTGAACATGTCCCAGCTGCGCGGCTACCGCACCGGCGGCACGGTGCACGTGGTCATCAACAACCAGGTCGGCTTCACCGCCGCCCCGGAGTCGTCGCGTTCGTCCATGTACGCCACCGACGTGGCCCGCATGATCGAGGCGCCGATCTTCCACGTCAACGGTGACGACCCCGAGGCCGTCGTCCGCGTGGCCCGGCTGGCCTTCGAGTTCCGCCAGGCGTTCAACAAGGACGTGGTCATCGACCTCATCTGCTACCGCCGCCGCGGTCACAACGAGTCGGACAACCCGGCCTTCACCCAGCCGCTGATGTACGACCTGATCGACAAGAAGCGCTCGGTGCGCAAGCTCTACACCGAGTCCCTCATCGGTCGCGGCGACATCACGCTGGAAGAGGCCGAGCAGGCGCTGCAGGACTTCCAGGGCCAGCTGGAGAAGGTCTTCACCGAGGTCCGCGACGCCACGACGACGCCGGCCGCGCCCGAGGTGCCGCAGCCCAAGGCGGAGTTCCCGGTCTACGTGGACACCGCGATCTCCCAGGAGGTCGTCAAGCGGATCGCCGAGTCGCAGGTCAACATCCCCGAGCGGGTCACCGTCCACCCGCGTCTGCTGCCCCAGCTGCAGCGCCGCGCGGCCCAGGTCGAGGACGACACCATCGACTGGGGCATGGGCGAGACCCTCGCCATCGGCTCGCTGCTGATGGAGGGCACCCCGGTCCGGCTCGCCGGCCAGGACTCCCGCCGCGGCACCTTCGGCCAGCGCCACGCGGTGCTGATCGACCGCGCGACCGGCGACGACTACACGCCGCTGCTCTACCTCTCCGAGGACCAGGCCCGCTTCAACGTCTACGACTCGCTGCTGAGCGAGTACGCGGCGATGGGCTTCGAGTACGGCTACTCCCTGGCCCGCCCGGAGGCGCTGGTCATGTGGGAGGCGCAGTTCGGTGACTTCGTCAACGGCGCCCAGACGGTCGTCGACGAGTTCATCTCCTCGGCGGAGCAGAAGTGGGGCCAGACCTCCGGCGTCACCCTGCTGCTGCCGCACGGCTACGAGGGCCAGGGCCCGGACCACTCCTCGGCCCGGATCGAGCGCTTCCTCCAGCTGTGCGCGCAGAACAACATGACGGTCGCCGCGCCGACGCTGCCGTCGAACTACTTCCACCTGCTGCGCTGGCAGGTCCACAACCCGCACCACAAGCCGCTGGTCGTCTTCACCCCGAAGTCGATGCTGCGTCTGAAGGCCGCGGCGTCGAAGGCGGAGGAGTTCACCACGGGCGGCTTCCGCCCGGTCATCGGCGACGACACCGTCAAGGCCGAGGACGTCCGCAAGGTCATCTTCTGCTCCGGCAAGGTCTACTACGACCTGGAGGCGGAGCGGGACAAGCGCGGCGCGACCGACACGGCGATCGTCCGCATCGAGCGGCTCTACCCGCTTCCCGGCAAGGAGCTCCAGGCGGAGATCGCCAAGTTCCCGAACGCCGAGAAGTACCTGTGGACCCAGGAAGAGCCGGCGAACCAGGGTGCGTGGCCGTTCCTCGGCCTCAACCTGATCGACCACCTCGACCTGGCCGTCGGCGCCGATGTGCCGCACGGCGAGCGGCTGCGCCGGATCTCCCGGCCGCACTCCTCGTCGCCGGCCGTCGGTTCCGCCAAGCGCCACCAGGCGGAGCAGGCACAGCTGGTCGCGGAGGCCTTCGACGCCTGAGTCGGCAGGCCGCCGGAGTGACCGGTGGAACAGCGGAAGGGCCCGTCCCCCTGGGGGGCGGGCCCTTCCGCGTGCCCGGGGCGCGCCGTCCGTCAGACGGGCTGCGGTTCGAAGTCCCAGTACGGGCGGCGGCGGCGCCGGGCGGAGAGGGTGTGCGGGTGCTCGGCGCCCAGCGTCTCGGAGAGCTGCCCGATGGCCTCCTGCTCCAGCTTGGCCGCCTCCTGGCCGCGGCGCAGTGCCCGCAGGTCCTCGGCCAGCGCCGTCTTCGCGGACAGCGTCAGCGGATGGGCGTCCCCCAGCGCCGCCTTGGCGCGCCGCAGGGTGTCGCGGCCCAGCTCCACCGCGCCCTCCTCGTCGTCCGTCCGGTTGCGGGCCGCGCCGGCGTTCAGCGCGCAGCCCAGCGTCCAGGGGTGGTCGGGGCCCATCGCGTCGGTCATCCCGGCGAGGGCGGCCTCCGCGAGGTCCAGCGCCTCGGCCTGGTCCCCGAACTCGCCACGGACCAGCCCGACGTTGCCCAGGGTGCCGACGGTGTAGGGGTGGCGCTCGCCGGCCAGCGCGCGGTAGCGCTCGGCGACCTCCTCGGCCAGGTCGCGGGCGTGCCCCAGGTCGCCGTGCTCGCGCAGGAAGGTGGCGTGGTCCGCGCGCACCATCAGCGTCTCGGGGTGGCGGGGGCCCTGCACCCGGCGGGAGCGTTCGACGAGGTCGGCGAGGAGGGTGGCGGCGCGGGTGACCTCGCCGGAGCGGCGCAGGCACAGCGCGAGGTTGTGCTCGGCGCGCAGCGTCTGCGGCGTGTGCGGGCCCATCACCTGGAGATGCAGCCGGGCGTTGAGCTCCTGGCCGGAGGC
This sequence comes from Streptomyces kronopolitis, assembly GCF_014646275.1. GTDB lineage: Bacteria > Actinomycetota > Actinomycetes > Streptomycetales > Streptomycetaceae > Streptomyces > Streptomyces kronopolitis. The sequence continues at coordinate 127,980 of NZ_BMND01000013.1, forward strand.
GGCGTCGCGGTAGCGGCCGAGCAGCCGCAGGGTACGGGCGTGCGCGGTGCCCGCGTTGAGCGTCAGGTGGTGGCGGGCGCGCAGTTCCCGCTCCCGGAAGGCGAGCACCTCGCGGTGGGTGGTCAGCGCCGCCTCGTACCGGCCCAGCAGGGCGAGGACGTTGCCGAGGTTGTGCCGCGAGGAGAGGGTGCGGGGGGCCTCGGGGCCGAGGAGTTCGGTGTAGGCCCGCCAGACGGCGTCGAAGAGGTCATAGGCCTGTGCGTAGGAGCCCAGCGCCATCAGCGTGCCGGCCAGGCCGTCCTGGGCCCGCAGCAGATCGGCGTCGGAGGGGCCGCGTTCGGTGGCGAGCTGGTCGACGACGGCGCTGCCGACGGCCTCGGCCTCGCGGTAGCGGCCGAGCCTGCGCAGCATGTTGGCGTGCTGGTGGGTCAGCACGAGCATGGTGCGCTGGGTGGCGGCCAGCCGGGTGCGCCAGCGGGACATGAACTGCTCGCACAGCCGCAGGCCCATCCGGTATTCGCCGCGGACCCGCAGATATTCCACGCAGTTGAGCAGCAGCTGCTGGACGGCCGGTTCGGGGCTGTCGAGCACGCCGGCCGGCTCCAGATGCGGGATCAGCTCGGCGTAGCGCTCCCAGCAGCGGGTGTCGGAGGGGTTCTGCGGGTCGGCGGTGACCAGCACCCGGCAGGCCGTCGCGGACATCTGGTCGCGCTCGTCCTCGGACATGTCGCTGCGCAGGAAGCGGTGGTAGAGCCGGTGCATCAGCGCGGTCTCGACGGCCGGGTCGGCGTCCTCGGAGACCTGGTAGTCCAGGCGTACGGCGGTGGACTCGGTCAGCCGGCGCAGCGCGGTGTTCCAGCTGATCGGCTCGGCGGCGAGGTCGGCGAGGTGTTCGGGCAGGTCGCCGCGGCGGGCCTGGGCGAGCATCGGGACGGGGATGGTGTCCGGGGCGAAGAACGCGAAGAGCTTGAGGAGTTCGACCGCCGCGGGGCTGCGCTCGCGCAGCGTGTTGAGGGTTATGGCCCAGCTGGTCTGGAAGGCCATGGGGTAGTCGGAGGAGATCCGGATGCCGACGAGGCTGGGCTCGCCGCGGCGGATCAGCTCGATGTACTCCTTGGGGGACATCGGGTTGGCGTCGAGCCAGGCGGCGGTCTGGGCGAGCAGCAGCGGCAGGTCCTGGACGGCGTCGGCGAGCAGGTCGGCTTCCATCGGGGTCAGCCGTGGTGCGCGCCGCCGGGCGTAGGCGACGCTCTCGGCGCGGTCGAAGGGCAGCACCTCGGTCTCCTGGGCGCTGCCGGAGCCCGACCAGTCGCGGGTGAGGGTGGTGATCAGGACGTGTCCGCGGCCGTCGGGGACCAGGTCCTCGATCTGCTCCATGTCGTCGGCGCTGTCGAAGATCAGCAGCCAGCGGCGGTAGGGGCGACCGACGCGCAGCGCCTCGTGGACGGCGCGGATGCGGTCGCCCAGCTCCCGGCCGACGGGGAGGCCGAGCCGGGTGGCGAGTTCGGCGAGCTGTTCGCGGGCGGCGCCGCGGTTGGTGGCGCTGATCCACCACACCACGTCGTAGTCGTTGCCGAAGCGGTGGGCGTACTCGGCGGCGATCTGGCTCTTGCCGACGCCGGAGGTGCCGTACAGCGCGAGCCGGGTCTCCAGCGGCGGGCCCGGGTCGGTCCGGGAGCCGGCCAGCTTGCCGTGCAGCTCCTCCAGCACGCCGTCGCGGCCGGTGAAGCGGTTGTTGCGGCGCGGGATGTTCCACACCTCGGGCGGGTTGTTCGGGAAGCGGGGGGCGCCGGGCTCGTCCTCGTCCACGGGGCGGTGCGGGGCCCCGATGCCCAGCCGCTGGAGCACCCGGCGGTTGGCCTCGCGCGCGTCCAGGTCGCGCAGGTCGGCGGGGCGCAGCAGGGCGGCCGTGGCGGGCAGGGACTGGGTGGCCACGCTCACCGCGGCGAACCGCTCGGCGTGCGGGGCCACCACCTCGCGCAGCGCGGCCGTCCACTCCTGCGGTGTCTTGGGGCCCAGCCGGAAGTACCAGTCGTCCAGCACCATCAGCAGCCGGCCCTCGGCCGCCAGCAGCCCGGACAGCTCCGCCACCAGCGCGGTGTCGGCGCGCGGGTCCCAGCGCAGCAGGGTGGTGCCGTGGCCCTGCTGCTCCAGCTGGTGGGAGATCCACGCGGCCCAGGGGCGGGTGAAGCCGGCGTAGCTGATGGTGATGTGCGCGGGGGAGCCGTCAGGAGCGGCGGAGCCCGGAGAGCCGTGGGGACCAGAAGATGGGGCCTGACCGACCATGCGACCGTCTCCCTGGGGTGCGAGGGTGCGCGCGTGCGCAGGCTGTCTCCCCGGGCACGCCCTGGCTTTTGGGCACGATAGCCCAAGTGTCCCCCCTGGTGGCGACAGTGCGTCAGGTCATATGGGGGTGGCGCCAGTTGGGTGTGATCGCGGTCTTCAGGCGGGCGGCGATGTGCCGGATGAGGCGCTCCAGGTCGGCGCAGTAGACGGAGGGGTTGGTGAATCCGCTGCCGTCCGCGCGGTAGCGGTGGGCGTAGTTGCCGCCGCCGCAGACCTCCACCAGGGCGCAGGTGCGGCACCGGTCGCCCAGGCCGTCGCGGCCGGTGCGGCGGGCGGCCATGCCGGGGTGGGCCAGGGCCTGGTCGAAGGTGTGGTGGAAGACGTCGAGGCCGGTGGCCGCGGCGCCCTCGTAGGCGGACTTGAGCGAGTCCACCTGTTCGATGGCGCCGTCGGTGTCGACGATCACGGCGACGACCGGGGAGAGGCCGACCGCCTCGCTGGAGCCGGGGCGGCCCAGCAGCAGGCCGAGGATCTCGGTGAAGACGCGCACCCGGGGGCCGGGTCCGCCGTCCCACCACAGGTCGAAGACGGCGCACAGCCAGTCGCCGTACGGGGTGCGGCCGGCGGCGGCGGGGGGCGGGCTGGACCAGTTGGCGTGCGGCAGGAGGAAGTCGAGCATCGGGGGGTCCAGGGCGCGCAGCGAGCCGTAGACCTCGGCGGGGTCGGCGGTGACGTCGATGGTGCACAGGATGCCGGCGAACACCCCGGGGCGGTCGCGGAGCAGCCGCGCGGCGCGGGAGACCGCGGGCCAGGAGGGCCGTCCCGCGTGGTCGAGGCGGCGGTGGTTGAGGGCGGGGGTGCCGCCGTCGAGGCTGAGGCCGAGCCGGAACCCGGCGGCGCCGAGGGTGTCGAGGATCTCCGGGGTCAGCAGGGTGCCGTTGGTCTGGACGCCGAAGTCGGCGGCGCAGCCGGCGGGCAGCGCGGCGCGGATCGCGGCGGCCTGCGCCAGCAGCGGGCCGGGGCCGGTGAGCAGCGGCTCCCCGCCGTGCAGATCGATCCGGACCGCGCGCAGCCGGTGGGTGCGGGCGTGTTCGGCGATGCGGCGGGCGGTCTGCCGGACGGTGGCCGCCGGGGCGGCCGGCGGGCGGGTGCGCCAGCTGCGGTCGGGGCCGGCGTAGATGTAGCAGTAGGTGCACGCGAGGTTGCAGCGGCTGTGGACCTTCAGGACGAACTGCCGGAAGGGGACCACGGCGGCCCGGCCGGTCGTCTCCCCCGCCACGGCGTCGCCCCCTGCCCGTCGTCCCCGTCATCCCCGGTCAACGGGCCGCCCGCGCAACTCCCGCCCGTCGACTGATACATGGCTCCGCCCCCGATCGAGGAACCGAGTGCCCCCGGCAACTGGCCGGTTCCCTTGCACGTTTGCCCAAAAACAACCGTCTCTGATCGTCAATGCACGGCTATTTCCGGGCCGTCCTCGTAGTACGCCACGGCCTCCTGCGCCGACGGCCAGTTGCGCAGCAGCAGCGCCGCCACCTCCGCCAGCCTCGCGTGGTCCGTCCGCGCGGCGAGAACGCCCACGTCAACCCCGGCGAAGTCCGGCAGCCGCTCGGCCGACGGCCCCGGCGGGGCGGCCACCGCCGGTTCGGTGCGGGGGATTGTCGCCACGCTGTTCTCCTCTGGGCCGGCTGGACGGGGGTGTTCCCGGACTCCCGTCCGCAGAAACACAGGCCCCGGGGGACGGGCGGCCGCCGCCGACGGGCCGCCGGGGCGGTCAGGCGGCGGATTCCAGGGCACGCATCCGGGCGCGGGTGCGCTGCGCCTCGGGGCCGGTGTCCTCCCCGGCCCGCTGCCACTGCTCCCAGCTCTCGCGGTAGGCGTGCAGCGCGGAACGGGAGCCCGCGGTGGCCTCCAGGACCTCGCCGCGGCGGTGGTGGGCCCGGGCGGCCAGCAGGGCGCTGCCGGCCCGCCGGGCGGCCGCGGCGGCCCGGCGGTAGCAGGCGGCGGCGCGGTCGTGGCGCTCGCGGGAGTCGAAGCGGCGGTCCAGCAGCAGCTGGACGTCGCCCACTTCGAGCCAGGCCTCGGCGGAGACCGCGGGAGGTACGTCCGCGCCGCGGGCGGCCAGCTCCAGGATCCAGTCGGCCTCGTGCAGATCGGCGAGCGAGGGGCGGCGCTCGTGGCGCAGCCGCAGGGCGCGGCCGAACAGCAGGCGGTGGCTGCCGAGGTCGGGGTCCTGCGGCGCGGCCCGGCCCAGCACCTCGCGCAGCACGTGCACCGCCTCGTCGGCCAGCCGCCGGCCCGGCCCGTCGGCCGGCTCCAGCCGGGCGCGCAGCAGCAGCGCCGCGCCGCGCTCGGCGAGCAGCGCGCTGTGCTCGGGCGAATCGGGGGTGGCCAGCCGGAGGGCGGCGGCCAGCGCGGCGATGGCGGCGTCCAGGGCCGGCAGGGCGCCGGTGCGGGTGTGCACCGCGCGCTGGGCGGCGGCGGTACGGCGCAGGCTGTCCGCCTCCAGGGCCCGGTCGTCGAGGGCCCGGGCCATCTCCCGGGCGCGTTCGAGGGTCGGCAGGACCGCGGCCGCTCCCGCGCCGCCGTGCAGCTGGCGGGCCGCCGCCAGGTCGAGCAGCGTGCCGCACACCAGCCGGTCGGCGGCGCTGCCGCGGCGGCGCAGCAGGACGACGGCGGCATCGAGGTCGTCGGCCGCGCGCATGGCGAGCGCCTCGGCGGCGCGGGGGGCCGCGCCCTGCCCCCCGGCGGCCCGGCGGGCCTGGTCGAGCAGGACGCCGCCGCGGGCCGCGTAGACCTCGCCGGGCACCTCCTCGCCGCTGGGCCACCGGTCGAGGAGGGTGGTCAGGGCGCACTCCGCCTCGTCGAGGGGGTCGGGGTCCGGCGCGGCGGCCGATTCCGCGGACGCGCCGGGCAAGGGCGCCGGCGCGGGCAGCGCGGCCAGCCGGCGCAGCACCTCGGTGCGCAGCACCATGCTCTCCAGGACACGGGGGTCGAGCAGGCTCATCAGCCCGCAGGCGGTGTGCAGATGGCGGGCCGCGTCGGCGAGGGCGCCGCGCTCCTCCTCGGGTGTGCCGTCGGCCCGGCGCTCCCGGGCGCGGGCGTGGCCGACCCGGCCCAGCACGATCAGCGCCCGGGTGCGCTCGGCCTCCCGCCCGGCGGTGACGGCCTCCTCGTCGCCGTCGGAGGCCGCACCCGCCGTGGCCCGTTCCGCGGCCCGCACCGCCCGTTCGGCCTCCTCCAGGGCGTCCGGCTGGCCCCATCTCGCCCAGGCGTGCAGCAGCGCGCGGGCGAGGTCCGTACCGGCCTCGGGCAGCCGGGCGGCGGCGGCGCGCAGCAGCCGGACGGCCTCGATCAGGTCCCGGACGGTGCGGTCCTGTTCGTAGCGCTCCAGGAGGGCGGCGCCCTCCGCGGCGGGGCCGTCACCGGCGTACGGGCTGGGCGCGGGCGGGCGCAGCGCCGGTTCGAAGCGGCGCAGCACCCGTTCGGAGACCCGGGCGAAGGGCTCGGGCACCGCGCGGCGGCCGGTCTCGGGCTCGCGTCCGCTGCCGGAGAGCATGGCGACGGCGACGGCCGGGAAGTTGCGGGCGCTGCGGCCGAAGGTGCGCTCGATGTAGAGCGAGCAGTGCTTGAGGACCAGGGCGGCCTCGCCCGCGCTGAGCCGGCCGAGGAGTTCGTCGCGCACCCCGGGCGCGAAGTCGTACCAGGGGCCGCTCATCCCGGCCTGCTCCCCCGACTGCCGCTCCTGCGGCGGGAGTTGCGTCACCAGGCCGCTGAGCAGCACCTCGGCCAGCTCGGCCGGGCCGGTCTGCGGCAGCATCGCCCGCTGGACCAGCTGGATGACGGGCAGCGCGAGCGGCACGGCCGACAGGTGCACGGCGAGCAGCCGGGCGGCCGGCGAGGCCTGCCGGTCGAAGTCGCGGACCATCCCGGCCGGTGCGGCGCGCCCGGCGGCGGGCGGCGGGCCGGCGGCGAAGTCGGCGCCGTGGTCGGCCCGTACGACGCAGGCGGCGCCGCGCAGGGCGAGTTCCGCGAGGGCGGCGGCGAGCCGGGCCCAGGCGCCGAGGGCGGAGGGGGTGGCGGAGAGGACCGGGACGGCGCGTTCACGGGGCGCGCCGGGGCCGCCGGGCGCCGCGGGGGGCCGCCGGCGGCGGGCCGGGCGGAAATCGAGCGCCTGGTACGAGCCCTGGCGGCGGACGAGGGTGCCGGCGACGGCGGGCAGCAGGGTGCGCGCCCACATCCGCTGCGGCAGCGGCTGGACGACGGCGAGCGGGGCGTCGGCGGCCCAGCGGTAGAGCAACCGCTGCATCCGGCCGTCCCGCCAGAGGGGGCCCGCGCAGTCGCTGACGACGAGGGTGAGGTGATGGCCGGTCGGGTCGTGCAGCTGGTCGGCGGGGCGCAGCGGGCGGCCGGGGCCGGGGGCCGCGGCGACCCCGACGTCCGGGCCGTGCGGATGGAGGTAGTGCACCGTGACGTCGCGGAAGGCGCCCACCCGCTCGCAGACCTGGCGCAGGTCGTGCAGCATCTGCTCCCAGACGGCCATCGAGGACGAGCCGTCCATCAGCAGCCGCAGCGCGGCGGCCCGGCGGTGCACCCCGCGCAGCACCGGGATGATCATTTCGGCGTGGGCGGAGAGTTCGGCGGTGGCGGGCTCGTCCAGCTTCCGGCGGGCCGGGGCGACCGGCGGGCGGTAGCGCTGGATGGGCCGCAGGGCCCGCTGGAGCGGCAGCAGTCCGGGGAACGCGGAGGCGGCGGGGGCCGCGATGTCGCCGAGCAGCCGGCGGTCCCGGTCGGCGGTCCGCTCGTCCAGGGCGGGCAGCAGCTCCGCGACCCGGCGCCGGGCGCCGTCCCGCAGCGTGGAGGGGGCGGCCCCCTCCTCCCCGGGGCCGTCCCGTGCACCGTCCTCGCGGCCGGGCGGCGAGGCCCCGTCGGCGTACGGGGTGGCGGCCGGTCCCACCCGGAAGGCGGCCGGATCCGCGCGGCGGGGAGGGTCCGGCTCCGGGGGCCCGGGGTCCCCGGCACCGTCGGGCGGCGCCTCCGGGGTGATCCACTGGGCGAGCCAGAGGGCGTCGGCCATCCCGCGGGCGTCGGCCGGCAGTCCCGCGGCCGTCAGCCGGGCGACGAGTTCGTCGAGGGGCCCCGGGCCGGGCTCCCCGGGAGGCACCGCGCTCACCTCGTCCGATCGAGCGGACGCATCAGCTCCGCCGTCAGACGCCGCCGGGTCTCCTCCTCGTCCTCGTCCGTCCAGCCGGCCTTCTGGGTGAGGTGGATGGCGTTGAAGAGCTGGTCGACGGCGCGGACGTCGCCGGGCTCGCGGTCCAGGAACCGGTCGATCACCGCGTCGTAGCGCTCGGCGGCGCCCTCGCCGAAATGCGCCCGCACCATGGCGGCGAGCCGCTCCTTGTCGGGGACCGGGATGTGGAGGTGGATGCAGCGGCGCAACAGGGGCGCCGGGAAGTCGCGTTCGCCGTTGCTGGTGAGGACGATGAAGGGGAAGGCGTGGCAGCGCACCCGGCCGTCGCGCACGGTCACCTGCGCGCCGTCGTCGCTGAGCACCTCCACCTCGGGGGCGGATCCGGCCAGCCGCTCCAGCTCCGGAATCCGGAACTCCCCTTCCTCCAGCACGTTGAGGAGGTCGTTGGGCAGGTCGATGTCGCTCTTGTCGAGCTCGTCGACGAGCAGCACCCGGGGGCGGGCGGACGGCAGCAGGGCCGTGCCCAGCGGGCCGAGGCGGATGTAGCGGCCGATGCCGCCGCCCGGCTCGTCGGTGGGGTCGTCGCCGGGCGGTGCCGCGCTCTGCGCGCCGGCCGGGATGGCGCGGGCGATCTGGAGGTCCTGGAGGCGGCCGATGGCGTCGTAGTCGTAGAGGCCCTCGCGCAGCGTGCTGCGGCTGACGACGGGCCAGCCGAGCACCCGGCCCAGGCCGAGTTCGTAGGCCACCGAATGCGCCAGGGTGCTCTTGCCGCTGCCCGGGGCGCCGGTCACCAGCAGCGGGCGGCGCAGATACAGGGCGGCGTTGACCAGTTCGCGCTCGGTCTCGCCGGGGCGGTGGTGGCTGGCCTCGCGGTGCTGCACACCGAGCCGGCGTTCGGAGGACGGGTCGAGGGCGGCGGGCGGCGCCACGAGGGGGCCACCGTCGAAATCGCGCCAGGGCGGGGGTGGCGGAAGATGCTCAATTCCGTCGTGCGGTGCCCCCGCACCGCGGTAGATGAGCCAGTCGCTCACGTCGGAACTCCTCGTCGCCGGCCAGGCATCGGTCACGAGCGATGGTCATGGCCCATCGCCGCGGTCCTCGGCATCCGCTCCGCCTCCCCCGCGTCGCCACCCGCCTCGCGCCGTCACGTCCTCACGAAGCGCCATCAGGTCCTCACGAACAAGTCTTCCACGAAGCTATGACAGTACCCACGCCCGCGGAAGCACACGGGGCGGTTTCCGGTCTCCCGTGCACCCGTTCAGGGGACTCAAGTGCCCTGCCCGGGGCGCCACTTGCCGCACGAGGGGCGGACGCGGCCGCTCCGGGCCCCGGGCGCACGGGAGGTGTACGGGGCGTACGCCGCGCCCCGGCGGACCCGGGGGCGGCTCCGGTGGTGCTCACCCCGGCGACAGCTGGGGCCGGTCCGTGAACAGCGGCGGGATCGGGTCCTCCGGGTCGTCGTAGAGGAGCACCAGGTCACGGGCCCAGTGCGTGCCCTCCTCCGCGGCCTCGGCGGCCTTCGCCCGCAGCTGCCGCACCAGCTCCGGCAGCCGGGCCACCCCGCCCGACCCCTCCAGCAACTCCCGCACCCCGCGGTGGAATTCCTCGCAGACCGCGTCGCAGTCCCGCTCCTCGCCGTGGCCGCGGGCCGGCCACAACCCGGCCGGGAAGCCGGTGTCCAGGGCGACGCCCACCGCGTCCCGGCCGAACCCGTCGGCGACGGAGTGGCACAGCGCGGGCAGCGCACCCTCGCCGGCCGTCTCCAGCAGCCGCCAGACCGACTCGGCGCAGGCGCCGAGGCGCGCGCCGGCGCCCTCGCGCGGCCCGACCCGCAGCGCCTGGAGGGCGGGGGCGGTGCGCAGGCCCTGCCAGCGCTGCCACCAGGCGGGGTCGACCTGCTCGCGCCGCCCCTGGTCCCGCAGGATCACCGCACGGCCGGGGCCCACCGGCCGCAGCCGCGCGGTGCGCCGGGCCGAGGCCGCGACCTCCCACTGGCCGGCGGCGGTGTGCCAGCGCCCCTCGGGGACGGCAACCTCCAGGCGCACGCGGGCGCCCGGCCCGGCCGCCCCGTCGGCCCGCAGCAGCCGCCCGCCGAGCTGCCGCAGCACCTGCTCCCGGGCCTGCTCGAACGGCACGCCGCCGGCCGACTCCTGCACGTCCACCCGCAGCCACTGCCCCTGCCCGTAGCCCTCGCTGACCGACCAGTTGAACAGCTCGGCCGCGCCCTCGTCGTAGAACAGCGGCTCGAACTCGACGAGGACGGAGCGCGGCCGGCGGCGCACCGGCCCTATCCGGCGCCGGTCCTGGGGCTGCAGCACCACCGCCTTGGCCTGGACGAACTCCGCGAGGCGGACCGCCTGCGCGCGGACCGCGGCGGCCGCCTCGCCCGGTTCGTCGCGCACCTCGTCGGCGGCCAGCTGCGCCACGATCCGCAGATAGTGCACGAAGGTGCGCAGCTCGGTGTACGGGTCGCTGCCCTGGTAGAGCGCGCCGTGCCCGTCCCGCCAGGTGCGCAGCGCCCAGGCCGCGGGCCGCTCGCCGCGCTCCAGCGCCTCCCCCACGGCCGCCTCCACGACCAGCGGATCGCGCGGCGCGGGCAGCCGGGCGAGCAGGTCCAGCGCCTGCAGCCGCTCCTGGATGCCCCACAGCCGGCCGCGGCCCGCCATGATCGCGTGCTGGGCGTCGAACCAGGTGGGTCCGGTGGCGCGGCCGAGCTCCTGACCGGCCCAGTGCCAGCGGTCGTGCAGGCTCATCAGCGCGTGGTACGGGTCGGGCCCGAGCCCCTCGGCGCCGGCGACCAGATGCTCGGGACCCAGCCCGCGCAGCGCGGTGACCGGCACCGCGAGCCCGACGTGGTCCTGGAGGTGGCGGCCCTTGACGATGCCGACCACCTCGCCCCGGTCGCAGTCGATCAGCGGCCCGCCGGAGGCGCCGGGCGCCACCCGGACATCGCTGCCGAACTGGAGGCCCCGGGCGTCCCGGGCACCGAAGCGGACCGCGATGAAGGCGTCCACCGGGGAAGCGGGGGCGTCGCGTTCGGCGCGCGCGCCGGGCCAAGCCGCGCCCCCGCGCGCCCCGTCGCCCTCCTCCCCGGCCGCCTCCCCGCCCGACCGGTCGTGGCCGCGGAAGATGTAGGCGTCCTCCAGGAGCGTCGCCGGCTGGTCGCTGAGCCAGGCGCAGGGGTGGCGGGGCTCCGGGTCGAGCAGCCGGAGCAGGGCGAGGTCGGCGCGGGCAGCGCCGGGAGCGGCCTCCGGCGCGGGCCGGCTCAGGTCGTACGCCGGGCGCGCGGCCGCCACCCGGCCGCCGAACGCGACCCCGACGACCCCGTCCGGTCCCGTCTCCCGGCGCCGCCCGTCACCGGCCGCCAGCACATGGGCGCAGGTCAGCACCCATCCCGGGGCGATGAACACCCCGCTGCCCCACATCCGGGGGGCGGCCGCGCCCGGTGCGGGACGCAGCCCGACGGTGGCGCGTCCGGCGTGGTCGAGGAGCTGTGCGTAGCGGGCGCGGTCGCCGGGGGTACGGCCCTGGGGGGTGGCCATCAGCGGCTCGGATCGTCCGGCTCCCGGCGGTCGCCCGTATGCTCCCGGTCCTCGTGATGCTCCCGGTCCTCGCGCCGCCAGGTGAGCGTGATGGAGAGGTTCGACTTCGCCTCGCCGTCCGCGAGCAGGGCGACGGCCTTGCCCGGCTTGGCCGACAGCTCCACGCCGAAGGTCACGCTGGTCTCGTGCGGCGCGATCGGGGCCGCGGCCCGGCGGACGCTGGTGGCGACCCCGCCGATCACCTCGCGGAGCCCCTCGACCCGGGCGCCGAGCGCGTCCCAGACCCCGACGTCCTCGAACTCCCCGTCCGCGGCGTCCGGAGCACCCGGGTCGTCCGCCGCGTCGAGCCCGGGGGCGTCGAGCCGGGAGACCCGGGCCCAGACCTCCGTGCCGTCGGGCAGCTCGATGCGCTGCGCGCGCTCTTGCATCACGGCCTCCTGCTCCCCGTGAGCGGCGATGTCCCCATCACCGCCCGACCGTTGACAGGTGATCAGGCTAGCCCCCGGCCGTCTGTGGCGCGAGAGGTCCATGAGCCTGCCTATCCTGGCTGGGAATGACCCATGAACCCTTGTGGAGAGCGCGTGTATTTCACTGACCGTGGCATCGAAGAGCTGGAGAGCCGACGCGGCGAGGAGGAGGTCAGCCTCGGCTGGCTGGCCGACCAGCTGCGGACGTTCGTGGACCTGAACCCGGACTTCGAGGTACCGGTGGAGCGGCTGGCCACCTGGCTGGCCCGGCTGGACGACGAGGACGAGGACGACTAGGGGACGGCCCGGGACCGGGGCCCGCCCACCTCGCGACATGACCCCCTCGCGACATACTGCTTGACTTCGAGAATCCGCGATATATCGTGTCCACCGAGGACGCGATATGTTGCGTTGCGGTACCCGCCGTCGCGGTACCCGCCGTCGCGCTCCTCACCGTTGCAGGGCTCACAGGGGAGGCCAGATGTCAGCCGGGACCGGGTGGACGCAGAATCCGATGCAGGTGTCCGCACCACGCACGCTGGAGGTCACCGACCCCGTCGAGGTGCTCACCGTGCGGGTGTACGGCGGCACGGTCAATGTCGTCGGCACCACGGACGGCGGCCCCGCCCGGGTGGAGGTCAGCGAGCTGGACGGCTCGCCGCTGACCGTCTCGTGCCACGACGGTGTGCTGTCCGTCGCGTACGAGGACCTCCCCTGGCGGGGCTTCTTGAAGTTCCTCGACCGCCGGGCCTGGAACCGCAGGGCGGTGGTCTCCGTGACGGTGCCGGCCGGCACCCGCGTCGAGGTCGGCGTGATCCGCGCCGGCGCGGTGGTCTCGGGCATCTCGGGGCGGACCGACGTGCGCGGCGTCTCCGGCGACAGCACCCTGGTCGGCCTGACCGGCACGGTGCTCGCCGAGACCGTCTCGGGCGATGTCGAGGTGCAGTCGCTCACCGGCGATCTGCGCTTCCACTCCGTCTCGGGGAACCTGACCGTCATCGACGGTGCGGGCGGCGGGGTGCAGGCGGACTCCGTCAGCGGCGACATGGTCCTCGACCTGACGCCCGGCAAGGGCGCCGACATCGCCCTGACGACGGTCTCCGGGGAGGTCGCCATCCGGCTGCCCGACCCGGCCGACGCCCGGGTGGAGGCCAACACCACCTCCGGCACGATCGCCAACGCCTTCGACGACCTGCGGGTCAGCGGCCAGTGGGGCACCAAGCGGATCACCGGCTCCCTGGGCGCCGGCACCGGCTCGCTCAAGGCCACCACCGTCTCCGGCGGCCTGGCCCTGCTGCGCCGCCCCGCCCGCGAGGACGAGGACCACGGCGCTCCCGACGCCGGCCACGGCTCCGGCCCGCACGAGGACTCCCCCACCGCCCCCACCACCAGGAAGAAGGTGCGCTGACCATGCCCCCCGTCTTCGCCCACGGCCGCCTGCGCCTCTACCTCCTCAAGCTGCTGGACGAGGCGCCGCGGCACGGCTACGAGATCATCCGCCTCCTGGAGGAGCGCTTCCAGGGCCTCTACGCCCCGTCCGCCGGCACGGTCTACCCGCGGCTGGCCAAGCTGGAGGCCGAGGGCCTGGTGACGCACACGACCGAGGGCGGCCGCAAGGTCTACTCGATCACCGACGCCGGCCGGGCCGAACTCGCCGACAGGGGAGGCGAGTTGGCGGATCTGGAGTTGCAGATCCGGGAGTCGGTCGCCGCCCTGGCCTCCGACATCCGCGAGGACGTCAGCGGCTCGGCGCGGGATCTGCGCCGCGAGATGCAGGAGGCCGCCCAGCAGGCCCGCCGGGACACGGGACGCGGGAAGGCCGGGCGGACCGGCACGGAGCCGGACGCCGAGGAGGAGGGCGCCGGGCGGCCCCACCCCGAGGTGGGGGACTACTTCGACGGCGTGTTCGGCGACGCGGAGTCCTGGCGGCAGGCGAAGGAAGAGTTCCGGCGCGCCAAGGACGAGTGGAAGGAACAGGCCCGGCGGGCCAAGGAGGAGAGCCGGCGGGCCCGGCAGGACGCCCAGCGGGCCCGCAAGCAGGCGCGGGACGCCCAGGAGTTCGCGCGCGAGGAGGTCCAGCGGGTCATCCGGCGCGTCCAGGAGCAGGCCCAGGGCGCGGTGCGGTCCGGCGACTGGTCGGGGGCGGTGCGCGAGGCGCTGTCCGAGATGTCCCGCGAGGTCGGGCGCTTCACCGGCGGCATGTCCGGGACGGGCCAGGAGGGCGCCGGGAAGAGCGGCTCCGGCCGGGGCGGCGCGGACGGCGGGGCCCGGGTGACGGTCGAGCGCGTCGACCTCGGCAAGCCGGAGGCCGGACCGGACGCGGCGGCCGGGGCGCCGCCGGCCCCGGAGTGGGCGAAGGAGCCGGCCGGCGACGACCCGGCGCGCGACTTCGACCGGCTGCTGGACCGCTTCCGCGACGATCTGCGGGACGCGGCCCGCGATCACGGCGTCACCGCCGAGCAGGCGAAGGAGTCCCGCCGCCGGCTGTCGGAGGCCGCCGCCCATATCGGCGCGCTGCTGCGGGCACCGGAGCGGTACCGGCCCGGGACGGATGATCCGGACGCCTGAGCGGGCGGACCGGGCGGGGACATGACGGGCGGGGGCCATAACGGGCGGGGCGGGCACGGCGGCCACATCAGCCGTGCCCGCCCCGCCCATCGACTCAACCCGAGGGGGCAGGCCAGGGGGCAGTGCCGACGCCTAACTCGTCGTCACCGAAGGCGAATTGGACGCCCTCAGCACTGTTCGCGAACGAGCGCGGGCCGAGCAGCCGGCGGACGGCGGCGGGATCCGGACGCGCCCGAACCCCGCCCCTGTTACCGACAGTTGCCATCAGCGGTCTGGATTCACGCGGCGTAATCGGGGAACTCACTACGTCGTACGGCTTTTCGCCCGGCACCGGGCTTCAGGGCCCCGCCCCCGCGGACCGGCGGGCCGTGCCCCGGACCACCGCCCCACCCTCCTGTCTGCGCACGCATCGTGAAGGCCATGAGGTAAAGCGATGTCGGAATACCTTTCGGTCGCCCGCCGGATGTGGCACCTGCTGGAACCCTTGCACTCCACGCTGTACTTCGCCCCCGAGGCCCGCCGGGTCGCGGCCGGTCTCGGCCTTGACGTCGCCTCCCGCTGGCCCCGCTACTTCGCCTGGCGCACGGCTCCGCTGGGCGCCGCCGGGCCCGAGCTGGTGGCCGCGACCTACTACACCTTCAGTCCGCGGATGATCGCCCGCTACCTCCCGCGGATCTGGACCGCGGCGGACCCGGCCAAGGTGCTGGACGCGCGACTGCTGGCCGTGGACCGCGCGCTGACGACCCTGATCGGCGGCCGGCTGAGCGCCGCGCAGCTCGCCGAGGCGGCCCGGCTCGCCCGTCAGGCCGCCGAGAACGCCGGGGCGGCCGCCCGCCCGCTCGCCGCCGCCAACCGCGATCTGCCCTGGCCGGACGCCCCGCATCTGACGCTCTGGCAGGCCGCGACGATACTCCGCGAGCACCGCGGCGACGGCCATCTGGCGGCCCTGCTGACCTGCGGTCTCGATCCGTGCGAGGCCCTGGTGTCGTTCGCCGCGATCGGCGCCGCGCCGGCCGCCGACTTCGTGGGGCGCGGCTGGAGCGCCCAGGAGTGGAGCGACGCCCGGCACCGCCTCGCCGCCCGCGGCTGGATCGCCCCCGACGGCACCGCGACCGAGCGCGCCCGCACGGAACGCGAAGCGATCGAGCGGACCACGGACCGGCTGGCGGCCGGTCCGTGGCGGGCCCTGGGCCACTCCCGCGCCGAACGGCTGGCGCAGCTGCTCACCCCGGTCCTCGGCGCGGTCTTCGAGGCCGGATACCTGCCCCGGCACAGCACGCTGGGCATCGGCACGGTCAAGGTCGCCTACCCGTGACCGGGGCGGGGCGCCGACGCACCGTCCGGCGCGCCCGCACCGCACCCGGGCGGCCCGGCGCCGGTCCCGCCCGGCGCCTCACCCCGCCCGGCGGCCGCCGTCGGCGTCCAGCACCCGCAGCACCGCCGCATGGGTCACCCCGTGGTCGGCCAGCACCACCGCCGCCGGTCCGCGCCCGCAGGTCAGCGCGAGCAGCAGATGCTCGTCGCCGAGGGCGCGTTCGCCGCGGGCGACCGCCATCCGCAGGGCCCGCTCCAGCACGGACTTCGCCTCCGCGGTGAACCGGCGGCGCACCCCCCGGCGCCGCCCGGGCGCCCCGCCGGCCAGCGCGCCCACCCCGTGCTCGCGCTCGACGCTCGCCACGATCGCGTCGACGTCGATCCCGAGACCGGCCAGCGCCGCCGCGTCGGCCGCGGAGACCCCGCCGCGCCGCCGCACCGCCGCCAGGGCGTCCGCCACCGAGGCGCGCCGGGCCTGGAGGCCGAGGGCGGCGAGTGCCGCGGCGGCCGGCGAATCCGTCCGGTCCAGCAGGGCGAGCAGCAGCTCCGGCTCGCCGATCGTGTCGCTGCCCGTGCGCTCCGCCTGCTCCGCCGCGCCGCTCACCACGGCGCGGGCCTCGGCCGTGAACCTCTCGAACATCAGCGCCTCCCGTGCTTCTTGTGGACCGCCTGCCTGCTGATCCCCAGTTCCGCCGCGATCTCCTGCCACGACCAGCCCTTCGCCCGGGCGCTGCGCACCTGCACGGCTTCGAGCTGCTCCAGCAGCCGGCGGAGCGCGGCCACGGCACGGAGTCCGACCCGCGGGTCGCGGTCCCCCGCCCGCTCGGCGAGATCCGTTGCTTCGCTCATGATGTCAATTTAGGTTGACACGAGAGGGCGCGTCAACCTTCATTGACAGATCTGTCTCGATGCGTCTCGGGTGCGTCCCGGGTGCGTCAAGTGCGCTGAGACGTCAGGTGAGGGGAGAGGGCGGGCCGGACAGCCGGATCACCGCCACGGTGCCGTCCGCCCGCAGCCCGCCCGGCGGCGCGTCCGGCCCCGGCCACAGCACCGCGTCGAACCGCTCCATCCGCAGCACCGCGGACTCCCCCGTCTCCCCAGGGGCCGTGAGCCGGGTGGCCCCCTCCAGCGCCACGACGAGCAGCCCGCCCACGGGGTCCGACCCACCTCCCGGCGAGGGCGAGAGCGACGGCGACGGCGGCGACGAAGCCAACGGCGATGACGGGAACGGCCCCGGCGCCCAAGTGCCGCGCACGATCTCCACCGTCGCGTCCGCCCGCCCCTCCCGCAGCATCACGTTGAGGTTGACGACGGGTCCGTCCAGGAGGCGGGAGCCGGTGGCGGCCCCGCCGGGGAACGCGAACGGGCGGTGGCCGCCGGGCAGCAGCCGCACGGTGCCGTCCACCGTCAGCTCCAGCCCGGCGCCGTCGACGACGGTGAGGATCCGCCGGACGCCGGGCAGCGGCGAGTACGGCCCGTCGCGGGTGACGTCCGCCAGGCTGACCCGCCAGGCGAAGCCGTCCCAGCCCGCGCCCGGCGGATGGGCGGCGACCTCGCGGGTCACCCCGCCGCCGTTGCTCCACGGCGCGGCGGCGCGCTCCCGCGCCCGCAGGATCCGCATGTCTCCGGTCCCTTCCGGGGAAGTGGCGGGCCGCCGGTGCGCGGCCCCGGCTGCCCGTGCGGGGGTCAGACCGTCAGCACGACCTTGCCGAACAGCTCGCCCTCCGCCATCTTCGCGAACCCCTCGCGCGCCCGGTCCAGCGGCAGCGTGGAGTCGATGACCGGGCGGATGCCCTTGGCGGCGCAGAAGCTCAGCAGCGAGGCCAGCTCCTCCTTGCTGCCCATGGTGGAGCCGACGATCTTCAGCTCCAGGAAGAAGATCCGGTTGAGCTCCCCGCTCTTGGGGGTGTAGCCGCTGGTGGCGCCGGAAATCACCAGCGTGCCGCCGGGCTTGAGGGACTTGACGGAGTGCGACCAGGTGGCGGCGCCGACCGTCTCGATCACGGCGTCCACCCGGTGCGGCAGCCGCTCCCCGCTCGCGAACACCGCCTCCGCGCCCAGCTCCAGCGCCCGCTTGCGCTTGGCCTCGTCGCGGCTGGTGGCGAAGACCCGCAGCCCCGCGGCGGCGCCCAGCACGATGGCGGCGGTGGCCACGCCGCCGCCCGCCCCCTGCACCAGCACGCTGTCGCCGGGCCGTACGCCCCCGTTGGTGAACAGCATCCGGTACGCGGTCAGCCAGGCGGTCGGCAGGCAGGCCGCCTCCGCGAAGGACAGCTCCTTCGGCTTGGGCAGCACATTCCACGCGGGCACGGTGACCTGCTCGGCGAAGGTGCCCTGGTAGCGCTCGGTGAGGATGGAGGGCTTCTCCTTGGGGCCGACGCCGTGGCCGGTCTGGCCGATGACGGAGTGCAGCACGACCTCGTTGCCGTCCGCGTCGATCCCGGCGGCGTCGCAGCCGAGGATCATCGGCAGGGCGTCCTCGGTGATGCCCACCCCGCGCAGCGACCACAGGTCGTGGTGGTTGAGGGAGGCGGCCTTCACGGTGACGGTCGTCCAGCCGGGGCGGTCCTCGGGGGCCGGGCGCTCCCCCAATTCGAGGCCGTTGAGCGGCTGGTCACGGTCGATGCGGGCGGCATAGGCAGCAAACATGATCCCAACGTAGGCCGCGCGGGGGCGCCGCGGTACCGCGCAGGGGTGTGACACGCGCCGCGCACGGCCACGGCAACGGGCCGGGCCCGCACCTGCGAGGGTGCGGGCCCGGCCCGTGACTGGATCTGCCGTGGCGTCAGCGGCGCGCCACGCCCTCGGCGCGGGCGGCGGCCGCGACCGCCGCGGTGACGGCCGGGGCGACCCGCTCGTCGAACGGCGAGGGGATGACCCGGTCGGCGCTCAGCTCGTCGGCGACGACGGCGGCCAGCGCCTCGGCGGCGGCGAGCTTCATGCCCTCCGTGATGCGCGAGGCCCGCACCTGCATGGCGCCGGCGAAGATGCCGGGGAAGGCCAGCACGTTGTTGATCTGGTTGGGGTAGTCGCTGCGTCCGGTGGCGACCACGGCCGCGTACCGGTGCGCGATGTCCGGGTGGATCTCCGGGGTGGGGT
The DNA here is from genome assembly GCF_014646275.1 of Streptomyces kronopolitis. GTDB lineage: Bacteria > Actinomycetota > Actinomycetes > Streptomycetales > Streptomycetaceae > Streptomyces > Streptomyces kronopolitis. The sequence continues at coordinate 146,447 of NZ_BMND01000013.1, forward strand.
TGGCCATCGCGAAGATCATCGAATCCTTCGCCATCTTCGCCACCGCCTCCTCCGCCACCGTGCCGCCGGAGACCCCGATGAAGACATCGGCGCCGTCCAGCGCGTCCTGGAGGGAGCCGGTCAGCCCGCCCTTGTTCGTGAAACCGGCGACCTCGCGCTTGACGTCCGTGAGGTCGCTGCGGTCGGCGGAGACGATGCCCTTGCGGTCGCACACCGCGACGTCTCCGATGCCCGCCTCGATGAGGATCTTGGCGATGGCGACACCGGCCGCGCCGGCGCCCGAGATGACCGCGCGCAGCTGGCCGAGCGCCCGGTCGGTGAGCTTGGCGGCGTTGCGCAGCGCGGCCAGCGTGACCACGGCGGTGCCGTGCTGGTCGTCGTGGAAGACCGGGATGTCCAGCCGCTCCTGGAGCCGGCGCTCGATCTCGAAGCACCGCGGCGCCGAGATGTCCTCCAGGTTGACCCCGCCGAAGGACGGCGCCATCCGGACGACGGTCTCGATGATCTCGTCGGTGTCGGTGGTGCCGAGCGCGATCGGCACCGCGTCGACGCCGCCGAACTGCTTGAAGAGGATGGCCTTGCCCTCCATCACCGGGAGGGAGGCCTCCGGGCCGATGTCGCCCAGGCCCAGCACCGCGGTGCCGTCCGTGACGACGGCGACGACGTGGGACTTCCAGGTGTAGTCGTCCACGAGCTCGGGCTGCTCGGCGATGGCGCTGCACACCTTGGCGACGCCCGGTGTGTACGCGAGGGACAGGTCGTCCTTGTTCCGGACCGGCACGGTCGCCTGAACGGCCATCTTGCCGCCGCGATGCAGGGCGAAGGCCGGATCGAAGGCGTCGTCGGGCGCACTGCCCGCGCCCGCGCCTGTCGTGCTGTCGCTGCGAGGATTGACGATCTCCGCTGCCACTTGTCTTACCCCTTTTATCGTAAATCTGCTTGAGGGTGGCCACTCCCTGGTTGAGGGGTGGGCGGGCACCGCGTCCGGACCCGGCACGGCAGATGGCCGCCGTACGGGGGGAGGATCGGACGCCGGGCGCGCCGCACACGCGCCCTGAGCCCCGGATGAGGGGTGTAACGCACCTTTCTACCCGACGGGCGCGGGCCCCGACGAGTCAGATTGCTTACCCTCGGCTTCAGAGACCAGACAATAACCTCGAAGCGTAGGAAAAGCGTGAAGCGCACAGGGGGATCAGGAGCGGCGCTCCGCACGGTCCGTATGCCGAGACGCCCCCGTCGAGCAGGGCGTCCTTCGCATGCCGCCGCCGGTGCGGCCCCCTTGCCCGACAAGGCCGACGCCCGGCCGCCGTCGTCCGTTATGCGATTTTGACCTGTGTGACAGTCCGAATACCGGAGTCCGGGTGGCAGGATTCCCGTCACCAACCGAGGTCACGGCGCTCCAGGGTGTGTACCCCGGCCTTTGTCACGTCGGCTTCTCCATCCGCAGGAGGATCAGCATGACCGCACGCACCACCCGTCGCCCGGCCCTCGGCAGGTCTCGTACAGCCGTGGCCACGGCGGCCGCGGTGGCGGCCTCGCTGCTGCTGCTCAGCGCCTGCGGTGACCAGACGGACGCGGCGATCGCCAAGCGCGAGGCGAAGAAGAACCGCAACGAGCACGCGCCGCTGTTCAAGATGCTGCCCAAGGACGTCCAGGAGAAGGCGCTGCTCCAGGTCGGCTCGGACATCACCTACAAGCCGGTGGAGTTCCGCTCCAACGGCGCGGTCGAGGGCATCGACCCGGACCTCGCGGAGGCGATGAGCAAGGAGCTGGGCATCAAGCTCAACTTCAACAACGCCACCTTCGACACCCTCATGGGCGGTCTGAAGTCCAAGCGCTACGACATCGCGATGTCGGCGATGACGGACACCAAGGAGCGCCAGCAGGGCATCGACAGCAACACCGGCAAGAAGATCGGCCAGGGCGTCGATTTCATCGACTACCTCAACGTCGGCGTCTCGCTCTACACCCAGAAGGGCAAGACCAAGGGCGTCGACGGCTGGGAGACGCTGTGCGGCAAGACGATCGCGGTGCAGCGCGGCACGGTCTCGGACGACCTGGCCAAGGACAAGTCGAAGGCCTGTGAGAAGAACGGCGAGCAGGCCATCTCCATCGAGGCGTTCGACAACGACTCCGAGGCCCAGACCCGGCTGCGTACCGGCGGCGTGGACGCCGTCTCCAGTGACTACCCGGTCGCGGCGTACGCGGTGAAGGTCTCCGGCCACGGCAAGGATTTCCAGATGGTCGGCGGTGCCCCGCTCAAGGCGGCCCCGTACGGCATCGCGGTGCCCAAGGGCAAGCAGCAGCTGCGTGACGCGCTCAAGGCCGCGATGGAACTCGCGATCAAGAACGGCTCGTACGCCAAGGTCCTGGACAAGTGGGACGTCAAGGATGCCGCGGTCAAGGACGTGCAGATCAATGGCGGCTCCTGAGCCGCCGGCCGCTCTCCCGTCCGCTCCGCGCACCTCCCGCCGAATGCTGAAAGGCAACACCCGTGTCAGTTGACGTCGACAAGTCGGCCCAGCCGCCGGCGGACGCTCCGCCGCCCCAGCCCGAGCCCCTCAAGGCCATCCCGGTCCGCCATTACGGGCGCTGGGTGGCGGCGGTCGTCGTCCTCGGACTGGTCGCCCTGCTCGGCCGGGCCTTCGCCTCCGGGAACGTCAACTGGGACGCGATCCCCCAGTACATGTTCAACGCGGACATCCTCAAGGGCCTGCGCAACACCCTGATCATCACCGTGCTGTCGATGATCATCGGCATCGTCCTCGGGGTGATCCTGGCCGTGATGCGCCAGTCGAAGAACCCGGTGACCTCGACGGTCGCCTGGTTCTACGTCTGGTTCTTCCGCGGGACGCCGGTCTACGTCCAGCTGTTCCTCTGGTTCAACCTGGGCCTGGTCTTCCAGTACATCGACATCATGCCGATCTACAAGGACGAGTGGTCGGACTTCATGACCCCGTTCCTGTGCGCGCTGCTGGGCCTCGGGCTCAACGAGGCCGCGTACATGGCGGAGATCTGCCGGGCCGGTCTGAACGCCGTCGACGAGGGCCAGACCGAGGCGGCGCACGCGCTGGGCATGAGCCACGCCAAGACGCTGCGCCGGATCATCGTGCCGCAGGCGATGCGGGTGATCGTGCCGCCGACCGGCAACGAGGTCATCAACATGCTGAAGACCTCCTCGCTGGTCATCGCCGTGCAGTATTACGACCTGCTGCAGGCCGCCCAGAACGTCGGCCGGGACTCCGGCGTCGTGGTGGAGATGCTGATCCTCGCCGCCGCCTGGTACCTCATCGCCACCACGGTGCTGAGCATCGGCCAGTACTACCTGGAGCGCTACTACGCCCGCGGCTCCAGCCGCCAGCTCCCGCCCACCCCGCTCCAGCGCGCCAAGGCGAAGCTGTCGGGCGGCTTCCACCGCTCCGCCGGAGGTGCGGCATGACCAGCAAGCTGACGACGAACAAGGCCGCGGGCAGCAGCGGCGGCCCGATGGTGCGGGCCGAGGGCGTCCACAAGTCCTTCGGCGCGGCCCACATCCTCAAGGGCATCGACCTGGAGGTGGCGCCGCGGGAGGTCTTCTGCCTGATCGGCCCGTCCGGCTCCGGCAAGTCGACGTTCCTGCGCTGCATCAACCACCTGGAGAAGGTCAACGCCGGCCGGCTGTCCGTCGACGGCGAACTGGTCGGCTACCGCGAGCACAACGGCAAGCTCTACGAGCTGCGCGACAGGGAGGTCGCCGCCCGCCGCCGCGACATCGGCATGGTCTTCCAGCGCTTCAACCTCTTCCCGCACATGACCGCGGTGGAGAACATCATGGAGGCGCCGATCCAGGTCAAGGGCGAGTCGAAGTCCGCCGCGCGGGAGCGGGCGGTCAAGCTCCTGGACCGCGTCGGGCTGTCCGACAAGGCCGCGAGCTACCCCTCGCAGCTCTCCGGCGGCCAGCAGCAGCGGGTGGCCATCGCCCGTGCGCTGGCGATGGAGCCGAAGCTGATGCTCTTCGACGAGCCGACCTCGGCGCTCGACCCGGAGCTGGTCGGTGACGTCCTGGACGTCATGAAGGACCTGGCGGCGGACGGGATGACGATGATCGTCGTGACCCATGAGATGGGCTTCGCCCGCGAGGTCGGCGACTCGCTGGTCTTCATGGACGACGGCGTGGTCGTCGAGTCCGGCCATCCGCGCGAGGTGCTGGGCAACCCCCAGCACGAGCGCACGAAGTCGTTCCTGTCGAAGGTGCTGTAGCGCCCGTCCCCCGCGGGGTGCCCGGTGCGGCGGCGTCCGCACGGGGCACCGCCGCCGGGCCGGGGGGGCACTCCCCCGCGGCCCGGCCGCCGGGCCTACTTCAGGCCCAGCACCAGCGCGTCCGTGGGCGAGGACCACACCGTGCGCGCCTCCTCGAAACCGGACTCGCGCAGCACCTGGGCGTGCCAGGCCGCCGAGGGCGTGTCGCCGTCCGCGTGCTCGCCGAAGATCTCGAAGCGCTCCGCCGTCGGCCCGGCCAGCAGCGGGTCGGCGGCGGCCAGTTGCCACCACTCGGCCCAGTCGACGGCGCCGGCCGCCTTCGCCGCGTCCTGGCGCGCGTGCCGCAGGGCGCGGTCGGCGGCGTTGATCCGGGGAGTGGCCTCGTCGGGCATCCGGTCGGCGTTCAGGAAGACCCCGCCGTCGCTCACCAGGGTGCCGAGCTGCCCGTAGAGCCCGCGCAGCTCCCCGCTGTGCAGCCAGTGGAGGGCGGTGGCGGTGAGCACCGCGTCGTAGGACGTGTGCGGCAGCGCCGCCGTCCACTGCGGGTCCTTCAGATCGGCCCGTACGAAGCGGACCCGGCGCTCGCCGGCGAAGTACCCTTCCGCGATGGCCAGCAGCGCGGGATCCAGATCGACGCCCACACTCTCGGCCCCGGGGAACCGCTTCAGCAGCCGGTCGGAGATACTGCCGGTGCCGCAGGCGAGGTCCAGGACCCGGGGCTCGGGGCCCACCAGCGCCTCGACCATGTCCAGCATCACCCGGAACCGCTCCTCGCGGTCGGGGAGGTACCACTCCTGCTGGCGGTCCCAACTGTGCTGCCACGCCTGCCAGTCGGCGCCGGCGACGGTCTCGGTCATCGCTTCCCTTCCGGACTGTAATACCCTGATAGCCATAGAGCCTATTACTTCACCCAGCACTCCGTACCTTAACTCCCGCTCGTAAGGACTACAAGTGGAACTGGCCTATTACTCGGACTATGCCGTGCGACTGGTCAACACCGAGCAGCCCGAACGCGGCACCGACAGCCTGACCTCGGTCGAGGTGGTACGGGAACTCTTCGGCCCCGCCCAGCAGGCGGCCCGGCGCGCGACCGACAGCGACGTCACCCGCCTGCGCACGGTCCGCGCCCGGCTGCGCGCCGTCTTCGAGGCCGCCGACGCCGGCGACGAGGTGCTGGCCGTGGACCTGCTCAACGCCCTGATGATGGAGTTCCCGGTCAGCCCGCAGATCTCCGGCCACGAGCAGCGCGACGACGCGGGAGGCCGCCCCGACTGGCACATGCACATCGCCGAGCAGGCGGCCAACGCCACCGCCGGCTACACCGCCACCGCCTGCATGGGCCTGGCCTTCCACCTGACCGAACTGGGCGTGGACCGCCTCGGCATCTGCCAGGCGCGCCCCTGCCGCAACGTCTACCTGGACACCTCCACCAACCGCTCCCGGCGCTACTGCTCGGACCGCTGCGCCACCCGCGCCAACGTCGCCGCCTACCGTGCCCGCAAGCGGCTGGAGAGCGAGCGCTCGGCGCGCACCGGCCGCACCGCCGAGGCCGCCCAGGACAGCACCCCGGCCACCGAGCGCTGAACCTCGCGCGGCGGCCGCACCCGGATCCAGGCGCGGGCGATGACCAGTTCGTCCGGTACCACCCCGAATTCCCGGCTGTCGTTCTCGACGAACGGGTTGTCGCCCTGCACCCACCAGCCGCCGTCCAGCCGCCGCACGGCCCGCTTGACGATCAGCAGGTCCTGCCGGAACGGATGCCGCAGCACCACCACGGCACCGGGCCGCACCGCCGCCCCGTACTGCACCACCAGCTGGTCGCCGGGCCGCAGCGTCGGCACCATCGACGGGTTGTACACCTCGGCCAGCCCGAACGCCCGCAGCAGCCGGCCCCGCCCCCGTCCCGCGTCCGCGCCCTCGCCCTGCCCGGCGCCGCGCGCGTGCACCTGCTCCGGCATCCCTTACCTCCCGGTCCGACCCGCTTACCGGCCCATCCTCCAACAGTCGCGGTGTGACACCGGACTTTTGCCCTAAGACCCCCGGGCCGCCCGAGAAAAGCCTTCCCGCACCGAGTAATCTCGCACCTGAGAAGACGATCACGAGGAAGGACTGAACATGCTTTCGCGCCTGTTCGCCCCCAAGGTGAAGGTCAGCGCCCACTGCGACCTGCCCTGCGGCGTGTACGACCCGGCCCAGGCCCGCATCGAGGCCGAGTCGGTCAAGGCCGTCCAGGAGAAGTACCAGGCCAACGAGGACGCGGACTTCCGCACTCGCGCCGTTCTGATCAAGGAGCAGCGCGCCGAGCTGGCCAAGCACCACGTCTCGGTGCTGTGGAGCGACTACTTCAAGCCCCCGCACTTCGAGAAGTACCCCCAGCTCCACCAGCTGGTGAACGACACCCTCAAGGCGCTCAGCGCCGCCAAGGGTTCCAACGACCCGAAGACGGGCGAGAAGGCGCTGGAGCTCATCGCCGAGATCGACCGGATCTTCTGGGAGACCAAGAAGGCCTGACCCGGTCCGGCCAGTGCGACCTGCACCTTCGCAGGCCGTCCCGGCCACCTGTCCGCACCCGGTCCGCAGCACGCCACCCACGGCGCGCCTGACGGAGCGGGTGCGGTCTTCTTTGCGGGCTTCTTCTTTGTGGGCTTCTTTCGCTTTTCTCCGTGGGCGGACGGTCAGCTCAGTGCGCCGTCGTAGTCCGGCAGCTTGAAGCCCTTGTCGTAGTGGCCGCCCTCGAAGTCGGTGCTGCGATTGCCGACGTTCGCGATGAGGGTGTAGCCCTTCCCCTCGTACTGCTTGCGGCAGCCGAGCTTCACCTGGGCCTTGCCGGGGCTGTGTCCGCCAGGCTTGAGGCAGAGCCCGTCGACGTGTATCCGGCCGAGGTGAGCTGCTCGGTCGTGGAGCGCCGCGAGTCGGCGTCGCGGTAGGAGGCGAAGAGCACCGCCGCGCCGTGCGCGTGGGCGTACTCCGCGGCGTCGAGGACCGCCTCGACGGGGTTTCCCTCGTCGTAGTACGTGGCCAGCGAGGTGTTGTCGATGTCCAGGACGACGGCGGGCTTCTCGCCGCTGGGGACCTGCGCCAGGCGCTGTTCCAGGTAGTGGTGCAGATCGGCGGCCACCGGCGCGACGTCCCGCAGCCAGTGGCTCTTCGAGGGCGGCGAGTCCGCGGCGGGGGCGGCCTGTGCCGCCGTGGGAAGCGTGGCCAGGGTGCACAGCACCGTACCGGCTATCAGAGCGGCCTTCGTTCCTCGGGACATGGTGCGTTTCTCCTTCGCGGCGCCATCAGGGCGTAGGGGTGGCGAAACGGCCTGGAGCGGGGAGCGGAGCACGGCCATCTCACCCTGGTTCAGGGGCAGTTCGTCGGGACGGCGGCCATGGTGCCCGCGCGGGTTGAACGCCGGGTGAAATGCGGACGCCGTGAGTGCCATGAACGCCATGAACGCCATGAGCGGACAGCGCGGGAACGTGTGCCGAACGGCCGGTGTCCGGAAGTCGCCCACGGATCCCCGCCCCGTCCACGACCGGGGCGGGGCGGGGCGGGGGTCACGGCGGGGCCGGGCCGCGTCGCCGCCGCAGCAGGTGGAGTCCCCCGGCGGCCATGCCCCGCACGGGCAGTTCGTCCGCCGGGGCGCCGGCGAGGCCGGTGCCCCGGGCCGCCCTCCCGTAGCGCCGGGCCAGCGGGGCGGAGCTGATGCCGTGGGCGAGGACGCTGAGCAGGACCGTACAGGCGATCACCGGGAGCACCGGCCGCGCCCCGGCCGGGCCGAGTTCCTCGACCGCGAGCAGGCCGAAGATGACCGAGGCCAGCCCGCGGGGCCCGAACCAGCCGACGAACAGCACCGTCCGGGCGTCCAGACCGCTGCCGGCCAGGCACAGCGCCACCGGCACCATCCGGATCACCGTCAGGCTCAGGACGGCGTAGAGCCCGGCCTGCCACGTGAGGTGGGCGGCCAGCTCCGGGAGCAGGAGGGCGCCGAAAACCAGCCACACCAGCACCGACAGCAGCGCCGCGGACTGCTCGACGTACAGCAGCACCCGCTGCGGCGCCCCGTGCACCGTGCCGAAGGCCAGCCCGGTGACGAAGGCGGCGACGAAGCCGTTGCCGCCGACGGCGAGCGCGGAGGTGTAGCCGAGCAGGGCCAGGGCCAGGACGCCCGCCCCGGCGAAGTCCTCGGCCGCCCAGCCGCTGCGCAGCGCCGTGCGCAGCAGCCACCCGGCGACCAGCCCGGCCAGCGCCCCGTACGCCGCGCCCACGGCCAGCTCCACCAGTGCGCGGCCGGAGGCCCCCGGTCCGGCGGCCCCCTCGGCCGCGGCCATCCCGGCCAGGGCGAGCACCACCAGCGGAGTGGCGATGCCGTCGTTGAGGCCGCTCTCCACATTGATGACGCGGCGGATCTTCACCGGCACCTCGGGGTTGACCATCATCGTGGCGCCGAGCGCGGCATCCGTCGGCGCGAGCGCGGCCCCGACGTACAGCGCGGCCCAGCCCGAGACGCCGGGGAGCAGGACGCCCGCCAGCAGCGCGCCCAGGGCCGTGCACAGCGGCAGGCCGATGCCCAGCAGCCGCACGTAGAGGCCGAGTTCGGGGCGCAGGGCGCGGAAGGAGAGCCGTGCGGCGTCGGTGAAGAGCACCCACACCAGGGTGACCTCGGCCAGCGCCTTGACCGTTTCGTGCGGCAGCGCGAGGTGGAGGGTCCCGGTGACCTCGCCCAGAAGCAGGCCCAGCAGCACGAAGGCGGCCGGCGCGGTGAGTTCGAAGCGCTCCATCCGCCGGGAGCACAGGCACCACAGGAACAGCAGGAGCAGGACCAGGGAAAGGGTGCCGTCCACGGGGGCTCTCCAGGGCTCGGCCTCGTCGGCCTTCGGGCACTCCACTCTCGGACATCGCACCCGGCACCGGGCGCCGCGCGGCGGCCCGCGGCGCCGCCTTTCACACGGTTGGCCGAAGGGCCGGACCCGCGAGCCCGGCCTGATCCGGACGACAGCCCCTAGATCCCCACCGACAGCAGCCCGTCATGGCGCACCAGCCAGGCCCGGTACGCCTCGCTCGCCCAGGCGATCTCCATGTACGAGGCGGTCAGGTCGGCGAACAGGTCGTCCGCGGAGGCGGCCGGGGTGCCGTCCTGGCGGCAGGCCATGAAGAGGCGGACGGCCAGCGGGTCGCCGTACAGGGGGCGGATCGCCATCCCGTGGCGGGAGCGGGCGGTCGGCTGGCAGGGGGTGACCACCTCACCGGCGGTGACGAGGTCGACCGCGGTGAGGTAGTCGCCGTGCACGACCCGGGGCGCGATGCCGGCCGCGCCCCAGACGCGGCGCAGCCCGGCCCACTCGCCGTCCACGGTCGGGTCGACCATCCACTGGTCGTCGGCGAGGTCCGCCACCCGCACCACCGACGAGGCGGCGGCCGGATGGCTGTCCGCCAGGGCGATGAACTGCGGCTCCCGGACGACGAGTTCCCGCTCGGTCAGACCGTCGGGGATCCGCAGCGGCGCGCCCTCGACCTCGTGGACGAAGGCGGCGTCGAGCTGTCCCGTCGCCACCATGTGCAGCAGTGCGTTGGCGGACACATCGGCCCTTATCGTCGTGTCCGTCTCCGGCAGCCGCACCCGCAGCCGCCGCAGCCAGCCGGCGACGGCGGGGCTGTTGGTGCTGCCGATGTGCAGCCGCGCGCCGCGTTCGTGGTGTGCGGCCGATGCGACTTCGTCGATAAGTGCCCGCATTTCGGCCACGATCGGACGGGCCCGGCACAGCACCGAGTGCCCCAGCGGGGTGGGTCGGCTGCCGGTCGGCTCCCGGAAGAACAGCTGGCCACCAAGGGCCTTCTCGATGCGGTGGAGCTGGGTCGTCAGGGAGGGCTGGGTCATGCCGAGCTGCCGCGCCGCCTTGCGTACGCTGCCGGTGTCGGCGATGGCGCACAATGCGCGAAGATGCCTGACCTCTAGCTCCACGTCCGGAGCATAACGAGGTCGGCACACGTCACACCAGACTCTCAAACCTGCCTGAACTCCCCTTTTTTCCGGGGTATTGGCCTGCGCTATCGCCACCTGGCATCTCCGCCCGGCGGGCGAACTGCGTCCAGACTCAACGGCACCAAGAAATCCGCAGGGCCCCGGTCGCCGCCCCACACGGCGACCGTACGGCCCTCGGAAATTAAGGAGCCCCCCACATGAGATCTCCCAAGACAGTGCTGTCGGCAGCGCTGGGCCTGGGCCTCGCCGCCGCGCTCTCCGCCGCGGCGCCGGTGTCGGCAGCCTCCCCCTCCTCCTACGCCAACTCCCACCACAGCAGCCCCGCTTCGATCGCCGCCTACCAGGGTTCGGCGGCCGAGAAGGCCGACACCAAGGCCTTCTTCGAAGCGGTGATCAAGTCGGCCCGGGCCAAGATGAAGGCCCACCCGGACGCGGCCTCGGTCACCGTCACCTACGACGCGAGCGCGGCCCCGACGTACAAGAGCCAGATAGCCGAGAGCGCCTCCATATGGAACGGCGCGGTGCAGAACGTGAAGCTCCAGGAAGGCAGCGGCGGCGACTTCCAGTACAAGGAGGGCGACGACCCGCGCGGTTCGTACGCCAGCACCGACGGCCACGGCAAGGGCTACGTCTTCCTGGACCACAAGCAGAACCAGGAGTACAACTCCACCCGCGTGGCCGCGCACGAGACCGGCCATGTGCTGGGCCTGCCGGACCACTACGAGGGCCCGTGCAGCGAGCTGATGTCCGGCGGCGGCCCCGGCACGTCCTGCCAGAACACCCAGCCGGACGCCAACGAGCGCGCCAAGGTGGACCAGCTCTGGGCCAACGGCCTGGCGGGCATCCGCCTCGGCACGGCCTCCTGACCCGCCCGCAGACCTCCGCGCACGACGGAGTCCCGGCGGTGGCCCGGCGGCCCCGGCCCGGCTGACGCCGGCCGGACCGCGTACGGCCTGGGACTGACGAGTACCGGTACCTGGCGGACGGCGCTCGTAACCCCACCAGTCCTCGCTTCCACGCGCCGCCCGTGCGGTGGGGCCCGTCACCGACGAGCCCCACCGCTTTCGTGCGTCCGCGACCGCCCGGTCAGCGCCGCCGGCCGGTCAGCCCCACAGCGCCTGGGCGCCGGCGCGGCCGGCGGCCGGGCGGGTCAGACCGTCCGGGCCGCCGGTACGGGGTGCGGCCGGCCGAGGTTGCGGGCCAGCAGTTCGGTGGCCTCCTTGACGCCGATCTCCCCGCCGGGCTCCCCGGCATCCGGCAACCGCCCGTCCGCGTAGGCCAGTTCGGCCATCGCGGCCTCCATGGCCCGGTGCGCGGCGAACAGGCACGGGGTGCTGTAGATGGCCACGTCGACACCGAGCGCGGTCAGTTCGGACAGCGAGAGCCGCGGGGACTTCCCGCCCGCGATCTGGTTGAACAGCAGCGGCTTGGCGCCGGTGACGGCACGGATCCGGCGGATCCACTCGACGCTGCGCACCCCGTCCACGAGCACCACGTCCGCGTCCGTGGCGGCCAGCGCCGCGGCCCGCCGCAGGATATCGTCCTCCTCCGTGGCGTCCGTGCGGGCCACGACGACCAGGTCGCTGCGGGCGGCGAGCACCTGGTGCAGCTTCTCCAGGTACTCCTCCAGCGGCAGCACCAGCTTGCCGTCCGCGTGCCCGCAGCGCCGCGGCCGCTTCTGGTCCTCCAGGATCACCCCGCTCGCGCCGCTGCGCTCCAGGCGCCGCACCACATGGCAGGCCACCTCGGGGTCGACATAGCCGTCGTCGATGTCCACCAGCAGATGGTGGCGGGGGAAGGCGCCGCGCAGCCGCTCCACGAAGGCGGCCATGTCGGGCCAGGCGATGAACCCGATGTCGGGCAGCCCGTAGTAGGAGGCGGCGAAGCCGAAGCCGGACACGAAGAAGCCGTCGTAGTGGCCGGCGGCGATCGAGGCCGAGTACATGTCGTGGACGCCGATCAGGGGCGTCGTCCCCTCGGCCGCGATCTCGTCGCGCAGCGCTGGTCCGTACCGCAATGTGGTGCTCCTTAGCAGAACCGGCAGCCAGGGCCGGTCCGGTGTCCGGGGCGGGCCCGGGAGCGCGGGAGGGCCCCGTGGCGCGACGGCCGGGCACCGGAGAACTGGTCAGGGGCATGGTGGTCCAGCGCAACCGCCCGCGTCGCCGTAACACGCCACGGCCGGGCGGCGCTTTCTCACTTCTTACCGCTCTTACCGCTTTCACATGGAGTGCGCGGCTACAGCCAGCCGTTCCGCTTGAAGCCGCGGTGGATCACCCAGCAGGCGGCGACTATCAGCGCCATCACCAGCGGATACCCGAACGTCCAGTGTTTTTCCGGCATATGGTCGAAATTCATGCCGTACACGCCGCAGACCATGGTCGGTACGGCCAGGATCGCGACCCAGGCGCTGATCCGCCGCATGTCCTCGTTCTGGGCGACGGTGACCTGGGCGAGGTGGGCCTGGAGTATGGAGTTGAGCAGTTCGTCGAAGGCGGTGATCTGCTCGGTGACCCGGTCGAGGTGGTCGGCGACGTCCCGGAAGTACGTGGTGATCCGGGGGTCGACCTCCCGCATGGGCCGCGTCGCCAGCTCCTGCATCGGCCCGTCCAGCGGGGCCACCGCGCGCCGCAGTTCCAGCAGTTCGCGCTTGAGCTGGTAGATCCGGCCGGCGCCGCCGCTGCCGCGGACCGAGAAGACCTCGCTCTCGACGTCGTCGATGTCGATCTGCACGTCGGCCGTCACATCGAGGTAGTCGTCCACCACGAGGTCGGCGACGGCGTGCAGGACGGAGGACGGGCCGAGCGCCAACTGCTCCGGCACGGACTCCAGTTGCTCGCGCAGCGGGCCCAGCGAGCCGTGCCCGCCGTGCCGCACGGTGATCACGAAGTCGGTGCCGGTGAAGACCATGATCTCGCCGGTCTCGACGACCTCGCTGCTGTCGGTGAGCCGGTCGTGCTCGACATAGCGGACGGTCTTGAAGACGGTGAACAGGGAGTCGTCGTAGTGCTCCAGCTTGGGCCGCTGATGGGCCTGGACCGCGTCCTCGACGGCGAGCGGGTGCAGCCCGAACAGCTCGACGATTCCGGCGAATTCCGCCTCGGACGGCTCATGCAGGCCGATCCAGACAAAACCGTTGCCGGAGCGCCGGACCCGCCGGATCGCCACGTCGGCCGGGTGGTCGCCGTGCTGCCGCACCCCGTCCACGTACACCGCGCAGTTCACCACCGCGGTGCCGAGCGGCGAGCGGGCCGGGTGGCTGAGGTCGACTCCCCGGGTGCGCGGCTGCGGCAGCCGGACGGCCTTGCGGAGGTTGCTGATCATCGACACCGGGCCAGTATGGCCCGCGACGGCCCGGGAGCGGTACGGCGAAGCACCCGTTTTCACTCGGCGTGGCGGCAGGCGGACCCCCGGTGGCGATGCCCGGGGCCGGCGCCGGTCGGCCGGGGCGGCACGGGCGGACACAACGGAGCGTGAGGGGCGACACAGCGGGAATACCCCTCGGGGGTATATGGTTCTCCCGGGGGACAGGCACCCGCAGCACACCGAGGAGCAGCCATGGCCACCGCGATCGGAGAGCACGGCGTCGAGTTGCAGATCGGCGGGATGACCTGCGCCTCGTGCGCCGCCCGCATCGAGAAGAAGCTCAACCGGATGGAGGGCGTCACCGCCACCGTCAACTACGCCACCGAGCGGGCGAAGGTGACCCTCGCCGAGGGCAGCGGCGTCGGCACCGCGGACCTGATCGCCACCGTGGAGAGGACCGGCTACACCGCCGCCCTCCCCCGGCCGCCGGCTCCCGCGGAGCCCACCGGCGACACGGCTGACGGCGGGGCGGACGGCCGGGCGGAAGCGACCGGCGGTGCCGCCGACCCGCTCGCCGCCCTCCGCCAGCGGCTGCTGATCTCGCTCGTGCTCTCCGTCCCGGTGGTGGTGCTGGCGATGGTGCCGCCGCTGCAGTTCACCTACTGGCAGTGGCTGTCGCTGACGCTGGCCGCGCCGGTGGTGGCGTACGGCGCCTGGCCCTTCCACCGGGCGGCCTGGACGAATCTGCGGCACGGCGCCGCCACGATGGACACCCTGATCTCGATGGGCACCCTCGCCGCCATGGGCTGGTCGCTGTGGGCCCTGTTCCTCGGCACCGCCGGCATGCCGGGGATGACCCACCCCTTCGAGCTGACCCTCACCCGCACCGACGGCGGCAGCGCCCTCTACCTGGAGGCCGCGGCCGGGGTCACGACCTTCATCCTTGCCGGCCGCTACGCCGAGGCCCGCGCGAAGCGGAACGCGGGCGCGGCGCTGCGGGCGCTGCTGGAGCTGGGCGCGAAGGACGCCACGGTGCTGCGCGACGGCCGCGAGATCCGGGTGCCGACCGCCGAGCTGCGCCCCGGGGACCGCTTCACCGTGCGGCCCGGGGAGAAGATCGCCACCGACGGAACGGTGCGGGAGGGCTCCTCGGCCGTCGACGCCTCGATGCTCACCGGCGAGTCCGTGCCGGTCGAGGTCTCCCCCGGCGACACCGTCACCGGCGGCACCGTCAACGCGGGCGGCCGGCTGGTCGTCGAGGCCACCCGGGTCGGCGCCGACACCCAGCTCGCCCGGATGGGGCGGCTGGTGGAGGAGGCGCAGAACGGGAAGGCCGCGGCGCAGCGGCTGGCCGACCGGATCTCCGCGGTCTTCGTCCCGGTCGTGATCGCGCTCGCCCTGGGCACCCTCGGCTACTGGCTGGCCACCGGCGCGGGCGCGGCGGCCGCCTTCACCGCGGCGGTCGCGGTCCTGATCATCGCCTGCCCGTGCGCGCTGGGCCTGGCCACGCCCACCGCGCTGATGGCCGGCACCGGGCGCGGCGCCCAGCTCGGCATCCTGCTCAAGGGGCCCGAGGTGCTGGAGTCGACCCGGCGGGTGGACACCGTCGTGCTGGACAAGACCGGCACGGTCACCACGGGCATCATGACGCTGACCGGCATCCATCTCGCCGAGGGCGCCACCGAGGCCGAGGTGCTGCGGCTGGCCGGCGCGCTGGAGCACGCCTCCGAGCACCCCGTCGCCCGCGCCGTCGCCACGGAGGCCGAAGCCCGCACCGGCACCCTGCCCGCGCCCGCCGGGTTCGCGAACGTGCCGGGGCTGGGCGTGACCGGCGAGGTCGAGGGGCACGCCGTCGTGGTGGGCCGCGCCCAGCTGCTGGAGCGCCGGGAGCAGCCGCTGCCGCCCGCGCTGGCGACGGCCCGGGCGCAGGCCGAGGCCCGGGGCCGTACCGCGGTGGCCGTCGGCTGGGACGGCGCGGCCCGCGCGGTCCTGGTGGTGTCCGACGCGGTGAAGCCCACCAGCGCCGAGGCGGTGCGCCGGCTGCGCGCGCTGGGGCTGACCCCGGTGCTGCTGACCGGTGACAACCGGGCCGTCGCGGAGTCGGTCGCGGCCGAGGTCGGGATCGACGAGGTGATCGCCGAGGTCCTGCCCGAGGACAAGGTGGCGGTGGTGGAGCGGCTGCGGTCCGAGGGCCGCTCGGTCGCCATGGTCGGCGACGGCGTCAACGACGCGGCCGCGCTGGCCACCGCCGACCTGGGGCTGGCGATGGGCACCGGCACCGACGCCGCCATCGAGGCCGGCGACCTCACCCTCGTGCGGGGCGACCTGCGGGCCGCGGCGGACGCCATCCGGCTGGCCCGCGCCACCCTCGGCACCATCCGGACGAATCTGTTCTGGGCCTTCGGCTACAACGTGGCGGCGCTGCCGCTGGCCGCGGCCGGGCTGCTCAACCCGATGATCGCCGGCGCCGCGATGGCCTTCTCGTCGGTCTTCGTGGTCGGCAACAGCCTGCGGCTGCGCCGCTTCCGGCCGCTCGCCGGGTAACCAAGGGGGGACGCGCCCGCGAGCGGAGCAATACCCCCCGCGGGCCCCCGCTCTGCCGTTGGATCGGGCGGGCTGCTGCCCCTGCGCGATCCCGCGTCGCCGCCCGCGGGCCGCCCGCGGGCCGCCCGCACCGTACGGGCGCCCGCGGGCCCGGCGCGGCGGAGGGCGGGCTTTCGGTTCTGACAACTGTCTCCAGTTCTGACGACGGAACCTTGGCAGTTCACGCAGCCACCGGCCGGGGGCGAGGGGTGAGACTGGTGACATACCGCCCACGACGTACAGGGGAACTCATGACCGGGTCACGCATCCTGGCCCTCGGCCATTACCAGCCCTCCGCCGTGCTCACCAACGAGGACCTGGCACGGATCGTCGACACCGACGACGCCTGGATCCGCAGCCGGGTCGGTATCCGCACCCGCCATGTCGCCGCCCCGGACGAGACCGTGGACTCGATGGCGGCCGCCGCCGCGGCCAAGGCGCTGGCCGCGAGCGGACTGGCCCCCGAGGACATCGACCTGGTGCTGGTCGCCACCTGCACGGCCGCCGACCGCAGCCCCAACGCCGCCGCCCGGGTCGCCGCCCGGCTCGGCCTCGGCGCCCCGGCCACGATGGACCTCAACGTCGTCTGCTCGGGCTTCACCCATGCGCTGGCCACCGCCGACCACGCCATCCGGGCCGGTTCCGCGACGCATGCGCTGGTCATCGGCGCGGAGAAGTTCACCGACGTCGTCGACTGGACCGACCGCTCGACCTGCGTGCTGGTCGGTGACGGGGCGGGCGCCGCCGTGGTCAGTGCCGCTCCCGAGCCGCAGATCGGGCCGGTGCTGTGGGGCTCGGTGCCGCAGATGGGCGGCGCGGTCCGGATCGAGGGCGAGCCGGCGCGGTTCTCCCAGGAGGGCCAGACCGTCTACCGCTGGGCGACCACGCGGCTGCCGGCCATCGCCCGCCAGGTGTGCGAACGCTCCGGCCTCACGCCCGCCGACCTCGCCGGGGTGGTGCTCCACCAGGCCAATCTGCGGATCATCGAGCCGGTCGCGGAGCGGCTCGGCGCGGTCAACGCGGTGGTCGCCAAGGATGTCGTCGACTCCGGGAACACCTCGGCGGCCTCCGTCCCGCTCGCGCTGTCGAAGCTGGTCGAACGACGCGAGATCGCCTCCGGCGACCCGGTGCTGCTGTTCGCCTTCGGCGGCAACCTCTCCTACGCGGGCCAGGTCATCCGCTGCCCCTGAGCGGCACCGGACCGCGGCGGCGGGCCGTCAGCCGATGTCGCCCGGGTGCTCGCGCAGGTACAGCGCTCCGCAGGAGTGGCAGAACGGCTCCCCCCGGGGCGTGCCCCAGACCTGGGCCGATTGGGTGGCGGACGTCGGGGGCAGCTCCCGCCCGCACATCGCGATGGTGCCCTCCAGCCGCACCATGTGCCAGATCTTCACCGGGGTGTCCGCGTGCGGCAGGACGCCCTCCTCGTACTCGGCGCGCATCTCGTGCTCCATGGGCGCTGCACCTCCTTACGCCCACGATGCGCCAGCGGGCCGGGGGCCACAACGCCAGCCGGGGCCGCCCGCCCGCACCGGTTCAGAACACCGACCAGCCGGTCAGCGTCGTGAAGTGGTCCAGCGCCGCGGCGCCCGCCACGGAGTTGCCCCGGGCGTCCAGGCCGGGGCTCCACACGCACAGGGTGCAGCGGCCGGGTATCACGGCGATGATGCCGCCGCCGACCCCGCTCTTGGCGGGCAGCCCGACGCGGTAGGCGAACTCCCCGGCCGCGTCGTACGTCCCGCAGGTGAGCATCACCGCGTTGATCCGCTTGGCCTCGCGGGCCTCCAGCAGCCGGCTGCCGTCGGCGCGCAGCCCGTGCCGGGCCAGGAACCCGCCGGCCACCGCCAGGTCCCGGCAGCTCATCTCGATCGAGCACTGCCAGAAGTAGTGCTCGATGACGCTGGGGACCGGGTTCTCCAGGTTGCCGAAGGACGCCATGAAGTGGGCCAGCGCGGCGTTGCGGTCGCCGTGCCCGGCCTCGGAGTCCGCCACCACCTGGTCGAAGGCGAGGTCAGGGTTGCCGCTCTCCTCCCGCAGGAAGTGCAGCATCGAGGTGCTGGCGTCGCCGGTCAGGGTCTGCAGCCGGTCGGTGACCACCAGCGCGCCCGCGTTGATGAACGGGTTGCGCGGGATGCCGTTCTCCGCCTCCAGCTGGACCAGCGAGTTGAACGGCGTGCCCGACGGCTCGCGGCCCACCCGCTTCCAGATGCCGTCCTCGCCGTGGCTGCCGGGGCTCTGCGCCATCACCAGCGCCAGTGAGAAGGTCTTGGAGATGGACTGGACGGAGAACGGGACCTCCCAGTCGCCGACGCCGTACACCGCACCGTGGATGTCGGCCACCGCCATCCCGAAGCGGTCCGCCGAGACGCGTTCGAGGGCCGGTATGTAGTCGGCGACGCGCCCGTGGCGCACCAGCGGCCGGGCAAAGGCCGCTACCTCCTCGAGAACGGCCTGGTAGTCCATGCGCACACGCTAACCCGCCGTGACCTGCGGCACCGGAGGAGCCCCCCGTTCCCAAGGGCTACGCCGGGTGGCCCATCCGTCTCGCGCCCCGTGCCCGCATCGCCGAGCCTGGCACGGGAACCCCACGGCGGTCCGCGCCGTTGATCCCTTACGACACGGACCTCACGGAGGTGGCACATGTCAGGGTTTCTCGACCGCGCCAAGGAGCAGGCACGGCAGGGGCTGGAGGCAGGCAAGCAGAAGGTCGACGAGGTGCAGCAGCAACGGGCCGGCAACGACCTGTTGAAGAGACTCGGCGCCGCGTACTTCGCCGAACGGCGGGGCAGCGGCTCCCCCGAGGCGACCCAGGACGCCCTCAACGCCCTGGAGGCGCACGTCAACGCGCACGGCGACGCCTTTCTGCACGGATAGCCGGACCGGGCGGGTCCGGCCCGGGGGCACGGGCGGGGCCAAAATCGCTCGCTCATCCTCCGAACGGCCGGCCCGCTTTTGTCCGTTCCCCTCCCGCCGCACGGCCTTGTCCCGTACAAGCGAGACAGGAGGCGGTGCGCGTCGGCGGCCGCCGTGTCCGCATCGGAGTGGGCCATGTCCGCACCACTGTCCGCCGCCCGGTTCCGCCAGGCGCTCACCGCCGAGGGCCTGCGGCTCGCCGAGGTCGACGGCTGGGAGACGCACAACCGCAACAGCAAGGGCCCTTGGGGCCCGGTGCACGGGGTGATGGTGCATCACACCGGCACCTCCGGCGCCGACAGCACCGTCCAGCTCTGCTACGACGGCCGCCCGGACCTGCCGGGGCCGCTGTGCCACGGCGTGATCACCAAGGACGGCACGGTGCATCTGGTCGGCTGCGGCCGCGCCAATCACGCCGGCCTCGGCGACGGCGACGTCCTGCGCGCGGTGATCGCCGAGAAGCGGCTGCCGCCGGACGACGAGGCCGACACCGACGGCAACCCCTGCTTCTACGGCTTCGAGTGCGAGAACCTCGGCGACGGCAAGGACCCCTGGCCGCCGGCGCAGCTGGAGGCCGTGGAGAAGGCCGCGGCGGCGCTGTGCCGGGCGCACGGCTGGACCGAGCGCTCGGTGATCGGGCATCTGGAGTGGCAGCCCGGCAAGATCGACCCGCGCGGCTACACGATGGACTGGCTGCGCGAGCGGATCGCCGACCGGCTGAAATGAGCGGGCGGCGGTACGGCACCGGCCCGCCGCGCCGGCACCCGCGACAATGGGCCGGGTGACCCGCACCGTCCCCGGCCCTCAGCCGGACCCCCACACCCTGCGCCCGCGCCTGCCCTCGCCCGTCCAGGAGCTCACCGACGAGCCGTTCGCGCGCCGCGGGGTGCGGCTGCTGCTCAAGCGGGACGACCTGATCCACCCGGACCTGCCGGGCAACAAGTGGCGGAAGCTGGAGCCGAATCTGCGGGCCGCCGCCGCGGCCGGCGACCGCGCGCTGCTGACCTTCGGCGGGGCCTACTCCAACCACCTGCGGGCCACCGCCGCGGCCGGCCGGCTGCTCGGCTTCACCACCATCGGCGTGGTCCGCGGCGACGAGCTGGCCGGGCGGCCGCTCAATCCGTCGCTGGCCCGCTGCGCCGCCGACGGGATGCGGCTGCACTTCCTGGACCGGGCCCGCTACCGCCGCGCCGGCGACGGGGACGTCCTCGCCGACCTGCACGACCGCTTCGGCGCGTTCCGCGTGATACCCGAGGGCGGCAGCAACGCGCTGGCCGCCCGGGGCTGTACGCGGCTGGGCCGGGAGCTGCGCGGGGTGGCGGACACGGTCGCGGTGGCCTGCGGCACCGGCGGCACCCTGGCCGGGCTCGCCGCCGGGCTGGGTCCGCGGCAGCGCGCCCTGGGCCTGCCCGTCCTCAAGGGCGGCCGCCCGCACTTCCTCCAGCAGTCGATCGGGGCGCTGCAGACCGCGGCGTTCGGCGGCCCGCGCGGCGACTGGCGGCTGGACGACCGCTTCCACTGCGGCGGCTACGCCCGCCGCACCCCGGAGCTGGACGCGTTCGCGGACGCCTTCGAGGACCGGCACGGGCTGCCGCTGGAGCGGCTCTACGTCGCCAAGCTGCTGTACGGGCTGACGACACTGGCCGGGGAGGGCGCCTTCGCCCCCGGCAGCACGGTCGCCGCCGTGATCACCGGCACGCCCGGCACGCCGGGCCCCACCCCCTAGGACGCCACCTCCCGGTAGGCCGTCGCCTCCTCCAGGTCCAGCCGGCGCAGCAGGGTGCGCAGCATCTCGTCGTCGATCCGCCGGGCGTCCCGCAGCTGGACGAAGACCTGCCGTTCGGTGGCGATCATCTCGCGGGCCAGCCGCCGGTAGGTCTCGTCGGCGGACTCCCCGGTCGCCTCGTTGACCGCGCCCAGCCGCTCCCACACGGAGTTGCGCCGCCGTTCCATGATCGTGCGCAGCCGGTCGGCGAGCGGCCCGGGCAGCGCGTTGCGGTCGTCCCGCAGCAGCTCCGCCAGCCGCTCCTCGGCGGCCCGCGAGGCCTCGTTCTGCGCCTGCGCCTCGGCCAGCGTCTCGGCCTGGGTGTCCCGGACGGGCAGCTTCAGCAGGCGGATCAGCGGCGGCAGCGTCAGCCCCTGGACGACGAGGGTGGCGATGACGGTGGTGAAGGCCAGGAAGAGCACGAGGTTGCGGGCCGGGAAGGCCGCCGAGCCGTGCCCCACCGGGATGGAGAACGCGATGGCCAGCGACACCACCCCGCGCATCCCGGCCCAGCCGATGATGACCGGTGAGGTCCAGTTGACCCCCGGTTCGCGGGCCCGGATCCGGGCCGACAGGGCGCGCGGCAGATAGGTGCCCGGGAAGACCCACACGAAGCGCGCCAGGATCACGATCAGGAACAGCACCACCGCGTACCCCAGGGCCTGCGGCCCGCCGAACCGCCCCAGGCCGCGCAGCACCACCGGCAGCTGGAGCCCGATCAGCGCGAAGACGGCGGACTCCAGGATGAAGGAGACCACCTTCCACACCGCCTCCTCCTGGAGCCGGGTCTCGAAGTCGACCTGCCAGGACCGGTGCCCCAGGTAGAGGCCGACCACGACGACGGCCAGCACCCCGGAGGCGCCGAACTGCTCGGCGCTCGCGTAGGCGACGAACGGGATGAGCAGCGAGAGGGTGTTCTCCAGCAGCGCCGACTCGCACAGCCGCACCCGCAGCCAGTGCAGCGGCACCATCAGCACGACACCGATGCCGATGCCGCCCAGGGACGCGACGGCGAACTCCCTGACCCCCTCCCCCCAGGTGGTGGCCGCGCCGAGGGCGGCGGCCAGCGCGACCTTGTACGCGGTGATCGCGGTGGCGTCGTTGACCAGCGACTCGCCCTGGAGAATCGTGGTGATCCGGTGCGGCAGCCCGAGCCGGCGGGCGATGGCGGTGGCCGCGACCGCGTCCGGCGGGGCGATCACGGCGCCCAGGACGAGCGCGGCGGTCAGCGGCAGGTCCGGGATGACGAGATAGGCCGCGTAGCCCACCACCAGCGTGGCGAACAGGACGTAGCCGACCGACAGCAGCGCCACCGGCCGCAGATTGGCCCGCAGGTCCAGATACGAGCTGTCCAGCGCCGCGGTGTGCAGCAAGGGCGGCAGCACCAGCGGCAACACGATGTGCGGATCGAGGGTGTAGTCCGGCAGGCCCGGGACGGCGGAGGCCGCGAGCCCCGCGGCGACCAGCAGCAGCGGCGCGGGGACCGGCGTGCGGCGCGCCAGTCCGGCGACCGCGGCGCTCCCCGCGACCAGCAACAACAGCGGCATGACAGCCATCGGTCCCGTCCCGTCCCCATGTCCTGTGCCGGCCGGCCCGGCGATCTAACCTGGCCATCATGAGCGAGTGCACGCACGTTCCCGGACTGCCGCGCGCCGAGCCGGCCCCGCTGAGCGCCACCTGCCTGGAGTGCCTGGCCGTCGGCAGCCACCCCGTGCAGCTGCGGCTGTGCCTGGTCTGCGGCCATGTCGGCTGCTGCGACTCGTCGCCGTTCCGGCACGCCACCGGGCACTTCGAGGAGACCGGCCACCCCGTGATGCGGACCTTCGAGCCGGGCGACTCCTGGCGCTGGTGCTTCGTCGACCAGCAGCTGGTGTGAGCCGCCGGACGGGATCGGTCTAGCCTTCAGGCATGATCCGCCGAGCGACCCCCGACGACGTCCCCGTCATCCTGGCCATGATCGGCGAGCTGGCCGCGTACGAGCGCGAGCCCCAGGCCGCCCGGGCCACCGGGCCGCAGCTCGAAGAGGCCCTCTTCGGCCCGCAGCCGGCCGCCTTCGCGCTGATCGCGGAGGCCGGCGGCGCCCCGGTCGGCTTCGCCCTGTGGTTCCGGAACTTCTCGACGTGGACGGGCACACACGGTGTCTACCTGGAGGACCTCTACGTCCGCCCCGAGGCCCGCGGCGACGGCCACGGCAAGGCGCTGCTCGCGGCCCTCGCGGAGATCTGTGTGGCCCGCGGATACGAGCGTTTCGAGTGGTCGGTCCTGGATTGGAATGAACCGTCCATCGGCCTTTACCGGTCGATCGGCGCCCGCCCCATGGACGAATGGACGGTCTTCCGGCTCACTGGGGAGGCGCTGCACGACCTCGCGGCCACCTCGCGCGTCAACGGAGCGTAATCGGCATCGATTTGGCAGTGCACACCCCTAGCCACTTTCCGTACCCGTCGATTTACAATCAGTGACAGCGGTGGCGCCGGAAGAACCGGGGCCGGATCGCCCCGGGACGGCAGTCGTCCTCCTTCCGGGCGACACCGGCCCGCAGATCGCGATAGCGTCACAGCCGAACCATGCGTCGCGCCTGATCGTTCTCCTTTCACCCGAGGGGAGAAAAGGGCCGGCGCCCATCCCGAACAACGCGAATATCGCGCATTTCCAGCTCAACCAGCTTGTGCCACCTTGGAGGTGAGGGTGTCCCAGATCGCAGGCGAGCCCGGGACTCAGGACTTCGTGGAAGTCCGTCTGCCCGCTGCGGGTGCCTACCTGTCCGTGCTGCGTACGGCCACGGCCGGTCTCGCAGCCCGCTTGGACTTCACCCTCGACGAGATCGAGGATCTGCGCATCGCGGTCGACGAGGCCTGCGCGATCCTTCTGCAACAGGCCGTCCCCGGCAGTGTGCTGAGCTGCGTCTTCCGTCTGATCGACGACGCGCTCCAGGTCACGGTGTCGGCCCCGACGACCGACGGCCGCGCCCCGGAGCGCGACACCTTCGCCTGGACGGTGCTCTCCGCACTGGCCGGCAAGGTCGATTCCACCGTCGCCGAGGACCAGACGGTCACCATCAGTCTGTACAAGGAGCGCGGCGCCGGTCCCGGACCGTCATGACCGAACAGGGGGCCCCGTGAAAGATCTCGAACGCGGCGGGCGGATGGCGGCCGGTGCCACCATCCCCGGGCAGCAGGCCCGGCCGCATCCGGTGGGCGCGGCCCACCACGGCGGCCGGTTGAATGCGGCGGAGCAGGCAGAGCGGGCGGACCACATGGAGCAGAGCGAGCAGCCGGGGCAGCAGGAGCATCAGCACGACGCTCCGGCCCCCGCACACCAGCTGCGGGATCACCAGCATTCCCACGAGCCGCACGACCGCAGCGGCGCCCGGGCGATGTTCTACGAACTGCGCGGACTGCCCGACGGCTCCCCGCAGCGCGCGGAGCTGCGCAACGCTCTCGTGCGCATGCACCTCCCGCTCGTCGAGCATCTGGCCCGGCGCTTCCGCAACCGCGGGGAGCCGCTGGACGATCTGACCCAGGTCGCCACCATCGGTCTGATCAAGTCCGTGGACCGCTTCGACCCGGACCGCGGCGTGGAGTTCTCCACCTACGCCACCCCCACCGTCGTCGGCGAGATCAAACGGCACTTCCGTGACAAGGGCTGGGCGGTCCGCGTCCCGCGCCGCCTCCAGGAGCTGCGGCTGTCGCTGACCACCGCGACCGCCGAACTGTCCCAGCGGCACGGCCGGGCCCCCACCGTCCATGAGCTGGCCGAGCACCTGGCGATCTCCGAGGAGGAGGTCCTGGAGGGCCTGGAGTCCGCCAACGCGTACAGCACGCTCTCCCTGGACGTCCCGGACACGGACGACGAGTCCCCCGCGGTCGCCGACACCCTCGGCGCCGAGGACGAGGCGCTGGAGGGGGTCGAGTACCGCGAGTCCCTCAAGCCGCTGCTGGAGGACCTCCCGCCGCGGGAGAAGAAGATCCTGCTGCTGCGGTTCTTCGGCAACATGACCCAGTCGCAGATCGCCCAGGAGGTCGGCATCTCCCAGATGCACGTCTCCCGGCTCCTGGCCCGCACCCTGGCCCAGCTGCGCGACAAGCTGCTCGTCGAGGAGTGAACGGCCCCGGCGCGCCCGGCGCGGTGAAGCCGGGCGGCGGGGCGTGGGAACGGACGAAGGGGCGGGATCCCGGTGAGGATCCCGCCCCTTCGTGCGTTCCGGTCCGTCCGTTCCGGGCCCGGCCGCCGTCAGGGGGCCTCCCGCGGGCCGATGCCCAGGGCCTCGGTGGCGGTCGGGTTGACCAGCAGGACGAGGACGACCAGCGCGGCCGCGGCCAGTCCGATGCCGGCCGCGATCAGCGCCCCGCCGCCGTGCACCAGCGTCCAGGCCACCGGCAGCGCCACGATCTGGGTGATCAGCGAGGGCCCCCGGCTCCAGCGCCGGCGCAGCCACAGCCCGCGCGCGGCCACCAGCGGCAGCACCGCGAGCGCGAGCACCGTCAGCCCGCCCATCTCCGCCTGCTGCGCGCTGTCCGGCGCACCGGCCAGCCCCATGATCAGCATGTACGCGCCGAGGGCGGCCAGCGCCAGCCCCTCGGCCGCGGTGAGCGCCGCGGCGGCGCTCAGCCGGGCGGGCCGCGGTCCGGCCGGCTCGTGGGCTGCGGGGGCGTCGGCGGCTCGGGACACGGACTGCTTCTGCTGACTGCTCACCCCAGCAGGGTAGCGCCGGCGGGCACCGCCTCCGGGGGTGCCCCGGAGGCGGACAGGGCGTGAGTCAGGTACCAGCAGGTAGGTACGCTGCTCCATATGCGCGCACTCCTCGTGGTCAATCCCGCCGCCACCACCACCAGTGCCCGCACCCGTGAAGTGCTCACCCACGCGCTCGCCAGCGACCTCAAACTGGAGGTCGCCGAGACGCAGTACCGCGGACACGCGCGTGACCTGGCCCGGGAGGCCACCGAGGCCGGGCAGACCGATCTGGTCGTGGCGCTCGGCGGCGACGGCACGGTCAACGAGGTCGTCAACGGCCTCCTGGCGAGCGGCCCCGATCCGGACTCCCACCCCCGGCTGGCCGTGGTCCCCGGCGGCTCGACCAATGTCTTCGCCCGCGCCCTGGGGCTGCCCAACGATGTGGTGGAGGCGACCGGCGCCCTGCTGGACGCGCTGCGCGACGGCAGCGAGCGCACCATCGGCCTGGGCCTGGCCGCCGGCACCCCCGGCACCGAGGACGAGGGCGTACCGGAACGCTGGTTCACCTTCTGCGCGGGCTTCGGTTTCGACGCCGGTGTCGTCGGCCGGGTCGAGCAGCAGCGCGAACGCGGCAAGCGTTCGACCCACGCCCTGTACGTGCGACAGGTCGTACGGCAGTTCCTGGGCGAGGCGAACCGCCGGCGGGGCGTGATCACCCTCGAACGCCCGGGCGGCGGCGAGGGCGCGGCCGAGCTCGTCGAGAACCTCGCGCTGGCCATAATCTGCAACACCGCTCCGTGGTCCTACCTGGGCAATCGACCGATCTACCCGTCCCCGGACGCCTCGTTCGACACGGCCCTCGACGTGTTCGCACTGAGCAAGCTCTCGCCGGCCGCGGTGGCCCGTTACGCCACCCAGCTACTGGCGTCAACACCCGAGCGCGGGCCCCACGGCAAGCACGCACTCTCACATCACGACCTCACGAACTTCACCTTGCATTCGCAGGTTCCACTGCCCTTCCAGATGGACGGTGACCACCTGGGACTGCGCACGAGTGTGACGTTCACAGGCGTTCGCCGTGCACTGCGTGTGATTGTGTGAGCAGTAGAGCCCAAAGTCCTTTCACTCGAACGTTTAGACTGGTTTCCACCCCCTGGAATGACGGCTGTGAGCTAGGCGACACCAAGGATTCAAAAAAAAGTTTCCGGAAGGGGTTGTATCCGCAGCCGAGGTTTGCGAGTCTCTTCCTGGCGATCGGGACGGCCGCTTCACCGGCCCCCTTGAGAGCCCGAATCCTCTCCCTCATTCCACAGGACCGCACCAGTTCTCCACTGGGGTTCGGCCCTTCCCTTGCGGGGGGATTCGTGAAAGCGTTCACATTCACAAGCAACGATCCCGTCATCACGAGGAGATGGAGCAGCCATGGACTGGCGTCACCGCGCCGTTTGCCGCGAGGAAGACCCCGAGCTCTTCTTCCCCATCGGCAACACCGGTCCTGCGCTGCTGCAGATCGAGGAAGCCAAGGCCGTCTGCCGCCGCTGCCCCGTCATGGAGCAGTGCCTGCAGTGGGCGCTCGAGTCCGGCCAGGACTCCGGCGTCTGGGGTGGTCTGAGCGAGGACGAGCGCCGCGCGATGAAGCGCCGTGCAGCTCGCAACCGGGCGCGCAACGCCAGCGCCTGAGCCAGTAGCCCCGTGGCCCCCGAGCCGCAGCGCGCAGTACCCCCGACGATGCACCTCCGGAGCTGATCAGCCCGGTCATCGCATCTCAGAGCTTTGAGCCCCGGACCGGATGGGTCCGGGGCTTGCTGCTGTTCCGGGCGGGTTGCGGGCCGGCGCAGGGGCGGGGGGCCGCCGCCCTCAGTGCTGCTTCTCGGCGCCCACGGGGACGTCGAGGACGACCTGGGTGCCGCGCCCGGGTGCCGGCACCATGTCGAAGGTGCCGCCCAACTCCCCCTCCACCAGGGTCCGTACGATCTGCAGCCCGAGGTTGCCGGCCCGCTGCGGGTCGAAGTTCTCGGGCAGGCCGCGGCCGTCGTCCTGGATGGTGACCAGCAGCCGCGGCTCGGCCCGGCTGCCGCCGCGCACCGCGGCGACCTCGACCGTGCCGTGCTCCGCCGGAGCGAAGGCGTGCTCCAGGGCGTTCTGCAGGACCTCGGTGAGCACCATCGACAGCGGGGTGGCCACCTCGGCGTCCAGGATGCCGAAGCGCCCGGTGCGGCGGGTGGTCACCTTGCCCGGGGAGATCTCCGCCACCATGGCCAGCACCCGGTCCGCGATCTCGTCGAACTCGACCCGCTCGTCGAGGGTCTGGGACAGCGTCTCGTGCACGATCGCGATCGAACCGACCCTGCGGACCGCCTCGTTGAGCGCCTCGCGGCCCTGTGCGGAATCCATCCGGCGGGACTGCAACCGCAGCAGCGCGGCTACTGTCTGCAAATTGTTCTTCACCCGGTGGTGGATTTCCCGGATGGTGGCGTCCTTCGTGATCAGTTCCCGTTCGCGGCGTCGCAGTTCGGTCACATCGCGCAACAAAACCAGCGAACCGATGTGCGTTCCCTTGGGTTTGAGGGGAATAGCGCGCAATTGGATGACGCCCTCAATTCCCTCCACCTCGAATTCCCGGGGGGCCCAGCCGCTGGCGAGCTTGACCAGTGCCTCGTCCACCGGGCCGCGGGCGGGGGCGAGTTCGGCGGTGGCCCGGCCCAGGTGGTGGCCCACCAGGTCGGCGGCGAGACCGAGGCGGTGGTAGGCGGAGAGGGCGTTGGGGCTGGCGTACTGGACGACGCCCTCCGCGTCGAGCCGGATCAGCCCGTCGCCGGCGCGCGGCGAGGCGTCCATGTCGACCTGCTGGCCGGGGAAGGGGAAGGTGCCCGCGGCGATCATCTGGGCCAGGTCGGAGGCGCTCTGGAGGTAGGTCAGCTCCAAGCGGCTGGGGGTGCGCACGGTCAGCAGGTTGGTGTTGCGGGCGATCACCCCGAGCACCCGGCCCTCGCGGCGGACGGGGATGGACTCGACGCGTACCGGCACCTCCTCGCGCCACTCCGGGTCGCCCTCGCGCACGATGCGGCCCTCGTCCAGGGCGGAGTCCAGCATCGGACGCCGGCCACGGGGGACGAGATGGCCGACCATGTCGTCCTGGTACGAGGTGGGACCCGTATTGGGCCGCATCTGGGCGACCGAGACATAGCGGGTGCCGTCGAGGGTGGGCACCCACAGCACCAGATCGGCGAAGGAGAGGTCGGAGAGCAGCTGCCACTCCGAGACCAGCAGATGGAGCCACTCGAGGTCGGTGTCGCTCAGAGCGGTGTGCTGGCGTACGAGATCGTTCATGGAGGGCACGTCCTGGAGCCTACCGGCGTAGGCTGTAGCCCTGGTGTCTGCATGGACACTGCATGGGCATGGACAAGTGAGAATGGTCTAGTCCAGAATGCGGAAAACACCTCCGTTCTCCCCGCACAGGAGAACGGAACGAGGCCGCAGGCGCTCTCTGCCCTGACTGCGCCGAGGCCTCCGATCGACCGGTTCCCGGACGGGACCGCACCCCTACCGCACACAGGGGTGCCTTCCGCCCGCAAGAGGGGACCGGCCGATGTCAGCTCCGGGCTGCGGTGCCGGACAGGTTGAGGGTCCTGTCCCGGCGCCGCGGCCCGCGGGTGTTTCCGGGGTCGTCGACGGACCCGGGCCGAGCCGCTCCACCGGTCGACGCGCCGGGCGGAACCGCCGCCACGCGTCCCGCATCCCGCCCCGATAACGCGTCCCAGCCCCCATCCCGCCGCTCGCGACAGCGAGTTCATCGGCGTGCCGCGACGCACCCCGGAGGGCGCCCCGCCGTCCGGCGCCGCCGCCGGGTCCCCGTGGTCCCGCTCTGCTAGATTGGTCTATACCACACGAGATTCTCCAGAACGGCAGGCCAAGCGTGGAAGTTGTCATCGTTCCGGATGCCATGGCGGGCGGCGAACTGATCGCGGAGGCCGTCGCGGCCCTGCTGCGCGGCAAGCCCGACGCCCTGCTCGGTGTGGCCACCGGCTCCACCCCGCTGCCCGTCTACCAGGCGCTGGCCGCACAGGTCCGGGCCGGGTCGGTGGACGCCTCCCGGGCGCGCATCTGCCAGCTCGACGAGTACGTGGGCCTGCCGGCGGGGCACCCCGAGTCCTACCGTTCGGTGGTGCTGCGCGAGGTGGTCGAGCCGCTCGGTCTCGGCGCGGACTCCTTCATGGGGCCCGACGGCACGGCCGAGGACGTGCCGGCCGCCTGCGCGGCGTACGACTCCGCGCTGCGCGAGGCCGGCGGGGTGGACCTCCAGCTGCTGGGCATCGGCACCGACGGCCACATCGGCTTCAACGAGCCCTGCTCCTCGCTCGCTTCGCGGACCCGGATCAAGACGCTGACCCGGCAGACCCGCGAGGACAACGCCCGGTTCTTCGAGCGCCCCGAGGAGGTGCCGCACCACGTCATCACCCAGGGCATCGGCACCATCCTGGAGGCCCGCCACCTGGTGCTGCTCGCCACCGGCGCGGGCAAGGCCGACGCCGTGGCCCGGGCCGTCGAGGGGCCCCTCACCGCGCTGGTCCCGGCCTCGGCCCTGCAGCTCCACCCGCACGCGACGGTCGTCGTGGACGAGGCCGCCGCCGCGCAGCTGGCGCTCGCCGACTACTTCCGCGCCACCTACGCCGCCAAGCCGCACTGGCAGGGCCTCTGACGGTCCCGGAGTTCCCCGGGCGGGGTGCTCAGTCCCCGGGCGGTAGGGCGCGCCGCCCGGTGAGGACCTCGGCGGCGGCCAGCGCGCAGACGCGGGCGGCGCCGTGGGTGGCGAGGTGCAGGGCGCCCCGGGGCGGGGCCTGCGGGACACCCATCTCGACGACCGCGGTGTCGGGGCGGGCGGCGAGCAGGGCATCGAGCGCCGCGGCCATCCAGGGGTGGCGGTGCACATCGCGGACCACGGCGACCAGGCGGCGCCCGGTGGCCGCCGTGCGCAGCCGGTCGAGCAGCGCGGGGGTGCCGGCCGCGGTGGCGGACTCCTCGGTGCAGGTGACCGTGGTGGTGCCGGGGAGCTGCCGGGCCAGTTCGGCGGCGACGCCCCAGGGGGTCTCGTCGCCCACGGCGATGTTGGCCAGCGGCGTGAAGGCCGCGACGCAGACGGGCCCGGCCAGCGGGGCGAACGGGCCGGCGGCGGTGGTGCGCAGGGCGCGACGGGCCGCGGTGAGGCCGATGCCTGGGGCCGGTGCGGCGCCCTCCCCCGGGCCGGTGCGCCGGGTCCAGCGCGCCAGGGCGCGGACCCGGGCCGCGGCGTCGGCCAGCCGCTCCTCGGGCAGTTCGCCGGCCCGCACCGCCCGCACCAGCGCGTCGCGCAGCCGCAGCACGGTGTCCTCGTCCGCCAGTCCGCCGCCCACGCAGACCGCGTCCGCGCCGGCCGCGACGGCCAGCACGCTGCCCCGTTCGAGGCCGTAGGCGGCGGAGACGGCGCGCATCTCCATGCCGTCGGTGACGATCAGCCCGTCGAAGCCGAGGCCGCCCTCCTCGACGGGGCCGCGCAGCAGACCGCCCAGCGCGGCCGGGCTGAGCGTGGCGGGGCGCTCGGCGTCGAGGGCGGGCAGCAGGAGGTGCGCGCTCATCACGGCGCGGGTGCCGGCGGCGACGGCGGCGCGGAACGGGACCAGTTCGCGTTCCTGGAGGGTGGCCAGGCCGGCGGTGATCCGCGGCAGGTCGTGGTGGGAGTCGACGGCGGTGTCGCCGTGGCCGGGGAAGTGCTTGGTGCAGGCGGCGACGCCGGCGGACTGCAGCCCCTCGACGTAGGCGGCGGTGTGCCGGGCGACCAGCCGCGGATCGTCGCCGAAGGAGCGGACGCCGATGACCGGGTTGGCGGGGTCGGAGTTGACGTCGGCGCAGGGCGCCCAGTTGAGGGTGATCCCGCAGTCGGCCAGCCGCCGGCCGAGTTCCCGGGCCACGTCGCGGGTCAGGGCGGTGTCGTCGACGGCGCCGAGCGCGTGGTTGCCGGGGAAGGAGGAGCCGCCGCGCACCTCCAGGCGGGTGACGTCGCCGCCCTCCTCGTCGAGGGCGACCAGCAGGTCCTCGCGTTCGGCCCGCAACCGGGCGGTGAGGGCGGCGAGTTGTGCGGGGTCGGCGACGTTGCGGCCGAAGAGGCCGACCGAGGTCAGGCCCTCGCCGAGCCGGCGCAGCAGCCAGTCGGGGGCGGTGGTGCCGGTGAAGCCCGGCTGGAGGACGGCGAGGGCGTCGCGGGTGAGGGCGTCGGCGGGGCGTACCGCGCGGACGGGAGGGGGCATGGGGAGGTGTCATCCCTTCGCTGCGCGGGCGGCCCGGCGTGGTCTTTCCTGGTTTAGACCAGTTCCGGCAGCTTGGCCTAGACCTTTTGGGGTGTCAAGAGGTGTATAAGAGTCGCTGCCAGGTCCGTTGCCCGGCCGACATCCGGCGGGCCGGGACCGGCGACGGCGCACGGGGAGCGCTCCCGTGCCACGATATGAGCCGCTACGTACGGAGGAGCCGGTGACGGCAGCACGACAGGCATCGGAGAGGCGGGTCATGGAGACGGACGGGGACGGCACCGCCGACAGCGGCGCACGGACCGCGCGGGTGCCCAAGTACTACCGGCTCAAGAGGCACTTGCTGGACATCACCGAGACCCTGCCGCCCGGCTCCCCGGTCCCGCCCGAGCGCACCCTCGCCACGGAGTTCGACACCTCGCGCACGACGGTGCGCCAGGCCCTGCAGGAACTGGTCGTCGAGGGCCGGCTGGAGCGCATCCAGGGCAAGGGCACCTTCGTCGCCAAGCCCAAGGTCTCCCAGGCGCTGCAACTGACCTCCTACACGGAGGACATGCGGGCCCAGGGCCTGGAGCCGGCCTCCCAGCTGCTGGACATCGGCTATGTCACCGCCGACGACCGGCTCGCCGGGCTGCTGGACATCGCCACCGGCGGCCGGGTGCTGCGCATCGAGCGGCTGCGGCTGGCCAGCGGTGAGCCGATGGCCATCGAGACCACCCATCTGTCGGCGAAGCGCTTCCCCGCGCTGCGCCGCAACCTCGTCAAGTACACCTCGCTGTACACCGCGCTGGCCGAGGTCTACGACGTCCGGCTGGCCGAGGCCGAGGAGACCATCGAGACCTCCCTGGCCACCCCGCGCGAGGCCGGGCTGCTGGGCACGGACGTCGGGCTGCCGATGCTGATGCTCTCCCGGCACTCGCACGACGCCCAGGGGCAGCCGGTGGAGTGGGTGCGCTCGGTCTACCGCGGCGACCGCTACAAGTTCGTGGCCAATCTGCGCCGCCCCACGGACTGACCCGCCGCCCCGCGGACCCGCCGTCCGCAGGCCCGCCGCCCGGGCGCCCGGCGGCCCGGCCGGGCGCAAGGTGGAGTCTTGATACCGATATGCGGACAGCTAGTGACGCGCGCCACGCCCCTGCCATAGATTTCCAGCCGATCGCACAGGAGACCGCCAGGGGACGGAGCAACGGTCATGACACAGTCAGCTGCACCACCGGACCGCAGACCGGTCATCACGCCCACGCGGGTGATCGCCGGAGTCTGCCTGATCGCTCCGTTCGTCGCCATGCTCTGGGTCAGCTCGTACGCCCGGGTCGAGCCGACGCTCATCGGGATCCCGTTCTTCTACTGGTACCAGATGGCCTGGGTACTGATCTCGACCGTGCTCACCATGGTCGCGTACAAGCTCGTGCAGCGTGAGCAGCGGGCGCGCAAGGGCGGTGGGTCGCAGTGAACCCGATGACGAACGCGCCGGAGGCCGCCGCCGTGCTGGCCGGATCCGCCACCAAGGGCGTCAACGGCGTGGCCCTCGCCGTCTTCGTCTTCTTCTTCCTCGCCGTGACGGTCATGGGCTTCCTGGCCGCCCGCTGGCGCAAGGCCGACGAGTCCGCCAACCTCGACGAATGGGGGCTGGGCGGCCGCAGCTTCGGCACCTGGGTGACGTGGTTTCTGCTGGGCGGCGACCTCTACACCGCGTACACCTTCGTGGCCGTGCCGGCGGCGATCTACGCGGCGGGGGCGGCGGGCTTCTTCGCCGTGCCGTACACGATCCTGGTCTACCCCCTGATCTTCACCTTCCTGCCGCGCCTGTGGTCGGTCTCGCACAAGCACGGGTACGTCACCACCTCCGACTTCGTGCGCGGCCGCTTCGGCTCCAAGGGCCTGTCGCTGGCCGTGGCGCTCACCGGCATCCTCGCCACGATGCCCTACATCGCGCTCCAGCTGGTCGGCATCCAGGCCGTCCTGGACGTGCTGGGCATCGGCGGCGGCGCGAACACCAACTGGTTCGTCAAGGACCTGCCGCTGCTGATCGCGTTCGCCGTGCTGGCCGCGTACACCTACTCCTCGGGGCTGCGGGCGCCGGCGCTGATCGCGTTCGTCAAGGACGGGCTGATCTACCTCGTCATCACCGTGGCGATCATCTACATCCCGATCAAGCTCGGCGGCTTCGACGCGATCTTCCACTCGGCCGGCAAGGCCCTCTCCCAGCCCGGCGCCGTCCCCGGCAAACCGCGCGGCGAGCTGGTCAGCGGGCCCAACGCCCAGTGGGCGTACGCGACCCTGGCGCTCGGTTCGGCGCTGGCGCTCTTCATGTACCCGCACTCGATCACCGCGACGCTGTCCTCGCGCAGCCGCAACGTGATCCGCCGCAACACCACGATCCTGCCGCTGTACTCCCTGATGCTGGGGCTGCTGGCGCTGCTGGGCTTCATGGCGATCAAGGCCGGCACGGACATCCAGGGCAACCCCCAGCTGGCCATCCCGCAGCTCTTCGAGGACATGTTCCCGAGCTGGTTCACCGGCGTGGCGTTCGCCGCGATCGGCATCGGCGCGCTGGTGCCGGCGGCCATCATGTCGATCGCCGCGGCCAACCTGTTTACCCGCAACGTCTACAAGGACTTCCTCAAGCCGGACGCCACGCCCGCGCAGGAGCACAAGGTCGCCAAGCTGGTCTCGCTGCTGGTGAAGGTCGGCGCGCTGGTCTTCGTCCTCACCATGGACAAGACCGTCGCGATCAACTTCCAGCTGCTGGGCGGGATCTGGATCCTGCAGACCATGCCGTCGCTGGTCGGCGGCCTGTTCACCCGCTGGTTCCACCGCTGGGCGCTGCTGACCGGCTGGGCGGTCGGCATGCTCTACGGCACGCTCGCGGCGTACGGCGTGGCCAGCCCGACCCAGGCGCACTTCGGCGGCTCCAGCAAGGAGATCCCCGGCATCGGTGAGATCGGCTACATCGGTCTGACCGCCTTCGTCCTGAACGTCGTGGTGTCGGTCGTGCTGACCTTCGCCCTGAAGGCGGCCAAGGCGCCCGACGGCATCGACGAGACCAGCCCCGCGGACTACACGGCGGACGCCGGGGACCGGGGCGTCGTCGTCGAGCTGCCGCCCGCCACGGCGGGCGCGCCGGCCGGCCACTGAGCCCGCTCCCCCGCGCACGGCCACGGGCCGCCGCGTCCCCCGACGGGGGCGCGGCGGCCCTTTCCGCGTCACCCCGTTCGCGTCGTCCGCACCCGCCCGGCACACTGGACGGCGGGCCTTCCGCACGGGCCCGGCAGGGCGTGCGGGCGGCCGCCGGGCGGCCCCCGCGAGCGGCCTGAAGAAGCGGCTCCCGGCCCTTCCCGCAGGGGTTCTGAGGGCCCGTCGCGGGCTCCCACGGGCCGCCTGCGGTGTGCACCCCGTCGGAGTGGTATGACACAGCGACACAAGATGTGGGGGTGCGTGCGGGCGGCAGCACAAGATGTATGCTCGTCCTCGCTGTCGCCGCAGGGGAATCCGGTGGGAATCCGGAACTGTCCCGCAACGGTGTAGAGGCGCGCTTCCACGGCCGGAAATCGGCCCCGTCGCGCGCCCGGAGTCCGAGGACCTGCCGACGGTACGACCGCACCGCCATGGGTGCGGACGTCGATACGTCCGGGCCCCGAGGGCTGGGCCGGTGGACGCCGCGTGGTGAGCCCGCGCACCCCTGACCGTGTCGGGGTGCCGCATGCCCGCGTGCGCCCGTCGCGCCCGACCCGCACGGCCCCCGCCGAGTGAGGGAGAGCATCACGTGACCATCGCGCCAACGGAGCCCGCGTCAGACGCCGAGGTCGTGCCGCCTGCGGTGGCCGTGTCCAACGGTGCCGCCGCTGCCGACGGCGGTCCGGGCGAGGACGGCCCGGGAGTCGCCCTGCTGCGCACCCTGACCGAGCTGACCGCGGACCTGACCGCGACCGACCCCGGCAAGGTGGCCGCCGCCGCCCTGCGCGGCCGGCACGCGGGCTCGGACGAGGCCGAACTGCGGTCGCTGGCCACCGATGCCGCGGCCGGTCTGATCGGCGACGAGCCGCAGTACTCCAAGCTCGCCGCGCGCCTGCTCACCCTCGCCGTCGCCGACGAGGCCGCCGGCCAGGGCGCCGTCTCGTTCTCCGCGTCCGTCGCGACCGGCCACCGCGAGGGGCTGATCGCCGACGAGACCGCGCAGTTCGTGGCGACCCACGCGAAGCGGCTGGACGCGCTGGTCGAGCGGGCGCTGGCCGACGGCGCCGACGACCGCTTCGGCTACTTCGGGCTGCGCACCCTGCACTCGCGCTACCTGCTGCGCCACCCCACCACCCGTCAGGTCATCGAGACCCCGCAGCACTTCCTGCTGCGGGTGGCCTGCGGCCTGGCGGAGGACCACAGCGAGCGCGCGCTGGACGATGTCGCCGAGCTGTACCGCCTCACCAGCTCGCTGTCCTACCTGCCCTCCTCCCCCACCCTCTTCAACTCCGGCACCCGCCACCCGCAGATGTCGTCCTGCTACCTGCTGGACTCGCCGCTGGACGAGCTGGACTCGATCTACGACCGCTACCACCAGGTCGCGCGGCTGTCCAAGCACGCCGGCGGCATCGGGCTGTCGTACTCCCGCATCCGCGCCCGCGGTTCGCTGATCCGCGGCACCAACGGGCACTCCAACGGCATCGTGCCGTTCCTGCGCACCCTGGACGCCTCGGTCGCCGCCGTGAACCAGGGCGGCCGGCGCAAGGGCGCCGCCTGCGTCTACCTGGAGACCTGGCACGCGGACATCGAGGAGTTCCTGGAGCTGCGCGACAACACCGGTGAGGAGGCCCGCCGCACCCACAACCTGAACATCGCCCACTGGATCCCGGACGAGTTCATGCGCCGGGTCGAGGCGGACGCCGACTGGTCGCTGTTCTCGCCCGCGGACGCCCCCGAGCTGGTGGACCTGTGGGGCGAGGAGTTCGACGCCGCCTACCGCCGGGCCGAGGCCGAGGGCCGGGCGGTCAAGCAGATCCCGGCGCGGGTGCTGTACTCGCGGATGATGCGCACGCTGGCGCAGACCGGCAACGGCTGGATGACGTTCAAGGACGCCGCCAACCGCACCGCCAACCAGACCGCCGAGCCCGGCCACGTCGTGCACTCCTCCAACCTGTGCACGGAGATCCTGGAGGTGACGGACGACGGCGAGACCGCCGTCTGCAACCTCGGATCGGTCAACCTGTCGGCGCACCTGGGTGAGAACGGCGAGATGGACTGGGAGCGGCTGGACGCGACCGTCCGCACCGCCGTCACCTTCCTCGACCGCGTGGTGGACATCAACTTCTACCCGACCGAGCAGGCCGGTGCCTCCAACTCCCGCTGGCGCCCGGTGGGTCTGGGCCTGATGGGCCTCCAGGACGTCTTCTTCCGGCTGCGGCTGCCCTTCGACTCGCCCGAGGCGCGGGAGCTGTCCACCCGGATCTCCGAGCGGATCATGCTCGCCGCGTACGAGGCGTCCGCCGACCTCGCCGAGCGGCACGGCCCGCACCCGGCGTGGTCCGCGACCCGCACCGCCCGCGGGGTGCTGCACCCCGACCACTACCCCAACGCCGAGCCGCGCTGGGCCGACCGCTGGGCGGCGCTGCGCACCCGGATCGCGTCGACCGGCATGCGCAACTCGCTGCTGCTGGCCATCGCGCCGACCGCGACCATCGCCTCCATCGCGGGCGTGTACGAGTGCATCGAGCCGCAGGTCTCCAACCTCTTCAAGCGCGAGACGCTCTCCGGGGAGTTCCTCCAGGTCAACGCCTACCTCATCGAGGAGCTGAAGGCGCTGGGGCTGTGGGACGCGCGGACCCGGGACGCGCTGCGCGAGGCCAACGGCTCGGTGCAGGACGTCACCTGGATCCCCGAGGAGATCCGGGCGCTGTACCGCACCGCCTGGGAGATCCCGCAGCGCTCGCTGATCGACATGGCCGCGGCGCGTACGCCGTACCTCGACCAGAGCCAGTCGCTGAACCTCTTCATGGCGTCGCCGACCATCGGCAAGCTCAGCTCGATGTACGCCTACGCCTGGAAGCGCGGCATCAAGACGACGTACTACCTGCGGTCGCGCCCGGCGACCCGGATCGCCCAGTCCGCCCGCGGCGGCGCCGCCGCGACCGCGCCCGTGCCGCAGCAGGCCACCGACCCCGAGGCGGTCGCCTGCTCCCTGGAAAACCCCGAGTCCTGCGAGGCCTGCCAGTAATGACCACCGCACCGGAAACGAACGCCGCGGCCCACACCGCCACCACCGGCACCAAGAACCTCCTGGACCCGGGCTTCGAGCTGACGCTGCGCCCCATGCGGTACCCGGAGTTCTACGACCGCTACCGCGACGCGATCAAGAACACCTGGACCGTGGAGGAGGTCGACCTCCACTCCGACGTCGCCGACCTCGCCAAGCTCTCGCCGGGCGAGCAGCACATGATCGGCCGGCTGGTCGCGTTCTTCGCGACCGGTGACTCGATCGTCTCCAACAACCTGGTGCTGACGCTCTACAAGCACATCAACTCCCCCGAGGCGCGGCTGTACCTGAGCCGTCAGCTGTTCGAGGAGGCCGTGCACGTCCAGTTCTATCTGACGCTGCTGGACACCTACCTCCCCGACCCGGACGACCGCGCCGCCGCCTTCGCGGCCGTGGAGAACATCCCGTCCATCCGGGAGAAGGCCCAGTTCTGCTTCAAGTGGATGGACTCGGTCGAGAAGATCGACCGGCTGGAGTCCAAGGCCGACCGGCGCCGCTTCCTGCTGAACCTGATCTGCTTCGCGGCGTGCATCGAGGGGCTGTTCTTCTACGGCGCCTTCGCGTACGTGTACTGGTTCCGCTCGCGGGGCCTGCTGCACGGGCTGGCCACCGGCACCAACTGGGTCTTCCGCGACGAGTCCATGCACATGGAGTTCGCGTTCTCCGTGGTGGACACCGTCCGCGAGGAGGAGCCCGACCTCTTCGACGACACGCTGGAGCAGCAGGTCACCGACATGCTCAAGGAGGCCGTCGAGGCGGAGCTGCAGTTCGGCCGCGACCTGTGCGGTGAGGGCCTGCCGGGCATGAACACCGCGTCGATGCGCGAGTACCTCCAGTGCGTTGCCGACCAGCGGCTGCAGCGGCTGGGCTTCGCACCGGTCTACGGTTCGGAGAACCCGTTCTCCTTCATGGAGCTGCAGAACGTCCAGGAGCTGACCAACTTCTTCGAGCGCCGCGCCTCGGCCTACCAGGTCGCGGTCGAGGGCTCGGTCTCCTTCGACGACGACTTCTAGGCGGCGGCGCCTTCCGGCAGGCGCCTCCCGCAGTTCGCTCCCGGACGACCGTTCTCGGCAGCGGTGTCCGGGAGGCGAACCCTCGAAGACGTTCCGCGACGCCCCTTCGCCCCGCCCCGGCGCCCTTTGTGAGCGTTCTGTTACCTCGGCAACGTGCGCCGGGGCCACCGCATCTATGCGGGCATGAAGGGCACGAAGGGGCGTCGCCGGTTCATCGACTATCCGCGTCAGGGACGCGAGGGTCCGCGCCGGTGGCTGCCGTCATGGAGACAGTGGCTGAGCGCCGTCGCGCTCGGCCTGGGCGGCCTGGCGGGGCTGTTCGCCGTGGTCTACGCGAAGGTCGACATACCGGGTGAGAACGCGCTCGCCGGGCAGGAGGCCTCCGTCTACTACTGGGCGGACGGCAGCCAGATGGTGAGCGTGGGCGCCGTCAACCGGCAGAATGTCGCGCTCGACAAGGTGCCCGACTCCGTCGAGAATTCCGTGATCTCGGCGGAGAACGCCACCTTCTACAGCGACCCCGGCATCTCGTTCCAGGGCATCGGCCGGGCTCTCGTCGCGATGGTCTCGGGCGGGGACACCCAGGGCGGCTCCACCATCACCCAGCAGTACGTGAAGAACACCTACCTCTCGCAGGACCAGACCCTCACCCGCAAGGTGAAGGAATTCGTCATCGCGCTGAAGGTGAACAACCAGAAGTCGAAGCGCGACATTCTCCGCGGCTACCTCAACACCAGCTGGTTCGGGCGCGGTTCCTACGGAATCCAGGCCGCCGCCCACGCGTATTACGGCATCGACGTCAAGAAGCTGAACCCCAGCCAGAGCGCACTGCTGGCGGCCCTGCTGAAGGGCTCCGAGCAGTACGACCCGGGGCTGAGCAAGGCCAATCACGCGCGGGCGGTGGCCCGCTGGAAATGGATACTCGACCGGCAGGTCGCCACCGGGAAGATGAGCGCGCGGGAACGGGCGAAATACCGCACCTTCCCCGAGCCCCGGGCACTGGCCAAACCCACCAGCCAGGCCGGCCAGACCGGCTATCTCGTCGATATCGCCAACAAGTTCATCAAGGCCGACACCGGCCTGACCGACAAGGATCTGGCGCGCGGCGGATACCGCATCCACACCACCTTCGACAAACAGCGCACCCGCCGCCTGGAAAAGGCCGTCACCGACGTGCGCCGCACCACCCTCGACCCGAAGAAGCGCGCCGAGGACGCCTTCGTGGAATTCGGCGCCGCGTCGGTCCGCCCCAAGGACGGCGCGATCGTCGCGCTCTACGGCGGCACGGACGCCACCCGGCACTTCAGCAACAACGCGGACACCACGGCCGTCCCGGCCGGCTCCGCCTTCAAGCCGTTCGTGCTGGCGGCGGCGCTCCAGCGGCAGTCCGACGAGCCGTCGCCGGAGGCCTCGGCCACCCCGGTACCGCGCACCGCCCCGCCCCCCGCGGTGACCGACCGGGCCCTGCCCCTGACGCTGCGCGGGGCGCTGCTCAAGGGCCAGAACCCGCCGTTCGTACAAGCCGGCAAGGAGATCGGGCTCAAGCCGATCCGGGATCTGGCGGTGGCCTCGGGCCTGCGCAAGGAGAGCATGGCGCGCCTGGAGCAGACCTTCCCGCTGGGCACCTCGGCCCCCAGCGCGGTCCGGATGGCGAGCGCCTACACCACCTTCGCCAACGGCGGTCTGCACACCGACCCCTACGCGGTGACCTCGCTCACCCACCACGGCCGCCCGGTACCCGGCCCGCACCGCCCCGAGCCGCACCAGGTCCTGGACGCCGGGGTCGCCCAGCAGGTGTCCGGGGCCCTGGAGGAGCTGGGCCTGCGGACGCTGGGGAAGGACGACGGCGCCGCGGCGAAGCGGCCGGTCGCGGCCGGCCGCACCGAGCCGGGCGACCGGCTGAAGTCGGCGTGGTTCATCGGCGGCCCGCCGGCCGGCGTCCCGGACCTCGGCAAGGACCCCGGCACCGGCGCGGACGGCCCGGCCCCGGTCCGCCCCGGCCGGACGCCCACCGCCGCCGACGGCGACGAGCCGACCACCGCCGTCACCATGTTCCGCAACAAGCCGGGCGCCCCCGACCTGCTCCCGATGCAGGGCGTCGGCGGCGCGGACAGCGAGATGGGCACGGCCATCCCGCCGAAGGTCTGGAGCGCCTACCGGCAGGCCCCGTGAACGGCGGCGGGCGCCCGGCCGGTGGGCCGGGCGCCCGTGCGCCTGCGTCGTCGGCCGGGGCCGTCGGTGAGCGCCGTCAGTCGTTGGCGACGACGGGGTAGCGCGGCTCCCGCTCGGCCATCTGCTGGAGCGCGTCCTTGCGCTCCCGCTTGCTGAGCCGGTCGATGTAGAGGTAGCCGTAGAGGTGGTCGGTCTCGTGCTGGAGGCAGCGCGCGAAGTAGCCGGTGCCGCGGATCGCGACCGGCTCGCCCTTGGCGTCCTGCCCGCGGACCACGGCGTAGTCGGGGCGGGCCAGCTCGGCGTAGGCGCCGGGCACGGACAGGCAGCCCTCGTTGGAGTCGTCCAGGACGCGGCGCTCGGCCGGCAGCTCCTCCAGGACGGGGTTGCAGACCGCGCCGACGTGCCGGACGCCCTCGTCGTCCAGGCAGTCGTAGACGAAGACCTTCAGGTCCACGCCGATCTGGTTCGCGGCCAGGCCCACCCCCTCGGCGGTGCGCTGGCTGGCGAACATGTCGTCGATGAGCCTGCCGAGCTCCTCGTCGAACGCCGTGACGTCCTTGCACTCCTTGTGGAGCACCGGGTTGCCGACGACCGTGATCGGCCGCGAGGTGCCCCGCTCGCGGTGGGCCTCCTCCCGCTCCCCGGCATCGGTGACGTCGTCGATGAACGCCTCGTCCACGCGCTGGTCACCGTCTTGATCAAACACAGGCTGCTGGGCCATCTCCGCCGTACGCCTTCCTGAAAACCCTGGTTAGTCGCCCTACAGCCTACGGGGATGCCGCCGGGCTCTCAGCAGACCTCTTCCAGATCCCGCCATTCCCGGGTGTCCGGGCTGTCCGCGACCCAGCCGTCCAGCAGCCCGCGCACCAGCGCGGACGGCGCCGCGATGCCGCATTCGCGCTCCGGCACCCACAAGGAGCCCGAGCCCGCGGTGCGGTGCCCGAGCGGCCCGGGGTGGCCGGGCTCGCTGTGGTCGTGCGGGTCCAGATGCTCGCCGTCGCCCTCGTCGCTGGGCATCCGACTCTCCGAGCACGTACGGCACAGCAGCCGCACCGAGGACGACCAGTCCTCGGCGGCGAAGCCCGCGTCGGCCGCCAGCCGCTCCAGGGCGTCCCGGTCGGCCTCCGAGGCGGCCTCCAGGAGCACCACCCAGGTCGGGACCGGGGAGGGCGCCCACAGCTCGATCTCGTCGAAGACCGGATAGGCCCTGGTGGCGCCGTCGGCGCTGGCGGTGGTCCGCTCGCCGTGCGGGACGCCGTCGTGCAGCACCACCTCGCCCCAGCGCCGCCCGGAGGACGGCAGCGGGATCGACAGCACCTCGATACGGGCCGGGTCCAGCCGGCGGCCCCAGACGACCTCGGCCTCGCCCTCCGGGGAGAGCCGGACGGCGGCGCTGCCCAGCGTCATACCGAGCGGTTCGCCGGACGGGGAGCCGTCACCGGGCACCTTCAGGCCGTACGCCTGCCAGGCGCGGCGGGCCAGCGGCCAGTCCTGCAGGGCCGTGGCGGCGATGCCCACGTTCCACCAGTCGGGCGCCCCGGACTCCCGGTCCAGCAGCGCCACCGCGCGCAGGCCCGCCGCCCTGGCCTGCTCCCAGTCGTGCCGGAACTTGTGCAGCAGGGCGAGATTGAACCAGGACTCCGAGAGCCATGGCTCCATGTCCGCGGCACGCGTCAGCAGCGCCCCCGCGTCCTCGTAACGGCCGTCGCCGATCAGCGTGAAAGCGCGGTCGGTCGCCTGCCGCCACGAGGCGGAGGGCCGGTGCCGTACCTTGCCGAAGATCCTCACGATTCCCGCCTGCTGGTTGCTCTTGATTGCCGCCGGGGAGGTCTCCCCGGGCGGCGCCCGGGGCCTTCCGGGGGGTCTACTCGACAACCTGCCACAGATTGCCGCCGGGCTCAGCCCGGTTTGCCGCTCCCCTGCGGCTCCTTGCCCTTCCCCGACCCCCTGAATCCCCCTGGAAGGGGCTTCCTTCGCATCCAACCATGCCCATCTCGGCGGCCGCTCATTACCCATGGGTTCCCGAACCTCGGGCGCACGGCGCGGGACCGGGGCGGCGCAGCGGCGTCCGGGGCCCGCCGGAGCCCGCCCCGGGGCGGTCTGCGGCCCGTCGGCGCCCACCGGGGGCGGCGCACGGCAGGACGGCCCTCCACCGGCCGCGGAGCGGGCGCCGCCGGTCCCCTGCGGCCGGCCCGCAGTCGGCCATCTCACACCGCGCGGCCCTCGCACGCCAGGACCCGGGCCAGCGCCTCGACGACCCGGGGTTCGTGGTCGCGCGCGGTGGCCAGCCGCAGCCGCTCCAGGGCGTGCAGCGGGCCGCCCGGCCCCGCGGAGCCGCCCGACAGGTCGTCGTAGGCGTTGACGGTGCGGACGATACGCGCCGTGACCGGCTGGTCCCGGAACGGATCGGCCTGCCGCTCGACGATCACCGCGACCTCCGCGGGCGCCCCGGTCTGCCGGACAACGGCGCCGCCCAGCAGCGCGATCCGGCGCTGCCGGTCGGGCGGCAGCGCGGCGGTCGCCCCGTCCGGCACCGGGTCCACCAGCGAGAGCTGACCGATGTCGTGCAGCAGCGCGGCGTGTTCGAGCACGTCCAAGTCCGGACCGTGCAGCCCCAGTTCCCGGCCCACGGCACGGCTGAGCGCGGCCACCCGGCGGGCGTGGCCGTGCGGGGTGTAGCCGGCGATCT
Organism: Streptomyces kronopolitis; assembly: GCF_014646275.1. Classification (GTDB taxonomy): domain Bacteria; phylum Actinomycetota; class Actinomycetes; order Streptomycetales; family Streptomycetaceae; genus Streptomyces; species Streptomyces kronopolitis. Next base: position 190,285 of record NZ_BMND01000013.1, read on the forward strand.
CGGTGGAGCGGGCCAGCGAGGCGAGGGTCTGGCGGTAGGTGGCGCGCACCTCGGCGTAGCGCCGGAAGGCGAACTGGGTCAGCAGCAGCGGCAGGCAGAAGACGGGCAGCGCCCACAGCCCGACGACCGCGGTGGCCAGCGCGATCACCACGCCGGTGGCGCAGATCGCCGAGCCGATCCCCGGCAGCGCCCGCAACTCGTCTCGCAGCAGCGGCCCGTACGGCCAGCCGGTACGGGCCCGGGCCAGCACCGCCGCCAGCACCGCGTCGCACAGCGCGGTCAGCGCCATCAGGGCGATCATGAAGAGGGGGTAGAACGGCCCGGAGGCCACCCAGGCGTGCAGCGTCCCGGTGTTGTAGAGGGGCTGGAAGCAGGTGGCGGCGAAGCCGATGCTCAGCACCCGGCGGGCGAGGTGGTCCGGCCCCGGCCCCGCCCCGCGCGCCAGCTGCCGCACCAGCCCGACCAGCCCGGCCGCCAGAACCACCGCCACGACCTGCGCGACGCCATGGGTCGTGGGCCGCCCGCCGACCGCGCCGAGCAGCGCGTACGCGAGGGCCCCGGCCGCACCCAGCGGGGCGCCCTCCCGCTCCCCCGGCCTCCGCCCGGACCCGGCCGCCGGCGCGCTCCCCGTGCCCACCAGCTCCCCCACGGCGATCAGCACCCCGAAGGCCAGCGCGATCCCGGGCTGGTGCAGGCCGCCCCACAGCGTCCGGCCGAGCGACCAGAGCGCCAGGGCCGCGGCCGGGACGTAGACCGCGGCGACGACGGCGCGGGCGCCGCAGGACGGCGCACCGGCGCGCGGCGCACCGGCGGCGGGACCGTCCGCGGCCCGGCGCACGCCGG
>NZ_BMND01000014.1 GCF_014646275.1 Streptomyces kronopolitis
CGGGCGCCTCGGCGGCGGCCGGTTCGGCCGGGGCCGCGGCGGGCTCGCCGGATGCCTGCTGCGGGGCGCCGGCCGGGGCGGTGGCCTTGCGGGTGGCCCGGCGGCGGGTACGCGCGGGCTTGGCCTCGTCGCCGGTGGTGACCGCGGAGGCGGTGTGCTCCTCGGCGAGGGCCGCACCGGGTCCGTCGGAGGTGCTGCTCACCACCGCGGCCTCGGCGGCGCCGGCGCCCTTGGGCGGGCCGGCCGGCCGGGAGGCGGCACGGCGCCGGGGCGGCAGGGTGTCGCTGGGTGAATGGTTGTCGTCGGCGCCACCGTTGCGTGAACGCGTCGAATCGGTGGGCTCAATGGGCTCGAGCATGCGGGCGGTTCTCCCGTCACGCTCCCGGGCGCCGCGCCTGATTCCGGTCGCGGTCCGCGTGATGAGCGCGGTCCCGCTGTCCGGGGCGTGGGCGCCGCACGGGAGCTGTCGTCTCGCTCGCCGGCTCCCTTTGGGCGGGGACCGGCGAAAGTCTCCTGGTCAGTGCGTCTGCCGGACCGGGGTGGCTCCCTGGCTGCTCGGCGACGCGACGACGGCGGTCCTACGCAGTACCTTCCCCGGCTGCCGGGGAGACCCCGCTCGTCGCCTTCGCGGCACTCAGCCCGGCGGCCGTGGGTGGGGCGGCCGTGGCAGCGTCGCGGTCGGGCGCTAGCGGGTCGGTCACCGCGCCGGTCTCCTCATCGAGCAGCCCCTGCGCCAGCCTGGTCACCGCAGCGGGGACCGGCGGCGCCAGGTCGGCCGCGGCTCGGAGGCCGGACAGGACGTCGTCGGGTCGAACGGCAGGTGTCAGATGCCGAACAACCAGCCGCAGTATCGCACAGGCTTTGCCGTCGGGCCTATCGCCCGGGCAACCGGCGGCCTCCAGACGCGTCACCGCGCCCCGTGCGTCAAAGGTCCGCATGCCGTTCTTCGTACGGCGCTCGACCTGCACCTCTTCGGCGGCGAGGAACGCCTCGACGGCGCGCCCGGCCTCCTCGGCCCCGACCCCGTCGAGCCGGATCTCCCATACGGAGGCCTCCAGCCGGTCGGCCAGGCCGGAGGTGTGCGCCTCGACGGCGTCGATCACATCGAGGCCGTCCGGCAGCGAGGTGTCGAGCAGCGCGCGGAGCGTGTCCGGGTCGCGGCGCTCGGCGAGCTGGATTTCCAGATACTCGGCCTCGCTGCCCGTGCCGGTGGGGGCGGCGTTGGCGTACGACACCTTGGGGTGCGGGGTGAAGCCCGCCGAATAGGCCATGGGGACCTCGGCGCGGCGCAGCGCCCGCTCGAAAGCGCGCTGGAAGTCGCGGTGACTGGTGAACCGGAGGCGGCCGCGCTTGGTGTAGCGCAGTCGGATGCGCTGCACCGCCGGTGCGGGCGGCGGGCCTTCGGGCTGTCGCTTGCCCAGTGTTACTTCTCCTTGTGAGAGGGCGCTGCCGGATGCCACCCCCGTGGGGCGGGGACGGCCCGGAGGACGCCGTCCGGCGTCGCCCGGTCCGGATCGGCCCCGCGCGGGCGGGGACACGTCGCGCCCGGACTTCTTACCTAGAGTACGTGTCCCGGAACCCGCCGGTTCCCGCCGGGGCACCGCGGCCCTCGCCGGCCGGGCCGCGCGGGGTGCCCCGAACAGGCAGGACGCGGCCGAGGACCCGGGAAATCATGCCCGCCGGGAGTGCGCCGGAGCCGGGCAGCCGTCGACCCCTCGTGCTCCGGTGCGTCAGCCGCGCGGCGACGGCTTCGGTCCGGCGGCGGGGCGGGGCGCGTGGATCCAGTAGCGCAGCTTCTCCGCCCGGCGGTCCTCGAAGACCCCGCCGCAGGCCTCGATGACCTTGCGCGAGGCGGCGTTGGTGTGGTCGCAGGTGACCAGCACCGGGTCGATGCCCAGCTCGTGATGGGCGACCGGCAGCGCGGCGCGCAGCATCGCGGTGGCGTGGCCGCGGCGGCGGGCGCCGGGACGGACGGCGTAGCCGATGTGGCCGCCGTGGTCGAGGAGCGAGGGGGTCAGGCCGTGCCGGAAGGTGACCCGGCCCAGGTACCTGCCGTCCGCCACCCACCACCGGGTGGTCATGGCGACGACGCCGTCCGGGCGCTCGTCGCGCGCGGTGCCGGCGGTCAGCGCCACGTACGCGGCGAACCCCTCGGCGGTGCGCCAACGATCGGCCCACGTGCGCAGTTCAGCGGCCAGCCGGGAGTGCGGTACGGCCTCGGTGCCGTCGGCGCGGAACTCCTCCATCGCGGCGAGGAAGGAGGCGTGGACCTCCGCGGTGGGGGCGATGAGCTGCGGAGGCGTCGGCATCGGCATCGGCCCATTGTGGGCGAGCACACCGCGGCCCGGCCGCGCGGGGTACGCGGGGCCGGGCCGAAGAGGCGTACGGCGGGCGCTACTTGACGACGCTCAGCGGCAGCAGCTTCTTGCCCGTGGGGCCGATCTGGATCTCGGTGTCCATCTGCGGGCACACGCCGCAGTCGAAGCACGGGGTCCAGCGGCAGTCCTCGACCTCGGTCTCGTCGAGGGCGTCCTGCCAGTCCTCCCAGAGCCAGTCCTTGTCGAGACCGGAGTCCAGGTGGTCCCAGGGCAGGACCTCCTCGTACTCCCGCTCACGGGTGGTGTACCAGGCGACGTCCACGCCGAAGCCGGGCAGCGTCTCCTCGGCGGCCTTCATCCAGCGGTCGTAGGAGAAGTGCTCGCGCCAGCCGTCGAAGCGGCCGCCGCCCTCGTAGACGGCGCGGATGACCGAGCCGACGCGGCGGTCGCCGCGCGAGAGCAGGCCCTCGACGATGCCGGGCTTGCCGTCGTGGTAGCGGAAGCCGATGGAGCGGCCGTACTTCTTGTCACCGCGGATCTTGTCGCGGAGCTTTTCGAGACGGGCGTCCGTCTCCTCCGCCGACAGCTGCGGCGCCCACTGGAACGGCGTGTGCGGCTTGGGGACGAAGCCGCCGATGGAGACCGTGCAGCGGATGTCGTTCTGCCCGGAGGCCTTGCGTCCCTCGGCGATGACCTTGACCGCCATGTCGCCGATCTGGAGCACGTCCTCGTCGGTCTCGGTCGGCAGGCCGCACATGAAGTACAGCTTCACCTGCCGCCAGCCGTTGCCGTAGGCCGTGGAGACGGTGCGGATCAGGTCCTCTTCGGAGACCATCTTGTTGATGACCTTGCGGATCCGCTCGCTGCCGCCCTCCGGCGCGAAGGTCAGACCCGAGCGACGGCCGTTGCGCGTCAGCTCGTTGGCAAGATCGATGTTGAAGGCGTCGACCCGGGTCGACGGCAGCGACAGACCGATCTTGTCTTCCTCGTACCGGTCGGCGAGGCCCTTCGCGACGTCGCCGATCTCGGTGTGGTCCGCGGAGGACAGCGACAACAGGCCGACCTCCTCGAATCCCGTGGCCTTCAGGCCCTTGTCCACCATGTCGCCGATGCCGGTGATGCTTCGCTCCCGTACGGGGCGCGTGATCATGCCGGCCTGGCAGAAACGGCAGCCGCGGGTGCAGCCACGGAAGATCTCGACCGACATCCGCTCATGGACGGTCTCGGCCAGGGGGACGAGCGGCTGCTTGGGGTAGGGCCACTCGTCCAGGTCCATGACGGTGTGCTTGGACACCCGCCACGGGACGCCGGAGCGGTTCGGCACGACGCGCGAGATGCGCCCGTCGGCCAGGTACTCGACGTCATAGAACTTGGGGACGTAGACGCTGCCGGTCTTCGCGAGGCGCAGCAGCAGCTCGTCGCGCCCACCGGGGCGGTCCTCCTGCTTCCAGGCGCGGATGATCTCGGTGATCTCCAGCACCGCCTGCTCGCCGTCGCCCACCACCGCGCAGTCCAGGAAGTCCGCGACCGGCTCCGGGTTGAAGGCCGCGTGGCCGCCGGCGAGGACGATCGGGTGGTCCTCGGTGCGGTCCTTGGCCTCCATCGGGATGCCGGCCAGGTCCAGCGCCGTGAGGAGGTTGGTGTAGCCCAGCTCGGTCGAGAAGGAGACGCCGAGGACGTCGAAGGCGCCGACGGGGCGGTGCCCGTCGACCGTGAACTGGGGGACGTCGTGCTCCCGCATCAGGGCTTCGAGGTCCGGCCAGACGCTGTACGTCCGCTCGGCCAGCACGCCCTCGCGCTCGTTGAGGACCTCGTAGAGGATCATGACGCCCTGGTTGGGCAGACCGACCTCGTAGGCGTCCGGGTACATGAGCGACCAGCGGACGTCGCACTCGTCCCACGGCTTGACTGTGGAGTTGAGCTCGCCACCGACGTACTGAATGGGCTTCTGCACGTGAGGGAGGAGGGCCTCCAGGCGCGGGAAGACCGACTCGACAGGCATCGTGGTGATCTTTCATCAGCGGGCAGGGGGGACCCTCAAGCCTAACGTGCTCCGCGGCGGCGGCCGGACCAGCCGCCGCGGACCGGGTCAGGGCCGCAGCGCGGTGCGGTACCGGCGGCGGGACGCCTTCTTCCACACCCGCGGCAGCCGGCGCTCCCGGTCGGCGGCCAGGGCCTCCTCGCGCCCGTGGAGCAGGCCGAAGGTGAAGCCGCTCTCGCCGGCCCGCTGGGCCTGGGTCGCCAGCTCGCGCAGCGTGCCGCGGGCCACGACGCTGTCCTGGTGGTCGCCGAGCAGCTGCTGCACCCGCTTGATGCGGCGGGCGAACTTCTTCGCCGGGCGGCCGAGCGCCGGGCGGGCCGCCTCCGCGGCGTACCGGGTCCGCTTGGCCGCCTTGCGGGCGCCGTGCAGCGCCTCGTCCCGCGCCCGTCCGGCCGGCGCCGCCAGGGCGGTCTCCATCCGGCCGGCCAGCCGCCGGTAGTCCTTCAGCACGGCCCGGGCGGCCACCTCGGGCGCCGGGCGGGCGGCGGCCGGGCGCAGCGGCGGCGCCTCCAGGAGCACGTGCAGCCGCTTCAGCAGGGCGAGGTAGCGGGGCCCGTCCAGGACGGCCAGCAGCTGCCCGCGCGCGCCGCCCCGGCGCCGCTCGGTCCAGATACGCAGCCGGGCGTCGACGGGGCCCAGCCGCAGCTCGCGGGGCACCCCGTCGAGCGCGGCCCGCAGCCGTGCGGTGAGCACCTCGCGGTCCCGCTCCACGCCCAACTCCGCGGCCAGCCACTTGAGTTCGACGCCGAGGGGCAGGGTCTCCGCGCGGTCGAGCACCTTGGTGTACGAGCGGAAGGCGCTGCGCAGCCGGCGGGTGGCGACCCGCATCCGGTGGACCGCGTCGGGCAGGTCGCGGCGCACCGCCGGATCCAGCTCGACGATCGCCCGCACCTGCGCGCGGACGTAGCGCAGCACGACCTCGCCGGCGGTGCCGCCGCCCTTGCCGGTGCCGGGCCCGGCCGCGTCCTCGTACCGCTGGCCCGTCTCGGCCAGTGCCCGCGCCAGTTTCGAGGCGGATCCCGCGGGGCGCACCCCCGCCTCGGCCAGCTTCCGGTCGACGGCGTCCAGCAGCCCGGGGCCGCCGCCACCGACGAGCTCGACCTCGATCTCGTGCCACCGGGCCTGGACCGCCGCCGCCTTCGTCTTCCTGCGCCCCTCGGGCGGGCCGGGCCGCCGCGCGCGCACCGAGTCCACCGCGACCTCCGCGAGCGGCGCGCCCCCGGCGTCCCGCAGCACCCGCACCGTGCGGTGGGTGCGCAGCCGTACGACGGGCACCAGGGCGCGGTCCAGCAGCCGGGATCGCAGGAGGGCGGTGAGTTCCGCGGGCGGGGTGTCGGACAGCGGGGCCCGCACCTCGTCGCGGACGCCCGGCGCGACCGGGAGCTTCAGATGCCAGCCCGCGTCCCTGCCGCCGGTGCGGTGGCGCAGGGTGATGCCCTCCGCGGCCAGGTGCAGTCCGGCGGTGTCGTAGTAGACGGCGTCCAGCTCCTCGGCACCCGCCTCCACCACCGTGGCGACCCCGTCGACCCCGGTCAGGTCGGGCAGCTGCGTGGTCCGGTCGGCCTCGTACTTCCGCTCGATCTCCCGCACGGTGTCCGCCATGCCTCGAATGTAGTCATGCCGCCCCGCCGGGAGCCACCCATCGGACCGGCCGGACGCCGACTGTCCGGGATCCGCCGGGTGGGTGGCACGCACCGCATCCGGTGACTTACGGTGTGTGACGAGTCGGCCACGCAGAGTGGTACCGGCCGCGTACTCGACCCCTTCGGGGAGGGAGACACCCGTGCACCCCCAAGCCGTACCCGCCACCCGGGCGCCCATCCACGTCTCGACCGGCGCCCGCCCGTCCCTCCTGACCGCGGCGAGCGAGCCCACCGCCCCGAAGGCCGCCCGCGACTTCGTCCGGGCGGTGCTGCGCCGCACCGGGCTCGACCCGCTCCGCGACACCGCGGTGCTGCTCGCCTCGGAGGCGGTGACCCGCTGCCATCTGCACACCCCGCGCTCCGCGGACATCCTGCTGCGGATGCTGACCGCCCGGCACGGCCTGCGGATCAGCGTCCATGACACCGCGCCGGTCCGGATCCCGCGCCCGGCCCCGCCGGACGGCGAGCAGGGCGCCGACCACGGGCTGCTGCTGACCGGCCACCTCGCCGACGCCTGGGGAACGACGCCGTGCGAGGGGCCGCGCGCCACCTCACTGTGGTTCGAGCTGTATCTCGGGCGGTGAGGGGGCTCAGCGGGAGGCCGACAGCGGCCGCTGAACGCGGATGGACTGCAGCAGCCCTATCGCGATCCAGACCGCGAACATGGAGGTACCGCCGTAGGAGACGAACGGCAGCGGGAGGCCGGTGACCGGCATGATGCCGAGCGTCATGCCGATGTTCTCGAAGGACTGGAAGGCGAACCAGGCGATGATGCCGGCGGCGACGATGGTGCCGTAGAGCTCGGTGGACTCGCGGGCGATCCGGCAGGCGCGCCACAGCACGATGCCGAGCAGCACGATGATCAGGCCCGCGCCCAGGAAGCCGAGTTCCTCGCCGGCGACGGTGAAGATGAAGTCCGTCTGCTGCTCGGGGACGAACTGGCCGGTGGTCTGGCTGCCGTGGAACAGGCCGGAACCGGTCAGTCCGCCGCCGCCGATCGCGATCCGGGCCTGGTTGGTGTTGTAGCCGACGCCGGCCGGGTCGAGGCTGGGGTTGGCGAACGCGGCGAAGCGGGCGATCTGGTATTCGTCCAGCAGACCGAGCTGCCAGATGGCCACGCAGCCGACGACGCCCGTGCCGCCCAGCCCCAGGATCCAGCGGTTGGAGGCCCCGGAGGCGAGCAGCACGCCGAGGATGACGGCGCCGAGCACCATCACCGAACCGAGGTCGGGCATCAGCAGGATGACGCCGACCGGGACGGCGGCCAGGCCCAGGGCCTGGACGACGGTGCGGTGGTCGGGGTGCGGCCGGTCGCCCGCGTCGACCCGGGAGGCCAGGATCATCGCCATGCCGAGGGTGATGGTGATCTTCGCGAACTCGGCGGGCTGGAGCGAGAATCCGCCGGGGATCGCCAGCCAGGAGCGCGAGCCGTTGATGGTGGCGCCCAGCGGGGTCAGCACCAGCAGCGCGAGCACGACCGACAGGGCGTACAGGATCGGTACCGCGCCGCGCAGGGTGCGGTGCCCCAGCCAGATCGTGCCGGCCGCCAGCGCCAGGCCGATGCCGGTGTTGAGGAGGTGGTGCAGGAAGAAGAAGTACTCGTCGTCGTGGTTGAGCGCGGTGCGGTTGCGGGTGGCGGAGAACACCAGCACCGAGCCCATGAGCGAGAGCGCCAGGCAGGACAGCAGCAGTATCCAGTCCAGCTTGCGCACCACCGAGTCACGCGCCGTCAGCTTTCCCCAGGTGCCGAGTTCGGGGGTGTAGCGCCGGATCGAGAACGCCCGGGACGTATGGCTGGTCGTCATCGTGGGCTCTCCGATGCGGACGGCGAGGGCGACGGCGGGGCGTACGGCTTGATGGGCTGGGCCTCGATGGAGCCATCGGTGTCGATCTTGGGCAGCCTGGCCTCCGGCCTCGGCAGCAGGGCCGCCTTCGGGTCGATGCCGCCCTTCTCGTCGATCCCGTAGAGCGCGTTGTAGATGTTGCGCACCGCGGGACCGGAGGCGCCGGAGCCCGTACCACCCTGGGCGATGGTCATGACGATCGTGTAGTCCTTGGTGTACGTCGCGAACCACGAGGTCGTCTGCTTGCCGTAGACCTCGGCGGTACCGGTCTTGGCGTGCATCGGGATCTTGTCCTGGGGCCAGCCGCCGAACCGCCAGGCCGCGGTGCCCCGGGTGGCGACGCCGGCGAGGGCGCCGTCCATCTGCCCCAGGGTCTTCTTGCTGACCGGCAGTTTGCCGTGCGGGTGCGGCATGATCCGCTGGATGTGCTTGCCGTCGGGGCTGACGATCGCCTTGCCGACGGTCGGGTTGTAGAGCGTGCCGCCGTTGCTGATCGCGCCGTAGATGGTGGCCATCTGGATCGGCGTGACGAGGGTGTCGCCCTGGCCGATGGCGTAGTTGATCGAGTCGTAGGCGTGCAGCTTCATGCCCTCCAGGCAGCCCTCACGGGCGAGCTTGGTGCCGAAGTCCTTCTTCTTCGGCCAGGCCTTGGCCTGCTGGCACCAGCCGGCCTTGTTGGCCTTCCAGAACGCGTTCTTCCACCTGCGGTCGGGGACCCGGCCGGTGACCTCGTTGGGGAGGTCGATGCCGGTCTCCTTGCCGAGGCCGAACTGGTGGGCGGTCTTGTAGAACCAGTCGTTGGGGTCCTTCTTGGGCTTGTCCCCGCCGTCCTTCTTCCACTCCTCGTGCGAGAGCCGGTAGAAGACGGTGTCGCAGGAGACCTCCAGCGCCCGGCCCAGGCTGATGTCGCCGTGGCCCTCGCCCTCGAAGTTCTTGAAGGTCTGGCCGCCGATGCTGTACGAGCTGGTGCAGGGGTAGTGGCCGTTGAAGTCGTAGCCGGCGTTGACCGCGGCCGAGGTCGAGATGACCTTGAAGATCGAGCCGGGGGCGGCCTGCCCCTGGATGGCGCGGTTCAGCAGCGGGTAGTCGGAGTCCTTGCCCGTGAGGTGGGCGTAGTCCTTGCCGGAGATCCCGCCGACCCAGGCGTTGGGGTCGTAGCTGGGGTTGGAGGCCATCGCCACCACCCGGCCGGTCTTGGCCTCCATGACGACCACGGCGCCCGAGTCGGCCTTGTAGTTGGTGCCGGTGTTCTTGTCGAACTCCTTGCGGGCGTCCTTCATGGCCTGGTCCAGCTGCTTTTCCGCTATGGCCTGCACACGGGCGTCGATGCTGGTCACGACGCTGGCTCCGGCCCGGCCCTTCTCGCTCTTGGCCTGACCGATGACCCGGCCGAGGTTGTCGACCTCGTAGCGGGTGACGGCGGCCTTGCCGCGCAGCGCGCTGTCGTACGTCCGCTCCAGCCCGGACCGGCCGATCTGGTCGGAGCGCAGCAGCGGCGAGCGGGTGTCCTTGGCCTTGTTGATCTCGACGTCGGTGACCGGCGAGAGATAGCCCAGCACCTGGGCGGTGTTGGCGGTGCCGGGGGCGGCGTAGCGGCGGACGGCGGTGGGCTCGGCGCTGATGCCGGGGAAGTCCTCGGAGCGCTCACGGATCTGGAGCGCCTGCTGGGTGGTGGCCGCGTCGGTGATCGGGATCGGCTGGTAGGGCGAGCCGTTCCAGCAGGGCTGCGGCGTCTTGGAGTCGCACAGCCGGACCTTGTCGCGGATCTCCTTCGCCGACATCCCGAGCACCCGGGCGAGCCGCCCGAGCACGGCCTTGCCGTCGTCCTTCATCTTCAGCAGGTCGGTACGGTTCGCGGAGACGACCAGCCGGGTCTGGTTGTCGGCCAGCGGCACGCCGCGGGCGTCGAGGATGGAGCCGCGGGTGGCGGGCTCGACGACCTGCTGGACGTGGTTGCTCCTGGCCTCGTTGGCGTACTCCTGGCCATTGCGGATCTGCAGATACCAGAGCCGTCCGCCGAGGGTGACCAGCAGGGAGAAGACCAGGATCTGGATCGCGATGAGCCGGACGGTGACCCGGGAGGTCCGGGTTTCCGGGAGATTACTCATGGCGCGCAGCGCCTCCATGAGGGGTGGTGGTCGGATGGAGACGGGAGGGCGTCACAGTCGCTTGACCCCCTTGATGCGGCCCACCTTGTCGCGGGCGGACTTGCCGAGCAGGCCGCCGCGCTGGGTGCCGATGCCGGCGCCGGTGCGCAGGGACTTCATGGCGCCGCGGCTGGCCTTGAGGCCGGTGCCGGTGGTCAGCCAGCCGTACCCGGCGTCGCCGGCGGAGCCGCTCGTGCTGCCGGAGCCCTCGCCGGCCAGCAGATCGCTGTCCGTCTTCCGCGCCAGCGCCATCACCAGCGGGACGGTGAAGGGGGCCAGCAGCAGGTCGTAGAGGGTGGCGCTGAGCAGCAGCCCGACGATGCCGACGTGCCGGGCGGCGGTGTCGCCGACCAGCGCGCCGACGCCGGCGTACATCAGCGTCGAGCCGATGGCGGCGCCGATGACGACGAGCAGCGGCAGCGTCGCCGAGCGGTGCCGGCCGGAGTCCGGGCGGGTCAGGCCCGCGGCGTAGCCGATGACGCAGAGCACCAGCGCGTAGCGGCCGATGGCGTGGTCGGACGGCGGGGCGAGGTCGGCCAGCAGGCCGGCGAAGAAGCCGATGAGCGCGCCGCCGACATGGCCGTAGACCAGCGCCAGGGCGACCACCACGAGCAGCAGCAGGTCCGGTACCGCGCCGGGGAGTTGCAGCCGGGCCAGGATCGTGACCTGGATGACGAGGGCGACGACCACCAGCGGGGCCGAGAGCAGGATCCGGTTGATGCGCATCGGTCAGCTCCTGGGAGAGGCGCTCGCGGAGGGGGAGGCCGTGACGGTGACCGTCGGTGTCGGCTTGGGCTTGGCGGGCCGCGGCGGCAGCACGGTGTCACGCGGGTCCTCGCGGGGCGGCTGGACCACGACGCCGACGATGTCGAGCTGGGAGAAGGCGACGAAGGGCCGGACCTGGAGGGTGCGGGTCAGATCGCCGTTGAACGGCTCGACCCGTACGACCCTGCCGACCGGCACCCCCGGCACGAACGGCTTGTCCTTGCTGGAGCCGAAGGTGACCAGGCGGTCGCCCTTCTTGATGTTGGCCCGGCCGTTGAGCAGCTGCACGCGCAGCGAGCGCACGCCCTGCCCGTTGGCGAAGCCGATCTCGTTGGTCTTCTCCATGCGGGTGCCGACGGTGAAGTCCGGGTCGGCGGCCAGCAGGACCGTGGAGGTGCTGGGGCCGACGGTGGTGACCCTGCCGACCAGGCCGTCGCCGTTGAGCACGGTCATGTCGCGGGCGATGCCGTCGCGGCTGCCGGCGTCGATGGTGATGGTCCAGGAGAAGCCCTGGGCCGAGCCGATGGCGATGACCTGGGCGCCCTTGATGGCGTACTGGCCGGTGCCGGCGGTCTTGAGGATCTTGTCCAGCTCGGCGGCGCGGGCGCGGTTGCGGTCGGAGGAGCCGAGCTTGGCCTTCAGCGCCTCGTTCTGGTGCTCCAGCGTGCTGATCCGGTCGTGCCGCCGGCCGGAGTCGCGTACCGCGCCCACGGCGTTGCCGACCGGGTCGACGACGCGGGCGACACCGCTTTCGACCGGCCCGAAGGCGGAGGCGGCGGCGTGCCGGGCACCATCGAGCGGGGACTGTTCGCCGCCGCGGATATCGACCGTGATCAGCGCGAACGCGATCGCGACCAGCAGCACCAGCAGCAGCCGGCTCTCTCGTGTGTCCCTCACGTGCGGCGGCCGTGTCCTTCCTCGTAGGACCGGCCGGCTGCGGGCCCCGCCGGTCTCGTTCGGGAGTTGAGCGTTGTGCCTGATGTGACGGTGCCGGATGGTGAAGCGTCAGGCGCCGTGTCTGTTGGGATGTGTGCCTGTATATCAGCGATCCGGCGGACGGATCGGCCGCTGCCGCCGTGGCGTCCGGCCGCCGTGGCCGCCGGGTGGCGGCCGCGGCGCCGGACGGACCCGGCGGGTGCTACCGGCGCGGCTGGGAGTCGAGGACCTGCTGGAGCGCCTCGAACTCCTCCACGCACTTGCCGGAGCCCAGCGCGACGGAGTCGAGCGGGTCCTCGGCGATGTGGATGGGCATACCGGTCTCGCGGCGCAGCCGCTCGTCGAGGCCGCGGAGCAGGGCGCCGCCTCCGGTGAGCACGATGCCGCGGTCCATGACGTCGCCGGACAGCTCCGGCGGGCACTTGTCGAGGGTCGTCTTGACCGCGTCGACGATGGAGTTGACCGGCTCCTCGATGGCCTTGCGGACCTCGGCCGCCGAGATCACGACGGTCTTCGGCAGGCCGGAGACCAGGTCGCGGCCGCGGATCTCGGTGTGCTCGTCCTGTTCGAGGTCGTACGCCGAGCCGATGGTGATCTTGATGCTCTCGGCGGTGCGCTCGCCCAGCAGAAGGCTGTACTCCTTCTTGATGTGCTGGATGATCGCGTTGTCCAGCTCGTCGCCGGCCACCCTGATGGACTGGGCGGTGACGATGCCGCCGAGCGAGATGACCGCGACCTCGGTGGTGCCGCCGCCGATGTCCACGACCATGTTGCCGGTGGCCTCGTGGACCGGCAGACCGGACCCGATCGCGGCGGCCATCGGCTCCTCGATGATGTGCACCTGGCGCGCGCCGGCCTGGGTCGAGGCCTCGATGACGGCACGGCGCTCGACTCCGGTGATGCCGGAGGGCACACACACCACGACCCGCGGGCGGGCCAGGTAGCGCCGCTTGTGGATCTTGAGGATGAAGTAGCGGAGCATCCGCTCGGTGATCTCGAAATCGGCGATCACGCCGTCTTTCAGGGGCCGTACGGCGACGATGTTGCCGGGCGTGCGCCCGATCATCTTCTTCGCCTCAGCACCTACCGCGAGGATTCCGCCGGTGTTGGTGTTGATGGCCACGACCGACGGTTCGTTGAGAACGATTCCGCGGCCCCTGACGTACACCAGCGTGTTGGCGGTCCCGAGGTCGACAGCCATGTCACGGCCGATGAACGACATGTTGTTCCCCATGAGGATACGTCTGGCCTTCCCAACTGGAGCGAATGCTTACTGGAGGTCGGCAGGAGGTGATGCGCTGCGAGGCGCGGAAGCCTCCATGGTAGTTCGTGGTGGGCCCACTCGAACACGTCGGGAGGCTGTTCCGCCATTGTCAGCCGTACACGTTCCCGGCCCCCTCAATGGTGACGTCGTGTCGCGGTGATGCGTTCCCCCGATCGTGTCGTATACACCAAAGGGCGACCGACGTTTTTCTCGGTCGCCCCTGGTCACGAGGGGTATACAGCTGATGAGGCGTCAGGAAATCCCGGGGAAGAAAATCTTGATCTCGCGCTCGGCGGACTCTTCGGAATCCGAGGCATGGATCAGATTCTCCCGGGTGATCGTTCCGAAGTCCCCACGAATGGACCCACTCGGTGCGGCAATCGGGTCAGTCGGACCGGCCAGCGCCCGCACGCCTTCGATCACCCGCTCGCCCTCGACGATCATCGAGACCACCGGACCGGCGGACATGAAGGCGACCAGCGGCTCGTAGAACTCCCGGCCGACGTGCTCGGCGTAGTGCTGCTCGAGAAGGGACCGGTCCAGGGTCCGCATCTCCAGCGCGCTGATCGTCCAGCCTGCCTTCCGCTCGATACGGCCGAGGATCTCGCCGATCAGACCCCGCTGGACGGCGTCGGGCTTGAGGAGGACGAGGGTGCGCTGGCTCACGGAGGGACTCCCTGGATATGAACAATGGTCAGCGGGTGCACTGAGGCTACAGGGGCGCGCCCACCAGCCGTCACCCGCCCACCCGGCGGGCCCGCGCCGCGGAACGCGCCCCCGGGAGGTGCTCCGCGGGGGCGCGTCGCGGGTCAGCCCGCGGTCGTGGCCTCGGCCGCCCAATGGGCCTTCGCCGCATCGATCTTGCGGCCGTAGTGGACCGACGCCCACCACAGGGCCGCGAAGACCCCGCCGAGGAAGAACATCGTGGGGATCACGAAGCCGCTGGCGATCAGGGCGAGCTGCAGCAGCCAGCCGAGCTGGACACCACCCGGACGGGTCAGCATCCCGCACAGCAGGAGGCTCAGCAGCATCGCGATCCCGCTGACCGTCCAGATCGTGGCCGTCGGGAGGTCGGACATCTGCATCGCCACCAGGCCGGCGAAGCCGATGACGAAGAATTCACCTATCAGGGTGCTCGCACACAGCGTGCGCACGGTCAGCCCCTTCCCATCAGCAGCCGGGCCTCGCCGACCGTGATCACCGAACCGGTCACCAGCACCCCGGCGCCGGAGAACTCGCCCTCCTCCTCGGCGAGGGTGATCGCCACCTCCAGGGCGTCGTCGAGCCGCGGCTCGACCTGCACCCGCTCGGCGCCGAAGACCTCGACCGCCACGGCCGCCAGCTCGTCCGGGTCCATCGCACGATGGCTGGAATTACGCGTCACCACGACCTCGGCGAAGATCGGCTCGAAGGCCTCCAGGAAACCCCGGACGTCCTTGTCCGCGCTGGCGCCGACGACGCCCACCAGCCGGCTGAAGCCGAAGGCCTCGGTGACCGCCTCGGCGGCCGCCCCGGCACCGGCCGGGTTGTGCGCCGCGTCCAGCACTACCGTGGGGCTGCGCCGCACGACCTCCATCCGGCCGGGCGAGGTGACGGCGGCGAACGCGGAGCGGATGGTGTCGAGGTCGAGCGTGCGGGCGTGCTCCGAGCCGACGCCGAAGAAGGCCTCCACCGCGGCGAGCGCCACCGCGGCGTTGTGCGCCTGGTGGGCGCCGTACAGCGGGAGGAAGATCTCCGGGTACTCGCCGCCCAGCCCGCGCAGGGTCAGCATCTGGCCGCCGACCGCGACCTCGCGGGAGATGACCCCGAACTCCATGCCCTCGCGGGCGACCGTGGCGTCCACCTCGACCGCGCGCTTGAGCATCACCGACGCCGCGTCCACCGGCTGCTGGGCCAGGACGACCGTGGCGTCCTTCTTGATGATCCCGGACTTCTCGCCGGCGATCTGCTCGGGCGTCTCCCCCAGCCGGTCGGTGTGGTCCAGGGAGATGGGGGTGATCACGGCGACATCGCCGTCGATGACGTTGGTCGCGTCCCAGGTGCCGCCCATGCCGACCTCGACGACCGCGATGTCCACGGGGGTGTCCGCGAAGGCGGCGTACGCCATCGCCGTCAGCACCTCGAAGAACGACAGGCGGTACTCCTGCTGGGCGTCGACCATCTCCACATACGGGGCGATGTCGCGGTAGGTCTCGATGAACCGCTCGGCGGAGATCGGCTCGGCGTCCAGGCTGATCCGCTCGGTGATCGACTGGACGTGCGGGCTGGTGTAGCGGCCGGTGCGCAGCTCGAAGGCGGACAGCAGGGCCTCGATCATCCGGGCCGTGCTGGTCTTGCCGTTGGTACCGGTGATGTGGATGGACGGATACGCCCGTTGGGGCGAGCCGAGGATGTCCAGCAGCGCCGCGATGCGCTGCACCGACGGGTCGAGCTTGGTCTCGCCCCAGCGGCCGGCCAGCTCCTCCTCGACCCCGCGCAGCGCGCGGTCGACCTCGGGGTCGGCCGGACGGGCCGGGATCCCGTCCCCCTGCGGCGGCCCGGCCTGGGCGCGCAGGGTCCGGCTGCCGGCCTCGATCACCGCGAGATCGGGGTCTTTGTCGGTCTCCGTCTCGACCATGTCGTCGAAGGCGTCGTTCGGGTCGGGGTCGTCATTTTCGGGGCGCTCGCTCACGCCGACCAGTCTACGAGGCCCCTCCGACAGCGGTGCGCTGAGCTGCCCGCGCCGAGACCGCGCCGTCACCCCGCGGCCGGCCGGCCCGGCAGGGGCCGGGATCAGCCCCGGCCGGGGCCCGGATCCCGGGCGCCCGGCCGGCGCCGCGCCGCCGCTACTGCAGTGCCGCCTTCATCATGGCCCGCGCGATCGGGCCCGCCAGACCGTTGCCGGAGACCTCGTTGCGGGCGGCGTGCCCGTCCTCGACCATCACGGCCACCGCCACCTGGTGCCCCTTGCCGTCCTCGGCGTACGAGACGAACCAGGCGTAGGGCGTACCGCTGTTGTCCACGCCGTGCTGGGCGGTACCGGTCTTGGCGCCGACGGTCAGTCCGTCGATCTTCGCGCCGGCCCCGGTGCCCTTGTCCACCACCGTCTGCATGGCCGACCGCAGCTGCTCCGCCGTGCGCCCCGACATCGCCTTGCGGTAGGTCTTCGGGGAGTTCTCCTGCACGGTGTTGCCGCCGCCGTCGGTCAGCTTGTCGACCAGCTGCGGGGTCTTCAGCTCGCCGCCGTTCTGGATGGCCGCGGAGACCATCGCCATCTGGAGCGGGGTCGCCTGGTCGTTGAACTGGCCGATGCCGGACAGGGCGGTCTGCGCGTCGTCCATGTCACCGGGGAAGACGCTCTTGGCGGCCCGCACCGGGGTGTCGACCTTGCCGTCGTTGAAGCCGAGCTTCTCGGCCTGCGCCTTCACCTTGTCCTTGCCCAGGTCCACGGCCATCTTCCCGAAGACGGTGTTGCAGGAGTACTGGAGCGCGGTGCGGATGTTCGCGTTCTTGCAGGGCGCGGAGGCGTTCTCGTTGGGGAGCTTCTTGCTGGTGTGCGGGAGGGTGTACGGGTCGGGACTGTCGGTGGGCTCGTCCACCGAGGAGTACAGGCCGTTCTCCAGCGCGGCCGCCGCCACCACCAGCTTGAAGGTGGAGCCGGGCGGCAGCGGCTGCCGCAGCGCCCGGTTGACCTCGGGGCTGTCCGGGTCGTCGGACAGCTTCTGCCACGCCTTCTGGTCGGCGCCCGAGGACCCGGCGAACTTCCCGGGGTCGTACGAGGGCGTGCTGACCATCCCGAGGATCCGCCCGGTGGCCGGGTCCATCGCGACGGCCGCGCCCTTCTTGCCCCCCAGCGCCCGGTAGCCGGCCTGCTGCACCTTCGGGTCGATGGTGGTGGCCACGTCGCCGCCCTTGGCGCGCTCGCGGGTCAGCGCGTCGACCGGGCTCTGCAGCCGGCTGTCGGAGCCGTCGAGCAGGTCGCCGTAGAGGCTCTCCAGCTGGTTGCTCCCGTAGATCTGCGAGGTGAAGCCGGTCACCGGCGCGTACATCGGGCCGTCCTTGTACGTCCGCTTGTACTTGAGCGTCGAGTCGGTCGCGGCGGAGCCGGTGACCGGCTCCCCGCCGACGAGGATGTTGCCCAGCGGCGCGGAGTACTTGCCGATCGCGACCCGCGGATTGTGCGGGTCCTCCTTGTAGTCACTGGCCTTGGCCCCCTGGATCCAGGTGGCCCAGCCCATCAGTGCGAGGATCAGTGCGAGACAGAAGATCGCGGCCCGTCGCAGGGGTTTGTTCACGGTGCGCGGCTCCTCCGTACGGGACGTGCGGTACGGCCGGAACGTCTGTATTCCGGCATTTCCGGTCCACCGTGCCTCGCCTTCATGAGAGGGCCATGAGAACGGCCGCCGCACCGCTCCGGGGCAACTTCCGGCCGCGTTCGCCCCTCTTCCACGGCGGGCTGTGGGCCGCCCCCGATGATCACCGCGCTGCGCGGACGGAAAGGCAGGAGCTGAGGACGGGTGCCGGCAATCAGTCAGCGGATGCATTTGGTCCTGCTCAGCGCCTGGACCGTGCTGTGGTTCGTCCTCGTGGAACCGCACGGCGGGTTCTCCTGGCACTACCTGCACACCGGCGGACAGCTGATCTACCAGGACACCTCGGACCACGGCACCGGCGGGCTCAACCTCTACGCGCACCACCCCGAGCTCCAGATGGGCCCGCTCAGCTTTCTGGCCGCCGGGCTGTTCAACCCGTTCCCCGAGGTCACCGGCCAGTTTCTGGCCGCCGCCCTGATGTCGCTGCTCGGCCTGGTCATCGTGGTGCTGGCCGGCCGCAGCGCCGCCCACCACTTCCTGGGCACCGGCACCAACCACCAGCGGCTGCGGCAGCGCGTGCTGATCGCCGGGCTGGCCTTCATCCCCATGTGGATCGAGGTCGCGGTCCGCTTCGGGCATCTCGACGACGTCCTCGCGCTGTTCTTCACCACCCTCGCGGTCCGCGCCGTCACCCGCGGCGACGCCGCCCTCACCGGCGTCTTCCTCGCCCTCGCGATGGACTCCAAGCCCACCGCCCTCGCCTTCCTCCCGCTGCTGCTCGCGCTGCCGCGGGAGAAGTGGCTGCGGGCCGGGCTGTGGTGCGCGGGCCTGGTCGCCGTCGCCTGGCTGCCCTTCTTCCTGGGCGACTCGCACTCCTTCGCCGCAGCGCGGTTCGCCATCCCGAACCAGCCGGCGTCCGCCCTGCGCTGGCTGGGCGTCGGCGACCCGAGGACGCCCGGCTGGGACCGCCCCGCCCAGGCCGCGCTGGGGCTCGCGCTGGGCGCCCTCGCGGTCTGGCGCGGCCGCTGGGCGGCGGTGGTGCTGCTGGGCGCCAATGCCCGGATCGTGCTCGACCCGAGCGTCTACACGTACTACACGGCGTCCGTGCTGCTGGGCACCCTGCTCTGGGACGTCATCGGCCAGCGCCGGCTGGTGCCCTGGTGGAGCTGGCTGGGCTTGCTCGTCCTCTACGGCAGCGTCTTCGCCGTTCCCGACGACGCCGCCCGGGGCCTGATCCGGCTGGCCTTCGTGGCCGTCTCGACGGCGTATGTGCTGCTCTGGCCGGTGCGCGAACGCGGCAGCCGGGGACGGGGGACGGGCCGGGGACGGCGCAGGCCCCCCGCCCGTACGGACGAGGGGCCTGCGTACAGCGCTCCCGGGGCGGGCCGCCCGGATCCCGGACCGCGGCCGGGCCCGGCGGCTACGCCTGGGGCAGGGCCGCCAGCTGCGCGGTGATCCGGACGATGTCCGCCTCCGCGGCCGCCAGCCGGACCCGGATCTTGTCCACGACCTGCTCCGGCGCCTTGGCGAGGAACGCCTCGTTGCCGAGCTTGCCGGTGGCCTGCGCCTTCTCCTTCTCCGCCGCGGCCAGGTCCTTCGTCAGCCGCTTGCGCTCCGCCTCGACGTCGATCGCGCCGGAGAGGTCCAGGGCCACCGTCGCGCCCGCGACCGGCAGCGAAGCGGTCGCGCTGAAGCCCTCACCTGCCGGCTGCAGCCGCAGCAGCGAGCGCATCGCGGCCTCGTGCGCGGCCAGCGCCGTACCGGACAGCTCCAGCCGCGCCGGGACCTTCTGGCCGGGCTGCAGCCCCTGGTCGGAGCGGAAGCGCCGGACCTCGGTGACCACCTGCTGGACGGTCTCGATCTCCCGCTCGGCCGCCTCGTCCCGGAAGCCGCCCGGGGCGTCCGCCCCCGCAACGAGCACAGCCTTCGGCCAGTCGGCGATCACGACCGACTCACCACCGGTCAGCGTCGTCCACAGGGTCTCGGTGACGAACGGCACGATCGGGTGCAGCAGCCGCAGCGTGACGTCCAGCACCTCGCCCAGCACCCGGCGCGAGGCCTCTGCGGCCGGGCCGCCCGCCATGAACGTCGTCTTGGACAGCTCGACGTACCAATCGAAGACCTCGTCCCAGGCGAAGTGGAAGAGGGTGTCCGACAGCTTCGCGAACTGGTAGTCGTCGTAGTACGCGTCGACCTCGGCGACGACCGAGTTCAGCCGGGAGAGGATCCACCGGTCGGTCGCCGACAGCTGCTCGGCGGGCGGGAGTTCGCCCTCCACCGTCGCGCCGTTCATCAGCGCGAAGCGGGTGGCGTTCCAGATCTTGTTGGCGAAGTTGCGCGAGCCCTGGACCCAGTCCTCGCCGATCGGGACGTCGACCCCCGGGTTCGCCCCGCGCGCCAGCGTGAACCGGACGGCGTCCGAGCCGTAGGCGTCCATCCAGTCCAGCGGATTGACCGCGTTCCCGAAGGACTTGGACATCTTCTTGCCGAACTGGTCGCGGACCATGCCGTGCAGCGCGATGGTGTGGAACGGCGGGGTGCCGTCCATCGCGTACAGCCCGAACATCATCATCCGGGCGACCCAGAAGAAGAGGATGTCGTAGCCGGTGACCAGGACGGAGTTCGGGTAGAACTTCTCGACGCTCGGGGTCTGCTCGGGCCAGCCGAGCGTGGAGAACGGCCACAGCCCGGAGGAGAACCAGGTGTCCAGGACATCGGTGTCCTGCGTCCAGCCCTCGCCGGTGGGCGCCTCGTCGTCCGGTCCGACGCAGACGACCTCGCCGTTCGGGCCGTACCAGACGGGAATCCGGTGGCCCCACCACAACTGCCGTGAGATGCACCAGTCGTGGAGGTTGTCGACCCAGCCGAAGTAGCGGGACTCCATCTCCTTGGGGTGGATGGCGACCTTGCCGTCGCGGACCGCGTCACCCGCGGCCTGCGCCAGCGGACCGACCTTGACCCACCACTGCATGGACAGCCGCGGCTCGATGGTGGTCTTGCAGCGCGAGCAGTGCCCGACGGAGTGGGTGTACGGGCGCTTCTCGGCGACGATCCGGCCCTCGGCGCGCAGCGCGCCGACGATCGCGGAGCGGGCCTCGAAGCGGTCCAGGCCCTGGAAGGGGCCGTGCGCCGTGATGACGCCGCGCTCGTCGAGGACGGCGAGGTTGGGCAGGTCGTGCCGGCGGCCGATCTCGAAGTCGTTGGGGTCGTGGGCCGGGGTGACCTTGACCGCGCCGGTGCCGAACTCCGGGTCGACGTGCTCGTCGGCGACGACCGGGATCCGGCGGCCGGTCAGCGGCAACTCGATCTCGGTGCCGACGAGATGGGCGTAGCGCCCGTCCTCGGGGTGGACCGCGACGGCGGTGTCGCCGAGCATCGTCTCGGCGCGGGTGGTCGCCACGACGATGGAGTTCTCGCCCTCGCCGTAGCGGATGGAGACCAGCTCGCCGTCGTCGTCCTGGTACTCGACCTCGATGTCCGAGATCGCGGTCAGGCAGCGCGGGCACCAGTTGATGATGCGCTCGGCGCGGTAGATCAACTCGTCGTCGTAGAGCCGCTTGAAGATCGTCTGGACGGCCTTGGACAGGCCCTCGTCCATCGTGAAGCGCTCGCGCGACCAGGCGACGCCGTCGCCGAGCCGGCGCATCTGGCCGGAGATCTGACCGCCGGACTCGCCCTTCCACTGCCAGACCCGCTCGACGAAGGCCTCGCGGCCCAGGTCGTGCCGGGAGACGCCCTCCTTGGCGAGCTCGCGCTCGACGACGTTCTGGGTGGCGATGCCGGCGTGGTCCATGCCCGGCTGCCAGAGCGTCTCGTAGCCCTGCATGCGCTTGCGGCGGGTGAGGGCGTCGATCAGCGTGTGCTCGAAGGCGTGCCCCAGGTGCAGGGAGCCGGTGACGTTCGGCGGCGGGATGACGATCGTGTACGGCGGCTTGTCGCTCTTCTCGTCCGCCTCGAAGTAGCCCCGCTCTACCCAGCGCTCGTACAGCGGCCCCTCTACCTCGGCCGGCGTGTACTGAGTCGGCAGTTCGGGGGCGCTGTGGTTGCTCTGCTGAGTGTTCTCGGTCACGACGCACAGTGTACGGGCGCGGATGTCGCGGCTTCGAATCGGTTTCGCCCCCGGGGCCGCGGCTGTCGGCGGCGTCGTACAGGATGTCCGCAGCGCGCGAACATCGCCGCACGTCACACCCAGAACTCCACACCCAGAACTTCACACGCAGAACTCAACTGTCTTCAGTTGTCACGAGGGGAACCGCTCCATGAGCTTCAACCAGCCGCCTCCCGGCCCGTACGGCCAGCAGCCCCCGCAGCCGGGCCCGTACGGCCAGCCGCCGCAGCCGCCGGCCCCGCAGCCGGGCTACGGCTACCCGCAGCAGGGCGGCCCGGTCCCGGGGCAGCAGGGTTACGGCTACCCGCAGCAGGTTCCCCAGCAGGGCTACGGCTACCCCCAGCAGGGCTACGGCTACCCCCAGCAGCCCGCCCAGCCCGGATACGGCCAGCAGGCGCCGTACGGCGGCCAGCAGACGCCCTACGGCATGATCCCCCAGGGCGCCCCGGAGTCCGGCGGCAACGGCAAGAGGATCGGCCTGATCGCCGGCGCCGTCGTGGTGGTCGCGGCCATCGGCATCGGCGCCTACTTCGTCTTCGGCTCGGGCGGCGACGTGGCCCCCTACACGATTTCCCTCCCGGACAAGCTGCTGAGCGGGGAGTACAGCAAGGCCCTCGGCTCCCCCGCCGGCGCCGTCAAGGACGTCTCGAACGACAAGGACGCCAAGGCGATGGGGATCACGGACAGCAAGGCGGTCTCCGGCAAGTACGCCAACGTCGCCAAGCTCCAGCTGAACGTGGGCGGGGTCTACGGCAAGGTCGCCGACCCCGAGTCGGCCGTGAACCAGGCGTTCGCCAGGCTGGAGGAGGACCAGAACAAGAACTCGGCCGGCCAGGGCTTCAAGATCGAGACGGTCTCCGGTCCCACCGCGTACTCGCCGAACGGCTTCGACGGCGCGATCATGAAGTGCAAGGAGCAGAAGCTCTCCGCCGCCCAGGGGGGCGTGAACGTGGCGGTGAACTTCTCGATGTGCATCTGGGGCGACAGCAGCGCCATCGGCACGGTCTCGGTGGTCCCGACCCCCTCGCCCAGCGGGGAGAGCGGGAAGGCGCCCAGCGCCGAGCAGCTGTCGGAGATGACCGCGAAGGTGCGTACCGAGGTCCGCAAGGAGAAGTGACCGCGGCCCGCACGACGGGGCCGTACGACGGGAGCCGCCCGGCAGCAGCTGCTGCCGGGCGGCTCCCGTGCGGGTGGGGCGGAGCGGCTAGGCGCTCTTCTCCTGCGGCTCCCCGGAGTCGCCGCGGTTGCGCGGGACCAGGGTGGGGTTCACGTTCGAGTGGACGACGTCCTCGGTGATGACGACGCGGGCCACGTCCTTGCGGGACGGGATCTCGTACATCACCGCCTGGAGGACCTCCTCCATGATGGCGCGCAGTCCGCGGGCGCCGGTGCCGCGCAGGATGGCCTGGTCGGCGATGGCCTCCAGCGCCGGGCGGTCGAAGTCCAGCTCGACACCGTCGAGTTCGAAGAGGCGCTTGTACTGCTTGACGAGCGCGTTGCGCGGCTCGACCAGGATCTGCAGCAGGGCCTCGCGGTCGAGGTTGTGGACCGAGGTGAGGACGGGGAGGCGGCCGATGAACTCCGGGATCATCCCGAACTTCACCATGTCCTCCGGCATGACGTCCTGGAGCTGGTCCTTGGACTCGATCTCGCGCTTGGAGCGGATCGTGGCGCCGAAGCCGATGCCCTTGGCGCCGGACCGGGACTCGATGATCTTCTCCAGGCCGGCGAAGGCACCGCCCACGATGAACAGCACGTTGGTGGTGTCGATCTGGATGAATTCCTGGTGGGGGTGCTTGCGGCCGCCCTGCGGCGGGACCGAGGCGGTGGTGCCCTCCAGGATCTTCAGCAGGGCCTGCTGGACGCCCTCACCGGAGACATCGCGGGTGATCGACGGGTTCTCGCTCTTGCGGGCGACCTTGTCGATCTCGTCGATGTAGATGATGCCGGTCTCGGCCTTCTTGATGTCGAAGTCCGCGGCCTGGATCAGCTTGAGGAGGATGTTCTCGACGTCCTCGCCGACATAGCCGGCCTCGGTGAGCGCCGTGGCGTCGGCGAACGCGAAGGGGACGTTGAGCATCCGGGCGAGGGTCTGGGCGAGCAGCGTCTTGCCGGAGCCGGTGGGGCCCAGCAGCAGGATGTTGGACTTGGCGAGCTCGATGCCCTCCTCGCCGCGCCCGGGGCCGTTCTCGCCCGCCTGCACCCGCTTGTAGTGGTTGTAGACGGCGACCGACAGCGCCTTCTTGGCGGGGTCCTGGCCGACGACATAGCCGTTCAGGAACTCGTAGATCTCCCGCGGCTTGGGGAGCTCCTCCCACCGCACCTCGGAGGTCTCGGCGAGCTCCTCCTCGATGATTTCGTTGCAGAGGTCGATGCACTCGTCGCAGATGTACACACCAGGTCCCGCGATGAGCTTCTTCACCTGCTTCTGACTCTTTCCGCAGAATGAGCACTTGAGCAGGTCGCCGCCGTCACCGATGCGTGCCACGAGGTGCTTCCCCTTCGCCTGGGATCCGTATTGCTCCACGGACCCGGGTGCTTGCCTATCGACGGTACCTTGCCGGGCCCCCCGTACGGGCCCCCCTTGGACCGACTCGGTTTCACTCGATCCCGACCCGGTCCAAGGGGGCAACGCTCCGGCTCACATTGCGAAGATCGTCAGCCGATCGACACGGAGGACTTCCGGGTCGAGACGATCTGGTCGACCAGACCGTACGCCAGGGACTCCTCCGCCGTCAGAATCTTGTCACGCTCGATATCGTCACGGATCTTCTCGACCGGCGTGGAGGAGTGCTTGGCCAGCAGGTCCTCCAGCTGCGAGCGCATCCGCAGGATCTCGTTGGCGGCGATCTCCAGGTCGGAGACCTGGCCGCGGCCGGTCTCGCTGTAGGGCTGGTGGATCAGCACCCGGGCGTTCGGCAGCGCCATCCGCTTGCCGGGCGTGCCGGCGGCGAGCAGCACGGCCGCGGCGGAGGCCGCCTGGCCCATGCAGACCGTCTGGATGTCCGGCTTCACGAACTGCATCGTGTCGTAGATGGCCGTGAGCGCCGTGAACGAACCGCCGGGGCTGTTGATGTAGATGGAGATGTCCCGGTCCGGGTCCATCGACTCCAGGCACAGCAGCTGGGCCATGACGTCGTTGGCCGAGGCGTCGTCGATCTGCACGCCGAGGAAGATCACGCGCTCCTCGAACAGCTTCGCGTACGGGTCGTACTCGCGCACGCCCTGCGAGGTGCGCTCGACGAAGCGCGGGACGATGTAGCGGGACTCGGCACGCGGGCCGGAAAACTCGGACTCCGCGCCCTGGGAGAGGCCGCTGCCGGGGAAGTTGTTCATCGTGGTGTTCACCGTCCTGGTGGCGATCAAGTGGGCTGGGGGCTGTGGGGCGAGTGGTACGGGGCTCAGGCCCCGGTGCCGCCCCCGCCCGGAACGCCGGCGGCGGAGGTCATCACATCGTCGATCAGGCCGTATTCCTTGGCCTCGTCGGCGGAGAACCAGCGGTCGCGGTCCGAGTCCTGCGTGATCCGCTCGACGGTCTGGCCGGTGTGGAAGGCCGTGAGCTCCGCCATCCGCTTCTTGGTGTGCAGCAGCCGCTCGGCGTGGATCTTGATGTCCGACGCGGAACCCGCCAGGCCCGCGGAGGGCTGGTGGATGAGGATCTCGGCGTTCGGGAGCGCGAAGCGCTTGCCCGGGGTGCCGGCGCTCAGCAGGAACTGGCCCATGGAGGCGGCGAGGCCCATCGCGATCGTCACCACGTCGTTCTTGATGTACTGCATGGTGTCGTAGATCGCCAAGCCGGCCGAGATCGAGCCGCCCGGGGAGTTGATGTAGAGGAAGATGTCCTTGTCCGGGTCCGCGGCCAGGAGAAGCAGCTGCGCGGTGATCTTGTTGGCGATGTCGTCGTCGACCGGCTGGCCGAGGAAGATGATCCGCTCGCCGAGCAGCCGGTTGTAGACCTGGTCGCCGAGGCCACCGAAGGTCGGCTCAGCGGCGGCGGAAGGCATCGGGATCGTCACGTGTCCACCTGCTCGTTGTCGGACGGCTCAGGCCGTCTCAGCGTCGTCTTCTGGGGCGTGGGGAGTGGCGCCGTGTAGGGGTCCGGCGCGGATTCAGCAACTCCCCTGCC
This sequence comes from Streptomyces kronopolitis, assembly GCF_014646275.1. Lineage (GTDB taxonomy): Bacteria > Actinomycetota > Actinomycetes > Streptomycetales > Streptomycetaceae > Streptomyces > Streptomyces kronopolitis. The sequence continues at coordinate 25,485 of NZ_BMND01000014.1, forward strand.
CTCGTATCTACGGACCCTAACGCGCAGGTCGGACAACGCCATCCCGCATCGATATCTGTTCGCTGTGAGCGCAGGCTCACCGGCCGGTTACGACATACGGGCCCGAACACGCGGGCGTGCGTGTTCGGGCCCGTCACAGCCGGTCGGCGCCGCGGCGCCGGAGGCTCAGGCCTCGGGCTTCTCGTCGCCCTCGGTCTCGGCAGCCTCGGTGGCCTCGACCGTCTCGGCGGTCTCGTCCTCGTCGTCGAGGTCGATGACCTCGCCGTTGCTGTCCTTGACCGTGGCGGCCTCGACGACGACCGCGAGGGCCTTGCCGCGGGCGACCTCACCGACGAGCATCGGCACCTGGCCGCCCTCGACGACGGCCTGGGCGAACTGGTCGGGGGACATGCCGGAGGACTGCGCGCGGCGCATGAGGTGCTCGGTGAGCTCCTCCTGGCTGACGTTCAGCTTCTCCTTGTTGACCAGCTCGTCGAGGAGGAACTGGGTCTTGATGCCCTTCTCCGCCTGCTCCTTGGTCTCGGCGTCGAACTCCTCCTCGCTCTTGCCCTGGATCTCCAGGTACTTGGCGAGGTCGAGGCCCATCTGGCCGAGCTGGTGGTTGACCAGGTTGTGCTTGCGGGTCTGGATCTCGTCCTCGAGCAGCTTCTCGGGCATCGGCACCTCGACGAGCTTGAGCAGCTCGTCCAGGACCTTCTCCTGAGCCTGGGTGGCCTGGTCGTACTTCTTCATCTGCTCGAGGCGCTTGCGGCTGTCCGCGCGCAGCTCCTCGAGGGTGTCGAACTCACTGGCCAGCTGCGCGAAGTCGTCGTCCAGCGCGGGCAGTTCACGGGACTTGATCTCGGTGACCTCGACCGTGACCTCGGCCTCCTTGCCCTCGGCGGAACCGCCCTTGAGCTCGGAGGTGAAGGTGGCGCTGCCGCCGGCCTCGACGCCGGTGACGGCCTCGTCGATGCCGTCGAGCAGCTCACCGGAGCCGACGGTGTAGGTGACGCCCTGGGCGACGCCGTCCTCCAGGACCTCGCCGTCCACCTTGGCCTCGAGGTTCAGCGTCAGGACGTCGCCGTCCTGGGCCGCGCGCTCGACCGGGCTGGTCGTCGCGAAGCGCTCGCGCAGCTGCTCGACGGACTTGTCGATGTCCTCGTCCGACACCTCGACGGCGTCGACCTCGACCTCGATGCCGGAGTAGTCCGGGATCTCGACGGCGGGACGGATGTCGACCTCGGCGGTGAAGGCCAGCAGCTCGCCGTCCTTCAGCTCGGTGATGTCGACCTCGGGCTGGCCGAGGACGTTGAGCTCACCCTCGTTGACCGCTTCGGTGTAGAACTTCGGGAGCGCGTCGTTGACGGCCTCCTCGAGCACGGCGCCGCGACCGAACCGCTGGTCGATGACGCGGGCCGGGATCTTGCCCTGGCGGAAGCCCTTCACCGTGACCTGCTGGTTGATCTTCTTGTACGCCGCGTCGAGGCTGGGCTTGAGCTCCTCGAAGGGCACCTCGACAGTGAGCCGAACCCGAGTCGGGTTCAGGGTCTCCACGGCGCTCTTCACGGTTCGGTCTCCTTGGGGCTGACTTCTGGGGTTCTGCGTGAGATCAGCCTGTGCCCGGCTTATCCGGGTCCGGCCGACCGCGCCCGGTACACAGACACACGGACACGCAGTTTGCATAGTAACCGCAAGGAGGATGACGCCCACAATGTGATCTTGAACAGCCGACGATCCCGCGGCATCGCCAAGGTGGGTGGCAGCGGTGCCCGACGCGAACCGTCGGGCCGACCTGCTGCTGGTCGGGGTGGCCGGATTCGAACCGACGACCTTCCGCTCCCAAAGCGGACGCGCTACCAAGCTGCGCCACACCCCGTCGGTGCGACACGTAGGGTACATGGCCGCAGGCCGTGCGGCCGCACGTTATCGGGGCGTCCGGTGGGTGGCGCGCGGGCAGCGGCGGCGCGGGCGCACCGTCCGCGGGAAGGGATGTGCGGCACACCCCCGCGACCCGCTAGGATGCACTGCGTGCCGAGGTCCCGCGACCGGTCGGCGCTCGCGGGCGTAGCTCAATGGTAGAGCCCTAGTCTTCCAAACTAGCTACGCGGGTTCGATTCCCGTCGCCCGCTCAGATGCGAAACCCCAGGCCCTCCGGCCTGGGGTTTTCTGCTGCCCGGGGCGCCTCGGTGGGCGTCGGGCGCCCTCTTCGCACCGGGTGCCGGGATCCTTAAGCTGGCGCCATGGAGATCTGGCTCAATCCCGCGTGTTCCAAGTGCCGTTCCGCCGTGGAGATCCTCGACGAGGAGGGCGCCCAGTACACCGTGCGGAAATACCTGGAGGACCCGCCGGGCGCCGAGGAACTGCGCGCCGTGCTGCGGCGGCTGGACCTGGAGCCCTGGGACATCACCCGCACCCAGGAGGCCGAGGCCGCGGAGCTGGGACTCGCGGACTGGGAGCGCACCGACGCCGCGCGGGAGCGCTGGATCGCGGCACTGGCGGCGCACCCCCGGCTGATCCAGCGGCCGATCATCACGGCGGACGACGGGTCGGCGCTGGTGGGACGCAGTGCGGAAGCCGTACGCGAGGCCGCGGCGCGGACCGGTGGCGAGGAGACCTCGTAGACCTCGTACGACTGGCCCCGCGTGCGGGGCACGGGAGCCGGCGGTTCACCTAGAAGGTGATGTGGTTGATGGTGTCCGCCAGGGAGTTGAGGAACCGGTTGATGGACGGCGCCATGCCCGTGGAGGCGAGGAAGAAGCCGAACAGTATGGCGACGAGCGCCGGCCCCGCCTTGATGGATTTCCCTCTGATCAGCACGATCAGGATGATCCCCAACAGCAGCACCACAGACAGCGAAAGAGCCACAACTGATCACACCCTCGGTCGGAACGCCTCACCGGCCCGGGAGCATGCCGCGCACACCCCCCTGCACCCATCGTGCCACCAACTCCATGCCCACCGCAGACCGGTGACGAATCATCGGCCAACGCTTTGCCCGATTCCCGACGGGGGTGGCTGCGCCGGACGCGGCGGGAGGTACGGGCGGGCAACGCACGGGCGGCGACGGGTCGGTGGCGGGCTCACGAGGGGCCGGCCGGGCGGTGAATTCTTCCCGCCTGACGCCGCGTCGGCAAATCGCCGCGATCTTTCCCCGGAGCCTCTCGCCCTTTCCCACCGCATGCACGGAAAGAGGAAATTCGTGGCGTCCGTCACTGCTTTAGCCGGCGCCATAAGGGCCTATTAGCATTCAGACATAAGAGTAAGGAGTGGGACATTCCCGCGGAGTCGTTTGCGGGGGATACGGGAGGATTTGAGGGGACGATAGGGGATGAGTCGGACGGGCGCTGACATGCGTCTACCCGGCGCCCGCGGGTTTATCCGTGCCTCATCAACGGCCGTACCAGGGGAAATAAAAAATGCGCAGGCCGCGGTTTTACGCATTCCCCGGCCACCGCTATCGTGCCTCCAATGTTTTCCGCTGCCCCGACACCCCGACGCGTACTCCCCCCTGCCCGGGCGGCGGCGGACTCCGACCGGACGGAGGCGACGGCGGGGCCGTCCGACGGGCCGGAGGGAGCCGCGCCGCCCGCCCCGAAGACCGGTGGCCGCAATCCGTTCTTCGACAACGCGAAGTACCTGGCCATCGTGCTGGTGGCGATGGGCCACTCCTGGGAACCGCTGACCGACGGCAGCCGCGCCGCCGAGGCGCTCTACATGACCGTCTACACGTTCCACATGCCGGCCTTCATCATCATTTCGGGTTACTTCTCCCGCAGCTTCGACATGCGCAAGGACCGGTTGCAGCGGCTGGTGACCGGCGTCGCCGTCCCGTATGTCCTCTTCGAGACCGCCTACGCCTTCTTCAAGCGCTGGGCGGACAACGACCCGGGGCAGCCCATCAGCCTGCTCGACCCGTGGTTCCTGACCTGGTTCCTGGTGGCCCTGTTCATCTGGCGGCTGACCACCCCGCTGTGGCAGATCGTGCGCTGGCCGGTCCCGCTCGCGGTGGCCATCGCCGTCCTCGCGTCCGTCTCCCCCGACATCGGTGACGATCTCGATCTCCAGCGGGTGCTGCAGTTCCTGCCGTTCTTCGTCCTGGGGCTGTCGCTGCGGGCGGAGCACTTCCGGTGGGTGCAGCGGCGGGCGGTGCGGATCGCCTCGGTGCCGATCTTCGCGGCCGCGCTGGTGATGGCCTACTGGGCGGCGCCCCGGATGACCTCGGCGTGGTTCTACCACCGGGACAGCGCCCAGGAGTTGGGCACCACCTGGTGGATCGGTGCCGTGATGACGCTGGCGCTCTTCGGCTGCTCGATCGTGCTGACCGCCTGCTTCTTCTCCTGGGTGCCGACCCGGCACACCTGGTTCACAGTGCTGGGCGCCGGGACGCTGTACGGCTATCTGCTGCACGGCTTCCTGGCCAAGGGCTCGCGGTTCTGGGGCTGGTTCGACGACTACGCCTGGCTGCACTCCCCGCTCGGCGAGGTCGCGGTCACGCTGATCGCGGCGGGTGTCGTGACGGCGCTGTGCACCCCGCCGGTCCGCAGGCTGTTCCGCTTCGCGATGGAGCCGACGATGGCCTGGGCGTTCCGCAAGGACCCGGCCGATTCGGCGCGGGCCCGCGTCAGCGCCTGAGCGCGCGTCCCGGCCCGGCGAATCCCCTGGACGCGGGCCGGGGACCCGGCCCGCGCGGTGCCGTGCGGGTCAGGCGTCCCGGCAGATCAGCAGCAGTGCCCGGTCGTCGTTGACGTCCTTGGCGACGGCCTCGATCAGATGCCAGGCCGCGCCGGCGAAGCCGCCGGCGACATAGCGGTCGGCCTCGCCGGTCAGCCGGTCGATGCCCTCGGCGATGTCCCGGTCGGCGGCCTCGACCAGGCCGTCGGTGAACAGCATCAGCACATCGCCCGTCCGCAGCGTCCCCTTGACCGGGTCGAACTGGGCGCCGTCGTAGACCCCCAGCAGCGGCCCCTCCCCCGACTTCTCCTCCCAGCGGCCGCTGCCGGCGCTGAGCTGGAGGGCGGGCAGATGTCCGGCGGAGAACAGCTCGTAGTCGCCGGATTCCAGGTCGAGGACGAGATGGATGGAGGTCGCGAAGCCCTCGTCCCAGTCCTGGCGCAGGAGGTAGCCGTTGGCGGCGGGCAGGAAGCCGTGCGGCGGCAGCGAGCCCAGCAGGCCGCCGAAGGCGCCGGAGAGCAGCAGTGCGCGGGAGGCCGCGTCCATGCCCTTGCCGGAGACATCGGTCAGCACCACTTCGAGGATGGTGCCGCCGTGGGTGCGCGAGGCCACCACGAAGTCGCCGGAGAAGGACTGCCCGCCGGCCGGGCGCAGGGCCATCTCGTGGTGCCAGCCCCGGGGCAGCGTGGGCAGCTGGCTCTGCACCCGGATCCGCTCGCGCAGGTCGAAGAGCATGGTGCCGCCGCGCCGCCAGGGCACCCCGACCCGGCTGCGGAACTGGGCGATCAGCAGCCCGAAGAAGCCGACCGCGGCGACCACCAGCACCGTGCCCGGAGTGATCCGGTCCGGTCCTTCGTCGTACGGGCCGAACAGCGCGGACTCCACGACCAGCGCGGTCGCCGAGGCGCCGTACAGCACGAGGAGGTTGGCCGGGCGCAGCAGCAGTCCGCCGGCGATGACCGGCAGGACCAGGGCCGTCGGGGCGATCCACTCGGGGAAGCGGAGCGTGCCCGCGGCGATGGCGGGTATGGCCAGGAGCAGGACGGCCAGGGCGAACCGGTCGGAGCCCTCGCCGCGGAAGTAGTCGACCCCGGCCTTGCGCACGCCGATGCGGGCCCGGTGCAGACCTTTGTGCATCCGGGCCGTCAGGGTGTCCGTGCCCTGGCCATGTGTCATTGCTCTCGGACCCTATCCACCCGTTCGGCGGCGCGTCGATTCGCCGCACGACGGCCCGCCCAATTGCCGGGAAACACCGTTCGAAATCCGGTCGCGCGGCCGTCGGGCGGGCTGCTAGGGATGGGGCATGGCGACGGAACTGCGGGGTGTGCGGAGCCTCGAATGGGATGACTGGTCCGACAAGCTCGATCTGGCGTTCGGCGAGCCGCCGCCGACCGGCGCGCAACGGGCGCTCCGGCGCGAGTGCACCGAGATCGACCGGTCGTTCGGTGTCTGGGACGACGACGAGTGCGTCGCCACGGCGGGGGCGCTGTCGTTCCGGCTGACCGTGCCCGGCGGGTCCGCGGTGCCCGCGGCCGGGGTCACGATGGTCAGCGTGCAGCCCACGCACCGCCGCCACGGGCTGCTGCGGTCGATGATGCGCCACCAGCTGGCGGACGTCCGGGAGCGCGGTGAGGCGCTGGCGGTGCTGACCGCCTCGGAGCCGGCGATCTACGGCCGGTTCGGCTACGGGGCGGCGGCCCTGGACCTGCGGCTGACCGTGGACACCACGCGGCTGGCCGCCCCCGAACCGCCCGGGGTGGACGGCGTGCGGCTGCGGCTGGTGGACCCGGCGGCCGCGCTCGCCGACTGCGAGCGGGTCTACGCCCGGCTGGTCCCGGCCCGCCCCGGGATGCTCGCCCGGCTGCCCGGCTGGGAGCGGATGGCCGTGCAGGACGCGCCCGAGGAGCGGGACGGGGCCGGGGTGCTGCAGTGTGTGGTGGCCGAGGTGGACGGCGAGGTGCGGGGCTACGCGCGCTACGCGGTCAGGCCGGGCTGGGAGCGGGGCGGGCCGTCGGGCGAGGTGCGGGTGCGGCATCTCGACGCGCTGGATCCGGTGGTGTACGCGGCGCTGTGGCGCTTTCTGTTCGGGATCGACCTGACGACGTCGGTCTCGGTGCGCAGCCGGCCGGTGGACGACGCGCTGCCGCTGCTCGTCGCGGACATGCGGCGGTGCGCGATGGAGCTGCGGGAGTCGCTGTTCGTCCGGCCGGTGGAGGTGGGCGCGGCGCTGGCGGCGCGGACGTACCGCACGCCGGTGGACGTGGTGCTGGAGGTCGCGGACCCGTTCTGCCCCTGGAACGCCGGGCGCTGGCGGCTGACCGGCGACGCGACCGGGGCGTCCTGCGCACGGACCCGGGACCCGGCCGAACTCGCGCTGTCCGTACGGGAGCTGGGCTCGGCGTATCTGGGCGGCTTCACGCTGACGGCGCTGGCGGCGGCCGGCCGGGTGGAGGAACTGCGGCCCGGTGCGCTGGCGGCCGCGGCGTCGGCGTTCGGGTCGGACGTGGCGCCCTGGCTGCCGCACGGGTTCTGAGCGGGGGCGGGGCCGGTCTCCGCAGCGCGGCCGGCGCCGGGGAGCGTCAGCCGCCGCCGGTGGACGGCTGGCAGCCCGGGCACCAGAAGAGGTTGCGGGCGGCGAGGCCGGCAGTACGGATCTCGCTGCCGCAGACGTGGCAGGCCTGCCGGGCGCGGCGGTAGACGTAGACCTCGCCGCCGTGGTCGTCGACCCGCGGCGGGCGGCCCATGGTCTCCGGCAGGTGTTCCGGGCGGACGGTGTCGATCCGGTTGTGCCGGACGCCCTCGGCCATCAGGTACACCAAGTCGTCCCAGAGGGCGTCCCATTCGCCGCGGGTGAGGTCGCGGCCGGGGCGGTAGGGGTCGATTCCGTGGCGGAAGAGGACCTCGGCCCGGTAGACGTTGCCGACGCCGGCGACGATCTTCTGGTCGAGCAGCAGCGCCGCGATGGTCGTGCGGCTGCGGGAGATCCGCTGCCAGGCGCGGGCGGCGTCGTCGCCGGGGCGCAGCGGGTCGGGGCCCAGCCGGTCGTGTATCGCCTGCTTCTCGTCCTCGGTGATCAGTGCGCAGGTGGTGGGTCCGCGCAGGTCGGCGTGGTGCCGGGCGGTGGCCAGGCGCAGCCGGACGGTGTCCGTGGGCGGCGGGGCGGGCGCGGTGCCGAAGCCGAGCTTGCCGAAGAGGCCGAGGTGGACGTGGATCCAGTGGGCGGCCGGGCCGAAGCCGAGGAAGAGGTGTTTGCCGTGCGCCTCGGCGCAGGTCAGGACCTGGCCGTCGACGAGGGCGGCACCGGCGGCGAACTTCCCCTGCGGGCTGCTCGCCCGGACCGCTTCGCCCTCGAAGCGGTCGCGGTGGTCCAGGGCGAGGCGGTGGATCGTATGCCCCTCGGGCACGGGCGTTCCTCCTGTGGGCGCGCCCGCCCTCCCCGGCGGCCGGGGCGGGCGGGCGGCGGGACGAGCGGGGTCAGCCCTGCGGGTGGTGGGCGGGGATGGCCGGCAGTTCGCCGGTGGTCTCGTAGGCGGAGAGCATCTCGATGCGGCGGGTGTGCCGCTCCTCACCCGAGTAGGGCGTGGCCAGGAAGACCTCGATGAACCGGGTCGCCTCCTCCTCGGAGTGCATCCGGCCGCCGACGGAGATCACGTTGGCGTTGTTGTGCTCGCGGCCGAGCTTGGCGGTCTCCTCGCTCCAGGCCAGCGCGGCCCGTACGCCCTTGACCTTGTTGGCGGCGATCTGCTCGCCGTTGCCGGAGCCGCCGATCACGATGCCGAGGCCGTCCGGGTCCGCGGCGGTCCGCTCCGCGGCACGCAGGCAGAACGGGGGGTAGTCGTCCTGGGCGTCGTAGACGTGGGGACCGCAGTCGACGGGCTCGTGGCCATGGGCCTTGAGCCACTCGACGAGGTGGTTCTTGAGGTCGAAGCCGGCATGGTCGGAGCCGAGGTACACGCGCATGCGATGAGTGTGACACGAGGGGCGCCGGGTAGGCGCCGCTGGGTCGTCCCGGGCCCGGGCGTACGAGGTACCTCCCCCGCCTTCCGTACGCAAGCGCATCGCGTAACCACCCAGGGTTTCACACAACAATCAGACTTCAGGCCTTCCAATCGACGGTGAACGAAGATCTAATGCGGGGGTTCCATCACGCGAACCACGAAGGACGGTGCTCATGGGCGCGCACCCTCCCCCACGCTCCGCAGGAGCAGGGGGCACTCCCACCACCACAGCGGTCCCCCCGGCCGGCGCTTCCGGTAGCGGAACCGGTGGGCAGTCGCCGGACGGGCTGCAGGCAGGACTCAAGAACCGCCATCTGTCGATGATCGCCATCGGCGGGGTGATCGGCGCCGGGCTGTTCGTCGGTTCCGGTGCCGGCATCGCGGCCGCCGGCCCGGGCATCCTGCTCTCCTACGCGCTGACCGGCCTGCTGGTCGTGCTGGTGATGCGGATGCTGGGCGAGATGGCCGCCGCCTCCCCCACGTCCGGCTCCTTCTCCGCCTACGCCGACCGGGCGCTGGGGCGCTGGGCCGGCTTCACCATCGGCTGGCTGTACTGGTTCTTCTGGTCGGTCGTGCTGGCCGTCGAGGCGACCGCGGCCGCCTCGATCCTCACCGGCTGGGTGCCCGCCGTCCCGCAGTGGGCCTGGGCGCTGCTGGTGATGATCGTGCTGACCGGTACGAACCTGGTCTCGGTGGGCTCGTTCGGCGAGTTCGAGTTCTGGTTCGCCGGCATCAAGGTCGTCGCGATCGTGGTCTTCATCGTGGTCGGCGCGCTGGCGATCTTCGGGCTGCCGCCGGGCGGCGACCCGGTCGGCCTGTCGAACCTGACCGGGCACGGCGGCTTCCTGCCGCACGGTCCGGGCGCGATCCTCTCCGGCATGCTGCTGGTGGTCTTCTCCTTCATGGGCAGCGAGATCGTCACGCTGGCGGCGAGCGAGGCGCCGAACCCGGTGCAGGCCGTCCGCAAGGCCGTCAACAGCGTCATCTGGCGGATCGGGCTGTTCTACCTGGGCTCGATCGGCGTGATCGTGACCCTGCTGCCGTGGGACTCCAAGGCCGTGGCGCACAGCCCGTACGTGGCCGTGCTGACCTCGCTGGACATCCCCTACGCGGGCACCGTGATGGACGTCGTGGTGCTGACCGCGGTGCTGTCCTGCCTGAACTCCGGGCTCTACACCGCCTCCCGGATGGCGTTCTCGCTCGGTGAGCGGGGCGACGCGCCGAAGTCCTTCGCCACCGTCAACAAGGGCGGGGTGCCGGCCGTCGCCATCTACGCCTCGGTCGCCTTCGGCTTCATCGCGACGATCTTCAGCTACACCGCGAAGGACACCGTCTTCCAGTTCCTGCTGAACTCGTCCGGCGCGGTGGCGCTGTTCGTGTGGCTGGTCATCTGCTTCTCGCAGCTGCGGATGCGCCGGACCATCGAGCGGGAGACCCCGGAGCGGCTGACCGTGCGGATGTGGCTGTACCCGTGGCTGACCTACGCCACGATCGGGATGATCGTGTTCGTCGTGGGCTACATGTTCTACGACCCGGACGGGCGGGTGCAGATGGTGCTGTCGGTGGCCGCGGCCGTGGTCGTGCTGACCGTCGGGCTGCTGCTGCACCGGCGGCGGGCCGGGCAGGCCGCGGCGGTGCCCGGCCCCGCCGGGCCCGGGGAGTAGGCGCAAGCGCGCGAACGGGCCGGGCCCCGCACTCACCGGGTGGTGAGTGCGGGGCCCGGCCCGTTCGCGCGGTCGGCGGCGGGACTCAGCCGCGGCGGCCGGCCAGCTTCCAGGCCGCGGGCAGCGCGCCCATCGCCAGCGCGGCCTTGAGCACGTCGCCGATCAGGAACGGGACCAGGCCCACCGCGACCGCCCGGCCGAACGGCATCCCGGTGCTCAGTGCCAGGAAGGGCACGCCGACGGCGTAGATCACGGCGGTGCCGGCGGCCATGGTGGCGGCGGTGCGCAGCGCCCCGCGGTCCCCGCCGCGGCGGGCCAGTCCGCCCACCAGGCCGGCCGCGAGCAGCATGCCCAGCACGTAGCCGAAGGTGGCCCCGCCGGTGCCCGAGGCACCGCCGGCGAACCACGGCACGCCCGCCATTCCCGCCACGGCGTACAGCGCCAGCGACAGCAGCCCGCGGCGGGTGCCGAGCGAGGCGCCGACCAGGAGGGCGGCGAAGGTCTGGCCGGTGACCGGCACCGGGGAGCCCGGGACGGGCAGGGCTATCTGGGCGGCGATGCCGGTGAGCGCGGCGCCGCCGAGCACCAGCGCCGCGTCCCGGACGCGGGCACGGGAGGCGGTGGTGGCCGGCAGCAGGTCGGCGAGGACGGCTCCGGTAGCTCCGGGAGAGGTGAGGGCGGCTGTGCTCATCGGGACCTCGCGGGGGTGAGAAGGAAGGGGCGGACCCGATGACGTTAGTCCAGCGGGCCCCCGCCGATCATCGTGTGGCGGCGACAAAGCCGTACCGGCCCGCTTGGAGAGTTCCGATCAACCGCCGCGCTGCCCGGCCCTGTTGAGTCGTGCGGCGTCTTTGCAGGTCACGTGATGCTCATCACGGCCCCGGCCGCGCTGCGGGGCCGGTTTTGTGGTAGCGCGCGACCTGCGGCGACACTGGTGCCGCTCCACGGTGAGCTGTGGAGATCCCCCAAACCTGCCGGCGGCCCCGCCGCCGGCCCTTGCGAGAGCGCGAGCCATGCACGACGTACCGACCCGCACCGGCGACACCTCCTCCGGTGCCGTCTCTTCCGGCTCTTCCGGTGCCGTCGCCGGCGAGCGGGAGCCGCTGTCCGCGGGCCTCAAACAGCGCCATCTGACGATGCTGGGCCTGGGCGGCGTGATCGGCGCCGGGCTGTTCGTGGGCTCCGGCGCCGGGATCGCGGTGGCCGGGCCGGGGATCGTGCTGTCGTATCTGATCGCCGGTGCGCTGGCGATGCTGGTCATGCGGATGCTCGGCGAGATGTCGGCGGCGATGCCGGCCTCCGGCGCGTTCTCGGTGCACGCGGAGCGGGCGCTGGGGCGCTGGGCCGGCTTCAGCGTCGGCTGGCTGTACTGGTTCCTGCTGGTGGTGGTGCTCGCGGTGGAGGCCACCGGTGCGGCGCAGATCGCGCACGGCTGGGTGCCGGCGGTGCCGCAGTGGGGCTGGGTGCTGCTCTTCATGGTCGTCTTCACCGTCGCCAACCTGTCCGCGGTGAAGAACTTCGGGGAGTTCGAGTTCTGGTTCGCCACGCTGAAGGTCACCGCGATCGTGCTGTTCCTCGGGCTGAGCGTGCTGGCGGTCTTCGGGGTGCTCCCGGACACCGAGCCGGCCGGGCTGAGCAACCTCACCGGGCACGGCGGTCTGCTGCCGCACGGCTGGGGCGGGGTGGTCTCCGGGGTGCTGGCGGTGGTGTTCGCCTTCGGCGGGCTGGAGGTCGTCACCATCGCCGCGGCCGAGTCGGACGACCCGGCGCGGGCGGTGGGCCGGGCGGTGCGCAGCGCGGTGTGGCGCATCCTGTTCTTCTACGTCGGCTCGATGGTGGTCATCGTGACCCTGCTGCCGTGGTCGTCGATGGAGCCGGGCAAGAGCCCGTATGTGGCGGTGCTGGACAGCATCGGCGTGCCGGGGGCCGGCCAGATCATGAACATCGTGGTGTTCGTGGCGCTGCTCTCCGCGCTGAACGCCAACCTCTACGGCTCCTCGCGGATGGTGTTCTCGCTGGCCGAGCGGGGCGAGGCGCCGCGCGCGCTGCTGACGGTGTCGGGCGGGGGTGTGCCGCGCCGGGCGGTGCTGGCCTCGGTGGCCTTCGGCTTCGTCTCGGTGCTGCTGAATCTTGAATGGCCGGATTCGGTCTTCCTCTACATGCTCAACGCGGTCGGCGCGGTGCTGCTGTTCGTCTGGGGTCTGATCGCGGTCTCCCAGCTGCGGCTGCGGCCGCGCATCGAACGCGAGGCGCCCGGGAAGCTGGCCCTGCGGATGTGGGCCTTCCCCTATCTGACCTGGGCGGCGCTGGCGGCCATGGGCGCCGTGCTGGTGCTGATGCTGACCGACGACACGGCCCGGCCGCAGCTGCTGTGGTCGGCCGGGGCGACCGGCGCGGTGCTGCTCGTCGCGGGCCTGCGGGAACTGCGGGAGCGCCGCGCGGGCCGCTGACCGCCTGCGACGGGGGTCACACCGCGTGGCAATGGATGCCTATTCGGGCACGCAAGGTCACGATCACGTCTGAATAGCGAACATTCGCTGCACAACTGTTGCCCTGAGCGGACACCGGCACCGAAACTGAGCCCGCTTTCGCCGAGGATCCCGGAGTCGTGCCGTCGGCAGGCCCATGCGACCTGCCGCCCACCGGGATCCAGGGGGCCCGGCAGCACCGTCGCACCACTCGCGGCCCCGGGAGAACGCACATCGCCGTGCTCCGCTCTCACCTACTGGGACAGGTACCACATGAATCGGACACCCTCGTCCGCCGCGCGCGAGCAGGCCGACGCGGTTCAGGGCGCCGGGCCCGACAGCGGTTCCACGCTGTCCAACGGCCTCAAGCAGCGCCACCTCTCGATGATCGCCCTGGGCGGGGTGATCGGCGCGGGCCTGTTCGTCGGCTCGCGGGAGGGCATCGCGGCGGCCGGCCCCTCGATCGTGCTGGCCTATGCCGTCTCCGGCGCCCTGGTCATGCTGATCATGCGAATGCTCGGGGAGATGGCGGCGGCCAATCCGGCCTCCGGCTCCTTCTCCGTGCACGCCGAGCGCTCCATAGGCTCCTGGGCCGGCTTCACGGTGGGCTGGATGTTCACCGCGCTGCTGTGCGTGGCGGTGGCCGCCGAGGCGCTGGGCGCCGCGGACGTCATGATCCAGTGGTTCCCCGGCACCCAGCCGTGGATGTGGGTGCTGCTGTTCATGGTGATCTTCACCGGTACGAACCTGGCCGCGGTCAGCAACTTCGGTGAGTTCGAGTTCTGGTTCGCCGCCCTGAAGGTCGCGGCGATCGGCATCTTCCTGGTGCTGGGCCTGCTGGCCATCTTCGGCGTGCTGCCCGGCACCCAGGCGCCCGGCACCGCGCATCTCACCGGCGACGGCGGCTTCCTGCCCAAGGGCGTGGACGGCCTGATGGTCGGCCTGCTGGCCTCGGTGTTCGCCTACGGCGGTCTGGAGACGGTGACCATCGCGGCCGCCGAGTCCAAGGACCCGGTGCGCGGGGTGGCCAGCGCGGTGCGCACCGCGATGTGGCGGATCGCCCTGTTCTACGTGGGCTCGATGGCCGTCATCGTCACCGTCATCCCCTGGAACGACTCCTCGATCGCCAAGAGCGGCCCCTATGTCGCGGTGCTGGACTACCTGAAGATCCCGGCGGCCGGCCAGATCATGAACGTGGTCATCCTGGTGGCCCTGCTGTCCGCGATGAACGCCAACCTCTACGGCTCGTCCCGGATGGCGTTCTCGCTGACCGCCCGCGGCCAGGGCCCGGCGTTCCTGGCGAAGGTCAGCGGCGGGGTACCGCGCCGGGCGGTGCTGATGTGCTCCGCGTTCGGCTTCGTCGCGGTGCTGCTGAGCATCCTGTGGCCCGACACGGTCTTCCAGTGGCTGCTGAACATGGTCGGCGCGGCCGTCCTGGTGGTGTGGGGCTTCATCGCAGCCGCGCAGCTGCGGATGCGGCGGCTGCTGGAGCGGGAGGCGCCGGAGAAGCTCGTGGTGAAGATGTGGGCCTTCCCGGTGCTGACCTGGGTGGCGCTGGCGGGCATCGCGGCGGTGCTGCTGCTGATGCTGCGCGATGAGAACCAGCGGCTCCAGCTGCTGTTCACCGGCGGCTTCGGGATCGTGCTGACGCTCGTGGGCCTGGCCCGGCAGCGGGCGCTGGGCCGGGCGGGCGTGGACACGACGAAGCCGTAGCCACCCGTATTTCCCCGAGGCGGGGCGGGACCTCCTACCGAGGTCCCGCCCCGCCTCCGTCTTTGGTCCCGGATGCCGGTCCCGTCACGGGCCGGTGATCACTGCTGCTGATAGCGTGCTCTTGCACATGGATTGCAACTACTGCATGTTCGCAGCTTGGAGGCGGGACCGGCATGGCCACCTACACACTTCCTGAACTTCCGTACGACTACGCGGCGCTGGCGCCGGTCATCAGCCCCGAGATCATCGAGCTGCACCACGACAAGCACCACGCGGCCTATGTGAAGGGCGCCAACGACACCCTGGAGCAGCTCGCCGAGGCCCGCGACAAGGAAGCGTGGGGCAACATCAACGGCCTGGAGAAGAACCTCGCGTTCCACCTCTCCGGCCACATCCTCCACAGCATCTACTGGCACAACATGACCGGCGACGGCGGCGGCGAGCCGCACGAGAAGGACGGCGTGGGCGAGCTGGCCGACGCGATCGCCGAGAGCTTCGGTTCGTACGCCGGCTTCAAGGCCCAGCTGACCAAGGCCGCGGCCACCACCCAGGGCTCCGGCTGGGGCGTCCTGGCCTACGAGCCGGTCTCCGGCCGCCTCGTCGTCGAGCAGATCTACGACCACCAGGGCAACGTCGGCCAGGGCTCCGTCCCGATCCTGGTCTTCGACGCCTGGGAGCACGCCTTCTACCTCCAGTACAAGAACCAGAAGGTCGACTTCATCGAGGCCATGTGGCAGGTCGTGAACTGGCAGGACGTCGCCAAGCGGTACGCGTCCGCCAAGCAGCGCGCGCACAGCCTGCTGCTCGCCCCGTGACGCCGTGACACCCGGCACCGGTCGTCCTGCCTCGTGATCGTCTTCTCACCCTTCACCCGGCAGGCGGAATGACGGAGCGCCCCCGTACGTCCGATACGTACGGGGGCGCTCCCATGGGCGACGAGGCGCCGAAGCGTCGGCGTCGGTCCGAGCAAGGGCGTCAGTCGAAGATCGGCCCCTGGGTCCGGGTCCGCTTGATCTCGTAGAAGCCGGGGATCGAGGCGACCATCAGCGTGCCGTCCCACAGCCGGGCGGCCTCCTCGCCCTTGGGGGCGGGGGTGACGACCGGGCCGAAGAAGGCGATCCGCTCGCCGTCGTGCCCCGGTACGGCGATGACCGGGGTGCCGACCTCCTGGCCGACCAGGTCGATGCCCTCCTTGTGGGAGGCGCGCAGTTCGGCGTCGTAGGCGTCGGAGTCCGCGGCGTCGGCCAGCTCGGCGGGCAGACCGGCCTCCTTCAGGGCGTCGACGAGGGTCTCGCGGGTGCGCTCCAGGCCCTGGTTATGGAAGCGGGTGCCGAGGGCGGTGTAGAGCGGGCCGAGCACCTCGCTGCCGTGCTGCTGCTCGGCGGCGATGCACACCCGCACCGGGCCCCAGGCGGTCGCCAGCAGCTCGCGGTAGTTCTCCGGCAGCTCGTCCAGCTTGTCCTCGTTGAGCACCGCCAGGCTCATCACATGCCACCGCACCTCGACCGGGCGGGCCTTCTCCACCTCCAGCATCCAGCGGGAGGTCATCCAGGCCCACGGGCACAGCGGGTCGAACCAGAAGTCTGCGGGCGTCTTCGCGGTCTCGGACACGGGGGTCTCCTCCAAAGAGCGGTGCGGCACGGGCCAGCGGCGCTGTTCCGTGGAAGGTTCAACCGACAGCGGGCGTGCCATGATTCCCCGTGTTCGATATTCGACACGAGGACGAAGGAGTCACGGCGTGCCAGGTGAGAATCTGTCCCGGGACGAGGCGCGGACGCGGGGCCGGCTGCTGAGCGTCGAGGCCTACGACGTGGCACTGGACCTCCGCTCGGCGGTCGCGCAGGGTGCGCAGGCGGACACCTTCCGCTCCCGCACGACCATCCGCTTCCGCTGCGCCGAGCCCGGCGCCGCCACCTTCGCCGACCTGCTGGCACCGGCGGTCACCTCCGTCACCCTCAACGGCCGGGAGCTGGACCCGGCGGAGGTCTTCGACGGCACCCGGATCGCGCTGGACGATCTGGCCGCCGAGAACACCCTCGTCGTGGACGCGCGGTGCGCCTACAGCCGGACCGGTGAGGGGCTGCACCGCTTCGTGGACCCCGAGGACGGCGAGGTCTACCTCTACACCCAGTACGAACCCGCTGATTCCCGACGGGTCTTCGCCAATTTCGAACAGCCCGACCTGAAGGCCCCGTTCACCTTCGAGGTGACCGCCCCCGAGGGCTGGGCGGTGCTCAGCAACGGCGCACGGGACGGCGCGGCCGAGGGCGGCCGGCACCGCTTCGCGACCACCCGGCCGATCTCCACGTACATCACGGCCGTGGTCGCCGGCCCGTACCACGTCGTCACCGACACCTACCGCCGCACCTTCGAGGACGGCACCGAGCTGGAGATCCCGCTGGGCGCCCTGTGCCGCAAGGGGCTGGCGAAGCACTTCGACGCGGACGACGTCTTCGCCGTCACCAAGCAGGGCCTGGACTTCTTCCACGACCACTTCGACTTCCCCTACCCCTTCGGGAAGTACGACCAGGCGTTCGTCCCGGAGTACAACCTCGGCGCGATGGAGAACCCGGGCTGCGTCACCTTCCGCGAGGAGTTCATCTTCCGCGGGAAGGTGACCGAGGCGGCCTACGAGCGGCGCGCCAACGTCATCCTGCACGAGATGGCGCACATGTGGTTCGGCGACCTGGTCACCATGCAGTGGTGGGACGACCTGTGGCTGAAGGAGTCCTACGCGGACTTCATGGGCTCCTTCGCGCTGGTGGAGGCCACCCGCTTCACCGGCGGCTGGATCACCTTCGCCAACCGGCGCAAGTCCTGGGCCTACCGCGCCGACCAGCTGCCCTCCACCCACCCGGTCACCGCCGACATCCGCGACCTGGAGGACGCCAAGCTCAACTTCGACGGCATCACCTACGCCAAGGGCGCCGCGGTGCTCAAGCAACTGGTGGCGTACGTGGGGCAGGAGGCGTTCCTGGAGGGCGCCCGGCGCTACTTCAAGCGGCACGCCTACGGCAACACCCGGCTCGCGGACCTGCTGGCGGTGCTGGAGGAGACCTCCGGGCGGGACCTGGCGCAGTGGTCGCGGTCCTGGCTGGAGACCGCGGGCGTCAACTCCCTGACCCCGCAGGTCGTGTACGACGCCCAGGACCGGATCACCGAGCTGAGCGTCCTGCAGGAGGCGGCGGACTCGCACCCCGAACTGCGGCCGCACCGGGTCGCGGTGGGCCTCTACCGACGCCAGACCGTGTTCTCGGAGGGCGGGGACTCGGCACTGGTGCGCTACGCCCGCGCCGAGGTCGACGTCTCCGGGCCGCGCACGGCGGTGCCGGAACTGGCGGGCCTGGAGCGGCCGGAGCTGATCCTGGTCAACGACGAGGACCTGACGTACTGCAAGGTCCGCTTCGACGAGGGATCCCTGGCCGCCCTGCGGGCCCGGCTCGGCGATCTGGCCGACCCGATGGCGCGGGCGCTGTGCTGGGCGGCGCTGTGGGGGCTGACCCGCGACGGGCTGATGCCGGCCCGCGACTACCTCGATCTGGTGCGGCGGTTCGCCGGCCGGGAGACCGACATCGGGGTGCTGCAGTCGCTGCACGACCAGGCGCAGGCGGCGCTGGAGCACTACACGGCGCCGGAGCACCGCGAGCGCGCCGCCCGGGAGCTGGCCGAGGGCGCGCTGCACGAGCTGCGGCTGGCCGAGCCCGGCAGCGGCCACCAGCTCACCTGGGCCCGGCACTTCGCCGCCGTCGCCGCAGCCCCCGCCGACCTCCAGCTGCTCCGCGGCCTGCTGGACGGCACCGCGAAGATCGACGGCCTGGACGTGGACCAGGAGCTGCGCTGGACGCTGCTGGGCCCGCTGGCCGCGCACGGCCTCGCGGACGAGGCCGCGATCGGCGCGGAGCTGGCCCGCGACGACACCGCCTCCGGCCGCCGCCACCAGGTGCGCTGCCTGGCGGCCCGCCCCTCGGCCGAGGTCAAGGAGCAGGCGTGGCAGCAGGTCGTGGAGTCCGACACGCTGTCGAACGCGCTGGTGGAGGCGACCATCGCGGGCTTCGCGCAGCCGGAGCAGCGGGAGTTGCTGGCGCCCTGCGCGCCGCGCTACTTCGAGGCGATCGAGCGGGTGTGGCGGGAGCGGTCCATCGAGATCGGGATGGCCGTGGTGCGCGGACTGTTCCCGGACTGGCTGGTCGAGCAGTCCACGCTGGACGCCGCGGACCGCTGGCTGGCGGAGCACGCGCAGGCGGCGCCCGCGCTGCGCCGGCTGGTCCTGGAAAAGCGCGACGATCTCGCCCGTGCGCTGCGGGCACAGGCTTGTGACGCGGCGGCCGGGGCCAGGCCGTAACCCCCGGGACGACCAGCTTCTTTCGGCAGTCGAACGCCCGTACTTTAGTACAGGGTTGTCCGGTTTGTGGTACGAGCGTGTAACAGCGGTTAGGGGGCGGAGCGGGCGCGGGAATCTGGCCCGCATGAACCACGACACCCCGCTCTCCCCCCTCCCCCTCCGCCACCTCTCCGATGTCCACTGCCGGGTGATGACCACCCGTCAGCTGCGCGAGCACGGCGTGCCCGCGGCGGAGACCACCGAGCGCTGCCGCGCCGGCGGCTCCTGGCAGCAACTCCTGCCGGGCGTCTACCTGCTGCACCCGGGGCCGCCCACCAGCGAGGAACGGCTCCAGGCGGTGCTGCTGTACGCCAGCCACCGGGGGCCGACCGTGCCGCGGCAGGGCGCCGCGTCCGAGGACGCCCCCGAGGCGATGATCACGGGCCTGGCGGCGCTGGCCCTGCACGGCTTCACCGAGGCGCCCGCGCTGCTCGCCCTGGACCGCATCGAGGTGCTGGTCTCGCGCACCCGGCGGCTGCGCTCGTCCGGCTTCGCGCGGATCCTGCGGGCCGTGGAACTGCCCGTCGCCCACGAGATCACCGGGCTGCCGGCCGCGCCGGTGCCGCGCGCGCTGGCGGACGCGGTCGGCGGGCTCACCGACGCCCCCACCGTGCGCCGGCTGCTGACCGAGGCGGTGCGCGGCGGGCACTGCGAGGCGACCGCGGTGGTGCGGGAGCTGAGCCGGGCCCGGCTGCTGACCCGGCCGCACGTGGTCGACGCGGTGGACACCCTGCTGGCCGAGGGCCGGGCGCTGGCCGAGCAGCGGCTGTACGCCATGGTGCGGGCGCAGGGGCTGCCCGATCCGCTGTGGAACGTCGACCTGCGGCTGCCGGGCGGGCCGCACCTGGGCGGCGTGGACGCCTTCTGGCCCGAGCACGGGGTGGCCCTGGAGATCGACACCCGGGCGCCCCGCCCCGAAGAGGACCCGCTGGCCTCCCCGTTCTTCCACAAGCGCGAGCATCTGGAGCGGCTGGGCATCACCGTCGTGCGCTGCCTGCCGCGCACCCTGCGCGAGGCGCCGGACCAGCAGGCCGCGGTGGTCCGCACGGCCCTGATGGCGGCCGGGGACCGGGAGCAGGGGGCGTATGTGGTGGTCCTGCCGCGCTAGTGCCCGCCGGGTGGATCAGGCCCCCCGCGGGCGCCGTCAGCGCCGCTTGAGCAGCAGCTCGACGTTGCGGTCCCGGGAGGTGCCGGCGAGGTCGGTACGGGCCTCGGGGGCGTTGAAGGACAGCTCGCGGTAGAGGGCGGCCAGCCCGGTCTGCGAGAGGTCGGTGAAGTCCGTGCGGTGCGGGGCGGCCGACTCGACCAGGGTGGCGAACAGCGACAGCGTGCCGTCGTGGTTGTCGACCAGCTCGATGACCCGGGCCAGCTGCGGGAAGTCGATGTGCGAGGCGGTGGAGACCTCCCAGAAGCCGCCGTGCGCGAGGATCTCGTTCTTGTGGCTGTGGCCGTTGATCCAGCCGGCGACGCGGGGGTGCGCGGCCAGCACCTCGACCAGCTCCGGACCGCCGTGCCGCTTCTCCTGCGGGTGGGCCGGGTCGGGCCGGGTGTTGTTCATGGTCTTGCTGGTGTGGTGGCTGAAGACGAGGACGTGCAGCTTGTCCCCCTTCTCGTTCTGCTTCAGCACCCCTTCCAGCCAGCGCAGCTGGGCGTCCCCGATCGAGCCGGTGTAGTGGCCGCCGGGGTCGGTGGTGTCCAGGCTGATCCCGAGGACGTCATCGGAGATCTTGAACGTGTAGTAGAGGCGGTTGCCGTCCAGATGCGCCTGGGTGTAGCCGTGGCCGTGCGGGCCCGCGCCGGTGCGCGCCGGGTCGAGGTGGGCGCGCAGGTATTCCGCCCGGGTGAAGGGGGCGCGCCGCTCGTCGGGGGTGACCCTCCTGGCCTGCTTGCTGTGCGAGGTCAGCAGGCGCTTGAAGTCCGCCCCCTTGGGGTCGAGGCCGTCCTTGACCGCCTTCCACACCTTCGCGGCCTCGGCGGCGGGCAGCGTCTCCAGCTTGCGGCCGCCGGTGGCGATCTCGGTCCAGAAGGGGTCGCCGGGGGCGTAGCAGCCGCCGGGCAGCGAGTCGTGGTTGCCGACCGTGGAGTACCAGGGCAGCCGCAGGCCTGGGCTGTGCACGGTGCGGATCGCCGCCTGGAGGAAGCCGTGCAGGTGCGGGAAGCCCGCCTTCTTGTCGGCGTCGCGCAGCGCGCTGTCCGGCTGCCAGTACAGCTTCAGTCCGCTGTCCTGGACGCCCTCGTAGCGGCGCGGGTCGCCGGAGTTCGGGGTGATCCGGCCGCCGCTCATCGCGGTCAGGAACCAGTCCAGCTCCAGCTTGGAGTTGTTGTCGGTGTTGTCGCCGGTGGTCATCACGCACGACAGCGGGGCGCCGGTGGCGGGCCCGCCGGGCAGCGCGTTGACCCGCTCGACCAGCGAGACCACCCCGGCCACGGACAGCGCCTCCTGCGGCCGCCAGGCGCTCGCGGTCTCCGCGCGCAGGTACTCGTAGCGCAGCGGGCTCTGCACATCGACCAGGTGCAGGTCGGTGAACTGCACGAACGACGCCAGGGCGGTCCGCCGGCGCTCGCGCCCGCCGTGCGCGGTGCCCAGGTCGGTGCGCACCACCCGGTTCCAGGCGGGGCCGTCGCCGAGCCGACGGTAGCCCGTGCTGCCGCGCGGGGCGGCCACGCTGCCCAGGGTGGTGCCCTTGGTGTACGGCACATGGGGGACGGCGGGGGCGTCTACCGGCACCGGCGCGGCCGGGGCCGGACCGCTGGTGACGGTGGCGGCCTGGGCCTGCCGGTCCGGGCCGACGCCGAAGGCGAGCCCCAGCCCGGTCGCGGCGCCGACGGCCCCGGTGGCGGTGAGGAACGAACGGCGGTCGAAGGTGGCGGCGGACCGTATACGGGACATACGCGGGCTCCCCGGGTGCGAACGCGAAGGCGGCCGGGCAGCGCAACTGCCCTGTCACCTGGGATGGTTGGCATCGGGAATGACCTGTGCGTGAACGCCACCGCAACGCGGGGAACCCATCACCGCACAGGGATCTGCCGGCCACCGGCCGGTCACGGAGCCCTGCCCGCGGGTGTCGCCGGCGGTCACCGGATGTTCACCCCGCGGGGTAGCGGCGGCACACCGGCCCGGACGGCCACGAACGCGACGTGAGCGCGCCGTCGCACACCGTCCATGCATACCCTCGCGACCCGCCACGGAATGGAACGGATTGGACAAGGCGACGGGTGTCACACACATGATGGAGGCACTACTGAGCAGGTGTTCCGAGCAGACACCCGAGCCAGGCCAGAAAGAAGGAGTCCCATGAGGATCGGAATCGTCGGAGCCACCGGACAGGTCGGCGGGGTGGTGCGAGGCATCCTCGCCGAGCGGAACTTCCCGGTGGAGCAGCTGCGGCTGTTCGCTTCGGCCCGGTCCGCCGGACGCACGCTGCCCTGGCAGGACACCGAGATCACGGTCGAGGACGCCTCGACCGCCGACTACTCGGCGCTGGACATCGTGATCTTCTCGGCCGGCGGCGCCACCTCCAAGGCGCTGGCGGAGAAGGTCGCCGACGCCGGCCCGGTCGTGATCGACAACTCCTCGGCCTGGCGCCGCGACCCCGAGGTCCCGCTGGTCGTCTCCGAGGTCAACCCCTCGGCGATCACCGAGCGCCCCAAGGGGATCATCGCCAACCCGAACTGCACCACCATGGCCGCGATGCCCGTGCTGCGCCCGCTGCACGACGAGGCCGGTCTGGTCTCGCTGGTCGTCTCCACCTACCAGGCGGTCTCCGGCAGCGGTCTGGCCGGTGTGGAGGAGCTGGACGGCCAGGTCCGCAAGGCCGTCGAGCAGGACGCCACCAAGCTGACGCACGACGGCTCGGCCGTGGAGTTCCCCGAGCCGGACAAGTACGTCCGCCCGATCGCCTTCAACGTGCTGCCGATGGCCGGCGCGATCGTCGACGACGGGCTGAACGAGACCGACGAGGAGCAGAAGCTCCGCAACGAGAGCCGCAAGATCCTGGAGATCCCGGACCTGAAGGTGTCCGGCACCTGCGTCCGCGTCCCGGTCTTCACCGGCCACTCGCTCCAGGTCAACGCCCGCTTCGCGCGTCCGATCAGCCCCGCCCGGGCCCAGGAGCTGCTGGCCGGCGCCCCCGGCGTCACCCTCTCCGACGTGCCCACCCCGCTCCAGGCCGCCGGCCAGGACGCGTCCTTCGTGGGCCGGATCCGCTCCGACGAGACCGTGGAGAACGGCCTGTCGCTGTTCGTCTCCAACGACAACCTCCGCAAGGGCGC
Organism: Streptomyces kronopolitis; assembly: GCF_014646275.1. Taxonomy (GTDB): domain Bacteria; phylum Actinomycetota; class Actinomycetes; order Streptomycetales; family Streptomycetaceae; genus Streptomyces; species Streptomyces kronopolitis. Next base: position 48,634 of record NZ_BMND01000014.1, read on the forward strand.
GGCGCTGAACGCCGTCCAGATCGCGGAGCTGGTCGCGGCCGAGCTGCGCGGCTGAGGGCCGCACACCCGCCACGAGGTGCCCGTACGGAGTCTCCGTACGGGCACCCGCGCGTTTCGGGCGGCGTGCCCGGCGGTCCGTTCAGAGCGCCAGATGCCGCCGGAGCGCGACGTCGATCTCCGCCATGCGCCGTCTGGGCACCGAGCCGACCCTCTGGCGCACGCGCTCCAGGGTGACGGCGCGGACCTGTTCGCACTGGGCCTTGGAGTCCTTGGGCAGACGGCACTCCTCGGCGCCGAGGAACACCTGGAACGTCAGGACACGCGAGGTGTTCGACGTCAGGGGAACGACCGTGACCACCCCCCGGCGGTTGCTCTCGACCGACTGATTGGCGCCGTTGTTGGACACGATCACGGCCGGGCGGACCTTGTCGGCCTCACTGCCTCGCACCGGCTCCAGATCGATCATGTGGACGTCACCACGCCTCATCGGTGAGCCCATCCCCGCTCGTCCGGTCCCAGAGCGCCGCATCCCCGCTCGCGTCCCACTCCTCGAACGCCTCGGTGTACTCCGATTCGAGTTCCGCGGCACGCAGCAGTTCGATGGCGGCGTGTATCACGGCGGACCGGGACTCCGCCTCCGTTCTCGTGGCGTACTCGTCAACGAAGGCGAGGTCCTCCTGAGGCAGGCTCACACTAATCTTCATACCTCGATGCTACCCAGGTAGCTACCACTGTGCCACCTCGGATATCCCCCCTCGGCAGCCCCCGCCCACATGGAAGGATGGCCGAAAGTTCCGATGCAATGACCAATGCGAAGGAGACGAACGGGTGCCTGGCACGAATCTGACCCGCGACGAGGCGCAGCAGCGGGCGCGCCTGCTGACCGTGGACGCGTATGAGATCGATCTCGACCTCTCCGGCGCCCAGGAGGGGGGAGACGCGGACGACGGCGGCCACGGCACGTTCCGGTCCGTGACCACGGTGCGGTTCGACTCGGCCGAGGCGGGCGCGGACACCTTCATCGACCTGGTCGCGCCGGCCGTGCACGAGGTGCGGCTCAACGGCGAGGCGCTCGACGCGGGCGCGGTGTTCAAGGACTCGCGGATCGCGCTGGCGGGGCTGCGGGCCGGCCGCAACGAACTGCGGGTCGTGGCGGACTGCGCCTACACCAACACCGGTGAGGGGCTGCACCGTTTCGTCGACCCGGTGGACCAGCAGGCCTATCTGTACACCCAGTTCGAGGTGCCGGACGCGCGGCGGGTGTACGCGTCCTTCGAGCAGCCGGACCTGAAGGCGACATTCCAGTTCACCGTGAAGGCTCCGGAGGGCTGGACGGTGATCTCCAACTCGCCGACGCCCGAGCCGAGCGGCACCGTCTGGCGCTTCGAGCCGACGCCGCGGATCTCCACCTACATCACGGCCCTGATCGCCGGTCCGTACCACAGCGTGCACAGCAGCTACGAGAAGGACGGGCGGACGGTGCCGCTGGGTATCTACTGCCGGCCGTCGCTGGCCGAGCACCTGGACGCGGAGGAGATCTTCGCGGTCACCCGGCAGGGCTTCGAGTGGTTCCAGGAGAAGTTCGACTACGACTACCCGTTCGCCAAGTACGACCAGCTCTTCGTGCCGGAGTTCAACGCCGGCGCGATGGAGAACGCCGGCGCGGTGACCATCCGCGACCAGTACGTCTTCCGCTCGAAGGTGACGGACGCGGCGTACGAGGTGCGCGCGGAGACGATCCTGCACGAGCTGGCGCACATGTGGTTCGGCGACCTGGTCACCATGGAGTGGTGGAACGACCTGTGGCTGAACGAGTCGTTCGCCACCTACACCTCGATCGCCTGCCAGGCCTACGCCCCGGGCTCGAAGTGGCCGCACTCGTGGACCACGTTCGCCAACTCCATGAAGACCTGGGCCTACCGGCAGGACCAGCTGCCGTCGACCCACCCGATCATGGCCGAGATCAACGACCTCGACGACGTCCTGGTCAACTTCGACGGCATCACCTACGCCAAGGGCGCCAGCGTCCTCAAGCAGCTGGTCGCCTACGTCGGCATGGACGAGTTCTTCCAGGGCGTGCAGGCCTATTTCAAGGCGCACGCGTTCAAGAACACCCGGCTGTCGGATCTGCTCGGCGCGCTGGAGGAGACCAGCGGGCGGGATCTGAAGACCTGGTCGAAGAAGTGGCTGGAGACCGCGGGGATCAACATCCTGCGGCCGGAGATCGAGGTGGACGCCGACGGCGTGATCACCTCCTTCGCGGTGAAGCAGGAGGCGCCGGCGCTGCCGCCGGGCGCCAAGGGCGAGCCGGTGCTGCGCCCGCACCGCATCGCGATCGGCTCGTACGAGCTGCAAGGCGGCAAGCTGGTGCGCACCGGGCGGATCGAGCTGGACGTGGACGGCGCGCTGACCCCCGTACCGCAGCTGGCCGGCACCCGGCGGCCGGACGTCTTCCTCCTCAACGACGACGACCTGTCGTACGCCAAGGTCCGGCTGGACGAGGAGTCGCTGAAGACGGTCACCGCGCATCTCGGGGACTTCACCGAGTCGCTGCCGCGCGCGCTGTCGTGGGCCTCGGCCTGGGACATGACGCGGGACGCCGAACTCCCCGCCCGTGACTACCTCTCGCTGGTGCTCTCCGGCATCGGCAAGGAGTCGGACATCGGCGTGGTCCAGTCGCTGCACCGGCAGGTGAAGCTGGCCCTGGACCTCTACGCGGCCCCGGAATGGCGCGAGCAGGGTCTGACGGCCTGGACGGCGGAGACCCTGGACCAGCTGCGGGCCGCCGCGCCGGGCAGCGACCACCAGCTGGCGTGGGCCCGCGCGTTCGCCGCCTCGGCCCGTACCGACGAGCAGCTGGACCTGCTGCAGGGCCTGCTGGACGGCACCGAGGAGATCTCCGGGCTGGCCGTGGACACCGAGCTGCGCTGGTCGCTGGTGCAGCGGCTGGCCGCGACGGGCCGGGCGGACGAGAAGGCCATCGCGGCCGAGCTGGAGCGGGACAAGACCTCGGCCGGCGAGCGGCACGCCGCGACCGCGCGCGCGGCGCGGCCGACCGCGGAGGCGAAGGCCGGGGCCTGGGCCTCGGTCGTGGAGTCGGACAAGCTCCCCAACGCCGTGCAGGAGGCCGTCATCGGCGGCTTCGTTCAGACCGACCAGCGCGAGCTGCTGGCGTCGTACACCGCGAAGTACTTCGACGCGGTGAAGGACATCTGGAACTCCCGCAGCCACGAGATGGCGCAGCAGATCGCGGTGGGTCTCTACCCGGCGCTCCAGGTGTCGCAGGAGACGCTGGACGCGACGGACGCCTGGCTGGCCTCGGCCGAGCCGAGCGCCGCGCTGCGCCGGCTGATCACCGAGTCGCGGGCCGGGATCGAGCGCGCGCTGAAGGCGCGGGCGGCGGACGCGGCGGCGTAAGCGCCCCCTGCCCCTGACGGGCCCCCACCGCACCGGCGGTGGGGGCCCGTCGTGTGCGTCGGGACCCGGGGCCCGGGGCTCAGCCGCTCAGCTCGTCGAAGCGGCGGACGAGGGCGGCGCGGCCGCTGTCGGTGAGGTCCCCGTGCACCCGCATCCGCGCCAGGCCGCCGTCGGGGAAGACGTCCAGCCGCACATGGGTGGCGGTGACGGCCCTCGGCAGCCGGAAGCGGTGCGGGGTGTCGGGCTGCAGGGCGGTGCGCGGCAGGATCTCGCACCAGGCCGACGCGTCCGCCGGGTCGGCGCGCTCCGCGTCGCAGCCGTAGAGCGCCGCCCAGCCCGCGGAGTTGCCCTTGAGGTAGGCGGTGTCGATCTCCAGGGCGCGGATCTCGCCCCGGGCGGCGAGGCGGAAGCGCACCCAGTCGTTGGTGCCGCGGACCCGGCGGCGGCGGTTCTCCCAGCCGTCGTCCATCTTGCGGGACAGGTCGGGCCGGATGAGCTGGGTGGGCGAGGAGTAGAAGCGGTCGGAGGCGTCCTCGACGGTGCCGCCGTGCAGCACGGAGGCCAGGTCGAGGGTGCCCAGCACATCGAGCCACTCCGGGTCCGGCACGACCTCGCCGTGCACCCGCAGGCGCGCGATGCCGCCGTCGGGGTGCTGCTTGAGGCGGAGGTGGGTGAAGCAGCGCTCGGCGTCGACCGCGAAGCCGTTGGCGGCGTGGCCGCGGACCGGCGTGCGCGGGACCAGCTCCTGCCACTTCACGTCGTCGGCGAGCAGCTCCCGGGGGCCGGGGCTGCCGGGCAGCGCGGTGGCCTCGACGGATATCTGCTGCGGGTAGTTGCCGCGGAAGTGGGCGGTGTCGACGACGATGCCGCGGACCACGCCGGGGGCGGCGAGGCGGATCAGCGCCCAGTCGTGCTCGTGGTCGGCCGGGAAGGGGTGCTCGGCGTCGGCGCCGCGGCGGCGCCGGGTCTCCCAGCCGTCCATGATCTTGCCCTTGTGGCCGAAGCGCTCGGGGTCGAAGACCGCGGGAGTGGGCGTCAGCAGGTTCTCGCGCTCGGCGAAGAACTCGTCGTTCGCGGCGATCACCCCGGCGCCGAGCCGGCGGTCGGCGAGATCGACGAGCGAGGTGAAGGGGAAGTCCCCGCCGCGGTAGTCGGCGTAGGGGTCTCCGCCGCCGTAGGGGGCGGCGTCGTTCGCGTGCGGATCGTTGCTGCCGGCAGGGAGGCTGGTCATCGTGGCCTTTCGACGGGGCCGAAGGAACGGACCAGCCCACCGTCGCAGCGGGCCACCGCACAGGTCCATCGAAAGTTTTTGAGGAATACGTTCAGTCCAGCTGAACGGTTGGCTCCTCCGGCGCCTGGGCGGCGGCCGCCTGCCGCAGCGCCGCCAGCACCCGGGCGAGCCCCGGCGCCCCTTCCGCGCCGCGCCGGACGGCGGCGATCACATGCCGCCGCGGCCGGTCGGCGCGCAGCACCCGCAGCGCCACTCCCCCGGCCACCACGCCGTCCCCGGCGCCCCCGCGCGCGGCGCCGACGCCGCCCGCCCTCGCCATCCGGGGCACCAGCGCGACGCCCATCCCCGCCGCGACCATCGCCCAGATCGCGCTCCAGTCCGCGGCGGCGTGCGCCTGCTCGGGCACGAACCCGGCGCTCTCGCACACGGTGGTGGTGATCTGCGACCAGGGGCCGCTGCTGCCGAAGATCCAGGGCTCGTCCGCCAGATCGGCCAGCCGCAGCCCCGGCTCGGCCGCCAGCCGGTGGCCGGCCGGCAGCGCCACGTCCAGCGGGTCGGCCAGCAGCGAGACCCGGCTGAACCGGGGATCGCGCGGGGTGGGGGCGTGCGCCGCCAGGGACAGCGCCAGGTCCACGCTGCCGTGTGCCAGCAGCTCGTACGCGGCCTCCGCCTCCGCCTCCCGCACGGCGACCGCGAGCCCCGGGTGGCTGCGGCGCAGCTCCTGGACGGCGGGCACCACCAGCGCGGGAATGGCGGTGGCGAACGCGCCGACCCGCACCCGGCCCGCCTCGCCCCGCAGATGGCCGAGCAGCGCGGCGTCCGCGCGCTCCAGCTCGGCGAAGACCGCGTCGGCGTGCCGCAGCACCAGCTGCGCGGCGTCGGTCAGCCGCACCCGCCGGCCGTGGGCCTCCAGCAGCGTCACCCCGAGCGCCCGGGCCAGCCCGGTCAGCTGCTGGGAGACCGCGGAGGGCGTCATGTGCAGCGCCTCGGCGGTCGCGGTGACCGTGCCCCGCTCCTGGAGGGTGCGCAGGATGTGCAGCTTCTTGAGGTCCCAGTCGGCCATGCGGGCAGCGTACGCATCCGCCGGCGCGGTCACCGGGCACCGCGGGGCCGCGGCGGGGACGCACCCCGGCCGCGGCCGGCCGGTTCAGCCGCGCCTGGCCTGGCGGCGGGCGAGGATGGCCGCCTGCCGCTCGTCGAACTTCCGCGCCTGGCCGTCCAGGCCGTCCATGAACAGCCCCAGCTCCTCCTGCGCCGCGAGTCCGACCGGGCCCAGGCCGCTGATCTCCAGCACCTTCAGATAGCGCAGCACGGGCTGGAGCACGTCGTCGTGGTGGATGCGCAGGTTGTAGATGCCGCCGAGCGCCATCCGGGCCGCCGACCGCTCGAAGCCGGGCATGCCGTGGCCGGGCATCCGGAAGCCGGTGACGACGTCGCGCACCGCGCTCATGGTCTGGTCGGGCGCCATCTCGAAGGCCGCACCCAGGAGGTTGCGGTAGAAGATCATGTGGAGGTTCTCGTCGGTGGCGATCCGGGCGAGCATCCGGTCGCAGACCGGGTCGCCGGAGTGGTGCCCGGTGTTGCGGTGCGAGATCCGGGTGGCCAGCTCCTGGAAGGCGACGTACGCCACCGAGTGCAGCATGCTGTGCGCGTTGTCGGACTCGAAGCCCTCCGACATGTGGGCCATGCGGAACCGCTCCAGCTCCTCCGGGTCCACGGCCCGGCTGGTGAGCAGGTAGTCACGCATCACGATGCCGTGCCGGCCCTCCTCCGCGGTCCAGCGGTGCACCCAGGTGCCCCAGGCGCCGTCCCGGCCGAAGAGGGTGGCGATCTCGTGGTGGTAGCTGGGGAGGTTGTCCTCGGTGAGGAGGTTGACCACCAGCGCGATCCGGCCGATGTCGCTGACCTTGGACTGCTCCGGGGCCCAGGCCTCGCCCTCCATGACGCCGGGGAAGTTCCGCCCGTCGCTCCACGGGACGTACTCGTGCGGCATCCACTCCTTGGCGACCTTCAGGTGCCGGTTGAGTTCCTTTTCGACGACCTCTTCGAGTGCGTACAGAAGCTGAGCGTCGCTCCAGGCGGTCTGGCCGCGCTCTCCGTTATGGCGGGCGGGGGCGATGGTCACGGGGGAACTCCTGGGGGGACGATGACCTACGGGACCGTAGGTTTGACCTACGGCCCCGTAGGTTACGTCATCGTAGGTTAGGGCCGGTTAAACATCCGGCCCCCGCAAACCGGGCGAAAATCGCGCGATAGCCGCCTCGCAACCCCTTTTCCACCTGCGGAAATATCCGGGAACGACAAAGGGCGCCGCTCGGTCTTGTAACCGAGGGGCGCCCTGGGAAGCGTCGTGGTGGTGGTCCTGCGTCAGCCCTTGGACTTGGCCTGCTTGCGGGACTTGTCGCTCACGATGACCAGTCCGGCGATGATCAGGAAGAGCACGATGGGCATCGCGACATAGAGGCCGAGCGTCTGGATCACGCTCAGGCCCGGACCCGGGTCGTCACCGTCGTCGCGGGTGAGCGCGAACGCGGGGGACGACATCAGCAGCATCAGCGCGGTGCCGGCGGTGATGGTTCCGGCGCGCACGGCGTTCTTCTTGACCTGGTTGCTCACGAAGTCAACGTATCGGACGCCGCGTCGCCCCGCGCGCCCGGGGTGCACCAGCGGCCCCGACGGGCCGGCGGCGGCCTACCGCAGCCCGTCCGACAGCTCCCGCATCAGCGCGTGCAGCCGTGGCGAGGCGGCCAGTTCCTCCAGGGTGTGCGGACGCCCGTCGGGGCCCGCGACCGGCAGGCGCCAGTTCGGGTACTCGTCCCACGTCCCGGGCAGATTCTGCGGCCGCCGGTCCCCCACCGCGTCGGGCAGCCAGACGCCGATCATCCGCGCCGGGGTGCGCAGCAGGAAGCGGTGGACGGCCCGGACGGCCGCCTCCTCGTCGGCGGCGCCCTCCGGCAGCAGCCCGCGCCGCACCAACTCACCGAGCCACTCGGCGCGTTCGTACCGGGCCCGGGCGCGCTCGCGCTCCGGCGGCCCGGCGAGCAGCCCGAGCCGCTCGCGCAGCGCGACGTCCGCACCGCTCAGCCGGGCCGCGGTGGGCGGCAGATCGTGGGTGGTGACCGTGGCGAGGCAGTCGCCGCGCCACTCGTCGGGCGCCAGGATGCGGGCGGGGGCGGCGGGTTGCGGGGCGGACACCGCGGCGGCCTCCCGGGCCGGTTCCGGGGTGACCGCCGCGCCGGGGCCGCCCGCCTCGGCCGCGGGCACCTCGGCCCGCCCGGCCTCCTCGGCCGCGCCGGGACCGTCCGCCTCCTGGGCCGCGCCGCTCCCGTAGTCCCGCTCGAACCACAGCACGGAGGTGCCCAGGACGCCCCGTTCGGCGAGCGCCTCGCGGACGCCCGGCTCGACGGTGCCCAGGTCCTCGCCGATCACCGCGGCGCCCGCGCGGTGCGCCTCCAGGGCCAGCACCGACAGCATCGCCTCGCCGTCGTAGCGGACGTAGGTGCCCTCCGTGGGCGGCCGGCCCTCCGGGACCCACCACAGCCGGAACAGGCCCATCACATGGTCGATCCGCAGCGCACCGGCGTGCCGCAGCAGCCCGCGCAGCAGCTCGCGGTAGGGGGCGTACCCGGTGGCGGCCAGGGCGTCCGGGCGCCAGGGCGGCAGCCCCCAGTCCTGGCCGCGGGCGTTGAAGGCGTCCGGCGGCGCCCCGATGGACATCCCGGCGGCGAAGGCGTCCTGCTGGGCCCAGGTGTCGGCGCCGGAGGGGTGGACGCCGACGGCGAGGTCGTGCACCAGCCCGATGCCCATCCCGGCCTCCCGCGCGGCCCGTTGCGCGTCGGACAGCTGCTGGTCGGTGTACCAGGCGAGCCGGCAGTGGAAGTCGATCCGGTCCAGCAGCCGCGGCCGCAGCCGGGCGACCCCCTCGGCCCGCGGGTCCCGTAACCCCGCGGGCCAGCCGCGCCAGTCGGAGCCGTGCCGCTCGGCGATCGCGCACCAGGTGGCGTGGTCCTCCAGGGCCCGGCCCTGTGCGGCGAGGAAGTCGTAGTACGCGGCCCGCCGGCCCGGGCTGAGCGGCACCTTCCACAGCAGCTCCAGGGCCTCGCGCTTGAGCGCCCAGACCGCGTCCCGGTCGATCAGCGCGCCCCCTTCGAGCACCCCGGCCCGCAGCGCGGCCGCCCGCGCGCCCAGCCCGTCGGCCGCCACCCGGGCGGCACCGGTGAGCTGGGCGTACTCCGGGATGTGCGGGATCCGCAGATGGACCGGGTCGGGGAAGCGGCGCGAGGAGGGCCGGTAGGGCGACGGGTCGGTGGGCGGGCCGGGGACGGCCGCGTGCAGCGGGTTCAGCTGGACGAAGCCGGTGCCCAGGGCGCGCCCGGACCAGGCGGCGAGGTCGGCGAGGTCCCCGAGATCGCCCATGCCCCAGGACTGCCGGGACAGCAGGGAGTAGAGCTGGACCAGGAAACCGTGGCTGCGGCCGGGGGGCGCGGGCACCCGGTCGGGCGCGACGATCAGCGGGGCCTGGGCGGCCCGGCCGTCGGGTGCGCGCGCGTGCAGCGTGTGGATGCCGAGCGGCAGCCCGGCGAGGGCCGCCGGGTCGGGCGCTACCAGGTCCTGTGTGGCGCCGGCCTCGGTCTCCACCCGCAGGACACTGCCTGCGGGGAGTCCCGCGAGGTCGGGCGGCCGGCCCGGCCGGGCGACGACGGTGCGCGGCAGCAGGGCCGCGCTCCTGCCGTCCTCACAGGCGGCCAGGGCGGTACGGACGGCGTGCGGAGTCGAGGCGTCGACTCCGAGTGCGGCGAGCACGGCGACGACGGTGTCGCCGGCGATCTGGACGCTTCTGCCCGCTGCGGGTTCGTAGGAGGTCGCGATGCCGTGCAGCCGGGCGAGCCGCGCGCGGCCCATGGGTCCTCAGACCTCCATGGACTCCGTGCCCATACCGGCGGCCGTCGGCTCGCTGGTCAGCGGCAGCTCGGCGGCGATCGGGACCTCGCTGGTCAGCGGCGCCGCGTCGGCGAGCGGGGGCTCGCTGGTCAGGGGCGGCTCGACGAAGCTGAAGGATCCGGAGCCGTCGAGCCCGGAATCGGGGTCGGACAACCCGTCGTACAGATCGGCCTCCATCGCCGCACCTCCCGGTTTCGCGGACAGGGCGTCGAGGAGCAGTTGAGCGGATGCGGCCACTGAGGGCCTCCCGTTCATCGGTAGTGGGACACGTGGGCCCTACCCACTCGACACGGTCGCAGACGTATCTGCTCACGAAACGTGACCCACGTCACATTATGCCCTACGCAGGCGATTTGTTGGCGGGGGCCGCCGGCGGGCGCAGAGAACACGGAGGGAAAGGGGCTCGCGCCGGAAGTTCTGCGGACCTCCGGCCCTGCGGACGACCGCCCGCCGCACCGGCCGAAAACCGCCCATGAACGGCCCTCGCGCACCCCGCCATGGCCTGGTTGACACTCTCACCGCCACAATGGTGGGCTCACCGCGAGAGCTGCCCGAAGAGGCACCGGCGGGGGACGACGGGGCACCGGCGGCACGCCGGCGGGTGAGGGACGGGACGAGGAGCAGCCGTGCGAGGCCGGGGCGGATGGAGCGTCGGAAGAATCGGTAGGGGCGGCGGGGAGAGCGGCGCGGGCGCCCGGGCGCGGGTGGCGGGGACCACCGCGCTGGCCGCGGCGGTCATCGGGGGTCTGCTCGGCGGGGTGCCCAGCGCCCAGGCGGCGCCCGCGGACCCCGCCATCGGCGCCCCCGACCGGCCGGAGCAGCCGACCGGCGCGGGCACGGTGCCGGCCGTCTGGCCGCGCCCGCAGTCCCTGGAGAAGCTCGGCGAGGCCGTACCCCTGGGCGACCGGGCGGTGCTGGTGGCCGCGCCGGACACCGATCCGTACGCCCTGGACGTGCTGCGCGGGCTGCTGCGCGACGCCGGGGTCCGCACGGTCGACACCCGCGCGCCCGGCGACCGGCTGCCCGCCTCCGGGCCGGTGTTCCGGGTCGGCGGCGTGCAGGCCGCGGACGCGCTGCGGGCGCTGCGGGCGCCGGCCCGCGGGGATCTGCCCTCCGGCGGCTACCGGCTCGCCGTGGGACAGATCGCGGGCCGGGACACCGTCGCCATGGAGGGCGTCGGCCCGGACGGGCTCTTCCATGCCGCGCAGACGCTGCGCCAGCTGGTCACCGACGGTGCGCCGAAGGACACCCCGAGCGGCGGCTCGGGCCGGCAGCTGGCCTCGGTCCTCGTCCGCGACTGGCCCGGCACGGCGGTCCGCGGCACCACCGAGGGGTTCTTCGGGCAGCCCTGGAGCCGGCCGCAGCGGCTGGCCCAGCTGGACTTCATGGGGCGCACCAAGCAGAACCGCTATCTGTACGCGCCCGGCGACGATCCGTACCGCCAGGCCCAGTGGCGCGAGCCCTACCCGGCCGCGCAGCGCGCCGACTTCCGGGCGCTGGCCGAGCGGGCCCGCGCCAACCACGTCACGCTGGGCTGGGCCCTCGCCCCCGGCCAGGCGATGTGCTTCTCCTCCGAGGACGACCTGCGGGCGCTGCGGCGCAAGGCGGACGCCATGTGGGCGCTGGGGGTGCGCGCCTTCCAGCTGCAGTTCCAGGACATCAGCTACAGCGAATGGCACTGCGACGCGGACCGGGACGCCTTCGGCACCGGCCCGCAGGCCGCGGCGAAGGCGCAGGCCCGGGTCGCCAACGCGCTCGCCGACCACCTGGCACGCCGCCACCCCGGATCCGCGCCGCTGTCGCTGATGCCGACCGAGTACTACCAGGACGGCGCGACGCACTACCGCGGCGCGCTGTCCGACGCGCTCGACGACCGGGTGGAGGTGGCCTGGACCGGCGTGGGGGTGGTGCCGCGGACCATCACCGGCGGGGAACTGTCCGCCGCCCGCCAGGCGTTCGGCCACCCGCTGGTCACCATGGACAACTATCCGGTCAACGACTACGCCCAGGACCGGATCTTCCTCGGCCCCTACCGCGGCCGGGAGCCGGCCGTCGCCACCGGCTCCAGGGCGCTGCTCGCCAACGCCATGCAGCAGCCGCTCGCCTCGCGCATCCCGCTGTTCACGGCCGCCGACTACGCCTGGAACCCCCGGGACTACCGCCCGGCGGAGTCCTGGGCCGCGGCCGTCGACGACCTGGCCGACGGCGACCGGCGGGCCCGGTCGGCGCTGCACGCGCTGGCCGGCAACGACGCGTCCTCGCTGCTGGACGGGGCCGAGTCCGGCTACCTCCAGCAGCTGATCGACCGCTTCTGGCGGGCCCGCGCGGCGGCGACCGACCACGGCCGGGCCGGCCGGGACGCGGAGTTCGCCGACGCCGCCAAGGCGTTGCGGGCCGCGTTCCACACCATGAGCACCGTGCCCGGCAACCTGCACTCCGACCTGGCCGCCGAGATCCGGCCGTGGGCCGAGCAGCTGGCCCGCTACGGCAGCGCCGGCGAGCTGGCCGTGGACACGCTCATGGCGCAGGCCGGGGACGACGGCGACGCCGCCTGGTCGGCGCAGCGCACGGTCCAGCGGCTGCGCACGGTGATCGGGCGCAGCCCGGCGACGGTCGGCAAGGGGGTGCTGGCGCCGTTCCTCCAGCGGGCGATGGTCGAGGCCGACGCCTGGACCGGTGCCCGCCAGGGCGCCCCCCGCCCGGACGAGGGCGCCGACCCGACGTCCCTGACGGTGCCCTTCGAGCGGGCCCGGCGGCTGGGCGCGGTCACCGCGCTGACCGAACCGGGCCCGGGCGCCGGCGCCGTCTCCCTGGAGGCGCACATCCCGGGCGAGGGCTGGCGGCGCCTGGGCGCGCTCTCCCCGACCGGCTGGACCGAGTCGCGCACCCCCCGGCTGCGGGCCGACGCGGTCCGGCTGACCTGGGAGAAGGGCACCGACGCGCCCTCCGTGCACGCGCTCACCCCGTGGTTCGATGACACCCCGCCGGCCGGGCTCGAACTCTCCCGCAAGGAGACGGACGCGCCGCCCGGCGGCACCGCGACGGTGGACGCGCGGATCTTCTCCCGGCGCCCCGCCGACGTCCACGAGAAGCTGACGGTGCAGGCCCCCAGGGGCTTCACCGTGCGGGCGCCGCAGGAGGTCACCGCGCCGCGTGGCGGCACGGCCACGGTCCGTATCGCGGTCGGCGTCCCCGAGGACACCCGCACCGGGACGTACGAAATCCCGGTGCGCTTCCATGGCGAGGAGCAGACGCTGACCGTGCGGGTCTATCCGCGCACCGGCGGCAGGGACCTGGCGCGCGGCACCGTCGCCACCTCCTCCGGGGACGAGACCCCCGACTTCCCGGCCTCGGCAGCCACCGACGGCGACCCGAGGACGCGCTGGTCCTCCCCCGCCGAGGACGGCGCCTGGCTCCAGTTCGCGCTGGCCCACCCGACCCGGCTGGGCCGGCTCGTCCTGACCTGGCAGGACGCCTATGCCGCCGGATACCGCGTGCAGGTCTCGCCGGACGGCCGCAGCTGGCGCACGGCGGCCACGGTCCGTGACGGCAAGGGCGGCCGGGAGTCCGTGCGGATGGACGCCAAGGACGCGCGGTTCGTCCGCATCCAGGGCGACAAGCGGGCGACCCGCTTCGGCTACTCGCTGTGGTCGGTGGAGGCCTACGCGGTCGAGGGACCGAAGGGCTGAGTCGAGGGACCGAAGGGCTGAGCGGCCCGCCGCGGGAGCCCCGGACGGTCGTGCCGCGGGGCCCCGGCCGCCGTGGTGGCGTGCCACGGCGGCCGGGGGCCGGCGGTGTGCGTCCCGGCCCGGGCGGGGCGTCCGGCACCGCCGCCCCGGACGGAAAGACCCGGACCTACGCCGATACGGCGTCGATCCGGGCGAGGGCGTCATCCGCGCCGTACGGCTGCAAATACGGCAGCCAACGCGGGTCCCGATGGCCCGTGCCGATGATCCGCCACGCCAGCCCTGACGGCGGGGCGGGCTGATGCCGCAGCCGCCAGCCGATCTCGGCGACATGGCGGTCGGCCTTGACGTGGTTGCAGCGCCGGCAGGCGGCGACGACGTTCTCCCAGGTGTGCTGACCTCCGCGGCTGCGCGGGATGACGTGGTCGACGCTGGTTGCGACGCCACCGCAGTACATACAGCGCCCGCCGTCACGGGCGAACAGCGCCCGGCGGGTCAGGGGGACGGGGCCGCGAAAGGGCACCCGCACGAACCGCTTCAAGCGGACGACGCTCGGAGCGGGGATGACATGGGTCGCGCTGTGCATCAGGGCGCCGGATTCCTCGAGGCTGACAGCCTTCTCGTTGAGCACGAGGATGAGCGCGCGGCGGAGCGGTACGACGCCGAGCGGCTCGTACGACGCATTGAGGACCAGGACATGCGGCACGGGTGCCTCCTTGTACGCCGGCGGCGCGTGGCTCGCGCCGGGACGATCTCCCCACAGTGTCCCCCGGTGCCTGGTCGGAGCGCCACCATGACCGAGTAACGGGCCGGAGGTGTTTTCCACCACACGCCCGGACGGCCCCGCTCGCCGGGGCACCTGTGCGGCCCCGGCGTTTTGTGGCGTGCCGAACAAGGGCGCGGACCGCCCCCGTTGCCCCGTTAGTGTGGTTGGTCTGCCCGGTCCCTGGAGACCCCGGGGCCCGGGTCCTGCCCCACACGGAAGGTTCGACTGTGTTCTGGTCCGCTTCGCCGGTCACCGGCGCGTCACTGCGCGCCGCCACGCCGGGCTCAAACGGCCCGACCTCGCTCGACGAGGCCACGCAGAAGGCCACCAGCGCCGCCGGCTGGGTCGAGGAGAACTGGGGGACGTGGCTCACGTCCGGCCTGAAGATCGTGCTGATCATCGTGATCGCGGTGGTACTGCGGCATGTGATCCGGCGCACGCTCACCAAGCTCATCGAGCGGATGAACCGCACCGCGGCCGCCGCCCAGGGCACCGCGCTGGGCGGTCTGCTGGTCAACGCCGAGCGCCGCCGGCAGCGCTCCGAGGCCATCGGCTCGGTGCTGCGCAGCGGCACCTCCTTCGTGATCATGGGCACGGCGGCGCTGACGGTGCTGTCCGTGCTGGAGATCAATCTGGCACCGCTGCTGGCGAGCGCCGGTGTGGCCGGTATCGCCATCGGTTTCGGTGCCCGCAACCTCGTCACGGACTTCCTCTCCGGGGTCTTCATGATCCTGGAGGACCAGTACGGCGTCGGTGACGAGATCGACGCCGGCGTGGCCACCGGAACGGTCATCGAGGTCGGCCTGCGCGTCACCAAGCTGCGCGGCCCCAACGGCGCGATCTGGTACATACGGAATGGTGAGGTCAAGCGGATCGGCAACCTCAGCCAGGGCTGGTCCACGGCCGCCGTCGATGTGGTGATCGCCTCCGACCAGGACCTGGAGCGGGCCCGCGACACCATCACCACCGCCGGCGAGGAGATGTCCAAGGCCGAGCCCTGGAACGAGCAGCTGTGGGAGCCGGTGGAGGTCCTCGGCCTGAGCGAGGTGCACCTGGACACGGTCACCATCAGCGTCGCGGCCAGGACCATGCCGGGCAAGGCCCCGGGGGTGGAGCGCGAGCTGCGCTGGCGCATCAAGCGGGCCCTGGACGAGGCAGGGGTCCATCTCGCCCCGCGCCCGCTGCCCGAGGAGGAAGTGGAGGAGGCCGCGGACCCCACCGCCGCCGTCGCCGCCCCCTCGGCGCTCAACAACCCGTCCTCCCCGCAGTCGCTGGCGACGGAACCGCTCGCGGCGCCGCCGAAGGCGGGGAAGTAACCCGCTCGGTTCCGCCACCGCGGACCGCACTGGGGCGTACCGGCCACCGCCGGTGCGCCCCTTTCCGCTGTCCCGCGCGGGGTCGCATCGAGGAGCAGCCACCCGCCGCCCCCGCACCGTTGACGCCGTCCCGGCGCGCCCCTACCTTCCTGAGCGGGAATGGGAAGGTTTCCTAACAGTCCTCGGCTTCTCGACAGTTTTTCGCGTCTCCACCACGGTCGTCCGATTCTCCACGGCCGTCCGCTTCTCCGCAGTCCTCGGCTTCTCGACGGTCCTCGGCTTCTCGACGGTCTTCCGTTCCTCCTGAGCCTTCTCGCCGGTCCTTTCTCAGCCGGCTCTTTCCCGGCCGGGCCTTTCCACCAAGGGCCGGGCAATCTTCTCCACACAAATCCCAGGAGTCCCAGGAATCCCGGATACCGGGGAACGGGGTGACGGTCATGGCAGAGGGGCAGCGGGCCCGGGGCGCGCCGGGGACACCGCGGGTGCTGCGGGCCATGAACGACCGGGCCGCGCTCGATCTGCTGGTGTCCCACGGGCCGTTGACCCGCACCCGGATCGGCGAGCTGACCGGGCTGTCCAAGCCCACCGCCTCGCAGCTGCTGGCCCGGCTGGCGACCGCGGGGCTGGTGCGGAGGACCGGGAACGTGACCGGACGGCCGGGCCCCCGCCCGCAGTTGTACGAGATCAACCCGGCGGCGGCGCACGTCGCCGCGCTGGCCGTCGACCGGCGGGGGATCACCGCCGCGGTCGCCGACCTGACCGGGCGGCTGCTCGCCGAGGAACGGGCCACCGCCGAGGCCGCCACCGAGGCCGCGGACGGGGAAGCGCTGCGGCTCACGGCGCGGCTGGTCGCTCGCGCGCTCGACGGTGCGCTGGCCACTGCGGGGCTGACCCGCGATCAGCTGCACGGTGCGGTGATCGGCACGCCCGGCGCCCCGGACCCGCGGACCGGACGGCTGCGCCACGCCCCGCACCTGCCCGGCTGGCAGTCGCACGCGCTCCGGGAAGAGCTGACCGGGCTGCTGGGCGTGCCGCTCACCATCGAGAACGACGTCAACCTGGCGGCGGTCGCCGAACAGCACGACGGCGCCGCGCGGGGCGTCGAGGACTTCGTGCTGGTGTGGGTCGGCGAGGGGATCGGCGCCGCGCTCGTGCTGGGCGGCCGACTCCTGCGCGGAGCCACCGGCGGCGCGGGCGAGATCGGCCATCTTCCGCTGCCCGGCGCCCCGTTGTCCCGCGGCGGCGACCGCGCCGCCGCCCGTCCCGATGCCGGGGGCGGCTTCCAGAGCCTGGTCGGCTCGGCGAGCGTACGTGCGCTGGGCCGGGAGTACGGCGGCCCCGGGGTCCGTACGGTGGCCGGGGCGCTGGCGCACGAGGCGGTGCGCACCGAGGTCGCGCGGCGGCTGGCGACCGGGATCGCGGCCGTGGTGGCGGTCGTCGATCCGGGGCTGGTGGTGCTCGCCGGTGAGGTGCCGCAAGTCGGCGGGGAGGCCCTGCGGGACCTGGTCGAGGCGGAGTTCACCGGCCTCGCGCTGCCCCGCCCCGCGTTGCGCCTCAGCCGCCTCGACGGCGATCCCGTTCTGCGCGGCGCGCTGCGGACGGCGCTGAACCAGGCACGGGAGGCGGTGTTCCGAACCGGCTGAACACACCACGGAACGGTGCCCCGGCCCGCACCGCCCTCCCCCGAGGGCGCCGCCGCCCTCACCACTCCCCCCGCACCCCCGTCCTCTCCCGCTCTCTTCTTCCCCCCGAAGGCCTTCGTCGAAGGCGTCACGCACCACGGAGTGAAGGGCTGACCCCGTATGCCGTCTCCCGAGGGACGAACCCCGCACCGCCGCGTCAAGCTCGCCGTGATCGGCGGCGGCTCGACCTACACCCCCGAACTCATCGACGGTTTCGCGCGGTTGCGTGACGTCCTGCCGCTGGAGGAACTCGTCCTCGTCGACCCGGACGCCGGCCGGCTGGCGGTGGTGGGCGGCCTGGCCCGGCGGATCTTCGCCCGGCAGGGGCACCCGGGCCGGATCTCCTGGACCGGTGACCTGGACGCCGGTATCGACGGTGCCGACGCCGTGCTGCTGCAACTGCGGGTCGGCGGGCAGGCCGCCCGCCTCCAGGACGAGACCTGGCCGCTGGAGTGCGGCTGTGTCGGGCAGGAGACCACCGGCGCCGGCGGCCTCGCCAAGGCGCTGCGCACCGTGCCCGTCGTCCTGGACATCGCCGAGCGGGTGCGCCGCCGCAACCCCGGCGCCTGGCTCGTCGACTTCACCAACCCCGTCGGCATCGTCACCCGGGCGCTGCTCACCCATGGCCACCGGGCCGTCGGGCTGTGCAATGTCGCCATCGGCCTGCAGCGCACCTTCGCCGCGCTGCTGGGCGTGCCCCCCGACCGGGTCGAGCTGGACCACCTCGGCCTCAACCACCTCACCTGGGAGCGCGCGGTGCGCGTCGCGGGTGAGGACCTCCTCCCCCGGCTGCTGGCGGAGCACGGCGACTCCCTCGCGGGGAAGCTGCGGCTGCCCCGTCCCCTTCTCGACCATCTCGGCGTCATCCCCTCCTACTATCTGCGCTACTACTACCGGCATGACGCCGTCGTACGGGAGTTGCGCACCGAGCCGCCCCGCGCGGCACAGGTCGCCGCCCTCGAACAGCAGCTGCTCGGTATGTACGGCGACCCGTCTCTCGACGAGAAGCCGGAACTCCTCTCCCGGCGCGGCGGCGCCTACTACTCCGAGGCCGCGGTCGCGCTGACCTCCGCACTGCTGGGCGGCGCCGGCGGCACCCAGGTCGTCAACACCCGCAACGACGGCACCCTGCCCTTCCTCCCCGACGACGCGGTGATCGAGGCCCCCGCGACCGTGGGCCCGCCGGGCGCCGCGCCGCTGCCCGCACGCCCCCTGGAACCGCTGTTCGCCGGGCTGGTCTCCCATGTCACCACCTACGAACATCTCGCCCTGGACGCCGCCCTGTTGGGCAGGACCGGCCGGAAGACCGGCCGCGCCGACGGACGCCGGGCCGTGTTCTCCGCTCTTCTCGCTCACCCCCTCATCGGCCAGAGCGACCACGCGGACCGGCTCGCCGACGAGCTGATCGCGCACAACCGGGAGCACCTCCCATGGGCCTGACCGGCACGGCACTCGCCGTGGACGCGGGCAACACCAAGACCGATGTGGTGCTGGTGGCCGCGGACGGCACCCTGCTCGCCTCGGCGCGCGGCGGGGGCTTCCGGCCCCCGGCGGTGGGCACCGCGCGGGCGGTGGACGTACTGGCCGACCTGGTGGACTCGGTAAGGGAACAGGCGGGGCTCCCGGGCCCCGTCGGGCATCTCTCCGCCTTTCTCGCCAACGCCGATCTCCCCGCCGAGGAGGCGGACCTGACCGCCGAGATCTCCGGCCGCGGCTGGGCGCGCACGGTCGCCGTCCGCAACGACACCTTCGCCCTGCTGCGCGCCGGACTACCGGACGACCGGGAGCCGCTGGGCGTCGCGGTGGTCTGCGGGGCCGGCATCAACTGCGCCGGCCTCGGGCGCGGGGGGACCACCGCCCGCTTCCCCGCCGTCGGCCGCCTCTCCGGTGACTGGGGCGGCGGCTCCCACCTCGCGGACGAGGCGCTGTGGTCCGCCGCCCGGGCCGAGGACGGCCGCGGCGCGCCGACCGAGCTGGCCCGCGCCCTGCCCGCCCACTTCGGACTGGCGGCCATGCCGGACCTGATCGAGGCGCTCCACCTCCGCGCCCTCCCCGACCACCGCCGCCACGAGCTGGTCCCGGTGCTCTTCGCCGTCGCGGCCTCCGGGGATGCCGTGGCCCGCGCCCTCGTGGCCCGCCAGGCCGAGGAGGTGGCCCTGATGGCCACGGTCGCCCTCCGGCGCCTCGGTCTGCTCGACGAGCCCGCGCCCGTGATCCTCGGCGGCAGCGTCCTCACCGCCCGGCACCCGCTCCTCGACGAACGGGTCGGCCAACTCCTTTCCGAGCGCGCCCCGAAGGCCGTCCCACGACTGGTCACCGCCCCGCCGGTCCTGGGCGCCGCCCTCGACGCCCTGGACCGGGCGGGCGCGACGGCGGAGGCCTACGAGCGGTTGAGAGGGTCCTGGGCGCAGGATCCCGAGGCCGGTCCGGGAGGCGAGGAGGCAGAGGCACCCGCGAACAGCGCACGCTGAAGGGCCAGTCGTCTCCGTCCGGCGCCCCTCACCCGACGCGCACGCTGTCCCCGCCTCTCGTCTCCGTGCGCTCGCCCGGGGCCAGGACGAGGCCCGCGGCGGGGGCCGGAGCAGGGGCCGGGGCCGTCGGGTCGCCCGGCGGGGCGGGGGAATGGTGACTATTGCGTTCCGTGACGATGGTGATCTGGCGGTCGGTGTCGTTGATGACGAGGGTGGCGGAGCCGTCCGCGCGGTGGTCGAGGGGGTAGCTGCCCTCGGGGTCGATGTAGGTCGTGTCGCCAATGGTCAGGAAACCGCTGGCCGTTGCGGGGGTGCGAGAGTCGGCAGGGTCGTCGGACGGGGTGCCCGCGAACCGGGTGAGAGGCCTTTTCCAGCGAGACATGAGCGTTCCTCCGAGCGTCGGGCACGGCAGGATGCCGTGCGGTGGCGAGGGTCGAGAACCACCCTTCGTCACTCAACGTAATCGACGACGCGTGCCCGGACAGCGGCGCGTGGGAGCGAAGGAGGGGGCGCGGAGAGAGTCCAGTGCGCCGTCGCGGCCGTGCGGAGAGGTGGGAGGCAACGGCACGGAGCGGTGGCGGCAGCGGCGCGGAGCCGGAAAAGCCCGACGGCCGCGACGGTCCCGCACCCCCTCGCCGCCGGTCGCGATCCGAACAAGATCAGGGCATTTGCGGTGTGGGTGTCAGCGGCTGCGGCCATACTGCTGCCCATGCACCAGTCCTTCGCGTGAGCGCGCCCGGCGCGGGCGCGGAGGCCGTCCGGCAGTCAGCGACCAGGGGGAGGATCCGTGGCGACCAGCACCGTCTCGCCGCCCGTGCCGCGGCGCAGGACGGCCTGGGCCGAGGGCCTGGACGAGGTACGCGCCGCGGCGACCACCGAGCCCGGCCGGCTGCGGGTGATCGGGGCCGTACTGGCCCTGCTGGTCGTGGTGTTCGGCGCGGTCACGGCCTGGCAGGTCACGAACCGGGCGGCGGCCGCCGACGATGTGGTGACCCACAGTCAGCCGCTGACCTCGGACGCCGCGAGCATCTACCGTTCGCTGGCGGACGCCGACACGACGGCCGCGGTGGGCTTCCTGGCCGGCGGCGAGGAGAGCCGCGCGACGCGCGAGCGGTACGCCACCGATATCGCGACGGCGTCCGCACTGCTGGTCAAGGCCTCGGCGAACGGCCGGGGCGCGGACCGGGCCGGCACGCAGATGGCCAGGCTCAACAGCCTGCTGCCGCGCTACACGGGGCTGGTCGAGACCGCGCGGGCGAACAACCGGCAGGGGCTGCCGCTGGGCGGCGCCTATCTGCGGTACGCCAACAACCAGATGCGCACGGAACTCCTCCCGGCCGCCCGCGCGTTGTACGACGCGGAGTCGGACCGGCTGACCGCGGACTACGACAAGGCCAAGGCCTGGCCGTGGTACGCGCTCGCGGCCGGTGCGGTGGCGATCGGTGCGCTGGGATGGGCCCAGCGGCGGCACTACCTGCGGACCAACCGGGTGTTCAGCCCCGGGCTGCTGGCCGCCACGGCGGCCTCCGTCGCGGTGCTGCTGTGGCTGGTGGCGGGCCATATGACCGCGCGGGCCGGGCTGACCGCGTCCTACGAGCACGGCGCCCGGTCGCTGCGGGTGCTCAACGAGGCGCGGATCGACGCGCTCCAGGCGCGCGGGGACGAGAATCTGACGCTGGTGGCGCGCGGCGCGGTGCTGACCGCCGCCCGGCAGGACTTCTACGAGACCGGTTTCCGTTCGGGGATGGCGGACCTGGCGGGCCCGGGTGAGCACGGCGCGGCCTCGGCGCACAGCCGGCTGGGGGCCGCGCTGGCGCTGGCGGACGACGAGGCCGGGCGGCGCCCGGTGCGGGCCGCGCTGACGCGGGTACGGCAGTGGCAGGTGCGGCACGCCCAGGCCCGGGCGGCGGACGACAAGGGGGACTACGAGGGGGCGCTGGCCAAGGTGATCGGCCCGGAGGGGTCCACCGGCGCGTCCTTCGACCGGGTGGCGGCCGGACTCCAGCAGGCCCTGGAGCACGAGCAGGCGCAGTTCCGGTCGTCGGCGGACGCGGGCCGCGGCGCCCTGGCCGGACTGCCGGTGGGGGCCGGGGTCCTGGCGGCCCTGGGGGCGGCGGGCGCCGTACTGGGGATCGGGCGCAGACTGGCGGAGTACCGGTGAGGGGGCCTGGTGAGGGGGAGAGGCGGATGCGCGCGCGAGGGCTGAGCAATCTGCGTGCCGTCATGGCACCGGTCGCCTCGGGCATGTGCGTGATGGCGGCGGCCGCCGCCGTCCTGGTGCCGACGCTGGGCCACTCGTCCGGGCACGGCGAACCCGTCCGGCACGGCGCGTCCGCGCCCGCGGCGCCGCACGGCGCGTCCCGCCCGGGGGCGGTACCGGCCACCGCGCGGTGCACCGCGGGCAACGCCGCCGAGAGCCTGCGGCCGTCGTCGGCGGACGGGCCGGCGGTGTCGCGGATCAAGGAGAAGGGCCAACTGGTCGTCGGGGTCGACCAGAACACCTACCGCTGGGGCTACCGCGACCCGGCCACCGGCAAGCTGGCGGGCTTCGACATCGACCTGGTGTGGGCGATCGCCCGGGACATCCTGGGGCCGCACCCCGATGTCGTCTTCAAGGCGGTGCCGACCGCCGAGCGGGTGCCGGCGCTCCAGCGGCGCAGCGTCGATCTGGTGGTGCGGACGATGACGATCAACTGTGCGCGCAAGGCGCAGGTCGCGTTCTCCACCGCGTACTTCCAGGCGGGGCAGCAGGTGCTGGCCCCCAAGGCGTCGCACATCAAGGCGTTCGACGATTCGCTGCGGGGCCAGCGGGTGTGCACGGCCGCGGGTTCGACGGGCGAGAGCGAGCTGCGCCGGCAGCGGCACGGCGCCACGGTGCTGACGATGCCCAATCAACTCGACTGCCTGGTACGGCTGCAGCTGGGCGAGGCCGACGCGGTGGTGACGGACAACGCGCTGGCCGCCGCGCAGACGGCCCAGGATCCGACGGTGGAGCTCAAGGGCAGCCCGTTCACCGACGAGCCGTACGGCGTGGCGATGAACAAGGGCGACACGGACCTGGTGCGGCGGGTCAACAAGGTGCTGGACGACTACCGGGACGGCGGCAGCGGCGACAGCCCCTGGATGCGGGCGTACCGCACGTGGCTGAAGGCCGATCTGCCGGGCATACCGGGGCCGCCGTCACCGGAGTACAGCGACTGATCCGCCCCAAGGAGCGGTGTACGGCGGATGATCGCCCCACGAAGCGGTCCGATGGCGTCACTATGGAGGCAGACCGGGAGGAGCTGACCGCGGCGGCCGGACGCCGCAGCAAACGCCGTGCACCGTACGCGTATTGGAGAGGTGATCGATGGGGGTCCCTGGACCCTTCCCCGGCACGCCGGGGAGGACCGATGCCCCGGCGGCGGACCGGGAAGAGGTGGATCGCGCCCTGGACCGGCTCGGTGCCGAGTACGAGGCGATCGAGACCTCGCTGCTCGCGTTGCAGGACCACGCGGGACGCCGGCTCCTGGAGGGCGCCGACCTGACCGGCACCACCAAGGAGCGCTGGGCTGCCGCGGAGCGGTCCATCACGGTCCTGTGGTCCCTGTTCGACGCGTACACCGCGGCGTTGGAGCAGGCCCGCGTGCTGCGGACACGGCGCCGCTGGCCCTCGGCGCAGGAGCTGGCGGAGCTGAGGGAGCTGCTGCACGGCGACGCGGTGGCGGTGCCGGACGTGGCGGACGGCAGCCCCGGGGACGGCCCGGCCGGGCCCGGTGAGCGGTTCAGCCTGGTCGGGCTCGTCGAGCGGATGAACGGGCTGTACGCGCGGTCGCTGGACGTCATCGTCGCCGCCGACGCCGTCTGGTCGACGCTGCCGGCCCGGATAGATCTGCTGTCGGCCGAGCTGCAGCGGACGCGGTCGCTGGCGCACTCCGTGGGCGTGCGCCCCGGAGAGCATCCGGCGGGCGACGACCTGGAGCGGATCACCGGCGAACTCCTGCGGCTGCGTGCCCGGGTGATCGAGGACCCGCTGGCGTTCTGGGTGTCGTCGTCGACGGGCAGTTCGGCGCCGGGCGGCGGCCGCCCGGACACCGAGCGCTACGACCGTGCGGCCCGGGCACTGGAGGACATCCGGCGGGAGGTCGCCGCGGTACTGGACGTACGGCAGGACGCCGAGCGGCGGCTGATGCAGCTGCGCGACGTGCTGTCGCGGGCGGACCGCACCCTGACCGAGGCGCGGCAGGCCCGTGGCGAGGTTCTGGCGAAGATCGCCGCGTCGGAGGTGCCCGCGGTCAGCGGCCCGTCGTCGGCGTTGCACGAACAGCTGGCGGCGGCCGCCGACTACCGCAGACGGGCGCAGTGGCACCGGCTGTCGCCCCTGCTGGAGAGTCTGGAGGACGAAGCGGAGGAGGAACTCCACCGCGCCCGCGAGTCGTTGACGGCGGTGACCGCGCCGCTGGCGGTGCGCGCCGAGCTGCGCGGCCGGCTGGACGCCTACCGCGCCAAGCTCGCCCGCCACGGCATGGCCGCCGATCCGCTGCTGATCGAGCGCTACGACCTGGCGCGCCGGATGCTGTGGAGCGCGCCGTGCGATCTGCGGGCGGCCGAGCAGGCGGTGCGGCGCTATCAGCAGGCCGCGGTGGAGGCACTGGCCGCACCGCAACTGGAGGGGAGGGGGGAGTCATGACCGGGCCGACCGAGGAGCACTGCCAGCGGCGGGACTGCGCGGGCAGTTACGAGGACGTCGGCGGCGGCGAGCTGTACTGCGATCTGTGCGGGCTGGCGCCGGTGGTCTCCCCGGGCGGCCTGCTGTCCTCGCCGCCCACGGGTCTGACGGGCCGGGTCCCCATGGCCGCGACGGACACCGCCGCCGCCCGGGAGGCGGCCGGTGCCCTGCTGACGGTCCCCTCCCCCGCCCCGGGTGCGGGCGGAGCGGTGCCGTCCGGCCGCACGGCACCGTCCGGTTCGGGGCCCTCCCGCCGCTCGCTGCCCGGGCGGCTCTCGCCCCGGGCCTCCGGCGACGGTCCGGCCCGTGGAGTGCCGACGGTATCGCTGCCCCCCGGGGGCAGCGGTCCGTCCTCCGGTTCCGTGCGCGGGCGGCTGGGCGCGGGCCTGGTCGCGGTGCCGGAGGTGCCGCGGCCCGATCCGGCCACGGCGGTGCTGGCGCACCCGGAGGTCCCCGAGCGCAAGCGGTTCTGCAGTCGTGCGGAGTGCGGCGCGCCGGTCGGCCGGGGGCGCGGCGACCAGGCGGGCCGCACGGAGGGCTTCTGCGCCAAGTGCGGCCAGCCGTACAGCTTCGTGCCCAAGCTCCGCCCCGGGGACCTCGTGCACGACCAGTACGAGGTCGTGGGCTGCCTGGCGCACGGCGGGCTCGGCTGGATCTATCTGGCGACCGACCACGCCGTCTCCGACCGGTGGGTGGTGCTCAAAGGCCTGCTGGACACCGGCGACGAGGAGGCGCTGGCGGTGGCGGTGTCCGAGCGGCGCTTCCTCGCCGAGATCGAGCACGCCAACATCGTCCGGATCTACAACTTCGTGGAGCACCTCGACCGGGCGACCGGCAGCCGCGACGGCTACATCGTCATGGAGTACGTCGGCGGCAAGTCGCTCAAGGACCTCGCCAACGACCGGCGCACCGCGCAGGGCAGGCGCGATCCGCTGCCGGTCGCGCAGGCCTGCGCCTACGGCATCGAGGCCCTGGAGGCGCTCGGCCATCTCCACAGCCGCGGCTATCTGTACTGCGATTTCAAGGTCGACAACGCCATCCAGCAGCACGACCAGCTCAAGCTGATCGACATGGGCGCGGTGCGCAGGATGGACGACCACGAGAGCCCGATCTACGGCACGATCGGCTACCAGGCGCCCGAAATCGCCGTGCTGGGCCCATCGGTCGCCTCCGACCTCTACACCGTCGCGCGCACCCTGGCCGTCCTGACCTTCGACTTCCAGGGCCATACGAACGTCTTCGCGGACTCGCTGCCCGACCCGGACCACATCGAGGTGTTCCGCACCTACGAGTCCTTCTACCGGCTGCTGGTGCGCGCCACGGATCCGGACCGGGCCCGCAGGTTCGCCTCGGCCGAGGAGATGGCCGAGCAGCTGACGGGCGTGCTGCGTGAGGTGGTGGCCCTCCAGTCGGCGGAGCCGCGGCCCGCGCTGTCCAAGCTGTTCGGGCCCGAACTCCGCGTGGTCGACACCGAGGTGATGGCGGCGGCGGAGGGCGACAGCTCCCTGCTGGGCGGGCGCGGGGCGGCGCCCGCCGGCGCAGCGACGGCGGACCGCGGCCCGGCCCTGCGCCCCCTGGACACCACCGCCACCGCCCTCGCGCTGCCGGTGCCGCGGGTGGATCCGGGCGACCCCCACGCCGGGCTGCTGGCCGGACTGCCGGCCGCCCCGCCCGCCGAGCTGCTGGGCGCCCTGCGCTCCGCGCCGGAGCCCTCCCCGGAGTTGCGGCTGCGCGAACTGCGCGCCCTCCTGGAGACCGGGGACGGCGCGGCCGCGCGGTCGGCGCTGGAGGCGCTCACGGCCGGATCCTCCGCGCCGGGCGGCTCTCGGTCCGGCGACGGCGGCGCGGACTGGCGGGTGGTGTGGCACCGCGGTCTGCTGGCGTTGACGGCGGGCGACCGCGAGGGCGCCGCGCTGGCCTTCGACGCGGTCTACGACGCGTTCCCCGGTGAGCCGGCCCCGAAGCTGGCGCTGGGTGTCTGCGCCGAGCTGCTGGGCCAGCTGGACAACGCCGTGGAGTATTACCGCCTGGTCTGGACGACCGACCGCAGTTACGTCAGCGCCGCGTTCGGCCTGGCCCGGGTGCGGCTGGCGGCGGGCGACCGCACGGGCGCGGTCGAGGCGCTGGAGTCCGTGCCGGAGTCGTCCATCCATTACGTCGCGGCGCGGATCGCCGCGGTCCGCGCCCGGCTGCGGGAACGCCCCGCCCGTGACCCGCTGCTGGCGGATCTGCGGGCGGCCGCCGCCCAGACCGAGGCCCTCGCGGCCTTCGGACTGGACGCCGAGCGCCGGGAGCGACTGGCCACCGAGGTACTGGGCACCGCCCTGGACTGGGTACTCTCCGGTAGCCACGGTGCCGGGCCACCCGGCGCGGTGACCGCGCAGGAACCGCCGTCGCTGCTCGGCAGCCCGCTGGACGAACGCGGGCTGCGATTCGGCCTGGAGCGGTCGTACCGGCTGCTCGCACGGCTGGCGCAGCGCGGTGAGAAAAAGATCGAACTGGTGGAACGGGCCAACCGCTTCCGCCCCAGGACGTGGGTGTGACATGGGTGTGACTGGGCCGTCCCGGTGTCCGGGCTGTGACGAACCGCTCGCTGCGGGGGACAACTTCTGCGGGCGGTGCGGTGCCGCGCTCCTGGCGCCCGCCGCGCCGTCGGCGTACGGCGCCCCGGCGGTACCACCCCCGCCGCCCCCGCCCCCGATGCCTCCCGCGCCGCCCGCCCCGGCTTCCGGCACGGGCCACGGCAGTTCCGCCGAGCCGCCGCCCGACCCGCAGGCCCGCCTCCCCTACGGGGACTCCGGCACCCCGCCGCTGCCGCGGCACGCCCCGCCGCTGCCCGATCACCCGCCGGCGGTGCCCGGCCCCCCGCCGGTGACCGACGCCCCGCCGCCGCCCGCCGACCCGCGCGTGGCGGGATACGGAGCGGCCGCGGGGGGCGGCGCCGGTGCGGATGTCGAACCGCCCGCGCCGGTCACGGAATCCGATGCACCCGCAGACGGTGCCGCCCCGGTGGTGGGGCCGACCGGCACCCCCGCCCACGGCACCCCGCTGTGCGCCGCCTGCCGGTCCGCCGCCGTGGACACCGACGGCTACTGCCTGCGGTGCGGCCAGGCCCTGCCCCCCGCCCGCGACCACATGGAGTGCGAGGTGGGCGGCATCGCGGCGGTCAGCGACCGCGGCCACCGCCACCACCGCAACGAGGACTTCTTCGCCCTGCGGGCCACCACCCTCCCCGACGGCGGCCCGGCCGTGGTCGCGGTGGTCTGCGACGGCGTCTCCTCGGCGACCCGCCCGGACGAGGCCTCCGCCGCCGCGTCCGAGGCGGCGGGCGAGGCGCTTGGGGCGTCCCTGCCGCACGGCACGCATCCCCAGCAGGCCATGCACGAGGCCATCCTGGCGGCCTCCGCGGCGGTCGACGCCCTCGTCGCCGACGACTCCCCCGCGCAGGACGAGCACCGCCAGCAGAACGCCCCGGCCTGCACCTTCGTCGGCGCGGTGGTCGGCGGCGGCCTGCTGACCGTCGGCTGGGTCGGCGACAGCCGCGCCTACTGGATCCCCGACGACCGCACGGCGCCGCCCGCCCGGCTCACCGAGGACGACTCCTGGGCCGCCCAGATGGTCGCCAACAACCTGATGTCCGAGGCCGAGGCCAACGCCGATGAGCGGGCCCACGCCATCACCGGCTGGCTCGGCGCGGACGCCTACGAGGTCGAGCCGCACACCGCCACCTTCAAGCCGGACGGCCCCGGCATCGTGGTGGTGTGCACCGACGGGCTGTGGAACTACGCCGAGACCGCCGAGCAGATGGCCGCGGTGCTGCCGCCCGACGCCCCCGTCCGGCCGCTGGACGCCGCCCGGGCGCTGGTCACCCACGCGCTCGACGGCGGCGGGCACGACAACGTAACAGTGGCGCTGGTGCCGTTCCCCGCACCGGCCGCGCGGGCAGGATCGGCCTGACCCGCTCACCCACGGAACGAGCCGGACGCCGGTAAGGGGCGCGGACACCCGCGCCCCGCGCCCCGTACGACGCACCACGGGCACCGGCCGGCCACGGCGTCCCAAGGAGCGCAACGGATGGCCCACTTCGCCAAGTCCCCGGTGCCGCGTTTCTCCGCCGAGGTGCACCAGAACCCCTATCTCCCCGAGGGCGGGCGTGAGGTGCACGCCGTCGTCACGGTCACCGCGACCGGGGGCGGCACGACCGGCGGCCGGCCGGTGCCCGGGGGCGGCGGCCGGCCCGACGCCGGCGTGGTGATCGTCGTGGACTGCTCCGGGTCGATGGACCATCCGCCGGCGAAGATGCGCGGCGCCCGTGAGGCGACGGCCGCCGCCCTCGACGCGGTGCGCGACGGGGTCGGCTTCGCGGTGGTGGCCGGTACCCACCGGGCCGTGGAGGTCTACCCCGGCGGCGGCAAGCTGGCCGTGGCCGGTGCGGACACCCGGGCCAGAGCCGTCGAGGCGCTGCGCGCGCTCCGCACGGGCGGCGGCACGGCCATCGGCAGCTGGCTGCGGCTGACCGGGCAACTGCTGTCCTGTGCCAAGGGCATCCGGCACGCGATCCTGCTCACCGACGGCCGCAACGAGCACGAGTCGCCGCAGGAGCTGCGCGCCGCCCTGGACGCCTGCCACGGCTCCTTCACCTGCGATGCCCGGGGCGTCGGCACGGACTGGGAGGTCAAGGAGGTCGGCGCGATCGCCTCGGCCCTCCTGGGCACGGCCGACATCGTCGCCGATCCGGCCGCGCTGACCGCCGACTTCACACGCATGATGGAGGCGGCGATGGCCAAGGGGGTCGCCGATGTCGGGCTGCGGCTGTGGACCCCGCTGGGCGCCGAGACCGTCTTCGTCCGGCAAGTGGCGCCGACGGTGGCGGACTTGACCGGCCGGCGCCGGGAGTCCGGGCCGCGCTCGGGGGACTATCCGACCGGCTCCTGGGGCGACGAGTCCCGCGACTACCACCTCTGCGTCCGCGTCCCGGCGGCCGGAATCGGCCAGGAAATGCTGGCCGCCCGTGTGTCATTGATCATCTCAGGGCCGGACGGGGACCCGGCCGGTCCGCCGCCGCGGCCGCTGCCGCAAGCGCTCGTACGGGCCGTGTGGACGGACGACGTGGCCGCCTTCACAGCGGTCAATCCGCAGGTGGCGCACTACACGGGGCAGGCGGAACTGGCACAAGCGATTCAGCAGGGGATCGATGCGCGCAAGTCGGGTGATAGCGGAAATGCCATGGCGAAACTGGGCCGTGCGGTGCAGCTGGCCGGGAGCTCGGGCAACGACGAGACTGCGAAACTGCTTGCGAAGGTGGTGGACGTCGTCGACGCGGCGACCGGTACTGTGCGACTGAAGACGACGGTCGCCCAGGCGGACGAGATGACTCTCGAAACCCGCTCCGTGAAAACCGTTCGCGTGAAGAAATAGCCACGATCAGTACCGAGCAGTACCACCGAGAGAATTCGGTACGGAGGGGGAAGAACCGACATGCCGACCTGCCCGAGCGGCCACCAGTCAGTGGCCGAAGACTGGTGCGAGGTGTGCGGCCAGCGGATGGCGGGCGCTGTGCCCCCGCCGCCCTCCCTGCCTGCGGGATTCCTCAACGCACCGCCCGGACCGCCCACCGGCCAGCCCGGACCGCCGCCCGCCCCGCCGCAGGGCCAGCCCGGCCCGCCGCCCGGCGGCCCCGGCTTCGGCAACCCCGGCCCCGGTGCGCCCGACCAGCAGGGCGGCCAGGGCGGTTATGGCTTCCCGGCGCCCGCACCGGGCCCCGACAACTCCGGCGGCCAGGGTGGCCAGGGTGGCTACGGCTTCCCGCCGCCCGCCCCCGGCCCCCAGGGCGGTCAGGGCGGTTACGGCTTCCCGCCCCCGGCGCCCGGCCCCGGCCCGGACCGCTCCGGGCAGTCCGAGACCTGCCCGCAGTGCGGTACGCCCCGTGAGGCGATGGCGCCGTTCTGCGAGGGGTGCCGCTACAACTTCCTCACCAACTCCCCGACGTCCTACGCGCCGCCGCCCGGACAGCAGCCGGGCCCGCCGCCCGCCGCCCCGGGCCCCCAGAGCGGATACGGTTTCCCGCCGCCGGCCCCGGGTCCGCAGGACGGTTACGGCTTCCCGCCGCCACAGCCCCAGCAGCCCCAGCCGCCGCAGCAGCACGGCATGCCCGGAGGCGGCCCCGGCGGCATGCCCGGCCAGGGCGGCTACCCCGGCCAGCCCGGTCCCGGCGGCTACCCCGGTCAGCCCGGCCCGCCGCCCGGCATGCCCGGCCCGCCGCCGCAGCAGGGCCCCGACGACTGGCCGCTGAGCCCGCCGCACGCCCAGGCCGCGCCGCCGATGGCGCCCGCACCGCCCGGGCCGGGCCCGCAGGCCCCGTTCGAGCAGCAGCCGCCCGCGCCGTTCCCGCCGCAGGACCAGAGCCCCTACGAGCAGCAGCAGCCGGCTCCGTTCGAGCCGCAGATGCCGCCGCAGCAGGGCCCGGACCAGCAGTGGCAGGGCGGTCCCGGCACCGGCCAGGGTCCCGCGGCACCGCCGCAAGGTCCGCAGCCCGTCGTCGGCACCGGCTGGGTGGTGGCCATCGCGCCGGACCGTGAGTACTTCATGGCGATGATGGGCCGCAGCGGTCCGGAGGCGGCGGGGCTCAACCTGCCCGCGTACTCCCCCGAGCAGGTGCTGCCGCTCGCCAACGGCCAGATCGCGATCGGCCGCCGCCGGAACAGCACCGGTGAGGCCCCGGACATCGACCTGGGCAGCACGCCCGAGGACCCGGGCGTCTCGCACCAGCACGCGCTGCTGGTGCAGCAGCAGGACGGCAGCTGGGCCGTGGTGGACCAGAACTCCACCAACGGCACGACGATCAACCTCGCCGAGGACCCGATCCAGCCCTATGTGCCGGTCCCGCTCCACGAGGGCGACCGCGTGCACGTCGGCGCCTGGACGACCCTGACCGTCCGCCGCGGCTGAGCCCGCGCCGGCATCCGGCGATACCGGGGCGTGATCAACCGATCACGCCCCGGTGGCTTTTGCGGGCCGGGGCGTCCGCTTCGACCTACGACCTCCGTCCTCGGCCGCGGTGTCTGCCACCATGGACGGGTGAACAAGATTCCGCACGGCACGCTCGAGGAGCAGACCTTCTACGAACAGGTCGGTGGCGAGGAGACCTTCCGGCGCCTGGTGCACCGCTTCTACCAGGGAGTCGCCGAGGACCCGCTGCTGCGGCCGATGTACCCCGAGGAGGACCTCGGCCCGGCCGAGGAACGGCTCACCCTGTTCCTCATGCAGTACTGGGGCGGCCCCCGGACGTACAGCGACGGCCGCGGACACCCCCGGCTGCGGATGCGGCACGCCCCGTTCACCGTCGACCGGGCCGCCCACGACGCCTGGCTGCGGCACATGCGCGAGGCGGTCGACTCCCTCGGCCTGTCCGAGGCGCACGAGACGCAGCTGTGGAACTACCTGACGTACGCGGCCGCCACAATGATCAACGCCGCGGACTGAGAAACACCTCACAGCGAGCGGCGCCCGGCCGGCGTCGCCATGTTCCGGCCAAGATTTATCCACAGCCCACCCCCCTCACCACCCTCGTCTGACACCATTCGTTCGTCTGTGTGGTGCTGAGCGCGGCAAGGGGGGCCCGTGTCCGGCTTTGTCTTTCTACGGGTGCGGGCGCACCGTCTTCTGCTGACCGCCGCGTTGCTGTCGGTGCTGCTGACCACCGCCGTGCTCACGACACTGGCCGCCTTCTCCGGCGCGGTGGGGGATGCGGGCCTGCGGCAGGCCCTGCGGACCCGCGCCGCCCCGGCCGCCGCGCTCCGGGTCACGGCCCAACTTCCCGCCGGACAACGGGAGTCAGCGAACCGGGCGGTCGTCCAAGGCGCCCGGCGGACCTTCGACGGACTGCCGTTCACGGTCCGCACCCTGGTCCGCTCCGGGCCGTACGCCCTGCCCCGCTCGCTCCGTCCGGCGCAGGCGCGCGCGGAGGATCCGGATCTCACCCAGCTCGCCGCCCTGGACCGCTCCCGGCTCACCCTCACCGCCGGCCGCTGGCCCACGGCGGTCCGGCGCGGCCCGCTGCCCGTCGCGGTGCCGGCCGCCGCGGCCGCCCGACTGGGGATCGCGCCCGGCCGGCGACTCACCCTGGACAACCGGCTGTCCGGCCCCGCCCATCTGGCGGTCGAGGTCACGGGCGTCTACC
This sequence comes from Streptomyces kronopolitis, assembly GCF_014646275.1. GTDB lineage: Bacteria > Actinomycetota > Actinomycetes > Streptomycetales > Streptomycetaceae > Streptomyces > Streptomyces kronopolitis. The sequence goes on from NZ_BMND01000014.1 coordinate 81,031, forward strand.
GGCCCACCGACCGCTTCGACCCGTACTGGAAGCTCGACGAGCTGGGCGGGCGCGGGGTGCGCACCGTGGGATTCACCACCTACGGTCCGCTGTACACCGATCCGGCGGCATTCGGCGACGGGGCGGGTCCAGGAGCCGGCGTGGCCCCGGACACGGTGGGCTGGCTCGCCGCCGCCGACTTCCGCCCGCTGACCGCGGACCGGCTGCCCGCCCTGAGCGCCGCCGCCACTGCGGCACCCAAGGCGCTGATGGCCGATCCGGTGTTCGCGGGCCGGGCGACCGCCACCACCGATCTTCCCGGCACACTGGGGCAGTTGCGGCGGGCGCTGCTGGTGAACCGCTCGACGATCCTGATCGTCGCGCTGCAGCTGATCCTGCTGGCCGGCTGCGCGCTGCTGCTGGTCGCCCGGATGCTGAGCACCGAACGGACCGGTGAGACGGCACTGTTGCGGGCCCGCGGCGGCTCCCGGCGGCGGATCGCCGGACTGGCGCTGGCCGAGTCGCTGCTGCTGGCCGCCCCGGCCGCGGTCGGCGCACCGCTGCTGACCGGCCCACTGCTGCGCCTGCTGGCCGCCCACGGCGCACCGGCCCGCAGCGGACTGCCGCTGGACACCGGACTCACCGCCACGACCTGGCTGACCGGCATCGCCGTGGCGCTGGGCTGCGCCCTCGCGGTCGCCGCCCCGGCACTGCTGCGCACCGGCCCCGGCGACCCGCACACCCGCCGGACGCGGCCGCCGCGCGGTGCGCCGGGGCCCTCCGCCGCGCGAGCCGAGTGGCGGACCTGGGGACGGACGGGCGCGGACCTCGGGCTGCTGGTGATCGCCGGGGTCGCCTACTGGCAGCTCCGGCGGCAGACCGCGGACGGCGCGGGCAGCGGGGTGCTGACCGGGGACACCGCCGGCCGGTTCGGCATCGATCCGGTGCTGGTGGCCGCCCCGGCGCTGGCGCTGCTCGCGGGAACGGTGCTGACCCTGCGGCTGCTGCCGCTCGCCGCCCGGATCGCCGAACGGGGCGCGGCCCGCGCCCGGGGGCTCGCCGCGGCGCTGGCCGGCTGGCAGATCAGCCGCCGCCCGCAGCGCGGCGCCGGGCCCGTACTGCTGCTGGTGCTGGCCACCGCCCTGGGCATGCTGGCGATCGGCCAGGGCGCCTCGTGGAGCCGTTCGCAGGACGACCAGGCCGACTTCCGCGCGGCCGCACCGGTACGCGTCCTGGCGAGCCGGATCCCGCCCCTGGGCCAGGGCGGGGCGTACGAGGCCCTGCCCGGGGTGGCCGCGGCGCTGCCCGCCGGGCTGACCGGGCTCGACCTGCCGGACGGCAAGAACTCCTCGCTGCTCGCCCTGGACACCCGGCGCTCGGCGGGCGCGCTGCTGCCGCGCGGCGATCTGATGGGCGGCACCGCGGACGGTCCGGCGGGCGCGGCGGCGGACCGGCTGCTGCGCGCGGTGGCCCCGCGCACCGGGCCCGCGGCGGGCGTGGAACTTCCCCCGCACACCGACCGGTTACGGCTGACGGCGACCCTGCGCTCGCTGCGGACGCTGCCGGTCCCCCCGCGCCAGCCCGTGCCCGGCGCGGACGCCGACCCGCAGGACACCGGCCCGGTGCCCGCGGACCTCTCCGTCCTCCTCACCGACCGCCACGGCGTTCCGTACTCCCTCCCGCTCGGCTCGCTCCCGGCCGACGGCCGGCCGCACACCCTCACCGCGGACCTCGCCGCCGCTTCCGGTGGCGCAGCGGGCCGCCCGGCCGGTCCGCTGCGGCTGACCGGCCTGGTCGCCGGCCTGGACCAGCCGCCGGTCCCGCACCGCCAGCAACTCACCGTCACCACCGCCGAGACCACCGCCGGCACCGGCCCGCCCCGGCCCCTCACCACCCCCGCCGCCCTCCGCTGGCAGCCGAGGGTCACCGATGCCAGCCCCTCTGTCGGCGAGGCGTCCGGCCCCCGGGCCGGCCGGGCCGGCGTCCCCCGCGGCGGACTGCTGTCCCAGACCTACGACACCGGCGCCCGGCTGGACGCGTACGGCGCGTGGGTGACGACGCTGCGGATCACCGCCGCACACGCCGCGCGGCCGCCGCTCACCGCCGTCGCCACCGGGGCCTTTCTGCGCGACGGCGGATCGAAGGTCGGCTCCGTCGTCGAGATACCGGTCAACGGGCAGCCGCTGAAGGCCCGGATCGTCCGGGCGGTCCGCGCGCTGCCGGGACCGGCCGACGCACCGGCCACCGGCGGACTGCTGGCCGACCTCGGCGCCGTCAACGAGGCGCTGTCCGACCACGGTGCCCCGCCGCTGACCGCCACCGAGTGGTGGCTGCGCCCCGAGCCGGGCGCGGCGGCCCGGGTCGCCGGGGCGCTGCGGGCCCGCCCGGACACCGACCCGGACCAGGTCCTGGTCCGCGACGAGATCGCCGGGCAGCTGCACGACGATCCGCTGGGGCTCGGCCCGCAGACCGCGCTGGGGGCGGCCGCCGCGGTCGCCGTCGCGCTGGCGGCGGTCGGCTTCGGGGTCGGCGCCGCCGCCTCGGTCCGCGAACGGACCGCGGAATTCGCGGTGTTGCGTGCCCTGGGCGCGCCGCGCGGGCAGCCGGCCCGGATGATCGCCGCCGAGCAGGGCGTCCTGATCGCGCTGGCGCTGGGCGTCGGCGCGGCGCTGGGCACGGCGCTGACCCGGGCGGTCGTCCCGCTGGTCGTGCTCACCGAGCAGGCGGGCCGTCCGGTGCCGCCGGTGCTGGTGGAGCTGCCGGCCGGCCCGGTGGTGGCGCTGCTGGCGGCGGTCGCCGCGGTGCCGCTGCTGGTCGTCGCGGCCCTCGGGCTGCGCCCCGGCGACCCGGTGCGGGCCCTGCGCGGCCAAGGAGCGCGGTGAGATGACCAGATACCCCGTGGCCCCGGCCCCCACCGGACGAAGTGCGCCGGTGCACACCCCGCCCCGCACGCACTGGTGGCGCGCCCGGCTGCGCGCCTCGCGCACCACCGCCCTGGCACTGGCCGCCCTCGTCCTGGTCACGGCCTTCCTGGCGGCGGCGTTCCCGCGCGCGAGGGAGGCGTACGAGACCGACGGGGTGCGCCATGCACTCGGCTCGGCGCCGCCCGACCAACGGACGGTGGAGATCACCGTCTCGCGCGCGGACCTGACCGGCGGCGACACGGCGGCCGCCTACGCCGCGCCGGAGCTCGCCCGCCAGGACCGTGCGATCCGCGGGCAGTTCACCGCCCCGCTGCGGATCGCCGCGGCCGACGCCGTGCACGGCGTCCGCACCACCAAGGCACCGGCCGCACAGGACGCCTGGCTGCCCCGGCCGGAGGGTCTCACCCCGCTCCTGTCCCTGTACGCCGTGTCCGGTCTGGACCGGCACGCCGGCGTCACCCGGGGGCGGCTGCCGCATGCCGCGCGTCCGGGGGCGCGCACCCTGGAGGCGGCGGTCACCGTCGCCACCGCCCGCACCCTCCATCTGCACGAGGGCAGCCGGCTGCATCTGGCGGGGCTGACGGTCCGGATCTGCGGACTGCTCACCCCGCGCGCCCCGCAGGGCCCGTACTGGGCGGTGGATCCGCTGATGGCCACCGCCCGCCAGGACGTGTCGGTGGGCCCGCCGCCGCAGAGGTACTGGCGGGCCGGTCTGCTGCTGGCGCCGGGGGACGGCCCGGCGCTGCCGGCCGCCGCCGAGCCGGAGAAGTTCTGGCGCTACCCCCTCGACACCGGCGCGCTGACCGGCCGGGACGCCCCGCTGCTGCGGGAGCGGCTGGTCTCCCTCGAACACGGCGCGGCGCAGGCCCGGTTGCGCACGGTCGCGGGCGCCGGCGCGCTGGCCGACAGCGCGGTGGACGGGCTGCTGGACTCCTTCGCCCGGACGCGGGCGGCGATCGCGCCGGTCCTCGCGGTGGCCGCGTGCGGGATCGGCACCGTGGCGGCGGTGGTGCTGCTGATGACCGCCGGACCGGCCGCGGCCCGGCGGCACGCCGAGCTGGCCCTGCTGCGGGCCCGCGGCGCCTCACTGGCCGGGCTGACCGGGCAACTGGCGGCGGAGACCGCGACGGTGGCGCTGCCCGCGGCCGCGGCCGGCGGCGGCCTGGCGCTGCTGGTGCCCGGGGAACGTCTACTGCCCTCGCTGCTGGCGGCTGCCGCGGTCGGGCTGCTGGGCACGCTCGCCCTGCCGCTGCGGGCCGCCGCCGCCCACCGCCGGGCCCGCCCCGCCGAGCGCGGCGACCTGGTGCGGGCCCGCCCCTCCCGGCGCCGTACGGTCGCCGAACTGACCCTGCTGGTACTGGCGGTGGGCGCGGTGCTCGCCCTGCGCCGCCGCGGTACGGCCGGCGGGGTGGACACCCTGGTCAGCGCGGCCCCGGTGCTGCTCGCGGGCATCGCCGCGCTGGTCCTGACGCGGCTGTATCCGCTCCCGCTGCGGCTGGCCGCCCGGCCCGCCGCCCGGCGGGCCGGGCTGACCGGGTTCCTGTCGCTGGCCCGCGCGGGCCGCGCCCCGGCCACCGCCGGGCTGCCGCTGCTGGCCCTGGTGGTGGCGCTGACCACGGCCTCCTTCGGGGGCTCGGTGCTCGCCGGGGTCGCCACGGCACGCGACCACGCGGCGCTGACCGCGGTCGGCGCCGAGGCCCGGATATCCGCCGGCCGTGCCCTCCCGGAGGCCCTGCGGCGCGCGGTCGCCAGGTTGCCGGGCGTCACGGACGCCGTGCCGGTACGCATCGGCATCCAGCCCGCCGACGACAACGGGCCACCGCTCTACCTGGTCATCGCCGATGCCGAGGCCTACTCCCGGCTCGCCCGCGCCACCGGCCTGGGCGCCTTCGACGCGCGCGAACTGGCCGACCCGGGCGGCGACCGGCCGCTGCCCGCGCTGGTCCCGCCCGATTTCGTGACCCGCTTCGGGCGCGCCCCGATGGCCCTGCAACCGGAGTTCGGCCAGCTGGTGATCCGTCCGCAGGTCGTGCGCGGCGACACCCCCGCGCAGCCCGGCGGTGACTTCGTGGTCATCAACTCCCGGAGCGTGGCCCGGCTGCATCCGGACACCTACGCCGACCCCGCCAACGGCCCCTCCCTCCTGCTGCTGTCCGGCCACGCCCTCGACGCCGGGGCCCTGCGCACCGCCCTGCGCGCCCACACCCCGCCGTCGGCGCAGCCCGCCCGGCTGAGCCTGCGCTCCGCCGAACGCGCCACACTGGCCGACTCGCCCCTCCAGCAGGGCGCGGAACGCCTCTACACGACCGCCGTCGGGGCCGGGGCCGGCTTCGCCCTGCTCGCCCTGCTGCTGTCCCTCCTCCGGGACGCCCCGCAGCGCGCCCAACTCCTGGCCAGGCTGCGCACGATGGGCCTGACACCGGCCCAGGGGCGGCGGCTGATGATCCTGGAGGCGCTGCCGCAGGTCCTGCTCGCGGCCCTGGGAGGCGTGTTGACCGGCGCCGCCGCGATCCAGCTGCTGGGCCCGGGGACGGACCTGACCCCGCTCGCCCTCCCCGGCGCCCCGGGAGACGGCGCGCGGAACGCCGTACGACTGCCCTTCGATGCCGCGTCCCTGCTGCTGCCGTCGGCGGGCGTGCTCGTCCTGGCTCTTGCGGTGGTCCTGGCCCAGGCCCGGTGGAGCGGACGGCGCCGCGAGAGCACCGAGTTGAGAGCGGGGGACCCCCGATGACCACACGACCCGACGACACCCCACGGCCCGACAGCACCACACGGCCCGACAGCACCGCACCACCGACGGCGCACGGCCCGGCGGCGCACACCCCGGAGGGGCACGCTCCGGAGGGGCACGCCCCGGAGGCGCACGCCCCGGAGGCGCACGCCCCGGAGTTGGCCCCGGCCGCCCGGCCCCCCGCCGCCGCTCCCGCCGGCCTGGCCGAGCTGGAGCGGCGTGCGGCCTCCCGGCAGGGCCGCCCCGCCTACGGGCACGACGCGCTGATCGCCTGCGACCGGCTGGTGCGGGTCTTCACCACCGACGGGGTCGAGGTGCAGGCCCTCCAGGGACTCGATCTGCTGGTCGCCGAGGGTGAGTTGATGGCGCTGGTCGGGGCGTCCGGCAGCGGCAAGTCGACGTTGATGAACATCCTGGCGGGCCTGGACGTGCCGACCGCGGGCGCCGCCACGGTCGCCGGCCGCGATCTGCTGACGATGGACGGCCGCGCCCGGCTCGGCTACCGCCGTGACGTCGTCGGCTTCGTCTGGCAGCAGACCGCCCGCAACCTCCTGCCGTATCTGACGGCGCTGCAGAACGTCATGCTGCCGATGCAGCTGCGCGGCGGCCGTCGGCGGGCGGCCCGCGCGAAGGCGGCCGGCGAGCTGCTGTCGATGCTCGCCCTCGACCACTGCCGGGGCCGCCGTCCGCACCAGCTCTCCGGCGGCGAGCAGCAGCGCACCGCGATCGCGGTCGCGCTGGCCAACACCCCGTCCGTGCTGCTGGCCGACGAGCCGACCGGCGAACTGGACTCACACACCGCCGAGCAGGTCTTCACGGCGTTCCGTACCGCCAACGAGGAGCTGGGCACCACGATCGTGATCGTCACCCATGACCAGGCGGTGGCGAGCGAGGTACGGCGCACGGTCGCGATCCGCGACGGCCGGACGTCCTCGGAGGTGCTGCGGCGCACCGAACGCGACGCCGCGACCGGCCGGGAGTCCCTGGTGGCCCGCGAGTACGCGATGCTCGACCGCGCGGGCCGGCTGCAACTGCCCGCCGAGTACACCCACAGCCTGGGGATGGAACACCGCGTCCTGCTGGAGCTGGAGAGCGACCACATCGGGGTCTGGCCCGACCGCACCGCGGACGCGGCGGCCCGGGCCCGCGGCACGGAAGGGGACGAAGACGCCGAAAGAAGCGGGACCGCGGACGGAAAGCGCTAGCTCCGCCGCAGCTCGCGCGCCCTGTTCCGCCGCACCTCGCGCGCCCTGTCCGGGCACCCGGGTGGCGGCCGTCGCCCTCAGAGCGGTGTGACCGTGAGCCCCGACAGCCCCGTCGACCCCGCCGGTCCCCCGGTCCGTACGGCGACCGACCCGTAGGGGGTGCTCAGCCGCAGCCAGCCGCCCGCGGACAGCAGACTGAGCGGCGGGGGACGGGAGTCCGGGGCGCCGGCCGAGGCGACGCCGCCCACCAGCGCACCGGCCCGGGCCGGCCGCAGAAAGCCCAGCGACTGCGCGGCGTGGGCGGCGCGCAGCGGAAGGTGGGTGTCGCCGAGGGTGCGCGACCAGATCTCCTTGCCGATCCGGTCGCGTTCGGCGCGGGTGCGGTGCTGCGGCTCCAGCGCCTCGTCCCGGGACCGGAATTCGGCGACCGCGGCGGCCACCGCGCGCACCAGCGCCTCGGGCGCGGGCAGTCCCGGCACCCGCTGCCAGCCGCCGCGCGGCGGCAGCAGCCCGGTCCACGGCGGGCCGGTGACCGCGGCGGGCACGGTCACCGCGTCCGACGACTCCTCGATGCCTTCGAGGAGTTCACCGGCCGAGACGGTGCTGTCGAGGGCGGTGTCCCCGGCGAGCCGGGCGGTGCGGATCGCCAGCACCTCGAACGACGGCGGGCGGCCGAAGACGGCGAGCACCCCGCCGCCGGCCTGGAGCCGGACCGCGGCGGCCTTGTCGTAGTGGATCAGCCGGGCCAGGAAGGCGGCGAGATCCGCCGCCTCCCCGGCGTCGGCGAGGTGGAGCACCGTCATACCGCGACGGCCCCCCGCTGGTGCGAGGCGTCGTCCAGATACTCCTTGAGGATCGTCTTCTCCTCCGCGGTGAGGCGGCGGGGACGCTCCTCGGTGAAGTTGTACGGGACGACGACGGTCGAGGCCCGCAGGTAGAGGGTGTCCTCGTCCTTGACCTCGTAGCCGACCGTCATCGACGCGGCGCTGATCTTCGTCACCCACAACTCGACGGTCACCGGCGCGTGCCGGTGGACCAGCGGCCGCACATAGTCGATCTCGTGCCGGGCGACGACCGAGCCGCCCGTGAACGACGGGCTGCCGTCCCCCGGCGCCAGCCGGCGCATGAAGTCGATCCGCGCCTCTTCGAGGTAGCGGACGAACACCGCGTTGTTGACATGGCCGAACGCGTCCATGTCCGACCAGCGCAGGGGGCAGGAGTAGAGGTGTCGCACGCCGGTCAGCCCCGGGTGAGCTTCTTGTACGTGGCGCGGTGCGGACGGGCCGCGTCCGCGCCGAGGCGCTCGACCTTGTTCTTCTCGTAGGACTCGAAGTTGCCCTCGAACCAGAACCACTTGGACTCGCCCTCGTACGCCAGGATGTGCGTGGCGACGCGGTCGAGGAACCAGCGGTCGTGGGAGACGACCACGGCGCAGCCCGGGAACTCCAGGAGCGCGTTCTCCAGCGACGACAGGGTCTCGACGTCGAGGTCGTTGGTCGGCTCGTCGAGGAGCAGCAGGTTGCCGCCCTGCTTGAGGGTGAGCGCCAGGTTGAGGCGGTTGCGCTCACCACCGGAGAGCACCCCGGCCGGCTTCTGCTGGTCCGGGCCCTTGAAGCCGAACGCGGACACATAGGCGCGCGAGGGCATCTCGACCTGGCCGACGTTGATGTAGTCCAGCTCGTCGGAGACCACGGCCCACAGGGTCTTCTTGGGGTCGATGTTCTCGCGGCTCTGGTCGACGTAGGAGATCTTGACGGTCTCGCCGACCTTGATGTCGCCGGAGTCCGGGGTCTCCAGGCCCTGGAGCATCTTGAACAGCGTGGTCTTGCCGGCGCCGTTCGGGCCGATGACGCCGACGATGCCGTTGCGGGGCAGGGTGAAGCTCAGGTCGTCGATCAGGACCTTCTCACCGAAGGCCTTGTTGAGCTTGTCGACCTCGACGACGACGTTGCCCAGGCGCGGGCCCGGCGGGATCTGGATCTCCTCGAAGTCCAGCTTCCGCATCTTGTCGGCCTCGGCGGCCATCTCCTCGTAACGGGCCAGTCGCGACTTGGACTTGGCCTGCCGCCCCTTGGCGTTGGAGCGGACCCACTCCAGCTCGTCCTTGAGGCGCTTGGCGCGCTTGGCGTCCTTCTGGCCCTCGACCTTGAGACGGGAAGCCTTCTTGTCGAGGTACGTGGAGTAGTTGCCCTCGTAGGGGTGCAGGCGGCCGCGGTCGACCTCGCAGATCCACTCGGCGACGTGGTCGAGGAAGTACCGGTCGTGGGTGACGGCGACGACGGTGCCGGGGTACTTGGCGAGGTGCTGCTCCAGCCACTGCACGGACTCGGCGTCCAGGTGGTTGGTGGGCTCGTCGAGGAGCAGCAGGTCGGGGGCCTCCAGCAGCAGCTTGCAGAGCGCGACGCGGCGCTTCTCACCACCGGAGAGGTTGGTGACCGGCCAGTCGCCGGGCGGGCAGCCCAGCGCGTCCATGGCCTGCTCCAGCTGGGTGTCCAGGTCCCACGCGTTGGCGTGGTCGAGGTCCTCCTGGAGCTTGCCCATCTCCTCCATCAGCGCGTCGGAGTAGTCGGTCGCCATCAGCTCGGCGACCTCGTTGAAGCGGTGGAGCTTGCCCATGGTCTCGGCGGCGCCGTCCTGCACGTTCTGCAGCACCGTCTTGGACTCGTCCAGCGGCGGCTCCTGCAGGAGCATGCCGACGGTGTAGCCCGGGGAGAGGAACGCGTCGCCGTTGGACGGCTGCTCAAGGCCGGCCATGATCTTCAGCACCGTGGACTTACCGGCGCCGTTGGGCCCCACGACACCGATCTTTGCGCCGGGCAGGAAGCTCAGCGTCACGTCATCGAGGATGACCTTGTCGCCGTGCGCCTTGCGCGCCTTGCGCATCGTGTAGATGTACTCAGCCAAGAGAAACCGTCCGGCAGATTGGATCGATCAGGGTCTGTGCGGCACCGCCCCGGTCCGTCGTACGCGGTGACCGGGGGAGGGCAGATACACCCCATCTTGCCGTACGCCTGTGCTCTGGCGGAAACGAGTAGGTCAGAGCGCCCCTGCTCAGCCCCGACCTGGCACGCGCCGGTGACCTCCCGGTCGCGCTCCGTGGGCCCGGCGTTCCACCGGGCGGGCGTGCCCCGAGGCGGGCGCCGGGGCGGCGGAACGGGCCGTGCCCGCCCTCCGGACGCGGTACGGGGCGAGCCGGCCGTGCCGGGTTCACACCCCTCGGGACCGGCCCCCGGCCGACGGTGGCGCGCACGCCGAAGGCCCCGGAGCGCTGCTGCGCTCCGGGGCCTTGAGGTACTCGACCGGCTACCGCCCGCTCACCGAGGGGTCACGGGGCGGTCGCCGACCGCGACCGGGCGCCGGGTCCCACGGAGGCCGGGAATCCGCCTCCGTGTCGCCCGGCGTCACCGGGTGCCGGTGTCACGCGGCGGGGGTGCCGGCCTTCTTCTTGCGGAGGAAGAACACCGCGCCGCCGCCGACCACGACCAGGAGGACCGCGATGCCCGCGATCATCGGGGTGGCGTTGCTGGAGCCGGTCTCGGCGAGGTCGCCGCCCTTGTCACCGCCGGTGCTGCCACCGACCGAGGCCGGGCTGGGCTGCGAGGAGGGCTTGCCGCCGCCGCTGCCGGCGGTCTTGCAGTCCAGGACCCCGGAGAAGGACTTCTTGAAGCCGCCCGCACCCGTGATCGTGATGTTGTAGGGCTGGTCCTCGCCCACCGGAACGGTCACGGTCTGCGACTTGCCCGGGGCGACCTCGTAGGTCTTGCCGGAGAGCTGGAAGCGGAACGCCTCATCGCCCTTGTTGCTGGCCGTGACGTCCACGCCGCCCTTGGCGCAGTTCTTCTCGGCGGTGATCGCCGGGATGGCGCCCTGCTTCTTCCAGGAGGCCGAGGCGGCCGCGGAGACCGTGGACTCGCTGGAGCCGGCCAGGATCTGGGTCTGGCTCTTGGCGTGCTCGCCGATGCCGGTGAAGGCACGGCCGACCGGGACCTTGGTGGCGGCCTGCGCGGTCAGCGAAGTGCTGCCGTCCGCGGCGCCCTTGGGCACGTCGAAGAACAGCTGGGTGCCGTCGGTGGCGCTGGTGACCGGCTTGCCGTCCTTGCCGACGACCTTGACACCGGCGGGCGCACCGGCCGCCGGGGCGATCGTGACGCTGTCGGCGTTGGTGTGCACGGTGACCGGGCCGAGCTTGCCGCCGGACTTGCCGGAGACGGCCGGGGGGTCCAGCGTCAGCGACGCCTTGGGCTCACCGACGTTCTGCGCGCTCTTCTCGAGGTAGTCGGCGAGCTTCTCGGCCGCCGGGTCGACCGCGTCCACCTTGACGTGGTCGGAGAAGCGCCAGATCGCGACCTGGGTGCCGGCCGCCGCGGTCTTCTCGGTGAGGTTGCCGGCGCCGGCCTTGGAGGCGAGCGCGGCCAGGTCGTTCACCTGGGGGTACGAGTTCTGCAGGATCCAGCGGATCTTGCCCGCGTCCCCGTTGTTGTGCAGCGACGAGGCACTCCAGGGCACTTCCTGGTACTTCGCCTGCTGCTGCGTCGGGTTGTGGATGTCGATGCAGTACGTCTGGAGCGTGCCGCCGTTGTCGACCGCCATCTCGAAGAGGCCGGCGCCGACGCGCTGGTCCCCTCCCGGGTTGTGCACGACCGCCTGGTCAAAGGTCTTCAGTCCGCCGAGCGTGGCGGTGGCACCCCCATGGGCGGGGGTGGTGTCATCCGCCGCGGCAGTGCCAGCGGTGGCTATCGCACCCGCCGCGACCAGGCCCGAGGCCACGACCGCGGCGGCAAGGCGGGCTGCGCCCCGCCTCTTTATGGAAAGCATGAAATTCCCCTCTGGGCGAGGCGGTCGAGTGGGAGAGGAGCCTCGCCGGAAAGATCCAAAGGACTCAGCAGCCGAACACGTCAGCCCCCGTGAGTTCTTGTCGGATCTTATGGAGCAGGCGCACCAGGGTCCCCAGTAATGGCATCCCATAAGCGATCCGAATCGCAATCGTTACCGACCACAGGCATCCTGACCTGGCATTATCGACAAATCGTCAGGACTTTTCAGGAAACTACTACCTTCTCGGGCGAATCGACGCCGTCCGAGACCGGTGGAACGGAAGCCTCCGGCGGCCCAAGGCCCCCCGGACCATTCAAACCTGTCGAGGATTCAGATGACGCGGAGGGTTCAGCGGCCTCGGGCGCCTCGGCAGCCGAGTGCCCGGCGGAGGACCTCTCGGCGGCCGCCGGAGTCGTGTGTCCCCTCCGCCGGCCACCCGCCGCCGACGCCTCTGCAGACGCCTGCCCCTTGGCGGGCAACGCCGCCTCTTGGTCCCGCTGTTGCGGCGGTGGTGGCGCGGGCTCGGGGGAGGCCGAGGAGGGCGCGGCGGCATCCGTTCCGGTCCGTGCCGGCCGGGTGCCTCTGCGGAACGCGGCGGTGCCACGCGTGAGGTCGTGGCCGATCGCCACCGCGTCGACCTCCGCCGCGAACCACCGCTGCCCGCCCCGCTCGGGCGACTGCTCCCCTTCCCTCAGCCGCAAGCGCCCCTGGACGATGAGGGGTTCCCCCACCGCCACCGACGCCGCGACATTGTCGGCGAGCCCGCGCCACGACCGGACCGTGTAGAAACTCGTCTCGCCGTCGGTCCAGCGCTCCAGCGCCTTGTCCCACCGCCGGGACGTGGCCGCCAGCCGGAACCTCGCCACCGTCGCGCCCGCCGTCGTCTGCCGGTGCTCCACCGCCGTCGCGGCATTCCCCACCAGCGTCACCATCGTGTCGTTCACGGAACACGCCTCCCCCGTGTCGTGCGCGGTCCCTCGTCCGGTGCCGCGCTGCGTGGATCTCATGCTGCACGGGTTCGGCGGCCGCCGCGGCGGCGTGTGGACGACCGGCCGCCTGTGGACAACTCGGCCACCCGAAAGGGTCGTCGCGAGGAAGCCATCACAAAGAAGAGGAAGGGGAAGCCGTCACACCCCCGACGCCACCGCGTACTGCTCCCGTACCTCTCGATAGCGCAACAGCTCCGCCGCCACCGGCTCCAGCACCCGGGCCCGGCCGCACCCCGCCGCCGCCGTCCGCAGCCGCCGCTCCGCGTCCTGCCCGTAACGCCGCGCCGGACCGCGCGCCACCACCCGGCACAGCCAGGTCAGCGCGAGGCCGCCGAGCGCGCCCAGCACCGAGGGCAACAGCCCGGAGACCCAGTCCGTCCCGTCCCCGAGGCCTGTGACCACCCCCACCAGCCACAGCACACCGACCACTTGCAGCGCGGCCAGCAGCCCCTGCAACGAGGCGGCGACCGTCCACCACCGCGGCTTCACGGCGGGCCCGCCCCGCAGCGACTCCTCGGCCTCCGCCGCGGCCTTGTCCAGTACTTCGGGCAGTCCGTGCGCGCCCCGGTCCGCCGCCTCCCGCACCGCCTGGGCCCAGGGCGCCGGCAATCCGTGCGCCGCCTCACCGGCCACCGCCCGTACGGCGTGCTCCACCACGGGCCGCGCCGCCGCCCGGCCGTCCACCGCCGGCTCCCCCGCGCCACCGGCCGTGCCCTGCTGCCCCGTGAGGCCCTGCCGCACGACGCCCCGCCCGGGAGCGGTCCGCCCGGAGGCGGCCCTCCCGGTACCCGTCCGCACGGCCCCCGTTCCCGTCTCGCCGCATCCCCCGCAGGTCTGCCCCCCGCCAACCCGCCCGCCGCCCGGCTTTCCGCGCCGCCGGGGCGCCCCCACTCCGGCCGTCGCCCCCCGGGGAGCCCCCACATCCGTCGTCGCCACCCCGGAGGCCGGCTTCACCCACCGGCTCCCCCGCCCTCCCCGCCCGCGCCGCAGCCGCAGCCGCGCCCACGGTGTCCCGCACGCGCGCTCCGCCTGCCGCAGCCAATCGCGTTCCGCCGCCCGCCCGGTGGCCACCGCTCCCACCGCCTCGGCCAGCCGGTCGTCGAACTCCGCCCGCGCCTGCTCGGTCAGCCCGACCGGGCTCTGCGCCACATACACCGACCGCAGCCGCTCGGCCGCCGCGTCCACATCCGCCGCCAGCCGCCGGTCCGCCGCCCCCTGCTCCGCGACGAACTGGCCCAGCGCCTCCCTCAGTTCCCCCACGCCCTGGCCGGTCGCGGCGGACAGCGCGAGCACCGCCGCCCCGGGCTCCCCGTGCTCGCCGAGCGCCAGCCCGTCCTCGTCCAGCAGCCGGCGCAGATCGTCCACCACCTGGTCGGCGGCGTCCCCCGGCAGCCGGTCCACCTGGTTGAGGACGACGAACATGACCTCGGCGTAGCCCGCCAACGGCCGCAGATACCGCTCGTGCAGCACCGCGTCGGCGTACTTCTCCGGGTCCACCACCCAGATCACCGCGTCCACCAGCTCCAGCATCCGGTCCACCTGGGCGCGGTGCTCGGTGGCCGAGGAGTCGTGGTCGGGCAGGTCGATCAGGATCAGCCCGCTCAGCTCGGAGGTGCCGTCCGCCGGGGCGTGCCGACGGTGCATGGGCACGCCCAGGCGGTCCAGCAGTCCTTCCGACCCCGGCCGGGTGCCCGGCCAGACACAGGCCACCGGCTCCGCGGTGGTCGGCCGCCGCGGCCCCACCTGCGAACGATTCGCCCCGGCCAGCGCGTTGAACAGCGACGACTTGCCGCTGCCGGTCGCCCCCGCGAGGGCGACGACGGTGTGCTCACCGGACAGCCGGTAGCGCGCGTCCGCGGTCTCCAGCACCCGCCCCGCCCCCTCCAGCGTCCGCCCGTCCAGGCGGCTGCGGGACAGCGCGATCAGCTCCCGCAGTGCGTCCAGCCGCCCGCGCAGCCCGCCCCCCGCGGCCCGCCGCCCGCCGTCGGGCACCCACCGGTACCCGCTCCCGTCCGCACGCGACGGCACGGGGACCCGTCCGCCACCCGCCTCTCCACCACGGACCGCACCCCCCGCCCGTACACCCGCCCGTCCCTGCGCCGCGACAGACCGATCACCGGAGGACGAAGCCACACCCGCCGCCACCGCCGACTCCACCCGCGCCGCGCTCACACCGTCCCGCCCGCCGGGCCGCGGCACCCCGCCACCCCGTGCCCGCCGCGCGATCAGCCCGTCATCCCACACCCCACCGGCCCCGGCACCTCCCCCGGCCTCCGCCGACTCGGCCTGCTCCACGGGCTCCACGGGCCCCACGTGCTCCTCGGACGCCACCACTCCCGCCCTCTCCCCGGACGCCACCGTCCCCTCCGCGAGCACCTCACCCACCTCACCCACCACAGCCGCCGACTTCCGTCCGCTCTCCCCCGCCCCCGCCTCCCGCTCGTGCTCCGCGGCCTCCCCGGATCCCGTCACCTCGGACACCGTCACCCCGACACCCCCTCCTTCCCCATCGCCATCTCCCTGGCCATCGCCGTCTCCTCTTCTCTGCGCCGCTCGTCTCTCCGCTGCTCCCGCTGTTTCTCCCGCTGCACCACGGACAGCGCGGCGATCAGCTCCGCCTGCTGGTCCAGGGGCACCGTCAGCTGATCCAGCGGAGCCAGCCGCCGCTCCCGCTCGCCGTGCAGGGCGCGCTCCAGATACGTGGCCAGCAGCCGGCTGCCCCGGTCGCAGAGCCGCAGCGCGCTCTGGGCCCCCAGGAGGTCGGCGAGGTTCTCGCCCGCCGTACGGGCGCGGCGGCCGCCGAGCAGGGCGGTGGCCAGCAGCGCCGCCGACTCCTCCGGCTCCACGGACCCCGTGCGCTCGCCGGCCTGCCCGGCCCGGGCCTCGCGCGTCTCCTCCTCGGCCAGCTCCTCCAGGCAGCGCCGCCAGCGCCGGACGATCACGCCGAGCCGTTCGCCGGCGCCGGCCGCGCCCGCGGCCGTCGTCAGCGCGACCTCGGACGCCGCGGCATCGCGCCGCCAGGCGTCCGCCGACCGCTCATCGGCCTCCTCCACGGCGCAGGTCAGCAGCGAGGTGAGGCCGTGGGTCAGGGCGTCGAGCAGTTCGTCCGACCGGCCGTCGAGGCCGTGGTCACGCCAGTGGGCGCGGGCGTCCCCGGACAGCACCTCCCCCGCCGCGACCTCCTTGCGTACCCGCTCCGCGGCCCGCTCGTACGCCTCCTCGACCCGGCCGGCCAGCCGCAGCGCCGCGGCGTGCTGGGCGGCGGCGGCCCCGGCCAGCGCGGGCAGCCGGCTGCGCATCGAGGCGATCACCCCGGTGGCGGTACGTTCCGCGGCGGCCATACGGGCGGCGGGGTCCTGGGCGTGCCGCTCCAGCCAGTCCCGCAGCGCCGCGACGGCCGTGGCGGGCAGCAGCCCGCGCCCGCCGCCGGCCGACTCGGGCAGCTCGGGGATGGTGAACCGCGGGACATGGCCGAGGCCGGCCCGCTGGAGCAGCTCCGCATACCGCCCGGAGATGTCGGTGGCGATCTGGTGCGGCACCCGGTCCAGCACGGTCACCAGGGTGACGTCGTACTCCTTGGCCGTCCGCAGGAGGTGCCAGGGAACCGCGTCCGCGTACCGGGCGGCCGTGGTGACCAGCACCCAGACGTCCGCCGCACAGATCAGCTCGGCGGCCAGTTCCCGGTTCCGCGCGACCAGCGAGTCGATGTCCGGGGCGTCCAGCAGCGCCAGACCGCTGGGCAACGCGGGCTCCGTCTCGATCCGCACCGTGAGCATCCCCGAGTCGACGGCCCCGCCCACCCCGCCGTACACCTCGTACCCCTCACGCGCACCGCCCCCGAACGCCTCACCCGCTTCTCTTCCCTCACCCCCCACACCTCTCCCCCGCTCACCACGCCCCCCACTTGCCGATTCCGCCCCCTCTCGCTCACCGTCATGCAGCTCCTGAGCCATGGCCATGCGGCCCGCCTGAGCGCCACGCCCCCCATGAACACCACCAGCACCCTGCGCGCCGGCTGCCCCACGCCCACCGCCGGCCGTCACTCCCCCCACACCCCGGACCCCGAACTCCCCCCGGCCCAGGCCCGCGCCCGCCGCGTACTCCTCCGCGCCGTCGTCCTGCTCGGGCACCCACATCCGTGCGAGCTGCGGCAGAACGCGCGGCCCGGCGAACCACCGGAGGTCGTCGGGATGGCAGACCAGCACCGGCGTACGCGTCGTCGGCCGCAGCACCCCCGCCTCCGACACCCGCCGCCCCACCAGCGAATTCACCAGCGTGGACTTGCCCGCCCCGGTCGATCCGCCGATCACCGCGAGCAGCGGCGCCTGCGGGGAGCGCAGGCGCGGAATCACGTAGTCGTCGAGCTGGGCGAGCAGCTCGGCCCGGTTGCGCCGGGCACGGGCGGCCCCCCGTAGTGGCAGTGGAAAGCGTGCGGCGTCGACGCGGTCGCGCAGAACGGACAGTGCGTCGATCAGCCGGGGTCGTACGTCCAAGGTCGCCACATGTGCAGAATGCCCAATTTCGTTGGGTTTTTGAAGCGTATAACCCCTCGTGCGCGCCGCAAGAATGTGCACAGAACGGGATGAGTGGCACATGAGGCGCCCGCGACGCGCGCGACGCAGGCATAACGAGTGCACAACACCCGCAGCGCGGGGCGTCAAAAGCGATGCAGGATTCGTACCTGCCTGCGATTATCGGGACCGCTTCACCGAACCTCCACAACGTGCCACGGAGGTGAAGCAACCGGGACGAGGCACCCGGACCTCTATCCTTGACCGCGGTCCGTGATCCACGTCCACACCCGGCCCCCGTAGCTCAGTGGATAGAGCAGGTGCCTTCTAAGCACTTGGCCGCAGGTTCGAGTCCTGCCGGGGGCGCACCGCAAGACCCTCCCTTTGGGAGGGTCTTTTTGCTGTTCAAGGGTGTACGCAGGCACACATACGGAAGGGTCGGCACCGCCCCAGATGGCGGCGGGACGGGTCCTACGCCGACGCTACCGCCCACCGGTTTCCGGGGCGGCTGCGACACCAACACCCGCCCCCGACAGGGCCCTACCCCTCCCCGTCCACCCCCGCACCCTCCGCCGCCTCCGCCGCAGCCCGGACCAGGTTCTGTTCCAGGCGTTCCAAGGTGTGCAGGGCTGCGGTGCGTTCGTCGGGGGAGAGGCCGGCTGCGGAGAGGTCCTCCAGGTGGGTCCAGACCTGTTCGACCTCGCGGCGCAGGGCGTGGCTGGCCGTGGTCGGTTCGATGAGGGAGGCGCGCCTGTCGGTGGGTGAGGGGCGGCGGCGGACGAAGCCGGCTTGTTCCAGGCGGCGGACGGTGCGGGTCATCGTGGCGGCGTCGGAGTCCATCAGGCGCACCAGGTCGGTCTGCCGCTGGGGGCCGAGTTCCCACAGGTGCATCATGACCAGCTCCTGGCCCGGATGCAGGCCGATCCGGCGCAGGAGCTGTCCGGCGAACATGCGGTGCAGACGGGCCAGGCGGAAGATCGCGTGACTGACCGGCCCGCCGCCGGCCGCGGCCGGTAGCGGGACCGTGGCGTCCTGCCCCTTCTCCACGGGGCTCTGGCCGGCTTCCGGGGTGGACTGCGTCATCAGCCTCTCACTTTCCTGTTCGGTCAGCGTAATCCTACCTCTCCAGCCCTAGGACTCCAGGCCCGCGCCGGACCCTGGACACATACGCGCAGGTAGCAACGTGTTGCGTGCTTCACATTTGAAAGCGGGAATGGATTTTTGACCGTTACTTGTTCGGACAGGTGATTTACTTGTTCGGACAGGCAATCGCGGGCCCGGGGTCCCGAGCACCGGTGCCGCGAGACCTTCCATCTCCCGAGGAGAGAGACCATGACCACTGCTTTTGACCCGATCACCCTGGGCGCCGGCAACCTGGCGAACCGCCTCGTGATGGCCCCGATGACCCGCAGCCGCGCCTACGGGCCGGGCGCCGAGCCGACCGAGCTGATGGCGACGTACTACGCGCAGCGCGCCGGCGCCGGGCTGATCGTCACCGAGGGCATCCAGCCGTCGGTGGTCGGCCAGGGCTACCCCGACACCCCCGGCCTGCACTCGGCCGGGCAGGTGCGGGCATGGCGGACGGTGACCGACGCCGTGCACCACGAGGGCGGCGCGATCTTCGCCCAGCTGATGCACACCGGCCGCATCGGCCACCCCAGCCTGCTGCCCGACGGCCTGGAGCCGGTGGGGCCGTCCGCGGTGACCGCCAAGGGCCAGGTCTTCACCCACGAGGGACCCAAGGAATACGTCACGCCCAAGGAGCTGACCGAGGCCGAGATCCGGCAGACGATCGCCGACTTCGCCGCCGCGGCCCGCAACGCCATCGAGGCCGGGTTCGACGGCGTGGAGCTGCACGGCGCCAACGGCTACCTGATCCACCAGTTCCTCGCCCCCAACACCAACCTCCGCACCGACGCCTGGGGCGGCGACACCGAGGGCCGCATCCGCTTCGCCGTCGAGGTCACCGCGGCCGTGGCCGAGGCGATCGGCGCCGACCGGGTCGGCCTGCGGATCTCCCCCGGAAACCAGTACAACGACATCGCCGAGGACAACCCGGACGAGGTCTACCTCGCCCTGCTGGAGCGGCTCGCCGGCCTGGACCTGGCCTACCTGCACCTGATGGAGGGCCCGAACCGCGACCTGACCCCGCGGCTGCGCAAGGCGTGGGCCGGCACGTTCGTCCTCAACCCGTTCACCTACCCCGACGTCACCGGTCCCGACGCGCTGGGGCTGATCGAGGATGGCAGCGCGGACATGATCGCCTTCGGCTCGCTCTTCCTGGCCAACCCCGACCTGCCGCGGCGCCTCGCCTCCGGCGGTCCGTTCAACGCCGCCGACAAGGCCACCTTCTACGGCGGCGACCACCGCGGCTACACCGACTACCCCGCCCTCACCGCCTGAGCGGCGGCCCCGCCGCCGCGGCCGCACAGTGAAAGACAGCGCGTGCGGTTGCCCACTCCCCCACCCGTCCCTACCTGGGAGTCTGCGATGTCCAAAGCAATCACCTTCTCCGAGTACGGCACACCCGAGGTGCTGCGACTGTCGGAGGTCGACCTGCCCGAGCCGGGCCCGGGCCAGGTCCGCGTCCGTGTGCGGGCCGCGTCCGTGAACCCGCTCGACCTCAAGATCCGGTCCGGTCTGATGGCCAAGGTCGCCCCGGCCCGCTTCCCGGTGACCCCCGGGCTGGACGCGGCCGGTGTCGTCGACGCCGTCGGCGAGGGGGCCGACGTGGCCGTGGGGGATGAGGTCCTCGGTGCCACGGCAGGTGGCAGCTACGGCGAGTACGCGCTGCTCGACCGGCCCCTGGCCAAGCCCCGGGGTCTGTCGTGGGAGGTCGCCGCCTCGCTGGTCACGGTCGGCCAGACGGCGTTCCGGGTCCTTGGGGAACTGGAGGTGCGGGCGGGGCAGACCCTGCTCGTGCACGGTGCCGGAGGCAGTGTCGGCACCGCCGCGGTACAGCTGGCCGCCGCCCGCGGCCTCACCGTCGTCGGAACGGCCGGTGAGCACGACCTCGAGCGCGTCACCGGGCTCGGCGCCACCGCGGTCCACTACGGCGACGGCTGGGCGGAGCGGGTGAAGACCGCGGCTCCCCAGGGAGTGGACGCCGTCTTCGACGCCTCCGGGGCGGGCGTACTCGCCGAGTCCGTCGCCCTGACCGGGGACAGCGCACGCGTCATCACCATCGCCGACATGACCGCCGCGCAGCACGGCGTCCGCTTCAGCGCCGGCAGCGCCGAGGACGGCCAATCCCTGCCGGAACTGGTGCAGCTGGCCGCCACCGGTGAACTCGACGTCCCCGTATGGCGCGCCTATCCGCTCGACCAGGCCGCCACGGCGCACGGTGACCTCGAGGCCCGTCGCAACCGGGGCAAGGTCGTTCTCCTTCCCTGACCCCTGCCGCCGCCTCGCCCCGCCGGAGCGGGCGAGGCGGCCGGGCCGCGGTCGGCTTCCCGGCCGACCGCGGTCCATCCACCCACCACACACCCCTCACCAAGGACGCAGGACCGCGAGACCCATGGCAGCCCGGCCCACCCGCCCCGTGCCGCTGACGGCCGACGCGGACCTCATCGCCGCGTTCGAGGTCCTCGGCCAGAAGTGGACCGGCATCATCCTCCACACCCTGGCCACCCGCCCCGCCCGTTACGGCGAACTGAGCGCCGCCATCACACGCATCAGCACCAAGATGCTCGCCGACCGGCTGCGCGAACTCGTCGAGACCGGGCTGGTCACCCACGCCCAACTCCCGCCGGGGCCCGCGACCTACACGCTCACCGCCGACGGCCGGGCCCTGCTGCCCGCCCTGGAGCAGATCCGCTGCTGGTCGCGGCACCGCACCCGCACCCCACGCCACTCCCCCGGAAAGGCCACCCCCGTGTCCGCACACCCCCTGCCCGACGCCACCTACGCCCGCACCGTCCTGGGCTCCGGCCCGGGCCTCGCTCTCGCCCACGGCGCCGGCAGCAGCATCGACAACACCTACGGCCCGATCCTCGAAGGCCTCGCCGCCCACCACACCGTGGTCGGCGTCGACTACCCCGGCAGCGGCGACACCCCCCGCTCCACCACCCCGCTCTCACTCGACGACCTGGCCGACCAGCTCGTCGCCGGAGCCGTCGCCGAGGGCCTGGAGACCTTCGCGGTGTCCGGCTACTCGCTCGGCGGCCCGGTCGCCATCCGGGCGGCCGCCCGCCACCCCGAGCGCGTCACCGCCCTCGTCCTGACCGCGACCTTCCCGTACCGGGACAACCGGCTCGCGCTCGCCCTGCCGGTCTGGCGCAAGCTGGCCGAGTCGGACGACCCCGAACTGCTCGCCGAGTACCTGACGATGATGGCCCTGGGCGCCGACGCGCTGGAGGCGATGCCGGACGAGCAGCTCCGGCAGGCCGTCGGGTTCACCGCCGCCGGCGTCGCCGCCGGCACCCCCGAACAGGCTGAACTCGCCCCCCGCGCCGACGTCCGCGACGACCTGCCGGGCATCCAGGCGCCCACCCTGGTCATCTCCACCACCCAGGACCGGTTCACCTCCACCCGCCTGCACCGCCAGCTCGCCGACACCATCCCCCACGCCCAGCTCGTCGAACTCCCCACCGGCCACCTGCCCATGGTCGAACGCCCCGACGAATGGCGCCGCCTCATCACCGACTTCCTGGGGCGGAACGGGGGCTGAGTACCCGTTCGCGAGGGGGCCGCACGGCCGTCGCCCGGGCGACCCCCTCAAGAAAAAACAGGACAAATAAGCATTCCGGTTGAAGGAAGTTGAAAGTCGGATCACCCTTTCCGTCATGAGCCTTGCTTCCGTCGTCGCCGAGGATTCCGGCTTCCGTGCGTACGCCTTCGAGTGGGCGTTGGTGGACGTGGAGACCTCGGGGCTGGTGGCGCGCAGGGACCGGGTGCTGTCGGTGGCGGTGGTCACCATGGGGCCGGACGGCGAGCGGACCGGGGAGTTCTCGACGCTGTTGGATCCGGGGTGCGACCCGGGGCCGGTGCGGGTGCACGGGCTGACCGCCGAGCGGCTGCGGGGTGCGCCGGAGTTCGGTCAGGTCGCCGGCCGGATCGCCGCCATGCTTCAGGACCGGGTGCTGGTCGCGCACAACGCGCAGTTCGACTACGACTTCCTGGCGCACGAGTTCGCCCGCGCGGCCACCCCGCTGCCGGTCTCCCGGCGGCTGTGCACGCTGGCGCTGAACCGGCGGGTGGATCCGCCGACCGAGGATCTGCGGCTGGGGACGCTCGCCGCCCACTACGGCGTCCCGCAGCACAAGGCGCACGACGCGCTGGACGACACCCGGGTGCTGGCCGGGGTGTTGCGCGCCTCGCTGCGGGAGGCGGCGCGGCTCGGGCTGCCGCTGCCGTTCGTCGACTGCCCGCCGCGGCAGGATCCGCGGTTCCTGCCCCGGCAGTCGAAGGCGCCGTGCTCCTTCCGCAACCCGGGGCGGCTGGCCCCGGGAGGGCCGCTGGCGCAGGGCATGAAGGTGGCGGTCACCGGTGAGACCGACATCCCCCGCACCGAACTCGTCGCCCGGTCCGCCGCCGCGGGGCTGAACATGATGACGTCGGTCAGCCGGCACACCAGTGTGCTGGTCACCAACGACGCCTCCGCCGGCTCGGCGAAGGCGCGGCGCGCGGCCGCCGAGGGGGTGCCGGTCATCGACGAGCGCACGTTCCTGCGCCTGCTGGGCGAGGTGCGCGCCGGAACTCCCCATGAGCAGCCATCGGATGAGCGGCAGGATGAGCGACCGGCGGAACGGCGGTCCGAGCGGGAAGTCGAGGGGAGGTCGCGTCCGTCCCGGGGGCCCGGGTGGCGGAGGGCGGGGCTCGCACACTGCGGACGGCGGCCTCGAAGACCACGGGGCCGGTTCCGGTCCCCGCCGACCGGCCGCTCTCGGGGCGGCGGGTGCTCGTTCTGGGCGGTACGCATCCGACGGCGGCGGCCGGCCGTGCCCGGGTCGTCGAGCTGGGGGGTGCCGCGGCGATCAACCTGTCGGCGGGGGTCACCGATGTCGTGCTGCTCGCCGAGGGGGCGGCGGACCGGCGGATGCCCCGTATCGCCGCGCTGGAGATCCCCACCTACCCGGCCGACTGGCTCGACGCCCCCGCGGTCGCGCCCCTTCCGCGCTGGGTCATCGGGCGGCGGGGCCCGCTCGTGCTTCCGCGCGGGGGCGTCATCGACCTGCCGGACCAGCAGCTTTCGGCCGTCTGGCACCTCACCGCCTCCTGGGCGCAGCGGACCACCTGCGAGGTGGACCTGGTGGCCTTCCTGGTCGACGAGGACGAGCAGGTCTCGTGCGACGAGGACTTCCTCTTCTACGGCGCCCCGGAGAGCCCGGACGGATCGGTGCGCCTCCTGGCCGACGGGCCGGCCGAGCAGACCCTCGCGGTCCGTCTCGGCGCGCTGCCGTCCGCCGTCCGCAAGGTCGTGGTCGCGGCCGCCGTCGACGGCACCCCCACCTTCGGCGACGTCGGCGCGCTCCAGCTCACCGCGGGCTGCGGCAGCAGCGCCCCGCCCCTGGCGCAGTCCGCTCTCGACGCCGCCACCACCGAGCGCACCCTGCTGCTCGCGGAGCTCTACCGCCGGGGTCCGCGCTGGCGCTTCCGGGCCGTGGGGCAGGGCTACGACCACGGACTGGACGTGCTCGCACGGGGCTACGGGGTGGACATCGAGGAGTGAGCGCGGCCCGTTCCCCGGCGGGGAGCGGGCGGCGGGCGGGGTGGTGCGGGCGTCTGGCCGGAATCCGCACGCGTGACGGGGAGTGCACGGGCGGCGCCCGGGGGTGGGTGGTTGTGCGCGGTGTGGGGTGGCGTGCGGTGAGGGGTCGGCCGGAGCGCGCGGGACGGGCCGGCGTGCGGGGCACATGACTGAAGCCCCTTCATGCACCTGTGCTACTGCGCGCAACGTCCAGGCGGCGACTTGACTTTGGTCATCGCGATTCAGTCCCAGTTGTTGGGTAAAGACTGACCCATCCCGTTCTCTCTGGATATGCCAACGTGAACCGTTGGCGGCATGTGCTTGGAGGAGAACCATGGCCGCCCGACCACTCGTCGCGCGTCAGACCAACCAACGACTTCGGTCGCTCATCCAGGAAGCCTCACTGTCCAACTCCGCGCTGGCGCGGCAGGTGAACGTCCTGGGAGAGGCACAGGGCCTGGACCTGCGGTACGACAAGACCTCCGTGAGCCGGTGGCTCAGCGGTCAGCGGCCACGCGGCCGGGTGCCGGCCGTCATCGCCGAGGCACTGAGCGGCAAACTCGGCCGCACGGTCTCGACGGAAGAGATCGGCATGGCCAACGGCAACAGCGTGACCTGCGGGGTCGGTCTGCACTTCGCCGCCACGGTGGACGACGCCCTGGAACAGGTCCGTGAACTATGGCACATGGACGCCGAGTCACGGGGGCTTTTGTCGCGTTCGGCCATGACCGCGTCGGCGCTGGTCGAACCCAGCAGGGACTGGCTGATCAGCTCCCCCGACCCCCAGGTGGCCCGCCATCGGCCGCTGGGGCCGCGGGTCGGCATGACCGATGTGGAGCTGGTCCGGGCGACCACCCAGGCGCTGGCCGAACTCGACCACCGGGTGGGCAGCGGCTATGTGCGGCCCGTGGTGGTGTCCTGCCTGAGCAGTGTGCTGTCCGGGCTGATGGCCGGGAGCTACGGGGAGACCACGGGACGGCAGTTGTTCGCCGCGGCCGCCCGGCTGACCGAGCTGGCCGGGTACACGGCCCTGGACATCGGGCAACCGGGCCTGGCCCAGCGGTACTACATCCAGGCGCTGCGACTCGCGCAGGCCGCGGACGACCGGTGCTACGGCGGCTATGTGCTGGCCGCCGGGCTGAGCCACCTCGCGGTGGGCGCGGGCTGCTCCCGGGAGGCGGTGCAGCTCGCCCGGGCGGCACAGGAAGGCACCCGGGGCCGGGCGCCGCTGGCCGCGCAGGCGATGTTCTACGCCACCGAGGCCCGCGGCTACGCCATGCTCGGGGACGCCAGGATGTGCAAAATACTGGCGGACAAGGCGACGGAGGCGATGACGCAGGTCGTCCCCGGGGACGGCCCCGAGTGGATCGCACATTTCGACCGGGCCTATCTGGCCGACGAACTGGCGCACTGCTACCGGGATCTCCAGCAGCCGCGGCCGGCCGCCCGGCGCGCCGAGGAGGCGCTCGCCCGGCATCCGCGGACCCGGGTGCGCCGCCGGGCCATCGATCTGCTGCTGCTCGCCACGGTGCTGGCGCAGGCCGGCGACGTGGAGGAGGCCTGCCGGGCGGCGATGGAGGGGGTGGCCCTGCTCGGCAGGCTGAAGTCGGCGCTCGGGGAGCGGTATCTGCAGGGCTTCCAGGACGAGCTGCGGCCGTTCGGGGACACCGAGCCGGTGCGCGCGTTCGACACCCTCGTGCTGGAGAGCGGGATGCGGGTGTCGCGGTGATGGTGGTGCGACTGGCGTGGTCGGGGCGGTTGGTGCGGTCAGTTCGACCGGTGCGATCGGTGTGGCCGGTGCGAGCGGCGTGGCCAGTGTGGTCAGTTCGGCCGGTGTGGCCGGTGCGGTCGCCGTGCGGGGAGCGTGCGGTCGTTCCGGCGCCGACGGCCGGGCGGCTCGTCCCGGCCCGCGGGGAGGCGGTGGGGAAGCCGGTGCCGCCCGGCCGTCGGCTGTAGGGAGCCACCCCTAGGGGTGCAGCGGCACCGCGTACGGACCGCGGCCGGCGGTCCTCGGTGCCGCTTGTGGTGTTCCGTCGTGGGGAGCACGCCGCTTTTGGCCGTGGAAGCGGGCGTTGCGGGGCGGTGGCCGCCGGGGGACGGCCGAGGGGGTTACGGCGTCATGGGCCGGTGCACACCGGCCGCCAGTGGCAGCGCGGCCCAGACGGTGCAGCCGCTGTCGGCCTCGATGCTGCGGCCCCAGCACGCGGAGGACAGGGCGACCAGCTCCAGACCGCGGCCGTGTTCCTGTTCCCCGCCGGGGTGGCGCACCCGTGGTACCGACGCCGAGCCCCCGCGGTCGTGCACCTCGATGTGCAGCAGGTCCTTCGACCTCCATATCCGGCAGGTGAAGCGGGTGCCGGCGGAATACTGGATCGCATTGGTGCACAGTTCCGACAGGACGAGCAGCATGAGGTATCGGGTGTCGTCGTCATGGATGTGCTGTCCGTCGAGCCAGGCGCGGACCAGGCTCCGGCACACCGGGACCGCCCGTCGCAGCGCCGGCAGCCGGAAGACCACACGCGGTGCGGAACTCCAGCAGTCGGCGGGCACGATCTCGCTTCTTTCCCGGGGCCAGTTCGCGATATGCCGGACGGCAACAGTGACTTCGGCCGAATGCATGGTGGTGGGTAACATGACTACCCCTTTCCTGTGTACCTCATGGACTTCGATGTCGCTTTCGCCTCATGAAGCACTGCCAGCGGCATCGCTCGGGCTGTCCTGGCGGCCTTGGTAATGGGCCGCGCCGCCGGTGCGTACCGGCCCGCTTTTCAGCTTTGCTTTCCCTTTCAATTCAAGCAGTGCGCATGCCCGTACGGAAGGCGCACAGCGCAGCGAAGGGAGCAGCCGGGGAGGGGGCGGCGCGAAATACTATGACCATAAAAAGGCGGTTGCGCATTCCCGGAGAGACGGACGTCGGAAATGCACAAGGAGGCACCGGTGAGATGGCGGCGAGAATGTATCAGGAATTCAGCGGGTTGTGAACCGGCCGGGCGGGAGTTCGCCGGCGGGGAGGAGCCGCGTGCCCAACACCGCACCAAGGGTGGGCAGTTCGGGGCGTCAGGAGCGCCGGTGGCCGCACCGGCCGGCGGGCAGGGCGAACGCCCGGCGGGCAGGTTGCGCCCGCCGGGCGTCGCCGTGGAAAAGCCGTCGCTAAGCCGACGGCAGATCCAGTCCCAGCTGTTCCGCGATACCGGCCGCGAGTGCGGCCAGCGTCGGGTGTTCCCAGACGAAGTTCCTCGGCAGGGCGAGGGAGAAGGAACGGTCGAGCCGCACCCGCAATTCCATCGCCAACAAGGAGTCGAATCCCAGGGACTTCAGCGGGGTCTGCGGATCGAGAGAGCTTTTCCCGAGCCGGAGAACATCGCGGACATGGCCCGCGATATGGTCTTCCAGAGCGGACCGCCGGGCCAGTCCGGTGGGCAGGGCGGCGAGTTGGGCGCGCAGGTCGTCGGTGATCTCCGCGGGCGTGTTCCCTTCCTCCGGCAAGGCCTCACCGGACATCGCGCTGAAGAACGGGAGATGCCGGCCGGCGGGCGGCACCCAGGTTTCCGGCGGGCCGGGAATGACCCCGGTCTGCACCCGCCGGTGGGACAGCAGCGCGTGCAGTGCCGCCAGTCCCTGGTCGGTGGGGATGGTGCGGTATCCGCGGCGGCTGAAGTCGGTGGCGACACCGATCTCGCCCCACGGGCCCCAGTTGACCGCCACCGTCGGCATGCCCTGTGCGGAGCGCCAGGCGGCGAACCCGTCGAGCCAGGAGTTCGCCGCGGCGTAGACGCCCTGCCCGGGGTTGCCGAGCAGCGAGGCCATGGAGGAGAACGCCGCGAACCAGTCCAGGGGGTGGTCGGCGGTGGCGTGGTGGAGGTGCCAGGCGCCGGCCACCTTCGGCAGCCACACCCGCTCCAGCTGGTCGTCGGCGACGTTGGTGAGCACGGCGTCGTCCAGCACCATGGCGCAGTGCACCACGCCGTGCAGCCGGAAGCCGTCGCGCACCGCGGTGGACACCAGCCGCTCGGCGGTGCCCGGGTCGGCGATGTCGCCGAGGACCACCGACACCTTGGCGGTCCGGCCCACCGTGGTGGCCAGCGCCTGTGCGACGTCGGGCGCCGGGGCGGAGCGGCCGTTGAGCACGACGTGGCCGGCGCCGTGGCCCGCGAGCCACTTCGCCGTGGCCAGGCCCAGGCCGCCCAGTCCGCCGGTGACGATGTACGCCCCGCCCTCCTGCACCGGCATCTCCAGGTCCGGCAGCACCGCGGGGGCCTCGCCGGTGTCCGGCACGGTCAGCACCAGCTTGCCGACGTGGTCGGCGGCCGCCATGGTGCGGAAGACCGTGGCGGCCTCGGACAGCGGATACTCCGTGCAGTGCAGGGGCTTGAGCCGGCCCTCCTCGAACGCGCCGAGCACCTCGCGCCACACCGACGCGAAGGTGTCGGGCCGGTTGCGCTGGAGCTCGATGAGGTCGACGGTGCTCAGGGTGACGTTGTGCCGCAGCGGCAGCATCCCCAGCGGGGCGTCCGCCATGATGTCGCGCACCCCCAGCTCCACGAAGCGGCCGAACGGGCGCAGCGTCTCCAGGCCCGTGCGGATGGCCGCCCCGGACAGCGAGTTGAGGACCACGTCGACGCCCTCGCCGTTGGTCGCCTCCCGGACGCGTTCGCCGAACTCCAGGCTCCGGGAGTCCATGACGTGCCGGATGCCCATGCCGCGCAGGTAGCGGCGCTTGTCCTCGCTGCCGGCCGTGGCCAGCACCTCGGCGCCCAGCAGCCGGGCCACCGCGATCGCCGCGAGCCCCGTGCCGCCGGTGGCGGAGTGGATCAGCACCCGCTCCCCCGCGGTCAGCCGGGCGACCGTCCGCAGGGAGTACCAGGCGGTCAGGAAGGCGATCGGCAGTCCGGCCGCGGCCACCGGATCGATGCCGAACGGGATGGGCGCGACCGTCTCGGCGGGCAGGGTCAGGAACGAGCCGAAGGCCCCGCCGCGCAGATCGACCGCGATCACCTCGTCGCCGACCCGCACCCGCTCCACCCCCTCGCCGACCGCGCTGACCACTCCGGAGCACTCGAAGCCGATCCGGTAGCGGACGTCCAGGTCGCCGGGGAGCAGGCCCATGGCGGTGAGCACATCGCGGAAGTTGAGGCCGGCCGCGGTGACCTTGACCTCGACCTCGCCGGGCCGGGGGGCGCGCCGCGGGGTGGCCGCGTACTCCAGGCTCGACAGGTCGCCGAGCCGGGAGGCGCGCAGCCGGAACCCGTCCACGCCGTGCTGCACGGTGCAGGCGGTCGCGGCACGGTCGGGGGCGCCGCCGGTCGGCGCGTGCGCCAGCCGGGCCACGTACCGGCCGCCGTCGCGCAGCGCGACCTCGTCGTCGGCGGCGTCCGCGAGCAGTTCCAGGGCCACCTCCTCGGGGGCGTCGTCCCCGGCGCCGGTGTCCAGCGACACCGGCCGGACCTCGGGGTGTTCCAGCGCGCCGACCCGCAGCAGCCCGCGCAGCGCGCTCTGGCCGAGGTCGACCTCGTCCCCCGGGACGACACCGCGGGCGCCACGGGTGACGACGTACAGGCGGGGCGCGCCGGTGGTGGTGGCGGCGAGCGACTGGAGCGCGCCGAGCAGCCGCCGGGTGCGGCGCATGGACCGCTCCGTCGGGTCCGCGCCGTCCGCGGGCCCGCACAGCAGCACCACGCCGCGCGGGGCCTCCAGGGTCGCGGCCAGGCGGCCGGTGAGGGCGTCGCGGAAGGAGGCGAGGGAGCCGTCGTCGAGCGCCCGGTCCCAGACCACCGTGCGGGCGCAGTGCTTGCGCAGCGCGGCGGCCAGCGTCTCGGCCGAGCCGTCGGCCTCGCCGACGATGACCCAGCTGCCCGGTGCCCGGCCGCCGTCCGGTGTCACCCGGGGGGCCTGCTGCCAGCCGATCTCCAGGAGCCAGTCGTCGAACGCCGCCGCGGTCCGCGCCGCCCGCCGGGCGAACCGCAGCCCGTTGACGACGAGGACGACGGCACCGCCGTCGTCCAGGAGGCGCACGTTCGCGACTATCGCCTCCGGGGTGATCTCGCTGACGTGCGCGTGGCAGTACACCGCGCTCGCGGGGTCGCCCAGGATGCGCAGCGCCTGCATCCGCACCGGCAGCACCAGCGCCGGGTCCTCCTCGTTGATCAGCGGCGCCACGGCGAGCTGGGCGCACAGGTCGAGCAGGACGGGGTGCAGCGGCAGCCCGGACGGCGGGGTGTTCGCCTGCGGCGGCACCTCGACCCGGGCCCAGAAGCTGTCGTTGTGGCGTCCGGTGTGCAGTGCGCGCACGCCGTTGAAGGCCGGGCCGTGTTCCAGCCCACGCCGGCGCAGGCTCTCGTAGAGCGCCGAGGGCTCCACCGCGAGCGGATGGCGCACGCTCATCGCCTCGACGGAGCGCGGCCGCAGTTCGGGGCGCACGCTCAGCCGGTGCAGCGAGGCGCGGGCCTGCCGCTCCCAGCCGCCGCTCTCGTTGCGGGCGAGGATCTCGCACGTCCCGCGGTCCGGTGCGGTCAGCGTGACGACCGTGGAGATCTCGGTCCGCGGGCTCAGCCGCAGCAGTTGCTCGAAGTGGACGTCGGTGACCTCCACCTCGTCGGGTGCCGCGCCGAAGACCTCGCAGCCGGCCGCGAGGGCCAGTCCGCAGTGCGCGGCTCCGGGGAAGACCGGGTGGTCGTGCACCTTGTGGTCGGCGAGCCAGGGCAGCGCGTCGGTACCGGCGTCGGCGCGCCAGCTGTGCCGCACGGGCTCACCGGGGAACTCGCTGTGCCGGCCGGGCAGCGGGGCCCCTGGCGCCTCGGTGGCCGGCGCGGAGACCGGTGCGGCGTCGGCCCAGTGGTGGCGGCGGTCGAAGGTGACGGTGGGGGCGTCCACGAGGTTGCCGTCGTCGTACAGGTACCGCCAGTTGACAGGCACGCCGGCGCAGTGGGCGGCGGCGAGCTGGGTGCGCAGCGTGGTCTGCTCGTCCTCGTCGCGGCGCAGCGTGGGCAGGACCACGGGATCGGTGGCGAGCCCGGCCAGGCTGCGTTCGACGGAGTGGGTGACGACGGGGTGCGGGGAGATCTCGGTGAAGACCACGTGCCGGTCGGCGGCCGCGGCGGCCACCGCCTCGGCGAACCGCACCGGGCGGCGCAAGTTGTCGCACCAGTAGTCGGCGTCGAAGGCCGGCGTGACACCGGCGTCGACGACCGTCGAGTACACGGGCACCTCGGGCGCGCGGGGTGCGAGTCCGGCCAGGGCCGTCCGCAGCGCCGGCAGGACCGGGTCCACCAGCGGGCAGTGCGAGGCGACGTCCACGGCGATCGGGAACACCGGGATCTTGCGGGCCTCCCAGGCGGCGGCCAGCCGGCTGACCTCCGTGGTCCGCCCGGCCACGACGGTGGAGTCCGGCGCGGACAGCACCGCCACCGACACGGTCCCGTCCGCGCTGTCGGCGAGCTCCTCGCGCACCGTGGCGGCGTCGAGGCCGACGCTCAGCATGCTGCCGCTGCCGGCGATGTCGCTCAGCAGCCCCGAGCGCCGGCAGATCACCCGCACGCCGTCGGCCAGCGACAGCGCTCCTGCGACCACCGCCGCCGCGACCTCGCCCATGGAGTGGCCGATGACCGCGGCGGGTTCGACGCCGTGGGCGCGCCAGGTGGCGGCCAGGGCGATCTGGAGGGCGAAGAGGACCGGCTGCACCGTGCCGCAGCCCTGGACCGGCCGGCCGTTGCGGATCACGTCGAGGACGGAGACCTCGCTCTCGGCCGTGATGAGTTCGTGGACCTCGCTCAGCGCCTCCAGGAAGGCCGGCTCGGCCTTCAGCAGTCCGCGCCCCATCCCGGGCCACTGGGAGCCCTGGCCGGAGAACACCCACACCGGCTGCCGCTCGACCGCCGCTCCCACGGCGCCGGTGACCACCGCCGGGTGGCGCTGCCCGGACGCGAACGCCCGCAGGGAGCCCAGGAGTTCGCGGCGGCCGGAGGCCACCACGCCCAGCCGGCCGCGGCCCGCGCAGCGCCGCAGGGCCAGCGTGTGCGCCACGTCGTGCAGCGGGAGGTTCGCGCCGTCGCCCTCCATCCAGTCCGCGAGCCGGGTGGCCGCGGCCGGCAGCACGTCCGGTGAGCCGGCCGAGACCAGGAAGACCTCGGACGACGGCTGCGCGGGCCGCCCGGAGCTGCGGCGCTTGACGGGCGGGGACTGCGGGGCCTGCTCCAGCAGGACGTGCGCGTTGGTGCCGGAGAAGCCGAAGGAGGACACCGCGGCCAGCCGGGTGGGGGTGCGCAGCGGCCAGGAACTCAGCTCGGTGGGGACGAACAGCCGGGTGCCGGCCGCCGAGATGGCCGGGTTCCAGCTCCGGAAGTGCAGGTTCGCCGGGATGGTGCCGCGCTGGAGGCACAGCACGCTCTTGATCAGCCCGGTCACGCCGGCGGCCGGTTCCAGATGCCCCACATTGGTCTTCACCGAGGTCAGGGCGCAGCGGCCGGGCCCGTTGCCGTAGACGTCGGAGAGGCTGGCGAACTCGATGGGGTCGCCCACCGGGGTGCCGGTGCCGTGCGTCTCCACCATGCCCACGTCCCGGGGGTCGACGCCCGACCGGGCCAGGGCCTCCAGGTACAGGGCGCGTTGGGCGGTCACCGAGGGTGCCGCCAGCCCTTCGGAGGAGCCGTCCTGGTTCGTCGCCGAGCCGCGCAGCACCGCCAGTACCCGGTCCCCGTCCCGTAGCGCGTCCGTGAGGCGCTTGAGCACCACCACACCACAGCCCTCACCCCTCACGAACCCGTCGGCGTCGGCGTCGAACGTCCGGCAGCGCCCGGTGGCGGACAGCATGCCCATCCTGGCGAACGACCGGGTGATGCGCGGTTGGAAGGTCAGGGTGACGCCGCCGGCGAGGGCGAGGTCGCACTCCCCGGCGAGCAGCGCCTGGCGGGCCGTGTGCACGGCCACCAGGGAGGAGGAGCACGCGGTGTCCAGCGCCACGCACGGTCCCTGCAGTCCGAGCAGATAGGAGATCCGCCCGGCGGCCACACAGTGGCCGTTGGTCAGGATCGACCCCTCCAGTTCCTGGGGGTGGCCGGCGAGGTGGTCCATGTAGTCGGTGTAACTGATGCCGGCGAAGACACCCGTGGGGGTGCCGTTCATCCGGTCCGGCGGGAGGCCGGCGTGTTCCAGGGCCTCCCAGGCGACCTCCAGCAGCAGGCGGTGCTGGGGGTCGAGGACATCGGCCTCGCGGCCGGCGACGCCGAAGAACGCGGCGTCGAAGCCCGTCACATCGCGCAGGAAGCCGCCCTGCCTGGGGGTCGCCTCCCCCTCCACCGGCCCCGGGAGCCCCCCGGGGACCAGGCGCCTTCTCTCCGCGGGCAGTTCGCCCACCGCGTCCCGCTCGTCGACCAGCAGCCGCCACAGGGCCGCGGGCGAATCGGTGTCGCCGGGGAGCCGGCATCCCATGCCGATCACGGCGATGTTCTCTGGTGCGGTTCCGGGTTGCGTCCCGGCTGTCGGGCCGTGCGTGTTGTTGCTCATCGGGGTCTCCGTACGTGGGAGGTGATCTGCCCTGCGTCACACGGCTTCCGGGCTGCCGAGAAGGATGGCGTTCTTCACGCCGCCGACCTGGTAGTTGAAGGACAGCGCGTAGTCGAAGTCGAGCGCGCGGGTCCGGATGCCGGGGACCGGGTCGAACGGCAGCCCCTCGGCGGGCTGTTCGCAGTTGGCCGTCGGGCACACCTCGCCCCGTTCGAGCATCATCAGCGTCATGGCGACGCCCAGGCAGCCGGCCGGTGCGCCGTTGTGGCCGAAGCAGCCCTCCTGGGACGTCATCAGCACCGTGCTGTCCGGCCCGTACAGCTCCTTGACGGCGTTCGCCTCGAAGGCGGTGACGACGACGTTGCCGTCGCTGCCGCCGTGGACGTAGGGCACGTCGTCGAGGTGCCAGCGGTCGCCGAGGCAGCGGCGGACGGCGGTGACGAGTTCCGCGCCGGTCTCGTCGCAGGCCAGCGGGTTGGCCAGCCCGTCGCGGGTCAGGGCGGTGGCGAGCACCTGCCCGTAGACGTGCGCGCCGCGCCGGGCGGCGTGCTCCCGGCTCTCCATGATCACGGTGGCGGAGCCCTCGCCGTGGTTGATGCAGTCCGCCCGCCGGTCGTAGGGCCGCATCAGGGAGCGGAAGGACGGCAGCAGTTCGGGCATGCCGGTGGTGCGCAGCGAGTCATAGGTCTGCTGCGCGCCGCTGAGCAGCCGCTCGATGTTCTGGATGAGCTGGACGTTGAACACGTCGACGCCGGTCACGACCGCGACCTCGACCTCGCCCTGGGCGATCATCCGCCGGGCGTTGCCGATCTGCACGGCCGACGAGGCGCAGCCGCACGAGACGGTGTAGCAGGGGCCGTTGGAGCGGGTCAGCGCCGCCTGGACCAGGGCGACGTCCGAGGGCGTCACGGCCTGTTCGGCGGCGACGAACAGCTCCATGGCCTCGGCCGCGGTGGTTTTCCCGGGATCGGCGCTCAGCACCGAAAGATAACTTTCGACGTTCGCGTCCACGCCGCCGCGGCCCACCAGTATCGCCGCTTCGCTCAGCGCCCCGCCCTGGAATGTCAGCCCGGCGTCCGCGGTGGCTTCCGCCATCGACACCAGGCCGAATCGGTGGGCCTGTGTGTAATGCCGGGAGAAGAACGGGGGGACATCCGGGAGGCGTTCGTCGAACATCTCCTGGGTGAGTCCCACCGAGCCGTAGTACACCTCGTCACGCTTGAGGCAGG
Source organism: Streptomyces kronopolitis (assembly GCF_014646275.1). Classification (GTDB taxonomy): domain Bacteria; phylum Actinomycetota; class Actinomycetes; order Streptomycetales; family Streptomycetaceae; genus Streptomyces; species Streptomyces kronopolitis. Next base: position 115,600 of record NZ_BMND01000014.1, read on the forward strand.
ATTGGCCGTTGGAGACCACGTTCCACATGTCGTCGGCCGTGAAGACCGGCTCCGTCCGGCCGGGCAGACAGAATCCGACACCGGTCACGACCACATTCCGGCCGTCGCTTCCGCTTTCCGGGTTCCCTGATGCTCGGTTCATGACCGGACTCCTTCACTCCTGAGATTGCGCATGGTGTTTCTCCTGTTCACTTGCTTTTCTTCCGCGCGCCGCACGGCACTTACTCGGCGATGCGCGTGCGGTAGCACCAGCGATAGACGGGGACCGGCTCTCCGCCGACGTCCTCGTATTCGCCGTAGAATTCGAAACGCTCGTAGCCGTTGCCCCGCAGGACCCTTATCGGATCGTTCACGGCGTCCCGTGCGTGCTCCGGCAGGGAATTCCCTTCCGGCCCGTCGACGAGGATCACCATTGTTCGTTTCGCCATGTTGTTCTCCGCTTTTCTGTCGCAGTGGGTTTCTGGGGCGGGCGGAAGGTGCCGTGGGGGGACCCGGGTGCAGTCACTGCGGGCTGCGGCCGAGGGGACGACGGCTCCACCGGACCGGCCGTGTCCGGTGGAGCGACGGGGCGAGGGCGGTTCGCCGGAGGCGGTGGGGGTGGTGGTGCGGTGGGGGTGGTGGTGCGGTGGGGGTGGTGGTGCGGTACTGCGGGCCGACTGGGTACGGCGGCGTCCAGGGAGGGTGGGAAGCCGTTTCGGGTGCCCGGATCCGCGGTGAGACGGACGGCCCGGAGGCGGTGGGGGTGGGGTGCTGCGGTGGTGCGGTTCTGCGGTGGTGCGGTTCTGCGGTTCCCGTGCCGGGTGCCGCGAGCGGACCCGGTCCGGGCGGGCGCCGGTCTCAGGCGACCTGCCGTGTCACGGGGGTGCGGGCGCCCCGGGCGGCGCTTCGGCCGGCGGGGAGCACGGCGCCCACCGGGCGGGCCGTGTCATACGGCGGCGCGGTGGGCGCGGAGGCGTCGGAGGGGGTGGACGCGGGGGCGGGGGCCGTCCGCGGGGGCCCGCATCGCGCCGCGGGGGCGTCGCCCGCGGGGCCGCTGCCGGTGGGGGGAGGGGGGACCGGGGCTCCACCGCCGGTGGACCCCTGGTGCGGGGAGAGAGGCATCGCTGTTCCTTGGCGTCGAGGTGTGGGACCTACCTGGGGTGCCGCGGGGCCGGCGGGGGAACCGGTCGTGGCGGAGGGCACCGGCGGGGACGCCGGGCGGCGGGAGCGCCGTCAGTGGCCGCGGCCGGGGACGGGGCACCGCGGGGTGCGGGGGATGTGGCGGGGGCGGCGGCCGGCGTCGTGGCCGACGCTCCTCGGAGCCCGTCCGGCGTCGGCGACAAGGGGCCGGCCGCCTGCACCTCCGGGCACGTAATTCACCCTCGGTAAAAGGGACATGGGGGCGACCGTGGCGACAGGAGCGGCGGCCTCGCGGCCCGGGGAAGGAACGGGGCCGCGGACGGCGGCCGCGGCCGGTACGAACCGTCCGCCGGTGCCGGGGACGGGCACCGCGGCGCGCGCCGCGCGGAGGCGGAACCGCCCGCGGCGACCGTCGCGACCGGGGGCGGTGCGCGGTGCCGCCGGGCGCCGCGCCACGGCGCTGCACCAGAGCCCCGCGGCATCCGAACTTCGGCCGTAGCCAGGGGTGTTGCTGAGGGAGGGGTCGTACGGCACCGGGGCCGGGCGATTGCCGGCGGCCGGGTGGTCCGGGACGACCGGGAGGGCGGACGCCGGGTGCCGGGAGGGCGCCGGGGGCGTGGCACTCGCGTCGCTGCGGGAGGCGCCGGGAGCCGGCGCGGCCGCGGTGAGGCTCAGGGGCTCGGTGCGGACACCGTTGGCCCGGCGAAGGAAGGGAAGAGTTCGCATGAAGCCCCCTGACCGAATGTGGGGGGCCGATCAGCCGGTGCCGAGAATCGGCACCGGCTGACGGATCCAAAACCCTCTACCGGGGACGCCCATACGGCATCTCGGTCTGACCGCAACCAGGCGCTGGGGCCGGGCCAACGGGTAGGCCAGGTGCCGCTCCCCGGAGAGGATGGGCGGCCCACCGGTTGGATGGAACTAGTTATCCATGCGGCTCGTCGCGCTACAACAGTCAATCGATAAGGCCACCCGTTCGGAGCAGCGCGAAAAGTGGAAACTCGTACCAACTTGCGCAATGGCCTTAGTAGATGCCTTTATTCCAGACATGACTGATGAAGCGTTTGATTGCAGACCGGTCCCTCCCGGTCACCGCCAGGAACCGCCTGCTCCGGCAAGGCGGCCGCTCGTCATTCTTGTGCGCGGAACGCATCGGGACCGGCTTCCCGCCTTTAGGCGGGTGGCCTCGCCGGCCGCCCACGACCATGACAACGGAAGTCATTACAGCATCGAAGACCCCTCCTCCGCAGCCACATCTCCCTTTGCGATTGGCCGAGTTGGCGCCGCGCCCGCAATTCTCCCCTACCGGTGACTGATCCGCGGAAGGCCGCCGCCGCGGACCGGCCGCGCTGCGGCGCTCGGACTTTTGCCGGCCCCGGGGCCGGCCCCCGTCCCCCCGCCGCGGTGGAGAGCGCACCAAAGCGCTCCCACCGGAGCGCGCAGTTCACCGCACCGCTCCTGGGCACGGTGCGACCGGATTCCTCGATTCCGATTTCGCGCTCCCGAGTGATTCGCGCCATCGGTACCGGTCGGCTGAATAACTCCCCGATCAGACAAGGGTGATTCGATAATGAACAACGGTGCCGGGTATCCGTTTCCCCCCGACGACGAGACCCACGCCCTGTCGCTCGTCGCCTACGGGGAGCGGCGGTGGCCGGCCGCGATGCACGGGCTGGAGCCGCTGACCATGTCCCCGTACCAGGCCGGGTGGCGGCTGCGGGTCGTTCCCAGCATCGGCCACGTCCCCGTCCGCGAGGTCACCCGGCGGGTGGTCAACCGCGCACTGCACTGCTGGATCGCCGACGAGTGCGGTCTGTCGACGGTGAAGAACAGCCTGGCCGTGCTGGTCCGCGTCCTGGAACAGGCCGTCCGCGACGGGGCGCTGGACGCCAATCCGGCCCGGGTGGCCGGCTGGCAGCAGGAGTTCCAGCGCGCGCAGCGCGAGCGCGCCACGCCCCGGGCGCTGGCCCTGCCGGACGTGCGGACGCTGGACCGGCTGGCGGCCTCGCTCGTTGAGCGGTCCGCCGACGGCTACCAGGGCTGGGGGGATGCCGTCCGGTTCGCCGCCTGGACCGGCACCCGCTTCAGCGAGGTGTCCGGCCTGCGGGCCCAGGACATCGATGTGAGCACCTGGACCTGGCACGTGCGGCGCTTCACCGTGTCCGAGCCGGACGGCCCGGGCGAGAGGGCCTGCCGGGGCAGGCACCAGCGGGTGGTGCCGCTGCGCCCCGCCGTGCGGGACCTGGCGGCCGCGCGGCTGGAGGCGGCGCGCCACACCCCGCAGGCCCGGCTGTTCACCGGCCCGGACGGGAGCCGCTTCACCGCCGCCGTCCTGCGCGACAGCACCCGCTGGGACGACGTGGTGACCGAGCTGGGCCACGAGTACCTGCGACGCCAGGACCTCCGCCACACCGGGCTGACCTGGATGGCGGACGCCGGGCTGCCGCTGCCCCTGCTGTGCGGCGCCGTCGGCCGGCCCCTGGAGGACGCCCGCCGGTACCTGCCCCCCGACCTGCATCCCCTCCCCGCGCAGAGCCACCGCGAACCACCGGCCGGTCAGGCCCCCGCCCCCACCTCGGGCGGGGGCCGCACCCTTTTCCCCCACGGCCCCGGGGGTGACGTCCGGCCGCCGCCGACCGGGCGTTGAGGGAACCGGGAACGCGCCCCCGGGCGGCCCGGAGGCCTCTGCGGGCCGGTCTCAGTCCGGGATGCCGGCGGGGGCCGCGGGCAGGGTGTGCAGCCAATCGGTCAGCAGGCGGTTGACCTCCGCGGGGCGTTCCTGCTGCACCCAGTGGCCGCAGCCGTCGAGGATGTGGGCGGCGGACAGGCCCGGGAGGGTGCGGGGGAAGGCCTTGATGGCGTCGGCCATCCACCGGGTGGTGGCGTCGAGTTCCCCGCCGATGAAGAGCGCCGACTGGGTGAGCGCGGCCCCCTGCCAGGCGGCGAGGGCGGGGCAACTGGCCGTCGGGCGAACGGACTTCGGGCCCCGCCAGCACGATCGCGGCCCCCGCCACCACGATCATGACACCGCCCCCGTCGGACGGACGGCGGGGTCGGCGCAGTTCGGACAGCGCCGGAACGGGACACCCTTCCTCTCCCCATATATCGGAAGGCAAGATATAGTGCCGCCATGGCTTCCAGGGATATGACGCAGGCCGCGTTCTTCGTCCTCACCGCGCTGGTCGACGAGCCGCGGCACGGTTACGGGATCGTGCAGGTGGTCGACGAGGTGTCCGAGGGGCATGTGCAGCTGCGGATCGGCACGTTGTACGGCGTGCTGGACCGGCTGGCCGCCGACGGGCTCATCGAGCGGGACCGCGAGGAGGTGCAGCAGGGCCGGCTGCGCAGGTACTACCGGCTCACCGACGCCGGTGGCGCGGCCCTGTCCGCCGAGGCGCGGCGGATGACGGCCGGGGCGCGGGCGGCGACGGAGCGGATGGCCGCCCACCGCCCGCCGTCCGCCGGACCGGCCCCCGCCGGCTCGGCGCGCCGCCCGGGCCTCGCGGGAGGCACCGCATGACGGCGACGCTGCTCGAACGGCGCTACCGCACCGTGCTGCGCCTGCTGCCCTCCTACTACCGCGCCGAGCGGGAGGAGGAGATGGTGGAGGCCTATCTGCACGGGGTCGACGAGCGGGACCTGGACGAACTGCGCCCGGCGTGGGGCGAGGTGGCCAGCGTCGCCGCCCTCGCCGTCCGCACCCGCATGGGCAGCGCCGGCGCCCCGGCCCGCTACGCCACGCTCGGCGCGGTGGTGCGCCTCTTCGCGCTGCTGAGCATGTTGCTGCAGGCGGCTTCCGGGCTGACCGGGCAGGCCTTCTTCCTGGCCTGGGTGCAGGGCGCCCCGGCCCGGGACCGGGAGATGGCACTGAGCAGCTTCACCGGCCACGGTGCGCCGGCGGGGCTGTACGAGATCGTGTGCCGGCTGCTTCCGCTGGCGTGGACGGTGGCCTACCTGGCGCTGCTGCGCGACCGCCGGCGCACCGCCTTCGCCTTCGCCGCTCTCGCGGCCCTGCCCGGTCTGGCGTCCGTGGCGCAGCACCTGGGCGGCGGACAGGACGCCCTGGTGTTCTCCTTCTCCCTCACCACGGCCGCGCTCTCCTGGCTGACCGTCCTCGCGCTGTGCTGCGGCTTCCACCGCGACGCCCCGCCCGCCCGGCTCCCGTTGGCGTCTCCCGGGCTGGTGCTCCTGGGCACCTGCGTGCTCATGGGCGCGGCGATGGTGGTGTGGCCAGGGAACGCGGACCAGGTGTGGGCCGGCGGTGCGCCCTTCATCGTCGGGGCCGCCGGGTGGCTGTTCGCCCGGTTCCGTTTCCCGGAGCGCGCGGCGGACCCCGCGCTGCCCCTCGCCCTGGCCGCGCTCGGCCTCAGCACGCTCGTGGAGCGGACGCTCAGCCTCTCGTTCCTGGCCGAGGCCGACGCGCCGGGCGCTGTCGTCACCGCCGCCGGCGTGCAGGCGGCCGTCCTCGCGGCCCTGGCGGTGGCCTTGGCCGCGACCGGCGCCCGGGGCCTGACCGCACGGCGCGCGACCGGCTGAACCGGCCCGCCCGCCGGCGTCGGACGGGGCCCCGCGCCCCGTCCGTCGCCAGGTCCGTTCCGTATCCGGCCCGTGCCCGCCCTCGCGTGGAGAATTCACGGCATGCCGACACCTGACACCGCCCCGGAGCAGGGAGCACCGCTGCACGTCGAGATCGTCCGCGACGGTGTCCCGACGCCCTTCGACGCCGAGGAGGTCCGGGTCACGCTGCCCAACGGCATCGTCTTCCGCCTGTACCCGGGGCAGGATCCCGCCGGCTCCGTCGTGGCGGACGTTCCGTGCGGCGGGCCGGACGCCGACGAGTTCGCCGCCTTCGTGCTGCGGCCGGGCGCCTCCAACCTCTTCCTCATCAACGCGGAACGGCACGGGCGCCGCACCGCGGAGGAGGGCGGCTGACCGGGGGCCCCTCCCCTACAGCCGTACCGACTTCCTCGGCTGCTGCTTGGCGCCGGTCAGCAGGCCGTGCAGGCTGGCGAACTCGTCGACGCACTTGGCGGTGCCGTTGACCACGCAGTCCAGGGGCTCGTCGGCGACCGTCACGGGGACGCCCATCTCCTGGCGCAGCCGCTGGTCCAGGCCGCGCAGCAGGGCGCCGCCGCCGGTGAGGGCGATGCCGTGCTCGACGATGTCGCCGGAGAGCTCCGGGGGGCACTCGTCGAGGGTGCGGTGGACGGCCTGGACGATCGCGTCGACGGGTTCGGCGAGGGCGTCGCGGATCTCCTCCTCGGTGATCTCCTGGATCCGGGGCAGTCCGGTGACGTGGTCGCGGCCGCGGACCGTGTAGGAGGTGGGGCGGTCCTCCTCGCCGTCCTCGTCGGTGCCGACGGGGGTCCAGGCGGCCGAGCCGATCGCGATCTTGATGTCCTCGGCGGTGCGCTCGCCGATCGCCAGGTTGTGCTTCTTCTTGACGTAGGAGGTGACGGCGGCGTCCAGGGCGTCCCCGGCGACCCGTACGGACTGGGCGGTGACCAGGCCGCCCAGGGAGACGACGGCGACCTCGGTGGTGCCGCCGCCGATGTCCACCACCATGCAGCCCACCGGCTCGTCCACCGGGAGGCCGGCGCCGATCGCGGCGGCCATCGGCTCCTCGATGAGGTGCACCTCACGGGCGCCGGCGCCCTTGGCGGAGTCGACGACCGCGCGCCGCTCGACGCCGGTGATGCCGGACGGGACGCAGATGACCACCCGCGGCCGGGAGAAGCGGCGGCTGGGCAGGGCCTTCTTCATCAGGGCCCGCAGCATCCGCTCGGCGGCGTCGAAGTCGGCGATCACGCCCTCTCTGAGCGGGCGCATCGCGGTGATCCCGGACGGCGTGCGGCCGATGGTCCGCTTGGCCTCCTCGCCCACCGCGATCACCTCGCCGGCGGCGTTGACCGCGACGACGGACGGCTCGTTCAGCACCACGCCCTTGCCGCGGGCGTACACCAGGGTGTTGGCGGTGCCGAGGTCGATGCCTATGTCATACGTACCGGACGAAGTGCTGGACGCCATGGGGGGTTCGTGTGCTCTCTGGAGAGGGGAGGGAAACCTGGGGCATTGCACCGCAGACAACCCCATGGGCTACCAATGGCGTTCAATGCGGGCAACTCATAAGACTACCGGGGGCTCGGAATGGTTCCCGACGCCGCGTTCCACCGACTCCACCACCCCCTCGTCCGCCGCCTCATCCGCCACCGTTCCTCTCCGTGCCGTCTGCCCCGCCGCGTGCCGTGTCATGTGCGGTGCCAGGTGCCTCGTCCCCCGGGGCGCCGTCCGCTTCGGCGGGCTCCCGGGACAGCGCCTCGGCGAGGTCGTCGAGGGCGTCGACGAGCAGGTCCGCGGCGCGCAGGGCGACGCCGCGGCTCTCGTCCTCCGCGTCCCACCTCTCCCATACGGCCCGCAGCTCGCTCCAGTTCACCTCGCCCCGTTCCCGGACCGCTTCGGTGGCCTCCTCCAGGGAGGCGCGCAGTTCGAAGGCGAAGGCGGTGGCGCCGGGTGAGGCGTCCGCGTCCCGCTCGGGGAGATGGACCTCCAGGATCATGGTGACCCGGCCCATGGTGGCCAGCGCGGCGCCGGCCGCCTTCGCCGAGGCGCGGGACAGCCCGCGGTGGCGCACCGGCTCCTTCTCGGCGCGGGCCTCGCTCTCCTCCCAGGCCGCGCGGGCCGCACGGGAGTCCAGCAGGGCGTCGCGGATCTGCCGGGGGCGGCGCTCGGCGGGCGTGGCGTAGAGGTCGAACACGGCCAGCGCGTAGTGCCCGTTGGCCGCGAGCCAGTCGGCGAGGCCGTCGCGGAGCCGGGGCGTCTCCCAGGCCGGGAACAGCGCGTACGACAGCATCGCGAGCAGCCCGCCGACGAGGGTGAGCACCACACGTTCCTGGACGGTCTGCTGCCAGCCCGCACCGGCGATGCCGAGCAGGAAGACCACATAGGCGGCCACGCACGCCGAGGTCACCGAGAAACCGGTCCGCATCAGCAGATACATCAGCGCCACGCAGACCACGGCCAGCGCGGCGCTGACGTACAGCCCGGGGTGGGCCAGGGCCATCAGCCCGCCCGCGACGCCGACGCCGACGAGGGTGCCGATGAAGCGGGCCACGCCGCGCGAGTAGGTCTGCGCGAAGTCCGGGCGCATCACCATGACGGAGGCGAGCGGCGCCCAGTAGCCGTGGCCGAACGGGAGCACGGTGCCCAGCAGATAGCCGGCGACGGCGACGGCGGCGACCCGCAGCGCGTGCCGCAGGACATGGGAGGACCAGCGGGCCTCGCGGTGCAGGGCGCGCAGCGCGACCGGCACCAGCCGCGGGACGCTGGGGCGCAGCAGATGGCCGCGTTCGCCCTCGGTGGTGGGGCGGGTGGCCTCGACCGGCTCGTCGGTGAGTTCGACGGCGTCGGCGAGCAGGGAGATCAGGCGGTAGGCGGAGCGGCGGGCGGCGCCGTGCAGCATCGGGCCGGTGGCGGGGACTTCGAGGACGGCCATCGCCTCGGGCGGCAGCCGCACCGGCCTGGCGTGCCGCACCGCGTGGGCGACGGCGTCCAGGACGGTGCCCGCGGCGCCCAGCAGATCGCGGGCGCGGTCCCGCTCGGGCCCCTCCAGCGGGGCGCCGACGACCGGGTCGGCGAGGGAGGCGAGGACCGGGCGGACGCGTTCGGCGAGGCCGCGCGGGCCGTGCAGCTGGACGGGGCGCCGCCTGGCCTGACGCGGGGTCACGGCGGAGGCGATCCGGGCGTCCATCAGGGGCGCCGGGTCGAACGGGGCGACCGGGTCCTGCCGCAGCCGCCGCGCGTAGTCCGCCTCGGCGGCCAGCGCGTCGGCGAGCGCGTCGCGCTGCACGCCCCACGGACGGACCGGGAAGACCACGATGAGGGTGGCCTGCACGAGGCCGCCGAAGAAGATCAGGGCGGCGTGCTGGAGCGCGCCGAGGACGGATGTCGGCAGGGTGACGGTGACCAGCATGATCGCCACGGTCTGGGTGCCGGCCAGCCCGGCGACCGGGCCGATCGCCCACGCCATCCCGGCCAGGAACGTCCAGCCGGCCAGCAGCAGCATGAAGGCGAGGAGGTGGGCGGCGGCCAGATAGCCGAGGAAGGTGGAGACCGCCAGCGCGCCGGCGACGGCGAGCGCGAGCACCGGGCGCGGCCGCATGCTCCGCTGGAAGGTGACGATGCCGGAGGAGAACGCGCCGAAGGCGGAGGACACCGCGAGCGTCGGATCGCCGCGCCACAGGCACAGGCCGATGACCAGGGCGACACCGACCGAGCCGCGGATCGCGATCAGGGGCGTGAGCTTGGTCCGCTCGATGGTCAGCCCCGAGCGGGCGGCGTCCTTGAGCGCACGCGACCAGGTCATGGCGACGAGGATACGGGCCGCGGCCGGGGGTTCCCGGAGGGCGCCGGCGGACGGTGTGTGGGCCCGGCCCGCCCGGCCGACCGGGAAAATCCCGGTAAACCACCCTTCTGTTGACCGTAAAACATCCCAGGTCAGGAAGGGGATCCTCGACTTCCGGGCGCATCGTGCGACGAAGCCGACACCCCGGAACGGAAACCAGGCGCCGCCCCGGGGCCCTCTTGCTGGTCAGCCCGGACCACCCCCGGGTGTTCGGCAAGGAGAAAGCCCCGTGCACAAAGCCCTGTTCCGTCCGGTGATCGCGCTGATCGCCCTGACCGTCCTCGCCGCCACGGCAGGCTGCGGCACCGGCGCCTCCCAGGCCTCCGCGCCCGTCAGCTTCGGGCCCAAGACCAGCGCCGCGCTGCACCGCACCCCCGCGGGCAGGCACTCGCTGGTGCAGTGGCCCACCCGGCCGATCAACTTCACGGAGGAGAGCCGGGTCGGCGGGGCCGGCCAGAACACCCCGATCGGGGTGACCACCCTGCACGGCCCCAAGTCGGGCTTCACCGGCAAGGTGTGGGTGTGGGCGCCGCCGGAGTACTACGAGAAGCGGAACGCGAACAAGGGCTTCCCCGTGATGGAGGCGCTGCCCGGCTCCTACGGCTTCCCCGTCAACTACTGGATCGGCTCCGACCTCAAGCTGGAGGAGAGCCTCGCCCAGTGGTCCAAGGACGGCACCAGCCTGCCGTTCATCGTCGTCATGCCGGTGCTCAACCCCAACGACAAGCAGTACTACGACGGCAGCGACATACCGGGCCAGCCGAAGATCGGCACCTGGCTCAGCAAGGACGTGCCCGACCTCGTCCGGCAGAACTTCCGCACCCTCAAGACCCGCGACGCCTGGGCGATCATGGGCTCCTCCTCGGGCGGGTTCGCGGCGCTGAAGAACGTGCTGCAGAACCCGGAGACGTTCAAGATGGCGATACCCAACGGCCCGGACATCGTGCCCGACTCGCCGCTGTGGAACGGGCACGCCAAGGAGGAGCGGGAGAACAACCCGGAGGTGCTGGCCCGCCGGCTGATCGCCCGCGGCGGACCGCCGGTCTACGTCGCCTTCCAGGACGGCTCCCGGGAGAACACGGTGCTGCCGAAGGTCCGGAAGTTCATCTCCCAGTACGGCCACGGGCCGGTGCACACCCGGCTCCAGATCGTGCCGGACGGCACCCACAGCGCGGCGACCTACGTCCAGGGCCTGGGCGAGGGCACGATGCGGTGGGTCAGCGCGCGGATGACGGGGCCGACCGCCTGACCGGGCGGGCGCCGGCGGCCCGACCCGGCCGCCGGCCGCCCGCCGTCCGGCGCCCCGTCAGGACACCACGTCCTTGCGGGCGAAACCGCGGAACGCCAGCGCGCACAGCACCAGCGCGCAGGACACCGAGACCGCCGAGCCCTGGATCATCCCGGACCACTCCGGCCGGGGCTGCAGGGCGTCCACCCAGGCGTACTGCCAGTGCGCGGGCAGCGCCGCGCGCCAGCCGCCGAGCGCGGTGACCTGGTCGAGGACGTTGCCGGCGATGGTCAGCCCGACGGCGCCGCCGACCGCGCCCAGCGGCGCGTCCGTCACCGTCGACAGCCAGAACGCCAGCCCCGCGGTGACCAGCTGGCTGACGAAGACATAGCCGGCGACCACCGCCAGCCGCCCCACCGCCTCCCCCGCGGGCAGCGCGCCGCCGGTGGGCAGTTGCAGCGGCCCCCAGCCGTACGCGGCGGTGCCGACGCCCAGCGCGACCAGCGGCAGCAGCAGCATCGCGGCGGCGCTGAACCCCAGCCCCACGGTGAGCTTGCTCAGCAGCAGCCGGGCCCGCGGGACCGGCGCGGCCAGCAGATAGCGCAGCGAGGCCCAGCTCGCCTCCGAGGCGACCGTGTCACCGCAGAACAGCGCCACCGGCACCACCAGCAGGAAACCCGCCGAGACGAACAGGGCGGTGGCGGTGAAGTTGGCCCCCGAGGCGGTCGCGGCGTCCATCAGGGTGATCCGGCCGTTGCCGCGGCCGCCCGGGTCACCGCCGACCGCGAACGCCACCAGCAGCACGAACGGCAGCAGCGCCAGGACCGCGGCGACCACCAGGGTGCGCCGGCGGCGCAGCTGGCGGCGGGCCTCCACACGCAGCGGCAGGGTGCGGCGCGGGCGGTAGCCGGGCGCCCGCGCCGCCGGGGTCGCGGTCATCGGTCCCCTCCGATCAGGGTGAGGAAGGCGTCCTCCAGGCGGCGGTGCGGGCCGAGACGGTCCACGGCGATCTCCAACCGGAGCAGTTCGGTGAGCAGTTGGGTGGCGTTCGCGCCGTCCAGCCGGACCAGCAGCCCGTCCTCGGCGCGCACCGCCGAGGCGACGCCGGGCAGCGCGCCGACCTTCTCCACCACGGCGTCGGAGACCTCGTCCGCGACGCCGACCAGCAGGGTGTCGCCGGAGCCGGTGATCTCGGCGACCGGCCCGGCCGCCACCAGCCGCCCGCCGTCCATGACGACCAGATGCGTGCAGCTCTGCTCGACCTCGGACAGCAGATGGCTGGAGACGATGACGGTGCGTCCGGCGGCCGCGTAGCGGATCATGACGTCCCGCATGGCCCGGATCTGCGGCGGATCGAGCCCGTTGGTGGGCTCGTCGAGGATCAGCAGCTCCGGCAGCCCCAGCATGGCCTGGGCCAGCGCGAGCCGCTGCCGCATGCCCTGCGAGTAGGTGCGCACGGCGCGCTGCAGGGCGTCGCCCAGCCCCGCGATCTCCAGTGCCTCGTCGAAGTGGGCGTCGTCGGCCGGCCGGCCGGTGGCCTGCCAGTACAGATCGAGGTTGGCGCGGCCGGACAGATGCGGCAGGAAACCCGCGCCCTCCACGAACGCGCCGACCCGCGACAGCACCGCGGCGCCCGGCCGCACCGCCTGCCCGAAGATCCTGATCTCGCCCTCGTCCGGCGTGATCAGCCCCATCAGCATCCGCAGGGTGGTGGTCTTGCCGGCCCCGTTGGGCCCCAGCAGACCGAGCACCTGCCCCTTCTCCACCCCGAACGACAGATCCCGCACGGCGTAGCCCGCGGCGGACTTCGCGTAGCGCTTGCTCAGTCCGCTGATCCGCAGCGGGACCTCGGCCAGCGCCGGGTCGGGGGCCGGTGCCGCGCCCCGGCGGCGGCCGGTGAGCAGCAGCAGCCCGGCGAGCACCGCGGCCCCGGCGGGCAGCGCCCAGGTCCAGGCGGGCAGCGGGGCCGGCGCGGTACGCACCCGGGGCGCGGTGGGCACCTCGATGCCGCCGCCCCGCAACGAGACGGTGTAGGAGGCGGGTTCGGCCGGCGAGGCGTAGCCGAGGTCGGTGGACGACAGCACCAGCCGCAGCCGGTGGCCGGCCGCGAACTCGTGGTCGACGGCGGGCAGCCGCAGCTTCACGGTCCGGCCGCCGCCGTCGCCGGTGCCCTTGAGCCGGTACGGCGTGACGAGCTGGGACGGCAGCTCCTGGCGGCGGCCGTCCGGCGCGACGTCGTAGACCTTGGCGAACAGCACCGCGTCCGGGGTGTCGGACCGTACGTGCACGGTGGCGGTGGGGCTGCCGGTGAGCCGCACGGGGGTGCGCAGCGGCGCCGAGACGAACCGGGCGTACTGGCCGGCGAAGTCCAGGGACAGGCCGCCCGCGCCGAGTTCGGAGAGGTTGCCGAGCGCGCCGACACCGGGCACCGCGGAGATCGCGGGCGGCCCGGCGCCGGGCGGGTTGCCGAACGTCTGGGGGCGGCCGGCCAGCCGGATGTGCCGGGGGTCGTTGTCCAGGCCCGGGTAGCGGTCCGCGCCGGCGCCGCGCAGCCGCGCCGTGCCGTTGGTGGAGTCCACTCCCCCGGTGCGGCTGATCCGGAACGCGGGCCCGGTGTCCGTGTGCCGGTCGCCCTTCAGGTAGCGGTCGAACCAGAGCTTGGTGCGGACGTCCAGCCGGCCCATCTCCCGGTCCCCGCCGTCGTGCCCGCCGGCGATCCAGTCGACGTCGACGGGCGCGCCGTTGTGGCGCACCGCCCGCCGGATCGCGTCGGCCTGGTCGAGCGGGAACAGCGAATCGGTCTGGCCCTGCATCAGCAGCGTCGGCACCTTGATGCGGTCGCCGACGGCCTTGGGGCTGCGGCTCTCCAGCAGCTTGCGGGCCGCGGCGTCGGGCCGGCCGTTGACGGCCACCCGCTGGTACATCCGGCACAGCTCGGGCTCGAACCGCCCGCAGCCGGGTTCGGCGGGCGGGCCGGTCGGCGTGCGGGTGGCGGTGCCGGCCGAGCCGGTGGTGAAGAAGATCCCGGCCCACAGCTTCTTGAACACGCCGTGCGGGAACAGCGCGTCGGCCAGGTTCCAGTAGGTGATCTGCGGGGCGATGGCGTCCACCCGGCGGTCGTGGCCGGCCGCCAGCAGCGAGATCGCGCCCCCGTAGGAGCCGCCGGCGACGCCCACCCGGGGGTCGCCCGGCTTGTCCAGCTGGACCTCCGGGCGCCGGGCCAGCCAGTCGATCATCCGGCGCACATCGGCGACCTCGCCCCGCGGATCGTTCAGGCCGATCTTCCCGGTGGACCGGCCGAAGCCGCGCGCCGACCAGGTCAGTACGGCGTATCCGTGCCGGGCCAGCCGCTCGGCCTGCGGGCGGAGGTTGGCCTTGCTGGCGCCGAAGCCGTGCGCGAGCAGCACCGCGGGGCGGCGCCCGGTGGCGCTGCCCGCGGTGAAGAAGGAGGTGTCGATCCGTACGTGCCGCGTGCTGCCGGGCCGGTCCGGCATCGTCATGAACCGGTCCTCGCGGTGCACGGCGGGTGCGGCGTCCGAGGAGGCGGACGCCCAGGTGCCGCCCCCTATGAGGACGGCCAGCGCGCCCACGAGGGCGTACAGGCGCCGTCCACGCGTTCTGAGGGCTCGGAGTTCCATGCCCCGATCCTAAGGACGGGCCCCGGCGCTCCCCCGGCCCCCCGGGCCGACCCCGCCGGCCTCCCCGGGGAGTAGGGTTCGCCGGCCCGGTACCACGGAGGGGTATCCGGCCGGCGCGCCCAGTGGGACCTCACGCCCGGCAGGACCTCACGCCCGGCCGGGCGCCGTCACGCGGAAGTACGCGTGAGTGTCGTCACTCCGCCAGCGCTCCAGTCCGGCGTTCTCCAGGACGCGGCCGGACGCCGGATTCCCCAGCTCGATGTCCGCGCACACGGTGTGCACGCCCGGTGCGGTCAGGGCGAACGCCACCAGGGCCCGCGCGGCCTCGGAGGCGTAGCCGCGGCCCCGCCGGGACGGCACGATGCCGTAGCCGAACGCGACCGAACCCTCGGCCGGCGGCCAGAACAGCCCGATGGCGCCGACCACCAGGCCGCTGTCCCGCTCCAGGATCTGCCGCTGGCCGTGGACGCCGCGCGCGGCGGGCGTCTTCGCGGTGAATCCGGCGATGACGCGGTCGCCCTCGGCGGGGAAGTCCGGGGCCCAGTGCGGCTGCCGCGTCCCGTCGAGGACGGCGGCGAGGTCCCCGTCGGACCAGGGGCGCAGCAGCAGCCGTGCGGTGCGCAGGTCGGCGTCCGCGGCGGCAGAGGCGGAGGCGGCGGGCTCGTGCGGGGCCCGGGGCTGCGGCGGCGGGGCGGCGGACATGGTCACTCCTGGTCGTCGGGCCCGGGGCCCGGGCGGCGCCGCACCGTACCAACCGGCCCGCGCCCGGGGACAGTTGTTTTCCCCGGCCGGTCCGAGCGGCCCCGGACAGGACGGACCCCCGGCGGCGGAGAGCCGACCGGGGGTCCGTCAGAAAACCGGGAACCCGTCAGGGCATTCGTCGGGGAACCCGTCCGGGCGACCCTCAGTGGTTGCTGGGGAAGCCCAGGTTGATGCCGCCGTCCGACGGGTCGGGCCAGCGGGTGGTGACGACCTTGCCGCGGGTGTAGAAGTGCACGCCGTCGTTGCCGTAGATGTGGTGGTCGCCGAAGAGCGAGTCCTTCCAGCCACCGAAGGAGTGGTAGCCCACCGGCACCGGGATCGGCACGTTCACGCCGACCATCCCGGCCTCGACCTCCATCTGGAAGCGGCGGGCCGCGCCGCCGTCCCGGGTGAAGATCGCGGTGCCGTTGCCCCACGGCGAGCTGTTCATCAGCGCGATGGCCTCGTCGTAGGTCGCCACCCGCACCACGGCCAGCACCGGGCCGAAGATCTCGTCGCGGTAGGCGTCCATCTCGGGCGTGACGCGGTCGAGGAGGGAGATCCCCAGCCAGTGGCCGTCCTCGTAGCCCTCGACGGTGAAGCCAGTGCCGTCGATGACGACATCGGCGCCCTGGGCCGCCGCGCCGGTGACGTACGAGGCCACCTTGTCGCGGTGCACCTTGGTGATCAGCGGGCCCATCTCGGAGGCCGGGTCGTCGCCCGGGCCGATCCGCAGCTGGTCGGCGCGCTCCTTGATCTTGCCGATCAGCGGGTCCGCGGTCTCCCCGACGGCCACGACGACGGAGATCGCCATGCAGCGCTCGCCCGCCGAGCCGTAGGCGGCGTTGATCGCCGAGTCCGCGGCCAGGTCGAGGTCGGCGTCCGGCAGCACCAGCATGTGGTTCTTGGCGCCGCCCAGCGCCTGGACCCGCTTGCCGTTGGCGGTGCCCGTGGTGTGGATGTAGCGGGCGATGGGCGTCGAGCCGACGAAGGACACCGCGGCGACGTCCGGGTGCTCCAGGATCGCGTCGACCGCGACCTTGTCACCGTTGACGATGTTCAGCACCCCGTCGGGCAGCCCCGCCTCGGCCGCCAGCTCGGCCAGCTTGAACGCGGCGCTGGGCACCTTCTCGCTCGGCTTGAGGACGAAGGTGTTGCCGCAGGCGACGGCCAGCGGGAACATCCACATCGGCACCATCGCCGGGAAGTTGAACGGCGTGATGCCGGCGACCACACCGAGCGACTGGCGGATCGACGCCACATCGACGCGGGTGGAGACCTGCGTGGACAGCTCACCCTTGAGCTTCTCGGGGATGCCGCACGCCAGCTCGACGATCTCCAGACCGCGGGCCACCTCGCCCAGCGCGTCGGAGTGCACCTTGCCGTGCTCGGCGGTGATCAGCCGCGCGATCTCCTCGCGGTGCGCGTCGATCAGCTCGCGGTAGCGGAACAGCACCGAGGTGCGCTTGGCCAGCGAGCTGGTGCCCCACGTCCGGAAGGCCTCCCTGGCGGCGCCCACCGCCGCGTCGACCTCGTCGACCGAGGCGAAGGCGACCTGCTTCTCCTGGGCGCCGGTGGCCGGGTTGTAGACCGGACCGAAGTTGCCCGAGACGCCCTCGACGGGCTTGCCGCCGATCCAGTGGTTGATGGTCTTCATGCGGGGCCCTTTCCGGGGTGACGACGTCGGGCGGTGTTCAGAGGTGACGGCGGCGACCGGCGGCCTGCCGGTCGTACGCCTGGCGGGCCGCGACCGCCGCCGGCCGGGTCGCGGTCTCGGCAACAGGTACATCCCACCAGGCCTGCGCCTCCGGTGCGCCCGGCACAGTGTCAGCCGTTTCGGTCTCGACATAGACACATGTGGGCCGCTTCGCGCCACGCGCCTCGCCGAGCGCGGCCCGCAGCTCGGCGACGGTCGCCGCCCGGATGACGTGCATGCCCAGCGAGGCGGCGTTGGCGGCCAGATCGACCGGCAGCGGCGCACCCGTGTACGTGCCGTCCCCGGCCCGGAAGCGGTACGCCGTCCCGAACCGCTCCCCGCCGGTCTGCTCGGAGAGCCCGCCGATCGAGGCGTAGCCGTGGTTCTGGAGCAGGACGAGGGTGAAGGGCAGGTTCTCCTGGACGGCGGTGACGATCTCGGTGGGGTTCATCAGATACGTGCCGTCGCCCACCAGCGCCCACACCGGCCGCCCCGGCGCGGCCAGCCGGACCCCGATCGCCGCGGGGATCTCATAGCCCATGCAGGAGTAGCCGTACTCCAGGTGGTACTGCCTGCGGGACCTCGCGCGCCACAGTTTGTGCAGGTCACCGGGGAGGGAGCCGGCGGCGTTGATGATCACGTCGGTGTCGTCGACCAAGGCGTCCAGCACGCCGAGGACCTGCGTCTGGGACGGCCGCACCGAGTCGTCCGGCGCGGCGTAGGCGGCGTCCACCCGGCGCTCCCACTCCTGCTTCGCCGCCGTGTAGCCCTCCTCGTACGCGGGCGCGACGCGGTGGCCGGACAGCTGGGCGCCGAGCGCCTCCAGCCCGGCGCGGGCGTCCGCGACGAGGGCGGTGGCACCGAGCTTGTGGGAGTCGAAGGCGGCGATGTTGAGGTTGACGAAGCGCACGCCGGGCGCCGCGAACAGCGTCGAGGAGGCGGTGGTGAAGTCGGTGTAGCGGGTGCCGACGCCGATCACCAGGTCGGCCTCGCGGGCCAGCGCGTCGGCGGTGGCGGTGCCGGTGTGGCCGATTCCGCCCACGTCGGCGGGGTGGTCGTGGCGCAGCGAGCCCTTGCCGGCCTGGGTGGACGCGACCGGGATGCCGGTGGCGCCGGCGAAGTCGCGCAGCGCGTCCTCGGCCTCCGCGTGGTGCACCCCGCCGCCGGCGATCAGCAGCGGCCGGCGGGCGGCGCGGATCAGGCGGACCGCCTCGGCGAGGGCCTCCGCGTCGGGCGCGGGCCGCGGCACGCGCCAGACGCGGTCGGCGAAGAACTCCTCGGGCCAGTCGTACGCCTCGGCCTGCACATCCTGCGGCAGCGCGAGCGTGACGGCACCGGTGTCGACCGGGTCGGCGAGCACCCGCATCGCCTGCAGCGCCGCCGGGATCAGGGCCTCGGGCCGGGTGACCCGGTCGAAGTAGCGGGAGACCGGCCGCAGCGCGTCGTTGACCGACACATCGCCCGCGTGCGGCACCTCCAGCTGCTGGAGCACCGGATCGGCCGGCCGGGTCGCGAAGACATCGCCCGGCAGCAGCAGCACCGGCAGCCGGTTGACGGTGGCCAGCGCGGCGCCGGTCACCAGGTTGGTCGCGCCGGGCCCGATGGAGGTGGTGACGGCCTGCGCGGACAGCCGGTCGCACTGCCGGGCGTAGCCGACGGCGGCATGCACCATGGCCTGCTCGTTGCGGCCCTGGAGGTAGGGCAGCGCCTCACCGGACTCCAGCAGGGCCTGGCCGAGACCGGCGACGTTGCCGTGGCCGAAAATGCCCCAGCAGGCGCCGATCAGGCGGTGCCGCCGCCCGTCCCGCTCGGTGTACTGGTGGGCGAGGAACTCGACCAGGGCCTGGGCGACGGTGCGGCGGCGGGTCGTCGGGGCGTTCATCGGGCGTCTCCTGCGGGCGCTTCGTAGAGGGGGAGGCGGGCGTCGACCGGCTGATCGGGCCAGGTGCCGCGGATCCAGCCGTGATCGGGGTGATCGCAGATCAGCCACTCACGGGTCTCCCCCGGGCCGGCCATCACATTGAGGTAGTACATGGCGTGCCCGGGCGCGGCGATGGACGGGCCGTGCCAGCCGTCGGGAATCAGCACGGCGTCGCCGCTGCGGACCTCGGCGAGCACATCCGTGCCGCGGCCGCGCCCGGACGGGCTGACCCGCTGATAGCCGACCCCGTCCGTGCCGTGCGACGGCTCGATCTCGAAGTAGTAGATCTCCTCCAGCTCCGACTCCTCCCCCGGGCGGCACTCGTCGTGCTTGTGCGGCGGGTAGGAGGACCAGTTGCCGCCGGGCGTGAGCACCTCCACCGCGATCAGCCGGTCGCACTCGAAGGTGCCCGCCGCGCCGAAGTTGTTGACCTGGCGGGAACAGCTGCCGGTGCCCCGCAGCTCCACGGGGACGCCGGAGGCCGGACCGTACCGGGCGGGCAGCCGCCGCGCGCAGCGGGCACCGGTCAGCGCGAACCGGCCGCCGGCGCCGGAGGCCAGCCGGACCTGCGCGTCGCGCGGCACGTACGCGAAGTCCGTGACGCCAGCGAACACGCTCTTGCGACCGGCGAGTTCGAAGACCTCGCCGTCATCGGTCCGCACCGTGCAGCCGCCGGACAGCGGCAGCACGATCCACTCGCTGTCGCCGGTGGCGAAGGAGTGGTCGCCGCCGGGCGGCAGGTCGAGGACGCGCAGCGAGGAGTACCCCCAGCCGGCCCGCTCGGGGTCGATGTCCAGCACGTACGGGCCCGCCTCGGCGGCCGCGTCGGCCTTCAGGTGGAATTCAGTACCCATGTGTCGAGTCTCCTGCGGAAGTCGGGGCGATCACAGCAGGCCCACGGCGGTGTCCACGGCGGCGGCCACGTCCCCGTCCGCGGGGTAGAGCAGGGAGCGGCCGACGACCAGCCCCTGCACCGTCGGCAGCCGCAGCGCCTTGCGCCACTTCTCGTAGGCGGCCTCCTGGTCCCGGACGGTGGATCCGATGTCGCCGCCGAGCAGCACGGTGGGCAGCGTGGTGGTCTCGCAGACCCGGGCCATCGCCTCGGGATCGTCGGTGACCGGCAGCTTGAGCCAGGTGTAGGCGGAGGTGCCGCCGAGGCCGGAGGCGATGGCCACGGAGTGCGTGACGGCGTCGGCCCCGAGGTCGTTGCGGACCCTGCCCTCCCTGCGGGAGGACAGGAACGGCTCGACGAAGACGGGCAGTTGCCGCTCGGCCATCGCGTCGATGGCGCGGGCAGTGGTCTCCAGCGTGGTCAGCGAGCCGCGGTCGGCGTAGTCGATGCGCAGCAGCAGCTTGCCGGCGTCGAAGCGCAGCCGGGCGAGGTCCTGCGGCCGGTGGCCGGTGAACCGGTCGTCCATCTCGAAGGACGCCCCCGCGATGCCGCCCCGGTTCATCGACCCCATCACGACCTTGCCGTCCAGGGCACCGATCAGCAGCAGGTCCTCCAGGATGTCGGCGGTGGCGAGCACCCCGTCCACACCGGGCCGCGACAGCGCGAGCACGAGGCGTTCCAGCAGGTCGAAGCGGTTGGCCATGGCCAGCTGCCGGTCACCGACGGCGAGCGCGCCACGGGCCGGGTGGTCGGCGGCGACGATCATCAGCCGGCCGCTGTCGCCGACGAGCGGGCGGCGGGTGCGGCGGGCGGCGGCCTCCGCGACGGCTTCGGGGTGCCGGGCCCGCAGCGTCGCGAGGTCACTGATCCGAGGAGTCAAGGCTCAACTCACCTTCTTGAGTGCACAGGTGGGGCGGGCGGAGGCCGAGTCGCGCGCGGCCACCGGGGTCACCGGCCCGCGAGGAACGCGTCGACCTCGCCGGGCCCGGGCATCGCCGAGGAGCAGGCCAGCCGGCCGGCGACCAGGGCTCCGGCGGCGTTGGCGTAGCGCATCATCGGCTCCAGGTCCCAGCCGGCCAGCAGGCCGTGGCAGAGCGCCCCGCCGAACGCGTCACCGGCACCGAGGCCGTTGACGACCTCGACGGGGGTGGGCGGCACCTCGGCGGTGCGCCCGTCGCGGTGCACGGCGAGGACGCCCTTGGGCCCCTGCTTGACGACGGCGAGTTCCACGCCCATGTCCAGCAGGGCCCGGGCGCAGTCCCCGGGCTCGCGCAGCCCGGTGGCGACCTCGGCCTCGTCGACATTGCCGACCGCCACGGTGGCGTGCCGCAGCGCGGCCTCGTAATACGGACGGGCGGCGGCCATCGCCGCGGCACCGCTCGCCCCGCCGTCCCCGGAGGCGCCGCCCTCGCCTCCCCAGAACATCGGCCGCCAGTCGAGGTCGAAGACGGTGGCGCCGCCCGCCGGGGACCCGGCGCGGGCCTCCAGCGCGGCGAGCGTGGCGCCGCGGCTGGGCTCCTCGCACAGCCCGGTACCGGTGATCCAGAAGATCCGGGCCGCCGCGATGGCCTCCCGGTCCAGCTCCTCGGGGTGGATGACCAGGTCGGGGGCCTTGGGACGGCGGTAGAAGTACAGCGGGAAGTCGTCCGGCGGGAAGATCTCGCAGAAGGTGACCGGCGTCGGGTGGTCGTCGACGGCGGTCACCCAGCGGTCGTCGACCCCGAAGTCACGCAGCGCCTGGTGGAGGTAGTCGCCGAACGGGTCCCGTCCGGTACGGCTGATGACCGCGCTGCGACGGCCGAGCCGGGCCGCGGCAACCGCGACATTGGTGGCGGACCCGCCGAGGAACTTCCCGAAGGTCTCGACCTGGGCCAGCGGCACACCGGTCTGCAGCGGATAGAGATCCACCCCGATGCGGCCCATGGTGATCAGGTCGTACGGCTCGGTCATGTGCGCCCCTTCGGGTCAGCCGGCGCGGCGGGTTCAGCGGGTTCGGCTCTGAGGAAAGGTCTAACGGGGAGAACCAGACCCTGTCAATACTTTGTCCTTACATACTGACGTCAAGCAGAACTACACCCGAGCGCGGCAAGAAAGGGGCGGCGTACCTATGAAGGGGCACGCAGCGGTCACCCGAGCACCGCCGACGAGCCACTCCCGAACACCGCCGACAGCCGCCCCGCGCGCCCCACCAGCTCGCCACGCACCACCGGCGACCGCACCAACCGCCCCTCTGCCACCCCAACCCTCACCCGGCCCGGCGCACCCCCGGCGCCCCTCCGACTTCCACTCGGCGCACACCCCCACCACCCCCTCCGACGACCTCCAACCCCCGCCCGGCGCACGCTCCGGCGCACCCCGACACGCACCCCACCTACCCCACAAAGTCCTTAAGTCCTTATGTCAGGACGAAGTCTTGACACTCCCCGGGGCGGCAGAGAGGCTGTGCCCCACAACCCCACCCCAGCGCCTCCCGGTCACCGCCGACCGGCGAGAGGAGAGCCGCAGCATGTCCGCTTCCCATGCCGCCCCGCCCGTCCTGGACCGCCTCCGCATCGGCTCCGCACCCGACTCGTGGGGAGTCTGGTTCCCCGAGGACGACCAGCAGGTCCCCTGGCAGCGCTTCCTGGACGAGGTCACCGGGGCCGGCTACGAGTGGATCGAGCTGGGCCCGTACGGGTACCTGCCCACCGACCCCGCCGTGCTGCGCGACGAGACCGCCCGCCGCGGCCTGAAGGTCTCGGCCGGCACGATCTTCACCTCCCTGCACCACGGCCCGGCCGTATGGGACAAGACCTGGGCGCACGTCTCCGAGGTCGCCACCCTCACCCGGGAGATGGGCGCGGGACACCTCGTCGTCATCCCCTCCTTCTGGCGGGACGACAAGACGGCCGAGGAGCTGGAGCCGCGCGAGCTGACCGCCGAGCAGTGGACGCACCTGACGACCGGCACCGAGCGCCTGGCCGCGCGCGTGCGGGACGAGTTCGGGCTGGACATCGTCGTGCACCCGCACGCCGACACCCACATCGACACCGAGGAACACGTCGAGCGCTTCCTGCACGCCACCGACTCCGACCTGGTCAACCTCTGCCTGGACACCGGCCACTACGCCTACTGCGGCGGCGACAGCGTCAAGCTCATCCGCACCTACGGCGAGCGGATCGGCTACCTCCACCTCAAGCAGGTCGACCCGGACATCCTCGCCGACGTGGTCGCCAAGGGCACCCCCTTCGGGCCCGCCGTCCGACAGGGCGTGATGTGCGAGCCGCCGCTGGGCGTGCCCGCGCTGCCGCCCGTCCTGGAGGCCGCCCAGGAGCTGGACGTCGACCTCTTCGCCATCGTCGAGCAGGACATGTACCCCTGCCCGCCCGACCAGCCACTCCCCATCGCCGAGCGCACCCGCCGCTTCCTCCGCTCCTGCGGCGCCTGAACCACCCGAGCCGCCCGGAGCCCCCTGACTTCTCGGGCCCGCCGTCCCGGCCCCTCGGGTCCGTCGGGGCACCTGGGCCTGGCCCGGCCACAGCCCCTCGAACCTTCAACCCCCTCAAGCCCCTCAAGCCCCTCGGGCTCGCCCTGGGCCATTCTGGAGCGCGTGACTGGAGCGCGTGCGTCTGCCGCGTGACGCCTCCTCCTCATACCCCGGCAACGATTACGGAGAGTAATTAGTTTCCAGAGTACAGCACACTCTCCGTAGCAAGTAAGGCTTCGTGGCGAGCGAGGCGAGTAGGGCGAGCAAGGCTTCGTAGCAAGCAAGGACACGTAGTGAGTAAGGACGTGAGGACGACATGACTTCGCTGGGAACGCTCGGTGTGGCGGTCATCGGTACCGGCCGCATGGGGGCCGATCACGTGCGCCGGATCGATGAGGTGATCAGCGGTGCCCGGGTGGCGGCCGTGGTCGACATCGACGCGGCCCGTGCCAAGCGCCTCGCCGACGGCATCGAGGGGTGTACCGCCTACACCGACCCGGTCGCCGCCATGGACGACCCCGCCGTGGACGCCCTGCTGATCGCCTCGCCGGGGCCCGCGCATGAGGCGACGCTGCTGGACGCCTTCGCGCGCGATCTGCCGGTGCTGTGCGAGAAGCCGCTGACGCCGGACGCGGCCTCCGCGCTGCGGGTGCTGGAGGCCGAGCGGGCGCTGGGGCACCGCCGGGTCCAGGTGGGTTTCATGCGCCGCTACGACGCCGGCTACCGCAGCCTCAAGTCCCTGCTGGACCAGGGTGCTTACGGCCGTCCGCTGATGCTGCACAACAAGCACCGCAACGCCGACACCCCGCCCGGCTTCACCAACGCGATGATGATCAACGACTCGGTCGTGCACGAGATCGATGTGACCCGCTGGCTGCTGGACGACGAGATCACCGCCGTGCGGGTGCTGCGCCCGGCGCCCACCGGGAACGCGCCCGAGGGCCTCAGCGACCCGCAGCTGATCCTGTTCGAGACCGCGGGGGGCCGGGTCGTGGACACCGAGCTGTTCGTCAACTGCGGGTTCGGCTACCAGGTCAGCTGTGAGGCGGTCTGCGAGGGCGGCACCGCCAGGATCGGCGACGACCACGGGGTGTTCAGCAACGCCGCGGGCCGCTGGGGCGGTGCCGTCCCGCCCGGCTTCGTGGAGCGCTTCGAGGAGGCCTACGACCGGCAGGTGCAGCGCTGGGTGCACGCCACCCTGCGCGGCGAGGTCGAGGGCCCCAGCTGCTGGGACGGCTATGCCGCGGCCGCGGTGTGCGAGGCGGGCGTGCGCGCCCAGTCCACCGGCGAGCGGGTGGCCGTCGAACTGATCGAACGACCCGCCCTCTACCGCTGAGGCCCCCGCCCCGTAATCGCTGAGCCCCGCCCTGTACCGCTGAGCACCGCCCCGTACCGCTGAAGCCCAGCCGTCCCCGAGCGCCGCCACCGCCTCGCCACACCCGCCGCGCCGAGCCACAGCCACGTCACCCGCCACCCCAGCCACACCCACCCACCGAGCCACCGCCGCCCCGCCACCGCTCCACCGCCCCACCGAAAGGCCCCGCACCGTGCACCTCGCTCCCGGCGCAGTCCGGCGCCACCACACCGCAACGCCCATACGCCCCACACAGTCCATACGTCCCGCCCCACCCGTAAGGCCCGCACCACCCGTACCTCCCGCCCCGCCCACCGGTTCGGCCACCGCCTCGGGCCGGAGCTGATGATGGCCGCCCCGACCAGCCGGCTCGCGCCCGCCGGCCCGACCGCCGCCGCGCGAAGCGCCCGTGGTGCCAGGCGCTTCCTCGTCGCCATCGCCGCCGTCGCCGCCCTGGGCGGTGCGCTGTTCGGCTACGACACCGGGGTGATATCCGGTGCCCTCCCCTTCATGGAGGACCACTTCGGGCTCACCTCCCTGGGGGAGGGCGTCATCACCAGCGCGCTGCTGATCGGCGCGGCCTTCGGTTCGCTGCTCGGCGGGCGGATGTCCGACGCGCTGGGGCGGCGCAACTCCCTGTTGTGGGCGGGCGCGGTGTTCATCGGCGGCGCGCTGGCCGTCGCGCTCTCGCCGGGTGTCGCGGTGATGACCGTGGCGCGCTTCGTGCTCGGGCTCGCCGTCGGCAGTGCCTCCGTGATCACCCCGCTCTACCTCTCCGAGATCGCGCCTCCGCACATCCGCGGCCGGCTGGTGTCGTTCAACTCGCTGATGATCGTCAGTGGTCAGCTGCTCGCGTATCTGATCAATGCGGTGCTGGCGCACTGGGCGGCCTGGCGGTGGATGCTGGGGCTGGCCGCGCTGCCGGCGGTGGCGCTGTTCGCCGGGCTGTTCTTCCTGCCGGACACCCCGCGCTGGTACGTCAGCAAGGGCCGTCGCGACGAGGCGGCGCGGGTGCTGGGCCGTACGCTGCCGGCCGGGGACGTGCCCGCCGAGCTGGCCCGTATCGATCAGGCCCGCACGCTGGAGGACGACGCCCGGCGGGGCGCCTGGCAGGAGTTGCGGACCCCGTGGGTGCGGCGGTTGCTGCTGGTCGGTATCGGGCTGGCGGCGGTCCAGCAGATCACCGGTGTCAACGCGGTGGTGTATTTCGCGCCCAAGATCCTGGCGTCGACGGGGCTGGGGACGGGTGACTCGATCACGGCCACGATCGCGGTGGGTGTCGTCTCGGTGGTGGCCACCGCGGTCGGGATGTCGTTGATCGACCGGGTCGGCCGGCGGCCGATGCTGCTCAGCGGCCTGGCCGGGATGACCGTTTCGCTCGCCCTGCTCGGTGCCGCCTTCCGGCTTCCGCACTCCACGGCGGTCAGTTTCCTGGTTCTGGGTCTGATGGTGCTCTACATGGCGTTCATGCAGGCCACGTTGAACACCGGGGTCTGGCTGCTGCTGGCGGAGATGTTCCCGCTGCGGGTCCGGGGGCTGGCCATGGGCGCCGCGGTGTTCGTGATGTGGCTGGTCAACTTCGGGGTGGCGCTGGCCTTCCCGCTGCTGCTCGACGCGGTGGGCGCCGGTACGACGTTCTGGTTCTTCGGTGTGATGTGCGTGGTGTCCCTGGTGTTCTGCCGCCGGTTCGCGCCGGAGACGAAGGGCCTGGCGCTGGAGGACCTGGAGGACGAGTTGCGCAAGGTGGCGTACGGGTAGGGAGATTGACGGTCGGTCATCGCAACCGTACGGGGTGTGTCCGGCGTCCTTGCGGGTGGAATCACATCCAACGGGGGAAACGGTGGAAATCGTGAATGTCCATGCAAGCAGTCGCGCCCTCACCCGCATCGCCGTCCTGACCGCGAGCGCGGGCCTGCTCACCGCGGGCCTGCTGACCGGTCCGGCGTCCGCCGCGGAGCGGTCCGCCCAACGGCCCGACACGCTGGCGGCCTGCGCCTACTACAACGGGAGCGCCCTGACCGTCTACGGTCAGCGCGGCGACCGCGTCTCGCAGGTGCAGTGCCTGCTGGCGAACCGCCGCTATCTGCGCTGGGGCGAGGTGACCGGGTACTTCGGTCCCAAGACCCTGGCCGCGGTGAAGAAGTTCCAGTCCCGGCAGCATCTGACCGCCAACGGCAAGGTCGACAAGAAGACCTGGCACGCCCTCTATTACGCCTGATCGGCGTCCGGTATCACGCCTGATCGGCGTCCGGCGGGTCCGTAGTTCACAGGTGGCGGGCCGGTTCCCTTTCCGGGAGCCGGTCCGCCACACGGCCGTTCGGGCACGCGGCTCCCCGGCCGTGGCTCCCCGCCCGCGGCGCACCGGCCGACGGGCCCACCACCGCCTTGCCCCGCCGCCCACATCACCCAGCCCCGACCGCGTCCCGTCCGCGTCACAGCCATCCGGCGTGCGTCACGGCTGTCACCGTTGCGCGGGGCTTCCGTCACAGCCGTTCAACAGCCCCTCCCCGGCGGTTACTCCGTGTCGTTGTCCAGGCACAGGGTGAGTGATCACCAGGCCGTCGCGGCCCCTGCCGGCTCCCCCGGGCCGAGCTGCGTACGGCGCTCAGGAGGTGGCAGAGATGACCGACCGCAAGCTCTGGTCGTACAAGGAGATCGCCGCGCACATCCAGGTGCAGCCGGACACCGTGCGCTCGTACCGCAAGCACGGGCTGCTGCCCGAACCGGATCTGGTGGAGGGCGGGAAACCGTTCTGGTTCGCCGATACCGTCAGAGCGTGGGTGGCGCGTCGGCCGGGCCAGCGCGGCCGCCGCTGAGCGCCACCGGACCGGCCCGGCCGACGCCGGGCGCCGCCCGCTCGGCCCCCCAAGAACCCGGCCGCGCGGCGGCTCAGACGGCCCCGGGCGGTGCCGTCGAGCCTCTGATCTCCAGTGCCGGGGCGACGAGTTGGTGTCCCGCCGGGGCGTCCGGGCGGGCCATGCGGTCCAGGAGGCAGCGTGCCGCGCGCCGGCCGACCTCGTGACTGGCGTTGTTCACGGAGTTCAGCCAGAGGTGGCGGATGCGGGCGAGGTAGGTGTTGTCGTAGCCGACGAGGGACAGGTCGGCGGGGACGTCCAGGCCGAGTTCCTGGGCGGCGGACAGTGCGCCGACGCAGGAGATGTCGTTGAACGCGAAGACGGCGGTGGGGCGTTCGGTGGGGGTGCGGCGGGTGGTGCGCGGGGGGCCGAGCAGGCGGACGGCGGCGCGGTAGCCGCCCTCCTCGGTGCCGTCGCCGCTCTCCACGACGGCGTGCGCCGCCAGGCCGTGGGAGCGCATGGCGGTCTCGAAGCCGCGCCGGCGCCGCTCGCCGACCGGTCCCTGTCCGGCGATGTGGGCGATCCGGCGGTGGCCGAGGCCGATGAGGTGTTCGGTGGCGAGCCGGGCGCCGTGTTCGTCGTCGTTGGCGACGAGGTCGGTGTGCGGCAGGCGGGGTTCGTGGTTGCCGGCGATGACGGTCGGCAGCCGCTCGGCGGCCTCGGCGAGGCCGGTGGTGTCGGGAAGGGTGCCGACGACGACGAGGCCGTCGACGCGCAGTTCCTGGAAGGTGCGCGCGAAGTCGTGGCCGGCGCGCCGGTCCAGCCGTCCGTCGGCCATCAGCATGCGCAGGTCGTGGGCCTGGAGCAGGGAGTTGAGGCCGTCGAGCACTTCGACGAACCAGGGGTTGCGCATGTCGTTGAGCAGGACGCCGACGGTGCGGGTGCGGCGGGCGACGAGGCTGCGGGCGGCGGCGTTGGGGCGGTAGCCGAGTTCGTCGATGGCGGCCAGCACGGCCTGCCGTTTGGCGTCGCTGACGCGTGGTGAGCCCTGGAGCACGAGGGAGACCAGTGATTTGGAGACACCGGCGCGTGCGGCGACGCCGCGGATCGTCGGGGGGCGGTCCGCGCCCGGCCGGGTGCCGGGCCGTTCGCCGGGTGGCGCCTCGGCGCGCTTGTTGGACCGTTCCATGAACGGAAATCCTTCCACCGGTCCGGGAGGGCGTCAATGCGGCGCCGGAAAGCCCCTGCGGAATGGTTGACATGCGGAGATCGGGAGCTGCAAGGTGCCGGGGAAGAGAGCGTTGGACCGTTCCAATCGACGCGCCTGCGGCGAGGCCCCCGGCGCTCTCCCCCTCCCTCCCCGGAAAGGATCCGCCGCATGAAGATCGGCCTGATCGGTACGGGGCGCATCGGCGCCTTCCACGCCCGGACCCTCCTCGGCGTCCCGGGCGTCACCGGCCTCGTGGTCGCGGATGTGGACACCGCGCGCGCCGCGTCGCTGGCGGACACCCTCGGCGTCCGTGCCGCGCCCGGCATCGAGGAGATGTACGCGGACGGCCTGGACGGGGTGGTGATCACCGCCGCGACCGGCGCGCACGCCCCGCTGATCCATCAGGCCCTGGATGCCGGGGTGCCGGTGTTCTGCGAGAAGCCGGTGGCGCCGGACGTGCCGGGCACCGTGGGCGTGGTGGAGCGGGCGCGGGCCTGCGGGGTGCCGGTGCAGATCGGTTTCCAGCGCCGCTTCGACGCGGGCTATCGCGCCGCCCGCGCGGCGCTGCGCTCCGGCGAGCTGGGCTGGCTGCACACCCTGCGCGCCTGCACCAGCGACCGGACGCCGCCGCCGGCCGCCTATATCCCCACTTCCGGGGGGCTGTTCCGGGACTGCAGCATCCATGACTTCGACATCCTGCGCTGGCTCACCGGCCGGGAGGTGGTCTGGGTCTGCGCCCAGGGCGCGAACCGCGGTGCGTCCTTCTTCGCCGACGGCGACGATGTCGACACCTGTGCGGCGCTGCTGCGCTTCGACGACGACACGCTGGCCACGGTCACGGCGACCCGCTACAACGGCGCGGGCCACGATGTCCGGCTGGAGGTGTGCGGGTCGGAGGGCACCCGTGTGGTGGGGCTGGACGACCGGGCGCCGCTGCCGTCCGCCGAGGCGGGGCTGTCGTGGCGGCGGGCGGCCGAGCCGTACGCCACGTTCATGGAGCGCTTCCATGACGCCTACGTCGCCGAGTTGGGCGCCTTCACCGAGGTCGCCGCGGGGCGGGTGGCGAGTCCGTGCGCGCCGGCGGAGGCGCTGGAGGCGCTGTATGTGGCGGAGGCGTGCGAGCGCTCGCGGCGTATGGGTGCGCCGGTGGCGGTGGCGGAGGTCCGGGCGGGTGCGGGCGGGGCGTTGTCGGGCGGCTGAGGGGCGTCAGTGCGCGGTCGCGGTGGACGGCCGGCCGCCGCCGCGCTCCTCCCCGTCGCTCTTGCGGGGCCCGCCGCCCTCGCTCTCGCCGCTCTCCTCCGGCGGGGTGCGCAGGGTGCGGCGGCGGGCGGCCCACTGGATCGCGGCGCCCACGGTGGCGACGGCACAGGAGACGCCGAAGCCGATGCCGGCGGCGTAGAGGGGGCGGCCGGCGGCGGCGCTGCCGAGGTAGCCGAGGCCGACGGAGTAGGTCGCCCAGCTCGCTTCGGCGATGGCGGCGCCGAGGGCGTATTTGCGCAGCGGGTAGCGCAGTACTCCGGAGGCCAGGGCGCCGGCGATCCGGCCGCTGGGCAGGAAGCGGACGACGATCACGAAGGGCAGGCCGTAGCGCTGGATGCGGCCGGAGGTCCAGTCGAGCAGGGCGCGGCGGCGGGGGTTGCGGCGCATCCAGGAGCGGACGGGGCCGCCGAAGCGCCGTGCGCCCAGGTACATCAGCAGGTCGCCGAGGAGTGCGCTGCCGGCGACGACGACGAGGACGAGGGGCAGGAACGCCTCGCCGCGGGAGGCGAGGACGCCGGCGGTGACGAGCAGGGCGGAGTTGGGGACCAGTGGCGGCAGGGTGGTGAGCACCAGCAGGCCGTACAGGGCGAGTACGTCCATCCGGCCGCCTCCTCGGATTGGCCCCGAGTCCGTACCTTCCCAGGCTGACGTGTGGTGGGGCGTGCGGCAACGCGGTGCGGTGCGGCGCGTGGGGCGGTGTGCGGGGCGAAGGCTGGAATTGATACCCCCTAGGGGTATAAGCTGCCCAGGGTTGGCGGGTACCGGCAGTCGCATGGGCCACTCGCGGCTCGTGCGGCGCTCCGGCGCCTGGCGCCACCGCACGCACCAGCACCACTGCACGTATCGGCACCACAAGGAGAGTCCCCCATGACCGAGAACAGCTCCCGCAGCACCCCGGAAGGCGCCGGCGAGGTCGGTGGCACCGACGACCGATCCGGCGAGGTGACCGCGACGTACAAGGTCACCGGCATGACCTGCGGGCACTGCGAGGGTGCGGTCTCGTCCGAGCTGGGCGAGCTGGCCGGGGTCAGCTCGGTGCAGGCGGTCGCGGCCAGCGGCCTGGTGACCGTTACCTCGAAGGCGCCCCTGGACGAGGAGGCCGTGCGCGCGGCCGTCGACGAGGCGGGGTACGAGCTGGTGGGGCAGGCGGGCTGACCGCGGCGCCACCTCCTCGCGCGGGGCGCGGGCCGGCTCGCCACGGGCGGGCGGATCCGCGCCCCGCGCACCACGGCTGTCAAGGCGGAGCACAAAAGCGCTCGGCCGCGCGACGGCCGGGTTGCCGGGGGTCGCGTGCGGAGCGCTTCGCGCGGTGTGCGGGTGCGCCGGGGCGGCCCCGGACGGGTCTTCGTAGTGGTCGGCGGCCTGCGGCCGGGAAATTTCACCTGGCCCTTACAACTGACACAACACCCATACCCCAGGGCCCCGATCTCCAGATCGGGGTGCTTGACCGCATTCGCCCGCATATGGCAAGAGACCCAGATCACACTCATTGGAACGTAACCATTGAGGGGGGTCGTGAGTCTAACCGGGCAGTGCAGGCACCCCGGCGGGGCTTGCACTGCACCAGCCGTGCAGATCTTGGGGGATCGTGCCCGGCTACGCGTGGCCGGGGCGACGCGCCCGGGGAGCTTTGAGCGGCCCTCCCGAATGTGCGCGTCCCGGCAGATCGCGGTGCAACCCGAACGCCCGGACGGATCCCGTGGGGGGAATCCAACCGGGACAAGGGAAGCGCCCCGCGCTCTGGACCCGTGGGGGGATCC
Organism: Streptomyces kronopolitis; assembly: GCF_014646275.1. GTDB lineage: Bacteria > Actinomycetota > Actinomycetes > Streptomycetales > Streptomycetaceae > Streptomyces > Streptomyces kronopolitis. The sequence goes on from NZ_BMND01000014.1 coordinate 147,081, forward strand.
GGAGGCGGGGCGCTTTCTTCTTTGTCAGACCTCGGCGGCCCGGCGGCACAGGGCGGCCGTCAGCGCTCCTCGACCGGCACGAAGTCGCGCTCGACGACGCCGGTGTAGATCTGCCGCGGGCGGCCGATGCGGGAGCCGGGCTCCTTGATCATCTCGTGCCACTGGGCGATCCAGCCGGGCAGCCGGCCGAGCGCGAAGAGCACGGTGAACATCTCGGTCGGGAAGCCCATGGCCCGGTAGATCAGGCCGGTGTAGAAGTCGACGTTCGGGTAGAGCTTGCGCTCGACGAAGTAGTCGTCGGAGAGCGCGTGCTCCTCCAGCTTCAGGGCGATGTCCAGCAGCTCGTCGGACTTGCCGAGCGCGGACAGGACGTCGTGCGCCGCCGCCTTGATGATCTTCGCGCGGGGGTCGAAGTTCTTGTAGACGCGGTGCCCGAAGCCCATGAGCTTCACGCCGTCTTCCTTGTTCTTCACCTTGCGGATGAAGGAGTCGACGTCGCCGCCGTCGCGCTGGATGCCTTCCAGCATCTCCAGCACGGACTGGTTGGCGCCGCCGTGCAGGGGCCCCCACAGGGCGTTGATGCCGGCCGAGATCGAGGCGAAGAGGTTCGCCTGCGAGGAGCCGACCAGCCGCACGGTGGAGGTGGAGCAGTTCTGCTCGTGGTCGGCGTGCAGGATCAGCAGCTTGTCGAGGGCGCTGACCACGACGGGGTCGAGGTCGTAGTCCGCGGCGGGCACCGAGAAGGTCATGCGCAGGAAGTTCTCGACGTACCCGAGGTCGTTGCTCGGGTAGACGACCGGGTGGCCGACCGACTTCTTGAACGCGTAGGCCGCGATCGTCGGGAGCTTGGCCAGCAGCCGGATCGTGGAGATGTGGCGCTGCTGCTCGTCGAACGGGTTGTGGCTGTCCTGGTAGAAGGTCGACAGCGCGCTGACGACGGAGGACAGCATCGCCATCGGGTGGGCGTCCCGGGGGAAGCCGTCGTAGAAGCGCTTGACGTCCTCGTGCAGCAGGGTGTGGTAGGTGATGTCCTGCTTGAAGTTCGCCAGCTCATCGACGGTGGGAAGCTCGCCGTTGATGAGGAGGTACGCGGTCTCGACGAACGTGCTGCGCTCTGCGAGCTGCTCGATCGGGTAGCCGCGGTACCGGAGGATCCCGTTCTCACCGTCGAGATAGGTGATCGCGGATTTGTACGCCGCGGTGTTGCCGTAACCGGAATCCAGGGTCACCAGACCGGTCTGGGCGCGCAGCTTCGAGACATCGAAGCCCTTGTCGCCAACGGTGCTGTCGACGACCGGGTAGCTGTATTCGCCGTCCCCGTAACGCAGTACTACAGAGTTGTCGCTCACGTCATCCCTCACCGACGTTGTGCCTCTTCTTCGAGGTGCCCTGACTGCCTATACCTTCCCCCATTTGAGACCTGGATGTGCACTCGGGGTCGGCCATAGGGCCTGGAAGCGGCACTCAGTGCCGCCTGAGTGCCCATCCTGCCCCTCTTCGCCCCGTATGGGAAAGAGGGGGGAGCCCTCACATCGCACCGGCGAGCCGGTGATCGAGCGCCGTGCACCGCCGACCGGCGGATACGGTGCGGACGGCCTGTCCGAGGGCCTTTCGGGAGCCGACCAGCACCACGAGGCGCTTTGCCCGGGTCACGGCGGTATACAGCAGATTGCGCTGCAGCATCATCCAGGCACTGGTGGTGACCGGAATCACCACCGCTGGATATTCACTACCCTGCGAGCGGTGGATCGTCACGGCATAGGCGTGGGCGAGTTCGTCGAGTTCGTCGAAGTCGTAGGGCACCTCCTCGTCCTCGTCGGTGCGGACGGTCAGCCGCTGCTCGTCCTGGTCCAGGGCGGTGACCACGCCGACGGTGCCGTTGAAGACGCCGTTGCTGCCCTTTTCGTAGTTGTTTCTGATCTGGGTGACCTTGTCGCCGACGCGGAAGACCCGGCCGCCGACGCGGCGCTCGGGAAGATCGGGGCGGCCGGGGGTGACGGCCTGCTGGAGCAGGCCGTTCAGGGCGCCCGCCCCGGCGGGGCCGCGGTGCATCGGGGTGAGCACCTGGACGTCCCGGCGCGGGTCGAGGCCGAACTTCGCCGGGATCCGGCGGGCCACGACATCCACGGTCAGCCGGCCCGCCTCCTCGGAGTCCTCCTCGGCGAACAGGAAGAAGTCCGGCAGGCCGTTCGTCAGGGGCGGCACGCCGGAGTTGATGCGGTGGGCGTTGGTGACCACCCCGGACTGCTGGGCCTGGCGGAAGATCCTGGTCAGCCGCACGGCCGGCACCGTCCCGCCCGCCACCCGGCCACCGCTCCCCTCCGGCGCGGCGCGCACGGGCCCTCCCGCGGCGAGCAGATCGCGCAGCACCTCGCCGGCGCCCACCGAGGGCAGCTGGTCGACATCGCCCACCAGCAGCAGATGGGCGCCGGGCGGCACCGCCTTGACGAGCTTGTTGGCGAGCAGCAGGTCCAGCATGGAGGCCTCGTCGACGACCACCAGATCGGCGTCCAGCGGGCGGTCCGCGTCATAGGCGGCGTCCCCGCCGGGCTTCAGCTCCAGGAGGCGGTGGACCGTGGAGGCCTCCGCCCCGGTCAGCTCCGCGAGGCGCTTGGCGGCGCGGCCGGTGGGCGCCGCCAGCACCACCTTGGCCTTCTTGGCGCGGGCCAGCTCGACGACGGAGCGGACCGTGAAGGACTTGCCGCAGCCGGGGCCGCCGGTGAGCACCGCGACCTTCTCGGTCAGCGCCAGGCGCACCGCCTGCTGCTGCTCGGGGGCCAGCTCGGCGCCCGTCCGCCGCGCCAGCCAGGCCAGCGCCTTGTCCCAGGCCACGTCCCGGAACGCCGGCATCCGGTCCTCGTCGGTGCGCAGCAGCCGGGTCAGCCGGCCGGCCAGGGAGATCTCGGCGCGGTGGAACGGCACCAGGTAGACGGCGGTGACGGGCGCGCCGTCCTCGCTGCCGGGTACCTTCTCGCGGACCACGCCCTCGGGGTCGGCGGCCAGTTCGCCCAGGCAGTCGATGACCAGGCCGGTGTCCACCCCGAGCAACTTCACCGCGTCGGCGATCAGTTGCTCCTCGGGCAGGAAGCAGTGGCCCTGGTCGGTGGACTGCGACAGGGCGTACTGCAGGCCTGCCTTGACGCGGTCGGGGCTGTCGTGCGGGATGCCCACGGACTGCGCGATGCGGTCGGCGGTCAGGAAGCCGATGCCCCAGACGTCGGCGGCCAGGCGGTAGGGCTCGTTGCGGACGACGGAGATCGAGGCGTCGCCGTATTTCTTGTAGATGCGCACGGCGATGGAGGTGGACACCCCGACGCCCTGGAGGAAGACCATGACCTCCTTGATGGCCTTCTGCTCCTCCCACGCCGCGCCGATCAGCTTCGTGCGCTTGGGGCCGAGGCCGGGCACCTCGACCAGGCGCGCGGGCTCGGTCTCGATGACGTCGAGGGTGTCGGTGCCGAAGTGCTCGACGATGCGGTCCGCGATGCGCGGGCCGATGCCCTTGATCAGGCCGGAGCCCAGATAGCGGCGGATGCCCTGGATCGTGGCGGGCAGGACGGTGGTGTAGTTGTCGACGGTGAACTGCTTGCCGTATTGGGGGTGGGAGCCCCAGCGGCCCTCCATGCGCAGCGACTCGCCCGGCTGGGCGCCCAGCAGCGCGCCGACGACGGTCAGCAGATCGCCGGCGCCGCGGCCGGTGTCGACCCGCGCGACGGTGTAGCCGCTCTCCTCGTTGGCGTAGGTGATCCGCTCCAGGACCCCTTCGACGACGGCTGCGTTGACCATGGACCGACGGTACCGCCGGGGTCTGACAGCGCGCCGCCGGCCGGGCTGCCGGCGCACCATCGAGGGGCCCGTCCGATGGTCGGGCCCCTCGATTCCCCCCTCCACGCCGGTCCCGGATCCCCCCGGATCCTCCCCTTTCGGGACCGGCGTCAGCTTTGACTTCTGTGAACGGTCAACGGTTGTGCGGCGTCGCGGGGTTATTTCCGCACCGCCCGGGGCGGGCGCGCCGGGCTCATGCGACGTGGCGGCGGAACCGGTCGACGATCTCCGCCAGGACCTCCGCGCCGTCCCTGGCCCACAGCGCCGGCTGGAAGATCTCCACCTCGACCGGGCCGCGGTAGCCGGCCGCCTCGACCCGGCGGCAAAACCACCGCAGGTCCACCGCGCCGTCCCCGAGCTGCCCCCGCCCCAGGAGGACGCCGGCCGGCAGCGGGGTGACCCAGTCGGCGAGTTGGAAGGCGGCGATCCGCGAGGCCGTGCCTCCGGCGGTGCCCGCGCGGTCGATCTGCGCGCCGACCGTGTCGTCCCACCACAGGTGGTAGGTGTCGATGACCACGCCGACCCGGTCGGCGGGGAAGCGTGCGGCGAGGTCCAGTGCCTGGGTGAGCGTCGAGACCACGCACCGGTCCGCCGCGTACATCGGGTGCAGCGGTTCGAGTGCCAGGCGCACGCCCCGCTCCGCCGCGTACGGCCCCAACTCGCCCAGGGCGTCCGCGATCCGCTCGCGGGCGCCGGCCAGGTCCCGGCTGCCGGCCGGCAGTCCGCCGGAGACCAGCACCAGGGTGTCCGTGCCGAGGGCGGCCGCCTCGTCGACGGCGGCGCGGTTGTCGTCCAGGGCGGCGGCCCGCTCGCCCGGGTCCGTCGCCGTGAGGAATCCGCCCCGGCACAGGCTGGTGACGCGCAGCTGGGCGTCCCGTACGAGCCGGGCGGCCGCGGCCACTCCGTACTCCTGGACGGGCGCCCGCCACAGGCCCACGCCCCGTACACCGGCCCGGGCGCAGCCGTCGGCCAGTTCGGGCAGCGACCACTGCCGGAGGGTCTGCTGGTTGAGGCTGAGCCGGTCCAGGAGCGCGGAGGGGGCGTCGCTCATCCGTCCTGCCCTCCGTGGACGGCGAGCAGGGCCCGCATCCGGGCGGCGGCGCGCTCCGGGTCGGGGAACAGGCCCAGTGCGTCGGCTAGTTGGTGGGCGCGCCGCAGGTGCGGCAGCGAGCGCGCCGACTGGAGTCCGCCGACCATGGTGAAGTGCGACTGGTGGCCGGCCAGCCAGGCGAGCAGGACGATGCCGGTCCTGTAGTGGCGGGTGGGTGCCCGGAAGAGGTGGCGGGAGAGCGCGACGGTCGGGTCCAGAGCGGCCCGGAACGCGGCCGCTCCCCGGGGGCCGGGGGTGTCGAGGTGGCGCAGGGCGTCGGCGGCGCGGCGGGCGAGCGGGTCGAAGATGCCCAGCAGGGCGTCGCTGTGGCCGTGTGTGTCGCCCGCGATCAGCTCGGGGTAGTGGAAGTCGTCGCCGGTGTAGCAGCGCACGCCCGGGGGCAGCATGCGGCGCAGCCGTACTTCCCGGTCGGCGTCCAGGAGGGAGACCTTCACGCCGTCGACCCGGTCCGGGTGGGCGGCGATGATCCGCAGGAGGGTCGCGGTGGCCGCGTCGGGGTCCGTGCCGCCCCAGTAGCCGGTCAGCGCCGGGTCGAACAGGGGGCCGAGCCAGTGCAGGATCGCCGGGCGGGCCGTCTGGCGCAGGAGGTGGCCGTACAGCTCCTGGTAGTCGTCGGGGCCGGTGGCGGCCGCGGCGAGCTGCCGGGAGGCCAGCAGGACGGGGCGGGCGCCGGCGTCCTCGACGACCGTGAGCTGTTCCTCGTAGGCGGCTCGCACCTGGTCCAGCGTCGCTCCGTGGGCGGGCAGTTGGTCGGTTCCGGCGCCGCAGGACAGGAGGCCGCCGGCGGCCCGGGCCTCGGCGCCGGTGCGGCGGATCAGTTCGGCGGCGGCGGTCCAGTCCAGGCCCGCGCCGCGCTGGGCGGTGTCCATCGCCTCGGCCACGCCCAGGCCCTGGGCCCACAGGTGGTGGCGGAATGCGAGGGTGGCGTCCCAGTCGAGGGCGGCCGGGCCGTCCGGGCCGGTGTCGGCGTACGGATCGGCCACCACATGGGCGGCGGCGAAGACCGTACGGGAGCGCGTCGGGGGGTGCGCGGCACGGGGTGCGGCGCCCGGCCCGGAGGAGGCGGGGGTGCCCGGGGCGGTCACGGGGTGGGCTCCGGTGCGGCGAGGTCCCCTACCGGCAGGCGGCGGCCCTCCGCCGAGGAGCGCAGCGCGAGCGCGGCGAGCTGGACGCCGCGGGCGCCGGCGGCCAGGTCCCAGCGCCAGGGCCCGTCCCGTAGGACGTGCCGCAGGAACAGCTCCCACTGCGCCTTGAAGGCGTTGTCGAAGGTGTCGTTGTCGGGGACCTCCTGCCACTGGTCGCGGAACGCCCCGGAGGCCGGCAGGTCGGGGTTCCAGACCGGCCGCGGGGTGGTGGCGCGGTGCTGCACCCGGCAGTGGCGCAGTCCGGCGACGGCCGATCCCTCGGTGCCGTCCACCTGGAATTCCAGCAGTTCGTCGCGGTGCACCCGCACCGCCCAGGAGGAGTTGATCTGCGCGACGATGCCGCCGGCCAGTTCGAGGATGCCGTAGGCGGCGTCGTCGGCGGTGGCCTCGTACGGGGTGCCCGACTCGTCCCAGCGGCGCGGGATGTGGGTGGTGACGTGCGCCTGGACGCTGCGGACCGGTCCGAACAGCTCGTGCAGGACGTACTCCCAGTGCGGGAACATGTCGGCCGCGATGCCGCCGCCGTCCTCGGCGCGGTAGTTCCAGGAGGGGCGCTGGGCCGGCTGCCGGTCGCCTTCGAAGACCCAGTAGCCGAACTCGCCCCGTACGGACAGGATGCGGCCGAAGAATCCGCCCTCGACGAGGCGGCGGAGCTTGCGGAGGCCGGGCAGGAAGAGCTTGTCCTGGACGACGCCGTTCTTGACGCCGGCCTCCCGGGCCAGCCGGGCCAGTTCGAGGGCGCCGGTGAGGCTGCTCGCGGTGGGCTTCTCGACGTACAGCGGCTTCCCGGCGGCGATCGCCTTCTTGACGGCTTCCTCGCGGGCGGCGGTGACCTGGGCGTCGAAGTAGATGTCGATGCTGTCGTCGCCCAGTACGGCGTCGAGGTCGCAGCTCCAGTGCGGCAGGTTGTGGCGGGCGGCCAGCGCCGGAGCTTGGGCGCGGAGCGGCCGACCAGCACCGGCTCGGGGAGGATCACCGTCCCGTCGGGCAGGGCGAGGCCGCCCTGGTCGCGCAGGGCCAGGAGGGAGCGCACCAGGTGCTGGCGGTGTCCCATGCGCCCGGTCACCCCGTTCATGGCGATGCGTACGGTCGTGGATGGCACGGTCGGGCCCCTCTCGCTCGCCGCGGGCAGGCGTCCCCGGATCGCTCGCCGCAGGCGGGCAGGCGTCCCCGGACCAGTAAGCGCCTCCTCGCGCCGGGGCGCCAGCATGCGGGGCGAGGTCGTGGGGGCGGGCGGGGGCAAAGCCGGGGCGTTGCGGGGGGGTGTGCAGATCGGCTTCGAGGACTTACTCTTGACTCAGTCAACGTTGAGGGGGTCGACGATGACCGCATCCGCCGGACCGCCCGGCCCGTCGGGCGACGCCACGCCCGATCCCGCAGCCGATGTCCGCGCGCTGCGCCGGTTCAACCGCTTCTACGTCAACCTGATCGGCGCCTTCGACTACGGGCGCCAGCTGTACACCCCGTTCACCCTCACCGAGGCGCGGATCCTCTACGAGATCGCCCACCACGATCGGGTGGACGCCGCGGACCTCCGGGTGTCCCTGTCGCTGGACGCCGGCTATCTCAGCAGGCTGCTCGGCAAGTTCGAGGACCGGAAGCTGATCACCCGCGGCCGGTCCGAGCGGGATCCCCGCCGGCAGTGCATCATGCTGACGCCCGCCGGCTGGGAGGCGGCCGGGCTGCTGGAGGAGCGCTCCCAGGAGGCCGTGGGCTCGCTGCTGACGGATCTGCCCGCGGCGGACCGGGCCCGCCTGGTGGACTCGGCGCGGACCATCCACGCCCTGCTCGCCAAGGGCCCGGAGGAGGCGCCCGACGCCCGTCCGCCCGAGGTCGTGCTGCGCCGCCCCTACCCCGGGGACCTGGGCTGGATGGTGGAGCGCAACGCCGCCCTCTACGCCGCCGAGTACGGCTTCGACCTGTCCTACGAGGCGCTGGTGGCCCGGATCGTGGCGGAGTACGCCGAGGCCTTCGACCCGCGATGGGACCGCACCTGGATAGCGGAGCTGGGCGGGGACCGGGTGGGCGCCGTGATGTGCGTACGGGACGGCGCCCCGGGCGTCGCCCGGCTGCGGCTGCTGCTGGTGGAGCCCGGCGCGCGCGGCCACGGCGTGGGCCGCCAACTCGTCGACACCTGCGTGGAGTTCGCCCGGGAGGCCGGGTACGGCGAACTGGCACTGTGGACCAACTCCGTGCTCCACGCGGCCCGGGGGCTCTACCAGCGCGCCGGTTTCGAGCTGGTCTCCGAGTCGGCGCACCACAGCTTCGGCCAGGACCTGGTCGGACAGGACTGGCGACTGACGCTCTGACGGGGGGCGAGGCAAGGCAGGTCGGGGCGGGGGCCTACGGCGGGACAGGGTGCGGTGAGGGCGCCGGGGGACGGGGTGCGGGGCCACGGGTGGCGGGGCTGAGACCTCGGGTGGCGAGGGTGCGGAACCCAGTGGCGGTGGTGAGGTCTCGGGTGGCGAGGGTTGCGGACTCCAGTGGCGAGGGTGGGGCCCCGGGTCGCGCGGGCGCTGACCCCGGGTGGCTCGGTGAGGCCCCCGGGTGTCGAAGGTGCGGACCCGGGTGGCGCGGGCGCGGCCCCCGGGTGCCCCGCCCGTGTACGCCGCTGCCCAAGCCCCCGCTCGCCGCTCCGGACGACTCACCCGGCGCAAAACGGGCACGGACCACGGAACACGGGGAAGGACCGTGGGAAGGACGGGGAGAACACCCGCAACACCCGCAACCAGGAGGAGCGCAGGCATGGTCAACACGGGCGCCACGAACGGTACGACCGGCATGGGCAGCACGGACGGTACGAACGGCGCGGGCGGCGCGACCGGTACGGGCAGCACGAATAGCGCGGGCGGCACGGGCGGCACGAACGGCTCCACCCCGGCGATGCGCTTCGCGTTCTCGACCCTCGGTGTGCCGGGGATGCCGGTGCCGGAGGTGATCGGGCTGGCGGCCGACGCCGGGTATCAGGGGGTGGAACTGCGGGCCCATCCGGAGGAGCCGGTGCATCCGCTGCTCGGGGCGCGGGAACGCGCCGAGGTGCGCGGCCGGTTCGCCGACGCCGGGGTCGAGATCCTGGCGGTGGCCGGATACGCCGGGGTCGCCGCCGCCCGGGACACGGCGGGTGAGCAGGAACTGGCGCAGGAGCTGAGCGAGCTGGTGCTGCTGGCTGCCGACCTGGGGGCGCCCTACGTCCGGGTCTTCCCGGGCGGCGGGGACCGCCCGGCGGACGCGGCGGACGCGGACGCCGCCCGCCGGCTCGCCGCGGTGGCCCCGCTCGCCGCCGAGCGGGGCGTCCGGGTCCTGCTGGAGACCCATGACTCGCACCGCACGGGCGCGGACGCCGCGCGGGTGCTGGGCCCCGTGGGGCACCGTCAGATCGGCGCGGTCTGGGACGTGCTGCACAGCTGGCTGGGCGGCGAGGAGCCCGTGGACACCCATGCCGCGCTCGCCCCGCATCTGGGCTATGTGCAGGTCAAGGATGTCGCCTCGGCCGAGGACCGCACCCCGCTCCCGCTCGGCGCCGGCGCCCTGCCGCTGGCGGCCGTCCTGGACACCCTCGCCCGCGACCCCGAGGACGCCCACGGCCCGGTGCCGGCCACGGAAGGCGGCTACGACCAGGGGCCGGGCGGCTGGCTCTGCTGGGAGTACGAGAAGCGCTGGTTCCCGCAGGCGGCGGACCTCCCCGGGCTGCTGGCCCCGGGCCGCGCCCACCTCCAGCGGCTGCTGTCCGGCGCCGCCGCCGGCTCCTGACCCGCCCGTGGCCGGAAGGGAAGGGGGCCGCCTACCGCCGGAGGGGAAGGACGCCCACCCGCCGCCGGAAGGGAGGAGGCCCACCCGCCATGGGAAGCGAAGGACGCCCGCCCGCCGCCGGAAGACGAGGGCACCCGCCCGCAACCGGAAGGGAAGGGCCCGCCGGGGAAGCGGCCACTCCGCTCCCCCGCTCCCCCACCCCCACTCCCCTGAGCCCCCATCACACATCCCCGCCCGCCCCGCAATCCCTGGGCGCCACCGCGGAAGGAGTCATTGACCGACAATAGTTTTCCGGCTATCCGTGTCTCCTTGGAAGTTTCCTTCACAGAGCCGAGGAAGCCCTCCGGAAGGAGCGCGGATGCACTCCAGACGTACCGTCCTGACCACCGCGGCCGCGGTGGTCGCCGCCGTGGGCCCGACGGGGGCGGCCGCCCCCGCACCCGCCACGTCGGCCGCCCCCCTCGGGCACCGTCCCCCCTCCCCCGCCACCCGGGCCCGGCTGCGCCGCCTGATCTCCCGTATGACCCCGGAGGAGAAGGCCGGCCAGCTCTTCGTCATGCGGGTCTACGGGCACTCCGCCACCGACCCGGACCCGGACGATGTCGCCGCGAACCGGAAGGAGATCGGCGTCGCCAACGCGGCGGAGCTGATCGCCAAGTACCACGTCGGCGGCATCATCTACTTCGGCTGGGCGCACAACACCCGCGAGCCGCATCAGATCGCCGACCTCTCCAACGGCATCCAGAGGGCCGCCGCCGCGCAGCGCGTGCCCGTGCCGGTGCTGATCTCCACCGACCAGGAACACGGCATAGTGGCCCGTGTCGGCGCGCCCGCCACCCTGTTCCCGGGGGCGATGGCGCTGGGCGCGGGCGGCTCCCGCGAGGACGCCGGCACGGCGGCCACCCTCGCCGGCCGGGAACTGCTCGCCATGGGCATCCGGCAGGACTACGCGCCGGACGCCGATGTCAACGTCAACCCCGCCAACCCCGTCATCGGCGTGCGGTCCTTCGGGGCGGACCCGCAGGCGGTGGCCCGGATGGTCGCCGCCGAGGTGAAGGGCTACCAGGGCGCCGGGATCGCGTCCTGCGCCAAGCACTTCCCCGGCCACGGCGACACCGACACCGACAGCCATGTCGGGCTGCCGTACATCCACCACACGGCCGAGGAGTGGGAGCGCCTGGACGCGCCGCCGTTCAAGGCCGCGATCGCCGCCGGCATCGACTCGATCATGACGGCGCACATCGTGGTGCCCGCCTTCGACAAGAGCGAGGACCCGGCCACCCTCTCCCGGCCGATCCTCACCGGCATCCTGCGCGAACGCCTGGGCTACGACGGTGTGGTGGTGACCGACTCCCTCGGCATGGAGGGCGTACGGGTGAAGTACGGCGACGCCCGGGTGCCGGTGCTCGCCCTCAAGGCCGGCGTCGACCAGCTGCTGAACCCCCCGGACCTGTCGCTCGCGCACGCCGCCGTGGTCCGGGCGCTCGCGGACGGCGAGCTGTCCGAGCGGGACATCGACGCGAAGCTGATGCGCATCCTGCTGCTCAAGGACCGGCGCGGACTCTTCGCCCACCCCTACACCACCCGCCGGGCGGTGGACCGGGTCGTCGGCATCCGCAGCCATCTCGCCGCCGCGGACCGGATCGCGGACCGCACCACCACCCTGCTGCGCAACGACGCCGGGATCCTGCCGCTGTCCCGGCGGCGGGAGCGCCGGGTGCTGGTGGTGGGCTACGACGCGGCCGCGCCGACCGGCACCGGCGGCCCGCCCACCACGGTCCTGGCCAAGGCGTTCACCGAGCTGGGGTTCACCGCCACCGCACTGTCCACGGGCCTGTCGCCGGGCCGGCCGCAGATCGACGAGGCGGTGGCGGCGCTCGCCGCGCGGGACGCGGTGGTGGTGGCCACCTACAACGTGACCGCGGACTCCTCCCAGCGGCAGCTGGTCGCCGCGCTGCTGGCCACGGGCAAGCCGGTGGTGCAGCTGGCGGTCCGCAATCCGTACGACATCGCCCAGCTGCCCGGGGTGAAGGCGGCGCTGGCGAGCTACTCGTGGACGGATGTGGAGCTGCGGGCGGCGGCCCGGGTGATCGCCGGGCGGCGGGACCCGGCGGGCAGGCTGCCCGTGGCGATAATGCGCGCCGACACCCCGACCACGGCGCTCTACCGGATCGGGCACGGCCTGTCGTACTGAGGCGCGGCGGCGGGCACGGACCCGGCGCGCCCTCCCGTCCCCGGGGAGGGCGCGCCGCGTCCGCTGCCGGAGGCCGGCGGTGGGCCCGGCGGCCTTGCGGTCCGGCGGCCGTGTGGCACTTCGGTCCTACGGCCGCAGCAGCGGCATCCGCCGGATCTCCTGCTTGTCCAGCTGCTTGTTGTACGGCGCCAGCGGCGTGGCCGTGCCGCTCGGGGCCTTGACACCGGCCCAGTCGAGAAGTTCGGCGGTGGCCTTGGTGCGGTCGGCATCCGCCAGCTTGGCGATGTTCGAGCCGTGGTTGCCGCCGGGCACGGTGAAGACGTACGAGTCGCGGGCGCCCTTGCCCAGCTCGAAGTGCTCCGAACTCCACGGGTCGAACTGCCCGTTGACGAACATCATCCGGTTCGCGTGGTGGCGCACCCAGTGGTCGACGTCGGGCATCGCGCGCTTGTCGAAGCGCATCGGGATGTCCTTGGGCACGAACGACCGCGAGTTGTTGATGCCGGGGTACTTCAGCAGGCCGGCGAGGTTCGGGTAGGCGTAGCCGGGCTCGCCCAGCTGGGTGCCCGCCTGGTAGTAGTACGGCGTGTACGGCTCCATGCCCTGGTCGGTGTAGCTGTCGAAGCCGCCGACCTTGTCCATCCAGGCCCACAGCCCGTCGGTGGAGACGGACGGCTTGGGGACCTCGGCGCAGGCGGTCTCGGCCGGCTGGTACTGCCAGAAGCCGAAGACCAGGTCCGTGACCATGACCTCGTAGGCCCGGTCGGCGCTGCCGACGGTCTTGAAGGTCTGCTTCTCCTTGTCGGCCCAGGTCTGGAAGCGGCCGACCATCTCCTTGCGGCGCACCAGGGCCTCGCGCTCGATGGCGGCGAGGTCGGCGCGGCACTGCGCGGTCCCGACGTTCTTGAAGAACCGGTCGTAGGCGGAGTCCTCGTCGTTGCGTACGTCGTTGGGCGCGACGTAGGCGACGGTGCCGTTCATGTCGTGCGGGAAGAAGCGGCGGTAGTAGGTGGCGGTCATGCCGCCCTTGCTGCCGCCGGTGTCGATCCAGTTCTTGCGGTAGATGCGGTGCAGGGCCTGGAAGATGCGGTGCTGGTCATCGGCGGCCTGCCGGATGTTCAGCTTCTTCCAGTCCGTGGGAGCCGGCCGCGACGGGGTGAAGTAGCGGTACTCCAGGGAGACTTGGTTGCCGTCGATGATCTTGGTGGGTTCGCTGCGGGACGGCGCGGTGTTGACGTTGTAGCCGGAGGTGAAGAACACCGTCGGGCGGTCGACCGACTTGTGCAGCAGGGTCAGCCGCTGCTGGAACGTCCCCTTCGACGGGTGCCGGTGGTCAATCGGCTGGGTGTAGTTCAGGACGAAGTAGCGGTAGCCGTCGACCGGCTTCTCTTCGATGAGGCTCATGCCCGGGATCGCCAGGATCCGGTCCTTGATGTCCTCGGTCTTCGGCTCGGCGGCCGTGGCCGCTCCCGCCGACACGCTGCCGGCGCCCACCGTGCCTATGAGCACGGCGAGTGACAGCAGCCATCTGGTGGCCTTGCGCATGCACCCTCCCCTTGGGATAGCAAAGGTCGGGCTGAACCTATCGGCGCGCTGCGGGTGCCACCAGCCCTCGGCGCCATCCGGTGGATCTTCCGAATGGCCGCGGGGACCGCCGGGCGGCAGTCCCCGCGGGGCGGGCCCCGGTCCGCTCAGGCGGCGAGTTCCTCCTCCTCGCCGGTGAAGGTGCGCCACAGCTCCGCGTAGCGGCCGTCGTGGGCCAGGAGCTGGGCGTGGGTGCCGTCCTCCGCTATCCGGCCGCGGTCGAGCACCACCACGCGGTCCGCGCGGGCCGCGGTGGTCAGGCGGTGGGCGACGATCAGGGTGGTGCGCCGGCGGGGGGCCGGGCCGGCGTCCGCGCGGGCGGGGTCGAGCGTGCGCTGCCGGTCGGTGGCCTGGTTGACGACCGCTTCGGTGGCGAGGTCCAGCGCGGCGGTGGCCTCGTCGAGCAACAGCACGTCCGGGTCGACGAGTTCGGCGCGGGCCAGGGCCAGCAGCTGGCGCTGGCCGGCGGAGAGGTTGCGGCCGCGCTCGGCGACCTCGTGGAGGTAGCCGCCGTCGAGGGTGGCGATCATGTCGTGGGCGCCGACGGCCCGGGCGGCGGCCTCCACCTGCGCGTCGGTGGCGTCCGGACGGCCGTAGGCGATGGCGTCGCGGACGGTGCCGGCGAAGAGGTAGGACTCCTGGGGGACCACGCCCAGGCGGCGGCGGTAGCCCGTCAGGTCCAGCTCGCGCAGGTCCGTGCCGTCGATCCGGACGGCTCCCCCGGACGGGTCGTAGAACCGCGCGACCAGCTTGACCAGGGTGGACTTGCCGGCGCCGGTCTCGCCGACGAAGGCCACGGTCTGGCCGGCCGGGATGGTGAGGTCGACGCCGGCCAGCGCGGGGGCGTCCCCGCCGCCGTAGTGGAAGTGGACGTCGTCGAAGGTGATGTCGCCGCGCAGCGCGGGCACCTCGCGGGGCCGCTCGGCGACGGGGGTGGTGGTCGGCTCGCGCAGCAGCTCCTGGATGCGGCCGAGCGAGACGGAGGCCTGCTGGTAGCCGTCGAAGACCTGGGAGAGCTGCTGGACGGGGGCGAAGAACAGGTCGATGTAGAGGAGGTAGGCGACCAGTGCGCCGGCGGTCAGGGTGTGCGAGCCGACCCGGTCGGCGCCGACGATCAGCACCAGCGCGGCCGCCACGGACGACAGCAGCTGGACGAAGGGGAAGTAGACCGAGATCAGGAACTGGCCGCGGACCCGGGCCCGGCGGTAGGCGTCGCTGCGGGCCGCGAACCTCTCCCGGCCACTGTGCTCGCGCCGGAAGGCCTGGACGATCCGCAGTCCGGCGACGCTCTCCTGGAGGTCGCCGTTGACGACGCTGATCCGCTCGCGGGCCAGTTCGTAGGCCTTCACGCTCTGCTTGCGGAAGAAGTACGTGCCGATGATCAGCGGCGGGAGGGTGGCGAAGACGACCAGGGCCAGCTGGACGTCGATGGCCAGCAGCGCGACGAGGATGCCGAAGAAGGTGAGCACCGAGACCAGGGCGGTGACCAGGCCGGTCTGCAGGAAGGTCGACAAGGCGTCGACGTCGGTGGTCATCCTGGTCATGATCTTGCCGGTCAGCTCGCGCTCGTAGTAGTCGAGTCCGAGGCGCTGGAGCTGGGCGAAGATCTTGAGGCGGAGGGAGTAGAGGACCCGCTCGCCGGTGCGGCCGGTCATGCGGTTGCCGCCGATCTGCGCCGCCCACTGGGCGAGGACCACCAGCAGGGCGACCCCGGCGGCCGTCCAGACGCCGATCAGCGCGCCGCGCCGCACGCCCTCGTCGATGCCCTGCCGGATCAGCACCGGCAGCAGCAGCCCGGCGACCGCGTCCACGGCGACCAGCGCCAGCGCGCAGCCCAGCGGCCGGCCGAAGCCGTGCAGCAGCCGGCGCAGGCCGTAGGAGCGCTCCGGGCGCAAGGCCCGGTCCTCGTCGATCTCGGGGGTGTCGGTGGCCGGCGGCAGGGCGGCTACCTGGGCGAGCAGTTCGGGCGTGGCCGTCATCCCGGCCATGGCCGAGCCGATGCCGGGCCCGGCGCCGGCCGCGGCGCGGGCCGCCGGACCGGCCGCGCCCGCCTCGGCCTCCTGCTCGCGGCGGACCCACAGCTCGGGGGTGATCGTGCCGGCGGCGGCCCGCTCCCCGCCGGGCCGGGCGCCCTGTCCGGTCCACTCCCCCGGCCGGTCCGCGGCGCCCTCGGCCGACTCGGTGTGCTCGGCCGACTCGGTGTGCTCGGTCAGCTCGGCCAATTCGGCATCGAAACCGTCCGCCGCTTCGTCCGCCGGGTCGGGCGCGGCCTCGCCCAGCTCGTCCGGGTCGGTCAGCAGCCTGCGGTAGAGGACGCAGCGGCTCTCCAGCTCCTCCTGGGTGCCGATGTCGACCAGCCGTCCGCTGTCGAGGACGGCCACCCGGTCGGCGAGCGCCAGGGTGGAGGCGCGGTGGGCGATCAGCAGGGTCGTGCGGCCCGCCATGACGCCGCGCAGCGCCTCGTGGATCTCGTGCTCGACCCGGGCGTCCACCGCCGAGGTGGCGTCGTCGAGGACCAGCAGCCGGGGGTCGGTGAGGATGGCGCGGGCCAGGGCGACGCGCTGGCGCTGGCCGCCGGACAGGGTCAGGCCCTGCTCGCCGACCTTGGTGTCGTAGCCGTCGGGAAGCGCGGAGATGAAGCCGTCGGCCCGGGCGGCGCGGGCCGCGGCGCGCACCTGGGCGTCGGTGGCCGAGGGGTGGCCGTAGGCGATGTTGTCG
Source organism: Streptomyces kronopolitis (assembly GCF_014646275.1). Taxonomy (GTDB): domain Bacteria; phylum Actinomycetota; class Actinomycetes; order Streptomycetales; family Streptomycetaceae; genus Streptomyces; species Streptomyces kronopolitis. The sequence continues at coordinate 163,408 of NZ_BMND01000014.1, forward strand.
CGCACGGAGTCGGAGAACAGGAAGCTGGTCTCGGGGACCAGCCCGATGGCGGCCCGCAGCGACTCCAGGGTCAGCTCGCGCACATCGTGGCCGCCGATCAGGACGCGGCCGGCGGTGACGTCGTAGAAGCGGGGCAGCAGCAGCGAGACGGTGGACTTGCCGCTGCCGGACGTGCCGACCACGGCGACGGTCTCGCCGGCCTCGATGCGCAGCGAGAACCCGTCGAGGACCGGGCGGAGCGGGTCGGCGGCAGCCGGGTCGGCGACCGCGGGTTCCCCGCCGGGCTCGCGGTGCGGCGGCGCGTAGGCGAACGTGACGTCCTCGAAGGCGACGGTCGCGGGGGCGTCGGCGGGCAGCGGGCGGGCGTCGGGCCGCTCCGTCAGGGCCGGCTCGGTGTCGATCAGCTCGTAGACCCGCTCCACGCCGGCCCGCGCCTGCTGGCCGACGGTCAGCATCATCGCCAGCATCCGCACCGGTCCGACGAGCTGCGCGAGGTAGGTGGAGAAGGCGACGAAGGTGCCGAGGGTGACCTGCCCCTGGGTGGCCATCCAGCCGCCGAGGGCCAGCATCGCGACCTGGCCGAGGGCGGGGACGGCCTGCAGGGCCGGGGTGTAGACGGCGTTGAAGCGGACCGTGCGCAGCCGTCCGGCGAACAGACGCCGGCTGACCTCGCGCAGCTTCCCGGTCTCCTGCTCCTCCTGCCCGAAGCCCTTGACGACCCGGACGCCGGAGACCGCGCCGTCCACGACCCCGGCCACCGCGGCCGCCTGCCCCTGGGCGTACCAGGTGGCGGGGAACAGCCGGGCGCGGCTGCGCCGGGCGATGAACCACAGGGCGGGGGCGACGGCCAGCGCGACGACGGTGAGCAGCGGGGACAGCGCCAGCATGACGACCAGCGAGATCACGAACAGCAGGACGTTCCCGATCATCATCGGGACCATGAACAGCAGGCTCTGGATGAGCTGGAGGTCGCTGGTGGCGCGGCCGACGACCTGGCCGGTGCTCAGCTCGTCCTGCCGCCGGCCGTCGAGCCGGGCGATCGCGGCGAACATCCGGGTCCGCAGGTCGTGCTGGGCGTCCAGGGCGAGGCGGCCGCCGTAGAAGCGGCGTATGTAGGTGAGGACGTAGACCACGACGGCGGCGGCGACCAGCAGGCCGGCCCAGGGGCCGAGGGGGCGGGCGTGCCGGACGATGACATCGTCGATGATCAGCTTCGGGACGAGCGGGACCAGGGCCAGCACCGCCATGCCGGCGAGCGAGGAGCCGAGGGCGAGCAGCACGTCCTTCTTGTACTGCCAGCAGTCGCGGATCAGCCGCCTCGCCCAGCCCACTGGTTGCCTGTCCGTCCCCGCCACCCGGTGCCTCCCGCTCCTCGACACGCGCCGCCGCTCGGCACGTACCGCATGGCTCCAACACCGCCGGGGGCGGTTTTCATCCCGCCGCCCCCCGCCGGCGGCATTCCGGCGGGGGGCGCGAAGGAGCGCGGGGCGGCGCCGGGAGCGCGGCGGGCCCGTCCCGGCGGTGCGGGGCGGGGCCGTCGTCCGGTGCGGTGCGGCGGGTCGCGGCGGGCTACTTCACTCGCTGCACGTCCAGCTCGGTGATTCCCGGGTGCGGCTCGGGCTTGCCGCCCGCCGCCGGGGTCCGGTCGCCCTCGACGGTGACCCGGACGTACCGCGCCGGGCTCCGGCCGTCGTACCCGGTGCCCGTCCAGTGCTTGCCGTCCCGGGAGACCTCGATCCGGTAGGACTTCGGGCGGGTCGCGGTCCAGTGCGGGGTGATCTTCCCGACGAGAGTGGGCCGGCCGAGGTCGACGGTGAGGCTGCCGGTGGCGGCGTTCGGGACCCACGCGGTGGTGGCGTTGCCGTCCACGGCGGCGCCCGCGTACATGCCGGGCTCCTCCGAGGTCGCCGTGGCCGGGGTGCAGCGGGCCGCGTCCGAGGTCGGCGTCCGGTCCGGGCGGCGGGTCTTCAGGACGGCCGGCACCCCGCGGCTGACGATCTTGTCGCCCTCTGGCGTCTCGATCCGCATCGGTGCCCCGGCGGTCAGCCGCACCGTGGTCTGCTCGGCGCCGATGGCGATGTCATAGGTCCGGCCCTGCCAGTGCAGTCCGCGCAGGGTCACGCCCCGGGAGAGCTGCGGCGGCAGCATCGGGTCGAGGTGCACCGCGTTGTCCCGCAGCCGCAGCCCGGTCAGGCCGTTGGTGAAGGTCTGCAGGAAGCCGCCCTTGCCGGTGAGGAAGTCCTGTGCGGGCTTGCCGGCGTGCGGGTCGTCGGCGCCGGCCTTGTCGCCGCGCGCCTCGGAGAACTCCTTGAACGGCCCGCGCACGAACGGCTTGATGGACCGCTGCAGGTAGGTGTAGGTCGCGCAGCCGGGCTCGCCGAGGGCGGCGGCGTCGATGGCGTGCACCGAGTCCGTCATGGCCGGGCCGTCCGGGTCGGTGTGCCCGGCGTAGAAGTCCAGCGTGCGGGCCGCCTGCGCCTTCGACATGGGCCATTCCAGCGGGTACATCAGCAGCACGGTGTCGGCCTGCTTGATGGTGGTGCCCTTGTACCCGGCGTACTGCTCGAAGATCTTCTTCTTGCTGTCGTAGGGGATCCGCAGCTTGTCGGCGACGGTCTTCCAGGAGGACGGCGCCTTCTGGCCGAGGATCGCGGCGACGCGGGTGGCGTTGCGCAGGGCGGTGGCGGCGCCGGCGTTGGTGAACACCCCGTCGTTGACGCCGTTGCTGTACTCGTCGGGTCCGGCGACGTTCTTGACGGAGTAGCTGCCGTCGGCGTTGCGGGTGGCCCGGGAGGCCCAGAATTCGGCGATGCCCTTGAGGACCGGCCAGCCGCGGGACTTCAGCCAGGCGGTGTCCTTGGTGGCGAGGTAGTACTGGTAGGTGGCCAGGGAGATGTCGCCCATGAGGTGGTTCTGGGTCTTGCAGTGCGGCGGGTCCCAGCTGTGGCACTCGTTCCACAGGTCGCCCTTGCTGCCGCTGGTCCAGGGGTAGAACAGCCCCTTGTAGCCGAGCTTCCGGGCGTTGGCGCGGGCCCCGGCGCGGGTCTTGTAGCGGTAGTCGACGATGGACCGGGCGAGCGAGGGATGGGTGGCGAGCAGGCCCGGGTACATCCAGGTCTCGGCGTCCCAGAAGACCTCACCGGCGTAGTTGTCGCTGGTCAGGCCGGTGGGGCCGATGCTGTTGTCGCTGCCGGCGCGGGTGGCGGAGAGCAGTCCGTACTGCGCCGAGCGCACCCAGGACTGCATCTCGGGCTGCCCCTTGACCTCGATGTCGCTGCGCCACAGCCGCTGCCAGGCGGCGGTGTGCCGGGCGAACAGGGCGTCCCAGCCGCGGGCCGCGGCCCGTCGGGAGGCGGCGTCGGCGGCGGCCCGCGGGGAGCGGGAGGTGAGCGCGGTGTCCACGCCGACGTACTTGGTCAGCTCGTAGGAGCGGCCGCTGCGGACCGGGAAGGACACCCGCTGGCGGTTGCTCAGCTTGTCCTTCTGCGGCTCCTGGCGGGGCTGCCCGGCCCGCACCCCGGGCCCGGTGCGCAGGGTGGAGGCCACCGCGCCGTCGGTCCTGGTGCCGTCCGTGCGGAATCCGACGTCCATGGTGCGGTCGTGCTGCGCGCCGGTGCCGGACGGTGCCATCCGGCGGGCGCCGCGGCCGTCGAGGCCGTCGGTGACGGTGGCCGCGCCGCTCCAGTGGGGCGTCATCCGCAGGCGGACCGCGCCGGTGTGGGCGTCGTCTCGGTCGGCGAGCACGTCGTAGACCAGGTCGGTGCGGCGCCCGTCGGCGGCCGTCCAGGTCAGCGAGGTGCGGACGAAGCCGCAGCGCAGGGAGAGGGTCTGGCGGTAGTGCGAGATCCGGCCGGGCGCGGTGGCCGAGGAGAAGGTGTCGGGGCGGGCCCCGCCGGTGGCGACGTCGAGCGTGGACCAGGTGGGGATGGCGGCGATGGCCTGCCGGCCCTGCACGTCCTTGGGGCCCTTGGCGTAGAGCCCGGAGACGAACGCGCCGTCGTAGGCGGGGGTCTTCAGCGGCCAGCCGGTGGTGCCGCCGGGCGCGGTGTAGCCGGCGCCGTTGGGCGCGACCCGGGCGCCGAGGTACCCGTTGCCGACGTAGGCGTGGTAACTGTCCTTGGGGTCGATCTTGGTGGAGGTGGACGTCCAGCCGTCGCTGTCGTCGCCCGGTACGCAGGGCCCCTGGGCGCCGCCGGCGGACGGGCCGCCCTCGGGCGCGCGGACGGGTGCCGAGGCCGAGGCCGACACGGGTGCGAGCACCGCTATCAGGGCTCCCGCGAGCAGCGGGGCGACCAGCTTGCGCGAGCGGCGGGCAGCGCGCGGGCGCCGCCCCGCCTCGTCCCGCGGCGGCCGGTCAACGGGGGGTGATGCCGAATGTTCCATGGTTCTCCGATATACGGGCGTGCCCGTGCAGCGTCGTCCACGCGCACGGACATCACCGTGAACATCATCAGGCCCCCGCCTGCACGGCACCCTAGGACGTATCCCCCGTCCGGGTCACGGGATCCGCCGCACCGAGTTACCACCGGCGCGTTCCGGGTGTCCCACTCGTCACCCGATTGGTCAAAGGGCCCCCGATACGGCACACTTTTAGACTGACCAGTCAGATCAAAGGGGAGGGGTGTTCGTGAACACCACCCGCCAGGGGGCGGCGGTCGACGCCAGAGGCATAGGAGTGGAGGGCCCACGGGGCTGGGCGTTCCGGGGCATCGACATCTCCGCGGAGCCGGGCGCGCTGATCGCCGTCCAGGGCTCCTCCGGTTCCGGCCGCACGTGCCTGCTGCTGGCCCTCACCGGCCGGATGCGGATCACCGCGGGCGAGGCGACGGTCGCCGGACTCCCGCTCCCGAAGCGCATCGGGACGGTGCGCAGCCGCACCGCCATCGCCCATGTGCCGGGCGTCGTCGAACTCGAACCGGCCCTCACCGTCGCCGAACACCTCAAGGAGCAGGCCCTGTTGGGCCATCGCTTCCAGGGCCTGAGCGCTTCGCTCCCCTGGGGCAGGCGGCAGAAGGAAGCCACCCGGGCCCGGATCGACGCCGCGCTCGCGGTCGTCGGCCTCGACCCCGCGTCCCTCGTCAAGGGCCTGCGGACGGCCGTGCGGGACCTGGAGCGGATCGAGGCGCTGCGGCTGTCCGTCGCCCTCGGGATCATGCACGGGCCGCAGCTGCTGGCCGTCGACGATGTCGACCTCAAGCTGTCGGCGGCGGAGCGCGCCGAGGCCTGGGAGCTGCTGCGGGGCGTGACGCGGACCGGCATCACCGTCGTGGCCGCCGGCAGCGAGGCCCCCGCGGACGCCGTGCTCGTGCGCACCACCCCCGCGCCGGCCGCCGCGGACACGGCCGCCGCGGACACGGCCGCCGCGGACACGATCGCCGCACCGGCCGCGAAGACGCCGGAGGCACCGGCCGCCGAGGCGCCGGCCGCCGAGGCGCCGGCCGCCGAGGCGCCGGCCGCCAAGCCGGCGGCCGGTAAGACCCCGGCCGCCGACGCACCCGGCGCGGCAGGCACCGGCACCGAGAGCGCCACCCACACCGGCACCGACGAGGAGGAAGCAGCGGATGCGTTCGCCGAGACTGGCCGCGCTTGAGCTCAAGCGTTTCGGCAGGGGGAAGCTTCCCCGTCTGGGCCTGGTCGCCCTGATGCTGATCCCGCTGCTCTACGGGGCCCTGTACCTGTGCTCCTTCTGGGACCCCTACGGCCGCCTGGACAAGATCCCGGTGGCCCTCGTCAACGAGGACCAGGGCGCCACCACCGGCGGCAAGAAGTTCACCGCCGGCGACGACCTGTCCGAGAACCTCAAGGACAGCAAGAAGTTCCACTGGGAGGACGTCAGTTCCGCGGACGCCGCCAAGGGCGTCGAGAACGGCACGTACTACCTCTCGCTGACCGTCCCGAAGGACTTCAGCAAGCGGATCGCCTCCAGCTCCGGGGACACCCCGCAGACCGGCGCGCTCAAGGTCCGCACGAACGACGCCAACAACTACGTCGTCGGCTCGATCTCCAAGACGGTCTTCTCCGAGGTGCGCGCCAAGACGTCGGCCACCTCGGCGCGGGCCATGCTCGACAAGATCTTCATCTCGTTCTCCGACCTGCACGACAAGACCGCCGAGGCGGCGGACGGGGCCGGGAAGGTCGACAAGGGCGTGGGCTCGGCCAAGAAGGGCTCCGGCGACCTCGCCGACGGCCTCGGCAAGCTCAACGAGGGCGCCGGCAAGGTCAGTCAGGGCGCCGGTGACCTGAGCCGGGGCGCCTCGTCGGCCGTCGCCAAGGCCCGCGAGCTGCGCGACGGCGCGGGCAAGGTCGCCGACGGCACCCAGCAGCTCGCCGAGAAGGTCCACGGCCTCGCCAAGAAGGACCTGCCCTACCTCCGCGAGCACGGCAAGGAGATCGGCAGGGGCGCGCAGTTCGTCGCCGACGCCACCGAGACCGTCGACGACGTCCTCGACACCCTGCCGAGCGACTCCGCCAAGGCCGCAACGCAAGCCCGCAAGAACGCCGACAACGCCGCGAAGATCTACCAGGACCGCTGCGGCGGGCTGCTGGACACCGACCCCGACTGCACGGACCTGAAGGCCCTCGCGGACGGCAGCAAGGTGGCCGCCGACGCGGCGGAGAAGGTCCGCGACGCCATTGCCGGGGCGGACTTCGGTCCGCTGCGCGGCAAGCTGCACGAGGTGCACCAGGGCGCGGTGATGGTCGCCGAGCAGGCCCCGGGCATCGGGCAGCGCGCGGACACCGCGATCCGCCAGATCAACCAGCTCAACGCCGGTGCCCACAAGGTCTCCCAGGGCGCGGGGCTGTTCGAGAACGGCATCGGCACCCTCGCCGACGGCGCGGGCAAGGTCGCCGACGGCGCCGGCAAGGTCCACAGCGGCGTCGGTGACGCCAAGGACGGCGCCGTCAAGCTCACCGGCGGCCTCTTCAAGCTCAAGGACGGCACCAACCAGCTGGCCGACGGCCTGCACAGCGGCGTCGCCAAGATCCCGGACTACGACAAGAAGGACCGCGACGCCCGCACCCAGGTGATGTCCGACCCGGTCGCGCTGGCCGCCAAGTCGATGCACAAGGCGCCCAACTACGGCACCGGCCTGGCGCCGTACTTCATCCCGCTCTCCCTGTGGGTCGGCGCGATGGTCGCGTTCATGCTGCTCCCGGCGCTGGGCAAGCGGGCGCTGGCCGCGGGCGCCCCGGGCTGGCGGATCACCCTCGGCTCCTGGCTTCCCGCCTACGCCGTCGGCGTCGTCCAGGTGCTGGCCCTGATGGCCGTGCTGCACTGGGGCCTGGGCCTGGAGATGGTCCGCTCGGCGGGCACCGTCGGCTTCCTGCTGCTGGCCACGGCCTGCTTCACCGCCATCATCCAGCTGCTGGGCGCGTTCTTCGGACCGGCCGGCCGGGTGCTGACCCTGGTCGTCCTGATGCTCCAGCTGACCTCGGCGGGCGGCACCTACCCGGTGCAGACCAGCCCCGGCTTCTTCGGTGCCATCCACCCGTTCCTGCCGATGAGTTACGTGGTCGACGGCCTGCGCCGGCTGATCACCGGCGGTGACCTGGGCATCGTCTGGCAGGGCTGCGGCGTCCTGGTGGCCTTCACCCTCGGCGCGCTGGCCCTGACCGCCCTCACGGCGCGCGGCCGGCAGGTCGTCCGGATGAAGGACCTGCACCCGGAACTCAGCCTGTGAGTGTGCTCCCGGTCTCCCGGGGCGGTGCCGGCGACGGCACCGCCCCGGGGGCCGCCCCGGCCCCCCGGCGCGCCTCCACCCGCCGCCGGCTCTTCGAGGCCGCCGTGGTCCTCATCGCCGAACAGGGCTTCTCGGCCACCACCGTCGACGAGATCGCCGACCGCGCCGGTGTCGCCAAGGGCACCGTCTACTACAACTTCGCCAGCAAGAACGTCCTCTACGAGGAGCTGCTGCGCGACGGCATGGACCTGCTCTCCGGCTCGCTGCGCCGGGCCGCCGACGCCACGGTGGCCGCCGGCGGCAGCCACGTCGGCGCCCTGGACGCCATGATCCGCGCCGGCCTGGACTTCATCGCCGGCTCCCCCGCCCTGATGCAGCTCTACGTCGCCGAACTGTGGCGCACCAACCGCACCTGGCGGGCGACCCTCACCTCCGTCCGCGGCCGGGCCCTGACCGTCGTCGAGTCGGTCCTGCACGACGCCGTGGCCGCCGGCGAGCTCTCCGCCGAACTCGACATCTCCCTCACCGCCTCCGCCCTCCTCGGCATGGTCCTGGTGGCCGCCCTGGACTGGCAGTCCTTCCAGCCGGACCGCTCGGTCGAGGACGTGCACGCGGCGCTGTCCCGGCTGCTCCAGGGACGCGTGGCGGGCGGACCGTAGGGCCCCGCCCTGCCGTGCTCGGGCCGGCCCGGTCGTGGACAACCGCCCACGACCGGGCCGGCCTTCCGCATGCGGGCCCGGTCGGCCGGCGACCGGACGGGGTCAGGGTTCGATGACTCCCGCGTGCGCGCTGGACGGGGACAGGACTGCTGTCGCGGTGGTCGCCCCGGCGAAGGAGGCGTCGTAGCCGCCGTGCAGCAGGATCAGGCTCAGCAGCAGCGTCTCGTTGAGCCGGGCGGTGCCCTGGGCGTCGGTGACGGCGGTGCCCATGAGGTTGCTGCCGATGGTGAACACGATGGTCTGGCCGGGCACCGGCAGACCGGTGACCTGGTCGGTCAGCGTGGCGGTCAGGAACGGGAAGTACACGTGCGGCGGGAACAGCTTCGTCAGCGCCGGGGTCGCGGTCAGCGTGGTGGCGTGGACGGGGAGCACGTACGTGAACCCGTTCGTCAGCGTGACGCTGCCGCCGGGGGTGGTGACGGTGACGTCCACGGGGCCGGGCGCGCCCGGCGGCGTGGTGGCGGTGAGCTGCGTGCCGGCGGCGTTGACGCTCACCCCGATGGCCGGGTTGCCGCCGAACGTGACGCTCGCCCCGGTCAGATTGGTGCCGGTGATGGTCACGACCGTGCCGCCCTCGGTGGTCCCCTGGGTGGGGTTGACGGTGCTCAGCGTCGGGGAGAACTGGATGACGCTGACGCTGGCCCCGGCGATGTTGCTGACGTAGACCTTGTTGTTGGGCGCGACCACCAGCGCGATCGGCTGGCTGCCGACCGGGATCGGGGCGCCGACGGGCATGTTGGTGGTGGTGTCGATCACCGACACGTCGTTCGAGCCGCGGTTGGCCGTGTAGGCGGTGCCGTCGGAGCCGACCGCGATGCCCCACGGGTTGGTGCCGACGGGGATGGTGGTGAGGACCGTGTCCGTCGTCGTGTCGATCACGGACACGTTGTTCGACCCGATGTTGGCGACGTAGGCGTTGCCGTTGGGCGCGATCGCCACGAAGTTCGGCTGGTTGAAGCCGGGGATCGTGGTGAGGACGGTGGCGGTGGCGGTGTCGATCACCGTCACGCTGCTCGCGTTCCGGTTGGTGACATAGGCCTTGCCGTTGGGGGCGACCGCGATGCCGACCGGGCCGCTGCCGGTGGGGATGGCGGCGCCGACGGCGGTGTTGGTGGTGGTGTCGATCTCCTGCACGCTGTTCGCCCCGAAGCGGGAGACGTAGACGTTGCCGCTGGGGATGACCGCCGCCGCGGCGGGGCCGCCGCTGAGGGGAATGGTGGCGATGACCGTGCTGGTGGCGGTGTCGATCACCGTCACGTTGTTGGAGATGTTGTTGGGGACGTAGGCGCTGCCGTTGGGGGCGACGGTCAGCCAGGCCGGCGTGGTGCCGGTGGGGATCGCGGCGCCGATGACGGTGTCCGTGGCGGTGTCGATGGTGAACACGCTGCTCGAACCGGAGTTGGCGACGTAGAGATCGCCGTTGGGGATGAACGCCAGCCCGACCGGATTGGTGCCGACGGGGATGGAGGTGACCGCCAGGAGGGTGTGGACCGCCGCCGGGGCGGCCGCCGGCACCTGGGCGGGGAGGAGAGCTGTCCGCAGCAGGTCCTGCTGCGGTGACTGGACGCTGGTACTCATGTGGACCCCTTCGATGGGGGCCGCGCCGGTCCTGTGTGCCGCTCCCCGCGCGGGGCGCGACACAAGGCCGGTGATCCCTGTCCGGGGCAGCACACACCACTACGACAGACCGCGGGTCACCGACAACACGACGGGCTGCGCACCCCGAGGAGGGATGGGCAGCCCGTTTGGTTCGGTAGCAGCGTCCTCCCCACCTGGTGCGGCGGTGAAACCTCGCGGCGGGCGGGTCAGGAGTCCAGATGCGTCGGCGCGAACATCCGCAGGCGCGCCGGGAGGACGACGACGGAGGGGCCGGGGGCCGCCAGCGCCGCCGCCAGGTCCGTGCGGAGGTGCTCCGGGCTCGTACGGACCGCGGGCACGCCGAACGCCTCGGCCAGCGCCGCGAAGTCCGGCCGGGTGAGTTCGGTGGCGGTGGCCGTGCCGAAGGCGTCGGTCATGTACTCGCGCAGGATGCCGTAGCCGCCGTCGTCCACGATCAGCCAGGTCACCGGCAGGTCGTACTGCCGGGCGGTGGCGAGTTCGGCGAGCGAGTACATGGCGCCGCCGTCGCCGGAGACCGCCAGCACCGGCCGCGACGGGTCCGCGGCGGCCGCCCCCAGGGCCGCCGGGAAGCCGTAGCCCAGCCCCCCGGCGCCCTGCGCCGAATGCAGGGCGTTGGCGGCCCGCGGGTCGAAGGCGGACCAGGCCCAGTAGGCGAGGATCGTCATGTCCCAGCAGCTGACCGCGCCGTCCGGCAGGGCCTGCCGCACCGAGGCCAGGAGCTGCTGCTCCAGGTCGAGTTGCTGCCCGTCGATCCGGTCGCGGACGCGCGCCAGGAGGTCGCAGACGGCGGCCTCGGGAGCGTGCGCCCCCGCGCCGGCGGCATGCCAGGCGCCCGCCGCCTCCCCGCTCTCCGGCGTCTCACCGGGCTCCCCGGCGCACCCGGTGCCCGCCGGCTCCCGCTCCCCGACCTCCTTGACCAGCGCGGCCAGCGCCGCCCGGGCGTCCGCGTGGAGGCCCAGCGCGGCGTGGTTCGCCTCCAGCTTGCCGAGGTCCGCCTCGATCTGCACGATGCGGCCCCGCGGCCGGAAGGTGTGGTAGTTCGAGGAGAGTTCGCCCAGCCCGGAGCCGACGACCAGCAGGGTGTCCGCGTCCTCCAGGAAGTCCGTGGTGTGCCGGTCCTCCAGCCAGGACTGCAAGGAGAGCGGATGCTCCCAGGGGAAGGCGCCCTTGCCGCCGAAGGTGGTGGCCACCGGCGCCCGCAGCCGCTCGGCGAGCGCCAGCAGCTCCGACTCCGCCCCGGCCCGTACGACTCCCCCGCCGGCCAGGATCACCGGCCGCCGCGCCGCGGCCAGCAGGTCCGCCGCGGCCGCGACCAGCTCCGGGCGCGGCGCCAACTCCCGTGGTGCGGCATGCAGTCCGACCACGGCGGGGATCTCGACCTCGGCCAGCAGCACGTCCTGCGGGATCTCCAGCCACACCGGCCCGTGCGGGACGCTCAGCGCCGACTCCCAGGCGGCGGCCACCGCGGACGGGATCTGGGAGGCGGTGCGCGCCGTGTGCACGGACTTGACCACCCCGCGGAACGAGGCGCTCTGGTCGCCGAGTTCGTGCAGGTAGCCGTGGCGGCCGCCGCCGATCCCGGCCAGCGGCACCTGACTGCCGAGGGCCAGGACGGCCGCCGAGCCGGCCGCCGCCTCCTGGAGCGCGGGCAGCGTCATCAGCGCGCCGGGGCCGGTGGACACCAGCAGCGGCGCGACCGAGTGCGTGGCCCGGGCGTACGCGTCGGCGGCGAAGCCCGCGTTGTTCTCCACCCGCAGGCCCACATAGCGCAGCGCGGAGCGGCGCAGCGCGTCGAAGATGCCGAGCGCGTGCTGGCCCGGCAGCCCGAAGACGGTGTCCGCGCCCAGGGCCGTCAGCGATTCGACGACCAGATCGCCGCCGGTGCGCGTGGTCCGCTCCGGCACGGGTTCGGTGGTGCTCATCTGCGGTCGGCTCTCCGTTTCGTGAGGGGAGGTCAGGGGGGTGCGGCCCGGCGGCTCAGACGCGGGTCAGCGGGGAGGGGGTGTCCGCCCGGCCCGCCAGCCGCTCCCGCCAGACGGTCAGCACCGCCTGGTCCGTGGGCCGGGTGGCCAGGCTGACCGCCACGTACGCCACGAGCGAGGCGAGCAGCCCGTAGTAGATCGGCTCATTGGCGAGGACCCCGAGGGTGGCCATCAGGCCGATGACGGTCAGCCCGCCGACGGCGACCGAGGCGAGCGCGCCGGCGGCGGTCCCCCGCCGCCACAGCAGTCCGCCGAGGATCGGCACCAGCAGGCCGCCGACCAGGAGGTTGTAGGCGAGGGTGAGCGCCTCGACGACGTTGTTGAGCGCGATCGCGGTGACGATCACGGCCAGGCCCATGAGCAGGGTGAAGAGGCGGTTGCCGCGCACCTCGTCGGGGGCTTCGGCCGGCCCGCCGTCCCGCGGACCCCCGGCCGCCCAGGACGCAGCCCCGGCGGCCGGGTCCCGCCGGGCCCGGACGGCGCCCCTGACCCGCGACCAGATGTCGTTGTGGGCGACCGTGGCGCAGGCGATCAGCGCGCCCGAGGAGGTGGACATCACCGCGGACAGCGCCGCCGCCAGCACCAGTCCGCGCACGCCCACCGGCAGGGTGTCCTTGACGATGGTGGCGAAGGCGTCGTCCGGGCTGCCCAGATGCGGGTAGAGCACCTTGGCGGCGGTGCCGATGACCGCCCCGGCCAGCGCGTAGACCAGGCAGTACGTGCCGGCCGCGGTGCCGCCCAGGCGCGCCGTGCGGTCGCTGCGGGCGGTGAAGACCCGCTGCCAGATGTCCTGCCCGATGAGCATGCCGAAGGAATAGATCAGCACATAGGTGAAGACCGTCTGGCCGCCGATGCCGAGCGGCGCGAAGTAGTCGTGCGGCAGCCGGTGGGCCATCTCCCCGAAGCCGCCCGCCTTGATGACGGCGATGGGCAGCAGGAGCAGCAGCACCCCGATCGTCTTGACGACGAACTGGACCATGTCGGTGAGGGTGATCGACCACATGCCGCCGAGCGTGGAGTACGCGACGACGATGGCTCCGCCGATGACGATCGAGACCGTCCGGTCCAGGCCGAAGAGCACGTCGAAGATCGTCGCGTAGGCGATCGTCGAGGTGACCGCCAGCATCAGCGTGTACGCCCACATCACGATGCCGGAGATGAGCCCGGCGGAGCCGCCGTAGCGCAGGTCCAGCATCTCGGAGACGGTGTAGACCTTCAGCCGGGCGATCCGGGCGGAGAAGAAGACGCTCAGCGCGAGCAGCCCGAGGCCGATGGTGAAGACCATCCAGGCGCCGGAGAGGCCGTATTGGTAGCCGAGCCCCACCCCGCCGATGGTGGAGGCGCCGCCGAGCACGATCGCCGCCATGGTGCCCGAGTACATCGCCGGGCCGAGGCGGCGCCCGGCGACGAGGAAGTCGCTCTTGGAGGTGGCGCGGCGCATCCCCCACCAGCCCACCGCGAGCATTCCGGCCAGGTAGAGCACGATCACCGCATAGTCGACAGCCATGGGCCATCCCTTCCAGCTGCGCCGAGGGGGGAGAGAAGCGAGAGCAGAGGGGCAACGGGTGTGGGGGAGGTGGGCGGGGCGCCCGGTGAGCGGGGGTCCCGCCGGGCACCGCGCCTGGGGGTTGACCCTAGGAGGCGGCAAGGCGACGCTGAAGTGTACGTTTCCTCCATTCACCACCCCCCGAGATGGAGGGTTCGCACATGCCGCGCCCGCTGCCCCCGCCGTCCACCCCGCCGGTGCCGCTCGCGGAGCTGCTCGCCCGGACGGATCTGGGCCTGCGCCAGCTGGCCGGGCCCCGCGAGGGCGTCGCCCTCCACTGGGTGCACACCTCCGAGATGGCCGACCCGGTGCCGTACCTCCTGGGCGGCGAGATGCTGCTGACGGCGGGGGTGCATCTGGCGGAGGTGACCGGCGGCGCCCCCGCCCTGGACGCCTATCTCGACGGCTACGCCGCCCGTACCGTCGCGGCCGGCGCCGCCGCCCTCGGCTTCGGGATCGCGCCGGTGCACGAGGCCGTGCCGCCCGCCCTGGTGGCGGCCTGCGACCGGCACGGCCTGCCGCTGGTCGAGGTCCCGGCGGGCACCCCGTTCACCGCGGTGGAGAGCGCCGTGTGGCAGTCCGTCACGCAGGCCAGGCACCGTGAGCTGACCCGGCTCAGCGAGGCGCAGCGCGCGCTGGCCGCGGCCGCCGCCCGTCCCGAGCCGGCCGCCGCCGTGCTGCGCGCCCTGGCCCGCCCGGTGCACGGCTGGACGGTGCTGCTGACCGGGGACGGCGCGGCGCGCGGCGCGGC
>NZ_BMND01000015.1 GCF_014646275.1 Streptomyces kronopolitis
CCCGCGGAGCGGGTCCCACAGCGCTGCGCGCTGTGCAAGCGGGACACCTCGCTTCGCTCGGTGTCCCGACCCGCTCCGCGGGTCGGGACTGGGGTGCTGCGCACCCCAGTTGCTCGTGGCTTCGCCACGAGCCGGCCCTTCGAGCCGTCAGATCCCGCGCTTCGCTTGGTATCTGAGTGCGCTTCGCGGTTCAGTCGCTTCGCTCCTTTGTGCCTTTCGGCTTCGCCTCCAGGCTGGCCCGCTGGCGCGGGCGGCTGGCTAGGCGGTCAGGGTTGGGTGGTGTCGAGGGTGCTGCGCATGGCGGTGCGGAGTTCGGCGAAGCGCTCTTCCCAGTGGTCCCTGAGGTCGAGGTAGCTGGGGTCGGTGTGGAGTGCCCCCTCCTCGACCAGGTCTCGGAGGTCTCTTAGTGCCCGGAAGGCTGCGGTGGACGCTTCAATGACGGGTGTCGGAGCGATGAGGGCTAGCTGGTAGCGCAGTTCGTAGGCGTTGCCTTCCTTGAAGGCTTCGATGGCTTTGCGGGCTCGTTCCTCGGGTGGGGTGTGGGCGGAGCGTGCTGCGAGGCGGAGGTTGTTCCTGGTGCGTGCCAGGGCGGCGAGGTAGTCGGCGCAGAGCTGGCGTCGGGTGTTGTGCTCGTTGTGCTGGCGGGTGCGTTTGGCTCTGGAGAGGTCAGTGGTGAGTGTTGCCAGGGTGCCGATCGCTGCTCCCGGTGCCGTGCTTGTCAATGATCCCCATTGCATCGGGTGATGTTAGTGGGTGTGTGTCGGAGGTGCTCCGGGTTCCGAGGTGGTGTGCTTCATTTTTGGGTGCGGATAAGTTATGGAGTGAGTGGAGCCCACCACGGAACGGGCGGCCTTGTCGCAAGGTAGGTCATCCGGAATTGAAGGGGTCGTTGTATGGCGAGGATGGAGCTGCGGGCTCATCAGCGGGAGGCCGTGGACGCGGTCCTGCGCGCGCTCGAATTGCCTGCGGGTGCGCGGGGGCCTTCGCGTGGGCTCCGTACGCAGGTGGTCATGGCGACTGGTTCCGGCAAGAGCCTGGTCGCTGTGCGCAGTGCGGAAGAGCTCCACGCGGGCCGTGTGCTGGTGTTGGTGCCTTCGCTGGACCTGCTGGCCCAGACCGGGTCCGTGTGGCGTGAGGGGGGTCGTACGGGGCCGATGATCGGGGTTTCGTCTCTGCGTGGGGACGAGGCGGGTTTCCCCAGCACCACGAATGTGGATGAGCTGGTCGGGTGGACGCGGGGTCTGGGCAGGGTCACGGTGTTCGCCACCTATGCCTCGCTGGGGTTGGGCACGTTGGAGCGGGCGCATGCCGCCGGCCTTTCGGGCTGGGACCTGATCGTGGTCGACGAGGCGCACCGGACCTCGGGTCGGCTCGGGAAGCCGTGGGCGGTCGTCCACGACAACGAGAGGATCCCGTCTCTGCGTCGGCTGTACATGACGGCCACTCCGCGGCTGTGGCAGCTCGGCGGCGAGGCGGGCCAGGAGGGTGCGCCCGGTGAGTTGGTGGCGAGTATGGAAGACGATCCTGGCTCGCCCTTCGGCAGTCGCTGCTTCACTTTGACGCTCTCGGCCGCCATTGACAGGGGGATTTGCGCTCCCTACCAGGTGGTGTGCGTGGACGTGACGGACACGCGGTTCCAGGCCGCGCAGCTCCTGGGTGTCGAGGGCCGGTCGGATGAGGTGCGTGGGGCGCGGCTCGCCGCCCTCCAGACCGCTCTGGTGAAGGCGTCGGCGCAGGAGGGCTTCCGGCGCACGCTGGTGTTCCATCACCTGACGAGGGAGGCTGAGGCTTTCGCGGCCGGGTTGCCGGGCGTGGCCGCGCAGCTGCACGACAGTGCTCCGGAGTTGTATCCGGAGGTGGTGTGGGCGGACTGGTTGTGCGGGGAGCATAAGCCGCTGCACCGGCGCCGTGTGCTGGGCGAGTTCGCCGACGGGGCCGCTGCGGATGGCACGGTGGTGGACAAGGGCTACCTGGGGTCGGTGAAGGTGCTCGGGGAAGGCGTCGACACCAAGTGCTGTGACTCGGTGTACTGGGCGGATGTTCGTGGCTCGATGCCGGACCTGGTGCAGGCGGTGGGGCGGGCGTTGCGGATGCAGCCGGGTGAGGGCAAGGTCGCCAGTCTGGTGGTGCCGGTGCTGCTGGGGCCTGGTGAGACGGCGGACAGCATGCTGTCCTCGAAGGCGTTCGGGGGGTTGGCGAAGCTGCTGGAGGCGCTGCGGGCGCACGACGCACGGGTGGTGGAGGCGTTGGCCGAGCAGCAGGCCCCCAGCCGCTACAAGCCTGCCCAGAAAGGCGCGGAGGGCGTGGGGTGGGGCGTGGGTGGGGGCGGGGTCGAGGGGGTCTCTGGTCCGGCGAGGGCGCTGCTGAAATTTTCGACGCCGCGGGATGCGGCCGCCTTGGCGGCGTTCGTCAATCTGCGGGTGCTCAACCCGGAGCATGAGCACTGGCGGCGCGGGGTGGAAGCCGCCGTCCTCTACGCCCGCGAGCACGGCGGTCTGCGGGTGCCGTTCACCTACCGCGTGCCGGCCGGGGACGATGCTGAGGCCGAGGGGTGGCCGGCCTCGCTCGCGGGCTTCCCGCTTGGGCAGTGGATCGCCGATGCCCGACGCTTTCACGCCCGCGGTGACATGGGCGAGGGTCGCGTCGCGCAGCTGGACACGCTGGGCATGGTGTGGTCGCACTTTGACGTCGCCTGGGAGGAGGGGCTCGCCGCGGCACGTGGGTGGGCGGCCGAACACGGGCACCTCCTGGCCCCCCTTGATGCCATCTACGAGGGTGCGGCGGTGGGAGTCTGGTTGAAGAATGCGCGGGCCGCAGCGAGGAAGGCCGTGGAGGTCGAGCAGCGGCGTGCCCAGGGGCTGGCGGTGGAGTCGTCGGCGGGGGCGCTGTCGGATGAGCGGCGTGAGCAGTTGGAGGACATCGATGCGTCGTGGTGTCCGGCCTGGCCGGTGGCCTGGCAGCGGTGCTTCCATCTCGTACGGCAGCACCTGGATGCCGGTGGAGCGCTGCCCACCACTGCGGGGGATGTCGTACGCCAGGGCGAGGACCTCGGACGGTGGGTGACGTCGGTGAGGCTGGGCTGGGAGAAGCTCACCGCGGTACAGCGGTGGATGTGTCAGCAGGTTCTTGGGATCGAGCCCGCCGGCGAGGACGAGAAGCCCGCACCGCGCACCAGCCAGGCACAGAAGTGGGCCATGTATCTCGCCGCCGCCCGCCAGTTCTTTGAGCGTGAAGGGCACCTGGGGGTACCGAGGAAACACGTCGAACGGATCGTCGTCGGCGGTGGCGGGAACGGCGGCGGCAGTGAGGAGCGGGAGCTCCGGCTCGGGGCGTGGGTCAGCAACCAGCGCAGCAGGGCCGCGGCGCTGTCGCCGGAGCGGGTCGAGGAGCTGTCCGCGATCGGGATGCGGTGGTCGTGATGGGCAGCGTCGTCACCGCAGCCGTCGCGCCTGCGATCAGCTACCTGCTGAGTGCCCACAGAGCCGAGATGGAGGTCGTGGCTTTGTGTGCGGTGTGCGATGTCGTTTTGGCGTGTGATTGAGGTTGCATGCTCGCGCGAGTAGGTGAGGTTCGCGAGAGTGGGAGTCAGCTGGGTGGGCCTTTCGCCGGGTGTGTCTGTCACTGTCCGGTGTGGTGGGTGGGGGGTTGTTGTGGGGTGGTTGGTGGGGTGAAGAGTGTCTGGATGGTTTGGGTGGCGAGGTTTCGTAGCCAGGTGTGGGCGCGGTCGTCGTCGTAGCGCTGGTGCCAGAGCAGGTAGAGGGGGATGTCGGGGAGTGGGAGTGGTGGGGGCAGGGTGGTCAGGCCGAGGTGTTCGCGGGTTGTGCGGGTGGTGGCGTTGGGGAGGGTGGTGACGAGGTCGGTGTTGAGGGCGAGTTGGAGTGCGAAGGTGGTGGTGGGTCCGGTGGCGACGACGTGTCGTTCGAGGCCGTGGGTGGTGAGGGCGTTGTCGATGGGGTCGTGGAGGCTTCCGCGTCGCGAGACGGTGAGGTGTTCGGCGGCTGCGTAGCGCTCGAGGGTCAGTGGGCCTTGGGTGAGGGGGTGGTCTGGTCGGACGGCGACGACGAGTTGGTCCTTGCCGATGAGGTGGTGGCGGATGTCGGGGAGTGTGGGGGTGCTGGTGCTGGATTCGAGGTCGACCTCGCCGCGGCGCAGTTCGGCGTCGTCTGTGCCGGGTTCGGCGGTCAGGCGTAGTTGGACGCTGGGGGCGTGGTGGTGGATGGCGGTGATCAGGGTGGTGGCGCAGGCGGTGGTGAGGGCGTCGTGCCAGCGCAGGGTGAATATTCGGTCCAGGGTTGTGAGGTCGAGTTCTTGTTGTGTGGTGAGGAGTTGGTGGGCTTGTTGTACGAGGGTGTGGACTTGGGCGTGCATGGTCTGGGCGCGGGTGGTGGGGGTCATGTTGCGGCCGGTGCGGACCAGGATTTGGTCGCCGGTGGCTTTGCGGATGCGGCTCAGGGTGCGGCTCATTGCGGGTGCGGTGACGTGGAGGCGGGCTGCGGCGCCGGCGACGCTGCCTTCTTCCAGTAGGGCGTCCAGGGCGGTGAGCAGGTTCAAGTCCAGTTGCATGGCGGTAACGCTACAAGTGACAAGCATGCACTTGTTGTTAAGTGTTGGGGGTTCTACCTTCGAAGTGCAGGCGGGAGTCGAGCCGCCCGCACACATCGAATCCGGGGAGTCCGCCATGAGCACAGCCATGCTTTTCGCCGCCGACACGACGCTCCTGTCCGAGGTGATGGCCGTGGTGAAGGCCGCCGGCCGTACGCTGCGCGACCGTCACACCTCGCATGCCCGGGGGGTGAGTCTGGATGAGGTCGTCGCTGAGATCCACGCGAACGACGACGCGGTGCTGGGCGTGCTGCGTGAGCCGCTGCTGCGGGTTAGGCCCGGATCGCGGTGGGCCGAGGACGAGTTGGCCGGCGGTGTGCTCCCGTCGGGTGAGTGGTGGGTCGTCGATCCGGCCGAGGGCAACATCAACCACGTGCACGGCATGGAGGACTGGGCTGTGACCGCCACGCTGGTGCGTGACAACCGGCCGGTGCTCACCGTTGTCCACCTGCCGTTGACCGGTGACACGTACACCGCCGTCACCGGTGGCGGTGCCCGCCTCAACGGCCGGGTCTTGAAGGTGTCCGCCAAGACCGACCTGGGGGCCGCGCTGGTCGGCACCGGGCAAGCCAGGCCCGGCGAGGACGAGCGCACCTTCCGGCGGATCGGCGACTCGGTCACCGCCCTGCTCATCAACGGTCTGGTGGTGCGTGTGTCCGTGCCGGCCACGATGCAGCTCATCCACGTCGCCGCCGGACGCATGGACGCCTTCTGGCAGTTCTCCGACGTCCGCTCCGGCCTGGTCGCCGGCGCGCTGCTGGTCTCCGAGGCCGGAGGCACCGTCACGGACCTGGCGGGCGAGGCCTGGCACACGGGCAGCCCGGGCTTCCTGGCCGCCGCCCCCGGCCTCCACACCGCCACTCTGAAGGTCCTGTCGACCGTCAACTGACCGGGCACCTCCGCTCTACCCATCCGATACCGCAAGGAGCATTACCTCGTGACCAGCATCGGCATCCTGGGCGCCGGCCGCGTCGGCGCCAACCTCGCCGGCAAGCTCTCCGCGGCCGGACACCGCGTCACCCTCGGCGTCCGCAACCCGCACGACACCCAAGCCCTCGCCACCCGCATCGCCCCGCAGATCGCCCTCGCCGACCAGCGCGCCACCGCCCGCACCGCGGACATCGTCCTCAACGCGACCCCCGGCGACACCTCCCTGGACCGCCTGGCAGACCTGCGCACCGAGCTGACCGGGAAAATCCTCGTCGATGTCTCCAACGCCACCCGCGACACCGACGACGGCCTGCCCGGCGACCTGTGCTACCCGGGCAGCAGCCTCGCCGAGCAACTCCAGACCGCCCTCCCCGACACTCGTGTGGTCAAGACCCTCAACACCATGCTGTTCATGGTCATGACCGCCCCCGAAACCCTGACCACCCCACCCACCGCCTACCTCTCCGGCGACGACCACAACGCAAAGCAGACCGTCACCGGCCTCCTCGGCGACCTGGGCTGGCAGCCCGCATGGATCGAAGACCTCGGCGGCATCACCACAGCCCGCGCCACCGAAGCCATGATCCTCATCGTCCCCCACCTCCTGCGCCGACACGGCCTCAAACCCTTCGCCGTCTCCCTCGCCCGCTGAGCCGTCACGACCGGGTTCGGACCCACACCAGGAACGGGCACGTGCGAGGCAGCTGGGCGCAGGCACGGGCGAAGGGAGGCGGCCCAGACCGCGCTCGAGCTCGGCGTGGCGCCCGAGCGGATCTCCGTCGTGGCCGACGGCCCCGCCCCGCCGCCCGGTGTGCGCAGGGCGGGCGCCCTCGATGCGAGTCCGGGCGCCCTGGAACGGATCGCCGACGCAATCCATTCCGGCGAGATCACGGTGCCGATCGCGGCGGCCTACCCGCTCGAGCAGCTCCGCGAAGCCGTGACGAGGCAAGCCGAGAGGCACGTTCACGGCAAAATCGTGATCGCACTATGAACCGGCACGAGGTGGAGTGGCGTTTGATGACTGTTCCTGGCTGTACCTGCGAGGGTGTGCGTCATGGCTCCTGAGCCGAGCAGCGGTCCCGTTCGTCACTATGACCGGGGAGGATGGCTGGCACAGTTCACCGGCCGCATCCTTGTGGTCTGTCCTCGATGTGGCGGCTGTGCACTCATCCTTCCCCGGCCTGGCCTGCCTGAGCGCAAGTACCTCTATGAGCTGCTGTTTGTGCCACGTCGCCTGGCCTGCCGAGGATGTGGGGCCGTCGCCGATTGGGAGCCGCAAGTGCGGGAGGACGGGCTGGTCGCAGCGACTCCGGGCGGCACAGAGGACCCGTTCTTCCGAAGGCCGCTGTGGCTGCAGACCCGATGTGTCGGCCAGGTCCTGTGGGCCTACAACGAAGAGCACGTCGACGAACTGTCGGCCTATGTCGGTGCCACCTTGCGCGAGCACGGGGCGAGTCCGATGAGGGCGATGCTCACGCGACTGCCGCGATGGATGAACAGGGCCGACAACCGCTCGGACGTCCTGACCGGCCTGGAGACGCTCCGCGCTCTGGCCAACCGATCAGCTCCCGCCGACCGATCCGACGCCGCACATGAGCGCGGCGACCGCCCCCAGCCCTATCGGGCCCTGTACTTCCGGGGCGGGGCATACAAGAGCACACCCTGAAGCACGGCGCGCCCCCTCGTCGGATCGAGCCGATCGAGGACCGGCCGGGACACCGGCGGAGGCGGGTGAGGTAGCCGAGGAGGAGCGCGGAGGGCCCGCTTCGCGTCCCTCCTCGCGGGGTTGGTCCTTGACGCTGCGGCGCTTTTTTGGCCTTCTCGGCCCTCGGTCATAGTCGGCGCCATGGACTATGACGTAGTGGTGGCCGGAGGCGGCCCGGTCGGACTGATGCTGGCCTGCGAGCTGCGGCTGGGAGGCGCGCGGGTGGCTGTCCTGGAGCGCCTCACCGAGGTGGACCCGACGATCAAGGGTGGGGCGATCACCACGCCCGGCGCCGAGGCGCTCTACCGCCGGGGCATGCTGCCCGCGCTGGCCGAGGTGCAGCGGCAGGCGATGGACCGCTTCCAGGCATTCATGCGCGAACGGAACGGCGGGGACGGAGGCGTTGCCGCGGGCCAAGGGCTCGGGATCGTCGGGCACTTCGCCGGAATCATGCTGCGCGCCGACCTGGTCGACCGCAGGGAGCCGGGCCTCGGCGACGCCGGACCCGCCGCCGAGATCGCCTTCGTGGCGCAGCAGGACATCGAGCGGCTGCTCGGCGGGCGGGCCGACGAGCTCGGCGTCGACGTGCGTCGGGGAGTGGAGCTGACCGGCTTCGACGCGGACGACGAGGCCGTCACGGTGCGGACCAGCCACGGGCCCCTGCGCGCAGGCTGGCTCGTGGGCTGCGACGGCGGCCGCAGCACGGTCCGCAAGCTCGCGGGGTTCGCATTCCCCGGCACGGACCCGGAGATCACCTGTCACCAGGCGGTCGTGGAGATGACCGGCGCCGAGGACCTGACGGTCGGCTGGACCGCCACGGACACCGGGGTCTACGCCCACGGGCCGATGCCGGGCCGCATCGTCACGGTGGAGTTCGACGGCCCGCCGGCCGACCGGGACGCGCCGGTCACCACCGACGACCTCCAGGCGAGGCTGCGCCGCGTCTGCGGCGTGGACGTCACGATCACCGGGGTGCGGACCGCGACCCGCTTCACCGACCACGCCCGTCAGGTCACCGAGTACCGCAAAGGCCGGGTGCTGCTGGCGGGCGACGCGGCGCACGTGCACTCCGCGTTCGGCAGCCAGGGGCTGAGCCTGGGTATCGGGGACGCGATGAACCTCGGCTGGAAGCTCGCCGCAGTGATCAGCGGCCGGGCCCCGGAAGGACTGCTGGACACCTACACCACCGAACGGCACCCCATCGGCGCCGGCATCCTCGACTGGACCCGCTCCCAGGTCGCGGCCATGCGCCCCGACCCGCAGTCCCGGGCCCTGCGCGAAATCGTCAGCCACCTGGCGCAGACGGCCGCGGGCACCACATACCTCACCGCCCGCCTCAACAGCGCCGCAGTGCGCTACGAGCTGCCGGACGAGCACCCCCTGACCGGCCGCAGCACCCCGGACCTCGAACTCACCGACGGCAGCCGCCTCGCAGACCACCTCCACGGCGGCCGCGCGCTCCTGCTCGACCTCACCAACGACCCCGAACTCCGAGCCCTCACTGCCGGGTACGCCGGCCGCATCGACACCCTGACAGCCGGCTGCCCCTCCCACCCGGAACTGGCAGCGGCCCTCGTCCGCCCCGACGGCTTCACGGCCTGGGCAGCCGACGCGGGGGCGCACGCGCCGACGCCGACGTCGACGTCAACGTCGACGGCCGGGCTGGCGGAGGCGCTGGAGGAATGGTTCGGAGTGCCCGAGGGCGCGGTGACA
Organism: Streptomyces kronopolitis; assembly: GCF_014646275.1. GTDB lineage: Bacteria > Actinomycetota > Actinomycetes > Streptomycetales > Streptomycetaceae > Streptomyces > Streptomyces kronopolitis. The sequence goes on from NZ_BMND01000015.1 coordinate 8,951, forward strand.
CCGGGCTGATCCACCGCTCTGCTGACCGACTCGAACCACCAGCCGATACCACCAACGGCCGCCGCACCCACACGGTGTGACGGCCACCCGCACCCACCCGGTGTGGCAGCCACCCACACCCCAGCCCCGGCCAGCAGCCGCCCGGAGTGCTCACCGGCCGCCTACCGCACCCGCCGCTACGCATCGCCGTCACCCCCTCCGCCGGTGTTACGGCTCCCGGCACCCTGCGGGCCAGTGACCAGTGCAAACGCCACCGCCGGGACAACCCCGGCGGTGAAAGTCACCGACCCAATGGCGTCATCGTCCAACTCGTCGACCCAGTCGACTGGGTCGACTGGAATGCATCCAGCGACCACTGAACCGACGGCCGGGGCGGCACCGCGTCGGCAAGTGCGGCGCAGCGCGGACCGGCCGCCGGCGTCGAGCTGCGGGGGAGCTAGTCGATCCGTTCGGCCAGGGCGACGATGATTCCCGAGGGGCCGCGGAGGTTGCAGAGGCGGTAGATGTCCTCGTACTGCGCGACCTCGCCGAGGAGTTCGGCGCCATGCGGGCGCAGGCGGGTGAGGGTGTCGTCGATATCGTCGACGGCGAACATGACTCGGTGCAGGCCCAGGGTGTTGGGGGGCGGGTCGGTCGGTCCGGCGGTGATCGCGGCGGGGGCGTGGAACTGTGTCAGCTCCAGCTTTCCGTGGCCGTCCGGGGTGCGCATCATCGCGATGGCGCTGCGCACCCCCTCCAGGCCGACCATCCGGTCCGCGCAATCTCCCTCGATTTGCGCTTCGCCTTCCAGCTCCATGCCGAGGTCGGTGAAGAAGGCGACGGCGGCCGCCAGGTCGTCGACGACGATGCCTACATTGTCCATCCGCTCAATCGCCATGAGGTGCTCCTTCTGGTCGCGCAGTCCACTCCGGCTACCGGTACCCGTGGGACGGAGCCGGTGCCGCCTTCTCGACACCCGGGAGGTCGGTGTCGTTATCCGGGAGGTCGGTGTCGTTGCGTGCTGCGCCTCGACGGCCTACCTACGGCTCCGCGGACGCCTGCCAGGCCGCGCTCGCCTCAGGGAGCGTTCTCGTCCGGGCCCGGCGCCGGTCGAGGAGACAGTACCCGGTGGGTGTCGGGGTGCTGTGGCGGCTACTCGCTGGGCGCGGGGTCGGGGAGCAGGGGTGTGAGGGCGCCGAGCAGTGCGCCGACGCAGGCATCGCGGAGCTGGGTGCGCGTGCAGGTTTCCTGGCTGAGCCAATCCACGCACAAGACCTGAACGAAAACCAACCAACTCTTCAGGACCGCGGACACGGCCTCGCGGATGTTGTCGCCGGCGAGGCGAAGCACCCCCAGCAGCCGCATACGGAGCGCGTCCAGTTCCTTCGTCATGATCGACTGGATCACCGGGTCGCCCGCGAGAACCCGGTTCGCGGCGAGGACGGCGTTGCGGTGGGTCGTGAAGTAGTCGAGGTGGATGTCCATGCCCTGGATGAGCTGGTCCCTCAGGGAGTCGGTGGGGTCAAGGCGGGTGTCGGCGAGCAGTTGGTCCGCCGCTTGCTGGTAGACGGCGGCGAAGAGGGCGTGCTTGCTGGGGAAGTGGCGGTAGAGCAGGGCCCGGGAGACGCCGGCCTCTTTGGCGACGTCCTCCATCAGCACGTCGTCGTACGGGCGTGCGGCGAAGAGCCGCGCCGCGACGGTGAGGAGTTGGGCGCGGCGGTCGGTCGGGCTCAGTCGCTGGCGGGGAGGCACGACACCCAGACTACTTGACATGTGTCTACTAGTGCATTCAATCTAGTAGACACATGTCAACTAAATCTTGTTGGACGTGGAGGGATCATGACAAGGGCTCTTCGGACGCTCGCCCAGCTCATGGGCTGGTCCTGCGTCGTGATCGGTGCAATTCATCTGATACTCGGCAACGCGGCGATCCCCGGCGCCAGTGCGGCCGGCACGACGGTCGACAGCTGGGGCCGGTTCATGGGGGCCAGCTTCGCCGGCTACGGACTGGCTTGGCTCTGGACCGCCCGCCAGCGGCCCATCCCGGCATCCGCGGTGCGATGGCTGGCCGGCGTCTTCCTGCTGGGCGGGGCGGGCCGGCTGATCTCGCTCGCCGTGCACGGCCCGCCGCACTGGTTCCAGATCGCGCTGACGGTGATCGAACTCGGCCTGCCACCCGTATTCTTCCGGCTGGCCAGCGCGGAAGAACACGCCCTGCGGGACGGGGCGGAGACCGCACCCACCGGACGATGAACAATCAACACTGAACCCGGGCCGGCCGAAGGATGCCGACGGCGACCCGTGCACACTCTGGAGCTGCTCAGCCGTCTTGGCGACGTTCCGCACCGGGGGCTGGTGTGTGCCCACCCTGCCGCGCAGCGCGCACACCAGAAATTGAGCCAAAACCTGAAAACCGGCTCTGGTCCACTTAAAGCGTGGTCGTGTACACAGGATGATTGTTGCGTCAACGGACAGCGGACTGTCCGGGGGATATAGCGTCGCGATCATGAGTCTGCTGACTGGCACCACCACCGACCAGGCGCCGGCTGACCCGGCCGCCACCGACGACATGCTGGCCACTCAGCCCATCGGATACTGGAGCGGCCTCGCCCATGCGGCCGTCACCCGGCAGCTGCGTGACGCCATGGCCAGGATCGACGTCACACAGCCGCAGTACTGGGTGCTTAACCGGGTGAATGGTGGGCCAGCGGCGCCGAGCCGCGAGGAGGTCGTCATCCAGCTGACGTCCCTCGCGGACGGGCCGCACGAGATCGCTCGTGTCATCGACCAGCTGTTCCACCGCGGGTGGCTCCGGGCCGACGCCGGGCAGCGCCTGCAGCTCACCGACGCCGGGGAAGCTGCGAGGGTGCGGCTGCGCGAGCTGGTGACCGAACTGCGGGGCGTGGCCCATGAGGGCATCAGCGACGAAGAGTACGTGGCCGCGCTCAAGGTGCTGCGCAGGGTGATCACCAACCTTGAGGGCGACGAGACCTCCTAGCCAGGTTCTGCCTGTTGGCCGGCCGGCGAACCGGTCAGCGGAGACACGTTCTCACCCGGCTGGTTCAGCGGGACGTCACTCTGGCCGGTGGTGGCCTGGGTCAGCCGCAGGCTGGAGCCTTCGGTGAGGACGATGTGGGCGTGGCGCAGGAGGCGGTCGACGGCTGCGGTGGCCGGCGTCTTGGGCATGACCGAATCGAAGTCTGAGGTGAGCTCGGCGGTCCGCCGGTAGGGCGCGTCCTGGTCCCTCGATGATCGACTCCGAAAGGGCTCATGAGGGGAGCCAGGCGCAGGCACGGCCAGCCAGCCATGCGTGGACTGACCGCCTACGACCACCAAATCTCGCCCGTTATCTCTGGCCGGGTGGTGGTGTGGTTGAGAGGGCTTACGACCGGGCGGCATGCGGGCGGGGGCTCGGAGCGGTGTTCGGCGGCTGCTTCTTCTGGTCCGGGTGCGCGGTTGTGTCCTCTGGGAATCGCTGTCCGTCCGGCGCTGTTGCATCGATCGAGGGACCGGCGTCGCACGGTGAGAGCAAGACCATCCGACCCGACAGGGTCCGGGCCCCCGGGGGCGCGGTACACCCGCCGCGCGCTCAGACCAGGATGTTTTTCCGCAGGAGGACTTGTTCATGACAGACCGGCCCTTGACGCTCATGGCAGTGCACGCCCACCCCGACGACGAGGCCACCGGAACCGGAGGGATCCTCGCGCGGTACGCGGCGGAGGGCGTCCGCACGGTTCTCGTGACGTGTACCGACGGCGGATGCGGTGACGGACCGAACGGGACAAAGCCGGGCGACCCCGGGCACGATCCGGCGGCCGTCGCCCGGATGCGGCGTCAGGAACTGGAGGCGAGCTGTGAGGCCCTGAAGATCAGCAACCTGGAAACGTTGGACTACGCCGACTCCGGGATGATGGGTTGGCCGAGCAACGACGCCCCTGGTTCTTTCTGGCAGACGCCCGTGGAGGAAGGCGCCGCCCGGCTCGCGGAACTCATGCGGCACTACCGTCCCGATGTGGTCGTCACCTATGACGAGAACGGCTTCTACGGGCACCCCGACCACATCCAGGCCCACCGCATCACGATGGCGGCGGTGGAGATGACCGAGCTGACGCCGAAGGTGTACTGGACGACGATGCCCCGTTCGATGATGCAGCGGTTCGGGGAGATCATGCGCGAGTTCCATGAGGACATGCCGGAGCCGGATCCTGCCGAGGCCGCCGCGATGGCCGAGATCGGCCTCCCCGATGATGAGATCACCACGTGGGTGGACACCACCGCATTCAGCGGTCAGAAGTTCGACGCGCTGGCCGCACACGCCAGCCAGGGCGAGAACATCTTCTTTCTCAAGATGGGCAAGGAGAGGTTCGGCGAGTTGATGGGCATGGAGACGTTCGTACGTGTCCAGGGGGCCACCGGCGGGGCCGAACCCGAGAACGATCTCTTCGCCGGATTGCGCTGATCCGACCGCCTGATGGACTGCTGCGCTGACCAGAACCGTCGACCTGGGCCGGTCCCTTGACCTGGGCCTGGGAAAGGTCAGCAGCCGCACCGCACGATCGTGGGCGTCACGCACCCGGAGGCTCGTCCACGCGGGATCCACCCCGGCAGCCCGCGACCACCCGGCAAACGTGCAGGTGGTCGCGGGCTGCCGTCTGGCACTCGACCGGCGCGGCGCGGAGCTGCTCTTCCAGGCTCCGACCGAGCGCGAGGAGGGCCGCCCGCCCGCGCGTCGCGTCGTGGTCTTCCCCGGCCCGGGCGCGGGCTCTCAGTCGGGCGACGGGATGTCGGCGAGTCGCTCGGCGACGTAGTCGGTGACGGCGGGGACGTCTTCGCTGAGGAAGAAGTGGCCGCCGGGGAATACCCGCAGTGCGAAGGTGCCGGTGGTGTGGTCCTGCCAGGCGGCTGCCTCGTCGCGGGAGGTGCGGGGGTCGTCGGCGCCGGTGAGAACGGTGACCGGGCAGCGGACGGGCGGGTCGGGCGTGAAGTGGTAGTCACCCAGGGCCCGGTAGTCGGCGCGCAGCGGCTCCATGATCATCTTGAGCATCTCGTCGTCTCCCAGCAGCCGGGGGTCGGTGCCGCTCAGCTCCCGGATCTCGGCGAGCAGGCTGTCGTCGCTGCTCAGGTCGACGTTCTCGTCCCGGTGGCGGGACGGTGCGCGGCGCCCGGACAGGAAGAGCGCCACCGGTGAGGTGTCGAGTTCCCGCTCGAACCTTCGTGTCACCTCGAACGCCAGGAGCGCCCCCATGCTGTGGCCGAAGAACGCCAGCGGGCGGTCCGCGAGGTGCCGCAGGCGGTCGAACAGGAGATCCGCCAGGACGTGCAGATCGGTGACGCACGGCTCGTCGCGCCGGTCCTGGCGGCCCGGATACTGCAGGGCGAGCGCGTTGAACCGGTCCGAGAGGGAAGTACAGAAGGGCCGGTAATAGCTGGCGGAACCACCTGCATGGGGAAAGTGGACGAGATGAAGTGCCTCGGCGGGACCCGGTAGATAGCTGCGGATCCATCGGTCCGACTCGGTGACTGTTTTTGAACTCAACTCATTACCCCTACCGCTGCTGTGGTGAACTTGCGCCCTGCGCGAAGTATCCAGAGAATCGCAGTCGCCTACCGTCGATTCAACCCCGCGCCTGGTGGGGTTTTTCAAGTCAGGGGCGATAGGGGGTGGTTAGGGGATTGTCCTGCCGCTGCGGACCGGTGAACCCTTCTTGCGGAACCCGCAGCGTCAGTGGAGAGAACGGATGGTCATGACAGGTGAAGGTCAGTCGGACCAGCTGGTGACCGCGCTCCGGAAGGTCACGCGGGACCTGCGCGATACCCGGCGACGGCTTCAGGCGGAAGAGGACAGGAACGGCGAGCCCATTGCCATCGTGGGTATGAGCTGCCGTTTCCCCGGGCATGTGGACTCCCCTGAAGCGCTTTGGGAGTTGGTGTCGTCGGGGCGGGGGGCGAGCGGTTCGTTTCCCGTGGACCGGGGCTGGGATCTGGACGCGCTCTTCAATGAGTCGGCGGACGGAAAAGTGGCGTCGTATGTGCGCGAGGGCGGGTTTCTCTATGACGCCGGATGGTTCGATGCCGCGTTCTTCGGGATATCTCCGCGCGAGGCCGTGACCATCGATCCCCAGCAGCGGCTGCTGCTGGAAGTCGCCTGGGAATCCCTGGAAAGGGCCCGGATTTCTCCGCAGGCCTTGCGCGGCAGCGATGTCGGTGTTTTCGCCGGGGCCATGAATCAGGACTACGCCGTCCGACTGCACGAGTCCGTCGAGGATTTCGAGGGTTTCCTGACCACCGGTAACACCGGCAGTGTGGTCTCCGGCCGGCTGTCCTACGCCCTCGGCCTGGTCGGCCCGGCCGTCACCGTCGACACGGCCTGCTCCTCGTCGCTGGTGACGATGCACATGGCGGCCCGGTCGCTGCGCGGCCGGGAGTGCTCACTGGCCCTGGCCGGCGGGGTGACGGTGATGTCGATGCCCACGACGTTCACCGAGTTCTGCAAGCAGCGCAACCTCGCCCCCGACGGCCGGGCCAAGTCCTTCGCGGCCGCCGCGGACGGCACCGCGTGGGCCGAGGGCGTCGGCATGGTCGTGATGGAGCGGCTGTCCGACGCCGAGCGCAACGGCCATCCGGTCCTGGCGTTGATCCGTGGATCCGCGGTGAACCAGGACGGGGCCTCCAACGGCCTGTCCGCCCCGAACGGGCCTTCCCAGGAGCGTGTCATCTGGCAGGCCTTGCGCGACGCCCGGCTGACGGCCGAGGAGATCGACGCGGTGGAGGGGCATGCGACGGGGACGCGGCTGGGTGATCCGATCGAGGCGCAGGCGCTGCTGGCGACGTACGGGCAGGGCCGGTCGCCCGAACGGCCGTTGTGGCTGGGGTCGTTGAAGTCGAACATCGGGCATGCGCAGGCCGCCGCGGGGGTCGGTGGCGTGATCAAGATGGTGATGGCGTTGCGGCACGGGGTGCTGCCGCAGACGCTGCATGTGGACGAGCCGACGCCGAAGGTGGACTGGTCGGCGGGTGAGGTGCGGTTGCTCACGCAGCCGCGGGACTGGCCGCGTGAGGACCGGCCTCGCCGGGCCGGGGTGTCCTCGTTCGGGGTCAGCGGCACCAACGCCCACCTCATCCTCGAAGAAGCCCCGAAGGAATCGTCACACGACGACGACGCCGCGGACAGCACGGGCACCGGCGGCGGTGCGACGGTGCCGTTGGTCCTTTCGGCCCGTACCGCCGCCGCCGTCCGGGAGCAGGCCCGCAGGCTGCACAGCCACCTGACCGACCACCCCGACCTCGCACCCGCTCAGGTCGCCGGCTCGCTGGTGACGACTCGGAGCACATTCGACGAGCGGGCCGTCGTCCTCGGCGCGGACCGGGCCGAGCTGCTCGACGGGCTGGACAACGTCGTCCAGGGCGTTCCCGACGCCCGGACGGTCGCCGGTCACGCCGTCGGCGGCCGGGACGTGGTCTTCGTCTTCCCCGGTCAAGGGGGCCAGTGGGCAGGCATGGCGCTGGAGTTGCGGGAGGAGTTCCCGGTCTTCGCGGAGACCCTGCACGCCTGCGCCGAGGCGCTCGCCGAGCACGTCGAGTGGTCCCTGCTGGACGTGCTGCGCGAGGCCGAGGGGGCGCCGGGCCTGGACCGGGTCGATGTGATCCAGCCCGTGCTGTTCTCGGTCACGGTCGCCCTGGCCGATTTGTGGCGTTCGCTGGGTGTCGAGCCGTCGGCCGTGGTGGGCAGTTCCCTGGGGGAGATCGCGGCCGCCTACACGGCCGGCACGCTGTCGCTCGCCGACGCGACCAAGGTGGCGGTGCTGCGCAGCCGGGCCCTGCTGGAACTGTCCGGGCGCAGCGGCATGGTGTCCGTTCCCCTCGGGCGGGCGCAGGTCGAGGAGTTGATCGCCGCCTGGCCGGACCGGCTGTTCGTCTCCGGGGTCAACAGCCCGTCCATCAGCGTGGTCTCCGGCGACAACGAGGCGGTGGACGAGTTGCTGGCGGTCTGTGCCGAGCGGGGCATACGCGCCCGGCGCGTCGCCACGGACTGCGCCTCCCACTACCCCGAGGTCGAAGCCCTCGAAGAGCGGTTGCTGACGGATCTGGCGGACCTCGCGCCGGAGCCGGCGCGCATCGCCTTCCTGTCGACGGTCGCCGGGGAGCCGGCGGGGGCCGAGACGGTGCCGGACGCCGCTTACTGGTACCGCAATACGCGGCGGACCGTCGAGTTCGGGCCGGTCGTCCAGCGGCTCGCCGCCACCGGGAACAAGGTCTACATCGAGATCAGCCCCCACCCGGTGCTGAAGGTGGCGCTGTCGGAGATCGTGGAGCAGGAGGGCGGGGAGGCGGCCGTTCTCAGCACCTTGCGGCGCCAGACGGGCGACCGGCGGGCCTTCCTCACCTCCCTGGCCAGGGCCTATGTCAGCGGCGTCAGCGTCGACTGGGCGGCACTGCCGGAGCTGGCCGGCGCGCCGCAGGTCGACCTGCCGACGTACGCCTTTCAGCGCGAGCGTTACTGGCCCCGGCCGGCGGCCGCGCCGGACGGCGGCCGCGGGCCGGCGGCGGGCGCGCCCGCGAGCGTCGGTCAGGGGGCGGTGGACGCCCACTTCTGGGAGGCCGTGGAGAACGGGGACCTGGGTCGTCTCGGTGCGGACCTGCGGTGCGACGACCGGACTCCGCTCAAGGACGTCCTGCCGGAGCTGGCTTCCTGGCACCGCCAGGGGCTCGAACGGGCCAGGGTGGACGGCTGGCGGTACATCGAGCGGTGGCGGCCGGTCGACCTTCCCGCCGCGGGGCCGCAGGGCAGGTGGCTGCTGGTCCACCCGGGCGGCACGGAGTCCGACGCCCCCGCGGAATGGGTGCGGGACAGCCTGCGGGAGGCGGGCTGCCCGGTCGTCGACCTCCCGGTCGACACGGCGGACACCGACGCCGCGACGCTCACCGAGCGCCTGCGTCAGGCCTGCGCGGACGGCGGGCCGGAGCCGGCCGGAGTGGTGTCCCTGTTGGCCTTCGACGGGCGGCACGACGCCGCGCGGCCCTCGGTGCCCCGGGGCACGGCGGCGACCCTCGCCCTCGTCCGGGCGCTGGGCGCCGCCGGGATCACGGCGCCCCTGTGGTGCCTGACGCAGGGTGCGGTCACCACCGCGGCCGGCGACCGGCCCGGTGCGGTCGAACAGGCCCAGATCTGGGGCCTGGGCAGGGTGGTCGCGCTGGAACACCCCGACCGCTGGGGCGGACTCGTCGACCTGCCGGGCGCCCTCGACCCGCACGCGGGCACCCAGCTGTGCGCGGCCCTGGGCAGCGCACACACCGGCGAGGACCAGCTGGCGCTGCGCCCGGTCGGCATCCTCGGACGCCGGCTCGTCGCGGACGGCGGCGCGCGCCCGGCCGCTGCGACCGCTCCCTGGCGGCCGACCGGAACCGTCCTGATCACCGGCGGGACCGGCGCATTGGGCGCCCATGTCGCCCGCTGGGCCGCCGACCAGGGAGCCGGCCATCTGCTGCTGACCAGCCGACGCGGGGCCGACGCGCCCGGCGCGGCCGAACTCAGGGCCGATCTGGAGGCGTCGGGCGCCACCGTGACCATCGCCGCCTGCGATGTCGCCGACCGCCGGGCCGTACAGCAACTCCTCGACGGCATTCCGGACCGGCATCCGCTGACGGCGGTCTTCCACGCCGCCGGAGTGCTCGACGACGGCATGACCGCCGACCTGGACACCGGACGCCTGGAAGGCGTCCTGGCGCCGAAGACCGAGGGCGCCCGGCTGCTGGACGAACTCACCCGCGGCACCGCACTCTCGGCGTTCGTGCTGTTCTCCGGCTTCGCCGCCACCGTGGGCAGCAGCGGCCAGGCCGGTTACGCGGCCGCCAACGCGCACCTCGACGCCCTGGCCCGGCGGCGCCGGGCCGACGGGCTGCCCGCCACCTCGATCGCCTGGGGGCCATGGACCGGCGGCGGTCTCGTGGACGAGGGCATCGAGGAGCGCCTGCAGCGGCGCGGGCTCACCGCGCTGGAGCCCCGTCTGGCCGTCCTGGGGCTGTCCGCGCTGCTGTCCGGCGGCCCCGACGGTCCGGCGAACGTGGCGCTCGTCGACGTCGACTGGGGGCGGTTCCTGCCCTCGTTCACCGCCGCCCGGCCGAGCCCCCTGCTGCGGGAACTGGCCCAGCCCACGCTCGCAAACCCCACCGCCTCCGACGGGCGCGACGACATACCCGGCGGCGGGGCCGGCCCCACGCTGGCCGAGCGCCTGCCGGGCCTCACCGGCACGGAGCGCGACCGGCTCCTGCTCACCACGGTCCGTGCCCAGGTGGCGAGCACGCTCGGGTATCCCGGGCCCGACGCCGTGTCCCCGCGGCAGCAGTTCAAGGAACTCGGCATCGACTCCCTCACCGCCCTCGAACTGCGCAACGGGCTCCAGTCGGTGGCCGGAGTCGCCCTCCCGGCCACGCTGGTCTTCGACCATCCGACACCGGAGGCGGTCGCCGGGCATCTGAGCCGGACCCTCCTCGGTGACGGGGCGCCCACCTCGTCGACCCTGTTCACCGACATCGACCGCCTCGGCTCGGCACTCGGCTCCGCCGACCTCGACGAAGCCGAACAGCACCTCGTCGCGACCCGGCTGCGCTCGCTGGCCGCCCGATGGGACGCCGCCCCGACGAACGGCGCCGGCGATGTCGCACAAACGCTGGCGGACGCCGACCGGTCCGAGGTCCTCGCCTTCATCGACCGAGAACTCGGCCTCTCGTAGCCAGAACCCGTCGTCGGCCCATATTCCAGAGATGAGCAGGACATGCGATCCGAAGAACAACTGCTGGACTACCTGAAGCGCGTGACCGCGGACCTGCACGACACCCGGGTGCGGCTCCAGGCGACGGAGGAGGCGTCCCGCGAGCCGATCGCGATCGTCGGGATGGGGTGCCGCTACCCGGGCGGGGTGTTCTCGCCGGAGGATCTGTGGCAGCTGGTCGCCGAGGGACGCGACGTCATCGGCGATCTGCCCACCGACCGTTCCTGGAACCTCGACACCCTGTACGACCCCGATCCGACGGCGCCCGGCACCACCTACGCCCGCGGCGGCGGGTTCGTCGACACCGCCACCCATTTCGACGCGGGGTTCTTCGGCATCTCGCCGCGCGAGGCCGCCGCGATGGATCCGCAGCAGCGGCTGGTCCTGGAGACGGGCTGGGAGGCGTTGGAGCGCGCCGGAATACCGCCGACCTCGCTCGACGGGAGCGACACCGGTGTCTATATCGGTACGGGCATGCAGGACCACATCATCCATCTGCAGAAGTCCCGGCAGGAGGCCGAGGGGTTCGTCGGCACCGGCAACGCCATCTCGGTGGTGTCCGGCCGGCTCGCCTACACCCTCGGGCTCGAAGGCCCCGCCGTCAGCGTGGACACGGCCTGCTCGTCCTCGCTGGTGGCACTGCACCTCGCGGTCCAGGCACTGCGCGCGGGAGAGTGCGCGCTGGCCCTGGCGGGAGGGGCGACGGTCATCAACACCCCCGTGATGTTCGTGGAGTTCAGCCGTCAGCGCGGGCTGTCCCCGGACGGCCGGTGCCGGTCCTTCGCGGCGGACGCGGACGGCACCGGCTGGTCGGAGGGCGTGGGTGTCCTGGCGCTGGAGAGGCTGTCGGACGCGCGGCGCCACGGGCACCGGGTGCTCGCCGTCATCCGCGGGTCGGCGGTCAACCAGGACGGCGCCTCGAACGGTCTGACGGCGCCGAACGGGCCCTCGCAGCAACGGGTGATCCGGCGGGCGCTGACCGCGGCCGGGCTGTCGGCCGACGAGGTCGACGTGGTGGAGGCGCACGGGACGGGGACCCGGCTGGGTGATCCGATCGAGGCGCAAGCGCTGCTGGCGACGTACGGGCAGGGCCGGTCGGCCGAACGGCCGCTGTGGCTGGGGTCGTTGAAGTCGAACATCGGGCATGCGCAGGCCGCCGCGGGCGTCGCCGGTGTGATCAAGTCGGTGATGGCCCTGCGGCACGGGGTGCTGCCGCGGACGTTGCACGTGGACGCGCCGACGCCGGAGGTGGACTGGTCGGCGGGTGAGGTGCGGTTGCTCACGCAGCCGCGGGACTGGCCGCGTGAGGGCCGCCCGCGCCGGGCGGGCGTGTCCGCGTTCGGGATCAGCGGCACCAACGCCCACCTCATCCTCGAAGAGGCCCCGGAAGAGGCCCCGGACGCAGCTCCCGAGGACGCGGCTGCCCCGGCAACGCGCCTGACGGGCATGCCGTGGGTGGTGTCCGGGCGGGGCAAGCGGGCGCTGCGGGCGCAGGCGGCCCGGTTGCGGGACTGGGCCGCGGAACACCCGGACGTGGCGCCGGAAGCGGTGGGCCTGGCCCTGGCCACACGGCGGTCGGTGTTCGAGCACTCCGCGGTGGTCACCGGCGCCGGCCACGACGAACTGCTGAGCGGGCTGTCGGCGCTGAGCGAGGACCGGCCGGCGCCGGGCGTACGGCTGGAGACGGCGGCCGGGGGCGGTCTCGCCTTCGCGTTCACCGGGCAGGGAGCGCAGCGCCCGGGCATGGGGCGCGGCCTGTACGAGACCTTTCCCGCGTACGCCGAGGCGTTCGACGCGGCGTGCGCGGCGCTGGACCCGCACCTGGAGCGCCCGTTGGCGTCGCTGGTCCTCGCCGACGATCCCGCCGGCGCCGAGGCGCTGGGGACGACGGCGTACGCACAGCCGGCCCTGTTCGCCGTGGAGACGGCGCTGTTCCGCCTGATGCAGTCGCTCGGTGTCCACCCGGATCTGCTGATCGGGCATTCGGTGGGCGAACTGTCCGCCGCGCACGCCGCCGGGGTGCTCTCCCTCCAGGACGCGGCACGGCTGGTGGCGGCCCGTGGGCGGCTGATGCAGTCGCTGCCCGAGGACGGGCGGATGCTGGCGATCCAGGCGTCGGAGGACGAGGTGCTGCCGTGGGTCGCCGAGTCGGCGGAGAAGGGCGGCGACGTGGCGGTGGCCGCGGTCAACGGGCCCGCGTCGGTGGTGGTCTCGGGGCGCACCGAGGCCGTGCAGAGGCTGGAGAAGGAGTTCGCCGGGCGGGGCCGCCGTGTCCGGTACCTCGATGTGAGCCACGCGTTCCACTCCCCGCTCATGGATCCGGTCCTGGACGAGTTCGCCCGGATCGCGGCGTCCGTCACCTTCCGGCCGGCCACGATCCCCGTGATCTCCAACGTGACCGGGGATCTGATCGGCGACGACCGGCTCGCGGACCCCGCCTACTGGGCGGACCACATCCGCGCCACGGTCCGGTACGCCGACGGGGTACGGGCGTTGGCCCGCGAGCAGGTGGACACCGTGCTCGAACTGGGCCCGGACGCCGCGCTCACGGCGCTCGGCGGCGAGATCCTCGACCAGGACACCGCCGCCTTCGTGCCCACCCTCAGCCGCAAGCACGAGGAGACACCCACGTTTCTGGCGGCGCTGGCCCGGCTGCACGCCCGGGGCATCCCGGTCCGCTGGCCCGCCGCGGCCACCCCGTCCGCCCCGTCGCCGGACCTGCCCACCTACGCCTTCCAGCGGGAGCGCCACTGGTTGGACGGCGTGGAGCGGACCGATGTGGCGGGCACGGGCCTGACCGGCATCGGCCATCCACTCCTGACGGCGCAGACCGCGCTACCGGGCACGGACGGGGTCGTCCTCACCGGCAGCCTGTCGCTGCGGGAGCATGCCTGGCTCGCCGACCACGCCGTGCTGGGCGTGGTGCTGGTGCCCGGCGCGGGGCTGCTGGACATGGCCCTGACCGCCGCCGGACACACGGACTGCACCCAGGTCGAGGAGCTCACGCTGGAGAGCCCGCTGATCCTGCCCGAGGAGGGCGCCCGCTCCGTGCAGGTCCTGGTCGGCGCGGCCCAGGACGCGGGGCGGCGCACGATCACCATCCACTCGCGGCCGCAGGACGGCGACCCGCACGCCGCGTGGACGCGCCACGCCACCGGGCTGCTCGCCACCGGTCCGCAGGAGAATCCGGCCGCCGCGTCGCAGGCCTGGCCGCCGGCCGGGGCCGTCCCCGTCCCGGTCGACGACCTCTACGACCGCCTGACCGAGGGCGGCGTCGAGTACGGACCGTCGTTCCGGGGGCTGCGGGCCGCATGGCGGCTCGGCGAGGACTTCTACGCCGACATCGACCTCCCCCAGCTGTCCGACGCGCAGCGGTTCACGCTGCACCCCGCGCTGCTGGACGCCGCCCTGCACTCCCTCGCCCTGCCCAGCGCGATCCTGCACACGGGCCAGGCACACCTGCCGTTCTCCTGGAGCGGGGTACGGCTGCACGCCTCGGGCGCCGACGCGCTGCGCGTACGGGTCCGCGGCACGGGGCCGAGCAGCGTCGGCCTGGAGCTGGCCGACGGCACGGGCCGGCCGGTCGCGACGGTCGGTGAACTCGCCCTGCGCCCGGTCAGCCAGGAGCAGTTGCGGACCCCCGGCGCCGACCCGACCTCGCTGTACACGGTGGAGTGGCCCGTGCGGGAGCTGCCCGCGGGCGCGGCCGGCTCCGCGGCGCGGACCTGGCCACTGATCGCGGCCGACGGGCCCGACGCGTACGCGGTCGACGGCGTCGAGCTGCGCCACCACACGAGTCTGCCGGCGCTCGCCGACGCTCTGGACGCGACGGACGGCCCGGTGCCCGAAGCGGTCCTCGTCCCCTGCTTCCTCCCCCACTCCCCCGGCGGCCCGCCGGAGGACTCCGCCGACCTCGTCGAGCGGGCGCACGAGTACGCCGCGACCGTCCTCGACCTCGTGCAGACCTGGTTGGGGAAGGCGCGCTTCGAGGCCTCCCGGCTCGTTCTGCTGACCCGGGGCGCGGTCACGCCCGACGCCGACGACGCTCCCCCCGGCGACGCATGCGGCGCTCTGGCCTGGGGGCTCGTCCGGACCGTGCAGAACGAGCATCCGGGGCGGGTCCTGGTGGCCGATCTCGACGACGATCCGGCGTCCTGGTCCGCGCTGCCCGGTGTCCTCGCCCACGAGGAACCCCAGGTGGCCGTGCGCCGCGGGGTCGCCCATGTGCCCCGCCTGGCCCCGGCCCGCGCCGCCGCCCGGCGGCCCTCCCCCTTCGACGGCGAGGGAACCGTGCTGGTCACCGGCGGCACGGGCGGACTGGGCAGCCTGCTGGCCCGGCATCTCGTGGTCGAGCACGGTGTGCGGCATCTGCTGCTGACCAGCCGACGCGGCCCGCAGGCACCCGGAGCCGCCGAACTCGCCGCCGAACTCGACGAGTTGGGGGCGCGGGTGACGATCGCGGCGTGCGACATGGCCGACTCCGCCGCCGTCGGGGAACTCCTCGGCTCGCTGCCGACCGGGCATCCGCTCACCGCCGTGATCCACACGGCCGGCGTCCTGGACGACGCGCTCGTCGAGGACCTGACGCCCGAGCGGCTGAAGACGGTACTGCGGCCGAAGGCCGACGCCGCCGTCGTCCTGGACCGGCTGACCCGGCACCTGGATCTGACCGCGTTCGTGCTCTACTCCTCCGTCGGAGGCACCCTGGGCGGTCCCGGCCAGGGCAACTACGCCGCCGCCAACGCCTTCCTGGACGCGGTCGCCCGGCGCCGCCGCGCCGAGGGACTCCCCGGGCTCTCGCTGGGCTGGGGGCTGTGGAGCGACTCCACCGGCATGGCGGCCGAGATCGGCACCGCGCACGTCGACCGCCTCAACCGCTCCGGACTGGTCACGATGTCCCCCGCCGAGGGACTGGCGCTGTTCGACGCGGCGATCGGCGCGGAGTACGGGCCGGTGGTCCTGCCCGTCCGTCTCGACCTGCCCGCTCTCCGGGCCCGCGCCACCGCGGGAGCGCTGCCGCCGGTACTCGCCGGCGTGGTCCGCACCCCCGCGGGTCCGGTCCGCGCGGCGAAGAGCGGCCCGGTGTCCGGGACCGCGCTGCGGACGAGTCTGTCGGAGCTGTCGGAGGACGAGCGGCGCCGGATGCTGCTGGACGTCGTCCGCGAGAACGTGGCGGCCGTGCTGGGCCACCACCAGGACGGGGCGGTCGACGACGAGCAGCCCTTCAAGGACCTCGGTCTCGACTCCCTCACCGCTGTGGAGCTGCGCAACCGCCTCGCCTCCGCCACCGGTCTCACCCTCCCGGCCACCCTGCTGTTCGACCTGCCCTCGCCGTCGGCGCTCGCCCACCATCTGCTCACCCGCATGGACTCGCAGCAGAGCACGTCCCCGCTGACCGAGGCCGTCGAGCACCTCACGGCCCTGCTCACCACCCCCGACGTGGGCGACGGGGAACGCGACCGGGCCACCGCCCGACTGCGCTCCCTGCTGTGGCGGCTCGACGACGGCAGGGAGCAGCGCACGGAGGACGCCGCGGACCAGGCGGAGACGGACGACGACATCTTCGCGCTCGCCGACCGGGAGCTGGGCCTGGCGTGAGCCCGGCTCGGCACCGTTCGAGCCCGGCCCTCCGGCCTCCCACCGACCACACAAGGAGTCCCCCGTGTCCACCGATCCCACCGCGTCCGACGCCCCCGGTCCCTCCCGCGCGTCCGCCGGGTCCCCCGCGTCCCCGCAGCAGACCGAGGAGAAGTACCGCGACTACCTCAAGCGGGTGACCGCTGATCTGCGGCAGACCAAGCAGCGCCTGCGGACCGAGCGTGAACAGGCCGCCGAACCCCTCGCGATCGTCGGCATGGGGTGCCGTTTCCCCGGGGGCGTGCGGTCGCCCGAGGACCTGTGGGAGCTGGTGGCCGCCGAGGTCGACGCCATCGGCCCGCTGCCCGCCGACCGGGGCTGGCCGCTGGACACGCTCTACGATCCGGACCCTGACCGCCCCGGCAAGAGCTACGTCATGGAGAGCGGGATCCTGCACGACGCCGCCGGGTTCGACGCCGAGTTCTTCGGGATCTCCCCGCGCGAGGCACGGGCGATGGACCCGCAGCACCGGCTGCTGCTCGAAACCTCCTGGGAGGCCCTGGAACAGGCGGGAATACCGCCGACCTCGCTGCGGGGCAGCACCACCGGCGTGTACGTCGGGCTGTCGCCCTTCGGCTACGGGCCCCAGTCGGCGGAGGTCCCCGCCGACGCGGAGGGCCATGTCGTGACGGGCGGCGCCCCGGCCGTCGCCTCGGGGCGGATCTCGTACCTCTTCGGTCTCGAAGGCCCGGCGATGACCGTCGACACCGCCTGCTCGGCGGGGCTGGTCGCGCTCCATCTGGCCTGCGAGTCGCTGCGCCGCGACGAGTGCGACCTCGCCCTGGTCGGCGGGGCGGCCGTGATCGCCACCCCGATGGTCTTCACGGAGTTCAGCAAGCAGCGTGCGCTGGCCCGGGACGGCCGCTGCAAGGCGTTCTCGGCCGACGCGGACGGCACCAGCTGGTCGGAGGGGTGCGGTGTGCTCGTCGTGGAGCGGCTCTCCGCGGCCCGCCGCAACGGCCACCGGGTACTGGCCGTCGTCCGGGGCTCGGCCCTCAACCAGGACGGGGCGTCGAACGGCCTGACGGCACCGAACGGCCCCTCGCAGCAACGGGTGATCGAGGCCGCGCTCACCGCCGCCAGAGTCGCCGCCGACCAGGTGGACATGGTGGAGGCGCACGGCACCGGCACCCCGCTCGGCGACCCGATCGAGGCGCAGGCCCTGCTCGCGACGTACGGCCAGGGCCGCGGCGCCGACCGCCCGCTGCGGCTCGGCTCGCTGAAGTCCAACATCGGCCACACCCAGGCCGCCGCCGGCATCGCCGGGGTCATCAAGACCGTCCTCGCGCTGCGCAACGGGGTCATGCCCAAGACGCTGCACGTGGACCGGCCGACCACCCAGGTCGACTGGTCGGCCGGCCGGGTCGAACTGCTCCGCGAGGCGCTGGCCTGGCCGGAGGTCGACCGCCCCCGCCGGGCCGCGGTGTCCGCGTTCGGGGTGAGCGGCACCAACGCGCACGTCATCCTCGAACACGACGCCCGCCCCGCCACGGCCGACACCGATTCCGATGCCGACACCGCGGCAGAAGCGGGATCCGCCGCGTCGCCGGGGCCCCACCCCGTCGTCCTGTCCGCCCGGACGTCCGCCGGTCTCGCCGCACAGGCGGACCGGCTCCACCGGCACCTGCTGGCCGCACCCGACGCGAAGCCGGCCGATGTCGCCTGGTCGCTCGCCACGACCCGCGCGCATCTGCACCACCGGGCCGCCGTGGTGGCCCCGGACCGCACCGCGCTGCTGGCCGACCTGCGGTGCCTGGCGGACGGCCTCGACCTGCCGCGCAGCGTCGTCACCGGCACGGTGACGGCGAGCCGGAAGGTGGCCCTGATGTTCCCCGGCCAGGGCTCGCAGTGGCCGGGCATGGCCCGCGAACTCCTCGCGTCCTCCCCGGTGTTCGCCGAGTCGCTGCACGAGTGCGCCAAGGTGATCGACGAGATGGTCGACTGGTCGCTGATCAATGTCGTGACCGGTGCCGACGAACAGCGCCTCGACGAGGTGGACGTCCTGCAACCCGCGCTGTTCGCGGTCATGGTCTCCCTGGCGAAGCTCTGGCGCTCCTACGGCGTCGATGTCCACGGCGTCGTCGGCCACTCCCAGGGGGAGATCGCGGCCGCCTACATCTCCGGCGCGCTGTCGCTGGCCGACGCCGCCCGGATCGTGGTCACCCGCTCCAGGCTCCTGATCAAGGTCGCCGGCCGCGGTGGCGCCCTGGCGGTCGGGCTCTCCGCACAGGCCGCCACGGACCGGATCGCGCCGTGGCACGGAAAGCTGTCCATCGCCGCCGTCAACGGGGCGGATTCGGTCGTCGTCTCGGGCGAGGCCGGGGCGCTGCACGACTTCCAGGAAGGCTGCAACGCCGACGGGGTGTGGTCCCGGCGCGTCGACGTCGCGGGCATCGCCGCGCACTCGGCCGAGATCGAGTCGGTACGCGACGAACTCGTCGCCGCCCTCCAGGGCATCGCACCGCGCGAGGCGGACGTGCCCTTCTACTCGACGGTCACCGGCACCCGGCTCACGGGCCGGGAGCTGGACCCGGAGTACTGGTATCGGAACCTGCGGGAGCCGGTGCGGTTCCTGGACATCACCGAGGCGATGCTGGCCGACGGGTTCGGCTTCTTCGTCGAGGCCAGCCCGCACCCGCAGTTGACGGTCGGCACCAACCAGACCCTCCGGGCCGCCGACTCCGACGGCACGGTCCTCGGCTCGCTGCGCCGCGACCTGGGCGGCCCGGAGCAGATGCTGCTCTCCGTGGCGGAGGGCTATGTCCACGGCCTCCCGGTGGACTGGACCCGCGTACTGGCGCCGGGTGAGCGGGTGCCGTTGCCGACGTACGCCTTCCAGCACGAGCACTACTGGCTCACCGCCACGGACACCGTCGCCGCCGTCACGGAGACCGACGCCCGGTTCTGGGACGCCGTGGAGCGCGAGGACCTGGCGCAGCTGACCGACGACATCGGCACGGACGCCGGCCTGGCCGAGGTCCTGCCCGCGCTCGCCCGCTGGCGGCGCGAGGGGCGTCGCCGGTCGCGCCTGGACTCGCTGCGCTACCGGATCACCTGGCGGGCCGTCACCGAACCGCCGTCCGCGGCCCGGGTCCCGGGCCGCTGGCTGCTGGTGGGCGACGACGACCGGACCACAGAGGTGGCGCGGCTGTTCGAGACGGCCGAGGTGCTGTCCCCGGCCGGCACGGACCGGGCCGCACTCGTCGAACGACTCGGCGGGGCGGGCCCGTTCGACGCCGTGGCCTGCGTCGGCCGGGACGCCGAACGGCTGCTCGCCCTCGTCCAGGCCCTCGGCGACACGGACGCCACCGCACCCCTGTGGTGCCTGACGACGGGCGCGGTCAGCGCCGGCCCGTCCGACCCGCCGGCCGATCCTCGCGGCGCGGCCCTCTGGGGGCTCGGCCGGGTTGTCGCGCTGGAGCGGCCGGACCGCTGGGGCGGCCTGGTGGACCTGCCCGACTCGCTGGACGACCGCAGCGCCGCACTGCTCGCCGGAGTGCTGGCGCGCGCCGGCGACGAGGACCAGCTCGCCGTCCGGTCGAACGGCGTCTGGGCCCGGCGGCTGGCCCACGCCGCCACCGTCTCGGACCCGGGCGAGTGGAAGGCGTCCGGCACGGTGCTCGTCACGGGCGGGACGGGGGCCATCGGCGGGGCGGTGGCCCGCTGGCTCGCCGAGCAGGGCGGCTGCTCGCTGGTCCTGCTCTCCCGCCGCGGCCCGGACGCCCCCGGTGCGTCGGAGCTCGCGGCCGAACTGGCGGACACCGGCACGCCGGTCCGGATCATCGCCGCCGATGTCGCCGACCACGCAGCCATGGAGCGGGTGCTGGCCGATGTCACCGCGGAGTTCGGGCCGTTGCGCTCGGTGTTCCACGCCGCCGGTGTCCCGCAGAGCACCCCGCTGGAGGACATGACGGCCGACGAGTTCCAGCAGGTCGTCTCGGCCAAGGTCGACGGGGCCCGGGTGCTCGACGAACTCCTCGGCGACACCGAGCTGGACGCGTTCGTCGTGTTCTCCTCGATCGCCGCGGTCTGGGGCAGCTCCCGCAGCGGCGCCTACGCCGCCGGCAACGCCTCCCTGGACGCCCTCGTCGAGCAACGCCGCGCCCGCGCCGCGGCCGGCACCTCGGTCGCCTGGGGATTCTGGGGCGACGGTGGCATGGTGGACGCCGAAACGGCCCCGCTGCTGCGCCGCATCGGCCTCGTCCCGGTGAGCCCGCAGGACGGCATCGCCTCGCTCCACCTCGCCCTCGCGAACGACGATGCGGCGGTGACGGTGGCCGAGGTCGACTGGGAGCCGTTCGCCGCCACCTACACCGCGGCCCGGCCCCGCCCGCTCATCGAGGACCTGGCGGAGGTGCGGCAGGCCGCCCTGCGCGGTGCGGCCGGGCCGCAGGTGGAGTCCGTTCCGGCGGAGGTCTTCCGCCGCGAGATGCGGGCGCTGGGACCGGCGGAACGGCTGACGGCGATGACCGATCTCGTGCGCACCGAGGCGGCGGCGCAGCTGGGCTGGAGCGACGCCGAGCGGATCGAACCCCACCGCGCCTTCCGGGACCTCGGGCTGGACTCCCTGGCCTCGGTCGGCCTGCGCAAGCGGCTGGACGGCAAGACGGGGCTTCGGACTCCGGTGACCCTCGCGTTCGACCACCCGACGCCCGCCGCGGCCGCCGCCTTCCTGCTCACGCTCCTGCTGCCGGAGGGCGCGGACGACGACCCGGCGGTGAGCGCCGAGAGCGAACTCGACCGTCTGGAAGCGGCTCTCGCCGGCTGGGAGGCGGGATCGGTCGGCCGGGCCCGGATCACCATGCGCCTGTCGAGCATCCTCGCCCGCTGGAAGGAGACCGGGCCGTCCGCCGCCGGGCCGTCCGCCGAGGAGGACGCCGCGGACACGGACCTCGCCGACGCCTCCGACGACGACATGCTCGACGCCCTCGGCCGCGAGTTCGGCATCTCCTGACGCACCAGTTCCCGGCCCGACATCCGTGTGTCCCGAACAGGCACCGCCACGAAAGGCTTCCCCCGTGCCCCAAGAGAAGAGCGCGTCCGCCGACGGACGGATGCGGCATTTCCTGACCGAGCTCACCGCGGAGCTGCGCCAGGCCAAGAAGCGGATCAGCGCGTACGAGGCCGAGGAGAACGAGCCGGTCGCCATCGTCGGGATGGGCTGCCGGCTGCCCGGCGGCGCGAGCAACCCGGCCGAGCTGTGGGAACTGGTCTCCACCGGCACGGACGCCATCGGCGCCTTTCCCACCGACCGCGGCTGGGACACCGAGCGGCTCTACGACCCCCTGGGCGAACAGCCCGGCACCACCCGGGTCCTGGAGGGCGGCTTCGTGTACAACGCGAGCGGCTTTGACGCGGGGTTCTTCGGCATCTCACCACGTGAAGCGGTCGGCATGGACCCGCAGCAGCGGCTCCTGCTGGAAACCACCTGGGAGGCGCTGGAGGACGCCGGGATCCTCCCCGCCGACCTGCGCGGCAGCCGCACCTCGGTCCATGTCGGCGCCGGCACCCAGGGCTACGGCTGGAACATGTACGCCGACGACCGGGACACCGACGCCGAGGACCACAGCATCATCGGCGTCACCACCTCCCTGGTCTCCGGGCGCATCGCCTACACCCTCGGCCTGGAGGGAGCGGCGCTGACCATCGACACGGCCTGTTCGTCCTCGCTGGTGGCGCTGCACCTCGCCTGCCAGTCGCTGCGGTACGGCGAGAGCGACCTGGCGCTGGCCGGCGGGGTGACGGTGATGGCGGCGCCGAGCGTGTTCGTCGAGTTCACCAAGCAGGGCGGCCTGGCCGCCGACGGCCGGTGCAAGTCCTTCTCCGACGACGCCGACGGCACCGGCTGGGCCGAGGGTTCCGGCGTCCTCGTCCTGGAGCGGCTCTCCGACGCCCGCCGCAACGGCCATCAGGTCCTCGCCGTGATCCGCGGCTCCGCCGTCAACCAGGACGGTGCGTCCAACGGCCTGACCGCTCCGAACGGGCCGTCCCAGCAGCGCGTCATCCTCGACGCCCTGGCGAGCGCGCGACTGGCACCGCGGGACATCGACGCCGTGGAGGCGCACGGCACCGGCACGACGCTGGGGGACCCGATCGAGGCCCAGGCGCTCCTGGCGACCTACGGCCTGGACCGGGATCCCGCCAGGCCGCTCTGGCTGGGCTCGCTGAAGTCGAACATCGGGCACAGCCAGTCCGCGTCGGGCGTGCTGGGCGTCATCAAGACGGTGCAGGCCATGCGGCACACCACCCTGCCGCCGACCCTGCACGCGGCGACCCCGACCACAGCGGTGGACTGGGGCGCGGGAGCCGTCCGGCTGCTGGCCGAGTCCCGTCCGTGGCAGAGCGAGGGGCCCCCGCGCCGGGCCGGGGTCTCCTCCTTCGGCATCAGCGGCACCAACGCGCACGTCATCCTCGAAGAGGCCGAAACCGAGCCCGAGGCGCACGAACCCGCCCCGGACGGTCCGGTCCCGCTGCTGCTCTCCGGCCGCTCGGAGCAGGCGGTGCGCGACCAGGCGGAGGCGCTGCGCGCCCATTTGCTGCGCCGCCCCGCCGACGAACCGGGCGATGTGGCCTGGTCATTGGCCACCACGCGGACCGTGTTCGCACACCGCGCCGCCGTCGTCGGCGAGACCCGGGAGGCCCTGCTCGACGCGCTGCCGTCCGTCACTCCGGTGCTCTCGGGCCCCGGGCGGGTGGCGGGCCTGTTCTCCGGTCAGGGTGCGCAGCGGCCGGGGATGGGGCGTGAGTTGGCGGGGCGTTTCCCGGTGTTCGCCGGGGTGCTGGACGAGGTGTGTGCGGTGGTCGGCCCGTTGTTGGGGCGGTCGTTGCGGGAGGTGATGTGGTCGGGGCCCGCGGAGGTGTTGGAGCGGACGGAGTTCGCGCAGCCGGCGCTTTTCGCGTTCGAGGTGGCGATGGCGCGGCTGTGGCAGTCGTGGGGTGTGGAGTTCTCCGTTCTCGCGGGGCATTCGGTGGGCGAGATCGCCGCGGCCTGCGTGGCGGGGGTCCTGTCGTTGCCGGACGCCGCACGGATGGCCGTGGCGCGGGGCCGGTTGATGCAGGCGCTGCCGGAGGGCGGCGCCATGGTCGCGATCGCCGCGAGCGAGGTCGAGGTCGAACTCCTCACCTCGGGGGAGCCCGCGGCCACGATCGCCGCGGTCAACGGCCCGGAGGCGGTCGTGGTCTCCGGTGCCGAGGAAGCCGTCCTGCGGATCGCGGACTACTGGCGTGAACAGGGCCGCCGCACCACCCGACTGCGGGTCAGCCACGCCTTCCACTCACCCCTCATGGACCCCATCCTCGACCACTTCACCACCGTCCTCGACGAACTGACCTTCCACGAACCCACCCTCCCCCTCAGCCCCTCCGCCGACAGCTCACACCCCTTCGCGTCCGCCGGCTACTGGCTCGACCACGCCCGCCACGCCGTCCGCTTCGCCGACGCGATCCGGGAGATGCCCGCCGTCGACCTCTTCCTGGAACTGGGCCCGGACGCCGCACTGACCCCGCTGCTGGCCGGAGACCGCCCCGCACTGGCCGCCGCCCGCCGGGACACGCCCGAGGTGCTCACCCTCCTCCAGGCCGCGGGCCGGGCGCACGCCCACGGTGTGGCGATGGACCGGCCGTCCCTGCTGGGCGCCGGACGGCGGGTGCCGCTACCCACGTACCCCTTCCAGCGGCAGACGTACTGGCTCGGCGGCACGGCCTCCCCCACCGCCTCGAACGGCGCCCGACCGGCGGCCCGCAACAGCCAGGAAGAGCGGTTCTGGGCGGCCGTCGAGCAGGAGGACGAGCAGACGCTCACCGGCCTGGGCGCACCGGCCGAACTCGCCCCGGCGCTCCCGGCGCTGGCCCGGTGGCACCGCGAGGCCCGGTGGCGGAGCACGCTCGACTCGTGGCGCTACCGGATCGTCTGGCAGCCGGTGGCCGAGCCCCGGTCCGTCGCACAGGTTCCGGGGACCTGGCTGGTGGTGGTGCGCTCGGGCGACGACACCGGGGAGACCGCCGCGGCGCTGCGCGTCCTGACGCGGATCCTCGCCGACACGGTGATCGTGGAGACCGGGACCGACCGCGAGGAGGCGAAGGCCGCGCTGGCCGACGCCGTCACCGACGCGCCCATGCTCGCCGGAGTCGTCAGTCTGATCCAACACCCGGACGCGCTCCTGACCCTCTTGCAGGCACTCGGTGACGCGGGGACCGGAGCCCGGCTGTGGTGCCTGACCCAGGGCGGGGTCGGCACGAGCGACGGCGAGGCGCCGCGCAGCGCCCACGCGGGGGCGTGCTGGGGACTCGGGCTGGTCGCCGGCCTCGAACACCCCGACCGCTGGGGCGGTCTGCTCGACCTGCCGGAACGGCTCGGCGAGCACACCGCCGGCCGGCTCGCCGGCATCCTCGCGGGCGATGCGGCCGAGGACCAGGTGGCGCTGCGGGACAGCGGTGTGCTGCTGCGCCGGCTGGTGCAGGCCCCCGCCCTGCCCGCCACCCGTGCCTGGAACCCGTCCGGCACCGTGCTGATCACCGGCGGCACGGGATCACTCGGCGCGCACGTGGCCCGCTGGCTCGCCGAGCGCGCCGCGTGCTCCTTCGTCCTGCTCTCCCGCAGCGGCCCCGACGCACCCGGGGCCACCGAACTCGTCGAGGAGCTGGAGAAGGCCGGCTCCCGGGTCCGCGTCGTCGCGGCCGATGTCGCCGACCACACGCGGATGTCCTCCCTGGCGGCCGAACTCGCGGCCGGCGGCGAACCGGTGCGCGCGGTCTTCCACGCCGCGGGCGTCGGCCAGAGCACCGCGCTCATGGACATGAGCCTGGAGGAGTTCCGGACCGTCTACTCCGCCAAGATCACCGGCGCCACCGTGCTCGACGAGGTGTTCGGCGATGCGCAGACCGACCTGTTCGTCCTCTTCTCGTCCGTCTCCGGGGTGTGGGGCAGCGGTCGCTACGCCGGGTACGCCGCGGGCAACGCCTACCTCGACGCCCTGGCCCGGATGCGCCGCGCCCGCGGGCTGGCCGCCACATCCGTCGCCTGGGGCGTGTGGGCGGACTCCCGCATGGTCACCCCCGAGGCCGAACAGCAGTACCGGCGCCGCGGGTTGATACCGATGCCCGCGTCGAAGGCGATCGCCTCGCTGGAACGGATTCTGGACGCCGACGAGCCCACGGCAGTCGTCGCCGACATGGACTGGGACCTCTTCATGACGGGCTACGGCGCGGCACGTCGGCGCCCGTTGCTGGAGGAGCTGCCGCAGGTGCGGGCGCGGCGTCCGCAAGAGGCGGCGACCACCACCCCCACGGACCGAGGCGACCTGCGGGGCAGGCTCGCCGGACTGTCGCCGGCCGAGCGGGGGCCCGTCCTGGACGACCTGGTGCGCGCCACGCTCAGCGAGGTACTCGGCCACACCGACCCGTCCGCCATCGCTCTGGACCAGCCCCTGGTGGAACTCGGCTTCGACTCGCTCTCCGCCGTGCAGGTGCGCAACAAACTGGGCCTCGCCACCGGGCTCTCGCTACCCGCGATGCTCGTCTTCGACCACCCCACGGTGACCGCCGTACGTGACTTCCTGGCCGCCGAACTGGACGGCGCGGGCCGAGACCGCACGGCACAGCAAACGGGCGGGGAACATGACGACCTGGCCTCCGGGGCCGACGAGTCCTTCGCCGCCATCTACCGCAAGGTCGCGCTGCGGGGTCGGATGGAGGAGGTCGAGGACCTGCTGGGCAGCGCGTCCGGCCTGCGGGCGCGCTTCTCCGACGCCGCCGAGGCACCGGGCGGCACGCGCTTCGTACGGCTCGCCACCGGTGGGCAAGGGCCCGCGGTCATCAGCTTCCCGCCCTTCGCGCCGGTGGAGCAGACCCTGCAGTTCGTCCGGCTGGCCAGCTTCTTCCGTGACCGGCGGGATCTGAGCATGGTGACCGTGCCGGGCTTCCTGAAGGGCGAACCCCTGGCCGAGAGCGTCGAGGTGCTCATCGACGTCCTGGCCGAGTCGGCCAGGCAATGCGCGGCCGGCTCGCCCTTCGCGCTGCTGGGGTACTCGTCGAGCGGCTGGCTCGCGCACTGCGTCGCGGCCCGTATGGAAGCGTTCGGCACACCGGCCCAGGGGCTGGTGCTGCTCGACACGTATCTGCCCGACGGTATGTCGGTGGCGCTGCGCCAGGCGATGACGTACGAGGTGAACGAGCGGCGGTCGCGGTTCACCAAGCTGAACTTCACGTCCATCACCGCGCTCGGCACCTACCGCCGGATGTTCCGCGGCTGGAGCCCGCAGCCGGTCTCCACACCGACGCTGTTCCTCCGGCCCGAGGAGTGCATCCCCGGCGATCCCGGGCTCCCGCCGCTCACCGCGGAGTGGCGTACCCACTGGCCGCTGCCGCACACCGACGCGACGGTCCCGGGCGACCACTGCACCATCGTGGCGGAGAACGCCGATGCCACCGCGGCCGTGGTCCACGACTGGCTGGACACCCTCTGACCGACTGCCCGATGGGGCGGGTGGGCTGTGCGGGAAAGGGGCGGGTGAGCGGTGCGGGAGCAGCTGGCCGAGCCCACAGCGCGGATAGCTGCACGGGAAAGGAAAGGGCAGAAAAGGCTAGGGGAAGCTAGGGGTTATCTCCGCCACGGCCCGGTCCGTACTGTTTGGCGCCAGGTAGGGAACGGAGGTAAGGCCTATGTCTCCTTCACTCGCTTTCACCAATTCCCTTCCCGTGCACAGCTGGTGGCGCAATGGGCCACGGCCCGACCCCGCCACCGGAATTCTCCGCACCGGCTCGCCTTTTCCCGCTGAAACGGTCTCGTCACCGAGGGCACCGCACTCCCCCGCACCGGCCGCCCATGAAACGACTCGAAGGGCTCAACGGCATGGCTAAGCGCTTTCCCACCATCGCGGTGATAGGTCTCGGGACCACCGGGTCGGTGCTCGCGAGCATGGTCGCCCGCAGCGGCCGCCGGGTGATCGCCGTCGACACCGACGCCTCCGCTCTGGAACGGGCCGGTGCCCGGCTGGCCGACGCCGGCCCGGGCACGGTCGACCTCACCACCTGCCCGGCCGACATCGCGTCCGCGGACCTGGTGATCGAAGCGGTACCCGAGCGGATGGCGACCAAGTGCGAGGTGCTTCGCCACGCGGACCACGCCTGCGCCCCGGACACCGTGTTCGCGACGACGACCACCGGACTGTCGGTGACCGACCTCGCCTTCGGCGCGGGGCGGCCGCGTCGCACGGTGGGGCTGCACCTGTTCCCCCAGGGACCGACGGACCGGGCGACCGCCGTGGAGGTCGTGGGGACGCCCCTGACCGACGACTCCGTCCGCACCGACATCCAGGCGCTGATACACGACCTCGGGCAGGTCCCGGTGCCGGTGCCGGACCGCGCGGGCTTCGTCGGCGGGGCCCTGACGATGGCCTATCTCAACGACGCCGCGACGATGTACGAACAGCGCTACGCCTCGCGCGACGGCATCGACACCGCCATGCGGCTGGGCTGCGGGCTGCCGCGGGGGCCGCTGGCCCACCTGGACGCGATCGGGCTGGATGTCGCACGTGACACGCTGCACGCCCTGTACGAGCGCACCGGTGAACGCCGTTTCCTGCCCGCCCCCGTCCTGATGCACATGGTCGCCGCCGGCCTGCTCGGGTCGAAGGCCGGACGTGGCTTCTACGACTACGACTCCCCCGACGCTGACGCTGCCGCGGACCCGAGCGACGCGCTGCCGGCAGCCCGCCCCGTACGGCGTATCGGTGTGGTGGGTTCGGGGACGATGGCCACCGGGATCGCGGAGACCTGCGCGCGGGCGGGGTACCCGACGACTCTCGTGGCGCGCAGCGAGGTGCGCGCCAAGGAGGCGCTCGCCGCGGTGGAGCACTCGCTGAACCGGTCGGTGCAGCGGGGCAGGCTGACCCCGGAGCAGTTCGCCTCGTCGATGGAGTCGCTGACCGGTGCGTCCGGCCTGGAGGCGGTCGCCGGCTGCGATCTCGTGGTCGAGGCGGTCGTGGAGGACCTCGACGTCAAGCGGACGGTGTTCGGGGAACTCGACTCCGTGTGCGGGGCGCAGACCGTGCTGGCGACCTCCACCTCAAGTCTGCCCGTCATCGAATGCGCCATGGCGACCGGGCGGCCCGAGGCCGTGGTCGGGATGCACTTCTTCAATCCGGCGCCGGTGATGAAACTCGTGGAGGTGGTGCGGACCGCGCTGACCTCGCGCGAGACGCTCGCCGTGGCGCACACGACCGCCACCGCGCTCGGCAAGCGTCCCGTGGGCTGCGCGGACCGCAGCGGGTTCATCGTGAACGCGCTGCTGTTCCCCTATCTGAACAGTGCGGTGGCGCTTCTCGACGAGGGGATCGTCACCGCCGAGGGCATCGACACGGTGATGGCTCAGGGCCAGGGCTATCCCATGGGCCCGCTCCAGCTGCTGGACGTGATCGGGCTGGATGTGTCCGTGGCCATCCTGCGCACGCTGCACACCACGTTCCGGGAGCCTTGCCTTCTGCCCTCGCGCCCTCTTGAGCAGCTCGTGGCGGCCGGCCACCTGGGCCGTAAGCGGGGCCAGGGGCTGCGCCGCCACGAGCGCTGAGCCGGATCGCGCCTCGCGCCCGTTCGCGACACCAGGGAAACACCGTACTTTTGGAGGACCCCCATGCGGGAGATCATCAGCGCTGCCCTGTCGGCGGATGCGGTCGGTGCGGATTTCGCCGCCCTGCCGGTTCCGGAGTCCTACCGCGGGGCCGTCGTCCTGCGGGACGAGGCGGAGATGTTCCAGGGCATGGCGACCGCCGACAAGGAGCCCGCAAAGTCCCTGCACGTGCGTGAGGTGCCGACTCCCGAGCCCGCCCCGGGCGAGGCCCTCATCGCGGTGATGGCCAGCTCCATCAACTACAACACCGTGTGGACCTCCATATTCGAGCCGATGCCGACCTTCGGTTTCCTGCAGCGGTACGCGCGGTCCGACGAACCCGGCGCGCAGCGGCACGACCAGCCGTACCACGTGGTGGGTTCCGACCTGGCGGGCATCGTGCTGCGTACCGGGCCCGGCGTGCGGCGCTGGAAGCCGGGCGACCGGGTCGTGGCGCACTGCCTGTCCGTCGACCTGCAGTCCCCGGACGGTCACGACGACACCATGCTCGACCCGGAGCAGCGCATCTGGGGGTTCGAGACCAACTTCGGCGGGCTCGCCGAGCTGTCCCTCGTCAAGTCCAACCAGCTCATGCCGATGCCCGAGCACCTCGCATGGGAGGAGGCCGCGGCCTCCGGGCTGGTCAACTCCACGGCCTACCGGCAGCTCGTCTCGCGCAACGGCGGGCAGATGAAGCAGGGCGATGTGGTGCTCGTCTGGGGCGCGGCGGGCGGGCTCGGCTCGTACGCCACGCAGCTCGCGCTCAACGGCGGCGCGACTCCGGTGTGCGTCGTGTCCGGAGAGCGCAAGGCCCGACTGGTCCGGTCCCTGGGCGCCGAGCTGGTGATCGACCGGGCGAAGGAGGGTTACCGGTTCTGGAAGGACGCCGCCACGCCCGACCCCAAGGAGTGGAAGCGCCTGGGCTCCCACATCCGGGAGCTGACCGGGGGTGAGGACCCGGACATCGTCTTCGAGCACCCCGGCCGGGAGACCTTCGGCGCCAGCGTGTACGTGGCGCGGCGCGGCGGCACCGTCGTCACCTGCGCCTCGACCACCGGGTTCCGGCACGAGTACGACAACCGCTATCTGTGGATGTCGCTCAAGCGCATCGTCGGCAGCCACTTCGCCAACTACCGGGAGGCCTGGGCGGCCAACCGCCTCATCGGCAGGGGGATGATCCATCCGACCCTGTCCACGGTGTACCCGCTGTCCGACGTCGGCATCGCCACGCAGGCCGTGCACCGCAATCAGCACGCCGGCAAGGTCGGAGTGCTGGGCCTGGCGCCCACGGAGGGTCTCGGCGTCCAGGACGAGGCGCTGCGGGAGCGCCACCTGGCAGGCATCAACCGCTTCCGCAGCCACAGCAGTTGAGGCCGGGCCCGGGCGCCCGCCGCGCATGACGAGAAGGAGACAGAGATGGCGTTTGCGCGTGTGCACCTCGACGAATCGAAGTGCGTCACCTCGGGGCAGTGCGTCCTGACCGCCCCCGAGGTGTTCGATCAGCGGGAGACGGACGGTGTCGGCGTCGTGCTGACCGACTCCCCCGCCCCGGAGCTGCGCGACAAGGTGCAGGAGGCCGCGGCCGGCTGCCCCGCGGCGGCGATCCGACTGCTGCACCAGCCCCCCGGACAGGTGGCCGGCGGCTGATTGAGGGGGCATAGGGGGGTGTCCGACAGCGCGGCGAGCAGGCACGTTGGTCGAGGTGACCTCACCGCGATGTCGACGTGACGTCACCGCACCGCTGCCGGGGTGGCGGAGAACCGCCGCGAGGGGACTCCTGAACCACCTGCGCCGTGGCCCGAGTTCCGGTTTCCGACAGACATCTTCACCCACCGAGTAACGGAGCATGAAGACATTGGCAGCCAACAGTTCTCTACCAGCCGAGCCGCTCACCGACGAGATCCCGCTCTCCCTGTGGGGACGCGACGATCTACGGGTCCTGCCATGGGAACGCGATCCGGTCGACCTGGGCTTCCACTCCTATACGTATCTGGTCGGATCCGACTCGGACAGGTACGTCGCCAAGTGCGTGCCCGCCGCCCAGGGGCCGAAATTCACCAGCGGCCTCACGGTCGCCCTGGTGGTCGAGGAGCACGGCATCCCTGCCGGCGGGCCACTGCCGACCGCCCGGGGCGAGATCACCGCCTACCACGGTGAATGGTGCTGGGCACTGCTGCGCCACCTCGACGGCGGGCGGGCCGACGAGAACGACCCCGTGCACATGCGCCGGGCCGGCGAGACGCTGGGCGCCATCCATACCGCACTGGTCGGCACCCCTGCTCCGCCGGACATCCTGAGCTGGGACCACCTGGACATCATGATGGTCGACGAGGCGCCGTTCCTCGAGGACAAGCCGTGGATCCAGCAGGCCATGTGCGAGGCGTACGAGACGGTGGCCGGCAAGGTCACGGTGGGCCTGCTGCATGCCGATGCCAGCATGAACACGTTCCGGGTGAAGCCCGATTCGATGGGGCTCTTCGACTGGGGCGAGGTCATGTACGGCCCCCTCCTCTTCGATGTCGCCACCGCCCTCAGCTATCTGGACCGGTCCGTGGACGTCGGACCGCTGCTGCGGGGATACATCGCGAAGTCCCCGGTGCCCCCGTCGGAACTTCCGCACCTCGGAGCCCTCCTGAAGTTCCGCGCGGCCGCGGAGGCCTGGATCTACGCCCGACGAGAGTGGGTGGGCAATGACATCGGGAACATCGGCGACCTCAGCAACGCGAACCTCCTCGACCGGGCGCGGAAGAACCTCGCGTCGGCCGAGCAGGACGGCGAGCGCTTCCTGCGCCAGTACGAGTGAACACCCCCGTATCCGGACCGACCACGCCTCATTGCCCACGTTAGGAGACTGAGCACAATGTCGCAGCTCTCGTCCGAACTCCCCGCTTTCCCCATGCCCAAGGCGAAGGGCTGCCCCTTGGACCCGCCCCCCGAATACGCCCAGCTGCGGTCGGACCGGCCGGTCGCGAAGGCGCGGCTGTGGGACGGCAAGGAAGTGTGGCTGATCACCGGGTATGAAGAGATCCGCTCGATCTTCACCGACCCCCGCATCAGTGTCGACAACACCCAGCCCGGCTATCCGTGGCTGAGTGAGCAGGCCCGGACCGTCGTGCTGACCGGGGGCGTGAAGCCCGTGGGCCGGATGGACCCGCCCGAGCACACCGCCATGCGGCGCATGCTGGGCCAGGGCTTCCTGGTCAAGAAGATCCAGAACATGCGCGGTGACGTGGAGGCCCTCGTCAACGAGCTGATCGACGACATTCTCGCGGGCCCTCGGCCGACGGACCTGGTGCCGACGCTGGCCATGCCGGTGCCGTCCACCGCACTGGGATGGGTGCTGGGTGTCCCCCCGGCCGACAAGCGCCTCATCAGCCTCGTTCCCCGGCTGTTCGACGAGGACTCCGGGCTGGAGGGCGCCATGGAGGCGCGCGCCGAACTGTTCGCGTACATCGACGAGTTGATCACGCACCGGGAGAACGAACCGGGCGACGACATCATCAGCCACCTGGTCGGCTACTACAAGAAGGGCGAGCTGTCGCGCGTCTCCGTGCTCACCCAGTCGGTCACGCTGATCGCGGCGGCGCTCGACACCACCAGGAGCATGATCACCAACGGGATCCTTGCCCTGCTGCAGCATCCCGAGCAGGCGGCGGCGCTGATCGAGGACCCGGAACTCGTACCGGCGGCGGTCGAGGAACTCCTGCGCTACACGGTCGTCACGGAGTTCTCGTCCAAGCGCGTGGCGGCCGCGGACATCGAGATCGCCGGCGAGACCATCAAGGCGGGTGACGGCATCATCTGCCTGATCAGCGCGGGCAACCGGGACGAGAAGGTCTTCACCGACCCCGACACCCTGGACGTCCGGCGGGACGCCAAACAGCACCTGGGCTTCGGCGCCGGCATCCACACCTGCATCGGGAAGCAACTGGCCCGCATGGAGCTGGAAGTGGTCTACGGAACCCTGTTCCGCCGGATCCCCGAGCTGCGGCTGGCGGTCCCCTTCGACCAGCTGGTCTTCCGCAACACGTTCGACGTGCAGGGCGTCCGGGAGCTTCCCGTCACGTGGTGAGGCACGGCTGCTGACGATGGTATCCGAGGCCTCGCACCCGCGCGCCTCGTCCGCTGTCGCTCCTCGGCAGGGCGCACCCGAGCGCCCTGCCGGTCGCGTTGATGTTCCCCTCCCGGGCCGTACGCGTCCCCGCGCGGCCGCGGCGCCGGCCGGACCGCGGCCCCGATGAGTCGACCGAGGACACCCGTCATGATGGAAAAGACCCTTCCTGCCAGGTCCATGTCCCGGGCCTGGATAGGCCGATACTCCCTGGCCTGGCTCGGGCTGTGGATGGCCTACCTGGTGCCGCAGCAGTTCGCACTGCCCGACCAGCTGGCCCGGGTCGACCCGGCCGGCCGGATCGCCGACTTCGGCGTCATCAACGCCGTGTGCGGCATCGTCGCCCTGTTCACGCTGCCGCTGTTCGGCACGCTCTGCGACCGGACCCGGTCCCGGTTCGGCCGCCGGCGGCTGTGGGTCGCCGGCGGCGCGACGCTGTTCGCGAGCGGCCTGGTCGCCACCGGCCTGCAATCCGACTGGATCGGGATCGGCCTGTCCTGGCTGGTGTGTTCGATCGGCTTCTGCATGGCGACCGTCGGTTTCACCGCGCTGGTCGCCGACCAGGTCCCCGAGGCCCAGCGCGCCACGGTCTCCAGCGCGATGTTCGGACCGCAGACCATCGGCGTGGTGCTCGGCCTGTTCTGCCTGACCGCGATCACCGGCGACCTGCTGCGCTACCTGCTGCTCGCGGCGGGCGTGCTCGTGCTGACCGCACCGTTCGTCCTCAAGCACCGCGACACCGCCACGACCCGGCCCGACGGCGGTGTGGGCCTGCGCGAGTTCGTGGCCAGCGTGCGGGACAATCCCGCGTTCGCCTGGATTTTCGGCACCCGGGTGCTGATGAACCTGGCCAACGCGCTGGCCACCAGCTACCAGCTGTACTTCATCACCGACGTGCTGCGGGTGGCCCACCCCGAGCAGTTGCTTCTGCTGCTGACCATGGTCTACCTGGCGTGGACGCTGGTCTCGGTCTACGTCTGCGGAGTGCTGTCCGACCGGCTCGGCCGGCGACGGGTGTTCGTGGCCTGCGGCGCGACCCTCCAGGCGCTGGGTTGCGCGGCCGTCGCGATCGCGCCGAGTACGGCCAGCGCACTGGTGGCGACCTCGCTGTTGGGCGTCGGCGTCGGCGCTTTCCTGGCCGTCGACCAGGCGATCATCACCGCGGTGCTGCCGGCGGCCGAGAACCGCGCCCGGGACCTGGGCATCATGAACATCGGCCTGTTCGGACCGCAGACGCTGGGGCCGCTGCTGGCCGGCCTGGTCATCGACGGACTGGGCGGATACCAGGTCCTGTTCGCACTGGCCGGGGCCACCAGCCTGGTCAGCGGCCTGCTGATCTACCGCGTGTCCTCGGTGCGTTGAGCGCTCCGAGCGCGACAGCCCCCCGACCGTCTGACTGGAGTCCACCGATGTTCCGTCCGCCGCGGGTGTCCGCCGACGTGCCGTCGCCGCGCGCCCCGCTTCCGCTGTCCCTGATCGCCATGGCCGGTCCGGTCCGCGGCCGGGTCGCCGACTGCGGCTCGGCCGCGCGGCTGCTCTCCGAAGTATCCGAAGCGGTCGCCGGGGCGCAGGGGTGAGCGCGATGCGGGTCGTCGTGCTCGGGGTGACCACCGGTCTCGGCGACCGGCTCGCGTCCTGCCTGCTGGCCGGCGGGGACACGCCGGTAGGACTGGTCCTGCGGGACAGCGACGCCGCGCGCATGCGGGCCGCCCGCATCGAACCGTTCGTGCTCGACACCGACGGATCCGACCTCGACGTGCAACTGAAGCGGGCCTTCCGCAGCGCGGACGCCGTCGTGCTGGCGGCCGGCACCGGCACCGGTCCGGGCTCGCTCGGCGCGGCGGTGTCCTCGCCGGCGGCTCAGCTGTGCGCCGCGGTCGAGGACTGCGGCGTCCGCCGGTTCGTCATGGTGAGCGCGCACCTGCCCGGCGCCCGGGACCGCGCCGCCCTCGGCGACCAGCTCGACGCCTACCTGGCCGAGAAGCACGCCGCCGAACAGGTGGTGCGCCAGCAGGACCTGGACTGGTGCGTGCTGCGCCCGGGCATGCTGACCGACGATCCCCCGCTGGGGACCGTGCGGGCCCGCCCCGACGGCGTGCCCACGGCCGGCGACGAGCTCTCCCGCGGCGACTGCGCCGAGGCGATCCGTACCGTGCTGAGGCAGGGAATCACGGGTGCGTGGCAGGCCACGACCGGAACGACGCCCATCGAGCACGCATTTCAGGTCTGATATCGCTGTGCCTTCTCCCCGGGGCTCGCGGGGTCGTCCCGCGAGCCCCGGGGAGTTGTTCACCGACCTTCCCTCCGGATTGCGCAGGGAACGACTATCGGCCGTGCTCCAGCGGGAAATTCGCCGCCGTGGCCAGAAAGAGATCGTTGGATTCCCGCGCGCCGACCGTGACCCGGACCCCGTCTTCTCCAAGCACCCGTACCCCGATACCGGCACGGGCACAGGCGCCGGCGAATTCGGCGCTGCGCTCGCGGAGCGGGAGCCAGAGGAAGTTGGCCTGGGAGCGTGAAACCGGCCAGCCCTGCTCGATCAGGGCGTCCTCCATCCGGTGCCGCTCGGCAATGACCAGGTCAACCCGCTTCATGACATCGTCCGTTGCGGCCAGGGAGGCGATCGCCGCCTCCTGCCCGATCTGGCTGACCCCATAGGTCGCCATCGTGCGCAGCGCCGCCGCGACGGGTTCCGGGGCGATGGCGTACCCGATCCGCAATCCGGCCAGGCCGAATGCCTTGGAGAAGGTCCGCACCACGGCGACATTGGGGTATTCGCGGCAAACGGCGGTGCCGTCCGCCGCGTCCTTGTCGGACACGAATTCGGCGTAGGCCTCGTCCAGGACGACAAGTACGTCCTCGGGAACGCGGGCGACGAACTCCGTCAGTTCGTCGCGACCCACTGCCTTGCCGGTGGGGTTGTTGGGGGTGCAGAGGAAAATCAGCCGGGTCCGCGCGGTGACACGCTCCGCCATGGCGTCGAGGTCGTGGTACCCCTCGTCGGTCAACGGAACCGCGACCGGGGTCGCGCCGCAGATGGCCTTGGTGATGACGGGGTAGGCCTCGAACGACCGCCAGGCGTACATCACTTCGTCCCCTGGGGCGGCCATCGCCTGGATGAGCGACTGGATCACGCTCACCGACCCCGCGCCGGCTGCGAATCGAGTGGGCGGCAGGTCAAACCTGCGCGCCAGCGCGGCTATCAGTCGTTCGCAGCCGATATCCGGGTAGCGGTTGAACCGCCCGGCGGCCTCGATCGCCGCGTCCAGGACGCCGGGCAGCGGATCGTAGGGGTTCTCGTTCGCCGCGAGCAGGTGGGTGAGTTCCGCGGTGGGCGCGCCGCCCGACCGGCTCGCCGCGTGCACGGCGATGGAGTGCAGTTCTGGACGCGGCCGTGGTCCTGTCATAGCGGAACACACACCTTCCCTGAGATCGAAATGGCTTGGAAGACACGTAAGGGAACGCTGGGCGAGGTGAATTGCGTTGGCACAGCGGAAGTAGGACATCGGCGGACGTCGGCATGCCGGAGTCGCGGGCGGGTGAAAATTCCGCTCGCTTCCACACGTGGTGGAATGGCCACATGGCCGACGGCGTCCGGTGCTGACGGCCCGTTCGTTTCCCCCCCCCCGCCGTCCGCGCAGCGGTATCGTCAGACCTTGTCAACAACCTGCGGGTCGGCATCGTTGCCGGGCAACCCCCTAAGCCCCCCTCACGTCACCTACTGTCGACCACGTTTTCCGGCCTGTGCGGGAATTCGCTCCGCGGCACCCCTGATTTCCTGGCGGCGCATTACCAGTCCGGTGAATCGGCAAATCGCAGCCCCGGGCACCGCATTCGGGGGTGATAGGGGTGTTGCCGCCAGAACCCTCTTGCTTGGGTTGTTCGGTATGACAGCAGGAATGCAGCGCGTCGTCGTCGTGGGTGTGGGCCGCCAGGAGGAATTCGGCGTCGCTTCGGTGTCGTCGGCGCTCTGGGCCGCGATTGAGGACGCCCACGTGGTTCCGTCCGCCCGCAGCCGTGTGGTGGTTCTGCTCGCACGGACGGACGAGGAGGACCTGCCGGACTGGGACGGCATCCCCGGTGTGAGCGTGCGCTCTCCGCGGGACTCCGACCCGGTCTTCGCGGCGGCCGAGGCGTGTCTGCGCGCGGATCGCCCCGCGCTGGTCGTCGTTTGCGACAAGCCCGGCGGCGTGGCGGTGGCGCTGGCTCTGGAGACGGCCGAGGTCGAGCACTACGGCCCGCTCTCCGACGACGTCGAGGAGCGCGCGGCCCAGCTGCGCGCGCTCAGGCCCCGGGACCGCACGAGCGCCCCCCGTGCGACAAGTCCGGACGCCACGGCTTCCGGCGCCGTCCCGCTGCTGCTGTCCGGCCGTACCGAGGCCGGTCTGCGCGCCCAGGCCGACCGTCTGGCGAACCACCTCCAGGAGCGTACGGACATCTCCGTGGCCGACGCCGCCTTCACCCAGGCCACGGCCCGCACGCTCTGGCCGCACCGGGCGATGGTCACCGCGGCCGACCGGGAGGGCGTCGTCGCGGCCCTTCGCGCGGTGGCCGAGGGCCGGGCGGGCGACGCGGCGGTACGGGCCGAAGGCGGCGGGCCCGGGTCCGCGGTGTTCGTCTTCCCGGGCCAGGGCGCCCAGTGGGTGGGAATGGCTCGCGAACTCGCCGCCACGGCCCCGGTCTTCCGCGACAAACTTGCCGAATGCGCGCGGGAGTTGCGCCCGTTCGTGGACTTCGAGCTCGATGACGTGCTCTCCGGGGCCCTGCCGCTGGAGCGGGTCGAGGTGATCCAGCCGGCCCTGTTCGCCGTCATGGTGTCGCTCGCGGAGCTGTGGCGGTCGAACGGCGTCACGCCCGCGGCGGTCGTCGGCCACAGTTTCGGTGAGATCGCGGCGGTGACCGCTGCCGGAGCACTCACCCTGGCCGACGGCGCGCGGCTGGTCGCCGCCGTCAGCAAGGCGCTGGCGCGGCTCCAGGGCAACGGGGAGATGGTCGCCGTGGCGCTCCCCGCCGATCAGGTCACCGCGCTGGTCGACGAGTGGGATCTGGACCTGGACATCGCGGTCGTCAACGGCCCCGGCTCCACGGTCGTCGCGGGCACCACCGAGTCCGCGACGGCCTTGTTGGAGCGGCTGCGCGCCCGGGACGTACGGGCCGCCCTGCTGCCCATCGGGATCGCCGGGCACTCGTGGCGCATGGAGCCTGCCCACGAGTACCTCGTGCGGGAGGCCGCCGCGGTACGGCCGCGCGCCACCCGGATACCCGTGTACACGTCCACCACGACCGACCCGCTCGACACCGGCGCGCTGGACGCCGAGCACTGGTTCCTCAGCCTTCGCGAGCCCGCCCGGTTCCAGCAGGTCATCGAGGAGCTGCTCGGCCAGGGCCACCGGGTGTTCGTGGAGATGAGCCCGCACCCGGTGCTCACCCTGCCGATCGAGGAGACCGCCGCACACCTCGGCCGCAAGGTCGTCGTCCTCGACACGATGCGTCGTGACGACGCGGGCCACGACCGCTATCTGCGCGCCCTGGCCGAGGCCCACCTGCACGGCGTCGCCCCCGACTGGAGCACCGTCCTGCCCGACGCCCGCCGCGTCTCGCTGCCTCCCTACCGACTCGACCTGGACACGGCGGACACCGCCGGCAGCGGCGGCGGGCCCGGCTCCGAGCTGCGCGAGCGGCTGCTGGGGTGCACCCCGGCGCAGCGCGTCGACGAGGCCGTACGCCTCGTGGCGGACGCCGTGTCCGGGCAGATCGAGCCGTCGGCGACGGCCATCGGCGCGGACGAGGCGTTCCGGTCGCTGGGCGTGGACTCCGCGGGCGCCCTCCGGGTCCGCAACCGGCTGGTCGAGATGACCGGGCTGCGGCTGCCCGTGACGGTCCTGTTCGACCACCCCACGCCGCGCGCGCTGGCGGAGGAACTGGTGCGCGCGCTGCTCGGCGGCGACGCACCGGCCCCGGCCCCGG
Organism: Streptomyces kronopolitis; assembly: GCF_014646275.1. Lineage (GTDB taxonomy): Bacteria > Actinomycetota > Actinomycetes > Streptomycetales > Streptomycetaceae > Streptomyces > Streptomyces kronopolitis. The sequence goes on from NZ_BMND01000015.1 coordinate 48,018, forward strand.
CCGCGTCGGCGCCGGCCGATCCCGACGAGCCGATCGCCATCGTCGGCATGGCCTGCCGCTTCCCCGGCGGGGTCGGCTCCCCCGACGAGTTGTGGCAGCTGGTGCACGAAGGGCGGGACGCGGTCGCGGCCTTCCCGGCCGACCGCGGCTGGGACCTCACCGCGCTGTACGACGCCGACGCCTCGCAGCCGGGCACCTCGTACCAGCGCGAAGCCGCGCTGCTCGACGGGGTGGCCGAGTTCGACGCCGCCTTCTTCGGCATCTCCTCGCGTGAGGCGCTGGCGATGGACCCGCAGCAGCGGTTGCTGCTGGAGACGTCGTGGGAGGCGCTGGAGCGCGGCGGGATCGACAGTGCGACCCTGCGGGGCAGCCGGACCGGTGTCTTCACCGGCGTCATGAGCCTGCCGTACGGCCGGCCGCTGCACCAGGCGCGGCCCGACCTGGAGGGCTATGTGATGACGGGTACCACCTCCAGCGTGGTGTCCGGCCGGCTGTCCTACGTCCTGGGCCTGGAAGGTCCCGCCCTCACCCTCGACACGGCCTGCTCCTCCTCCCTGGTGGCGCTGCACCTGGCGGGGCAGTCGCTGCGCCGCGGCGAGAGCGACCTGGCGCTGGTCGGCGGGGCGACGGTGATGGCCGAGCCCGGCCTGTTCATCGAGTTCAGCCGGCTCCGCGCGCTCGCGCCCGACGGCCGCTCCAAGCCGTTCTCCGCCGATGCCGACGGCTTCGGTATGGCCGAGGGCGTGGCCGTGCTGGTGGTGGAGCGGTTGTCCGACGCGCGGCGACTGGGCCATGACGTGCTGGCGGTGGTCAGGGGCAGCGCCGTCAACCAGGACGGCGCCTCCAACGGCCTCACCGCGCCCAGCGGTCCCGCCCAGCAGCGGGTGATCCGGGCCGCGCTGGACAGCGCGGGCCTGCGCGCCGCGGATATCGACGTGGTGGAGGCGCACGGCACCGGGACGCGGCTGGGCGACCCCATCGAGGCACAGGCGCTGCTCGCGACGTACGGGAGCGACCGCCCGGCCGAACGGCCTTTGTACGTCGGTTCCTTGAAGTCGAACATCGGGCACGCGCAGGCGGCGGCCGGGGTGGCCGGGGTGGTGAAGATGGTGCAGGCGCTGCGGCACGGTGTGATGCCGCGCAGCCTGTACGCGGACAATCCGACGCACGAGGTGGAGTGGTCGTCGGACACCGTCGAGCTGCTGGCCCAGGCCCGCGAGTGGGATCGTGCCGACGGCCGCCCGCGCCGGGCCGGTGTCTCCGCCTTCGGGATCAGCGGGACGAACGCGCACATCATCCTGGAGGAGTTCGCCCCTGAGACCCCCGAGGCCTCCGAGGGCGCGGAGTCCGCCGCCCCCTGGGCGGATGTGGCGGTGCCGCTGGTGCTCTCCGGCAAGACCCCGGAGGCCGTGCGCGGGCAGGCGCGGGCGCTGCGGGAGCACCTCGCCTCTCACCCGGAGCTGCCGCTGGCGCACGTCGCCCGGGAGCTGGCCACCCGCCGTACGGCGTTCGAGCACCGTGCCGTGGTCACGGGTGACCGGGAGGAGGTCCGGGCCGGTCTCGGCGAGGTCTCCCCGGTGCTCGCCGGGCCCGGCAGGGTGGCGGCCGTGTTCTCCGGCCAGGGCGCGCAGCGCGCGGGGATGGGCCGTCAACTGGCCGCGGATTTCCCGGTGTTCGACGAGGCGTTGACGGAGGTGTGCGGCCACCTCGACGCGGAGCTCGGACGCGGACTGCGGGAGGTGATGTGGTCCGACGATCCGGAACTGCTGGGCCGGACGGAGTTCGCGCAGCCCGCGCTGTTCGCGTTCGAGGTGGCGCTGGCCCGGCTCTGGCAGTCCTGGGGCGTGTCGTTCACCGCTGTCGTGGGTCACTCGGTGGGCGAGATCGCCGCCGCGGTCGTCGCCGGGGTGCTGACGGTGCCGGACGCGGCGCGGCTGGTGGTGGCCCGGGGGCGGCTGATGCAGTCCCTGCCCGGCGGGGGCGCCATGCTCGCCGTCGCCGCGGGCGAGGACGAGGTGGCGGCCACGCTGGGCGATGCCGCGCGCGTCGCCGTCGCCGCGGTCAACGGCCCCGGGGCGGTCGTCGTCTCCGGTGCCCGCGACGAGGTGGCACGCGTGGGCGAGATCTGGCGTGGCCGCGGCCGGCGGGTGACCGAGCTGCGGGTCAGTCACGCCTTCCACTCACCGCTCATGGAGCCGGTCCTCGACGAGTTCCGCGCGGTGGTGGAGAAGTTGCGCTTCCATCCGCCGACCGTCCCGATCCGTGCCACCGCCGACACCGCCCACCCCATCGACACCCCTGAATACTGGGTCGACCACGCGCGCCGCGCCGTACGTTTCGGCGACGCGATAGAGCGGCTCCCGGAGGCCGACATCCTGATCGAGGTCGGCCCGGACGCCGCCCTGGCCCCGCTGATCGAGACCGGTCACCCCGTCCTGGCCAGCACCCGGCGCGGCCGGTCCGAGACGCACACCGTCCTCACCGCGCTGGGCCGGGCCCACGCCCATGGCGCCGACGTCGACTGGGCCGCCCTCCTGCCGCCCGCTCCCCGCGCCGACCTGCCCACGTACGCCTTCCAGCGGCAGCGCTACTGGGACTCCGCGTCGGACGCCAGCGCCGGTGCCGGCGCGGGAGCGGATCCGCGGTCGCACCCGATGCTCACCTCGCGCACGGATCTGCCGGGTGCGGGGGGCCTGCTGCTGTCCGGCAGGCTGACCCCCGGCAGCGACCCGTGGCTGTCGCACCACGTCGTCATGGGCACGGTGCTGCTGCCCGGCACGGGCTTCGTGGAGCTCGCGCTCGAAGCGGCCCGCTCGGCCGGCGCCGGGTCGGTCGACGAACTCGTCCTGCGTGCGCCCATGGTGTTCGCCGAGGGCGCGCCCCGCGACCTCCAGGTGTGGGTGGGGCCGGACCAAGGCGGCGCCGAGCGGGAACTGCAGATCCGTACCAGGGAGACCGGCGGCGATTGGACGCTGCACGCCACCGGCCTGCTCGCGGCACGGATCGCCGACACCGCGGGCTTCGGCGACGGCGACTGGGCCGGCGAGGTCTGGCCGCCGGCCGGGGCGCGGCAGCTCACCGGTCGCTCCTTCTACGAGGAGCTCGCCGCCCGCGGCTACGAGTACGGCCCGGCCTTCCACGGCACCAAGGCCCTCTGGGAGCGTGCCGGGGACCTCTTCGCGGAGGTCGTGCTCCCCGAGGGGCAGCCTCGCGGGTTCGGTATCCACCCCGCGCTGCTGGACGCCGCCCTGCACGCCCTGCCGATCACCGGCAGCCTCTACGAGGCCGGCGAGGTCCGGCTGCCGTTCTCCTTCAACAGCGTGTCCCTGTTCTCCTCGGACGCCCGGCGGCTGCGCGTGCGGATCCGGGCGGACGCCGACACCGCGGCCGTCTGGATCACGGACGACACCGGGTCCCCCGTCCTCGCCATGGAGGGCCTCATCCTGCGCTCCATCGAGCGCGCACAGCTGGAAGCGGCAGGGGCGACCGGCCGCACCGGGTGGTTCGCCGAGACATGGCGGCAAGAGGGACGGGCCGCCACCACCGACCGGGTGCCCGGGACGTGGCTCCTGCTCGGCGAGGTGCCCCCGGCGCTCGGCTCCCTCTTCGCGGACCCGGTCACCGCCGCTTCCTGGGACCGCTCGACCGCGCCGGACGGGGTACTGGTCGGCGCCGGACGCGCGGAGGATCTGCTCGCCGCCCTGCACGAGGTCGCCGGCCGGCAGACCGGCCCGGTGTGGTGCGTCACGAGCGGTGCCGTCACGGTGGGGACGGCCGACCCCGCCGCCGATGTGCGGGCGGCGGGTGTCTGGGGGCTCGGCCGGGTCGCCGGACTGGAACTGCCCGACCGCTGGGGTGGTCTGGTGGATCTGCCCGAGTGGATCGACGATGCCACCCGACAGGCGCTCGCCGGGATCCTCACCGTCGACGGCCCCGACGACGATGGTGCCGAGGATCAACTCGCTGTTCGTGACGGACAGTTGTGGGTGCGTAGGCTGGTGCCCGCGTCGGCGCCGCAGACCGGTACCTGGACGCCCAAGGGCACCGTGCTGATCACCGGCGGGACCGGGGGTCTCGGCGGGCACGTCGCCCGCCGGATCGCCGAGCAGGGCAGCGCCGACCGCGTCCTCCTCCTCTCCCGTCAGGGTCCGGCGGCCCCCGGAGCCACCGAACTGCTCGCGGAGATCTCCGCGTTCGGCACCCGGGCGGAGGCCGTCGCCGTCGATGTGACGGACCGTGCCGCGATGGGTGATCTGCTGACTGCCCTGGCGGCGGAGGGCGCCCCCGTGCGCACCGTGGTCCATGCCGCGGGCGTGGTCCGGGACGTGCGGATCGCGGAGACCGGGGCCGAGGAGCTGGCCGCCCAGATGGCGGCCAAGATCGAAGGCGCCCTGCTGCTCGACGAACTGCTGCCGGACCTCGACGACTTCGTCCTGTTCTCCTCGATCTCCGGCGTCTGGGGCGCCGCGGGCCAGGCCGGGTACGCCGCCGGCAACGCCTGCCTCGACGCGCTCGCCCGGCGCCGGCGCGGGCAGGGCAGGCCCGCGCTCTCCGTCGCCTGGGGGCCGTGGGCGGGCGGCGGGATGCTGACCGAGCGCGACGAGCGGGAACTGCGCAAGCGCGGTCTGACCCCGCTCCTGGTGCCCGCCGCCCTCCAGGCCCTGGAGCAGGGCATCATGGCCGACGGCGCGTGGGACCCGGTGGTGGCCGACATCACCTGGTCGCGCTTCCTGCCCGCGTTCACCGCGTCCCGGCCCAGTCCGCTGCTCGGCTCGTTCGAGGAGAAGGCCGCCGCCCTCGATCCCCTGGCGCGGACGGACGGCGGCCACGCCGAGGGCGAGGCGCAGAGCCTCACCCAGCGGCTCGCCGCACTGCCGGACGCCGAGCGGCTCCCGGCCCTGACCGAGGTCGTGCAGACCCATGTGGCGGCACTCATCGGCGAGTCCGGGCCCGAGCGGGTCAGTCCCGACCGCGCGCTCAAGGAGATCGGGTTCGACTCCCTGATGTCCGTGGAGCTGCGCAACAGGTTCGCCGGACTCATCGGCGTCAAGCTGCCCGCCACGCTGGTCTTCGACCATCCGACGCCGCACGCGCTGGCGGAGCATCTCCTGGGCCACCTCGACCTCGGCGCGGCCGGCTCCGCGCCGGCCGACCGGCCGCTGCTGGAGGTGGTCGAAGACCTCCAGGACCGGGTCCTGTCGCCGCTCACCGACGCCGCCACCCGCCAGGCCCTGACCGGCCGTCTCACCGAGCTGCTGGACCGGCTGTCCGCGCTCGACGCCAGGCCGGTCGCCGGGACGGACGGGCTCGCCTCGGCCAGCGCCGCCGAGCTGATGCAGTTCATCGACACCGAGTTGGGGGACCTCTGACCCCGCCCGGCCCCGGCAGCCCGGGGCCGGGCCGCCACCGCTCCTCCGCCATCCCCTGTTCCCGTCGCGCCCTGTGCGGGCGGACAGCCGCGAAGCCGATAGGTGCCAGACATGACAACAGACGACAGCCAGCTCGTCGCATACCTGCGCAAGGTCACCACCGATCTGCAGAAGACCCGACTGCGGCTGCGGGACGCCGAGACGAAGCACCACGAGCCGATCGCGATCGTGGGCATCGGCTGCCGCTACCCGGACGGGGTGCACGGCGCCGATGACCTGTGGCGGCTCGTCACGGAGGGGCGCGACGCCATCAGCGGCTTCCCGCAGGACCGCGGCTGGGACGTGGCCGGACTCTACGACCCCGACCCGGACGCCGTCGGGAAGTCGTACACCCGCGAAGGCGGTTTCCTCACCGACATCGACCTCTTCGACGCCGACTTCTTCGGACTCAGCCCACGAGAAGCGCTGGCCATGGACCCGCAGCAGCGGCTGCTGCTGGAGACGTCCTGGGAGGCGCTGGAGAGCGCGGGCATCCGCCCCGCCACCCTGCGCGGCAGCCGCACCGGCGTGTTCACGGGTGTCATGCACCACGACTACGGCAGCCGTTTCACCACCGCCCCCGACGGGTTCGAGGGCTACGTCCACATGGGCAGCGCGGGCAGCATGGCCGTCGGCAGGGTCGCCTACCACTTCGGCCTGGAGGGCCCCGCCGTCACCGTCGACACGGCGTGCTCCTCCTCGCTCGTCTCCCTGCACCTGGCCTGCCAGTCGCTCCGTGCGGGCGAGTGCGATCTGGCGCTGGCCGGCGGCGTCGCGATCATGGCCGGGCCCACCTTCTTCGTCGAGTACAGCCGCCAGCGGGTGCTGTCCACCGACGGCCGGTGCCACTCCTTCGCCGACGACGGGGATGGAACCGGCTGGTCCGAGGGGGTGGGCGTGCTGGCCGTGGAGCGGTTGTCGGACGCCCGGCGGCTGGGGCACGAGGTGCTGGCGGTGGTGCGGGGCAGCGCGGTCAACCAGGACGGTGCCTCGAACGGGATGACGGCGCCGAGCGGTCCCGCCCAGCAGCGCGTCATCGAGTCGGCGCTGCGCCATGCCCGTCTGAGCGCGGACGAGATCGACGCGGTGGAGGCGCACGGGACGGGCACGCGGCTGGGCGATCCCATCGAGGCGCAGGCCCTGATGGCGACGTACGGCCGGGGTCGTCCGGCGGAACGGCCGCTGTGGCTGGGTTCGTTGAAGTCCAACATCGGGCACACCCAGGCGGCCGCGGGCGTCGGCGGCGTGATCAAGATGGTGCAGGCGCTGCGGCACGGCGTCCTGCCGCGGAGCCTGTATGCGGAGCGTCCGTCGACGGAGGTCGACTGGTCCGCGGGGACGGTCGCGCTGCTGGCGCGGGAGCGGGCCTGGGAGCGGGTCGGGGACCGCCCGCGGCGGGCCGGGGTGTCGTCCTTCGGGATGAGCGGCACCAACGCGCATGTGATCGTGGAGGAGTTCGTCCTCGAGCCCGCCGAGGAGAGTGCGGCGGAGCCCGCGGCCCCGTGGGCTCCGACCTCGGTACCGCTGGTACTGTCGGGCCGGACGCCGGAGGCGGTGCGGGCGCAGGCGGCGGCGCTGCGGGAGCACCTGACGGCCCGGCCGGAGCTGCCCCTCGTGCGGGCGGCGCGGGAGTCGGCGGTGCATCGGACGGCGTTCGAGCACCGTGCGGCGGTCACGGGTGACCGCGACACCGTGCTGGCCGGGCTCGCCGAGGTCACTCCCGTGGCCGCCGGCGGCGGCCGGGTGGCGGCGGTGTTCTCCGGCCAAGGCGCGCAGCACGCCGGGATGGGCCGTCAACTGGCGCAGGACTTCCCGGTGTTCGCCGGGGTGCTGGACGAGGTGTGCGCGGTGGTCGACCCCCTGTTGGGGCGGTCGCTGCGGGAGGTGATGTGGTCGGGGCCCGCGGAGCAGCTGGAGCGGACCGAGTTCGCGCAGCCCGCGCTGTTCGCCTTCGAGGTGGCGCTGGCGCGCCTGTGGCAGTCCTGGGGCGTGGAGTTCTCCGTGCTCGCGGGGCACTCCGTCGGGGAGATCGCCGCCGCGGTCGTGGCCGGGGCGTTGTCCCTGGAGGACGCGGCCCGGTTGGCCGTGGCGCGCGGGCGGCTGATGCAGCGGTTGCCGGAGGGCGGAGCGATGCTGGCCGTCGCCGCGGGCGAGGAGGAGGTCGCCGCGACGCTGGGCGATCCGGCGCTCGTGGGCATCGCCGCGGTCAACGGCCCGGAGGCGGTGGTCGTCTCCGGTGCCCGTGCGGAGGTCGAGCGGGTCGCCGAGGCCTGGCGCGAGCGTGGTCGGCGCACGAGCCGGCTGCGGGTCAGCCACGCGTTCCACTCGCCGTTGATGGAACCGGTGCTGGACGAGCTGCGTGCGGTGGCGGACGAGCTGGAGCGCAGGGAGCCGGCGCTGCCGGTGAGCGCGTCGGCCGATTCCACGCATCCGTTCGCCACCGCGGCCTACTGGGTCGACCACGCCCGTCGCGCGGTGCGGTTCCACGACGCGGTCACGGGCCTCGCGGAGACGGACATCGTCGTCGAGATCGGCCCCGACACGGTCCTGGCACCGCTGATCGACACCGGTCACACGGTGCTGCCGAGTTGCCGCCGTGAGCAGAGCGAGACCCTGACGCTGCTGACCGCGCTCGGCGAGGCCCACGCGCACGGCGTCGAGGTCGACTGGACGGTCCTCTTCCCGGCCGCTCCCCGTGCCGACCTGCCCCCCTACCCCTTCCAGCACCGGCGCTACTGGCTCGCGCCCCCCGCCCTGACGGGTGACGGTGCCGACGCGCTGGACCACCCCCTGCTGTCCGGCATCGTGGAACTGCCGGGCCGGGGCGGCGTGGTGCTCAGCGGCAGGATCGCGCCCGACCGGGACCCATGGCTCGCCGACCACGCGGTCTCCGGTGCCGTGCTCTTCCCCGGTACCGGCTTCCTGGAACTCGCCCTGCGGGCCGCCCAGCAGGTGGGTTGCCGCCAGGTCGCCGACCTCGTCGTCCAGGCCCCGCTCGTGCTGCCCGCCGCGGGCACCGACATCCAGGTCTGGGTCGAACCGCCGGGCGAGCCGGAGCGCGCGCTGATCGTCCGGGGCCGGAGCGGCGATGGCGACTGGGTGGAGTACGCCACGGGTCGGCTCGCGGAGGAGCCCCCCGAGACCTCCCCCCAGGGGAATCCTCCCGCCGACGCTGAGTGGGCCACGGGGCAGTGGCCGCCGCGGGGCGCCGAGGAGATGCCGGTCGAGGAGCTCTACGACTCCCTCGCCGCCCGTGGCTACGGCTACGGTCCGGTCTTCCGCGGCCTGCGGGCGCTGTGGCGGTCCGGCGACGAGCTGTTCGCCGAGGTCGCCCTCCCCGAGCGGGCCCACGACGGCCGCTACGGCTGCCATCCCGCGCTGCTGGACGCCGCCCTGCACCCGCTCGCGGCCGCCGATTCCGGTCAGCAGGTGCGGCTGCCCTTCTCCTTCGGCCGGGCCACCGTGCACTCCCCCGGCGCCTGCGAACTGCGCGTACGCCTGCAAACCGGCGCCGGGACCCTGCGCCTGGACGCGGCCACGGGCACCGGGGAGCCGGTCCTGACCATCGGGGAACTGGTGCTGCGGGCGGCCGACACCGCCCGGCTCACCACCCGGGCGGACGGGCACCTGAACCGCCTCGGCTACGAGGTCACCTGGCAGCTGCTGCCCGACCCGCCGCGTGCCGACCGGCTCCCCGGCACCTGGATCGTCCTCGCGCCACCGGCGACGGACGTCTCCTGGACCCGGGACCTGGCCGAACACACCCTCGCCGTCGACCTCGACCCCACCCCGGACCGCCCCGCCCTCGCGGCACGGCTGGCCGACGCCACCCACACCGCCGCCACCGCCCCGGACGGTGTACTGCTCTTCGCCGCCCACCCGGACACCCTCGTCACCGCGCTCCAGGCGCTCACCGACGCCGGCGTCGACACCCCGGTGTGGTGCCTGACCCAGGAGTCCGACGACGCGCTCGACGCGGCCGCCGTGTGGGGCGCGGGCCGGGCGGCGGCCCTGGAACTCCCGGACCGCTGGGGCGGCCTGGTCGATCTGCCCCCGGCCGGCGTACGGCCCGACCTCGACCGCCTGGCCGGCCTGCTGTGCGCGGACACCGGCGAGGACCAGATCCGCCTCCGGGCCGACGGGGCCTTTGTTCGCCGCCTGGTCAAGCCGGACCGGCCGGCGCAACCACCCGCCGACTGGACCCCGTCCGGCACCGTGCTGATCACCGGGGGCACCGGGGCGCTGGGCGGTCATGTCGCGCGTTGGGTCGCGGGCCTCGGCGGCTGCTCCCTGCTGCTGGTCTCCCGCCGGGGTCCCGAGGCGCCCGGCGCGCAGGACCTGCTGGCCGAGCTGGCCGCCACCGGCACCCCGGCACGGATCGTCGCCGCCGATGTCGCCGACCGGTCCGCCATGGCCGAGCTGGTGCGCGAGGCGGCGGACGCGGGCGCCCCCGTCCGCGCGGTGTTCCACGCGGCGGGCGTCGCCGACCAGACACCGCTGCTGGAGACCACCCCCGACCGGTTCCACACCGTCCTGGAGGGCAAGGCGGGCGGTGCCCGGGTCCTCGACGAGGTACTCGGCGAAGCCGACTTGGATGCCTTCGTCGTCTTCTCCTCCGTCTCCGGCGTCTGGGGAGGTGCGGGGCAGAGCGCGTACGGGGCGGGCAACGCCGTGCTGGACGCGCTGGCCGCCCGGCGCCGGGCCCGCGGTCTGGCCGGCACGGCGCTCGCCTGGGGTCCCTGGTCGGGCGGCGGCATGGTCGACGCCGACCTGGAGCGACGGCTGCGACGCCAGGGCCTCACCCCGCTCCCGGTCGACGACGCCGTGGCGGCGCTGTCGACGGCGGTGTCCCTCGGCGCGAACCGGGTCCTGGCCGACGTGGCGTGGCCGCGTTTCCTGCCGCTGTTCACCGCCGCCCGGCCCGCCCCGCTCTTCACGGCGCTGCGTCCCGCACCGCGCCGCACGACGGCGTCCGCCGCGACGGCCGCGCCCGGATCGACGGCCGAGAAGCTGGCCGCCCTCCCGGCCGCGGACCGCGGCAAGGCGCTGTCCGACCTCGTACGGGCCGAGATCGCCTCGGCCGTCGGGCACCAGCACATGAGCGCGGTCGACGCGGAGCGCCCGCTGGGCGAGTTCGGCTTCGACTCCCTCATGTCCGTGCGCCTGCGCAACCGGCTCTCGGCCGCGACCGGTGTCCGCCTGCCGGCGACCCTGGTCTTCGACCATCCCACCGCCGGCGCGCTCGCCCGGCACCTGGAGAGCGCGCTGGCCACCGAGCCGTCGCCACTCCCCCGACAGCCCGCCACGCGCGGGACGGCCGTCGCCGACGAGCCCGTCGCCATCGTCGGGATGGCCTGCCGCTACCCGGGCGGCGTCGCGTCCCCCGAGGACCTGTGGCAGCTCGTCGCGCAGGGCCGGGACGCCGTCACCGGATTCCCCACCGACCGCGGATGGGACCTGGCGGGCCTCTCCCACCCGGACCGCTCCCGGGCCGGTACCTCCTACGCCGGCGAGGGTGGATTCCTCGACGACCCCGCCGGGTTCGACGCGGACTTCTTCGGTATCTCGCCCCGAGAGGCGCTGGCCATGGACCCGCAGCAGCGACTGCTGCTGGAGGCGTCCTGGGCGGCCGTGGAACACGCGGGGATCGCCCCCGGCACCCTGCGCGGCAGCCGTACCGGGGTGTTCGTCGGCACCATGTACAACGACTACCTGTCGCGTCTGAGCAGCACGCCGGCGAGCCTTGAGGGGATCATCGGCATCGCCAACAGCAACAGCGTGATGTCGGGGCGCATCTCCTACCTTCTCGGGCTCCAGGGCCCGGCGGTCACGCTCGACACCGCCTGCTCGTCCTCGCTGGTCGCCCTGCACCTCGCCTGCCAGGCGCTGCGGCGGGGCGAGTGTGATCTCGCGCTGGCGGGCGGCGCCACCGTGATGGCCTCACCGCACATCTTCGTCGAGTTCAGCCGCCAGGGCGGCCTGGCCGCGGACGGCCGGTGCAAGTCGTTCTCCGCGGACGCGGACGGCACCGGCTGGGCGGAGGGCGCCGGCCTGCTCGTCGTGGAACGGCTGTCCGAAGCGCGTCGGTTGGGACACGAGGTGCTCGCCGTGGTCCATGGCTCCGCCGTGAACCAGGACGGTGCGTCCAACGGCCTGACCGCCCCGAGCGGTCCCGCCCAGCAGCGCGTCGTGGAGGCCGCGCTCGCGCAGGCGGGCATCGCGGCCGCCGAGGTCGACGCCGTCGAGGCGCACGGCACCGGCACCCGGCTGGGCGACCCGATCGAGGCCCAGGCCCTGCTCGCGACCTACGGCCGGGAGCGCGCGCCGGAGCGGCCGCTGTACCTCGGGTCCCTGAAGTCGAACATCGGCCACGCACAGGCGGCGGCCGGGGTCGGCGGAGTGATCAAGATGGTGCAGGCACTGCGGCACGAACTGCTGCCCCGCACCTTGCACGCCGACTCGCCGTCACCCGAGGTGGACTGGTCGTCGAAGGCCGTGCGGCTCCTCACCGAGGAGCGCCCCTGGCCCCGCGGCGACCGGCCGCGCCGGGCCGGCGTGTCGTCGTTCGGCATCAGCGGCACCAACGCGCACATCGTGCTGGCGGAGGGCGATCCCCTCGACGCCGAGCCCGCTGCCGAAGCACCCGTCCACGGCACGTCCACGGAGAGCAGCACTCCCGTGGACACGGCGGACTCCACCGCGGCCCGGACCCCGCTGCCGTATGTGCTCACCGCCCGCAGCGCGGCAGGACTCCCGGCGCAGGCCCGCGCCCTGCACTCCCACCTGCTCGGCCACCCGGGGCTCGAACCGGCCGATGTGGCCCGGTCGTTGGTCACCACCCGGTCGCTTCACGACCATCGGGCGGTCCTGGTGGCCGAGGACCGGCAGGAGCTGCTGGACGCCCTCGCCGCACTCGCGGACCCGGCCGCGGCGACGCCGAGCCGGGCGGTGTCCCTCGGCACGGCCGGCCCCGGGCGGGTGGCGGGCCTGTTCTCTGGTCAGGGTGCGCAGCGGCCGGGGATGGGGCGTGAGTTGGCTGAGCGCTTCCCGGTGTTCGCCGGGGTGTTGGACGAGGTGTGCGCGGTGGTCGACCCGTTGTTGGGGCGGTCGTTGCGGGAGGTGATGTGGTCGGGCCCCGCGGAGATGTTGGAGCGGACGGAGTTCGCTCAGCCTGCGCTGTTCGCCTTCGAGGTGGCGATGGCGCGCCTGTGGCAATTCTGGGGCGTGGAGTTCTCCGCTCTCGCGGGGCACTCCGTGGGGGAGATCGCAGCGGCCTGCGTGGCGGGGGTCCTGTCGTTGCCGGACGCCGCACGGATGGCCGTGGCGCGGGGCCGGTTGATGCAGGCGCTGCCGGAGGGCGGAGCCATGGTCGCCATCGCCGCGAGCGAAGACGAGGTGGCCGCGAGCCTCGCGGACGTGCCGGATGTCGCGATCGCCGCCGTGAACGGTCCCGAAGCCGTCGTCGTCTCCGGGGCGGAGGCCGCCGTACTGCGGATCGCCGATCAGTGGCGTGAACAGGGCCGCCGCACCACCCGGCTGCGGGTCAGCCACGCCTTCCACTCACCCCTCATGGACCCCATGCTCGACCACTTCACCACCGTCCTCGACGAACTGACCTTCCACGAACCCACCCTCCCCCTCAGCCCCTCCGCCGACAGCTCACACCCCTTCGCAACCGCCGCCTACTGGCTCGACCACGCCCGCCACACCGTCCGCTTCGCCGACGCCCTCGGCGCCCTGGACGACGCCGACGTGCTCGTCGAACTCGGCCCGGACGCCGCCCTGGCGCCCCTAGCAGGGACGGACAGGCCGGTCCTCCCCTCCACGCGACGCGATCACCCCGAGGCACGCAGCGTGGTCACGGCGCTCGGCGCCGCGCACGCCCACGGCGTATCCGTCGACTGGACGGCGGCACTCGGGGCGGGCCGGCTGGTCCGGCTCCCCACTTACGCCTTCCAGCACGAGCGCTACTGGCTGGACGAGGAGACCGCGGCCGAACGGGGCACCGGCTCCGTGGGCGACCCGGCGGCGGCACGCTTCTGGCAGGTGGTCGAGGACCAGGACCTCGACGGTCTGACCCGCACCCTCGGTCTCGACGCGGAGACGCCCCTGCGGGCCGCGCTGCCGGCGCTGCACGACTGGCACCGCACCAGCACCACGCTCGCCCGGGCCGCCGGCTGGCGCTACCGCGTCGCCTGGGACCGGGTGCCCACGGACGCCCCGGCCGTCGCGCTCGACGGCACCTGGTGGATCGTCGTCCCCGGGGATGCCGCCGACACCCCGACGGCCGACGCCGTGCGGCGGGCGCTCGCGGCCGCGGGTGCAACCCCCCGCATCCTCACCGTCGACCTGCACGGGACGGACCGCACGGCGCTGGCGAAGGAACTCAAGGAACGTGCCGCAGCCGACGGCACGGTGGCGGGGACGGTGTCCCTGCTGGCGGAGTCCGGCGGCGAGGACGCCGGGCACCGCGGCGTCGCCACCGGGGCGCTGGCCACCCTGGTGCTGCTGCAGGCCCTGCACGACGCGGACCTGCCGACCCGGCTGTGGACGCTGACGCGGGGCGCCGTACGCACCGGGCCGGCGGACGCCGCACCGGACCCCTGGCAGGCCCAGGTATGGGGCCTCGGTCGGGTCGCCGCCCTCGAACACCCGGCGCTGTGGGGCGGTCTGGTCGATCTCCCCGCCGAAGGGGAGCCGACCGGCCTGGCCGCCGTCCTCTCCGGGACCGCCGGGGAGGACCAGGTGGCACTGCGCGGGGACGGCGTTCACGCGCGTCGCCTCACCCCTGCCGACACGCGCGACGACCCGGGGGCCGACGCCCTCGCATCCGGTGCGTACCGGTGGACGGACGGCGCGGTTCTGATCACCGGCGGTACCGGAGCGCTCGGTGCGCACACCGCCCGCATGCTCGCCTCGCAGGGGGCGTCCCGACTGGTTCTCGTCAGCCGCCGCGGCCCGGCCGCTCCCGGCGCCGAGGCACTGCGTGCCGAACTGGAGGCGCTCGGCGCGGCGGTCGACCTGACGGCCTGCGACGTGACCGACCGCGACGCCGTCAGCCGGCTGGCCGAGGGCCTCGCCGCGGCCGGCACCCCCGTCCGCGCCGTGGTGCACGCGGCGGGTGTCGCCGCCGAACAGCCGCTGACGGAACTCGCCGGGGACGGCTTCTCGGCGGTGACCGACGCGAAGGTCACCGCCGCGGAGATCCTCGACGAGGTGCTGGGGGACGACCTGGCGGCGTTCGTCGTCTACTCCTCCATCGCCGGCACCTGGGGCAGCGCGGGCAACGGCCCATACGCCGCCGCCAACGCCCACCTGGACGCACTGGTCGAGCGGCGTCGGGCCCGCGGCGCCGCCGGCACGGCCGTCGCCTGGGGCCCCTGGAGCGGGGGCGGCATGGCGGACGACCACTTCCAGGAGGAGATGGAGCGCCGCGGTGTCCGCGCCCTCTCCCCCGAAGGCGCCACCGCCGCGCTCGCTCAGGCCCTGGAGCACGACGACACCACGGTCACGGTCGTCGATGTCGACTGGGACCGCTTCGCCCGCGTCTTCGCCAGCAACCGCCCCAGCCCGCTGCTCGGGTACCTGGCGGAGCCCGCCGCCGCTGCCGAGGAGGCGCCCGCCCGGACGGAACTGGCCGAGCGCCTCGCGGCCCTGGACGCCGAGGCGCGGCGCGGCGCGGTGCTGGATCTGGTGCGCGCGGAGGTCGCGGGGGTGCTGGGGCATGCCACGTCCCGAGCCGTCGCCGTGGACCGCGCCTTCACCGACATGGGGTTCGACTCCCTCATGGCCGTCGAACTGCGCACCCGGCTCGGCGTGGTCAGCGGCCTCGCGCTGCCGACCACCCTCGTCTTCGACCACCCGAGTCCCGCGGAGGTGACCGACTTCCTCTGCGCGCGGTTCGAACCCGACCGGGACGCCCTCACCCACGAGATCCTGGAGAAGCTCGACTGGCTGGAGACCACCCTGCTGGACGCCGCGCACAGCCAGGGCGTCCGCGCACGGTTCGGCTCCCGGCTCGATGCCCTGCTCGCCCGGCTCGACCGTACGGCGGCCCCGACCGAGAGCCGGCTGTCGGATCCGGCCGCGGACGACATCGAATCGGCGACCGCCGAAGAACTGCTCGCATTCGTCGAGGAGCATTTCGACTAGTCCCCCGTCCCGCCTACGCGCGGACCAACTCCCGCAGCATTAGGGGCCGTTAGGGGATAGTGCATCGATCCGAATCTGGAGAGCATTCACCAAGAGGATTTGCGAAATGTCTAGGAGTGAACAGATCCCATGCATCTTCTCGTCAAGGGAATTCAGCACCGGATTTCCAGCGAAATCCTCGTACCGAACTCCAAATACCATGCACACCGTGCGCTGATCCTCGCCTCGCTCGCGGACGGGGAGAGCCGGATCCACGGCCTGTCCGACGCCCGGCACGTCGAGTACACCGTGCGGCTGCTGCGCGACCTCGGCGTACGGATCGTCCGCGAGGGCGACACCTTCGTGGTGCGGGGGCTCGGCGGGCACTACCGCCCGGTCCGGGACACCGTCTCGGCGGGCAGCTCCGGCACCACCCTCTATTTCATGACCGGGCTCGCGTCCCTGTCACACCGCGCGGTCACGATCACCGGTCAGAAATACTTCCGGAACCGTCCCGTGGGCCCGCTGCTGCGCGCGCTGGAACAGATGGGCGTACGCCTGGAGTCGGCGAATGACTGCCCGCCCGTCCAGGTCAGCGGCCATCGGCCCACGGGCGGCGAGGTGACCATTCCGGGCACCTTGTCCCAGTGGATATCCGGACTGCTGCTGCTCGCGCCGTTCGCCACCGGCCCCACCACCATCACCGTGTCGGGCACGCTCAACGAGCGCACCTATCTGGAGCTGACCGTCGCGATGATGCGGCAGTTCGGCCTGGAGGTGACCGTGGCCCCCGACTGGCGGCGCTTCGAGGTGGCGCCGCACCAGAGCGTGCGGCCCACCGAACTGACACTGCCCCCCGACATCGGTTCCGCTGCCTTCGGCATCGCCACCGCCGCACTGCACCCCTCCGACGTCCTCCTGCGCGGTATGCCGAGTCTGACCGGGGGCCCGGCCGACCACCCCGAGTTCCACTTCCTCGACATCGCACGCTCGATGGGCGTCCCCATGGAACTGGACCCGGTCGCCGGCGGTGTCCGGATCCAGCAGGACGCGCCCCTGCTGAAGGCCGTCGACGTCGACTGCCGCGACGTGCCGGACATGCTCCCCGTCCTGACCACCCTCGCCACCTTCGCGCACGGCGAGTCGGTGTTCCGCAACGTCGCGCACACGCGGCTGAAGGAGTCCGACCGGGCCGGTGTGATGCTCCAGCTCAACTCCATGGGCGCCGAGCTGGAGTTGGCCGACGACACCCTGCGGGTGACCGGGGTGGACGGCCTGGCCGGCGCGGAGTTGTCCTCGTACAACGACCACCGGGTGCTGATGTCGCTGGCCGTGGCCGCCTCACGTGCCCGGGGCCACTCCACGCTGTCGTACCCGCGCGCCTACCGCATCTCGTATCCGGGCTTCCTCGACATGATGAACACCGTCGGTGTGCCGGCCTCCGTGGAGAAGGGCCCCGCACGGTCCGCCACGGGCCGTGCCCGCGAACCCGTCCCGGAACCCGTCCAGTCAGTCGCGGACCCGGACCGCGCCTGCGAGGTCACCCTGCCGGAGTGGCTGGCCCGGCACGCCGCGTCCCGCCCCGGTGACACCGCCCTCGTGGACGTACGCCCGGACGGCGACTTTGTCGTCACCTGGAGCGACCTGGCCGGCCGGGTGGACAAGGCCGCCGCGCTGCTGCTCGAACTCGGTGTGCGGCCGGGCGAGAACGTGGCGTACCAGCTGCCCAACCGCCTGGAGTTCGTGGTGCTGTCGCTGGCGGCGCTGCGGATCGGCGCCGTCTGCTGCCCGGTCATCCCGTTCTTCCGGCAACGCGAACTCGGCTTCGTCCTGCGCCGCTCGCTGGCCCGCGTCCTGGTCGTCATGGACGAGTACCGGTCCCGGCGCCCCGCGCAGGAGGCACTCGCCCTCGCCGCCACCGGTGGCCCGGACACGGCGCACCTGGAGCATGTCGTGGTGCTGGCCCGGTCGGGCGGCGGCAGCCGACCGCCGCAGCCGCCCCCGGTCGGCGTCCGTCTGCACGACTGGGAGAGCGCCCTGCGGACGACGACGGTCGACCGGGCAGCGCTCGACGCGATCCGTCCGACGGCCGGGGCGACGGCGCAGCTGCTGTTCACCTCGGGCACCACCGGCGAACCCAAGGGCGTCATGCAGCCCTCCTCGAACCTGGTCCGGGCCGTGTCGATGGAGATCCGGCATCTCGGCCTCGGCCCCGAGGACGCCGTCTGGGTGCCCTCGCCGCTCGCCCACCAGACGGGCTTCCTGTACGGGATGACGCTGGCGACCGTGCTGGGTGTGCCCCAGATCGTGCAGTCCGAGTGGGACGCGCGGCGCGCCCTGGTCTCGTTGAACGCGCACCGGGCGACGTTCGTCCAGGCCGCCACGCCGTTCCTGGCCGACCTGGTGAAGGCGGTCGAGGACATTGGCGAGGCGCCCCGGCATCTGCGGATCTTCGTGGCCACCGGCGCCACCGTGCCCCGCTCGCTGGCCGAGCACGCGAGCGAGGTGCTGGGCACGAAGGTGTGCGGCGCGTTCGGCACCACCGAGACCTGCCTCGGCGCGCTGTCCACGCCGACCGACACACCGGAACGGCGCTGGGGCACCGACGGGCGCGTGCTGGACGGCGTACGGCTGCGGGTCACCGACGACCGGGGCGAGGTGCTGGCGCCGGGCGCCGAGGGCAACTTCGAGATCCTCTCGCAGACCACCTTCGAGGGCTATCTCGACCGGCCCGACCTGACCGCGGAGGCCTTCACCCCGGACGGCTGGTTCCGCACCGGCGACCTCGCGGTGCTCGACGAGTCGGGCTACGTCCGTATCACCGGCCGGGTCAAGGACGTGATCAACCGCGGCGGCGAGAAGATCCCCGTCGGCGAGATGGAGCAGCTGCTGTTCCGCCACCCCGCCGTCGACGACGTGGCCATCGTGGCCATGCCCGACGAGCGTCTCGGCGAGCGTGCCTGCGCGTTCGTGGTGCTCAAGGACGGCGCGCTGCTCGGCTTCGAGGAGATGTGCTGCTACCTGGACGGGCACCAGGCCGCCAAGCAGTACTGGCCGGAGCGGCTCCAGCTCGTCCCGGATCTCCCGCGCAACCCGATCGGCAAGGTCCAGAAGTTCGAACTGCGGGCCAGGGCGCGTCACCTGCGCCCCCACATGCAGTGACAGGAGAAGACGGAGTGCGAAAGATGATGGACGAGCAGCGGTTCAAAGAAGTCCGTGACGCGGTCGAGCGGTGGGTGGAGGGCCCGGGCGAGCGCTGGGCCGAACGCATCGAGGAGACCGGCGAGGTACCCGAGGCGCTGTGGAGCGAGCTGAACGAGCTCGGGTTCCTGCGGCTCGCCGCCCCGGTGGAGTACGGCGGCCAGGGCCTCGGGTTCACCCGGTGGATGGAGCTGATGGAGATCTTCTCCCGCTCCCACGGCTCCCTGCGCATGATCGTGCACGTCGTCAACGGCATCTGGCGGTCGATGGACGGCCACGCCTCGGACGAACAGCGCAAGCGGTTCGTGGTGCCGTCCGTCCTGGGCGAGATCAAGATCGCGTTCGCGCTGACCGAGCCGGGCAACGGCACCGGGGCGGACATCACGACCTCGGTGGTCCGCGAGGGCGACACCTACTACCTGTCGGGCCGCAAGCACCTGATCACGTTCGGGGTGCGCTGTGACTACTACCTCCTGGCGGCGCGCGTCGCCGGCTCCACGGGCCACGAGGGCACCGTCGCCCTGCTGGTGCCGCGCAACGCGCCCGGAGTGAGCGCCGAGGACACCTCCCGCACGATGGGCGTCACCGGCACCGACCACGCCTCGATCGTCTTCGACCGCACCCCCGTGCCCGTGGACCACCGGCTCGGCGAGGAGGGCCAGGGGCTGGAGGTGTTCCTCGGCGGATTCCTCACCCCCTCGCGGATCTCCGTCGCGATGAGCTGCGTCGGCCTCGCCCAGCGCGCCCAGCAGCTCGCCGTCGACTACGCCCGCTCCCGGGTGACCTTCGGTAAATCGCTGACGGAGCGTCAGGCCATTCAGTTCATGCTCGCCGAGAACGCGGCGGACATCGAGGCGGCCCGACAGCTCGTGCTGCACGCAGCCCGCCGCTTCGAGGAGGGCGCCGACGACGCGTCCATGCAGTCCTCGATGGCCAAGATGCACGCGGTGACGATGCTGACCACCGTCACCGACAAGGCGCTCCAGGTCCACGGCGGGCTCGGCTACTGGAAGTCCCAGAAGATCGAGCGCGTCTACCGCGATGCCCGCGCCCAGCGCTTCGAGGAAGGCCCCAACGAGGTGCAGAAAGCCGTGGTCTTCCGCGAACTGCTGCGGCAGGCCCGGACCGTCACCGAGGAAGGCACACGATGAACGACATCCGACACGACGACGCGGCCGGCGAATCCACGATCTCCCTCATCACGGGCGCCTCGCGCGGCATCGGACGCGCCCTCGCGCTCACCCTGGCCCGCCAGGGCGGCACCGTGGTCGTCAACTACAAGAAGAACGCCGAACTGGCCGAGAAGACCGTCGCCGACATCGAGGAGGCCGGCGGCCGGGGCATCGCCGTCCAGGCCGACGTCGAGACGACGGAAGGCGTCACGGCACTGTTCGACGAGGTCGCAGAGCGCTACGGACGCCTGGACCACTTCGTCTCCAACGCCGCCGCCAGCGTCTTCAAGAACATCCTCGACCTCGGCCAGCACCACCTGGACCGCTCCTACGCCATGAACCTGCGCCCCTTCGTGCTCGGCGCCCAGCAGGCGGTCAAGCTCATGGACGACGGCGGCCGGATCGTCGCGCTGTCGTCGTACGGATCGGTCCGCGCCTACCCGACGTACGCCGCGCTCGGCGGGATGAAGGCGGCGATCGAGGCCTGGGTGCGGTACATGGCGGTCGAGTTCGCGCCGTACGGCATCAACGTCAACGCGGTGAACGGCGGCCTGATCGACTCCGACTCGCTCGCCTACTTCTACGGCATCGAGGGCATGCCCGACATGCGCGGCGTCCTGGACCGCATCCCCGCCGGGCGGCCCGGCACCGTGCAGGAAATGGCCGACACCGTCGCCTTCCTGCTGAGTGAGGGCGCCGGCTACATCACGGGCCAGACCCTGGTCGTCGACGGGGGCCTGAGCGTGGTCGCCCCGCCGTTCTTCACGGACGCCGGCGAGGCACTGCAACTGCCGCCCCGACCGACACGGGAATCCTGAGAGACGAAGGGCGTGCGACGTGTACGACCATGTCTTCCGGGCCGGCTGCATCGGCACCATGCGGCTTCCGCATCGCATCGTCATGGGCGCCATGCACCTCAATCTGGAGACCGCGGACGATGACGGCGCGGCCCTGGCCGCGTTCTACGCCGAGCGCGCGGCCGCGGGCGCGGCGCTCATCGTCACCGGAGGCGTGGCGGTCAACGCCGTGGGCGCGGGCGGCCCCGGGTACGGGGTGATCGGCGACTCCCGCACCAGGGCGGCCCTCTCGGCGGCGGTGCGTGCGGTGCACGAGCGCGGCGGACGGATCGCTCTGCAGCTCTTTCACGCCGGGCGGTACGCCCTGCCCGGCGCCCGCGAGGGAGCAGGGCACCCCGTCGCCCCGTCACCCGTACACAGCGCCTTCGCGCGCTGCACCCCCCGGGAGATGTCCCCCGAGGAGATCACCACCACGATCGCCGACTTCGCCGAGGGCGCGTCCGCCGCACGCGCCCTCGGCTTCGACGCCGTGGAGGTGATGGGCTCCGAAGGCTATCTGATCAACCAGTTCACGGCACCGCTGACCAACCTGCGCGACGACGCGTGGGGCGGTGACGCCGCACGGCGGCGCCGATTTCCGCTGGAGGTGCTGCGCGCGGTCCGCGCGGCCGTGGGCCGGGACTTCCCGGTGCTCTTCCGCATCTCCGGGAACGACCTGGTGACCGGGGGCACTCCGCCGGACGAGATCACCGCGCTCGCGGTGGCGCTCGCCGAGGCCGGGGCGGACGCGCTCTCCGTCGGCGTGGGCTGGCACGAGTCACCGGTGCCCACCGTGCAGTCCGAGGTCCCCGCCGGCACCTGGGCGGCCTGCGCCAAGGCGCTCAAACGCGCCCTGCTGGCCGCCGGCCACACCGATGTCGCGGTGATCGCCGCCAACCGCTTCCCGCACCTCGCGCAGGCCGACGAAGCCCTGTCCGGTGGCGAGTTGGACTTCGTGGCCATGGCGCGGCCGTTCCTGGCCGACCCGCAGATCGTCGCCAAGTCGGCCGCCGGCCGCCCCGACCGGGTCAATGTCTGCATCGCCTGCAACGAGGCGTGCATCGACCGCTCCTTCGGCACCGAAAGGGTGTCCTGCCTCGTCAACCCCAGAGCCGGATACGAAACGGAGTTCCCTCCACCGCAGCCGACCCGCCACCACCGTGGGCCGCTAGGCCGCTACGCCGTGATCGGTGCGGGCATCGCCGGACTGGAGGCCGCCCGCACACTGGCCGGCCTCGGCCACCAGGTCGAGGTGTACGAGGCCGCGGCCCACCCCGGCGGCCAGTTCCGGCTGGCCTCCCGGGTGCCGGGAAAGGCGGAATTCGCCGCGACCATCCACCACCACGTACGGGAACTGCGAGACGCCGGCGTGCCGTTGCACCTGGGCCGTCGCCTCGGGAGCGCGGACATCCCGGAGCTGCGGTCGTTCGACGGTGTGGTGCTGGCCACCGGTGTGCGCCCCGCCGGGTTGACCCTCTCCGGCGCGGACCTGCCCCATGTACGCGACTACGCACAGGCGTTCGCCGATCCCGAAGCACTCGGCGGACGGATCGTCGTCATCGGCGGAGGTGGCATCGCCGTCGATCTGGCGCACACCCTGACCACCGATCCGGCTGCCGCGGTGACGCCGGAGGAGTTCCTGGCCCGGCACGCCGTGGCCGGGGGCACTCCGCGGCCCGGGACGCAGCCCGCCGTCCGTGGCGCGCCGTGCGAGGTGACGCTGATCCGGCGTGGCCGCAGGATCGGAGCAGGCATCGGCCCCAGCACCCGCTGGGTCGTCATGCGGAATCTGAGGGCCGCCGGTGTACGGATGCTCACCGGCGTGACCTACCGGAAGATCACACCCACCGGCGTCCTCGTCACCGATGCGGAAGGCAGTGAGCGCTCCCTCGACGCCGACCATGTCGTGCTCGCCGTCGGCCAGGCCCCGGTGGACGAGCTGGCCCCGCTGTTGCACGCGGCAGGCGTCCCCGTCGTCACCGCGGGCGGCGCCGCGGGAACGGACGGGCTCAACGCCGTACGGGCCACAGCCGAGGGCCTGCGAGCGGCGCACCGGATATCCCGCGTCGCCGTGGGATGAGGACGTGCGGGAGCGGGCACACGCAAACGGAGCGGACTCCTCTCCCCACACTCCCGGACGGGTCGGTCTCAGCCGCTCTGTTCGAGCGCCATGAACACCGTGGAGAACTTGTCCAGCAGGTCCTCACGATGCTGCACGCGGAGCTTCCGGTAGATCCGCGTCAGATGCTGCTCCACCGTGCTGGCGGTGATGAACAGCTTCCCGGAGATCTCCCGGTTCGTGTGTCCCAGGATCGCCAGCACCGCCACGCGCCGCTCGGCGGAGCTGAGTTCGGCGAGCTCCGGATGGTGGCAACCCGGCTGTTTGTCCCGTCCGGGACCTTGGGTGTCCGCGGTGACGAGAGCGAGCAGCCGGCCCGCCTCGCACTGCTCGGCCATCCGCCGGGCCCGCTTCGACGTGGTCCGGGCGAGGTTCAGCCGCGAGGTCTCCCGGTAGGCGGCGGCGAGTTCGGTCAGCGTGTAGGCGAGCTGCAGCCTGCTCCCGTCGCGTTCCAGTGTGTCCGCGGAGTTCTTCAGCAGGGAGAGCCGCCGGGCGTCGTCCTTGGTGGTCTTGGCGAGGAGGCGCAGCGTGGTCCCGTGGACGGACGTCTCCTCCTTGGGCAGCTGTTGCAGCTGTTGCCGGAGAGCGTCCCGGGCGCCCGCCACGTCCCCGAGGGCCAGATGCGCCTCCGCCATCCCGCAGCGCCAGGGCACTGTCAGATGGGTCTGGTCGGCGCGCGCGGGCGTCTCGATCCACAGGGAGGCACTCATGTCCCTGCACGACTCGAAGTCGGCCAGCGCCGCGTGCAGCCGATCGGTCGCCAGGTGGTACCTGCCGCGGGCGTGTACGTACTTCAGACCGCCACATCCCTGGTACGCCGCCGGGGGAATGGGCCGGTCGAGCACCTCTGCGGCCTCCCGCGTCCTGCCCATCTCCGTCAGGGTCTGGACCAGCAGCGCCGCGATACCGGCGATCGGCGCACCCCATTCGTGCCAGGGCTTGCGCGCGAGCGCCTTCTGGATCAGCCGGTACGCGGAGCCGAGGTCACCGAGCTCCAACGAGATCTTCGCCTGCACGACCGACACCAGGGCCTCCCACAGCGGCGACGGATGCGCTCCGAGCGCCTCCGACAACTGGGTGAACCACGGCCGCGCGGCGGGCAGCGAGCCCATGCTCTCCAGCACGGTGGAGGCGAACAGCAGGGTCTCCACCGCCGAGGACTGGACCCGGATGCCCTGGAGCACCTGCTCGGCCCAGAAGATCGCCTGGGCCCGGTCACCCTCGTTCGCCGGGCCATGGATCTTGCGCAGACCGGTGAGCAGCGCATGCACATCGGCACCCGGCCCATAGCGCTCGTCGGCCTCACTCGACGAGGACAGTTCCAGCGTCGCCCAGTTCATCGGCGTGCCGCTCCACAGGCTGTAGAGCGCTTCCGCGAGACCGACCTCGGCCGGATAGGGGGACCGCGGAGCCTTCTCACGCATCAGGGGCATCAGCTCCGCGGCCAGCTCCGTCAGGCCGTGCCACAGCGCCGCGCGCACCAGGAACGCCAGGTCCGTCGCGTTCAGGACACCGCGGAAGGCAGCGCGGCCCAGCGTCGGCAGCAGAGAGGCCACCAGCCCGGGGTCGGTCAGCCAGGTGGTGCGCAGCAGCATCATCTCCACGGCGGAGCGCTCTTCGGGGCCGACGGCGGAGATCTTGGCCAGCTTGAGCAGCCCGCCGGCCACCTCCGTACTGCCGCTCTTCAGGGCCTGGTTGACGAGGCCCAGGACGAGCGGCAGATCCCATGGCGCGCCGATCCTCCCCACCGCGGTGAGATGCTCCACGACCTGTGTCAGCGGCGCGCTGTCCTCGAAGAGGACATGGGCTGCCCGCAGATGCAGCTCTCCGCGCGCGGTGAAGCTCTCGTCCTGGAGCAGCGCCCGGCGCATGTCGGGCCGCAGGCAGTCGCCGGCCAGCAGGCCGAGGTCGTTGAGCGCGCCGAAGATCCGGCTGGCCCTGGTGATGTCGATCCCGAGCAGTCGGGCCAGCCGTGGCAGGGAGGCGAAGTCGCCGAGGACGGCCACCGCGTGGGCGCCGCTGAGCATGCCGGGCATGTCCGTGTCGCTGATCATGCCCCGGACGCAGTCGTGGAAGGCCGTGTCGACGGTCAGCTCCCTCGGCTTCGGATCGGCCGACGTGAGCCAGGTCCGCAGCAGAACGTCGACGAGGAGCAGGTTGCCGCCGGTCAGGTCGTGGATGTCGTCGGCCATGCGGTTCGCTGCCGAGCCCGCGAAGGACCCGCGGAGTTGCGGGATGTGCTCGGTGAGGGCACGGGCGATCTGCTTGCGTCCCAGGAGCCGCATCCGGACCAGGCTGGTGTACGGCAGTCGCAGGATGTCCGTGCGCAGGTCGTCGCAGAACGAGAGGGCGCAGCCTGTGCGCTCGGCCATGGCCAGCCGGATGCGCGTCCCCTTCAGCCGTCGCGCGACGAAGCGCAGGAACAGCTGCGAGGGGCCGTCGACGTAGTTGATGTCGTCGACGACTATGAGCAGAGGACGTCTTGCCGCGATCTTCAACAGCCGGGCGTACACCCACTCGTAGGTCAGTCCGGACGGGTTCCGCAGACCGTCCGCGAGGGACGACGAGGGGCCGACGCCGTTCGGCTGGTCCCCATCCGCCTCGGCCGCGTCCAACTGGTCCAGGATCTGCTGCAGGACCCCGAAGGGGGAGCCGTACTCGTTCAGCCAGCCCGTCGCCCACAGGCTGAGCACTCCGGAGTCTGCTTCCGATGCGCAGATCCGGTTGAGCGCGGTGGTCTTGCCCGCACACTTCGGTCCACGAAGGAAGAGGAGTCCCCCATTTTTCTGCCAGTGCTTGAACTCCGGGGTCGAATGTTTCGACAGGACTACTTCAAGGATGTCGCTCACAGGGGTCCTCTCGCAAGACACAACTGCAGGTCAGCAGCGCACTATTGGCTTGGATGCGCGTGAAGATGTATGCGCATCGAGGAATGAACATCCGACATTGACGACGGACCGTATCAACCGGCCTGCCGCCCCTGGAATGCCTCAATGGCTGGATACTGAGGGTGAGTTAGGAAATGTCGCCCCCTCCCCCGGGCCATTAACCGGTGGTTCGTACTCTGCCGTGCAACGCCCTCCACCCGGTCGGACACCACCCGGTGCCCGCACCTGCGGTCTCTGCCCGCACGCGCCGATGCACGGCGACGGACGGAGCGCCATGGGCGTCGGCGGCGTCCGGCCGACATGGCGCCTACTGCGCTACACGGGTCGGCACCCCGGCCCGCTCGGGCGCCCTTCGACGCTCCCTCGCGGAACCGGCCACCGGCACCCCCGGGGCGAGGGCGTGTTCGAGGATGGCGCGTTCCGGACGAAGCAGCTCCCCCGACGGCTCCGATCCGCACCGCTCCGCGCGTTCGCCCCCGAGGCGCCCGAACACCGACAGCGCGTCGGTCCGCCGACCGCACCGGTGGAGCGTCGGCGCCATCCGGCCGCTCAGCCGCTCACACAGCGGGCCCTCGGCGACGGCCTGATACAGCACGCGCGGAGCCTGACGGTGGTGGTGGCCGATCGACGGTCCGACGCCGAAGCACTCCTACCGGGCGCCCGGCCGCCCACTCTCCGGACCGGACTGTCCTGGCCGGTGCGGATCGCCGCCCGCCGGTCGACGGCTTCCGCGCCCCGCCACGGGTCGAGCCGCAGGCACCGGACGGCGTTGCCGATCCCCTCGCGCGCGGTGTGCGGAGCCTCGTCGGGCTGCCGGACACCGAGCCGCGTGCGGGTGCCCACGCCCCGGTCGGCGTTCAGCGGAGGACAGGCGAGCAGCCGGCGTTCTATCAGGCCTCCGAGCGGCGATATCGCGCCGTCCACGCCTGTCTGAAAAGTGCCCGGTACGCGGAAGTGCACGTCAACCTCATTTCCCTCTGCCCCCGCCCTTTATCGTTCCTGACGGCCGATCGGCCGTGGAAACATCACCACGCAGGCGGTGGCGAGAATTCACCGCGGGTGAGGCGGTGACGGGACGGGAGCCACGCTAAGCCCGATGCCAGCATGTCCATTCTCCATCACCCTCTGCTCATCGCTACGGATTCGGCTGGAATTCGAGGAGATCTGCTTCGCCACGGAGGACTCGGAAAGAAAGGATGTGCGGATGCCTGGCAGCATCCGAACTCCTGTGGATGACGCTGACTTCCTCTGATCCGGAATGGACCGGACGGACGGGTTCGGCGGATCTCGCTCTCTCACATTGCATGGACGCCCGGTCCGGAGTCCAGGTTCCCAGAAGATCTTTGCCCTTTTGAACATGCCGTCGCCTTCCTCCGGGGGGAGGGGCGCGGCAGGCGGCAACGGACGACCATGACGAAGGGCCCGGAGCATCGTGAAGGACGCGCGCAGATCACGCGCGAACGCCGTGCGCCGGGCCACGGGCACGTGCGGTCCAGCGCGAGTCCGTCGCCCCGCGGGCCTGAGCGGCGAGCGACCGGGCGGCCAGCGGGCCCGCACCAGGGCGGCGGCCAGGGTGTGCACGCGCAATTCCTACGTCGCAACAAGGAAGACCTCACCGAAGACTAACCCGCCCCCTCCGCGCCGAGTTGGACCGGATGGGGACCTACGGACGGCAGATCCAGACGGGCCGGCAGGTCGAAGAGACCTGCGCCTACACCATGAAACCACTCGGCGGAGTTGACGGCAGGCACACCCCCACTCATTTCGAAGGTCCGGTTTGCGCACCCC
Organism: Streptomyces kronopolitis; assembly: GCF_014646275.1. Lineage (GTDB taxonomy): Bacteria > Actinomycetota > Actinomycetes > Streptomycetales > Streptomycetaceae > Streptomyces > Streptomyces kronopolitis. The sequence continues at coordinate 75,561 of NZ_BMND01000015.1, forward strand.
TAATATTTACGATTCCCCCCTATTCCACGCACCACCCCCCTGTTTTCGCTTAGGCGCGATGTGCGCCATTCGCGGGCTGATTATAGTCAAGTCAGCCTGTGACGGTGTCCCCCATCAGGCATTCCGGGAGCAGGGCTGATTCATGGCACTTCGGGATGCTTCTTCGAGGCGAGCGCCGGCTGGTTAACCGTCGAGGCCGCTTCGCCTGTTTCTCTGCATTCCCTACGTTCCCTTCCCGATACTCTGGAGGCTGTGGTGGGTAGCTCCGTCACACAGACCCGCAATCCCGCCAGGCAGCAGCCCGAATGGGCCGACCCCTTCCAGGCGGAGCGGGTACGGACGATCCTCGCCGACCGGCCCCCTCTGGTGCGCGCGGAGGATGTCCGCGAACTCGGTGACCGGTTGGCGGAGGTGGCGCGAGGAGAGGCCCATGTCCTCCAGGCCGGTGACTGCGCGGAGAACCCCGACGAATGCACGGCGGACCACGTCTCGCGCAAGTCCGCCCTGCTGCACCTGCTCGGCGACACCCTGCAGGCCGCGACCGGCAAACCAGTGGTCCGCGTGGGTCGTATCGCCGGCCAGTTCGCCAAGCCCCGCTCGCAGCAGGTCGAACCGGTCGACGGTGTCGACCTGCCCGTCTATCGCGGTCACATGGTCAACGCCCCCACGCGCGACCTCGCCGGCCGCCGCCACGACCCCCTGCGGATGCTGATGGCCTATCAGGCGGCCCACGACGTCATGGAGCATCTCGGCTGGCGCGGCCCCGACGGGGCCCCACACCACCCCGGTCCCGGTACCCCGACCCGGACCTGGACCAGCCACGAAGCGCTGGTCCTGGACTACGAATTCCCCCTGGTCCGTGACCTCGGCGACGGACAGCGCCTCCTCGGCTCCACCCACTGGCCCTGGGTCGGCAAGCGCACCAACCAGCTCGACAGTGCCCACATCGACCTGATCGCCGAGGTGCTCAACCCCGTCGCGGTGAAGGTCGGTCCCGCGACCACCCCGGCCGACATCGCCGCGCTGTGTGCCCGCCTCGACCCACAGCGCCGTCCGGGCCGCCTCACGCTCATCGCCCGCATGGGCGCCGATACGGCCAGCTCAGCCCTCGCCCCGCTCGTCCGGACCGTCCGCCGTGGCGGCCACCCGGTGATCTGGCTGTGCGACCCCATGCACGGCAACACCGTCACCGCCCCCGACGGTCACAAGACCCGCTTGCTGCCCACCATGGCGGATGAGGTCCAGGCCTTCTGCCGGGCCGTCACCTTCGCCGGTGGAATCGCCGGCGGACTCCATCTGGAGGCCACCCCCGACGACGTCACCGAATGCGCCCCCGACTTCCGCGCCCTCGACTCCCCGACCGTCCGCCGCACCACCCTGTGCGACCCCCGCCTCAACCCCGAACAGGCCGTCTCACTTGTCTCCCTGTGGCGCCAGGTCCCGTGAGCGGGTACGGCGGGCAAGGCCTGCACCCGCCGAGCCGAGCTCCGGGACACCGAGCCGGGCCGGGCTTCGGAGCATGGGAAAGGGCCCTCCCCCGTACGAGGAAGGGCCCTTCGACAGAGCGCCCGGCAGGCCTTGCACCTGCATCTCCCACCGGATGGTGGACGTCTTTCCTTGGACCACGGACGCGCGCTTCCGGCCCGAGGACCGAAGTTGCACCATGATCATACTGCATCGACGAGGTGGTGGCGTCCGTCCCCTGGCGCGACGCGCCGGTGAGGAACCTGATGAGTCAGTCGTCAGACCGTCCCGGTTGTCCGGGGCGCAGCGTCGTGTGCCGGAAGGCATTCAGGTCGGCGGTGTCGGGCAGAGCGTCAGGGGTGGGGTGTCCGGCGGCGAGGGCGTAGAGGGTGTGTGGGTGGTGCTGTCGAGTCCGAGGCGGTCTTCGACGGCGGTGTCGTCGAAGGCGGCGGCCTGGAAGGGGCCCAGGCCCAGGGCGGTGGCTGCCAGGGTGAAGGTGTCCGGCGTTCAGGTGGCTGAACCGGTAGGCACGGGGGTGCCGGTACGGTGGCGAGGTAGGCGTCGAGTTCTTGCCGGGCTCCACCGGAGGGGCTGGTGCGCCGGATGAGGGCGCCGTACTCGTGGCCGTCGAGGAACTCGGCGGGGCCGAAGACGGTACCGAGCAGGACTGCGAGATCGTGCAGGCTCACCGGCTGGGCGCTGAAGGAGCGGTGCGTGCGCCGGCGATAGAGGGTCTGCTCCAGCGGTGCGGACAGGCGAGGGTCCGGTATACGGGGCAGCAGGATGCGGTCGGCCTCGGGGTACTCGGTGAACAGCGCCGATCGCCCGTCGCGGGTGAGGTGCTGACGCAGCTCGGGGGTAGCGGTCTCGAAGGGGACATCGCGGGTGGCGTAGTGGAAGAAGGATGCCTCCGGTGACCAGCATCCCCAGGCGCTCGTCCGTTTCGGCCTCGGGACTGCCTTCCTCGGCCAGCTGGCCGCATTCGAGCAGCGTTCCGGTGGCCTTCTCCACCGTCTCGGATGCAGGTGGTCCAGAGCTTCGGCCGCTTGGGCGAGGGTGGTCCAGGTGTCGAAGGCGCTGAGGATTTCAGCGGTCGAGGGGTGCAGGGCGACCGGGTCGTGGCCCCGGTACTCCTCACACTCACCGCACTGGTCCCAGATCCGCCCAACGGCACGGGGCCGGCACCGGCAGATGCCGCGCCGACCCCGCCCCCTCGGGTCACTTGCGAAGGAAAGCACCGGTGCGGCGCTCTTCCCGCTTGACGAGCACCGGCTTGATCTCGATCTCACGCATGACGTACACCCCCTTCGGCCTCGTGATCCGTACCCTGCCCGAACGCACGCTTCATTTCGCAGGGGAAAGGGATACCGCACCAGCCCGCCGACGGACCGCAATTGCCCGAAAACCGCTGCCCGCAGGACGGTCCAGCGGTCTTGGCTGTGAGGTACGGGGGGCATGCTCGCGTCGCCACGCCGCCCTTCTCCGTCCGTCGCGCGAAAGTCAACGAAGCGGTCCGGTCCGAGACCACCGGTTACCGCTGCTCCCACCAGTCGTACCGGTCGGAGGCGTCGCAGCCCAGGGTCTTCGGGAGCGTGTGATTGCCCACGCTCGGGGTGGTCATGCACAGGCCGCTTTCCGCGCTCTGCCACATCGCCACGGCCGGGTCCCCGGGCTTCGTGGCGTGGGCGTGCCAGAGCTGGGCGGCTCGGGTGCTCACGACGGGGTCGCACGGCGACAACGTGATGGACCCCGGCGCGAGTCCCGAGGGAGCGGTGATGCATCTCCCGGTCCTCTGATTGATGAAGCGGTACTGGCCGGATCCCCAGTACTCGGTGAGCCACTTCTCGTCGGAGCCGCTGTCGCAGCTCCACATCTGGAGTCTCGCGGCGTTGTTGACGTCGCTGTCGAGGCAGTGGCTCGAACCCCAGATGCGAATGTTGGTGGCACCCGCAGCCTGGGCGGGCGCGCCGGCCAGCGCGAGGGCCGACACCGTCAGCGCGGTGGTGACGAGCGATATCAGAGCGCGTCGTGCCGTCATGACTCAACTCCCGGACTTGACATGGCAGTTACTGGCCACTGCCGTGCGGATTCACGGAGCCCGCACGGTAGATGCCCTCCATGCCGGAAGCTTCTATTCTGCTCAAATTACCCAAAGGGCATATGTTGAGGCGCTGTTGCGCACGTCTGACTCGTAGCCGATCCTCGGCAGGGCGACCTGTTCGAGGGGCGCCACGGGGCCTATTCCGGTGCGGAGGGGTGTGCGGGGCACGTCGGCTGCTCACTCGACGGGGGCTGCGTCAGCGGGCGTTGGCGGGCCACGGCGACGGCGTGCTTTCCCGGGATGAGGGTGGCGTGCCACATTCGCTGGGCCTCCGGCTCGGGGGTGGCGGGGGTCAGCTCCACCCGTCGCAGCACTTCACGGATGATCACCTTCATCTCCATGGTGGCCAGTTGCGCGCCGACGCAGTACCGGCGGCCGCCGCCGAAGGGCAGGAAAGACTTCTGCGCCGCTTTGGCGCCCTCGCCGAGGAACCGCTCCGGCCGGAACTCCTGGGGCTCCGGATACACCTCGCTGTCTTGATGGATGAGCGAGAACATGGGGATGGCGACCCATCCGGCCGGGATCTCGTACCCACCGAGCCGCAGGGGCTTGTCCAGGAGACGCCCCGAGCCGTATATCACCGTGCGCAGCCGCAGCACCTCCTTGACCACCGCGTCAAGGTAGCGCTCGTCCTCGCCCCGCTCCATCTCCTCCCGCAGCCGACCGAGTACCTCCGGGGAACGCATCAGCCGTTCGAACGCCCAGGACAGGCCGGTCGCGGTGGTCTCAAGTCCAGCTTCCAGCAGGGTGATCAGCTCGTCGCGGATCTCCTGGTCGCTCATCGGCCGGCCCTGTTCGTCCCGCGCCTGGAGCAGCCGTCCCAGTACATCGGTGGCTTCGCGGTCTCCCTCCTCCCTGCGCCTGGCGATCTCGCCGAAGAGGACCTTGTCCACCGCCGCACTGGCTCTCATGGTGCGGGTCGTGGGCAGGAACGGTACGCGGGTCGCCAGCGGTGACCTCTCCGCCCATGCACGCAGTCGCGCGGGCATCAGGAACAGGGCCGGTGAGCCGCTGGCCTTGGACAGCGCGAGGAGCAACGCCCGTAGCCGGGACTGCTGGTTGACGTCGCGGACCCCGAAGACCAGCCGCAGGGTGATCTCCAGCGTGATGGACTGCATGTGCTCCTGCAGCGCGAACGGCCTGCCGAGCGGCCACGTCCGGATGTCCTCCGCGGCGATCTCGGCGATCAGGTCGGGGTAGCCGGCGATGGACCGGCCGTGCAGGGTCGGGCTGAGCAGTTTGCGGTGCCGCCACCATGGCTCGCCGTCGTTGGTGAACAGCGAGAACTGCCCCAGCCACGGAACGAATCCGGCGCGCAGCGCCCCGGCCCGACTGCCGTCGCCGTCCGTGCGGTAGATCTCCGCGGCGAGTTCCGCGGTGGACACCACCACCTGGGGCGGCAGACCGAGGAGCTTCATCCGGAACACCGGACCGTGGCGCCGCCGCAGCGACTCCAAGTACCGCACGGGATCACGCAGTTGCACGGTCTGCAGGAGGGCGGGCTGCCGCGAGCCGGGAGGAAGGTGAGTCATCGGTTTTCTCCAGTCGTCCAGCGTCTGCTCAGTTCTCCGGAGTCCGCGGGGCAGTGGCCACCGGGTGCCCGGCCCACCGGGGTTCGCCCACGGCCGGGGAGAACAAGGGCGTGGGGGCAGGAAAACCGCGCGGGAGCGTGACAGGAATCGTAACGCGGCACAGTGGGTTATCACATCGGTCCGGAACACCGATGACTAGGGAAATCCATAGCAACCAAAGGGAACCCGGGTCGGCCACTAGGGGAACTCATAAACAGTGACCGCGATCTGAATCTGCATGACTTTGCGTTGTACGATCGAACATCGCCATTTCCGAGCGGGGTGCGATCACGTTCACGACGGATGCCCGGAGGGCAGGGATCTCTTGCGAACCATAGTGGATGACAGTCTTCCGGATGATGCCGCGCGGAGGGCGGGCGGCAAGGGGAAGAATCTCCATGAGCTGTCCAGGAATGGGCTCGAAGTCCCCCGTTGGGCAGTCGTGGGACTCGATGTCTTCCAGGAATTCATCGCTGCGGCCGACGGGGCAGGACGCATCGAGGAGCTGCTCGCCGACATCACCCTGGACAATGTGCAGAAGATTTCCGGTCAGGTGGCCGGAATCATCGAGTCAGAGGAATTGAGCGATGCGGCCGCGTCGGTCATCGAGGACGCGTACGCACACGTGGGGAGCTCTCGGGTCGCGGTGCGCTCCTCCGGTGCCGAGGAGGACGGCTCGGAGCTCTCCTTCGCCGGGCAGTTCGCCACCTTCCTCAACGTGTCCGGGCTCGCCGAGGTGACGGCGCACGTCAAGAGGTGCTGGGCGTCGGCGTTCTCCGAACGGTCCCTGCACTACCGGCTGCGCCACGGACTGCCGCTGCGTGGTGCGGGCCTCGCCGTTGTCGTGCAGGACATGGTGCATGCCCAGCGCAGCGGCGTGATGTTCACCGCCGACCCGGTGTCCGGGGACCGGGGACGGTATGTGATCAGTTCGGTGTACGGACTGGGCGAGGGCCTGGTCTCGGGCGCCGTCGACGCCGACACCGTGGTTCTCGACGCCGTCACGGGCGCGGTGCGCGACACCGTGCTCGGCGACAAGCAGGAGCGATACCACTCGGACGAGGCGGGTTCCGGATATCTGGTCAGCGAAGTGCTGCCGGCCGAACGGGAGAAGCTGTCGCTCGGGCCGAAGGACCTGGCGAAGTTGCACGAAGCCGGCGCACGTATCGCAGCGGTCTTCGACACTCCGCAGGATATCGAGTGGGCGTTCACGGGCGATGACCTGTGGATTCTCCAGGCCCGCCCCATCACCGCGCTGCCGCAAGAGGTTCGGGCGCCGGAGGCCGAGTTGGCGCCGAGCGAGAGCGGAGAGCTCCGGATCTGGGACAACGCCAACATCGTCGAAAGCTTTTCCGGAATCGTCTCACCGCTGACCTACAGCTTCGCGGCTCATGTCTACGGAAAAGTATACGACTACTACGCCCGAGGGCTCCGCGTCCCTCCCGCCGCACTGCGGGAAATGGAGGAATGGACTCCTCATATGCTCGGCTATTTCCATGGCCGGGTGTACTACAACTTGCTCAACTGGTACCGGATGGTACGGATCGCACCCCTGTACCCCCTCAACAGAAAAGTCCTGGAAATCGCGATCGGCGTCGAGGAACCGCTCGACGAGGAAACGGCCGACTCCCTCTACCCGTACACCTTCGCGTCGTCCTTGAACCACCGGCTGTCCCGTGCGAGAACGGTGGTGGCGTTCGTGCGCCGCTTCCTCACCATGAACCGCTCGGTCGAGCGATTCATGGCGTACTTCTACGAGGCGTACCGGCAGTTCGACAACGTCGACTACGACGCCATGGAGGGCCAGGACGTCTACCGGCGTTTCCGCGCGCTGGAAAAGGACCTGCTGGAGAAGTGGGGTCCGATGCAGACCCTGGACGCGGCGATCCTGTGGTCCATCGGCGGGCTCGCCCTCCTGAACCGGCGCTGGCTGCCCGACGCCCCCGAATGGCTCACCTGGAGCGCCGCCAGCCCCGGCCCCCAGGTGGAGTCCATCGAACCCGCCCGTGCACTCGCGGCACTCGCGATCACCGTCCGGGACGATGCCGAACTGAGCCGCCTCATACGGGAAACACCGGCCGCGGACACCTACCAGGCGCTGCGCGAGGGCGGTCACACCACGTTCCTCGCGTCGGTGGACGAGTACGTCGCCGCGTACGGCTACCGCAGTCTCGACGAGCTGAAGCTCGAGGTGCCCGATCTGCGGGAGGATCCGTCCAGCCTGTTCGCCATGGTGCGCGCCACGCTGCCCGAGGTGGACGCCCACCCCGGCGAGAAGGCCGACGCCTATCTGGACGCGCACCTTCGCGGGCCCCGCCGGCTGCTTTACGACGTCGTCCGCCGCAAGGCGCAGAGCTCCTTGTACAACCGGGAGCGGCTCAGGTTCTGCCGCACCCGCGCGTTCGGCTCCGCGAAGCGGATGCTGCGCGCCATGGGGCGTGATCTCGCCCGGATGCACGCGATCGACCACTGGAGGGACGTCTTCTTCCTGCGCCTGGAGGAGCTGCGCGGTGCCTACGAGGGCACGACCGCGCACGCCGATCTGCGCGGTCTCGTGGAGCTGCGCAAGCGGCAGAGGCGCAGGGACGAGGCGTTGTCCGCGCCGTCCCGGTTCACCACTCGGGGGGCCGCCTACTGGCGGGGGAATCTGGAGCGGGCCGGCTTCGTCGAGGGCGGCCCGGCACCCACCGGGGTCCGGGAGTTGCGCGGCACCCCGTCCTGCCCCGGTGTGGTGGAGGCCCGCGCCGTCGTCACGGACACCCCCGTGGAGGCCAACGGCGGTGTGCTGGTGACCTACCGCACGGATCCCGGCTGGGTCGCCGCGCTGCCGTCCGCTTCGGCACTCGTCATCGAGCGGGGCAGCCCGCTGACGCATGTCGCGATCGTCGCCCGTGAACTCGGCATTCCGACCGTCGTCCAGGTCAAGGGCGCGGTCACGGAGATCGCGACCGGGATGCGGCTGAGGCTGGACGGAGGAACGGGGTCCATCACGCTCCTGGACAACAACCCGGCCGAGGACGACGCCCCGGCCGGATCGGACCGCGCGGCCGCAACAGCGAACACGAAGGACGCGAAGAGTGAGTAATGAGGGCACCGGCCGCAGCGAGCCGATCAGAAAGACCTCCGGCGGGAGACCGCCGCATCCCTCCGTGGGGGAACAGCTGCGAGCAGGCCGCCTCGACGGCGCGCGCGTTCGTGCGACGCCCCACGTCACGACCGGGAGGCCCGTGTGATCCTCAGCGAGGACTATCTGCAGAACTTGTGGGACAAGACCCTGGCGCACGTCCCGTCCGCCGCCAACTGTGCCGTGGTGCTGGAGGGTTCGATCGCCGAGGGCTTCGGCAACTCCTCGTCCGACATCGACTTCCTGCTGATCGCCGACAGCGACGCGGATCTGCCCACCATGCCGTCGCTGTTGTTCCTGGACGGGCGACGGGTCGAGGTCAGGACCCGCTCCGTGCGGCAGGTCGCCGAGCAGTTCTCCGCGCTCACGTCGGCCACGCACGGCGACCCGGGCACGATCCCGGAGGATCTGCTGAACCGCTGTCAGCGGCTGCTGGGCAGCTTCCCGCTGCGCCATCCGGACCTGGTGGCGAAGGTCAAGGGGCTGATGTCCTTCGACGACTTCCGGAGCACGGCGCGGGAGTGGTGGGCGCACCACGCGCGCCAGTCGCTGCGGTACGCGCTCGTCCTGCGGGAACTCGGCCAGGAAGCGGAGGCCGCGGCCTGGACCGAGGCCGGACTGCTGCAGGCCGTGAAGTCCTGGGCGGCGGGGCGGGGAGAGACCTACCTGGAGCCGAAGTGGCTGCCCATGCAGTTGGACCGCCTCGGTGCGGACCCGCTGTCCGCCCGCTTCCGGGTCCTCGCCTCGCTGGACGGGTCCGGTCTCGACCCCGCCGCGTATGTCACCGCCGGCGCCCTGCTCTCGGCCGACCTGGGGGTGGCGGGCGCCGCGTCCGGATCCGAGCACCTCACCGTGGCCAGGGCCGACGGGGTGACCACCTGGCAGACCGGCGACCGGGTGCATGTCGTACGCGGCAGGCAGGACGTGTTCGTGCTCGGTGACCAGGCGGCGCGGGCCTGGCGTGCACTCGTCTTCGGCCGGCCCCTGGGGGCGGTGCTGAGCGCGGCGCAGGCGTCGGGAGCACCGCAGGCGGGCCGGCTGATCGCCCAGTTCCTCCGGTTCGGCCTGGTGAAGGCCGCGTGGAAGGGCGAGGGCCCGATCGTCCCCGCCCTGCCGCTCGCCGCCCCTCCGGGTGCCGTCACACCACCGCCGAGCGCCGCGCGGCCCATCGTCGCCGTGGGCGGGGCGGCGGTCGGCGGTGCGGAGGCCATCGATCTTGTGCCCGTGCCGGCACGGCGGTTCAGCGCCGCCGGTATGACCCTCGTGTGGTCCAACGTGCTCGTGGAGAACGCCCGCGAGGATCTCGTCGGCGCCCTGGACCGCGAGCAGTGGAGCGTCGCACAACTCAGCGCCCGCAGGATGCTGCGGTTCGCTCTGCGCGGGGTGCTCAGCGCGTACGGCGTCAACCCGCTGCCGCCGGACTCCGAAGTCGTCCGTGCGCTGTCCCTCCTTCCGGCGGAGGCGCACACCGAGGAGATGCGGGCGGAGGCCCGGTGCCTCGAAACGCTCACGATCGCCTCCGTCGCTGAGGGCGGCGCGGCGGTCAAGAGGCTGGACCGCTTCGTCGCACAGGTCCGGCACGCGACGGGCGCGTACAGCTTCCCGTCCTCCTTCGACTCGTCGGACGGATGGCGGCAGACCCTGGAGCTCGGCTACGACTGGCTGCGCCTCGGCGCACATCTCGACGCGGACCTGCCCATCGACGAGGCGAGCGATCTGCTGTCCAGCGGTGGCGCACAGCCGCATGTCGCCACCACCTGACGCCGCTGGAGGAACGTTGACGTCCCACACCCACCCACCGTCCCCGACCGAGGACGAGGCACAGAGCCACCATGTGGACGAGAGAGAAGGCAGGTCGATGACGGACAGCCTGAGGATTCTGGTGACCGGTGCGGCCGGACTGGTCGGCGCGGAGGTCACCGCCCGGCTGGCGGCGGCCGGGCATCGGGTGACCGCTCTGGTCCACCGCAACCCGGCGCTCGTACGCAATGACGGCACCCCCCTGGAGACCGGCGCCGTCACCTGCCTGTCCGGCGATGTGACCAAGCCCCGGCTCGGCCTGCCCGAGGCCACGTACCGGGAGCTGGCCGCCGGCGGGCTCGACCGGATCGTGCACTGCGCCGCGATCACCGACTTCGGCCTCCCCGACGAGATCTACCAGGCGGTCAACGTCGACGGCACCGCCCACGTCATCGAGCTGGCCCGGGCCGGCGGCATTCCGCTCGTGCACGTGGGAACGGCCTATGTCTGCGGCGAGCGCGACGGGTCGATAGCCGAGACGGAGCTGGACGAGGGCCAGCGGCTCGCCAACGCGTACGAGGACAGCAAGTTCCGGGCCGAGACACTGGTGCACAAGGCCCAGGGCGACGGGGTACGGGCCGCGATCGTCCGCCCCAGCATCGTCGTCGGCGACGAGCGCACCGGCGTGGTGCGCGACTACAAGAACATCTATGTCGTTCTCAGGCTGACCACCGAGGGCCGGGTCCGCTCCCTCCCCGGCCAGTACGAGGCGCGTCTCGATCTGGTACCGGTGGACTATGTGGCGGACGTCATCACGGAGGTCACCCACCGCTTCGAGGAGGCGGCGGGCCGTACCTTCCACGCGGTGGGCGCACCACTGACCCTGCGGGACTTCTCCGATGTGCTGGCCGAGTACCCCCCGTTCCAGGTGCCGCGATTCGTCCCCGCGACGAGCTTCGACGTGGCACGGCTGCCCCGGCGCGAGCGGTCCTACCACGAGCGCGTCATCACGCTGTACGAGAGCTACTTCCGTCGCCGGATGAGTTTCGACGACGCCCACACGGCGGGTTTCACCACCCGGCGGGCACCCGGGAACGCGCAGGATTTCCTCCGTGTGCTGATCGACCACTGCCTGGAGAGCGGCTACCTGGGCCGATCGCCGGCCGACGTCACGGAGGCACCCGACCGACCGGACGCACCGGGACCGGGGGCGACCTCCGCCGGCAACGGCGCCGGCCCGGCCGGCAGCGTCAGGAACGGAGCCGGCCGATGACCGCCGACATGACGACGACCGGCCGGCCCTTCGGCGACGACATCTCCCCGGCCCTCACCTGCGATCCGCGAAAGCGGTCCCTGTTCGGCTCGGACACCTACTTCCTGGAGAGCGTCGAACAGCTCGGCACCCTCACCGCCGACGTCGACGGCTTCCTCCACCGGCACGCCGCGCTGCTGCTCAAGCCCGATGCCGTGGTCAGCAGGCAGATTCCGACGACGATCGACTGGCTGGCCCGCGGCGGCTTCCGGATCGTGGCCGCGGAACGCACCCGGCTCACCCGGACCGCCGTGCGGGCGCTGTGGTACTTCCAGTGGAACCTGGCCACACCGCAGCGCCGCCGCCTCGCCGACATGTTCATGGACTCGTGCGATGCCGTGGTGCTCGTGGTGCGCCCCGAATCCGACTCGGCCGGGGCTCCGCCGGCGTCCGTCGTCATGACCGAGCGGAAGGGCCCGACCGACCCGCAGGCCCGGATCCCCGGCCAGCTCCGATACGAGATCGGCCGCTACAGCTATCTGCTCAACCTCGTCCACACCCCGGACGAACCGGCAGATGTGGCACGGGAGTTGGGCATCCACTTCGATCCGGCGCTCCGGGAGCGGGTCTACGCCTCCGCGCTGGCGGGCGACGACCGGTCCGACCGGGCACGTGAGCTGGCCGAGCAGTTGCACACCGAGGTGCCCGAGCGGGACCTCACCTTCCAGCCGGCCGCGGAACGGCTCAAGCACGCCGTGCGGCAAGGTGAGGAATCCGTGGCCCCCGGCCCCCTGCGGGACGAACTGCGCGCGGCCCGGATCGCCGCGGAGGACAAGGACGGCTACCGGCGGCTGCTGGAAGCGGTCTGGCTGGCCGGACTTCCGCTCGACGCCTGGGACGTGGTGGTCGTCGGCACTCATGTCCTGCCGATGAAGCGCACGGGGCTGGCCCCCGTACTCGACGGGGTCAGTGTGACCGACTGGCAGCGCCACATGGCGCGGCTCTCGGCTCGCTAACAGGGAGGGAGAAGCATGGACACGGTGGAATTCAGCCGCACGGTGCCACGGGAGCTCGTTCATCGGTTGAGCCTCACCGAGGTGTTCGTGACCGGCGTGCTCGCCCGGGACGAGGACACCTTCGACGTCGGGGTGCAGATCCCCCGCTCGCACGCCTTCTACCGGGACTCGGCGGCCTCCCGCCACGTCTACGACCCGATGGTCCTCGTGGAGGCGGCACGGCAGACACTCATCATGCTGGGTCACCATCTCTTCGAGATGCCGTTCGGCACGAAGTTCATCCTGCGGGACATCGCCCTGCACCACGCGGACCTCACCGCGCTCATGGTGCGCGAGGTGCCCACCGAGGTGGTGCTGCGCTGCCGCGTCGTGCGCCGATTCCGCGGCCGCGAGGGCGTGCAGGGGGCACGGGTGGACTACAGCGCGCTGGTCGACGGCCAGGTGGCGGCGACGCTGGAGTGCAACATGTCCTGGGTGACGCCCGCCCGGTGGCAGGCGATGCGCGAGGAGCGACGCGCCGCGCTGGGGCTGCCCCTCCAGGCCGCCTTCGAGGCCAGCGGTCCCGAGCAGCGGATCCCGGAGGCGCTGGTCGACCGCAGGGACGCCGCGAACGTGGTCATCTCCCCGCTCCAGCACCCTCTCCCGCCGGACGGGGACGGCACGGGGACCGCGCTGCTCGTCGTCGACACCGGCCACCCCGTGCTGTTCGACCACCCCCTCGACCATGTCCCCGGCATGCTGATCCTTGAGGCGTTCCGGCAGCTGAGCATCGCCACCGCGGTCGAAACCGGGGCGCTGCCGTCGGCGTCCGCAGTTTTCACGGGACTGCGGGCGCGCTTCACCGGCTTCGGCGAGCTGGATCTGCCGATCACTTGCGAGAGCGTCGGGGCGGCGGGCGACGGGAGGGATGCCGTGTTGCGCTGTGCGATGAAACAGGACGGACGCGCCATCGCCGACGGCGAGATCCGCCTCACCGTCCCTCCGGGGAGGTGGGGTTGAGATGACCGCCACCGCTCACACCCCCGACACCGCTCACACCCCCGACATCGACGAACTGCTGACCCGCACGCCCACCGTGCGCCGCCGACTCGACCTGTCGAGACCGGTCTCGCGGCCCCTGCTGACCCAGTGCCTCCAGCTCGCCCTGCATGCGCCCAACGGAGGAAACCGGCAGAACTGGCGCTTCCTGGTGATCGACGATCCGGAGACGAAGGCGGGGATCGCGCGCTATTACAAGGCCGCGTCGGACGCCTACCTCAGCGCCACCTCCCAGGCGGCGATGAGCGACAAGGCAGTGGCCGGCGTCCGCTACCTCGCCGACCATCTCCACGAGGTGCCCGCGCTCGTCCTGGCGTGCACCCGGGGACGACTGCCCGAAGACGCGTCACTCGCCCGGCAGTCCGGCTTCTTCGGAGCGGTCTATCCGGCGCTGTGGAGCTTTATGCTCGCGGCTCGCAGCCGTGGCCTGGGCACCGCGCTGACCACGGTCCACCTCGCCCACGAACGCGAAGTGGCGGCGCTGGTCGGTATCCCGGCCGACGAGTTCACCCAGGTCGCCCTGGTGGCCGTCGGCCATGTCACGGGCGGCCCCGGCTTCCGTCGCACCCCGCGGCGGCCGCTCGACGAGGTCCTGTCCTGGAACCGGTGGCGCAGTTGAGTGGGGCCGTGACCGCTTCCCGGGTGCCGGCCCGGCTGGGAAGCTTCGTACTGCGGATGTTCCGCCCGCAGATCTACGTCACCTACGGCCTGTTGTGGACCCTGGCCCTGGAGGGCTCGGCCAAGGCTCTCTTCGGGGCTTCCTCGCACTGGTCTCCCTCCTGGTCGACCGCGATTCGCGCGGTGAGCGTCGTGCTGGCCCTGCTGTTCGCCCGCATGGTCGATGAGCAGAAGGATCTGGAGTACGACCGCCGGCACCACCCGGACCGGCCCCTGGTGACGGGCGCCATCACGGTGGCGGAGCTGCGCTGTGCCATGGCGCTGATCGCCGTGCTCGTCGTCGTGCTGAACGCGCTGGTCTCGGCCGTCTCCGTGCTGCTGATCCTGCTCGACCTCGGGTACCTGCTGTTCCTGGTCGCGCTGGAGCGCCGGTCCCCGCGGATCGGCGAGGGCCTCCTCGTCAATCTCCTCGTCAGCTATCCGGTACAGCTGGGGCTCTCCGTCTACCTCTATCTCTCGCTGCTGACCAGCGGCGCGATCGACGGTGACTGGCGGGCCGTCCCCCTGCTGGCCATGTTCGCCTGCGCCTTCCTCCAGTTCGAGTTCGCGCGGAAGACCGAGTGGCGGCGGGATCCGCGGGCACGGCTGTACTCGGAGGTGCTCGGCCCGCGCGGCAGCGCGGCGGTCAGCCTCGCTCTCGCCGTGGGCGCGGTGGTCCTCGGCCTCCTGCTGTTCGGGAAGGCGGGCCTGCTGCCGGCGTTGAGCATCGTCTTCCCCGCGCTCGGCGCCTGGCGCTTCCTCGTGCGCCGGAAACCCTCCGGGCTGATGCTCCCCGCGATGGGCTTTGTGCTCTTTTTCCTTCTGCTGTGTTTCTGCGGGGCCGCAGCGATCGCTACGGGACGGTGAGAGAGGTGCGGACCGTGATCATCGACAAGGTGCGGATATTCGACGGGAAGCGGGTACTGGACCGCGGCTCGGTCGAGTTCGCCGACGGCGTCATCACGCGGGTCACCACGGATCGGACCGCCGGGAGTGCGTCGGCATCCACCGAGGTCATGGACGGAACGGGGCTGACGCTGCTGCCGGGTCTGATCGACGCGCATACGCATGTGTTCGGTGCCGAGAGCAATCTCGAACTGGCGCTGGCCTTCGGGGTGACGACCGAACTGGACATGTTCATGGGTCCGCCGGATGCCACCCGGGCGCTGTGCACCCTGGCCGGTGAGCGCCACGACCTCGCCGATCTGCGCAGTTCGGGGCTGCTGGCGAGCGCGCCCGGAGGGCACCCGGGCGTCGCCATGCCCCTCCTGCCGACGGTTTCCGGACCTGCGCAGGCCGACGCGTTCGTCGCCGCCCGACAGGCGGAAGGGGCGCACTTCATCAAGATCATGGTGGATGACGGCGCGCACCACGGGATGTCGCTGCCGGCTCTGGACCGGGCGACGGTGACGGCCCTCGCCAGGGCCGCGCGGCGGCGGGGGCTGCTCACCGTGGCCCATGTGTCCGCCCTGTGGTCCGCGCGCGTCGCCCTGGACAGCGGCGTTGACATGCTGACGCACCTTCCGCCGGAAGCCGCGCTGGACCAGGCGTTCGTCAGCCGGACCGCAGCCGGGAAGCAGGTCGTCATCCCCACTCTGGTCATGCTGGAGATGTCCGCACCGCGGACGCCTCTCCCGGCTTGCCTGGGACGCTCTCTGGCGGACGATCCGCAGATCGCCGACCACCTCCCGGAACACGCCCGCACCGCGCTGGCGGAAGGCCGTGAAGGCCTCTGCATAGAGCGGGCGTCCCCGGAACACCACTTCGGCCACGCCCTGTCGAGCGTGGCCGCCCTGCATCGGGCCGGCGTGCCCGTGCTGGCGGGAACCGACACCAATTACCGGCCGGACCGTGCCTGCCCGGTCGTCCACGGCGCGAGTCTGCACGCCGAGCTGGCCCTCCTCGTGGCGGCCGGACTGACGCCGGCCGAGGCGCTCACGGCGGCGACATCCGCGCCCGCCGCGCACTTCGGCCTGTCCGACCGAGGGGTGATCGCGCCGGGGCGGCGTGCGGACCTCGTCCTCGTCAAGGGCGACCCGACGAGCGACATCCTTCACACCCGGTCGATCGAGGCGATCTGGCGGGGCGGCATCCGCTTCGACCGCGAGGCGTACGACAAGCGCGCCGCCACCCGAGCGGGGGCGGCATGACAGGGAACCACACGAAGCGGAGGACCAGATGACCGACGGACAGCACCGCCTGGCGGGGGTCAGCAGCACCGCCCTGGTCGTGGGCATGGCCCGCGCGGCCGAGAGCGAGCGCCGGGACCGGCTGTTCGAGGACTCCCTGGCCGCGCGCTTCCTCGACGCCGCGGGCGTCGACCAGCAGGCGATCTGGAGCGAGGGGCAGGGAACCGAGTTCGCCGAGGCCATGGGTGACTACTTCGCCCTGCGTACCCGGTACTTCGACGACTACTTCACTCAGGCGTACGCGGCGGGCCTCCGCCAGGTGGTCATACTCGCGGCGGGCCTGGACACCCGCGCCTTCCGGCTGGACTGGCCGGCCGGAGTACGCCTCTTCGAACTGGACCGGCCCGAGGTCCTCGCGTTCAAGGAAGAAGTCCTCCACGGTGAGGTGCCGCGCTGCGCACGTGAGGTGATCGCGGCGGACCTGCGGGAGGACTGGCCCACGCTGCTGGCCGGGCGCGGGTTCCGCGCGGACGAGCCGACGGCCTGGCTGGTCGAGGGGGTGCTGGTCTACCTGACCGAGGGCGACGCGGATCGCCTGCTCGGCCGGATCAGCGCGCTGTCGGCGCCGGGAAGCCGGCTGTCGGTGGAGCATGTCACCCGGTCGATGGTGAACACGGACCAGGCCCAAGAGGCGGCAGCGGCCGCACCGGAGGGCGTCATGAACCTGCTGTCCTCCCTGTGGAAGAACGAGATGACACGTCCTGCGGGCGACTGGCTCGCGGACCACGGCTGGAGCGCCGCGGAAGAACCGCTGACCGACCTGGCGACGCGCCACACCCGCCCGGTCCCCCCGGCGTTCGACCCCACCCTCCCCGGCGCCGGCCGGGTCGGCCTGTGGACCGCCGTCCGCTGACCGCGCCTCGGCCGTGAGCGTCACCGCGGCCGTCCCGCCGAAGCCCCACCACTCCCCCACCTCCCGACAGCCGCACCGGTCCCCCGGACCGCCTCACCCCTCAAGGACACCCATGCCCGGCCACATCGTTGTCCTCAGCATCCCGGCGCAGGGGCACCTCCGCCCCGCGCTGGCCGTCACGGAAGAACTCGTCCGGCGAGGTCACCGCGTCAGCTTCCTGACCCCGGAGAGCTTCGCGCCCGCGGTGCGGGCGACCGGCGCCACCGCGGTCCCCTACGAGAGCCTGCTGACGGAGGTCCTGGGCCCCGGGCAGCTGCGGACACTCACGGCGGACCAACTGGCCTGGTCGGCCGTGCTGTTCCTCCAGGAGAGCGTGAACCTGGCGACGCTGGCCCGGCAGCTCTTCGCCGACGACGTGCCCGACCTGGTGCTGTACGACATGATCGTCGCCCCCGCGGGACGAGCCCTGGAACAGCTCTGGGACCGCCCCGCGGTGCAGTCCACCCCCTCGATGGCGTCCAACGCCCACTACTCGCAGCTGCGCACCGTCCATGAGCAGAGCGGGGTGCCGCACGACCACCCGGCCGTCATCGAACTCGGCCACCGGGCCCAGCAGTTCGCGGACGACCTGGGCATCACCGCCACGCCGGAGTACCTGGTGGACTGGGGCGCCGACCGGAGCCTGGTCTACGCGCCCCGGGAGTTCCAGCCGGCCGGGGAGACCTTCGGGAAAGAGACGGCATTCGTCGGCCCTTGCCTCTCCGCGGAGTACACCCGGGGCACCTGGGAGCCGCCCCGTGACGGGCTGCCGCTCGTCCTGATCTCGATGGGCACCCTCTACAACAACCAGCCGGACTTCTTCGCCACCTGCGTCCGCGCCTTCGACGGCCGGCCCTGGCACGCCGTGCTCACCCTCGGCAACGGCACCGACCCCCGGGAGCTGGGCCCGCTGCCGTCCAACGTCGAGGCCCATGCGTGGACTCCCCAGCTGGCGGTGCTGAGGCGGGCCGATGTCTTCGTCACCGCCGCGGGGATGGGCAGCCTGATGGAGTCGCTGTACACGGCCACGCCGCCGGTGCTGATCCCCCAGATGCCGGAGACCTGGGTGGCCTCCGGCCGGGCGGTGGAACTGGGGCTCGGCACGCTGCTGGATCCCGCGGAGGTCACGGAGGACACCCTGCTGAACGCCGTGCGCGAGACGGCCGCGGACGAGGCGCTGCGCGAACGGGTGCGGCACATGTCCGAGGCGGTGGAACGGGCCGGCGGCGCCGCACGTGCCGCCGAGACCCTGGAGTCCTGGTGGTGACCCTGTGCCGGTCGCCCCGTCCACCCCGAAAGCCTTCCGTGCGCTTCGGGCCGACAGCGGTCGCCCGCTAGAAGGAGCGGCGCGCCTGACCGGACGCGACGGGCCGGCCGAGGACTTCGCCGACGCAGCGCTTCAGGATTCGTCGGGCACCGCGTCGCCGTTGGCCGTGGCAGCTCTTCTCCGTCGGTACACCAGCGCTCCACCCACCACGAGGAGGAGCGCGGCGACCGCCCCCGCACCGATCGCCGGCTGCTCGGCGAACAGCCTTCCCAGCAGTTGCAGCGCGCCGATCCCGACCGTCGCGTATGCCAGTGCCCAGGCCGCTCCGCCCACGAACAGTGCCGGGAGGTAGCGCGGCAGCGGCATGTGCATGCTCCCCGCGAGGAAGTTGGCGGCGGTCTGGAAACCGACGGTCAGGAAGGAGACGGCCACCACCGGAGCGCCCCACCGCTGAATCGCCCGCTCGGCGCGCCGGAACTTGGGCGTGGAGATCCGTTCCGCGAGCCTGCCGCGTCGGGCACCGGCCCCGGCGAGCCAGCCGAGGGCGAAGGTCCCTCCGGCGCGCAGCAGGACGATGACGTAGAGACCGGCAGCCGTGAGCGCGACCTTATCCACGACGTCTCGCCTGCCCGGCCCAGCCCTCGCCGTGGACCGCTTCTCCCGTCACCGCATGTCGCGAATCTCGCCCCAGCGGGCCCGCAAAGGGCACGAGGCCGTTCTCATACCTCACCTGCATCTGCTGGTCCGTCCCTGCATGCGTGTCGAAGCGGCACTGGTTCCCCGGCACGACGCAGAGCGCTCCTGCGTCCAGGGGCCTTCCGGGCACGGCCCCTTGTCAGGCCCGCCCGGCACCCCCAGATTAAGCGAACGTGCGTGCGCCGGATACATGGCCCTCCTGCCACGTACTCCGGGTCGAAAGTGAGCACCTCGGGCTCCCTTGAACTCCGGCGGCTCCCCTCCTGTCTGGATAGGCGGGCCCCGGAGAGCGTTGTGATGATGACATTCATTTTCATGTAGTGTGAGGGTCCACGCTCACCCCCACACAGGAGGTCCGTCATGGCCGTACCCAAGCGGAAGATGTCCCGCAGCAACACCCGGCACCGCCGCGCCCAGTGGAAGGCCGCAACTCCCCAGCTCATCCCCGTTACCGTCGACGGCTCGTCGTACCTGGTACCGCAGCGTCTGGCCAAGGCGTACGAGCGCGGCCTACTGCGCCCGGAGCGCTGAACGGCATGACGCACGAGCGACTGCCTGTCACCGTCCTGTCGGGGTTCCTCGGTGCCGGCAAGACCACTTTGCTCAATCACGTCCTGACCAATCGTGAAGGCCTGCGCGTCGCGGTCATCGTCAATGACATGAGCGAGATCAACATCGACGCGGCGCTGGTACGGGGCGGTGAGGCCGCACTCTCGCGCACCGAAGAGCGCCTGGTCGAGATGACCAACGGGTGCATCTGCTGCACCCTGCGCGACGATCTCCTCGAAGAGGTCGACCGGCTGGCCCGCGAGGGCAGGTTCGACCACCTCCTCATCGAGTCCAGCGGCATCTCCGAACCGATGCCGGTCGCCGCCACCTTTGCCTTCCCCCGCGACGACGGAGCGACCTTGGGCGACCTCGCGCGCTTGGACACCATGGTCACCGTCGTCGACGCCGCCAACTTCCTGCGCGAGCTGGAGGGCGGCGACGGGCTGGCCGAGCGGGGCCTGGACCAGTACGAGGAGGATGAACGCACCGTCAGCGACCTGCTGATGGACCAGGTCGAGTTCGCCGATGTCATCGTCCTCAACAAGACCGACCTCGTCGACGTCGAGGACGTCGGCCGTCTCCAGGCCACGCTCACCCGGCTCAACCCGGCCGCCCGCATCATGCCGGTCCGGCACGGGCGGGTGAACACCGCGGACATACTCGGCACCGGACTGTTCGACCTGGAACGCGCCCAGCAAGCCCCGGGCTGGGTGCGCGAGCTCAACGGCGACCACGTCCCGGAGACCGAGGAGTACGGCATCTCCAGCATGGTCTTCCGCGCCGATGCCCCGTTCCACCCCGGCAGGCTGTGGAGCTTCGTCACCGAAGGGCTGGACAGCGGCGACTACGGCCGGATCCTGCGCTCCAAGGGCTTCTTCTGGCTGGCCAGCCGCCCTCGCCTCACCGGGCTGTGGTCACAGGCCGGGGCCGTCGCCCGCTTCGAGCCGTCCGGCGCCCGCGCCGTCGGAGACAGCCAGGGCCAGGAACTGGTCTTCATCGGCACCGAGTTGGACACCGAGGCGCTGCAGGCCGCCCTGAGCGATTGCCTGCTGACCGACGGGGAGCAGCTCACCGACGACCCGTTCCCGGCGTGGGACACCTACGGGATCGACGACACCTGCGCACTCGAGCACCCGGATCTCGTACCGCAGGCCTGAAAGCTCCGGGTTGGGCAGTGGTCGCAGCCACGGCACTGCTCAACCCGGCTCCCTGTACCCCGGCGCACAGCGGCGCAGCGTCCACCGTGCGCTCACCGCGGACACGGCTCAACGATCCTACTTTTATAAGAGACCTTCTCATGAGGCCTCTCCACGCTTGTGGTCATACTGCGCAAGAGGGCGCAAAGGACAACTGACCAGGACGGGGACACGAGCAAACGGCGACGTGCTCCGGCGAAGAGCCGCCGACTCCCGGCATTCGTTCGACGATACCGCTCGGGCAATTCACCGGAAAGGAGCGGCCCCCGTCTCCCTGGGCAAACCCCACAAGCACATCTGAGTCGGGGTGGGAGGAGGGCGGCAGCTTGTCCGACGCCCCAACGGTTAGGATCGGGATGCTCCACACCGCACCGCGGCGCCCCTCCGGCCAAAGGGAGGATTCGCAGTCGCACCAGCAGTCGAGACTTCGCATTCTCGACGGGCTGCGCCCGCTGGCAGCCATCATGGTGTTGGCCTACCACTTCATCACTCTGCGCGATGGCTGGGGCCAGGATCCGAGCACGTTTTCGACGCCCGTCTACCACCTGTCGGAGTACGGCTATCTGGGCGTGGAGATTTTCTTCCTGATCAGCGGATTCGTGATCTGCATGAGCGCGTGGGGCCGTTCGCTCGGCGACTTCATAGCATCCCGGGTTTCCCGCCTCTATCCCGCATACTGGGCCGCCATTCTGCTCACCGTCACCGTACTGACCGTGTACCCCAAGGTCCGCGGCCCCGGGGGCTGGGAAACGATTCTCACGAACTTCACCATGCTGCAACAAGGGCTCGGTGTCCCCAACGTCGATGACAGTTACTGGACATTGTTCGTCGAGCTGAAATTCTATGTACTGTTCGCGGTCATCATCTTCGCTGGTGTCACCTACCGCAGGTGCGTGATGTTCTGCGGGATCTGGACCGTGGCCGGAGTCGCTTCCCTGAAGGCGCATGACGGCCTGCTCTCGTTCTGGGCCATTGCCCCGTACTCGCCGTACTTCATCGCCGGCATAGCCTTCTACCTCATGCACCGCTTCAGGCCAACGGCTTTGCTGTGGGCCATCGTCATGGTGTCCTTCGCACTGGCGCAGCACTACGTACAGGGCCGGCTGAAGATGAACCTCGGCGCCAAGGCGGAGTGGACCGCCAGCTGGCCGGCGCGGGTGATTATCCTGCTGGCCTTCGTGATAATGGCCGGAATTTCCCTGGGTTGGTTCGATCGGGTGCAGTGGAGATGGTTGACGATCTCGGGATCGATCACCTACCCGTTGTATCTCCTGCACATGTACATCGGATTCACCCTCATCGCTCTCCTGCGCGATCATCTACCGGCGCCGGCAGTTCTGTTGATAACCGTTTCCGCACTGCTGGCGCTTTCCTGGGCGGTGTACAGGTATGTGGAACGCCCACTCGGACGCAGAATGCGCAGCGCTCTCACAAGGAGCATGCAGGAGATTCGATACTCTTCTTAGTTCCCGGGCTCGTTTCGGACGGCGGTCGGCCCGGGCGGCGGACCGCCATCCGGGTCTGCTTCGTGGGTGTGGTCGGCGGCGTTCAGGATGTGTTCAGGTCGCGGCTGGAAGCGTTGGTTCGCGTACGACTTCATCGCCGCGCGCGGTGCACTTCGTACACACCACCTGCCGCCACTGCGCGTACTCCGTCACACCCCACGGCGCGCTGTGGGGCGGTGCGGGGGCGCTCCCCAGGAGGGATTTACCTTGCCTGAGCCCGAAGTCCTGACCGACATGGACGTCGCCGGCACCGACAGGTTCGTGCTGCGGAAGCTCCCCGAGGTCACGCTGGCCTTCTGGGTCATGAAGATCGCCGCGACGACCCTCGGCGAGACCGCCGGTGACCTCTTCGCCCAGACCCTCAAGCTCGGATACTTCCTGACCACCATCGCGCTGTTTCTGGTCTTCGTGGTGACGCTGGTCGTGCAGCTCAAGTCCCGGCGCTACAACCCGTTCTTCTACTGGACCGTCATCCTGTCCACGAGCATGGCGGGCACCACGATGTCCGACTTCATGAACCGGGACGCGAGCGCCAAGTTCCTTACCGGGGGCGCCAAGTCGCTCGGCTGGGGACCGCAGGGCCTGGGGCTGGGATACCCCACAGGGGCCGCCATCCTGATCTCGCTGCTGGTCGCCATTTTCATCATCTGGAAGTGCACCGGCCTGACGTTCGCCATCCGCGACATCGTCTCCTTCCGCGCGGAGGCCCTCTTCTGGGCGGCGATCCTCGTGTCGAACACGCTCGGCACCTCGATGGGCGACTTCCTCTCCGACAGCTCCGGACTCGGCTACGCGGGCGGCGCCCTGCTCGTCACGGGGCTGCTCGCCGTACTCGTCGCCCTGATGCGGGTGCCGGTCGTGCCGAACGTGGTCCTGTTCTGGATCGCCTTCGTGCTCACCCGGCCCCTCGGGGCGACCGCCGGTGACTTCCTCACCAAGCCGCTCGCCAAGGGCGGCCTCGACCTCGGTACGGCCGGCTCGTCGGCCGTACTCCTGGCGGTACTGGTAGGCCTTATGGGATACGCCCACGTGCAGGAGCGCAGGAACGCGGCTCCCCAGGACAAGACGCTCACGGGCGTTTCCTGAGCGGCGCCCCGTGCGGCGGGATCACCCGGCGGGCAGGCTGACCACGAAGCGCGCGCCCGGGGTGTGACCGCCGTCATGGGTCACGTCACCTCCGGCGGAGCGGGCCAGGCGCCGCGCGAGCGGCAGTCCCAGGCCCGCTCCGCCGTGTCCGTCCTCGGGGTCGGCACGCCGGCCCGGCTGGAAGAGGTGCGCGGTGAAGGCGGCTGGGACACCGGGACCGTCATCGACGACCGCCACCCTGGTGCCGTCGGGCTTCGTCGAGACCTGGATGGCCACCCGGCTGCGGGCGTGGCGTACGGCATTGTCGACGAGCGGAGCGACGATGCGCTCCAGCAGTGCGGCGGGTACCCCGGCCACCAGGGTGTCCGGACCGGAAACCGTGATCGTGACCTCGTCTCGAACTCCCAGCCGAGCGGGGAGCCGACGCAGCACCGCTATGACGTCCGCCGTGCCGGGAACGGTCTGCGCGCCGGCCCGGGCGTCGTCGAGGACGGTCTCGCAGATGGTGCGCATGGAGTTGGCGGCATCGGCGATGGAGGCGTGCGCGGTGCGGGTTTCAGCGGTGGAGCGGGGGCGGACCTGCCACCAGTCGAGTTCGGCGGTGATCCGCGCCAGGGGGTTGCGCAGCTCGTGGGAGAGCTCCCGGGTGAGCTGCTGCTCGTGGCGCAGCACGGCCCGGATCCGGTCCAGCAACTCGTCCAACGAGGCCCCGAGCCGGGCGAGTTCGACGGGGCGGCCGTCGGCGCCGAAGCGCTGGTCGGAGGCGACCACGCTCCACCGGGTGGCCTGCTCCGTCATCGTCCGCACGGGTCGCAGGGCGCGCCCCACCGCCAGCCGGGTCAGGACATAGGTGCCGACCAGGACACTGGCGTCCAGGGCGAGGGAGGCGATGAGCAAGGTGTCGGCCGAGGCCCGGTACGGCGCGAGGTCCATGGCGGTGACGACCGAGGCGGCGGGCCCGGCACCCGGCCGGACACCGCCCACGGGCTCGGCGCACAGGCGGATCCGATCGCCGGCCATCACCTCGGCACACCGTCGGTCGCCGTGCGCGGCAAGGGCCGTGGCCGTTCGGGTGAGAGTGTCGCCGGGCGGCGCGGAGGCGGGGTGCTCCAGCAGCCGGGTGCCCGCGTAGATCCACACATTGGTGTCGAGCGCGGCGTCGCCCGGCGTCTCCAGGACGCGTACCGGGTGGTGGCGGGTGTCGACGGTCGCGGCCACGGCACCGGCCCGGGCGTGCAGTTCGTTGTCCGCCTGCTGCTGGAGGCGCTGGCGAACGATGCTGTTGAACACGACGGTGAGGACCACCATCACCAGCGCCGCGGTGGTCAGCGCGATCAGGGACAGCCGGCCCCGCAGCGTACGGGGGCGGCAGCGGCCGACCAGCGCGGCGAGCAGGCTGGGCAGGGTGCTCATGACAGCCGGTGCCCGACGCCCCTGATGGTACTGATCGTCAGGCCGCTACCGGCGTCCCGGATCTTGCGCCGCAGCCGGCTCAGATACTGGTCGAGGGTGTTGTCGCTGACCTGCGCGCCCTCCGGCCAGCCGGCCCGGACCAGTTCCCTTCGGCTCACTACTGCCCCCACGCCGGCCATCAGCGTGGCCAGCAGACGGAACTCGGTGGGCGTCAGCGCCACGTCGACGCCCGCTACGCACAAGCTGTGGTGCACCGGGTCCAGGACCAGGTCCCCGGCGGTCGTGGGGGCGGTGGGCCCGGAACGCTTGAGGGCGGCGCGCAGTCTGGCCGCGAGTTCGGCGAGGTGGAACGGCTTGGGGAGGTAGTCGTCACCTCCGGCGGAGAACCCGCTGAGGCGGTCGTGGAGTTGGTGGTGGGCGGTCAGGAAGACGACCGGGCCGGCGAACCCCTGCGCCCGCATCGCCTGGCACACGTCCCGTCCGTCCGCGTCGGGCAGCCCGACATCCAGCACCACCGCGTCCACGCCGTCGCCGGCCAGCCGCAGAGCCGTGGCGCCGTCCTGGGCGGCCAGCGTGGTGAAGCCCTCGTCACGCAGTCCGCGTACCAGCACGTCCCGCAGGGCGTGATCGTCCTCGACGACCAGGATGGGCAGACGTGACATGGAACCTCCTCGCGCGACTGCTCCCCGAGGCCGCCTCGGGATGGGTCGCTCTTGCCGCGGGCGCGCGCCCCGGGACGGCCGGGTGCCCGCACACCCTAACGACTACAAGCAAGTAGACGGTCTACTGTACTGTAGACGAAAGCGTGGCAGTGGTCCGCGATCAAGGGCACGCCGCTCCGCTGGATGCGTTCCCATGCGTGACGGCGCCCGGCGCGGAGCCAGGGCTTCACCAGTACTGCCGACCCGGTGGCCGCACCTCGCGACAGTGGGGGCGGCGCACCGCCCCACCCCTGAGGAAGGAGCCTGGCGTGCCGTTGGGCCCACAATCCGACGCTTTGTCCGCATATGGCCATCTCGCGGTCAACGCCCTGGACGCCGGGTCGCTGCTGACCGCGTTCGGTGCACTGGGGGTGGCCGTCGTCCTCTTCGCCGAGACCGGGCTGCTGGTCGGCTTCTTCCTGCCCGGCGACTCCCTGCTCTTCACCGCGGGACTGCTGTGCGTACCCGGCGGAACCGGGGTGCACCTGTCGCTTTGGCAGGTTCTCCTCGCGGCGGTCGGCGGTGCGCTGTCCGGAGCGCAGGTGGGCTACTGGATCGGCCGCCGGGGCGGGCGGGCGATTCTCGCCCGCAGCCGGTCCCGCCATCTCCACGAAGGCGCTGAACGGGCCGAGGCGCTGCTGGCGCGGTACGGGCACGCCAAGGCCATCGTCCTGGCCCGCTTCGTCCCTGTCGTCCGCACCGTCCTCAATCCCCTGGCCGGCGCGCTCGATGTCCCGGCGGGGGTCTTCCTCCGCTGGCAGGTCGTCGGCGGTCTGGCGTGGACCGTAGGCCTGGTGCTCGCCGGGTACGCCCTCGGTTCCTCCATCCCCAACGTCGACCGCTACCTGCTGCCGCTGGTCGCCCTCATCGTGCTCGTGTCCCTCCTCCCTCTCGCCCGCGAGGTTCAGCGAAGCCGCCGCGCCCGCCGCGACCAAGGCGTTGCCGAGGGAGAGGTGCGCTGAGGCGCGACTTTCGTGCCGGCGGGCCGCCGGCTACCTCCGGCGCGTTCGCCCTCGACAAGCCGAGGCGAGGCGAGGCGACACGCTCGATGGTGGCACCTTACGACGGCACCTCAACGTCCTTTCTCACACGGACGGTACCCCGGTCCGTTCAGGATCCCTGGAGTCGGATATGCGCCCCTGATCCAGTACGTGCACGCGGTCGGTGTAGGTGGTGATGAGGTCGAGTTCGTGGCTGACGAGGACCAGGGTGAGGCCGCGGTCGGTGCGCAGGCGGGTGAGGAGGTCCAGGATCGCGGCGGCGGTCGAGGGGTCGAGAGCCGAGGTGACTTCGTCGCAGAGCAGGAGGTCGGGTTCGGTGGCCAGGGCGCGGGCTATGGAGGCGCGTTGGCGCTGTCCGCCGGAGAGTTCGTGGGGGTAGCGGTCGGCGAAGTCGGCGGGGAGGCCGACGTCGTCGAGTGGCGCTGACGACCACCGACACCGTGATGATGGGCATGCTCGGCGCCGCCGACCTCGCGGCGGGAGGGCTGGCCATCGTCCTCTTCAACCAGCTGCGCACCATGGGCGTCGGGCTGATCACCTCCGTCGGCAACCAGATCGCCGCCGCCTCCGCCCGCGCGGAGACCGCCGAAGGCACCGACGCCGCCGACAGCAGCGACGAAGTCCGCTCCATCGTCCGGGCCGGCCTGGCCCTCGCCACACTCGCCGGAGTGGTCGGCGCCGTGGTGATGCTGCTGATCGGACAGGCCCTGCCCTTCCTCGGCCAGGACGCAGGCGTGGCCGCGAGCGCCCAGCACATGCTGCTGGCCCTGGCGCCCGGACTGCTGCCCTGCCTGTGGTTCCAGGCCATCCGCCAGTTCACCGTCGGCATGCGGCGCCCGCAGGCGCTGCTGCAGATCACCATCGCCTCCGTCGCGGTCAACGCCGGCATCAACTGGGTGTTCATCCACGGCACCTAGGGCCTGCCGAAGCTGGGCCTGCCCGGCGTCGGCGTCGCCACTTCCCTGGTCTACCTGCTGACCTTCCTGGCGCTGTACGCGTTCACCCGCCGCGACGCCGTCCTCGCGCCGCTGCTCAGCCTCAACATCGCCCAGGCCGACCGGGCCACCGTCCGCCGCCTGGTGGGGCTGGGCGTCCCCATCGCGGCGACCTACGGCTCGGAGGCCGGCTTCTTCTCCGTCACCGCCCTGATGGCAGGCTCCTTCGGCAGCGCCGCCCTGGCCGCGCACACCGCCGTCAACCAACTCGTCTACATCGTCTTCCAGGTCGCCGTCGGCCTCTCCCACGCGGCCTCGATCAACGTCAGCCGAGAATTCGCGCTGGACCGTCCCCAGGCGGCCCTGCGCATCAAGAACACCGCCCTGGCCTGCGCCGGAGCCGTCATGGCCGTGGTGGCCGTCCTCTACATCGCCATCCCGCGACTGGTGCTGGCGCCCTTCTTCGAAGGCGGCGCCGACGACAACGAGGCCATCACCATCGCCACCCACCTGCTACTGGTGACCATGGTGCTGCAGTTCTTCGACTGCGCACAGAACATCGGCGTGGGTCTGCTGCGCGGACTGGACGACACCAAGAGCGGCTTCCGCATCACCCTGATCGGCTACTGGCTCATCGGACTGCCGGCCGCCGCGCTCCTCGCCTACCCGGCCCACCTCGACACCCTCGGCATCTGGCTCGGCCTGCTCAGCGGTCTCGCGGCCACCGCCATCCTCCTGCTGCGCCGCTACACCACCGCCCTGCACGCCCGGTTCGCCGCCGCGGAGCCCGTACCCGCCGCCTGAACCTCGCATCCCCTGGACCGGGCACCGACGGCAGCACGCCGCGGTGCCCGGCCCCCTTTCGCCGCCTGATGCGGCCGAGTCCGCACCGCACGACGGAGTGCGCCGAATCCGCTGCTGCCCCGTGCCACTTGGCCCCGCCCCCACCCTCACCCGACTGGCCCAGCACCTGTGTGTGCGCCCCCGCCGAGTCGTACCGTGCCGCGCCCACGGCTAGCGTGAGGGCGTGGCACGGATCGTGGTCGTCGAGGACGACGAGGCCATCGGCGGCAGGCTCGCGGCGATGTTGCGCGCGCGAGGGCATGCGTGCGACTGGTGCTCCGACGGGGCGGCGGCGCTGGAGCGTGCCGGGCGGGAGCCCGCCGAGCTGGTGCTGCTGGACCTGGGGCTGCCGGACGTGGACGGCTTCGAGCTGTGCCGGAGGCTGCGTGAACTGCTGCCGCAGGCCGTGCTCGTCGTCCTGACGGCGCGCAGCGGTGAGATGGATGTGATCGAGGCGCTGGAGTCGGGCGCCGACGACTACCTGACCAAGCCGTTCCGGCTGGCCGAGCTGCAGGCGCGGATCGCGGCCCACCTGCGGCGGGCGGCTCCGGGCCGGCAGGGCGGGACCGGCCGGACCGAGCACGGCGCCCTGCTCATCGATCGCACCGCCCGGCGGTGCCTGACCCCGGAGGGCGAGGTGGAGCTGAGGCCCAAGGAGTTCGATCTGCTGGTGCGGCTGGCCGCCTCGGTCGGCAGTGCGGTGAGCCGGGAGGATCTGATGGGCGATGTGTGGGACACGAACTGGTTCGGCTCCACCAAGACGCTCGACGTGCACATCGCGGCACTGCGCCACAAGCTCGGTGACCGGGTGCGGATCACGACCCTGCGGCACTTCGGCTACCGGCTCGAACCTCCCGGGGAGAGCTGACCGTGCGCCGCCGGATCCTGCGGGCGGTCATCGCCGCGGTGGTGTGCGCGGTGGTGCTGTTCTGCGTCCCGCTGGCGGTGGCGACGCTGCGGCTGTACCGGCAGGACGAGGTGCGCGCACTGCAACAGCTCGCCGACCGGGTCGCGGTGACCGTTCCGGCGGATGTGCACCACCCGCGCGATCCCATGGAACTGCCACGCGTCGGGCCGGGCAGGCAGGTGGGGGTGTACGACGACCGGGCGCGGCGGGTGGTCGGGGCGGGACCGGCGGCCGGGGACCGGCCGGTCCGCGACGCGCTGGCGGGACGGGCCTCGTCGTCCCGGGGCGACGGGTGGCTGGTGGCGACGGTGCCGGTGGGCTCCGGCGAGCGGGTCCGCGCGGCGGTGCGGGCCGGCGCACCGGCCGACGGTCCCTGGCGCAGGGCACGTGTGACGTGGGCCGGTATGGGTGCGCTGGCCGTCGTCGCGATCGGTGTGGCGGCTGCGGTGGGCATCCGTTCCAGCCGGCGGCTGGCGTATCCGATGGAGGCGCTGGCCGCCACCGCCGGCCGGCTGGAGGACGGTGAGCTGTCGGCCCGGGCCGGGGTGTCCGGGCTGCCGGAGGCCGATGCCGTCGCGACCGCGCTGAACCGGGCCGCCGCGCGGATCGAGGAGTTGCTGCGCCGGGAGCGGGCGTTCAGCGCGGACGCCTCGCACCAGCTGCGCACCGCACTGACCCGGGTACGGCTGGAGCTGGAGAGCGGGCTGGCCGAGGGCGGTGCGGCGAAGCGGGAGCCGTCCACCGAGCCGGATCCGCGCGGCGCGCTGCGGACCGCCCTGGCCTCGCTGACCGCCATGGAGACGACGATCGAGGACCTGCTCTCGCTCGCCCGCGACGTGCCGGAGCGGGCGCCGCTGAACATCGAGGCACTGCTCGCCGATGCCGAGCGGCGCTGGCACGGCGAACTGGCGGCCGCGGGCCGCCCCCTACGGATCACGGTGGAGTCGCCGCTGCCGGATGCCGTCGGCTCGGCACGCGCCGGCCGCCAGGTGCTGGACGTCCTGCTGGCCAACGCCCTCGTCCACGGGGCGGGCACGGTGACCGTCACCGTCCGGGACGCGGCGGGGGTGCCGGCTGTGGACGTGGTGGACGAGGGGCCGGGCCTTCCCGAGGGCGTGGACGTCTTCGCCCGGCGACACGGCTACGACAGCGACGCTGCCGGCGGCGGGCACGGCATCGGTCTGGCGCTCGCCCGCTCCCTGGTGGAGGCCGAGGGCGGGCGCCTCCGGGTCTCCAGGAGGGCACCGCACCCCTGCTTCACCTGGCTGGTCGCCGGCGGTACGCGGACACCGCAGCCCTGACCCGGGCAGCGGTCACAGCTCCCGCAGCTCCCTCAGCGGTGGCCGCCGGGCATGGCGCACCGCGGCTGTCGCAGCCACGGCAACGGCCGTCGCGACGGCCGCGGCGACGACGCCCAGATAGCCCCACGGCACGGCGAGAGCGGCCGGCGGCGGGTCGAAGACGCCGGACAGGACCTTGACCAGCACCTCGGACAACGACCAGCCGAGCACGACCCCGCCGCTCGTGCCCGCCACCGCCACCACTGCGGCCTCGCTCCACACGAACCCGGACAGCTGCCGCCCCCGCGCTCCCAGTACGGAGGCCAGTGCGAGGGTGCGGCGCCGCTCGGCCAGGCCGAGGGCCAGGACCAGACCGCCCGCCGCCGCGCCGAGGGCCAGGGCGAAGCCCAGTTCCACACGGGTGAGACCGCCGAGGTCCACCGCGGTGAGGCTGGATCCGGTGACGGTGCGGGCCGAGGGGAGGTCGGTCACCTGGACGGTGGGACCGAGCACGGACCGCACGCGGTGCGCCACCTCGCGCTGTGCGTTGCCGCCCGTGTCGGCCAGCAGGGTGCTGACCGCGCCGCTGCCGGTCGCCCGGGCCACGTAGGAGGCGTTGGCCACCAGGAAGCTGTCCTTGGGGGCGGTCGGGAACTCCTTGACGATGCCGGCGAAGCGGAACTCCACGGGCCGCAACCGGTGGGTGCGGCCGTCCTGGAGGCGCAACCGGAGGTGGTCGCCCGGGTGGAGCTGGAAGTCGTGGGCGGTCTCGGCGCTGACGAGGACGGCGTCGGGCTGCCGCTGGAGGCGGTCCATCAGCTGCCGCGCACTCCCGCCGGAGAAGTAGGCGTCCTGCAGCCGGCCCGCTCCGACGGCCGTGGCCGGCCGGACTCCGTAGAGGTCCTGGAGGTCGGGGCCGACGTAGGCGAAGCGGTGCTGCAACGGCTCCACGCTGCGCACACCGGGCACGGCCGCCACCCGGGCCGCGTCGGCCGCCCCCGCGGTGGAGCCGGGGGACGCCGTCACCGTGACATCGGCGCCGTTGGTGAGCACCGCGTCGACCCCGGCCTGCTGGTGGTAGGTGGAGTTGAACACGGCGGTCGAGGCGGCGAAGGCGACGGCCAGCACGAGCAGTACCACCGCCCGCAGCACGGTGCCCCGCTGCCGGGACAGACTGGCCGCGACCGTGCCGGACAGCGCACCGGTCATCGGGCGAAGCAGCCGGGTGAGCACCGGCCGCCCGCGCCGCAGGAGCAGGTCCGTCAGCAGCCAGGCCAGCAGCGCTCCCCCGGCCCACAGCAGGGCCGGTCCGGCGAACGCCCAGTAGTCCACCGACAGGGTGGGGGTGCCTTCGGGCGCGAGGACCAGGGCGTAGTTGGTGCGGCTGGTGATCGCGAACACGATCAGCGACAACGTCAGCAGCACGGCGGCCACCGCCCACCACAGCGTGCGCGGCACCCGGCGTCGCTCCACCGCGGCCCGTCCGGCCACCACGGTGACGGCCTTGATGTCGCGGCGGGCCGGCAGCAGCACCGTGCCGCCGGCGATCAGCACGCCGACGACGAGCGCCGCCAGTGCCCAGCCGGCGGTGAGGCTGCCGGCCGCGCCGAAGGCCGTGCGCCCCAGCAGTGCCGCCACCGCCAGGCCCACCGCCCCGCCGGCGACCGCCACCACCGCGGCCTCCACGGCCGCCAGGCTCAGCAGCCTTTTGGCCGAGGCTCCCCGGGTCCGCAGCAGGGACTGCTCCCTGCGCCGCCGCGCGGCACCGGCCCCGGCGACCGCCGCGGTGAGCGCCCCGGCCAGCACCGCACCGGGCACACCGAGGAACAGGAAGAGCATCTGCGCGTACAGGGCGTCCGAGCGGGCCGCGTCCAGCACCGTGCCGAGGTTGTCCCCGACCACGCCGGTACCGGCCAGCCGCAGGTCGGTGTGGTGCGCACGGCCGGTCGCCGTCGCGTAGGCGAGGGCCGGGTCAGGCGGCAGGGCATGGCTGCGGCGTGCGTGGATCTGCGCGTGCACGAGGTCGGGCCGGGCCTTGCCCAGCGGGTCGAAGGCCGTGTGCCAGCGGTGCTGCGGGAGCAGGACGACGTTGTCCGGGGGCGCGGTCGGCTGGGACTGCGGCGGTGCGCCGACCTTCTGGAACAGCGCATCGGCGTGCGGCAGATCCACCACACCGTCCACCCGCACCCGCACCGGTGGCAGCCCCGCCCGCCCGACGGCCACCGTGTCGCCGGGGGCCGCGTGCAGGTTCGCGGCGGTCTGCTGGGCCAGCAGCACCCCGTCGCCGCGTCCGGCCAGCACCCGGATCTCGCCGGGGAACGCCGTACGGTAGCCGGCCGGCAGGCCGAGCACGCTGCCCGGTCCGGTGGTCTGAGCGGTACCGCCCGCGGTGGCGCTCAGGCCGCTGGTGGATGCGTAGCCGACGGGCAGTGCCACCCGGGTGCCCGGCGTATGGTGAACGGTGTTCAGCACCTGCGGGACATCGGCGGGGTTGGCCGCCTGTACCTGCCAGTCGACCACGGTCGCGCGTACGGACTGTGCGGTCATGGTGGCGTGGGTGGCGCCGAGAAAGCCGCCGAGCGCCGCCAGCAGGGCCACCGCGGTGGCCACTCCGGCAGCCACGGCGAGCAGGCGCCCACCGCGCCGGCGCAACAGACCGTTGAGCCAGATCCTGATCACGTCTTCTCGCCTCCTGAAGCCCGCTGGTCCGTGGGGTGGCCGGTCCTGTCGTCTCCCCCGTCACCGGCCTCCGGGCGGATCAGCCGTCCGTCGGCCATGTACCAGCGGACGTCCAACTCCCCGGCGATCCGCGGATCATGGGTGGTGACCACCACGGCCGCTCCCAGCTCCCGGGCCGCGCCGAGCAGGACCGCCAGCACCTGACGGCCGGTGCTGCGATCCAGCTGACCGGTCGGCTCGTCGGCCAGGACGAGCCGGGGCCCACGAGCCAGCACCCGCGCCACGGCGACGCGTTGGGCCTGCCCCGCCGACAGCTCGTCCGGCAGACGCCGCACGAGATCGGCCAGCCCGAGGCGGGCGAGGGCCACCTGCGCCCGCTCGTCGGCCTCGGTATCCGGCACGCCGTCGATCCGCAGCGGCAGCGCGACGTTCTCCGCCACGGTGAGCGGGGGCAGCAGGCTCGGGCCCTGGAAGACGACGCCGATGTGCCGGGCGAGGGCGCCCGCGTCCGCGCCGTCGAGACCGGGGTGGCTCACCGTGCCCGCGGTGGGCCGGTCCAGGCCCGCCATCAGGTGCAGCAGCGTGGACTTGCCCGACCCGGAGGGCCCCACCACCGCGATCCGAGCCCCGGGCGGGACATCGCAGTCAAGTCCGTGCACGGCGACGACGGCGCCCGGCCCGCTGCCGTAGGTCCGGGCGACGTCATCACAGCGCACCAGGGCCGCATCCATGCGGTGCATGCCGTCGCCGACCGAAGGAATCTGTGGGTGCATCAGACCCACCTGCCGTCTCTCAGCCGCAGCACCCGGTCGGCGGCGCCGGACACCGCGCGGCTGTGGGTGACCACGACCACCGCGCATCCCCCCGCGGCGTGCTCCCGCAGCAGGTCCAGCACCCGGCGTTCGGTACCCGCGTCCACCTCGCCGGTCGGCTCATCGGCGAGCAGCAGTTCGGGAGCGTTCGCCAGGGCGACGGCCAGACCCGCGCGAGCTGCCTCCCCGCCGGACAACTCCCCGGGCAGGGCACCGGCGCGCCGGCCGATACCGACCCGCTCCAGCAGCTGATCCGCTCCCGGACGATGCCGGCCCGGCGCCAGCCGCTGCACCAGCGCGAGGTTGTCCCGGACGCTGAGGTGGTCCAGCAGATTGCCGGACTGGAAGAGCACCCCGATGTGCCGCGCGCGCAGCTCGACCCGTTCGCCCTCGGGGCGGTGGCTGAGCCTTCGGCCGGCCACCCGCACCGTTCCGCCGTCCGGTTCGTCGAGCCCCGCCAGGCAGTTCAGCAGGGTGGTCTTCCCCGAGCCGGACGGTCCGGTCACCGCGACGGTCTCACCGCGCCCGACCTCCAGTCCGACGCCTTGCAACGCGAACGTCTCCTCCTCGCCGGCCCGGAAGAACCGGTACAGAGAGCGGGCGCTGAGGACGGGCGCGGCCATCAGGACCACCGGAAGGAGTCCGTGACGGTCCGCCAGGGGTCGACGTTGTCGGAGCCCACCGGGCCGGAGAGCGTCAGCACCGCTTCGCCCCGGCCGGTCTTGTAGAACACATACCGCTGGCTGTCCAGGGCGAGGCGCTTGCCGGTCACCGGGTTGGGTGCGGAGTCGGCGCGGTATTCGGCCAGCACCGCGGTTCCGCCCTTGCGTGGCACCTCGACCACCTTGATCAGCCGGAAGTGCGAGTTCGCGGCGCGCAGGGCCGCGACGTCATGGGTGCGGACGGAGTTCACCGTCGGCGCGGTCGTGGTCCGGACGCGGGCCACCCGTACGCTGTTGAACTTGTCGGTGAACACCGTCTCGTGCCCGTGGGTGGTACGCGCCCATCCTTCCGGGACCTTCACGGTGAATCCGCCGCCGGGCGGCGACCACGGCACGTACACCTGCGAGTCGGGGATGTCGCCGGGCGGGTTGGAGTCGGCCGGTGGCGGTGGTGTCGGACCGTGCGGAACCGCCGCTGTGATCGGGCGTGGTGGCGGTGCGGCCGCCATGGACGAGCAGGCCGCTGCTCCGGTCACGGTTCCGGTGAGCAGTACGAGACCGGTTGCGGCGGCGGCGAACGGATGACGCATGATGGACACCTCCCGCGGCGCGGGCGGCGGAGGTCCGCCGCCACGGCGTGCGCCTCTACCCCGACGTTAGGCGTCAGCAGGCCAGGGGCCGCTCTGCGTGGGGTTAGCGCACGGTTAACTCCGTACCGTTGCTGTGGGCATGGACAGCACCACCTGCCACCTGCCGCCGGCCGGAAATTCAGTGGCAAGGCCAACCCGCCCGTGGTGAAGATCGCGGCATGCCCCACTTCCTGGAGACCGACCGGCTCGCCCTACGCGCGTTCACGCCGGCCGACATCGACCACCTATTCGCCTTGGACAACAACCCCGAGGTGATGCGCTTCCTCAACGGTGGCCGTCCCAGGAGCCGGGAGACGGTCGAGTCCAGCCTCTCGCGGCTCCGGCACGACTACCCGTGCTGGAAGACCCGCGGTTACTGGGCCGCACAGGAGAAGCCCACCGGCACCTTCCTGGGCTGGTTCGAGTTCCGGCCGCTGGAGGAACACAGCCCCGCCGTGGTCGAACTCGGCTACCGGTTGCACCAGACGGCATGGGGACGCGGCTACGCCACCGAGGGATCCCGGGCCCTGATCCACAAAGGGTTCACGGACCTGGGGGTTGAGCTCGTCACCGCGCGCGCCATGGCCGTCAACGCACGCTCCCGTCGCGTCATGGAGAAGTCGGGCCTGTCCTTCGTCCGGAACTACACCGGGGACCACCCGGAGCGGATCGAGGGCTCCGAGCACGGTGACGTCGCCTACGAACTCACCCGGTCCGAGTGGGAGCAGACGCGGTAGCCGCCAACGGCCATGTCCCGAGGGTTCTGGCTGAATCCGGGCGCTCCGACCAGCTCTTTGGTTACGGATTCCCTAAGCCGTAGTGGTCTTGCGGTGAGCGGACCATGATGACGCCATGACGCTGGCCTCGCGTGCCATCAAGCAGTTCGTGAGCTGGCCGGACCTCACGGAGGCCCGGCCCAGTTGCGGCATCGGCCGGGCCCTGCGCTCGTCCGTCGCCGAGATCGTTCACTTCCACTCCGACCGGAGCGCCGACCTGCACCTCACGGCCGGATCGATCCACCGGATCGTCAACGACCTGGCCGAGTCGTCTGCCATCCGACTCATCCCCGGGTCGCACTGGGTGACCGTACGCCTGGACTCGCACACGGATGTCGACCTGCTCATGACGTTGATGAGCCTCGCCCTCCAAGCACATCAACGGTGGCCGCACTCGGACGAACCGCTCTCCACCCAGTGCAACGAACACCCTCACGTGATCCTTGTGCACGAGAACGAGGGCGGGCGCTGAGCAGAACCTCCGCCGGACCAAGCGAGTACACAGCTCGCATCTGAAGTGACTCCGAGCAGCCGCATAACGCGCCGCTTTCCGGCCGGGAGCTGTGAGAATGCAGAGAGCGACCAATGGCCACTTTGCGCACGCGTTAAAATGTCAATTTACTCGAACTTTCACGCTCACCGCGTTTGGTTCCGTATCACGCCACGGCGTAGCGTGGGCACTGGCCCTACTGAAGAAGGCAGGACCGCAACAAGAGACCGAAGGAGGCGGACAATGAGCTTCCGCATACTTCCCTTCAGGCGTGGACGCGGCTGCTGTGGCTGGGATGACGACGACGGCGGACGTGGCTACGGACGCGGCGGCGGCTACGGCCACGGACGGGGACGTGACTACGATCGCGGACGCGGCTTTGGCCGCGGCGACGGATTCGGCCGCGGAGGCCGCTTCTGACACCACACGCGATACCTTCCATTCGAGGTCGGCCCCCTCACGGGGCCGACCTCACAAGTTGCCGAGGCCGGGGCACCTCACGATCGGCCCGCCGGGCCCCCCTTGCCACCACCACACCTGCCCCGAATTTGCAAAGCTTTACCTGAATTTACCGAGGTTTACAAAAATCAACGCTGCGCGAGGAACCACTGTCCACGCGCAGCGCACTTCCGGGTTTTCCCTGCCGGCACATTGAGTATTCTCCTCAAATACCTGCATGGCAATACACAACGAGCGAAACCTATTGCGCGATGCGTAATATCGCCCGACCACTTGCAGAGGGTGGCAACCGCCCGCCGGACGCCGCTGCGCATTCAGAGCACGGACGCTTCCACATCCGCCCCCTCGCCGACTTCAGTCCGGCGGACGCCCCAATTCGCTGCTCATCTTCTCCCGGCTTGCCGCGAGGAGTTCTTGTGTCCGGCTCATGGCCACCTCGAACGCCTCCCGCCATAGGGTGGAATCCATGCTGTGGCCTGCGGCCACCGTCTCCTTGTCAGTCCACACAACTCACGATGATCGACGGTGGCCGCACCCCTCGGTGTCTGCTGTCAGTCCCGGACGAGACAGAACGGGTGACCCGCCGGATCCGCGAAGACGCGCCAGCTCCGCTTTCCGTCCCCCTCGTCGAGCAGCGAGGCGCCCAGACCGAGGATGTCTTTCTGAGCTCGGTCCAGGTCCGTGACACCCAGGTCGAGGTGGAACTGCTGGGGCCGAGCGGGATCCGGCCACCGTGGTGGCTGGTGGTCTTCCACCCGCTGGAAGGCCAGCACGAGCCCGTCGGTGTGCAGCGTCGCCCAACCGTCGTCGAGCGACCACCGCGGATCCGGCTGATTCACTACACCGCCGAGAAGCGACTGGTAGAACCGGGACAGCTCAACGACATCGGCACAGTCCAACACCACACACTGCAGCTTAGCGATCATGAAGGGCAGCGTCTCACGACGCCCGATCACGATCTACAGCTGGAGTACTAGTGTCCTGAGTCGTTAGTTTGCTTGCGGTTACAGGGTGGGGTGATGCCTGGCCCGAAGCCGTTGCCGCTGAGGTTGTCCGATCACGAAGGCCGGGTGCTGCAGGGCTGGTTGCGCAAGCCGTCGGCGCCTCAAGCACTGGTGCTGCGGTCGAAGATCGTGCCGGGTGCGCGGAGGGCCTGCCGAACGCGCGGGTCGCGGACGATCTGGGCGTCTCGCGGGAGACGGTACGCAAGTGGCGGTCCCGGTTCGCCGCGAACCGGCTGGAGAGCCTGGCGGACCGACCGCGTTCGGGGCCACCGCGAAGGATCACCGACGAGCAGGTCGAAGCCCTGGTGGCCAGGACGCTCGGCCAGGCGCCACCGATGGGTGATTCGCACTGGTCGACACATTCGATGGCCGAGGCGGAGGGCATGTCACAGTCGGCCGTCTCGCGGATCTGGCGGGCGTTCGGCCTCAAGCCGCACAACGTGGAGACCTGGAAGCTGTCGACCGACCCGCAGTTCGTGACCAAGGTCCGCGACGTGGTGGGCATCTACCTCGCCCCGCCGGAGAACGCTCTGGTCCTGGCGGCAATTGGCCGACGTCACTGCCTCGAGGAGGTCAGTAGGGTGGGTTCATGCCGAAGCGCGAACCGTTCATCATCGACGGAGTCACTTACGAGCGCGATTCAGCTCCGGGAGAGGGCGGATCAGCCGTGGTGTGGAAGGTCCGCCGTAAGCCCGACGGTCAGGTACTCGCAGTCAAACGGATTAAGAAGGACCGCAACGCGGACTCCGCTCGCAACAAGCGTTTCAAGCAGGAGATCGAGTACGGGCAGACATCGAGCCACCCGAACGTCGTGAGTATCCACGCGCGCTCAGAGGACGCGAACTTCTTCTACTACGTCATGGACTTCTACCCTATGACGCTGCGAAACGTGATCAACGACGAAACCGAGGCTGACGTGCTTCTCGACTACGCGCGCCAGCTCTGCGATGCGCTCGCGTACGTGCACGGCGACGGCATAGTGCATCGCGACATCAAACCTGAGAATGTCCTCGTCGACCCTGATGCGCGCCGGCTCGTCCTGGCCGACTTCGGCATCGCGCATTTCAAGGACTCCTCGCTCACGAATCGCGGGGACCTCTTAGTGAACCGGAACTACCTCGCTCCCGAGCAGATGGTGAGGAACAACGCCCTTGGTATCGGCAAGCCGGCGGACATCTTTGCGCTCGGCCTCGTCATAACCGAGATGTTCACGAAGCAGAACGCCCGAGGGCGACGACACGCGCTTGTGCGCGACCGCTACCCCTTCCTGGCCGACCTCGACCTGATCATTGAACAGATGCTGCTCCAAGACGAGGCGCAGCGGCTCCGCATCGACACCGTACGCGGCATGCTTCGGGTGACCCTTCAGCGGCTCGACTCGGCAATCGAGGAGATCTCCGATGATCTGCGCCCCAACGAAGCGTCCGCCGACAGCTCGTCCGGCGAGGTCGAGCGGATCCTCGGCCGTGCCGCCAGAGACGTGCTGTCGGCGAAGCATGTCTTCGAGCGGGTCGCCGACGGAGAGCTCGACCGATTCAACCTCAACTATCACTGCGAGGTTGCGTACCGGGTGAGCACGGAGCTGTTCAATACATGTGCTCAAGCCTCTGTATATGCCTCGTGCAAGGCGAAGTTCGACTATGAGGGCGCCGGGCGGTGGGACGAGAACGACGACGCTCTCGTGTTATCGGCAGCCAAGCCGGGACTCCAACGCGAGCTGGAGACGATTCTGGCTGATTTCCCCCTCCCTCGGTCTTCGCGCTGGGACGGTCTGCCACGGCGGTCGGCTCACTTGTTCCGGTTCTGCAAGGACTACCACTGCGAAGAGCTGCTGACGAGCATCCGCGAATCTGTCTACGGTGAAGGCAATGGCTCGTTGCGGGCGAATCTGATCAGCGCCCCGATCCTCTGGATTACCCGCTGGATGCGTACGAATCTGGACACCGACTACCTGGAGTTGGACAAAACAGTTCGCGAGGACATCGGTTTCGAGCGCCACCTCTCGGTGCTCTGGGACGAGACGCTTCCGTTGGATTCGGCCCGAGAAGCGGTGGGAGTG
This sequence comes from Streptomyces kronopolitis, assembly GCF_014646275.1. Lineage (GTDB taxonomy): Bacteria > Actinomycetota > Actinomycetes > Streptomycetales > Streptomycetaceae > Streptomyces > Streptomyces kronopolitis. The sequence continues at coordinate 115,554 of NZ_BMND01000015.1, forward strand.
GATCTGTTGACCGAGCCGCTCAACGCCGACGACGTCGCCGGCACACTGCAGGCGCTTGAAGCGAAGTGGGATGTCTCCGTGGGAGAGCTCGTAGACGGTGGGTACTCGGTCATGTTCCGGTCACGCAACACGTACCGCTGCTTCTACGACGAGGCGCTCGACCTCGCAGAACCGGGCTCAGTATTCGAAGCCGACGTCCTCAATCTGCTCCGCCCTGAGGCGGAGTTCGACGACCTCGTCGCACTCACATGGGATCGGGACTTCGACGTGGCCATCACGCTCGGGAAGGTCCTCGGCATTCTCACGCGCTAGTGTCCTGAGTCCAAAGTTCAAGGGCGGTCATAGGGGTATCCGATCAACCACGTTCCTGAGCGTATGCGTTACTCGACGTCCTGCCGAAGCCCCACAGTTCATGGCCTCGGGCAGCGCGGGCCCCTGCCGAGTTGGCAGGGGCCCGCAGCGCGGACGGCCGGGACCTGTCCTTCACCAGCACCGTCCCGGCCATCACCGCTTACCGTCTGCTGCTGGTCTGACGGCCCGGGCTCACTTCAGGTGCCGATCGAAGAACCGGTTTCCGTCCTCCACCTCGAACCACGGGGTGCCGGCGTGCCCGCCCGTATTGGCGTGCAGCGTCTTCTGCTTGCTGCCGAAGGCGTCGAACAGGTCCAGGGCCCGTTGCCGGGGGTTCCCTTCGTCGTCCCACTGCAGCAGGAGCAGCAGCGGGATGGTGACCTGCCGGGCCTCCTCGCGCTGGGCGCGGGGCACGTAACCTCCGGCGAAGAAGCCGGCGGCCGCGATGCGCGGCTCGACCGCGGCCAGCCGGATGCCGACGGCGGTCCACCCCGAGTACCCGACCGGGCCGCCGATCTCGGGCAGCGAGAGGAGGGCGTCCAGGGTGGTCCGCCACTCCGGGACCGTCTTTTCCACCAGCGGGCCGATGAAGGACTCGAAGAGCTCGTCGACCGGCTCGCCGGCCCGCATCGCCCGGCGGAGGTCGGCGCGGGTCTGTTCGTCGGCGGCGGAACGGGGCCGGTCGCCGTGCCCGGGGGCGTCGATGGCGGCCACCGCGTAGCCGTTCGCAGCGGAGTGCCGGGCCCGGGCCACCAGCCGGGGTTCCCGCCGGTGCAAGCCGCCGTTGTGGCCGATCAGGATCAACGGAGTCGGGGCGGCGGATTCAGGCGTCGTCCACAGGGTGCCGGGGATCTCGCCGAGGGTGAATTCGCGTGCGAGGACGCCGTCGTCGAGGCGCTGCTCGGAAGTGAAGTGCATGGTCGTACCTTTCGGGAGTGCTCATGAACGGCGCTCCCGGACGACCTATCGCCCGACCGTGACCCCGGAGGGGAGCACCCATGTCGATACTGCGTTCACGGGTACCACCTCCTCGTTCTCTCGCACGGCCGCCGGAAACGTAGCAGTGGTCGCTGACGGTCCGCCAACGAGTTTTCCGCTCGGGCTAGCTCTTTGGCAGTGGCGAGCCGGCGTGGTGGATCGTTGTGGTGAGGCGTCGCAGTGCCGCGTGACCGGGTGGGCCCCAGGTGGGCTTGCCGCCCGGGCGGCCGAGGCAGCCTGCTTCTCCGATGGAGAGGCAGGCGAAGGCTCTGAGCACTGCCCAGCCGCGGGCACGGCGTCGGGTCGCCGTGTCCGGGGTCGGTTGATAGACGTCGTAGAAACGGTCGACGGCGCCGTCCGGCAGCAGGATCCATGCGGCGGCCAGGTCGCCAGCCGGGTCGCCGGCGCAGAGGGCGCCGAAGTCGATGACGCCGCAGAAGGTGCCGTTCGCGGTGAGGACGTTGGCCGGATGCAGATCGCCGTGCAGCCACAGTGCCGGCCCCGTCCATTCGGGCGCGGTGACGGCGTCTTCCCAGACCGCGCGGACGGCGTCCGGGTCGGGGATCAGACCCGACTCGGTGAGCGAGGCCAGCCACCGGGCGAACCCCTCTGCATGGTCGGCCAGCGGCCCTCCGCGCTCGTGACCGTCCGGCGCCTCGTCGGGGGCCGGCCGGTGAAGGGCGGTCAGAAACGCGGCCAGGGTGTCGGCCGCCTCCGTGGCGTGCGTGGCGGGGGCTCGGTCGGCAGGCGTTCCCGGCACCCAGCTGGTGACGATCCACGGCCGCGGAAAGCGCTCGGAGGGCTCGCCGAGCCGCTGCGGCACGGGGACCGGCAGGGGGAGCTGCGGGGCGAGACCGGGGACCCAGGCGTGCTCTTTGCGTAACAGCGCATCCGCGGACTGGGTCGCCCAGGGCAGCCGGACGGCGAGGTCGTCGCCGAGGCGCCACAGCTGGTTGTCCCAGCCGCGCGCGCCGAGTCGCACGGGGCGATCGGCCAGGTCGGGGTGCTGGTCGTGCAGCAGATCCCGGACCAGGTCCGCGGTGATCTCGATCTCGGTGTGGGTCATGCCGAGCCACATTAGCCGACGGGGCCCGCGCAGCTCCTGACGTCCGGCGTCAGCGGGCGGGTAGCGGCCGGGGCCCCCAACTTCACCTCGTGCCGGCGCGGTTGAGGGCCCTCATGCCGTGGTCAGAGAACGTCGTAGGTCAGGTGCGTCGCGGTGGAAGTCGAGTGGACACTCCGCTGCACCAGCGTGCGTGGCGTCGCGCCGGTGAAGAGCGGGGTGCCCGAGCCCAGGACGACGGGTGCCAGGTGCAGGCTCAGCATGTCGACCAGACCGGCATCGAGCGCCGAGCGGATCAAGGCGCCGCCGCCCATGAGGACCACGTCGAGGTCCTTGCCGCTGTGCGACGAGGCCGCCTCGGCGCGCTCGCGCGCGGTGGTGACGGCGTCGGGCAGACCGGTGGTGACGAACGTCCAGTCCAGGGCGCCGAGCCGCACCGACTCCGGCGGCGAGCTGGTCACGACGACGAAGGCGGGCTTGCCGACCTCGGCGGCGCCGTAGCCGATCTCGTCGCTCCAGCCGCCGGGCCCGTCGACCAGGTCGAAGAGATGGCGGCCGAGGAGGACGGCGCCGGAGCGGGCAGTGCTGTCGCGCACGAGCCGGCGGTCGTCGGGATCGTCGGAAAACGCCCAGGTGTGCAGCGCCTCGCCGCCGGTGCCCAGACCGTTGCCGGGGCCGGGGTTCGGCCCGGTGACGAAGCCGTCGAGGGAGACAGAGATATCAGCGATGATTCGAGTCATGCCGAGGTAGACCCGATCCGCTGTCTGAATTCATCGCTCATGCACGAAGTATGTAACCCAGGTCACTCACGATGCGATGGCACACGCTCGGGGTTCACTCCGTCGGCCAGTCGTGGGGCGGCCGCTGGAATGGCGCTGCAGACGGGACCGGCCCGGGGCCCGGGGGCTCGTGCTCGTGCGGCCGGTCCAGGTGAAAGCTCTCCACGCACTGACGCTCGCCGCCCTTACCCGCCCCGGCGGCACGTGGGAGGCGGCGCACCGGGCCCATGCGGAGGGACCCGGTCACGTGTCGGGGCGCGCCCGGATGCTGCCCGATGCCAGGCTCCGGCTCAGCTCCCCCCGTCCGCCCCTCCCCGCTCCAGGATCGCCTCGACCGCGGTGAGCAGCCGCTCCCCCGCGCGGTCGACGCTTCCGTTCTGGGCACTGATCTGGGCGCCCTCCATGAGGAAGGTGATCTCGGCGGCGGCCTCGTCGGGGTCCCGCACACCGGCTCTCTCGCACATGGCCGTGAGGCGGCGCCGTTGGGTGGCCTTATGGTCCTCGATCAGCCGGCGGGCCGGGTGTTGCCGGTCGGGCAGGCCGGCGATGGAGTTGACGAAGGGGCAGCCCCGCTCCGCGACCTCCGGCAGCCCCTCGGCGAAGAAGCGCGTCACGGCGAGGATCTGGGCCCGGCCGTCGCCGGGGTGTTCGGCCTCCGTCCGGTCGAAGGCGGACGAGTAGCCCGCCGCGACGATGCGCAGCCACTCCTCGATCAGGGCGTCCTTGGTGTCGAAGTGCCGGTAGAGGGCCATCTTCGTGGTCTGCGCGCGCTCGGCGATGGCCTGGACCCCGACGGCCCTGATGCCCTCGCGCAGGAAGAGCTCCTCGGCCGCGTCGAGGATGCGCTCGCGCGGAGGCAGCCGGGCAACTCTCGTGTCCCGTCCGGGCCTTGGGGGGCTGCTCGCCATCTCCGCCTCACTTCGGTCACCGTCGCCGGCCGCTCTCCACCCATGCTACGTTACCGACCGACCCCGAACGATACCGATCGGTATCACGCGGGACCGGTCGGATCATCGCGAGGCCGAGCACCATGAAGCTGCACGAATACACCCAGTACGACGCCGTGGGGCTGGCCCAGCTCGTGGCACGAGGAGACGTCACCGCCGCGGAGCTCGCCTCCGCCGCCCAGGAGGCGATATCCGCGGTCAATCCGCACCTCAACGCCGTCGTGGAGAACTGGCCCGCCGAGGACGCCCCGGACCCGGGCAGCACCCCGCTCGCCGGTGTCCCATTCCTCATCAAGGACCTGGCCGTGGCCATGAAGGGCAAGCGCGTCGAACTGGGCAGCCGCCTCGCCGCCGGCAATGTGGCGGCGGCCGACTCCTTCCTCATGCGACGGTTCAGGCGGGCCGGCCTGGTGACGCTGGGTCGTACGGCGTCCCCCGAATTCGCCTACAGCACCACCACGGAACCGGTCCTCCACGGTGCGACCCGCAACCCCTGGGACCTCACCAGGACGCCGGGGGGCTCCAGCGGCGGGTCGGCCGCGGCCGTCGCCGCCGGCATCACACCCCTCGCGCACGCCACCGACGCGGCCGGCTCGATCCGCGTCCCCGCCGCCAGTACGGGGCTGTTCGGACTCAAGCCCACCCGCGGCCGCGTCTCCATGGGCCCGGACACCGACGAGGTCTTCAACGGCCTCGCCGTGCACGGCGCCCTCAGCCGCACCGTGCGCGACAGTGCCACCCTCCTCGACCTGATCCAGGGCCCCGAAAGCGGCGACCCCTACTTCGCGGCACCTCCCCGGCGCCCGTACGCCGAGGAGAGCACCCGCGACCCCGGGCGGCTGCGCGTCGGACTGCTCACCACCCCCTGGAACGGACGCGCCGTGGAGCCGGCCGTGCACGAGGCCACACTGGCCGCGGGCCGCCTACTGGAGTCGCTCGGCCACCGGGTCGAACCCACCGATATGCACCTCGGGGTGAGCTGGGAGGAATTCGTCCTCGCCAACGCCCGGCTGTGGACGGCGAACCTGGTGACCTGGATCGACGGCTTCGCCGAGGCCTTCGGCCGCCCCGTGGACGAGACGACCGTCGAGCCCGAGATGCTGGCGAGCTACGCGTGGGGGCGCCGGGTGAGCGGCGCTGACTTCGTGCGGGCCCTGGAGGTGCGCAACCGGGTCGCCCGGGCGATCGGCGCGCACTTCGCGTGTCACGACCTCCTGCTGACGCCCACCCTTCCCGAACTTCCCGTGGCCCTCGGCACCTACCACCACGGAGCGGAGGGGGCCGACGGCCTGGGCTGGCTTGAGCACCTGTTCCACCGGTCGCCGTTCACCGCCGCCTTCAACGTCGCCGGCACCCCCGCCATGTCGGTGCCCCTGGCGTCCGATCCCGCCACCGGCATGCCCATCGGCCTCCAGTTCGCCGCCGGCTACGGGCGCGAGGACGTGCTGTTCCGCCTCGCCGGGCAACTGGAGCGGGCCGCTCCCTGGGCGCGGCGCACTCCCCCCGTCCGGGCGGGCGCGCTCCCCTCCGTCTGACCCCGCCGCCGCCTCGGCCGCCGGGAACGATTCACGGTCTCGTCGAACGGTCTCGGCGGCAGGTCTTGACAGACCCCTCCGACGGCTGATGCGTTCCCGCGCCGCTCCCCCACCACGCCCACGCCCGCGTCGCGAGACCTTCCCTCTTGCGCCGAGTTGTGGGGAAAGTGTGTAGTACGGCCAGTCGGGGCGAGGTGCCGTGGTAACCCCTGCGAGCTGCGATTGTGAGGGAATCGGAGCTAATAGTTTGACCAACGTTTACCTGTTGCACACCATAGTTGGGCCTACTGAGGCCCAACTTGTTCGGACACGTCGTCGGACAGGTGCTCACCCCCCACGTGCATCCCCTGTGTGGCCCCGCATGAATCCCTTCAACCCTCTGTGCGTACCCCTGGAGAGTCCGTGACCGTGCCCCTGCCGAGGACCGCCGTCCTCACCGGCGTCCTCACCGTCGCCACCGCATTCAGCCTGAGCGCCTGTGGCGCCCCCGACGCGTCGAGCGGCGGGAAGAATGCGGCCACCGCGACCACGGCCGAGGCCTTCGGCGGCGTCGACGCCCTGGCCAAGGCGGCCAAGCAGGAGGGCACCCTGCACGCGATCGCGCTGCCCCGCGACTGGGCCAATTACGGGGCCCTGATCGACGGCTTCAAGAAGAAGTACGGCATCAAGGTCGATGTCGAGAACCCGAGCGGCTCCAGCCAGGACGAGATCAACGCGGTCACCTCCCGCAAGGGCAAGGACACCGCGCCCGACGTCCTCGACCTCGGCAGCTCCTTCGCCCAGACCGCCGCCCAGGACGGGCTGCTCGCGCCGTACATGGTCGCCGGTTTCGCCGACGTCCCCGACGCCCAGCGGGACTCCATCGGCCGCTGGTCGAACGACTACGGCGGCTACATCTCCTTCGGCTGCGACGCCAAGCGCGTGCACACCTGCCCGACCAGCTTCAAGGACCTGCTCGATCCGCAGTACAAGGGCCAGGTCGCGCTCAACGGCAGCCCCACCAAGTCGGGTTCGGCCTTCGGCGCCGTGTACGCGGCCGCCCTCGCCAACGGCGGCTCCTTCGACGACATCCAGCCCGGCATAGACTTCTTCGCCAAGCTGAAGAGGATCGGCAACTTCACGACCCTCGACTCCACCCCGGCCACCGTCGCGAAGGGCAAGACCCCGATCAGCATCGACTGGGACTACCTCAACGCCGGGTACACCGACGAGTTCAAGTCCAAGGGCCGCCACTGGACGGTCGCGGTCCCCACGGACGGCAAGTTCTCCCAGTACTACTCGCAGGCCATCAACAAGGACGCGCCGCACCCCGCGGCCGCGCGCCTGTGGCTGGAGTACCTCTACAGCACCGAGGGTCAGAACATCCGGCTCAAGGGCTACGCCCGTCCGGCTCTGATGGCCGCCATGAAGAAGGCCGGCACCCTCGACAAGGCCGCGGCCGCGAAGCTGCCGAAGGTCACCGGCACGCCGACCTTCCCCACCGAGACCCAGCAGAGCAACGCCAAGGGCGTCATCGCCACGAGCTGGGGCCAGCCCTCTTCCGGCTGACCGCACCGCACACCCGGGCCGACGAGATGCCCGCCGCCCACTCTCGGGCGGCGGCACCCACCCCCTCCTCCGGCCAATGGCCGCGGTCGGCGCCGGATCGGGAACCTCTGGAGGTCACGTTCTGGGGGTGGCACGATGAGCGCCCATGAAGGATCAAGAAGCCGCGCTCTGTCAGGCCGGGCGACTCGTGCGCGAACTGTTCCCGCAGGCACTCGGGGCGGTTCTCGGTGGGTCAGCCGCCCTCGGCCGCTCGACTCCGACGAGTGACCTCGACATCGGTGTCCTCCTCCCGGACCGCGCGGGAAGCGGACGAGAGGTGATCCGTCACGAAGGTCGCCTCGTCGAGCTGTTCCTCAACTCGGTCGATGACGTGCCCGAGTTCTTCGAGTGGGATCGGGCGCGCCGCAGGGCGACCGTGGTCTTCGTCTACGCCCAGGGGATGACGTTGACGGATCCTCACGGGCAGGTGGCCCGGACTCGTCAACGGGCACAAGAGGTCCTCGCCATGGGACCACCACCGCTGACAGCCGAGCAGTGGTGTCATAGGCGCTATGTCCTGACGTGCTACCTGGACGACCTGGCCGACACGGCCACCCCACCGGTGAACCGCTATGAGCAGCTCGTCATCGCCGACCACGTGCTGCGGGAAGCGGCCGAGCTGCTCACGGCCCACCACGGTGCCTGGACGGGGATCGGCAAGTGGATGCCCCGCCGGCTCATCGCCGCGGATCCAGTGCGGGGGAACGACCTGCTGGCCGGGCATCAAGCCGTGGCGGAACGCGCCGACCCCGGCCCGCTGTCGGCCGCGGCAGGAGAACTGCTGGAACTGGTGGGCGGGCCACTGCGCGAGGGGTATGCCGACCGCTGGCAGGCACGGCCGACCGAGGCTCAGCGGTAGGGACTGCGCGCGGGGCGGCCGCCCGCGGTCCATTTGTCGACGAGCCGGACTCCCCCGTCGGCCGTGCCCGCTCAGTCCAGCGGCCGGGCATACGTCACGAACTGCCGCTCCGTTGTGAATCCCATCCGTTCGTAGAGCCCCAGGGCCCCGGTCGGGTTGGCGGCGTCGACGACCAGTTCCGCCTTGTCGTACTGCTGCTCGCGAGCCTCGGCCAGGGTGTGCGCCAGCAGGGCACGGGCCGCGCCGCGTCCGCGGTGAGACTGCCGGGTGCCCAGGTGGCCGATCGTGCAGGCACGGTAGCCCGTGGCCGCGTGGTCGGCGACGTACTCGTCGGCGAGCAGATACGCCGCGACGCTACCGTCGGCGTCGAGCAGCAGGGAGGAGAGCCCGGCGCGGAACGAACGGGCCCCGGTGAACCAGGTGTCCCAGTCGGTCCGGTCCGTCTCGGTGTGGTTCCAGTGATCGCGGAACGCGTCGTTGTGCGCATGCCGGGTCGCCTCGTCGAGGGACGGTTCGAAGGGCGTCAGGTGCAAGCCGTCCGGCACCCCCGGGGCGGGCAGCCGGTCCGCGCGCAGGTCGTGCGTCATGCTGAACCAGTAGCGGCGGGGCGCGAACCCGGTGTGCCGGGCCAGCGCAGCGAACCCCGCGTCGCCGGCCAGCCCGTCGATCAGCAGTTCCGCCGGTACGCCCGGGTGCCGCGCGGCCCGGATCGCCTCCGCGCGGCCGCGCATCCAGTCGACCAGCCGCGTGCCGATCCCCTGCCGGCGCCGGTCCGGATGGACGGTGGCGGCGGTTTCGAAGCGGGCGATGTCCCCTACCCGCTCCGGCTCGTACACCATGGCGTACGCCACCAGCTGTGATCCCTGCCGGAGGCCGATGGTGTGGTGCGCCAAGTCCAGCTTGGGGTCGGTGAGTTGCTGGCTGACGTCCGTCTCGTCCTCGTGCAGGCCCGTTCTGTCGACGTGTTCGACCTCGTCGCGCAGGGTCGCGAGGTCCCGGGCGTCGGCCGTGGTGAGCGGCGTGAGGTGGAGAGTCATCCACGTCACCGTACAAAGAGACCAAAGGGCGCGTCGAAGGGATTTACGGGCATCACCCTGCGGCAGACATCCAGCGGACATCACCGCGCACGAGCGGGTGAGGCAGGTGCGTCAGCCCGTCAAGCGTTCCACCAGAAGGAACCCGCCGATGACGATCATCATGGCACCGGAGACCCGGGTGACCGCCCGGGCGGCGGCGGGCCGGGTTCGCAGGACGGTGCGCGCCAGGACGCCGACGGAGAGGTAGACGACGGCGCAGGCGGCCATGTGCAGCGTGCCCAGCAGGCCGGTCTGCGCGGCGACCGGCCAGCCCGCCGCCGGGTGGATGAACTGCGGGAACAGTGAGAAGTAAAGCAGCAGCGCCTTGGGGTTCAGGCCGCTGATCCCGACTCCCTTGAGCATGATCTGCGCGCGGGAGGACTCCATCGGCGATGCGGACGCCGTCAGGGTGGCCGGCTGGCGGAGCACGCCGAAGCCGAGCCACACGAGGTAGATGGCGCCGGCGACGGTCAGCGCGGTGAGCAGGGTCGGTGAACTCGCCACGATCACCACCAGGCCCGCGACGGCGAGCAGGGTGTATCCCGCGTAGCCGGCTATCAGCCCGGCGACCGCGGGGACGACCGACCGGCCCCGCAGGCCCGCCGAGATCGCATAGGCCCAGTCCGCACCCGGCGTGAACACCAGCAGGAGGTCCACGGCCAGAAATGCCGCCAGCGTGGTCGTGTCCATGGATCGTTCCCTCTCGCATTTTCGCTTTGCGAGAGGAAGGCTAGGCCGGATCTGCCCGAAAGTGTTCCTTCATTTACTCCATGATCGCGGGATCTGAGGGAGAATCTTCCCCATGGACGCCATGGACCGGAAAATTCTTACCGAGCTGCAGCTGGACGGCCGTCTCACGGTCACCGAACTGGCCGCCCGCGTGCAGCTCAGCGTCTCGCCCTGCCACCGCCGGCTGCGCGACCTCGAACGCGAGGGAGCGATCCGCGGGTACCGTGCCGTCGTGGACCCGGCGGCCCTGGGACTCACCTTCGAGGCGCTCGTCTTCGCCACCCTGCGCTGGGAGGACCGCGACACCGTGACCTCCTTCGAAGAAGCCGTGGCCGCCGTCCCCCACGTGCTCCAGGCCCAGCGCCTCTTCGGCGAACCCGACTACCTCCTGCGGGTCGCCACCACCGACCTCGCCGCCTTCCAGCAGCTCTACGACCAGCAGCTGGCCAGGCTCCCGGGCGTCCAGCGCCTGACCTCCACCCTCGTCATGAAGCACGTCGTCGACGACCGGCCGCTGCCCGAGTAGTCCGCGCAGGTGGACCAGACATGAGCGCGGGGCCGCGCCCTGGGTGGCGCGGCCCCGTGCCGGTGGCGTCAGACCCGGTCGGCGACGATCAGCAGGTACTGGAAGCTGCCGTTGCGGTAGGCGGTCAGGAAGGTGTCCTCGATGCCGGTGACCAGGTGGTCGGCCTCCTTGCGCAGTTCCCAGTACGGGAGCGCGGCCTGGGTCAGGTCCTGGACGTGGGTGGGGACGAGGCGGTTGCGGGCCATGGCGCGGAAGTAGGCCGAGCGGGGGTGGATGTCGCAGATGTAGTGGGCGTTGATGAGGGACACCTCGCGCGAGGCGCGGCCGTAGGTGTCGTTATAACAACCGGTGATGGTCACATAGCGTCCGCCGCGGCGCAGCAGCCGGGCGTGTTCGGCGAAGAGCAGGTCGAGTTCGACGTACATCGTCGACTCGTTGTTCCACGAGGCCGCGTACGCGCCGGAGGTGAAGCCGGTGTCGAGCATGTTGCGGTGGTGGTAGCTGACCTTGTCGTCGATACCGCGCTTGCGGGCCTGCTGGTTGGCGAAGTCGGCCTGCTTCGCGGAGATCGTCACCCCGTCGGCGTGGCAGCCGTAGCGCAGGTTCGCCACGACGCTGCCGCCGCCGCGTCCGCATCCGGCGTCGAAGACCCGGTCGGCGGGCGAGAGCTGGCCGAGGTGGGAGGCGAGGAGTTGGGCCTGGGCCTCTTCCAACCGGTGCAGTTCGCCGGTGAGGCGTTCGCGGCGCCGGCCGGGATCCGGCTCGTCCAGCACGGTCCGGTCGGCGTCCCCGATGCCGTAGTGGTGGTGGTAGAGGTCGTCGATCTTTCCGAGTTCGAGGTTGACCGGGTTTTCCTCGGCGTTCCAGTAGTCCGCGACGCGGGTCTGGTACGTGGACTGGGTCGGCACCGGGATGCGGGCGGTGTCGGCGTGCACGGTGGTCAACGTGGCTCCTTGCTGGTGTGGTGCGTGGGCTCGATTTACCAGTAGTCGGGCAGCTGGTAGCGCTCGGTGTTGGTGGCGTGCCACTCGTGGTTGCCGGACACCCAGTCGGTCAGCCCCCGCACATACCTCTCGACGAGGGGCGAGGCGGCGGACAGCGGGGCGGATTCCGTCTCGAACGCTTCCATGATCTGGTTGTGGATCTCGACGCTCTTGAGGTAAGCGGCCTTCAGGCCGTTCTTGTCGTTGGCGGCGACCACTTGGGGGAGGTTGAGGTGGGTCGGGTCGCTGGCCAGCTCCCTGGTGAAGGAGTACAGGTCATTGACGATGGTCGTGGCGTTGCAGGCCAGGCTGGTGATCCGCTGGATCTCGGGGCGGGCGTAGAGGGCCTCGGGCAGTTCGTAGCCGTCCACGGTGTCCACGATGGACAGGCAGGGGCGGAAGTTGTTGAACTGCCGCATCACCAAGTACTCCCAGACCTGCGGCACATGCCGGGTCTCCGCCCAGGAGGCCTCGGCGAGGTAGCCGAGGTGCAGCCGTGCGATGTCGTGCACGAACCGGTCGGCCTGGCTGGGCGTGGCGATGGCCGCGTAGTCCTTGAGGGCCCAGTGGTAGGAGCGCAGGGGGCCGTCGCTCTGCACCCCGCGGCGCCACTGGTCCTCCGTTTCAGCGGTGCCGTGGAAGGGGTCGAGGGCTGACTGCGCCATGATCAGTCGACCGCCCAGCCCGCGGTGCGCACCGCCCTTGCCCTCGTCCTCCTCGCAGTAGCAGTTGTCGACGATGTTCTCGGCCAGCAGCAACTTGCCCGCGACGGTGAGGCGTTCGAGGTCGGCGGCGCCGGGGTGCTGAAGGACGACGGCCCGGCCGAACTGGAACTCGGTGAAGTCCCCGCTCCACCGTGCGGGGAAGAGGTCCAGCTGTCGGGCCCAGGCCTCCAGCCGGCGGTCGATCTCCTCGGCCTTGGCGGGGTCGGCGGGGGCGGCAGGCCGGAACCTCAGCCCGGGCACGGTGGTACTGCGCCGGTTCCGCAGGCTGCGGACGAGGTTCGGCGGGCCGGGCAGCGCGTACGCGGAGGTGTCGTTCGGGGGCGTGCTCATGTACGTACTCCACTGTCAGTCGGCGCTGCGGCCGATCTGGACGTTGTCCAGGACTCCGACCGCGTCGGGCACGAGGATGGCCGCCGAGTAGTAGGCGGTGACGAGGTACTTGATGACCGCGGCCTGGTCGATGCCCATGAACCGGACGTTCAGGCCGGGCTGGTACTCCTCGGGAATGCCGGTCTGGTGCAGGCCCACGACGCCCTGGTCCGCTTCCCCGGTGCGCAGCGCGAGGATGCTGGTGGTGTGGGCCTCGCTGATCGGGATCTTGCCGCACGGGAAGATCGGAACACCGCGCCACGCGGGAACGTCGTGCCCGTCGACGCTCGCCGTGCCCGGCACCAGACCGCGCTTGTTGCACTGGCGGAAGAAGGCGGCGATCGCCTTGGGATGCGCCAGGAACAGCCGCGTCTTGCGGCGCATGGACAGCAGCTCGTCCATGTCGTCGGGGGTGGGCGCGCCGGTGTAGGTGCTGATGCGCTGGCCGTAGTCGGCGTTGTGCAGCAGCCCGAACTCCCGGTTGTTGACCAGTTCCCACTCCTGGCGTTCGCGGACCTCCTCCACGGTCAGCCGGAGCTGCTGCTGGGTCTGGTCCATGGGCTCGTTGTAGAGGTCGGCGACCCGGCTGTGGACCCGCAACACGGTCTGCGTCAGGGAGAGTTCGTACTCCCGGGGCGCCAGATCGTAGTCAACGAAACCGCCGGAGAGCGTCGGCTCGCCGACGTGTCCCGCCGCTACCGGCACCTCCGCCTCACCCTTGCGGTTCATGGGGCGCTGCTGCTGTTCCGCGTACGCGGCGAGGTGCGCGGCCAGGGAGGGGGCCCGGTCGGTGAGCTCCCGGACCGCGTCCCACGGCAGGACCATCACCACACCCGCGGATTCCGCGCGGACCGAGCTCAGCCACAGCGGCTCGGGCCGGCCGATCGCCTCGTCCCCCATCTGGTCGCCGTCCGTGACGACGCCCAGGACCTCTTCGTCGCCGTACTTGCCGGCCGCGTAACGGGCGAAGCGGCCGTGCACGACGAGGTAGGCCTCGGTGACCGGCTGCCCCTCCTCGAAGAGCGTCTGACCGGCGCGCACCTCCCGGACGCGGAAGCGGCCGGCGAGCTCCTTGAGGACCTCGACGTCGTCATAGCCGCGCAGGGCGGGCAGTTCGGTGAGGGTCTGCGGGATCACCTTGATGTCGTCGGCGCCATTGTGCTCGAACTGGACACGGCCCCGGCCGACGCGGAGTTGCAGCCGCCGGTTGACCCGGTAGGTCCCGCCCTTGACGTCCACCCAGGGCAGCATCTTCAGCAGCCACCGCGAGGTGATGGCCTGCATCTGGGGCTCGGACTTGGTGGTGGTCGCCAGGTGGCGCGCGGCCTGTGTGCTGAGGCTGGTGAGCGCGCTGTGCGGGGGTGGTGCGAGACCGGGCTCTTCGGTGGCGGAACCGGTGACACTGTCCGGTACGGACACATTCCCTCCCGGGAGGTGAACAGAGTGATAGAAACGGCCGGTGGTGAGCAAGGTGGCCGTGCGCAGGGACAGCCAAACAGCAGGCAGGGGCACGCCGGTACGGCGTGAAGGGGGGCGGCCTCGCGACCGGAAGTCACAAACCCCGGATCGAGGCAGACGGCGCACGGCAGCGCTCCCATGCGCCCCGCCATTGGCACACGCTCCCCGCGCGCGCATGAATGACGAAGGTCGACACGGGCCAAGGGAGTGGCACAACGAGCATGCCCAGTACGGCTGTTGTCATGTCACGGGCTTGTGAGGATACGTGGCACTCGGCCCTATGACTCGGGCCTTCGGCTCGGCCCATGGACTCGATTTGGCGCAGCACGGCGGGCCGGGAGTCCGGACGGCCACGAGTCCTTCCGGCGGGCGATGCTCGTGTCCGGACCTGCTCGACGTCACGCCGGTCTCAGTGCGGCGGACGCGGCTTTCCGGACGGCCGGATGACGCCCGCCCTCAACGGTGTCCGGTCAGCCCGCCGCCACGACGTTGGTGGCTGCCACCACGGGGCGCAGGGCGCGGGCGAGTTTGACGGCGTTGCCGACTGCCCAGAAGTGGGTGAAGAACAGGCGGGGTTCGTCCGTCAGGCCGTGGTTGTGCAGCTCGACGAGTTGGGCCCCGGCGCGGCGCAGGGCCACCAGGACGTGCTGGACCTCCTTGGCGATCATGGCGCAGTCGCCGCTGATCGCGGCCCGGCCACCGCCCAGGGGCTGGATGTTGAACGCGCTGGTCGAGCCCAGGCCCGGAGGCAGTACGTAGCCGCCGTCGGTGATGGTCTCGCGCCGCACGAAGATGCACTTGTAGATACCGTCGTCGGTGGAACCCTTGACGCCCAGCGCGGCATCGATGCCGGCGGTGTCCAGGGCGACGGCCGTTGTCGGATCGCTCGACCGCGGGGGCGGCGTGCCCGTGCAATCGAAGGCCGCGCGCAGTCCGCGGGCGATGGCCACCGGGTCATGGCCGTGCGCGTGGACGTGGATCCACCAGATGTCGGGAGTCTGGGCGAGCAGGTGCTTGTGGATCGCGGTCTGCTCGATCCCGTGCCGGTGGAGGGTATCGGTGAAGCGCTGCAGTTCGCCTTCGGTGACCACCACATCGCCCATCAGCATCGTGCTGCCATCGGCGTAACGGACGAAGGACACATGCGAGCCCAGCGCCAGCGACGGTTTGACGGTGACCTTCCGGGAGACCACCCGGAGGTCCCGACGCGGGAAGCCTGTGTGGTACATCAGGTTGCGCTTCATATCGCCCGGCCCGCCCAGCACACGAGCCACCCGCGCCCAGTCCGACAGGGTGGTGCGCACCGGCTTGACCAGCCCCCGGCGGCTCACCTCGGCCGCCCCGGCGGACAGGGCCCGCGCAGTGCCCGGCGCCCCGGCGAGCACCGGGGCCAGGGCGGCTGCGGCCAGCACGCGCCGCCTCGACGCACCCGCTCGCGGTTCGGTGTCCTGCTGTCGTGCCCGGTCTCCAGCGATCACGTGAGCCTCCATGCACGCGATGGAAGCATGCGGAACCTGATACACCGTCATTTCCGCGCTCGCCGGGAGCCCAGGTGGGCTAAGCAGTCGTCGCGACGGGTGAAGCGGCCTGGCGCGGAGGCCGGACCGCGGTGCTCGCTCGCGGCCCAGCGGCGCTCCGTGACGTCAGCGGAGCACACTCCCCCGCCCCGCCGGCATGCATGTGACGTCACCGCAGCCAGGCCGCGGTGACGTGGTGCGGGTGGATCAGGCTGTCGTTGCTGCCACGCCGGGCACGACGTCGTGCGGACGGTCCGGCTGGCCAGTACCGACAATTGGTGCACGACGAGCCCGACCCGACCCAACCACCGCGTGCGGACCGCCCCCGCGCCCGCGCAATCGGGACCGGCGGCATGAGCGACGTACTCGACTTCCACCTCGACGATCTCGTGCCCGCCACACCCGGCGAGCACGTCCAGCCCGTGCCCCGGGCCGCGGGGTGTCGCCTTGGCGGTGACTACCGCATTCCTTCGTTTAGTGATCGTTTAATGAGCCTCGGCAGGATGTGCAGCGTCGAGAAGGATCCTGCACAGGGGACGGTATGGCCAAGCTCTATCTGGAGAAGCTCAAGTGCGTCACGACCGAGGGCCACAGCGGCTTCGACAAGCCGAGGCTTGTCGTCCAGGATCGTGGCACCGTGTGGAACGGGACGGTGCTGGGAGACCGGATGTACACGGTCAAGTACGACTGCGACTTCACGGGATCGATCGCCGTCTCTCTTGGGGAGGCCGGCGGAACCGCCGGGGACGGCAAGCTCGGGGAGCAGTGGATCACGGATACGCCCGGTGAGCGCAGCCTGCGCTTCAGGACGGATGGCGCCGAGTACAACCTGCTGTATGCGGTGGAGTAGGTAGCTCGAACTGAACCAGGCAGACGCCCGCCGGCCACGGACAGAGTTCTGGCACGCAGAACGCAAGGTGCCCCGCTCAGTTCGAGGCGCCTCGCGTGTGGCTCTGGTTCAGTCTTCGACCCGTCAGCCCATCCAGACCTCACCGGTGACCCTGTGCCGCCCCTGACTAATGGTGGCCGGCGCGTTCATACGGATAGGGCCCTTGGAACGGCGCGATGGCCGGCTGGACAGTAGGTGACCGCCGGAAGCCGGACGGTACATGGCTGGAGTTCGGCGCGGACGGGCTGCACCAGCGCACGGGGGACAGCGATGGGCAGTTGATTCCCTGGCCCAGGATCATGTTGGTCCACTTCACGCGGGGTGCAAAGAATCCGAAGGGAACATACGGGGTGAGGGCGCTGTTCGGCGGCGGCCGCGGCTATCTGCACATGACGCTGCGCCACCCCTACGAGGACTGGATCTCTCCGTTCGACTGCCACGCTCATCGGTACCGCCTCACCGAACTCGTATGGTTCGACGCATTGCTCACGCAGACCGTCACCGCGGGCGAAGCGCACCGGTTCGGTAATGCGGACTGGCTGGACCGCGCAGTTGAAGGGCTGGTACGGCAGCGCCCGCGGACAGCCCGCACGATACGACAGGCAGTGGCTGAGGCCCTTCAGGCATGACCTGCCACACCAGGTGCGGCACGGTATCGCGATCCGAGCGATCGGACGCCCAGGTCAACCGGCCGGACAAGTCGCCCAGTCATGGGTGGTTACCCCGGCCGGACATCCGAAGCAGGAGCCAGCAGCAAGAGACCACGGGGCGATCACCGTGCGTACATCCGGCACCAGGACTGCGGGGTCGGTCGGGCGAGCGAGCGTGGAGGATCGAGGAGAAACTGGAAGGGGTATCTGCGCCGGTCGTGCCTACGCCCCCCCCCACCGCACACACCGGCCAGACCGGATCGCCGCGCCGGTCGTGCGGTGGCTTGAGGGACATCAACTCGGCCGGCAGGCATTCCCGCCGGGGCCATGATGAGTGCCGAGAGGAAGCGAACATGACCGCCCCGTACAAAACCATCAGTGCCAGGCTGGACGGCAGCGTCCTGTTCGCCACCTTCGACGCCCCGCCGATCAATCTCATCGGTCCCGAGGTCGTGCGCGACCTGGTCGGACTGCTCGAGGAGCTCTCCCAGCCGACCGCTGCACGGGTGGTGGTCTTCGACAGCGCGGATCCTGACTTCTTCTTCCCGCACGTAGACCTGACCAAAGTGCCCGAGTACACCGCCGAAGCCGCGAAAGCCGGCGGCCCGGGCGACGCTTCCCTGGGAATGCTGTTCCGCAGGCTCAGCGAGATCCCGGCTGTCACGATCGCCAAGCTGCGCGGCCGAGCACGCGGGGCGGGCAGCGAATTCCTCCTCGCCTGCGACATGCGCTTCGCCTCCAGGGAGAACGCCGTCCTGGGCCAGCCCGAAGTCGGCATCGGAACCCGCCCGGCGCGGGAGCGGTTCAACACCTCGCCCGTCTGCTGGGCCGGGGCCGAGCGCTCGAAGCAGTGCTGACGTCTGCCGACTTCCATGCCGAACTCGCCGAACGCTACGGGTGGATCAACCGCGCGGTGCCCGACGCCGAGCTGGACGAGTTCGTAGCCGGCCTCGCCGCGCGCATGGGCAACTTCCCGCGCGATGGGCTGATCGCGGCCAAAGCAGCCGTCAACTCCGTCAGCCTGCCAACCCCGGCCGTGGTACGCGCGGATGCCGCCCTGTTCCAGCAGCTCGTACGGGGCGAGGCAGCGCAGCAACGCACGGCAGAGCTGTTCAAGCGGGGCTTCCAGACCCGTGGCCCTACCGAACTCGATCTCGGTGCAGCGCTGGGCGACTTGCCGGCCGTCGACTGATCGGGAACCCTCGGCCCGAGTTTCTGGGCCGCGTGCCAAGGCTGTGTCTGCCTCTTGCCATTGTCGCCTTCGGATCTGCGCCTCTATCGCCCCCTGGCTGTCGACTGCCTTGCCTCATGAGGCGCCAAGGGCGCCGTCGATGTACGGGCCACTCACCATGGGCGTGTGCGGGCGTTCGCTCAGGGCCGGCTGCCACGCCGTGCAGGTGCTCGGTCGGCCGAGTACCGAGCGAGGTCGCGAGTGCGGATCCGGCGGTTCCTTGGAATGCATGGGAGGAGGACAGGCACCTACAATAGATAAATATCCCCATCAGGGGCTTGCACAAGGGCGGAGGCTCTGCCGACCGCCCCGCAGGGCGAGCGCAGCGCGGCGTTCTCCAGCGCCCCGCGCTCTTTATGATGCGCTTCTCGGATTTGTCAGGGAGCATTCCCATGGCTGGTCAAGCCGCTTCCATCGTCCTCGAGCCCGAGGCACAGGAGCTCGCCGACGCCACTTCGCACCATCCTTTCCTGTACGAGCTTGATCCGACCGCAGCGCGCAAGGTGCTCGATGACCTCCAGGCCGCACCGGTCGACAAGCTGCCGATCGACGAGGAATGGGTTTCGGTTCCGGCAGCGGTGGGCGATGTAGGGGTACGCATCGTCAAGCCGCAGGGCGCCACCGGAACGCTGCCCGTCGTGTTGTACATGCACGGCGGGGGCTGGGTACTGGGCAATGCTCATACCCACGACCGCCTGGTGCGCGAATTGGCGGTCGGAACCCGTGCGGCAGTGGCCTTCGTGGAATACACGCCGTCGCCCGAGGCGCACTACCCGGTGGCCATCGAGCAGGGCTACGCCGCCGCGCAGTGGATCGTCCGCGAGGGGGCGTCCAAAGGGCTGGATGCACAGCGCATGGCAGTGGCCGGGGAATCGGTCGGCGGGAACATGACCGCCGCACTCGCCCTCATGGCCAAGGAACGCGGTGACGTCGATTTCGTACAGCAATCGATGTACTACCCGGTCACGGATGCGGCCATGAATACCGGTTCCTACGACCAATTCGCCACCGGCTTCTACCTGAGCCGCAAGCTCATGGAATGGTTCTGGGACGCCTACACGGCCGACCCGAACCAACGCGCGGAGATCACCGCGTCTCCCAATCACGCCACCATCGAGCAGCTTTCCGGCTTGCCGCCCGCGCTGCTGATCGTCGACGAGGCCGACGTGCTGCGCGACGAGGGTGAGGCGTACGCCGCCAAGCTCCGAGCAGCCGACGTTCCCGTGACCACGGTGCGCTACGACGGCACGGTCCACGACTTCATGATGCTCAACTCGCTGAGCCACTCCAAAGCCGCCCGCGGAGCCATCGACCAGGCCACGGCATTTCTGCGGAACTCCCTCGGAACCGACCAGGACTGACTCATCGGGGCTGAGAGACGAAAGGTCACTCATGCCGCAATCCATGCGCGCGCTCGTAGCGGGAAAGGTGGGCGAGCCGGCCGATGTATTGCGACTGGAATCCCGTCCCGTTCCCACCCCGGATGCCGGTCAGGCGTTGATCCGGGTGAAGGCGACTCCGATTCACGCCAGTGATCTGCACGTGCTGCGTGGCCGCTACGGATTTTTCCCCGAGTTCCCCACTGTCGGGGGGCAGATGGAATGCGTGGGCCGTATTGAGGCCCTGGGCCCGGATACCGAAGGACTGAAGATCGGCGAGCGGGTGGTGGCCGCTGCTGTCCCGGCGATGCCCGGGCCGCCGCAAGTGACCGGCACCTGGCAGGAATACCTTGTTGCCGATACACAAAGGCTCCTGCCGGTCCCCGACCATCTGAGCGACTCCAGAGCCTGCCAGCTCGCCGTCAACCCCTTGACCGCACTGCTCCTGGTGACCCGCGAACTCGACGTACAGCCAGGTGAATGGCTGTTGCAGACGGCCGCGGGCTCCACCGTCGGCCGGCTCGTCATTCAGCTGGCCAGGCATCTGGGAATTCCCACGATCAATGTCGTGCGGCGACGCGCTGCCGTCGAAGAGATCAAGGCGCTCGGTGGTGACGAGGTCATCTGCACGGAGGATGAGGACCTGTTGCAGCGTGTGGCCGAGATTGCCGGGCCGTCCGGCGTGCACAAGGCCACCGACTGTGTCGCGGGCGACGTGGGCGCCCGGGTATCCCAAGCCTTGGCTCCGGGAGGAGAGATGGTGATCTACGGCGCGCTCTCCACCCATCGGCAGACCGACCCCGCAGCGCTGACGATCCCACTGCAGGCACGCTCGGTCATCTACGAGACCAAAACGGTCCGTGGCTTCTGGCTGAACCGCTGGTTCGGCACCTCCTCACCCGCGGACGCGCTGCACGCGCTGTCCGAGGTGCGCGGCCTCGTCACCGATGAAGTGATGAGCATCCCCCAAGGCCAGCCGTTCCCGCTCGAACGCTTCACGGAAGCCGTCGCGTTTGCCGAAGCACCTGCGCACGGCGCGAAGCCGCTCTTCGTCTTCGAGGACGGCCGAGACGAAGACGACAGGTAAGACGCGGCCCGGCCGGTGCCGGCAGCGGAGCGGAATGTGCGGCGGGCCCGGCGAGTTCGGTGAGCTGGTGTGCCCCCGGTGCCAGGCCGTGTATCGACTACGGTTCCGGGCTCGGACCGGTGTTCCGTGGCGGGACGTGCCCGCCGAGTACGGGCCGTGGGGTCGGGGCTACGACCTGTTCCGCCAGTGGCAGCGGAACGATACCTGGAGACTGATCCTGACCCGGCTCCAGTCCTTGGCCGATGCGGCGGGTGCGATCGTGTGGGACCTGAGCGTCGGCTCCGCGGTCTGTGGCGCCCATCAGCATGCGGCTGGGGCGGGCAGCGTGGAGACTGGCAGCAGTTCGAATCGGTACTGGAGAAGGTTGGTGTGCCCCGCATCGGGCCGGGACGGCCGCGTGTCCGTCCCGATCGGTTGCGGGCCGACAAGGGCGTACGCCTCCCGCAAGAACCGCGCCTACCTGCGCCGCCGCGGGATCCGCTGCACCATCCCTGAAAAGCCCGACCATGCACGCAACCGCCAGCAGCTCGGCTCCCGCAGCGGTCGGCCGCCGCGCTTTGATCCGGCCGACTACCGCGAGCGCCATGCGGTGTAATGCGGCATCAACCGCCTCGAGCGCCACCGGGCTGGCGCCACGAGATACGACAAACTCACCGTCCGATACGAGGCGACCGTACTGGTCGCAGTCCGCAATGAGTGGCTGTGACCAGCAATTTCGCGATGGACTCTAGCTGTGGAAGGTGGTGGTCGCCTCCAAGGCCGCCCGGTCGGTCGCGACCTGGTTCACCGGCGCGTTCTCGTCTGCGTACCCGAAGGAGATCCCCACGAGCAGCTTCCCTTCGTCTACGCGGAGTTCGTCGCGGACGGTGTCCGCGTAAAAGCTGAGCAGGCCCTGCGGGCAACTGACCACGCCATACGCGGTCATGGCCAGCAGCAGCGTCTGCAGGTAGGCCCCGGTGTCCAAGCGCACCCTCTACGCACACTTCCGAACCAAGGACGAGCTTGTCCTCGCCCACCTGAAGGACCTCGCCTCGACGGGACACACTCTGGAGGGCGTGCTCGTACGCGAGGAGGTCCCCGCCAAGGAGAGAATCCTCGCGCTGTTCGATCCGCCCCCGGCGGGCACTGATCCAGTGCGCGGATGCCCGTTCACCGACGCTGCCGTGGAGTTCCCCGACCCGCAGAACGCGGTCCACTCCTACGCCCGCGAACGGAAGCTGCTGATGGTGCGACTGGTGGCCAACCTGGTAGCGGAACTGGGCTGCCGCCAGCCCACCGTCCTCGCCGAGCAGCTCGTGACCCTCGCGGACGGCGCCGCCAGCCGCGCCATGGTGCTGGGCGAGGCGGACTACGGCCGGCATGCGCGGGCGGCGGCGGAGATCCTCCTGGACAACGCTGACTACGACCACCTGCGGCGATGGCTCAGTTCACGCGGCATTCGCCACCGCATCGCCCGCAAAGGAGTTGAGCCCTCCACCCGGCTTGGTCGCCGCCGCTGGGTCGTCGAGCGGACCGCGTACTGGCTGGCCGGCTGCCGACGCCTACACCGCCGTTACGAACGCAAGCCTGAGCACTTCCTTGCCTTCGTCGGCATAGCAGCCCTGCGCATCTGCTTCCGTCGGCTGACTTCCTGAGCCTGGGCATTTGGGCAGGGTGGTGATCCTGATCCGTCGAAGGCCCGACGGGCTACCGGAAAGCCAGTGGGCATGCCGGTAGCCATGCCCGATCCCGTTCCTCGGGCATGGCGAGAGAGACGTCGGCGCCCCCGTCGTAGGGATAGTGGATACGCCACCCCTACCGGCAAGGGGTAGTGGTTCGATCACGGAATGTCATGTCATGATCCCGTTTGGGTCGGCGCTGAGCCGCCCAGGAGAAGGGAGAGCTATGGCTGACACACAGGGGACTCCGCCCGAGGACTCGGGTCTTGACTTCATCCCGGCCGAGGAAGTGAAGTCCGAAGACGTGAGCGCGCTGACGCTGGACTACCGGGAGGGGACCCCTGTCCTGGTGGCCGGCGTCGGTACCGTCATCCCGGCCGCGGTTCGGGTGGTCAACGAGTCCGGCGAAACAGTCGGTCTCTACACAGCCGCACCTGTGCCGCAGACAAGGCATGCGCTTCCTGCCGTCTGTTCCGGCTATATCGGATGGTTCGACGGGGACCCCGTCGCCCTCAACCCGGTGCCCCGCGAGCCCCGCTAGCGGACCTAGCCGCGCCGCTACAGCAGCCGGGGCCCGGCGAGGTGATGGTCAACACGGTGCACTTGGTGTTGAAGATGATCAGTACCGCTGGGCTTCGGAAGAGGCTGGCTACCCGCTTCTGCTGAGAGCGCTGCTGACGTGACCAGGCCGGCGGAACGTACGAAAAAGAGGGTCCACGCGCGGTCCAACGAACGGTCTCGTCGCAGGTGAGCGAGCGCGGCACCTAGCCACAGTGGCCGGGCACCGCGCCCACGTCAGCGGGTCTCCCCCAGGAGCACAGGGAGTCAGGGGTCACCTACTTGACTTCGAGCAGCCAACCGACGGGGGCGTTGTCCACGAAGTCGCCGGCCGTCTTCTTCTCCCGGCCGATGCTGATCTTCTGCGTACCGGGAGGAAGCTGCTGGGCGATCCGGCCGTCTGCCGGTTTCACGTCGATGTGCTTTACCCAGACCCAGGCCGCTCCGTCGTGGACGGCTACCCGCAGCCGCGTTTCAGCCCAGTCCGAGCCGAAGCTGATCCAGGAGTCTCCCCACACGCCACTCTGGTTGGCTGCCGGGGTGGCGAGCAGGATGACGTGCTTGTAGTGGATGAGGTTGCCGTCCTCGTTGTACGCGAATCCGTGCGGGACGTCGCCGAGCTGGAATGTGGCCATGAGAACTCCCTGGCTGGTCGGGCCTGGACATCGACGACCGTAGGGGGTGGACAAGGGCTCTGAGCTGGCTCCATCGGCAAACCCCACGTACGAAGTCCAGGGGGTCACAAACCCGCGCATGGTGGCATCACCCGTGACAAGCAGAGCTCGATGGCCAGGTACCTCGCTCAGCTGGAACACGCCATAAGAAACGACCTCTTATGCCACCACGTCAAACTCGACGCCAGCGTCGTCTCCACCGACTGGGCCACCGCCCTGGCCAGGGCCGGAACCAGCTGACCACACCGCCCCGACCACGCCAGCGCCCACGCGGTCGCGGTCGCGGTCGCGGTCGCGGTCGACGAAGGCGAACCGCGAATGGGGGGCGAACGCCTTCTTCCAGGTCGCGGCGGAGCCCTCCTCTTCCTGATGGCCAAGGTGTCCGCCTGGATGGAGCGCTGACAGCTCCTGGCCGACCTCGACTCTTCGGTGGCCGCTCCGGCGACGGCCTGGCGGGCGGCTTCGCGCAGCGTTTCACGCGAGTTCGGGTCGCCCGGCGCGCTCGGCCTTGAAGCGTTCAGCGCTGGTGGGCGACGGAGCCGGTGCCGTCACCCGCTCGCGACTCCCCTCAGCACCACAATGGGGTCCGGCTGGGGAAGGGGCAGTAGGCGGGTGCGGTGCCCCATCGGGCGGGCGCGGCAGTGGGCCGGCGGGTAGGTGGCGGGGCGCTGGCGTCGAACGACTGCCGCACGGGGCGCAGCGTCCGCATCCACGCTTCGGTGAGCACCCTTGTCGTGGTCGTGGTCGCCGCTTCGCGCGGATCTAGCCCACGCTCGTCAGGCGGGCGACGTTGGCTCGGTAGGCGGTGATTTCGTCGTCGGTGAGTGCCAGACGGCCGGGGCCTGCCTGGTTCGCGGGCAGCTCGGTGGCCTGCACCATGGCTCGGTAGAGCGGGCCGGGGAGGTTCAGCAGTAGCTGGCCCTGTTCGGCGGTTTCAATCACCATCCACGAACCCGTGCCGTCCCGGTCGTCGGTATCGGTGGGCTCGATGGTGCTGGCGGCTGTCACTGTCAACATCGGAGGGACTTCACTCATGTCCCCCTCCCTATCAACCAACTCGCGCTGTGCCCAATCGACCACCTCCTCGGGGTGCCGGGGGAAGGTGAACCGGTGAACCCCCTTGCTGCTCCAGGGCCTCGGCTCGGCCGGTGGGTGACCGGCGAAGGCGCGGCGATCGCGTCTGCGAGTTGGCCGGCAGCGTGATCCCGTGCACACTCCGTTTGCCGGACGTTCTGCGGGGCATGTTCGTTCAATCTCGGCCCTCAAGGACCGAGGTGACCAGGCGCCTCAACTGGCGCCCGCAGAGGGGGAATCGATGAAGTCCGAGCTTGCGCGAGTGGTGTACTTAGTGCGCCGGATGCTGCGCGGGAGGTGGCCGTCCCGGCTCGATCCTGCCGAGCGGCATCACCGGCACGCCAACCGCGATGCGCAACTGATTCATCACTACGTGCCGACGCGACGCCTCTAGCTGTACGGCTAACTGCACCGGTCCGGTCCGCCTTCAAGGAAGGCGACCACCGATCGCGCTGAACACGAACGTACGGCTTGCATGACGCATTCCACACGGGGCCCCCGCCTCTCACACGGCAGGGGCCCTTTGCCGTGCGCGGTCGACTGTCGCCGAACGTCGCGATCCGCCACGGGCGTCGGTCGCGCCAACGGTCATCGCCGCACCTCGTGGGGGTCCGGCTCCCAGGTCTGCTGCTTGAGCGCCATCCGGGCCGCCGGGGCCCTGCCGGGGATCGTCGCCCAGTACGGGTGTGTGGCGATCCGCACGGAGAGCCGCTGCAGGGTGCGGCGCAGCACGGTGGTGCGGGCAGGGTTTTCCTCCTGGGAGAGCTGTCGGTAGGCGGTGTACCAGGCACGCTGCGCCTGGACGAGGTCATCCGGGAAGGCGTAGGAAGTCACGAGAAGATTGCATCACATGTTCGAATTACGGTGCAGCACACGGACGGGTGAAAGTCGCGCCGCAGCGAGGCAGTGGCCGGCCGGCGGGCCCAAGGAGGCGAGGGAGACGCGCCTATCCGCAGTTGCCGCCGATCTTCCGGACGATGGCGGGACGGCGACCGTGCCCTTCGAGTGAGCCCGCGGCGGTAGGGGGCAGTGCTCGTTCGGGGTGCGCGCCGTCCGGGAGGCCGGAGGGGCGGCGACTGCCCCCTTCATACCGTGCGGCCCACTGCGAACATGCCGGTGCGCCGCAGGGCAGGAGCCCTGCGGCGCACCGTGGTGGGTGGCCGGAGAGGTGGCGTCAGCTCACCGGCCGGTCAGACCCCTCAGTGACCGTGGCCGTGACCGTGGCCGCGCCCCCAGCTCTCGATGTCGACGACCTGGCGGTGGTCGTTGCGCAGGGTGGCGGTGTCGGTGTTGTCCCAGACGTAGTTCCGACGGTCCTGGTACAGGTCCCCGCGGGTGTTCCGGCCGATGCCGGTGTGGACGCGGACCTGGCTGTGGCCGTTCAGCCGGAAGTTACCGAAGCGGTAGGTGTTGCCGGAGCGGTCCGACAGGGTCCAGCCGCGGAGGTTGACCGCCGCGCGGCCGTTGTTCTTCACCGTCACGAACTCGGCGTTCAGGCTCCGGTTGGAACGGTCCTCCCGCCCGGGGCTGTCGTACTGGATCGCACCGAGGGCCACCGCGGAGTGGACGCGGTGCGGGGCCGGCGCGTGGTGGCCATGGCCGGCCGCGGCGGCCGGGAGAGCGGCGGCGGCAGCGAGAGCGACCGAGCCGACAACCGCTGCGGCGATGCGTGAAGCGTTACGGAGCACAAAAACCCCCTGGATACGGCGCCCATCGTTGGGTCGCCGGAAACCGGATACCCGGCCGGTTTGACCGGGCCCCCACACAGTGACCCCTCGTCACCCCTTGGCAGAAGAAATCCGGTTTGGTGTTACAAAACATGGACATATGCACAACCATGCTGCGCCAGGCGCGCACTCCCCCGCGCCCACCAGCACCAACGCAACGCCCCTTACACCCATCCAGATACTGCAAGGGGTTACCGCCGGTGTCACTTACGGGGGCGGAGTTGCGCGACGGTGCCCTCGCTTCGAACGGCGCGTAGAACAGGCCGGCGTACGGTGCGGCGCGCCCCTTCGCCACCACACCACGGCGTGCGACACGGGAGAGGCTTCGGCGACTGATGACCCGAGAACCGGAGACCTGGACATCGAAGACCCGGGTGTTGAAGACCTGAGCACGGGTGACCTGAAGTGCGGATGGCCTGAGTGCAGGTGACAAGCGTGCTGAGTCAGGGCGGCGCTGTGCGGCTCGGTGGGCGTGGCCGTCCTGTGGAGGTGTGGCGCGGGCCTGTGGCGGGTCAGGCTCCGCAGGTCAGTGGCAGAGCTTCGCCTCGTGCTCCGCGTGGCCGGCGGGCTCCAGCTGGAAGGTGCAGTGCTTGACGTCGAAGTGCCGGCCGAGGCAGCCCTGCAGGGCGTGCAGCACGGTCTCGTGCCCCGCCTCGTCCAGGGCGTCCTGGGTCACGACCACATGTGCGGAGAGCACCGGCATCCCCGAGGTGATCGTCCAGGCGTGCAGGTCGTGCACGTCCGCCACACCGGGGAGCGCCAGCATCCGGGCGCGGACCTCGGTCATGTCGACGCCCTTCGGGGCCGCCTCCAGTAGCACGTTCAGCGTCTCGCGCAGCAGCTTCCAGGTACGCGGGACGACCATCAGGCCGATGACCAGGGAGGCGATCGGGTCCGCGAGCTGCCAGCCGGTCGTGAGGATGACCGTGGCGGACACCAGCACCGCGACCGAACCGAGCGCGTCCGCGAGTACCTCCAGGTAGGCACCGCGCAGATTGAGGCTCTCCTTCTGTCCGCACATCAGCAGTGACAGCGACACCATGTTGGCGACCAGGCCGACCACGGCGAAGACGAGCGTGAGACCGCTCCGGGTCTCGGCCGGCTCGACGAACCGGCCGATGGCCTCGACGAGCAGATAGCCGCCCACGCCGAGGAGGAGCAGACAGTTGGCGAGTGCCGCGAGGATCTCGGTACGGGCGTACCCGAAGGTGCGGTTCGCCGTCGCCGGCCGGCCCGCGACGAAGATGGCCAGCAGCGCCATCGTGAGTCCGACCGCGTCCGTGGCCATGTGTGCCGCGTCCGCGATCAGCGCGAGCGAGCCGGTGACCACGCCACCGACGATCTCCAGCGCCATCACACCGAGCGTGATGGCGAGCGCGATGCGGAGCCGGCCCTTGTGCGCCGCGGCCGCGGTACCGGTCGAGGGCTGTCCGTCGTGCGTGCGCCCGTGGTCGTGTCCAGCACCCATGAAACTGCCTCCCCGTCCTCGGCGTGGCCTCTCCCTTCTGTGCAGTGAACTACGGGTGGGGGGTATAGGGCAACACGGTACTGAACACCGTTGTCATGGGCGCTGACCTGCGGTTCTCTGTATGCCACAGCCCGTGGACCCAGAGGGGCATCGCGGGGTGCTGCGGGGTTCGTGCGGAGTCCGCAGCACGGGCGTGCGCTCGCCGAAATGGACGGCTGATGCAGAGGCCGTGGACGACCCCGCACGGAGACCGGCCTCCGTTCCCGGAGCGGCCACCAGCACCCGCTTCACCGGGGTCGTCGAGCGTTCTCCTCATCAGTCCCGCTTTTCACTGCGGTCGAGCCGGGTAAGCGAGCTTGCGGAAGTCGGCGAATGAGGCGCCTCACGACGGGACCGAGCACATGTGGCAGACGATCACGAGCGACGAGCACCACCCCTACCTGACCCAGCACGTCTGTCGCCCTCAGCAGGCGGCGGACGCACGCGATGTCACGAACGGCTTTCTCGCCGGCCTGTATCCCGCTCCGCCGCCGCCCACCGTGCAGGACCTGCTCCTGCTGGTCTCCGAGCTGGTCACCAACGCCCTGCGGCATGCCGGTGATGTCTCCGCTCTGCTGCTGACCGCGGACCGGCACAGCATTCAGGTCACCGTGGACGACCCGAGTCGCGCCCATCCGCAGGACCGCAGCCCCGATCTGACGGGGCGTTCGGGAGGCTTCGGCTGGCCCATGGTGCGTCGCCTGGCCCGCTCGGTCAGTGTCGAGCCGCGCGCCGGCGGCGGGAAGGCCATCCGGGTCACCCTCCCGCGCTGAGCGCGCGCCGGGGCGCCGGGGGCCGGGGCCGGTGAGACGGTGCGCGCCCTCCCTCCCCTGGAGCCGACGATGCTTACCCGCACGGGCGTGCCGGGACCGCACGGCATGAAGGGGTGTACTCCGAGGTTTGCCGGGCAGGAGCCCCTTCGATCGGGGGCTCAGCGGTACGAAGAAGGAGTCAGACATGGGCGTCAGCAGCACGATGGCAGACACCGCGCAGGACGCCGAGATCGCCGCCGAGAACTGCGCTGTATCCACTCAGCAGGCGGAACTCCCTTTCATCGAGTCTCCCGAGAACCTCGCTCCCGGCGATGCCCGCGAGATGTCCCGCCTGTTCTTCGAGCGGCTGGCGACGCTGGAAGAGGGCACCCATGAGTACCAGTACGCACGTAACACCCTGATCGAGATGAACATTTCGCTGGTGCGCTATGCCGCCCGGCGTTTCCGCAATCGCGGCGATGACTTCGAGGACATCATGCAGGTCGGCATGATCGGCCTGATCAAGGCCATCGACCGCTATGACCTGTCCCGTGAGGTGGAGTTCACCACTCTGGCGGTGCCGTACATCACGGGCGAGATGAAGCGCTTCTTCCGTGACACGACGTGGGATGTGCGCGTTCCGCGGCGGCTTCAGGAACTGCGCGTCGACCTCGCCCGTGCCAATGAGCACCTCAGCAGTGAACTCGGCCGGGACCCGAAGGTCTCCGAACTCGCGGCGCACTTGAACATCACCGAGGAGGCGGTCGTCGAGGGGCAGGTCGCCGCCAATGGCTACAGCGCCTCCTCCATCGACGTCGCCATCAATGAGGACGGCAATGACGCCCCGCTCGCGGACCTGATCGGCTCCTGCGACGAGGACATGGATCTCTTCGAGGATCTGCACACCCTCAAGCCGCTGCTCGACGGGCTGGCCGATCGTGACCGGCAGATCCTGGAAATGCGGTTCGGGCAGGAGATGACGCAGGCCCAGATCGGCACAGCGCTCGGCATCTCCCAGATGCATGTGTCCCGGCTGCTCAATCGCTGCCTCACACATCTGCGTAATGAGATGCTCGGAACGGACTGATCTCGAATGTGAACGTACGCGCGATGAAGTGAATGCACGGATCTGAACGACGGCGTAACCGGCCCCGATGTCCCCCGCATCGGGGCCGTTGCGTGGGCCGAGTTCTCCGCCGTCAGTCGTCCTCGGATCGATGGTGCCGGGGCTCGGTGTCAGGCAGGGTGAAGCAGGCCGTGACGGTTTTGCCATGCCGGGTGGAGTGGGCCGTCCAGTCGTCGGAGACCGCGTCGATCAGGGCGAGGCCCCGGCCGCCGGTGCTGGTGGCATCGGGAGTGCGCGGCACCGGCGACCCCTCTCCGGAGTCGTGCACGCTGGCGTGGAGGCACCGACTGTCCCAGGTCAGGACCAGTTGGGCGGAGCTGTGGGCATGGCGGTGCGCATTCGTGATCAGCTCGGAGACGGTCAGCAGGACGGCGTCGACCGTCTCGGGCGCCTCGCGCGTCCAGCCGAGGGAGTCCAGATGCCGGCGTGCCCAGTGCCGGCCTTCCCGTACGCCGCCCGATATCGGGAAGCTCTGCGCCCATCCCATCGCCCGCAAGGAGGCATCCGACATACCGCACACTCCTTCCGCTTCGTGTTCGTGACGCGTAGTCCACCGTCCACCCCGGTAGGGACAGGCGACCTGGCCGCGCTGTCTTCCGGTGCGTGGTGGTCATCGTCGGGGCTCCGTCTCCGTGAGAGTCCGAGGGAGCCCCGACATGACTGTGGTGTGCGGGGCCAAGGAGATTCGGCCCCGCACACCACAGGTGTCACAAACGTCAGTCCTTGAAAGCGTCCTTGGCCTTTTCCTTGGCGCTGCGCAGGTCGCCCTTCGATTCCTTGGCCGACCCTTCGGCCTCCATACGTTCATTTCCCACGGCCCGCCCGACGTTCTTCTCGACCTTTCCAGTGGCCTGCTCGGTCTTGGCCTTGGCCTTTTCCTCGGCGCTCATGGTGAATCCCTTCGTCAGCAGGTGAGTACGGTTCGGCCGGGAAGACCGGCCGTCATTCGGGTGCGAGTGTGTCCATTGCCGCCGGCTGTTACCAGCGATACCAGCGGCCTCGCTTGCCACCGGCGCCTGCCGAACGCATCACGAAGCCCAGCAGCCACACGGCGAGCACGATCACGGCCACGATCCACAGGGCCTTGAGTGCGAATCCGGCACCGAAAAGAAGCAGTGCCAGAAGAAGAACGAGAAGCAGGGGAACCATAGTTATCAACCTCCGGACAAGCGTGTGCCCGGGCTTTCCCCTGCCACACACCTTCTTTTATGGGTTTCTTATGGGAAGGGCGGGGCATCCGTAACGGCTCTCCCAGGACGGTTGCCGGCCGGCGCTCGGCGCGCCCCGGCGGACGGCCGGGCGCCCACCAGGGCCGACCCACCGCCCCCGAGGTGTGGCGCTTCGGTCGGTGATCCAGGGGGCAGGGTGTGGTGGACGCTGCGTGATGCCGTGCTGTGCCATCCGGTCGGGAGGCTTGCGAACATGCAGATATGGCAGGACACCACGGAATCGGGGCGGTGGCCCGGGAGTGCCTCTCCGCTGGGGGCCACCTATGACGGGAGCGGAACGAACTTCGCGGTGTACTCCGAGGTGGCGGACAAGGTCGAGTTGTGCCTGTTCGACGAGCGGGACCGCGAGGAGCGCATCGAGCTGCGGGAAGTCGACGCGTTCGTCCATCACCTCTACCTCCCCGACATCGGTCCGGGGCAGCGCTACGGCTTCCGGGTGCACGGCCCCTTCCATCCGGCCCGCGGGCTGCGCTGCAATTCCCACAAGCTGCTGCTCGATCCGTATGCCAAGGCGATCGAGGGTCGGATCGAGTGGGACGAATCCCTCTTCCCCTACCGCTTCGACGCCCCGCACCGCCGGAACAACACGGACTCCGCGCCCGTCACGATGAAATCGGTCGTGATCAACCCCTACTTCGACTGGGGAAACGACCACCCTCCGCAGGTGCCGTACCACGAAACGGTGGTCTACGAGGCGCATGTGAAGGGCATGACCCGCACCCACCCGGCCATTCCCGAGGACATCCGCGGCAGCTACGCCGCGCTGGCGCATCCGGTGATGCTGGACTACTTCACCGCCCTGGGCGTCACCGCCGTCGAATTGATGCCCGTGCACCAGTTCATCGACGATCACACGCTCACCCAGCGGGGGTTGGCTAACTACTGGGGCTACAACACCATCGGATTCTTCGCGCCGCACAACGCCTACTGCTCCTCGGGGCAGCGGGGCGAGCAGGTGCAGGAATTCCGTTACCTGGTCAAAAGCCTTCATCAGGCGGGCATCGAGGTCATTCTCGACGTGGTGTACAACCACACAGCGGAGGGGAATCACCTCGGCCCCACCCTGGCGTTCCGGGGCCTGGACAACGCGGCCTACTACCGGCTGTCCGACGACGATCCCCGGTACTACTGGGACACCACCGGTACCGGCAACAGCCTGCGGATGAACCATCCGCACACCCTGCAGCTCATCATGGACTCGCTGCGGTACTGGGTGACGGAGATGCATGTGGACGGCTTCCGTTTCGATCTGGCCGCCACGCTGGCCCGCCAGTTCCACGGTGTCGACCGGCTGTCGTCGTTCTTCGACCTGGTGCAGCAGGACCCGGTCATCTCGCAGGTCAAGCTGATCGCCGAACCCTGGGACGTCGGTGACGGCGGTTATCAGGTGGGCAACTTCCCGCCGCTGTGGACGGAGTGGAACGGGAAGTACCGGGACTGTGTGCGCGACTTCTGGCGCGGCGAGGGCGGCACGCTGGGGGAATTCGCCTCCCGGCTGACCGGCTCGTCGGACCTGTATCAGAGCGATGGGCGACGGCCGCACGCCTCGGTCAACTTCGTCACCGCGCACGACGGATTCACCCTGCGCGATCTGGTCTCGTACAACGACAAGCACAACACGGCCAACGGTGAGGACAACCGCGACGGGGAGAGCCACAACCGGTCGTGGAACTGCGGTGCGGAGGGGCCGGCCGACGACCGGGACGTGCTGGCGCTGCGCGCCCGCCAGCAGCGCAATTTCCTGGCGACGCTGCTGCTCTCCCAAGGGGTTCCGATGCTCTCGCACGGGGACGAACTGGGCCGGACGCAGCACGGCAACAACAATGCGTACTGCCAGGACAACGAGGTCTCCTGGGTGGACTGGCCGGCGGTCGCCGAGGGCAGCGACATGCTGGAATTCACCCGGGAATTGATCGCGCTGCGCCGGGAGCACCCGGTGTTCCGGCGGCGGCGCTTCTTCCAGGGGGTGGCGGTGCGCGGCAGCCGGGACGGGCTGTCGGACATCGCCTGGTTCACGCCCGCGGGCCGGGAGATGACCGACGACGACTGGGAGGCCGGGTTCGCCAAGTCGCTGGCGGTCTTCCTCAACGGTCAGGCGATCTCCGAGCCCGATCCCCGGGGCCGGCGTATGCACGACGACTCGTTCCTGCTGCTGTTCAACGCCCATCACGAGCCGCTCGCGTTCACCGTGCCGGCGGGTGTGGGCGAGTGGTGGAGCGTGGTGGTGGACACGGCCATCCCCTATGTGGAGTACCGGTCGCTGATCAAGGCCGGCACGGCGGTGGAGGTGGAGGCCCGGGCTCTTGTGGTGCTGCGCGAGTCCCGCCAGGAGTGACGGCTCGCTCCGGCCGGTGCGGGCGTGCGGGACGGCGGGAGGAGAGGCCCGCCGGTCCGGCGCCCGCGGTGCCGTAGCCGCAGGCTGTTTGCCCGTCCCCGCGCGGAGCAGGAGTCCGGTCGGCGTGCAGGGGCTAGGGAAGGCAGTCAGGCGATGGCGGACGGGCGCGGTACGGCGGAGAGGGCCGACGAGGGGCGGGTGGGGCCGGACGGGGCGTCATACCCGCGCTATCTGCCGATCGCCGAGCACGGCCTGATCGGCGACCTGCGGACGGCGGCGCTGGTGGGGACGGACGGCCGGATCAACTGGTTCTGCGCGCCGCGCTTCGACTCACCCAGCGTCTTCGGGGCGTTGCTGGACGCGGACAACGGCGGCTGCTGGCAGCTGGGGCCCGTGGGGGACGTGGCCAAGCACCAGCAGTACTACTTCCCCGACACCAACATCCTGATCACGCGGATGCTGACGGACCGTGGCATCGTCGAGGTCCAGGACTTCATGCCGGTGCTGGCGGAGGGCGACCGGCAGCACCGGCAGCGCCTGGTGCGACGGGTGGTCAGCGTCCGGGGCAGTGCCCGCATGCGGACCGTGATCGCGCCGCGGATGAACTACGGGCGCGACGAGCACCGTGCCGAGCAGCAGCCGCACGGGGTGCGTTTCACCGGTGCTGAGCTGACCCTCTCGCTCCAGGCCAGCGCGACGCTGCGGGTCGAGGGGCGGGACGCGGTCGGCGAGTTCGACTTGGCGGAAGGACAGTCGGTGCTCTTCGTGCTGGAGTCCGCGGAGACGGCCGGGGGCGATCCCTCGGTCGACCTGGTGGACGCACAGGCGGCGGAGGAACTGTTCCGGTCCACCGTCGACTTCTGGCGTCAGTGGCTGTCCCAGTGCACGTACACCGGGCGCTGGCGTGAGCGGGTCCACCGGTCGGCGCTGACCCTGAAGCTGCTCACCCACGAGCCCACGGGCGCGATCGTGGCGGCGCCCACGCTCGGCCTGCCCGAACAGCTCGGCGGCGAACGCAACTGGGACTACCGCTACGTGTGGATCCGCGACGCCGCCTTCTCCCTGCACGCGCTGCTGCGCCTCGGCTTCACCCACGAGGCACAGGCCTTCATCGGCTGGCTGACGGACTGCCTGCGCGGCGCCCAGGACGGCGATCGCGGCCCCTTGCGGGTGCTGTACTCGATCGACGGCCACGCCGACCTGCCCGAGCACGTCCTCGACCACTGGGAGGGCTACCGGGGATCCGCCCCGGTGCGGGTCGGCAACGGCGCGGCCGGCCAACTCCAGCTGGACATCTACGGTGAACTCTTCGACTCGGTCTATCTGTTCGACAAGTACGGTGCGGGCATCTCCCACGAGGCCTGGACGGATCTGTGCGCGATCCTGGACTGGCTCCTGGAGCACTGGGACACCCCGGACGCGGGGATATGGGAGACCCGGGCCGGGCAGCAGCGCCACACCTACTCGCGGCTGATGTGCTGGGTGGCCGTCGAGCGCATGATCAGAATCGCCCGGCGGCGTGGTCTGCCCGGTGACCTCGGGCGCTGGATGTCCGTACGCGATGCGATGTACCACCAGATCATGGACCGGGGCTGGAGCGAGCAGGAGCAGACGTTCGTGCAGCGGCTCAGTGACGAGGCGGGGCAGCCGCCGGAGAGCATCCTGGATGCCTCGCTGCTGGTGATGCCGATGGTCAAGTTCCTGTCGCCGGACGATCCGCGGTTCCGCTCCACGGTGCGGGCGATCGGCGCGAATCTCGTCACGGACAGTCTGGTGTTCCGCTATGACCCGAAGCAGTCGCCCGACGGCCTGGACGGCACCGAGGGAACCTTCTCCATCTGCTCGTTCTGGTGGGTGGAGGCGCTGGCCCGCACCGGGCGGATCGAGGAGGCGCGGCTGGCGCTGGAGAAGATGTTCACCTACGCCAACCACCTCGGGCTGTACGCGGAGCAGATCGGGACGACGGGTGAGCACCTGGGCAACTTCCCGCAGGCCCTCACCCATCTCGCACTGATCAGCGCGGCCACGAGCCTGGACGGCTTCATGGGCTGAGGCTCCCCGCGCCCGCCGGTTCGGGCGGACGGCGGGCGGCCGGGCCTTCCTGGGAACGGACCCTAGACGCCGTCCGCCTGCCGGCGCTGTTCCACCACGTCGTCCAGCCGCCGGCGGGCCCGCACGGCGCGTGCCCGGTCGGCGGTGGACGCGTCCGTGACGTCGAGGAACAGCTGGTCGAGCTGCGGAAAGCGGGTGCGGAGTTCCTGCTTCGTCCGCACCAGCGCCTCTTCGACCAGTTCGCTGTCGAGGCCGGCCACCAGGTCGATGCGCGCCGCCAGCATCACCGAGTCCGGGCCGAGTTGCATGGTCATGGCCGCGGTGACGGTGTCGATCTCCGGCCGGTCGTGCAGGAAGGTGATGACCTGCTGCTGGAGTTCGGGGGCGGCGGCCTCGCCGATCAGCTGGGCCCGCGCGCTCTTGCCGAGCATGAAGGCGACGTGTACCAGCAGGGCGCCGATCAGCAGCGAGGCCCAGGCCTCGTAGGCGCCGTTGCCGGTGGCCATGTGGAGTGCCATGCCGGCGAGGGCGAGCAGGACGCCGAGGCAGGCGGTGCTGTCCTCCGCCAGTACGGTGCGCAGGGCCGGGTCCTCGGTGTTCTTGATCTCGCCCAGCATGCTGCGGTGGTGGGACCTGGCCTGCGTCCGCACCTGGGACAGCGCCCTGATCAGCGACGTTCCCTCGGCGAGCAGCGCGACGGCCAGGACGATGAGGCCGATGAGGTATCCCGTGTGGGATTCGGCCTCTTGGGCGTGGAAGGCCTCGATGCCCTGGAAGAACGAGAAGCAGCCGCCCGTCACGAAGATACCGACGGCCGCGAGCAGGGACCAGAAGAACCGTTCCTTGCCGTATCCGAACGGGTGCTGATGGTCGGCCGGGCGTTCGCTGCGCTTCAGCGCGGCCAGCAGGAAGATCTCGTTGAGGCTGTCCGCCACCGAGTGGGCCGCCTCGGAGAGCAGGGCGGGCGAGCCGGCCACCGCTCCCCCGATGGTCTTGGCGACGGCGATCCCGAGGTTGGCCGCGAGGGCGACCCACACGGTCTTCCTGGTCTCCCCGTCGCGCCCGCCCTGCGTCGGCTCCGACGGGTCCCGTGCCGCGTCCTGGCTCATCTCCGGCCTTTCTCCTCCCCGGCCGGAACTCCGGCCCTCAGCACGGATGCCCTTCGATGCCTGCGCCATTCCTCCTGCGTGGCGCAGGCATCCGCGGTCTGTGGGCGAGGGGGCGCCGTCGTCCGTCGTCCGGTCTCCGGTGGCGTCCCTGCGTCCGGCGGGGTGGTGCGCTGGGGCACGACCGCGCGCCTGTTCCAGCCTGCGGACAGCGGCCGGGGACAGTGCGTTGGTGCAATCCGGACGAACCGAAACGGAAGAGAGCCATGGCTGAATTCCTGACCGACGTCGAAACCCTCAGAGAGCGGGCCCGCCGCGAGATCGAGAAGGGGCCGGTCACCGATGCCTACGGGGCCGACCTGGAGCGCGTTCTTCAGGTGCTGAACGAGGCGCTGGCCACCGAGATCGTGTGCACGCTGCGCTACCGGCGGCATTACTACACGGCGTCCGGGCTCTATTCGGAGCCGGTCGCTGCCGAGTTCCTGGAGCACGCCGCGGAGGAGCAGCAGCACGCCGACAAGGTGGCGCAGCGCATCGTCCAGCTCGGCGGGGAGCCCGACTTCAACCCCGACACCCTGACGCGGCGGGCGCACGCGGGGTACGACGCCAGCGCGGACCTGATCGAGATGATCAAGGAAGACCTGATCGCCGAACGGGTGGCGATCGCCTCCTACACGGAGATCGCGAAGTGGCTCGGCGACGGCGATCCGACGACCCGGCGGGTGTTCGAGGACCTGCTCGCCAAGGAGGAGGAGCACGCCGATGACCTGCGGGGGCTGCTGGAGCGGATGCCCCGGCACAGGAAGGACTGAGTCGGGTGGCGCGGGAGGGGCGTCCGTTCCGGTACGCCCCTCCCGCGCTGCGCCGTCGCGTTCGCGCCGCTCGCGCGGGTCGGGCCGGGTCGGCGCCGGTCAGCGGTCAGCCGTCAGCGGTTCCAGCTGAGTACGAGGACGGCCAGGTCGTCGGTGTGCCGGCCGGCGTCGAGGGAGCGGGCGGTGCCGGTGAGGTGGTCGATCAGGTCCGGCGGCGACAGATGCCGGCCGGCCTCGATGATCCGCAGCAGGCCGTCGGTGCCCAGGCGGTGGCGGTCGCTGCCGACGGTGTGGCCCTCGACCAGCCCGTCGGTGTGCATGAGCAGGGTGGCGCGCGGGGGCAGGGTGCAGTGCGTGGGGTGCCAGGAGCCATGCCCCGGGAGCATGCCCAGGGCGATGCCGTGGCGGGCCTCGACGGGACGGGCGGCTCCGGAGAGCGGGATCAGCAGCGGTTCGTCGTGGCCGGCGAGGGTCACCGTGGCCCGGTGGCGTGCGCGGTCGAGGGTGAGGATCGCGCAGGTCGCGAACATCTCCGGGGTGCTGCGCTCGGCGACCAGCACCTGCTCCATGATGCCCAGCAGCTCGGTGTCGCGGTGGCCGCCGAGGATGAGGGAACGCCAGGTGATGCGCAGGCAGACGCCGAGCGCGGCGG
This sequence comes from Streptomyces kronopolitis, assembly GCF_014646275.1. Classification (GTDB taxonomy): domain Bacteria; phylum Actinomycetota; class Actinomycetes; order Streptomycetales; family Streptomycetaceae; genus Streptomyces; species Streptomyces kronopolitis. Next base: position 153,534 of record NZ_BMND01000015.1, read on the forward strand.
CGTCCGGGCCGTGCCCGCTAACGTCCCCTATGACGGCGTGCAGCAGTCCGTCCGGGGTCTGGACGATGTCCAGGAAGTCGCCGCCGAGCAGGGCGTTCTTGCGGCCGGGCAGATAGCAGGTGCTGGTGAGCACGTCGGTGGAGCGCAGCAGCGGGGCGGGCAGCAGGCCCCGTTCCAGGCGGGCGTTCTCCTGCGCGCGCAGTTCGTTCTCCCGCAGCCGGGCGGTGGCGCGTTCGGTGTTCTTGCGGTGCAGGGCGTAGCGGATGGCGCGTTCGAGGAGTTCGGGGGTGACGCGGCCCTTGGGCAGGTAGTCCTGGGCGCCCGCGGCGACGGCCTCGATGCCGGAGCGGGTCTCGTCGAGGCCGGTGAGGACGATGACGGCCGCGTCGGGGCACAGCCTCTGCATGCTCTGGACGGCGGCGGTGCCCGAGGCGTCCGGGAGGTGGAGGTCGAGCAGGACGCAGTCGGGGGTCCGGCCGGCCAGGTAGCCGCGTGCCTCGCCGAAGGTCTGCACCCAGGTGAGGCTGACGGTCAGTGCGGTGTCCTGGAGGTACTCCTCGACGAGCAGGGCGTCGCCGGCGTCGTCCTCGACCAGCAGGACGACGCCGGCGCCGTCCGCGGTCTGCGTCGGGATGGCGGGGAGCGGCGCGGCGGCGGGTGTGGTCATGGCGCGGTCACTTCCCTCTGGAGGGTGGGCTCGGTGGTCTCCGGTGCCGGGATCACGGGGGCGTGCTCGGCCAGGGTGAAGGTGATGCGGGTGCCGGGAGTGTGGTCGTGGTCGACGGCGATGGTGCCGCCGTGGTACTCGACGACCTTCTTGCACAGGGCCAGGCCGATGCCGGTGCCCGGGTAGGTCTCCCGGGTGTGGAGCCGCTGGAAGATGACGAAGATCTTGTCGCTGTAGGCGGGGTCGATGCCGATGCCGTTGTCGTCGACCGCGAAGTGCCAGGAGCCGTCCGCCCGGCGGGCCGAGAGGTGGATGGCGGGGGGCCGGTCGGGTGAGCGGAACTTCAGGGCGTTGCTCAGGAGGTTCTGCAGCAGCATTCCGAGCTGCGTGGTGTCGCCGGGGACCGTGGGCAGCGGGTCGTGGGTGACGGTGGCGGCCGACTCCTCGATGGCGATGCTCAGGGACTCGCGTACCTGGTCGAAGAGCTGCGCCAGGTCGACGTCGGTGTGCTCGGCGTGTACCCGTCCGACCCGGGAGAAGGCGAGCAGGTCGTTGATGAGGGCCTGCATGCGGTTGGCGCCGTCCACCGCGAAGGCGATGTACTGCTGGGCCCGGTCGTCGAGTTGTGCGGCGTTGCGGCGCTGGAGCAGCTGGCAGAAGCTGGCCACCTTGCGCAGGGGTTCCTGGAGGTCGTGCGAGGCGACGTAGGCGAACTGCTCCAGTTCGCTGTTGGAGCGCTGCAGCTCGGTGGCCTGCGCGTCCAGCTGCGCCCGGGCCTCGTCGCTGAAGGCCAGCTCGTCGACGAGGCGTTGCCGCATGCCGTCGATGTCGGAGGCGAGGGCGCGCAGGTCGGCCGGTCCGCTCCCCCGCACGGGCCGGCGGAAGTCGCCGCGGGCCGCGGCGCGGACATCGGCGGACAGCTTGCCGAGCGGGTCGGTCACGCCGCGCCGCAGGCCGAGCACGGCGAGCACGAGCATCACGAACACCACGGCGGCGAGCCCGGTGAAGATCCAGTTCTGGAGCACCGCGACGTCGTGCAGCTCGGCCCGCGCCTGGGCGCGTTCGCGCTCCAGATGGCGCTGCTGGGTCCCGAGTGCGGCGCGGACGGCGTCGAAGCTGCGCAGCCCGGAGCCCGCGTCCCGGGTGGCGAGGCGGACGGGGCCGCCGCTCGGCGCGGCGGCGACGGGCCGGGCGAACTCCCGCTGCCACACCTCGGTGCGGTCCAGGACGCGGGCCAGGTCCTGCGCGGCCGGTCCGTCGTGTCCGAGGAGGGTGCGCAGGCGGGCGGTGGCGGTCTGCTGCTGGGTGAGCCCGTCGTGGTAGGGGTCCAGGAACTGCCGCCGGCCGGTGAGCCCGTAGCCGCGGATCCCGGTCTCCTGGTTGACCAGCGCGTTCTCCAGGCCGGCCGCGGCGATCAGCGCCGGGCTGGAGCGGTCGACGAGCCGGCCGGTGGCGTCCGTGGCACGGGCGTGGACCCAGGCGCCACCGCCGCCGAGGAGCACCAGCGCCACCATCACCACCGCCACACTGACGTTCAGCGCCCGGCGGGTGGTCCACCGGGCCCCCGCGCGGGCCGGCCGGGGCGGGCCGACGGCGGCGGCGTCGCCGGACCCGTCGCTCAGTCCGGGGCCTGCACCGTGCGGGAGTTGCTGACTCATCACGCCTGCTCTCTGCGCTCCCGCCCCGGGTGAGGCGAAGATGTGTGGGCACAAGCAGCCATAGAGTACAGAGCGGCGACAACAATGGTTGTCGAGATGGCAAGAGCCGCCGTAGGGTCGCGGCATGGACCGCGAGCAGCTCCCCGTCCCCGCTGCACACGAACGGATGACAGAGCTCGCCGAACGGGCGGTGCATCAGCTCGCGGACGAGCTCGCCCGGCACGGCCTCCGCCCCGCTCCCGCGGCGGATCCAGGCGACTCAACGGCGGAGCCCGGGGCGCCGCCCGCGGACGACAGTCCCGCCCTGGCCCGGCTGCACGCTCTCGCCTGCCTGGACCGTGCCGTCGGCCGCTGCGCCCGGCAGCTCGCCGAGGAGGCCGCCGAGAACGGTGCCAACTACCCCCAGCTGGGGCAGGCATGGGGCATCAGCCGGCAGGGCGCCCGGCGGCGCTGGCCCGGTCTGGTCTTCACCTCCCGCCCCGCTTCACGTCCTCTTCCCACCCCCGATCACGGGAGCTCCACCATGAACGCGTTGACGTCCGAACGCCCCTACAGCGTCCTGCTCGTGGAGGACGACCCCGCCGACGCCATGCTCATCGAGGACGCGCTGGTCGAACGTGGCATGGCCCGTTCCCTCAACCAGGCCGTCGACGGGGTGGCCGCGCTGGAGTACCTGCGGGATCCGGCCAATGTACGTCCCGACCTGATCGTTCTCGATCTCAACATGCCGCGCATGAACGGCCGGGAACTCCTCGCCGTCCTCAAGGACGACGCGGATCTGTGCAGCATCCCCGTCGTCGTGCTGACCACCTCGGCGGCCCCGGACGACATCAACGACGCCTACCGGCAACACGCCAACGCCTATGTGACCAAGCCCGTCAACCTCGACGACTTCGTCCGCGCCGTGCACAGCATCGACGCCTTCTTCCTCGACACCGCCGCGAAGATCACCCGGCCCTGACGCCGGGGAGGGCTCCCGCCGGTACACCCCGGCGGGCCCTCCCCGCTCCCCGCCGGGCTCAGGCCCGGCGGATCCGGGCGGCGAGAAAGTGCCCGATGAGGACGTAGACGACGGCCGGCAGCCCGAAGTTCAGTACGGTCCGCAGCCAGGCCGTGTCCATGGTGAACAGGTCGTGGGACCATCCGGCCAGCCAGAGGGACGCGTCGTGGACCGCGCTGACCAGGTCATTGGCGCGATTGGCGCCGAGCAGCGCGAAGAGGATCCACAGCCCCAGAATCACCGCGGTGCAGTCCGCGATGACCACGATCACCTTCGCGGCCCCGTTGCTTCTGTCATGTATGCGTCTGGACATGACCCACAGGTTGCCGCTTTCGGCCGGTCGAAACCCGGACCGGTGAGTGCGCTGGCAGCGAAGGGAAGCCGGGCCGCTTCCGGGGGAAGTACGGAAGCGGCCCGGCCGTGCGGTGCGGCGTCAGCCGCGCGTCAGACGAGGGTGTCGGCCGACGAGGGAGCCGGGTGGCGCAGCGGGACGCCGCGCTGTCCGGGGCGGCGGTTGGGCGGCAGGCCCAGGTGGTCCAGCGTCTCGTCGGCGCCGGACCAGTACTCGCCGATCCGGTAGAGGCGCTTGGCCTCCTGCGGGGTGGCGATGTCCCGGCCGAGCTCGTCGGCGAGCCGGACGATCTGCTCGACCTGCTGGACGGAGGTGAAGCGCTCCTTGCGCGGGGACCAGAGGTTGTCCTCGATACCGACGCGGACGTGCAGGCCCAGCGCGAGGGCGATGGCGTTCATCGGGAGCGTGGAGCGCATGATGCTCTCGATCGTGAGCACGGCGCCGTCGGGGGCACGACGGGCGAACTCGACGAGGTCGGCCGGGTGGAACGCGGAGGCACCGCCGCCGATGGCGACGTAGTTGAGGTTGACCGGGCCGGTGTAGACGCCGGCGCGGATCAGCCGCTCGACGGTTTCCAGCTGCGGCAGGTTGGCGAGCATGAAGTGCGGCTGGATGCCGCCCGCGGTCAGCCGCTTGAGGTGCTCCAGATAGAACTCGGGCCCCGCCTCGCTCACCAGGTCGCGGTACGCCGTGTGGAGCAGCGGGTTCTGCAGGGACGTGCCGGCGAGGTCGTCCCGGGTCAGCAGCTCGACCACGTTCATCTGGACGGTGTTGATCGCGATGGTGACCTGGTCCGGCTTCGGGTCGAGTTCGGCGAGCAGGTGCCGGGTGTCCCAGTCCAGCCACTTCGCCGCGTCGCCCTCCTTGTCGGGGGCGAACGAGATGGAGCCGCCGACCTGGAGGATCATCTCCGGCACGGCCTCGCGCAGCCGCGCGATCATCTCGTTGAACATCGACAGCCGCTTCGAGCCGTGGCCGTCCAGTTCGCGGACGTGGATGTGGAGCAGCTGCGCGCCGGCGTTGTAGCAGTCCACGGCCTTCTGGATCTGCTCGTCCATGGTCACCGGGATGTCGTCGCTGTCGCTCGGCAGCCACTCCGGCCCGTAGGGGGCGACCTGGATGACCAGCTTCTCCTGGTTCTCGGGCAGCAGCGAGTCGTCGAGGAAGTGCATGTCGTGCCTCCGTGTGCGGGTGAACGGGATGCTGAAGGTGGTCAGTTGGCGTGGTCGGCGGGCTTCTCGCGGGCGGCGAGCTCCTCCACCAGGAGCGGCACGCCGATGTTGCAGGCGTGGACGCCCACCAGCGTGGTCAGTTGGAGGACCGTCAGGATTTCCTCGGCGGTCGCGCCGAGATCCAGGGCGCTTCGGATGTGGCGCTGCACCCCGGGCCCGTACATGTGGGTGGCCGAGGCGTCCACGGCGATGCAGAGCAATTCGATGACCTTCGGCTCCAGCACGCCGCTCGTCCATGGCTGCATGGCCATGGCCATGAACTGCTCGGTCCAGGCCGGGTCCCTCTCTTGCAGGCCGTCCCAGAGCGGATTCCAGGCGCCCTTGGCTCGCATCGCGTCCACGACCGGGGTCGGTGGAGGCCCTGTCGCGGGAGCGGGTGCGGTGGGGTCATGCAGGGTCATGAGCTCAACTCCCTTTCGTGAGTGCCCGGAGGCATTGCCACCGGGCCGCCGCCGGACACGGCGGCGAGATCCTTCTCGTAGCTGCGCGAGCCGAGCCGGAACGCGGCGGCCGCGGCGAGGCAGAACAGCGGCATCACCGCGAGCGCCGTCTCCAGGCCGAAGGCGTCCGACAGCAGTCCGGTGAGGAGTGGCCCGACGGCCAGCCCGAACAGGTTCTGCACCAGCACCGTCATCCCGACCGCCGTGGCCCGCACGCCGGGGTGGACCACGTCGATCACGGCCGCCGGGGCGGTGCCGAGCGCCGCGGCCACGGGCAGCCCCGCGACCACGATCAGCGCGTACTGCACCTCGCCCGGCCCGAGCACGCCGAAGGCCGCGGACAGCAGCCCCCACGCGGCCGCGGCCAGCACCGCCGGGACCATCAGCCTGCGCCGCGGCCGTCCGGCGGCACACCGGTCCGCGAGGTGGCCGAAAACGATCGCGCCGAGGAAGCCGGCGAGGATGAACAGCGCCGCCGCCATGCCCGCCTGCGCGGACGGCAGGCCGTAGGCGCGGCCCAGATAGCTCGGCAGCCAGGTGTAGAGGGTGGACAGCACCACCAGGTTGAAGGCGCCGCCGAGGTAGCACCACACGGCCGTCCGCGAGCGGAACAGCTCGCGCACCATGGCCGCCAGGCCCTGACGCCCGGAGGGAGCCCGCTCCCCGGTCGGCCCCTCACCCGCCCGTGGTCCGGCAGCGGAATGAGCGGTGTCCGCTCCGTCCGCGCAGGACACGGCGGGAGTGCGGTAGTCACGCACCTTCAGGAAGACCAGCGCCAGCAGCAGCCCCGGCACGCCGAACGCGCCGAGCGTCACCCGCCAGCCGAGCCGCGCGGCCATCACACCACCCAGCACCACCCCGAGCACCGAGCCCAGCGGCCCCGCCGCCTGGAAGACGCTCAGCACGGTCGCTCGCAGGCGCTGCGGGAAGTAGCCGGACAGGAGCGCCGCCCCCGCCGGGCCGTAACCCGCCTCGCCCACGCCCAGCAGCGACCGGGCGGCGAAGAGCTGTGCGTAGTTCCCGGAGACCGCGCACGCCAGCGCGGCCAGGCTCCACGCACTGCCCATCGCGGCGATCGTCTTCACCCGGCCCCACCGGTCGGCCAGCCGCGCGGCCGGGAGCGCGAAGACGGCCATCGTGACCGACACCGTGGTGACCAGGGCCCCCAGAGCGGTGTCGGACAGCCCCCACGCCTTCTTCAGGTAGGGGAACGTCGACACCACGATCTGCCGGTCGAGGTAGTCGGTCACCGCCAGTGCGACGACCATCAGCGCCACACCCCAGGCGTGGCGCCGCGACACCAGATGCGCGACGGAGCCCGAGGCGTCCGAAACCAGCGGTGGATCGCCGTGCCCCGGCCAACTCCTCATGCCCACCTCCAGGTTCACGCCCGTGTCGCTGCGAGTGACGGAAGAGTAGGTCGGCAGACGCACCGATGCTTTGCCTCACGTGGCACAATCCTTGTCACTTTGTGGCACCGCCCGCCGTCCAACGGGTGCCGAGAGGGAGGCCTGCCGGACGTGAAGCTCCTCATCCGCAACGCCGTGCTGACCGGCTATGTCGAGTTGGTGCGCTCGTTGGGCGGCGACCTCTCGGCTCTGCTCGCCGCGGTGGGCCTGGACGCCTCCGATCTGGCCGTCCCGCACACCTGGATCCCGGTGGCCGCCGCCGCGGACCTGATCGAACTCTCGGCCGCCGCAACCGGCCACGACGACTTCGGCCTACGGCTCGCGGAGAGCCGCCGGCTCTCGGTCCTGGGCCCGGTCAGCCTCGTCGCCCGTGAGGAGCCGGCTGTCCGCAGCGCGCTCGAAGTGATCATGCGGCACCAGCATCTGCACAACGAGGCGCTGCACAGCCGGATCACCGAGACCAACGGCCTGGCCACGATCCAGCTCGGCCTCGACCTGCCCAGCCCGCGCCGGCGCCAGACCACCGAGCTGCTCGTCGGCGCCATCCACCGCTACCTGCACAGCCTCGTCGGCAGCGGTTGGCGACCGGTCTCCGTGCTGTTCGCCCACGACGCACCGACGGATATGGCCACCCACCACCGCGTCCTGGGCCCCGCGGTCCGGTTCGGCCAGGACCTCGATGGCATCGTCCTGTACGCAAGCGACCTCGACGCCCCGAACCAGCTCTCCGATCCGCTGCTGCGCCCCTACGCCCGCCAGTACCTGGAGGCGATCGCGGCGCCCCGTCCCGAGGCCGACGTGGACCGCGTCCGCGAGCTGATCGAGGCCCTGCTCCCCACCGGCCGCTGCTCACTCCAGCAGGTCGCCCACAGCCTCGGCGTGGACCGCAAGACCATCCACCGACACCTCGGGCGGTCCGGTGAGACGTTCTCCTCGGTGCTGAACTCCCTTCGCACCCAGCTCGCCCAGCAGTACGTCGGCAGCCATGCCCGCCCGCTCACCCAGGTCGCCACACTGCTGGGCTTCTCCGCACCCAGTACCTTCTCCCGCTGGTTCCGCGACGAGTTCGGCACCAGCCCGACCGCCTGGCGAGCTGCCGCAGCCCGTCCGGAACAGCCACGGACGTAGTCCCATACGACCTGCGGCGGTGGGGGCCTGGCGTCCTCCGCGCCTACCGGAAGCCGAGGTGCGGATCGGTGCCGGTCAGCTCGGCGCTCGCGGCCCACAGGCGGGTGGCGGCGGCCGGGTCGGTCATGTGGGAGAGGGCGGGTTCACACCGTGGTGTGCCCCGCAGGCCGAAGACCCTCGGCCCCCACAGCTGTCCGCCCTGTACCTCCGGGTCGAGGACGGCACGGACGACGGGCCACGCCCCGGCGTCCTTGCCCTGCACCAACAGCCCGGCGGGCAGGGCGCGTAGCCGCTCGGCCGGGGTGGTCACGAGGACCGGCGGGCGGGACGGGGTGAGGGCGTCCAACGCGCCGCCGGGGTGGGCCACCACGCTGAGCACCGTGCTGTCGACGGCACGCAGATGGCGGTCGAGTGCGAAGCCGAAGGACATCTGCGCCAGCTTCGACCGGCCGTAGGTGCGCTTGGGCCGGTAGTCCCGGGTGGAGTGGAGATCGTCCAGGTCCAGTCGCTCGGACCGTGCCGCGAAGCTTCCCACCGTCACGACGCGGCCCGCCGGCGCCGCGGACAACAGGGGTGCCAGCCACCGGGTGAGGGCGAAGTGGCCGAGGTGGTTGGTGCCGAACATCAGCTCGTGGCCGTCCGCGGTCTCCCGGCGCGGCGGGTCGTCGAGCGCGACCCCCGCGTTGTGGACCACCGCGTCGAGATGGCCGAGTTCCATCCTGTCCACGGCGGCCTTCAGGGACGACAGGTCGGCGAGGTCCAGCGGAAGGTGTGCCAGGTGCGCACCGGAGACGCGTGCGCGGATCGAGGCCATGGCGGCCTCGGCCTTCACGGCGTCCCGACTGCCGAGGACGACCATGGCGCCAGCGGCCGCGAGTTGCTCCGCGGCGAAGTAGCCGATCCCGGCGTTGCCCCCGGTGACCAGGACGTTCCGGCCCTCGGCAGACGGCGGCCGGCGCACGTCCCACGATCGACTCCGGGATACGGAAGACACGATGACGCTCCTTGCGCTCTGGGCTCCGCATTCATGGGGAGCACCGACCCGCCCAGGGTCGCAAGCCCCACCGACATTCCGCCGACAGGCTTCCGACACCCTTCGGAGAGCCGGGAGGTGGCAGGGCGGTGTGTGAGTGGTGCCGTACCGTGTGAGCCGCGGACTCGGCGAGGTTGACCGGTCAGGAGCGGTGCACGGACACCTCGCTGCTGGGCTCCGCGCCCTCCCCCGCGGTCCTTCGCTGCGGGGCGCGGTGCCGCTCCGGCTCGGGGCGCGGGCGTGGGGGTGCGGGAGGCGTGTAGAGCGCGAGTGCAGCCGGAGCGGCGGCGATGATTGCCGCCACCTGTCCGGGCGGTACGGCGTCGGTGGCCGCCGCGATCATCGGAACCTCCTCGTTAGGTAAGGCTTACCTTACTAGAGTGGATCCGTGAGGGCCAGGTTCCGCATGCCCGGAAGTCGGCCCCGAATCGCCGCCGCACGCACAGAGGCCGGTGACCGTCACAGGTATGACGGCCACCGGCCCTCCGGCAGACCGGCCGCAATCGGGCCGGCGCCGGACTCAACTCAAGACGTCACGAAAGAGGTGACGGAAGAAGTGAGGGAAGAGGCAATCGAAACAAGGGCCCCATCAGCGGCCCGGGCGGCTCCCTTGCGGCCGGGTGAGCGGGGTCAGGGTGTGGTCGATGCGGCATCACCTCCCGGTGCGGTCCGTCGGGTCACGACAGCGCCTCTCGCAGGGCGGTCCAGCAGAGCAGTGCGCATTTGATCCGCGCCGGGTGCCGGGACACGTCGCGGAACGCCGCGGCGTCCCCCAGATGGGACGGCCAGGCTCCGGACTCCGGCACCGGTGCGCGCAACAGCGCGGCGATCTCGCTGTGCAGCTCCTCCGCCTCCCCGGCGGTGCGGCCGATGACCAGGTCGGTCATCACCGAGACGGACGCCTGGCTGATCGAGCAGCCCTGCACCTGGTACGAGATGTCCGCGACGGTCGCCCGCGCCCCTTCTCCTTCCCGGCGCACGCGCAGGGTCAGTTCGTCCCCGCAGGTGGGATTGAACCGGTGGATCTCGGCGTCGAACGGCTCCCGGAGGCCGCTGCGGTGCGGAGCCCGGTAGTGGGCAAGGATGATCTCCTGGTGTTCTGCCGTCAGGCGCACGCCGCACTCCCCCCGTCCCGCTCCGGTCCCGGCGCCGTGGCACCGAACATCGCCTGTGCCTCCCGGATCCCCGCGGCCAGCGGCTCGATGTCCGCGAGCGTGTTGTAGAGGTAGAAGCTGGCGCGCACGCTGGCCGGCACGCCCAGCCGCCGGTGGAGGGGCCAGGCGCAGTGGTGTCCGACCCGGACCGCCACGCCGTGGGCGTCCAGGATCTGGCTGACATCGTGCGGATGCACCCCGTCGACGACGAAGGACACCGCGCTGCCGCGGTCGTCGCCGGTGGTCGGGCCGAGGATCCGCACCCCGTCGATCGCGGACAGGGTGCCGAGCGCCGCCTCGGTCAGCAGACGCTCGTGCGCGGTGATGCGCGGCATGCCGACGGAGGTCAGATAGCGCACGGCTGCGGCCAGTCCGACGGCCTGGGACACCATGGGCACGCCGGCCTCGAACCGCTGGGGCGGCGGGGCGAAGGTCGACTCCTCCATCCTGACGACCTCGATCATCGAACCGCCGGTGAGGAAGGGCGGCATGACCTCCAGGAGTTCGCGCCGTCCGTAGAGGACGCCGACGCCGGAGGGGCCGAGCATCTTGTGGCCGCTGAAGACCGCGAAGTCCACCCCGCAGGCGTGGAAGTCGACCGCGGCGTGCGGCACCGACTGGCAGGCGTCCAGCAGGGTGAGCGCGCCGACCTCGGCCGCCCTGTCCACGATCTGCCGGACCGGGTTGACGGTGCCGAGCACGTTGGACTGATGGGTGAAGGCCACCAGCCGGGCGCGCGGCGTGATCACCTCGTCCAGTCGCGAGAGGTCGAGCCGCCCTTCGTCAGTCACGCCGAGCCAGCGCAGGGTGGCGCCGGTGCGCCGGCACAACTCCTGCCAGGGCACGAGGTTGGCGTGGTGCTCCATCTCGGTGACCACGACCTCGTCGCCGGGGCCGAGTCGGAAGCGCGCGGCCGCCTCGCCGGAGGTGGCGGCGTTGCTCAGGGCGTAGGCGACGAGGTTGATGCCTTCGGTGGCGTTCTTGGTGAACACCACCTCTGCGGGCTGGACGCCGATGAAGGCCGCGAGCTGCTCACGGGCCTGCTCGTAAGCCTCGGTCGCCTCCTCGGCGAGCTGGTGCGCTCCGCGGTGCACCGCGGCGTTCGATGTCTCGGCGAAGGCCCGTTCGGCGTCGAGGACCTGCACGGGCTTCTGGGAGGTCGCACCGGAATCCAGGTAGACGAGCCGCTGTCCGTCGGCGACCGTGCGGCGCAGGATCGGGAAGTCGGCGCGGAGCCGCACGGGGTCGAGGGCGTGGGTCATGGCGGTCACCGGGAGGCGCCGGTGGTGGGGCCGGGGGTGGCGGATCCGGGCACCAGGTCGGTGAGCACCTTGTGGGTGGTCTGCAGGCACAGTCCGCGGGCACAGACGGTCACCGAATCGCTGTCCGCCTCGTCCGCGCGATCGAGAAACTTGGGGTTGAAGCTCTCGATGCGCTTGGTGCGGACGCCCTCGGCGTAGTCCTCCGGCGAGGTCCAGCAGAGGTCCTTGTACGACGCGGTGTGTTCCGGGATGACCGCGGGATCGTCGAGTTCGAGTATCGCTCCGAACATCAGCAGCGGTTCGAAGAGCGGCTCGGGGTTCTCGGGGTCGTCGGTGGGCCGGTCGGCGACATAGCTGAAGCCGGCTCCCACCATGGAGAACCGGCAGGTGCCCAGGGGCGTTTCGCGGGACGCGGCCTCCATGGCGGTCTCGGCGCCGAGCTTGCGGGCGAGCAGGTCTCCTGCCAGAAACGGGAGCGCCGAGGACGGGTCGGGGATCACGCCGCGTGCGGCGGTGTCGGGTAACCGGACCACGGTCCGCAGGTCGTCGGCGCGCAGCTCCGTCAGATGGACGGGCACCGTCTCGGTCGCCGACGCGGTGATGCCCTCGGCGTAACATCGCGCGAATTCCAGGGGCAGCATGCTGGTGGGCGTGCTGATGACATTCGGGTGGGTCGGGTTACTGTCAGCGCGACGCGTACCTGTCAATACACTCCGGCCCTTCTCCGTGTGCGCCATTACCGTCATCTGAAACACCGGCTGCCACAGTGTTCCCGGCGCCAGGCATTCCGCCAGGGTCGCCGGACCGCGTGAACGAAAACCGGTCAACTTTCCGTCGAGTTCGGACTCCGCATAGAACTTCGCCATGGGCTTTCCTCTTGTTGACGGGGTGTTGCGTGCGAGAAGGAATCTAGGACCGGTCCGAAGCAGCGGTCAACGATCGCTTTGAGACAGCCGCGGCAGGTCAGAAGCGCCTCGCAGAGGCACGGCCGATCCGCCCACTGGCCTGATCCAACGGGCCCCGGCACCACCGGTGTTACGTTCCGCAGAGGCCCTCCCGGGCGCAACGGCGGAAACAACAAGAGAACGGACATACGGCATGGAAAACAATCTTCGTGAAGTATTCGACTTCATTTCTTTCACCGCCCGGCTACGGGACGTCGAACGGCACAACAATGCCACGCCCAGCCGAAAGGAGAGCGTGGCCGAACACTCCTGGCATCTGGCCCTCATCAGCTGGATCCTGCACCGCGAGTTCGAGCGGGAGAGCGGCCGGAAGCTCGACCTGGAAAAGATGCTCAAGATGTGTCTGATGCACGATCTCGTGGAAATCGAGGCGGGCGACCCCTCGGCCTGGAGCGCACGCGACCGCGGCGAGAAGGCCCGGATCGAGGAGGAGGTCGCCCAGCGCCGCTTCGCCTCCCTGCCGGACGGCCTCGGCGACGAGTTCCTGAGCCTGTGGCACGAGCACGAGGAAGCGGTCACCCCCGAAGCCCGCCTCGTCCGTGGCGTGGACCGGCTCAACCCCGCCCTGATGCGGCTGCTGACCGGCCAGGGCTGGCAGGACGTGGGCGCGGACGCGGCGGCCCTGGACCGCCTCCAACTCCCGCGCGTCCAGGTGAGCGACACCCTCACCGCCCTCTACGAGGAGGTCCGGGACGCGGCGGTGGCCCGGGACCTGCTCGCCCCCGCGCCCTGATGGCCGCCGCCGAATTCGAGCCCGCTGCCGCCGGTCCGGAGATACCCGGTCAGCCGGCCGGCGGCCTCATCATCTTCCTGAACGGCACGTCGAGTTCCGGCAAGTCCAGCATCGCGAAGGAGCTGCTCGCCCTCCTCGATGAGACGTACTTCCACATGCCCGTGGATGCCTTCCATGCCATGCGGTCCGGCCCCGAGCTTCCCCCGGACGAACTCGCCGCCATGCTCCGGCGCACATGGCGGGGGTATCACCGTGCGGTGGCCGGCATGGCCGCGGCGGGCAACAACATCATCGTGGACCACCTGTTCAGCGAACCGTGGCGGCTGCACGACTGCCTCGCACTGTTCCGCCCCGAGGACGTCGTCCTCGTCGGGGTCCGCTGCCCGCTGGCGGAGCTGGAACGCCGGGAGCAAGCCCGCGGCGATCGTCCGCCGGGGCTCGCCGCCCGCCAGTTCCACCGTGTCCATGCGCATGGCGTCTACGACATCGAGTGCGACACCGGCACCACCAGTGCGCTCGACTGCGCTCGGCAGATCACGGAGTTCCTCGGCCGGCGGCACTCCCCCACCGCCTTCGCGCAGATGAAGGCGAACCCTGCGCTGCTGCCGGCGGAAGGGTGAAGTAGGGAGGAGGGCGGTGCAGCACCCGGTGAGACAGCTCAGCAGGTGCTGCCGACGCCGTTCCCGACGACTACGGCCGCTGCCCCACAACCGCGGCCGTCGCCCCGACAGCTACAGCAGACCCGCGATGCTGGGCGGGGCGAAGACATGCCGGGCGCGGTGTTCCAGCACGAGGACGACGGGCATCTCCCGCGTCATGTCGGACTTGCACCTGTCGCAGCCCTGGTCCATCGCGGGGACCTCCGCGGTGTGCCGGGTGGCGATATGGCGGGCGAGGTGAATCTGCGAGGAAACAACGGTGTCGAAGGGGTCACAGTCCACCCCTGGTTCGCTCTCCGCCCGGGCGGCGTCCACCACTTCGGGAGCCTGTTTCATCGCCTTGTAGAGATCGGTGCACTCCTGGCAACTCCACATCCAAGGCGGAGGTAGTGGCCACTTCTCAGCGTGATCCGCGGGGTCCGAGTCCCTGGCATCCATGCGCAGCAGCGTAGCGACACCCGGGCAGCGCCGACAGCGGACCGGTCGAATCCCTCGCGGCATCAGGGTTCTTGTGACTGTCATTCCCGGCGCGGATCCATGGGAGGGTGTGCCGACCGCTTGAGTGCCCGTCGACACCGTCCAGTTGGCCCGTCGGTATGTTCCACCGGGCCAACTGCTCCTGTGCGTCCACGGAGGGGTCGGAGCGTCGTCCTACAATCCCTGTGCGGCGAGTCTGCCGCGCCTTTGGGACACACCCCGGCTCCGTACCGGTGCGCCCCCATGCCCCGCCCCCTCGAAGGAACACACCCCACTGTGAAGAAGAGTGCGATAGCCGCCGGTTCCCTCCTCGGCGTCCTCGTCATCGCCGGCGCCTATCAAGAGTTCGCCGTGGCCAGTGACCCCCTGACGCTCGCCGAGTACCGGAAGATCAGAGCCGGCAGCACCGAGCAGCTCCTCCGCACCTACGCCAGCACCTGCCAGCAGGACGGCGAAACCGAACCCGGTGGCCGCTACCCCGTGACCTGGACGTGCTACGGCGCCGACGGGAGCAGCAACGCGGTGTTCTTCTACTCCGAGGGCGTCCTGTTCAGCAAGGCGGAGACCGGACTCACGTAGGGGCTTGGCTCCCCTGCCCTCGCACAACCAGCGAACTCGCGGACACCCACCGTGACAAGAGGGTGTATCCCTACTAGCAACCTGGCACGCGGTGTGCGAGATTTAGAATGAGAGGGTATTCGTTTGACGGGATGTGTGTGATGACACACAGCAGTCACAGTCGATCGCCGCTTTGTGAAGGCAGTTATGGCGCACCGCACCGCGGGGGGCCAGGCTGGATTCAGGAAACCCCGGTGATGGCAACCCTGCGCCGACTCATCGAGGAAATGCGCGCCAGCACCGCGATCGTCTATGTGCCCTCTCCCGACGGCCGAGAGCTGATTGCCGCACTGGTCGTAGGCGGCCCCGTATCCGTATTCACCGTGGCGGAGAACATAGCCGTCCAGAGTACCAATTACACGGCGGCGAAAGCTTACCGAGGCGGGCAGCAGTTTTTCGAAAGCTCGCCGATCAAGCGGTCCCCTCAAGTGACCATGCCGTTCCCGTACACCGTGATATCGACCCCGCTGAGCGACGACAACGAGAATACCCTCGGGGTCCTGACCGGCATATGGGAGCCTCCCCTTGAAAATGCCCCCGACCTCTCCGCCGCTCAACGGCACTGCGCGGAGCTCGGTGACGCCCTGAGCCGACTCCTCAAAGCTTCTCAAGGCGGCGGTAAAGCATCTCACGGTGGCGATCTCGCGGAACTCTCACACAATCCGCTCTTTCTTACGCCGGCACATGAAGAGTCCTTTTCGGTTGATATCACCTTCGTCTACAACATTCACAAGCTTGCGTCCGCGCTGGTCGAAGCGAAACGCATGAGAGATGTTGTCGAGGTGGCCAACGAGCGCATCATGAAACCGCTTCAGGCGCAGCAGATGGCCGTGTGCGTCGAGGAGCAGGGGTGGCTGCGTCTCGTGGGGTGCTCCGGATATTCGGGAGAACTCATCGACGAGATAAGCCGGACGCTGGCAGCGGACGGATCAGCGGAGGCTCGGATTTTCCGCTACGACCGGGCGGTATTCCTGGAGTCCGATGAGCAGCTCGCCAAGAATCCCGTCGGAGGCTTTTCCGACGGTCGGGGGGCGTGCATTGTGCTGCCGCTCGCGGGGATGGCACACCAAAAGGGAGTTCTCCTGCTGACCTTCGCCCGTCCACGCCACTTCCGCGCCGAGGAACGGGCGGCCCTGGTGACCATGGCCAGCCTCTTCAGTCAGGCGCTGGAACGTGCCCGTCTGTCCGACGGGGAGCACGCGATGGCCCGGGAGCTGCAGCAAGCGCTGCTGCCGCATGCGCTGCCGCACCTCGAACAGCTGGAGTGCGCGGCCCGCTACCTCTCCGCGTCCGAGAGCGGTGATGTCGGCGGGGACTGGTATGACGTACTCACTCTGCCCGACGGAAACGTCGGGCTGGTCATCGGGGACGTGGAGGGCCACAGTTCCTCCGCGGCGGCGGTCATGGGCCAGATCTGCAGCGGCGTGCGGGCGTACTCCGCGGAGGGGCACCGTCCCACGGACCTCCTGCGCCGGATGAACCGGCTGCTGACCGATCTGAAGCCCGGGCTGCTGGCGACGTGCTGCTGCGTCTGGCTCGACCTCGCGACCGGAATCGCGGAGATCTCCAGTGCCGGCCATCCCATGCCGGTGCTGAGACGCCCTGACGGTGTCATCGCGGTCCCGGCACCCGATGTCGGCCTCCCCCTAGGGGTGGATCCGGACGCGAACTACAAATCCGTTGAGGTCACCCTCGCTCCTGAGACCGTTCTGGCGCTCTACACGGACGGTCTGGTGTGTTCGCACACCCTCGACGTCGACACCGGAACGCGGCGACTGCTGGGCAGCATGGCCGCAGCGAACGGTCGCAGTCTGGAGGGCCTGGCGGATCGTCTCCTCCGGATCACCACCGACACGGCCGTCCGGGACGACGACACCGCCCTGCTCCTGGCGCGGTACGAGGGCAACATGCAGGAAGTGCCGTCCCGCGTCAGCCGTTTGTACGTCCAGCGTCATGACTTGCGCGGTGTACGGGAGGTTCGCCAGTTCATTCAAGACATCCTGGAGCAGTGGGGGCTCGGTGCCATTGCCTACGAGACCGAGCTGCTCGCAACGGAGCTGGTCACCAACGGACTTGTCCACGCCGACAGCGATGTCGATGTGCGGCTGCGCAGATACCCCGACCGCATCCGGGTCGATGTCCGCGACTCCTCCACCCGACCGCCGGTGCCTGCTCCCATCACCGTTGATCCGGAGATCGACAGCTTCTCGGAGAACGGCCGTGGCCTGGTGATCGTGGAAGAGCTTGCCGCCGCGTGGGGCACTGCCCCGTACGGGCGCGGGAAGTCGGTCTGGTTCGAGATGGCCGGCTTCGCGGAGGCGTGGTCACGGTAGGAGAACTCCCCCCTCAAGCGGGCTCGCGAGGTCCTGCCCGGCCACCACCGGGCAGGACCTCGTGCACCAGCCGGTACCGGGCGGCCCCGGCACCGGCGTCGCGGCTATTGCGCCATCGCCGGGCGGGGCCCTTGTGCGGACGTTTCGGCGGACCTGAGCCATCCGGCGAGGTCCGCGCGGGCGCGGGAGACCCGGGAGCGAACGGTGCCGACCGGACAGCCGACGACGGCCGCGGCATCCGCGTAGGGCAGGCCGACCAGCTGAGTGAGGACGAAGGCCTCCCGGCGTTCGCGGTCGAGGGTGTCGAGGAGTTCGCCGAGGGCCAGGCCGTCGTCGAAGCCGGGCAGGCCGCTCGGCTGGCGGTGTTCCGCCACCGCCTGCCAGTCGTTGATGTCGGCGATGCGGGGGCGGGCCGCGGCCGAGCGATAGCGGTCGATCACCACCCGGCGGGCGATGGACAACAGCCAGGTACGCGCGCAGGACCGGCCGGCGAACTTCGGCAGGCCGGTGAGAGCACGCAGAAAGGTCTCCTGCGCCAGGTCGTCGGCCGCGTGGGTGTCCCCGCTCAGGTGGGCCACGAACCGCCATATGTCCCGGTGGGTGGCGTGCACGAAGCGTTCGACGGCGTCGGGGTTTCCGTCCCTGGCGGCCAGGGCGAGGCCGGTCACCTGCTCGTCGTTCACGGCGGTCCGCTGGTAGCGGGACGGCCCGGTCGGGGCAGCGATCATGCGAGACATCCTTCGGTGGCTGCGGGACCGCATCAGGGCATGGCGGAGCAGAGCCCTGGGGTCCCTGGCGGTGTGCGGCGCACTCCGGTGGCCCGGGCCGAGGCCGGGGGCGACGGCCGGCGTGCGGGGGCGGACGCGGTGGGGTCGCGTCGTACGGCACGCCGTGAGCGGGTCGGAGGGCCGGCGGGCAGGGGCCGGCATGTCGCGGGCGGGGCAGGCCGGAGAAGACGGCCGTGCGGGAGTGCCGGCACTTCGCACGTCACCGTCACCGGGTCAACGCGCCAGTGGAATCACGGAGGTTGGGGGTTCCACGGAGCGGCGCGGGGAGGAGTGGTGGCGTGCGGTCAGCAGCAGAACGGGAGCACGGGTGGGCCTCTGCGGGAGACGACGTGGTGCAGGAGGGTGCCGCTCGGGCCCAGGGCGGGCGCGTCGGTGGTGACCCGGCGAGCGGGCGGTTTCCGGCCGGTGCGGGCCGGGGTCCACAGGACCAGCAGCAAGGGGGCGAAGAGGGCCGCCGCGAAGCTGCGGGCGAGTTGGAACGCGGCCGCTTCGCCGCGCCAGAGCCACAGGCCGCAGAGGATCGCGGCCAGCGTATGGGCGAGCAGCATGCCGAGGGAGCCGTGGACGGACGGTGTCATGTCCAGGTGGGCCGGGTGGGTCAGGGCCTCGGCGGTGGCGTCGAGGTGCCCCGCACCGGGCGTGGTGACCTTGCCCGACATGGTGACCGTGCCGGACATCGTCGCCGCCCCGGCCGTCTCCGCCATGTCGGTCATCCCGCGCACGGCGTCGATGCCATGGGTGCCCGGGCCGGGGTGCGCGAGGCCGGCGTGCGAGAGGCCGGTTTGTGACAGGTCGAAGAGTGCGTGCAGGCCGAGTTGGGCGAGGACCGTGGTGCCGGTGACGATGGATCCGCCGCGTTCTCGTCCGGTCAGCCACCATCCCACCGGGCCCGTCGCGCCGAACGCGGCGAGCACGGCCCACCACGGCAGCGGTGCCGCGGCCATCAGCGCGTGCCCGAGGGCCGTTGTCGTCACGCAGACGGCCGCGAATGCCGCGGCGCGTACGGCGCGTGGGAACGGCCCGGTTGTCATGGCGGCCATGGTGCCATTCCGGCCTGTTGTCCGGGCAGGGTTGCTCACGTGCGGACAACATCCGCCGCGGCGGGTCGACAGACCGGATCTCCGTCCTGACCTGCGCCGGGACGCCTCGGACGGGGTGCGCGTCTGATATCGGCCGGATCTGCTCGCTTGCGGCCGGAGCGTCTTGATTGGGGCGGGTGTGGTGCGTGGGAAACCGGTGGTGAATCACGGGGTGGGGGCGCCGGTGGGAGACAGGGAGTTGAGGGGCCCGGGCCGGCGGCGACCGCGTCGTTCGGGGAACTGGCCGCCCGGCCCGTACGACTGACTGGGCCGGGTCCCGTGACGGGGCCGGAGGCTCGGGAGGCGTGTGGTGCGGGTGCGGCAGGACAGGGAGCCGGTGGGCGGCGGGTCGGGAGGGGGCACGGCCGGGCCGCGGGGCGCGGGCCCCGGGGTGACGGTGTTGCTGACGGCCGCGATGGCCTTCTCGATGGTGCAGCTCTTCCTGATCGGCGCGCTCGGGCCGCGGCTGGTCGGTGAGTTGGGCATCTCCCGTACGGTGCTGGGCCTGACCACGACGGCGGGGTTCGGCACGGCGGCGCTGCTGTCACCGGTGGCGGGGCGCCTGGTGGACCGGGTCGGGCCGCGGCGGTGTCTGGTCGCGCTGCTGCTGCTCGCCGCGGTGTCGCTGGCGCTGATCGGGGCCGCGCCGGGGGCCGTGGTGCTGCTGGCGGCGGTCGCGCTGGGCGGGCTGGCGCAGGCGCTGGCCAATCCGGCGACCAACAAGCTGATCCTCGCGGCCTTTCCGGCCGAGCGGCGCGGTGCGGTCACCGGGCTCAAGCAGTCGGGTGTGCAGGCCGGTGCCTTCGTGGCGGGGCTGCCGCTGTCGTTGCTGGCCGCGGGGGTGGGCTGGCGCGGTGCGGTGTGGACGGCGGCCGGTGCGGCGGCGCTGGCCGCGGGATGGGCGGCGTGCGTCCTGCCGCCGGATCCGGCGCGGGCCGGCGCCGGTCCGCACTCCACGTCCCTCACCCGCGGTGCGGTCGGGCGGCTGGCGGGGTTCTCGACGCTGCTGGGGTGCGGCATCGCGTCCGTCAACACCTATCTGGCGCTGTTCGGTGCGCAGCGGCTGGGCCTGGCACCGACCGCGGCGGCCGCGCTGGTGGCGGTCCTCGGGGTGGCGGGCATCGTGGGCCGGGTGGGGTGGTCGCGCACCGCGGGACGGCCGGGGCGGGCGGGGGTGCTGCCCGGTCTGCTGGCCGCCGGGGCGGTGGGGGCGGCGCTGCTGCTGGCGCTGGCGCTCGTGCTGCCGTCGCTGGTGTGGCCGGGTGCGGTCGCGGTCGGGGCGTTCGCGGTATCGGCGAACGCGGTGTCGATGGTGCTGGTGTTGCAGAGCGCGCCGCCGGGGCGTGCGGGGCAGGATTCGGCGCTGGTGTCGGCGGGGTTCTTCGCCGGGTTCGCGGTCGGTCCGCCGCTGTTCGGTGCGCTGGTGTCGGCGTGCGGGTACGGGCCGGGCTGGCTGCTGGTGGCGGCGGAGTTCGCGGCGGCCGCGGCGGTGGCCGTACCGCTGAGGTCGCGCGACCGCGGGGAGGCGTGATGGGCGCGCTGCGGGCGGCGGGCGCGCGTGGTGAAGCCGACTGGGCCGGGCGGGCGTTGGCGGCCGTGCTGGAGCGGGTGGCCGTGACGGCGGACGAGGTCGGGGCGCGCTTCCCGCTGTACGCGGATCCGTGTACCGGTGCGTGGAAGACCACCGCGCGGGGCTCGTGGACGGGTGGCTGCTGGGCCGGGCTGCTGTGGTTGCGCGCGCTGTCCTCGGGTGCCCCGGAGGACCGGGCGGCGGCGGCACGCTGTACCGGGCGGCTCGGCCACTGGGTCGAACAGGACACCGCCACCCGCGGGTTGGTGCTCTGGTACGGCACCGCACTGGCCGCCGGGCCGGGCGGCGACGGGGCGGCGGCCGCGCTGCGGGACCGGGCGGCACGGGCCTGCCTCGCCGCGTACGAGCCGGAATGGGGCGTGGTGCCGTGGGGTGGCGCGTTCGGTGGTCCGCGGCTGCTGGCGCGTGCGGACGGCGTGCCGGGGCTGGTGCCGCTGCTGGCCGGGGCGCCGGGTGGCGGACGGGACGCCGCCCACGGGCATCTGACCCGGCATCTGGCGCTGTGCCTGGCCGAGGATCCGCCCCGCCCGGCCTGGCAGGCGCTGCCGGACGGGACCTGGGCGGCGTATGACGAGCCCGCACCGGGCTGGAGTCGTACGGCGGGATGGCTGCTGTTGGGGATCGCGGACGGGCTCTCGCACCTCCCGGAGAGCGGGCTGTGGGAGACGGCAGGGCGGCTGGTGGCACTGCGTACGGCGCCCGGTGCGGCGCTCGTGCCGCCGGCTCAGGACGGCCCGCCGGGCGCGGGGCCCGCGCCGGGCCCGCCGGACACCTCCGCCGCCGCGATCGAGGCGGTGGCGGCGCTGAAGCTGGCCGCGCTCGCCCGGGCGGCCGGCCGCGGGGCCGAGGGCGCGCGGCTGGCGGGTTGGGGTCGGCGGATTCTGCACCGGCTGAGCGTGGCGCATCTGTCCCCCACGGGCGCGCTGCGCGACGGCTGCTACGACGCCGCCCGCGGTCTGGCCACGGGCCACGAGCTGGTCTGGGGGGACTTCTTCTTCGCGTGGGGGCTGGCGCTGCTCACCGGGCTGGTGGCGCCGGACACGATGTGACGGCGGGGTCCGCCGGGTGGTCGCGCAGCACCCGGCGGGCCACCGAGGAGATGTGCAGCTCGTCGGGGCCGTCCAGCAGCCGGGCCGTGCGGCCGGTGCGGAACAGTGCGGGCAGTGCGGTGTCCGGCCCCAGGCCGGCCGCGCCGTGCACCTGGATCGCGGCATCGGTGACCTGTTGCAGCATCCGGGCCGCGGCGACCTTGGCGAGGCCGGTCTCCAGCCGGGCGGAGCCGCCCGCCGCCAGTTCGGCCACCGCCTCGTGGACCAGCGGCCGGGTGGTGCGCAGGGCCAGCAGGGAGTCGAACACCAGCTGCTGGACGAGCTGGTGGTCGGCCAGCGGGCCGGACCGCCGGGTGCGGGTGCGGGCCCGGGCGCACATCAGGTCGAAGGCCCGCTCGGCCTGTCCCAGCCAGCGCAGACAGCGCAGGGTGCGGCCCAGCCCGAGTCGTTCCCCGGCGATCCGCAGGGCCTGGCCGCGCGCGCCGATCAGATGGTCCCCGGGGACGGTGACGCCGTCGAGGGCGATCTCCCACTGGCCGCCCGCGCCCAGGACGGGCAGTTCGCGCAGCACGCGGAAGCCGGGGGCGGTGGTGGGCACCAGCAGCAGGGACAGCTCCTCGTCGCCGTCCGTCCCGCCGGTGCGGGCCAGTACGGTGACCAGGTCGGCGTCGCCGGCGCCCGAGATGAACCACTTCCGGCCGTGCAGGGTCCAGGTGCCGTCGGGACCGGCCTCGGCGCGGGTCGCGGCCTGTGCGGGGTCGGTGCCGGGGGTTTCGGGTTCGGTCATCGCGTAACAGGTGCGCAGGTCGCCGGTCACGAGGCGCCGTACAAGTCCCTCGCGGACCGCAGTAGTTGCGTGCCGGTCGAGCATCAGCACATCGAGCAGCGGCGCCGAGCCGAGCGCGGCGGGGCCGTGGTCGCTGGCGCCCTCGGCCTCGGCGAGGTGCGCGTAGTCGGCCAACGGCAGTCCCTGGCCGCCGTGTTCGGCGGGGAGCGGCAGCGCCCACAGCCCGGCGGCCTTCGCCTCCTGCTGGAGGGTGCGCAGCGCTCTGCGGGCGTCCGGGCCGCCGCCGTCGAGAACCGGCTCGCAGGGCATCACCCGTTCCCTGACGAACCGTTCGACCCGGTCGCGCAGCGGGATCAGCTCGGGCGGGCAGTGCGGCCGCCCGGACGCGGGGCGCGTGGGCCGGTCCTCCTCGGCCGGGGCCTCCGTGCGCGTCGTGCCCTGCTCGGAATTCATGGGGTTCACGGCTTTCCTCCGCATTCACCGGGAACTCGGTGAACCGACAGTCCGACTTACTGGCCGTGGAGTTGGTCGGCCCGAGGCGTCGTCCGGTTCCCGCCCGTCCAGATCCGTCCGTCCCCGTCCGTTCAGGTCCGTGCGAGACGTGCGGCGCGCTGCCGCCGCCGGAGAGGAATGCCGTGGGACACCCCACTGTCATCGGTGCGAGGCGACCGCTGGAGGAGGTGGACCTCCAGGTCTCGGGACCGGCCGCGCTGACCGCGCCGTCGCTGCGCACGCTGCGGGCGCTCGGTGCCCGCGTCGAGGCGGCACCGGCCGGGCCCGCCGGCCCGCCGTCCGGC
>NZ_BMND01000016.1 GCF_014646275.1 Streptomyces kronopolitis
CGGCGGCCGGCGCCGAGTCCGGCGCCGGATCCAGGGTCGTGCCCACCCCCAAGGACCTGGCCGGGCTCGGCCGGGCGCACGCCGCGGGCCAGGGTCCCGCCGGCCAGGGCCCCGCCGGTCCCGGCACCGACCGGCCCGGGGCCGCGGCCGGCGCCACCCTGCGCTGGTCGTCCGACAAGGGCTGGGTCGAGCGCGGCGGCCCGGTCGGCGAACCGGAGGCGACCGCGGGCCTGCCCACCCTCGCCCAGCTGACCAGCGCCGAGCAGCGCTGGGCGGACCGCGAGGAGGACATCACCGCCGTCAGCGGCGACCCCTTCGAGGTGGGCCAGGTCTTCGCCCGCCGCTGGACCGACCGGCTCTCCGACACCGCGCATCTGGCCCAGCTGTCGACCGAGTACCCGCGCATCCCGCACCGCATCGACGGCGAACTGCTGCGCTACGCCGCCCGTTTCGGGCTGCTCGCCCACAAGGACGACCAGATCGACGAGCACGACCGCTATGCCATCCGGGCCGGGTTCTGGCGGGAGGTCGATCTGCGCACGGCCGCCGGACACGCCCCGGCCGCCGACTGAGGGCCCCCTCCCGGCTCGCCGCCGGAGCCCCGCGGGCCGGGGACGGTCCGGGGACGCGTACCCTCATAGCTCGTGAGGACGGGCGCAAAACAGGTGGAGCGCGCAGTGCCGGTGTGCGCCGTGCGGGACCTGGTCAAGACGTATCCCGCGACGCGCGGGCGCCGCGGGGCGGCACGGGCACCCGCCGTACGCGCCAACGACGGCATCACCCTGGAGGTGCGCCGCGGCGAGATCTTCGGGCTGCTCGGCCCCAACGGCGCCGGCAAGTCCACCCTGGTGCGCCAGCTGACCGGCCTGCTCGGCCCGGACTCCGGCAGCATCGCCGTCCTGGGCCACGACCTGGTGCGCCACCCGGAGCGGGCCGCCCGGCTGCTGGGCTACCTGGGCCAGGAGTCCACGGCGCTGGACGAGATGACGGTCGCGCTGGCGGTGGAGACCACCGGCCGGCTGCGCGGTCTCGGCGCCCGCGAGGCGCGGGCCGAGCGGGACGCGGTGATCGACGAGCTGGGCCTGGCGGACCTCACGGGGCGGGCCCTCAAGCAGCTGTCCGGCGGGCAGCGGCGGCTGGCCTGCTTCGCCACCGCGCTGATCGGCGAGCGGCCGCTGCTGGTGCTGGACGAGCCGACCACCGGCATGGACCCGGTCGCCCGGCGTGCCGTCTGGGCCGCGGTCGACCGGCGGCGGGCCGAGCGCGGGGTCACGGTGGTGCTGGTGACCCATAACGTCCTGGAGGCCGAGAGCGTCCTCGACCGGGTCGCGGTGATCGACCGGGGCCGGGTGATCGCCTGCGACACGCCCGGGGGACTGAAGGAAACGGTGAGCGAGGAGGTCCGGCTGGAGCTGGTGTGGCGTGCGGGCCCGCCGCTGGACGTGCCCGAGGTCGCCGCCCTCGCCGCCGCCGCGCACACCTCCGGACGCCGCTGGACCCTGCGGCTGCCCGCCGACCAGGCCCGCGCCGCGGTCGCCGCCGTCACCTCCGGTCCCGCCTTCGCCGCCCTCGACGACTTCACCCTCGCCACGCCGAGCCTGGAGGATGTGTACCTCGCCCTCGGCGGCCGCGGGGAGGGCCTGGTCAAGGCATGAACGGCGCGGGCCCGGCGCACGTACCGAGGAGCGCGGACGGCGCGCGGACGGGACGGACGGACCGCGCGCACGGAACAGACGGAACGAAAGGCTCGGTGACAGAGTGAGTGTGGTTCCCGCGCAGGCGGTGCCCGGTGCGGCCCCCGGCGCCGGCGCCGAGGTGTGGACCGGGGACGGTGCCGCCCCGCTGGCGCCCCGCACCCGCTTCGGGCCCGCGCTCGGCGCCGTCTACCGCGCCCAGCTCTCCCGGGCCCGGGTGGCGCGGATCCCGCTGCTGTTCGTCGCCACCTTCCAGTCCGTCGGGATCATGGTCCTGCTGCGCGGGGTGGTCGACAGCGGCGACCCGGCGCGCTCGGTGGTCTCCGGCTCCAGCGTGCTGGTCGTCGCTTTCGTCGCGCTCAACCTCCTCGCCCAGTACTTCGGCCAGCTGCGGGCCGGCGGCGGGCTCGACCACTACGCGACGCTCCCGGTGCCGCCGGCCGCCGTGGTGCTCGGTGCCGCCGGCGCCTACGCCTCCTTCACCGTGCCGGGCACGGTCGTCACCGCGGTCACCGGCTGTGTGCTCTTCCAGCTGCCGATGGCCCACCTGTGGGTGCTGGCCGCCGTGATCCCGCTCTCCGGGGCGGCGCTGGCCGGTCTCGGCGCGGCCCTCGGCCTGCTCGCCCCGCGCCCCGAACTCGCCACGCTCCTGGGCCAGTTGGGGATGTCGGCGGCGCTGCTGCTGGGGGTGCTGCCGGCCGCGCGGATGCCCGAGGTGATCGGCTGGGCGCGCGATCTGCTGCCGTCGACCTACGGCGTGGAGGCGCTGTCGCGCAGCTTCGACCCGCACCCCGACTGGCTCGCGGTCGGCGCCGACCTGGGCGTCTGCGCGGCCGTCGGGGTGCTCTCGCTGGCCGTCGCCACCTGGGCCTACCGCCGGGCGGCCACCCGATGACCGCCTCCGGCCCCTCGAACGGGCGTCCTGCCGCCGGTCCCACGGGCCCCACCTGGCACGATGACGGGGTGACCGCACCGCTGACGCCCCGCGACAACCAACCGCCCGACGAGCCGCAGCACCCCCCGGCCGCGCCCGCCGAAGGGCACGGGTCCACCGCCGAGCCCCGTGACCACGGCGGTGGCGTCGGCCCCGAGCTGGCGCGTGAGCTGCGCGAGGGCGCGCTGATCGCGCTCCTGGTCGCGGTGAGCGGAGTGCTGCTGGGGCTGCTGTGGAACTGGCTTGCCCCGCACATCCCGCTGATCGCGGACACCCGCAACGTCTACCTGAAGAACACCGAGGGCGAGGAGGCGATCGGCGCGGACGGCACCTTCGTCCTGCTGTCCCTCGGCTTCGGTGTGCTCACCGCCGCCGCGGTCTTCCTCTTCCGCCGGCGCGGCGGGATCCCGCTGGTGGTGGCGCTGGTCGTGGGCGGGCTGCTGGGTGCGGTGCTGGGCTGGGTGACGGGCATGTGGCTGGGCCCGACCCCGGACGTGGCCGCGCACGCCAAGCAGGTCGGCCCCGGGGTGACCTTCTCCGGGCCGCTGCGGCTCCAGGCCAAGGGCGCGCTGCTGGCCTGGCCGATCGCCGCGATGCTCACCCAGCTGGCGCTGACCGGGCTGTTCGGCCCGCGCGACCTGGAGCCGGAGGTGGACTGGAGCGGCCACGACGACCGGCGGGACGAGCCGCCCGCCCAGGAACCGCCCGCCGCCCACTGACGCGGCGGGGGCCGGCCCGTCACCACGGCCCGGCCCTCCCGGGCCCCGCCGGACCCGAAGGGGCCCCGTCAGCCCCGCGCGATCGGCGCGACCCGGGCGCCGGTGAGCGCCACCAGATCCGCCGGCGCCAGCTCGACCTCCAGGCCGCGCCGGCCCGCCGAGACGCACACCGTCGGCCGGCCCTGCGCGGAGGCGTCCACGACCGTGGGCAGCCGCTTGCGCTGGCCCAGCGGGGAGATCCCGCCCAGGACGTACCCCGTGCTGCGCTCGGCCGCCGCCGGATCGGCCATCGCGGCCCGCTTGCCGCCCACCGCGGCCGCCAGCGCCTTGAGGTCCAGCGAGCCCGACACCGGCACCACGGCGACCGTCAGCGCGCCGTCGACCTCGGCCAGCAGCGTCTTGAAGACCTGCTCGGGCGCGACTCCCAGGGCCTCGGCGGCCTCCTCGCCGTACGAGGCGGCGGCCGGGTCGTGCGAGTAGGAATGCACCGTGAAGGGGACGCCGGACGCGGTGAGCGCCACCGTCGCGGGCGTGCCGCCCCCGGGCTGTCCGTCCTTCTTCTGCTTCGTCTTCTTCGGCACCGCGGAGAACGCCTCACTCGCCCGGGCCCGGATGCCCCGCGCGGGCCCGGGCCGCGAAACGTCAGTTGGGGTGGGTCGGCTGCCTGGTCAGATCCACGGCCGGCAGCGACGGGAGCTTACCGAGCAGGGCCGATTCCTGGCGCAGCAGTGTCAGCTCCTGCGTCAGCCGGGCCGCCGCGTCCGGCGCCTCCAGCAGCTGCTGCTTGGCGGGGACGTCCAGCACGGCCGCCGCGGCGACCAGGTACGACAGCACGGACGGGTCGGCCGGCAGGTCCTGCCCGCTCGACAGGGTCCGCTCGTTCGCCCAGGCCAGCCGCTTCTGGTAGGTGCGGAAGGCCCGTACGACACCGGAGGCCAGCGCGCCCGCGCCCTCCCCCTCGTCGTCCGCCAGCTCCTCCAGCTCGGCGGTCAGATACGGGCCCGAGGCGTCCACCGACAGCAGCCGGAAGCGGGTGGTGCCGGTGGCGAGCACCTCGTAGCCGGTGTCGTCGTCGGAGGACTTCTCCCGGATGGTGGCCGCGTCCGCGACACAGCCCACGGTGTGGAACGCCTGCATCGGGTCGTCACCGAAGCCCGCCGCGGGACCGTCCGCGGTCGGCAGGGTGGCGTCCGGCATGCCCTGCGCGGTGGGGGCGACCTCCCGGCCGTCCCGGATCGTGATCACCGCGAACCGGCGGTCGTCCTCGGGCACCGCGCTCAGATCGCGCATCATCGCCCGGTAGCGCGCCTCGAAGACGTTCAGCGGGAGCACGAGTCCCGGGAACAGCACCGAGTTCAGCGGGAAGAGGGGGAGGCGCACGGAGGTCACAGCCCGTAAGCCTAGAGCCTGTAGCGGTCAGGGCCACCATCCGTACCCCGGCTATTGCCGCCGCAGCAGCCGTGAGGCACCCGCCGCGACCGTCGTGGCGAGCACCCAGCCCGCCAGGATCAGCACCGCGGCCACCCACTGCGCCCCGCCGTCCGGCTTCCAGGCGGCCCCCTGGTTGAGGTCGATCACCGGCAGCAGCAGGTCGAGGGAGTAGAGGTAGGGATTCCAGGGCGGTGCCTCGCCCGCCTTGAGGGGCGGCGGCGGGGACATCGAGAAATACAGCGTGCCGATCGCCCACAGCACGGCCATCCACACCGCGGCCCGCCCCGGCCGGTAGCCGTAGGCCACCGTCCAGTCCTGGAGGAAGCCCCAGAGCTTCGCCGCCAGCGGCAGCGTCTCGCGGCGCCGGCGCTGCTTGGCCAGCAGCACCTCGCGCGCGTCGGCGTCCTCGCCGGTGCTGCGCAGCGAGGCGGCCAGCATCTCGTACGGCTCGGGCGCGTACTCCGGGGTCGCCGCGGCCACCCACTCCAGCCGCAGCGCCAGCGGGAAGTGGCCGCGCGGGATCAGCGTCTCGTAGGCGAAGCCGGCCATCCACAGCCCGCCCAGCCCCGGCCAGCTCGCCGACTTGTCGATGAGGTTGACCACTCGGGCGCCGGAGAGGATCACCCGGCCGCGCTGCGGGCGCTCGCCGAGGAAGCGCAGCTCGGGCGTCTGGATCCGGCGCAGCGACAGCTCCTGGTCGGCCTCCATGATGAACCGGGCGTTCTCGAAGTCGACCGCGTCGCCGAAGCGCCCGTCGTCCAGCCGCATCCCGCCCTCGCACTCGAAGCGCTGCATCCGGGTGCCGCGCGAGGGGGTCTGGCCGATGCCGATGCCGTACGGGGGAGTCATGCCGCTGGAGAACGGGGAGTTCGCCAGGCCCGCGGCGGTCAGGTAGAGGGTGCGCTCGACGGTCAGCTGCGGGGCGTTCAGCGCCCGGCGGCCGAACGGGTTGCACAGCCGGCTGCCGCGCAGGCTCAGCGAGACGCCTATGGTGGCGCCGCGCAGCGACAGCTCCCCGTAGGACTCCATCATCTCGGCCTGGAGGTCCTGGGCGACGGTCAGCCCGTCCGCCATGACCGAGCGGCCCTGGCGGTCCTTGTGCACGACGGTCTGGTTGAGCATCAGGTCGGTGCCGATCTGCGCGTCCGTGAGCCGGATGCCGGAGTGCACCACGCAGCGCGGCAGGTGCAGATCGCCCTCGGTGTGCAGCCGGGCCGCCTCCAGCCGGGGTATCGCGCAGTTCTCCATCCGCAGGGTGGTGAAGTGGCTCTCCGGCAGCACCACCTCGGCCTCGAAGCGGCAGTCCCGCAGCTCCACGAATGGCTTGATCGTGCCGCCCGCGACGTCGAGAGTGTCCGTGATGTACGCGCCGGTCAGCTGCAGCGCGGCCACCCGTCCCGGCTGCGGGAGCGGGCCGTCGAGCAGCAGCAGCGCCACGACCCGGGCGCGCACCCGGCGCTCGGGGCCCCACAGGTGCTGTCCGTGCGGGTCGTCGCGGGCCGGGTCGCCGATGTGCAGATCGCAGGTGCTGCCGTTGCGGAAGGCCTGCCACATGCTCCATTCCGCGGATGTCAGTTGCAGGTCGGCGGGCGCGTCGCCGTCCCCGGGCTCGGTCACTGTGGATCCCCCTTTCACTCCCGTGGTGTGTCGCAACCTGTTCGGACGCACCTCGTGCACCGGTCGCATGGCGTCCCACAGGCGTCCCCGTACGCCGTCAGCTGGCCCTTTCCCGCCCCGTGTCTGCTTGAACACGCGTGGTCAGGGCCAACTCCGGTCAACTTCGAACGGCCGGGTCACGGTGCGTCCGCGGGGTGCGCCGCTGTGTATCACTGAGTGATACGGCCGGTCGGCCCCGGGAGCGGGTCTGAGACACTGGGAGGGTGATCTCCCGAATCGACCTGCGCGGTGACGCCCTCCCCGAGGGCGGCGCCCTGCGCGATCTGCTGCCCCGTGCCGAGTTCGACGTGGAAGCCGCCCTGGAGAAGGTGCGGCCCCTCTGCGAGGACGTACGCCATCGCGGCACCGCGGCGCTGATCGACTGTGCGCGGCGGTTCGACGGCGTCGAGATCACCCGCGTACGGGTGCCCGCCGAGGCCCTGCGCGAGGCCCTCGACGGGCTGGACCCGGCCGTGCGCGCCGCCCTGGAGGAGTCCATCCGGCGCGCCCGGATCGTCCACCGCGCGCAGCGCCGCACCGACGTCACCACCAAGGTCGTCCCCGGCGGCACGGTCACCGAACGCTGGGTGCCTGTCGAGCGGGTGGGCCTCTACGTCCCCGGCGGCCTCGCGGTCTACCCCTCGTCCGTCGTCATGAACGTCGTCCCGGCCCAGGAGGCCGGCGTCACCGGCATCGCCGTCACCTCCCCGCCGCAGAAGGAGTTCGGCGGCCTGCCGCACCCGACGATCCTCGCCGCCTGCGCCCTGCTCGGCGTCGACGAGGTCTACGCCGCCGGCGGCGCCCAGGCCATCGCGATGTTCGCCTACGGCACCGAGGAGTGCCTGCCGGTCAACCTCGTCACGGGCCCCGGCAACATCTACGTCGCCTCCGCCAAGCGCCTGCTCAAGGGCCGCGTCGGCATCGACGCCGAGGCCGGCCCCACCGAGATCGCGGTCCTCGCGGACGCCACCGCCGACCCCGAGCACGTCGCCGCCGACCTGATCAGCCAGGCCGAGCACGACACCCTGGCCGCGGCCGTGCTGGTCACCGACTCCACCGAGCTGGCCGACGCCGTCGACGCGGCCCTCAAGCGCCAGGTCGGCGCCACCAAGCACATCGAGCGGATCACCGAGGCGCTGGGCGGCCGGCAGTCCGCCACGGTCCTGGTCGACGGCATCGACGAGGGCCTGAAGGTCGTGGACGCCTACGGCGCCGAGCACCTGGAGATCCAGACCGCCGACGCCTCCGCCGTCGCCGCCCGGGTCCGCAACGCCGGCGCGGTCTTCGTCGGCCCCTGGGCCCCGGTCTCGCTCGGCGACTACTGCGCCGGGTCCAACCACGTCCTGCCCACCGGCGGCTGCGCCTGCCACTCCTCCGGCCTGTCCGTGCAGTCCTTCCTGCGCGGCATCCATGTCGTGGACTACTCCCGCGACGCGCTGGCCGAGGTCGCCCACCACGTGGTGACCCTCGCCGAGGCCGAGGACCTCCCGGCTCATGGCGCCGCTGTCAAGGCCCGTTTTGCCGGAGGCGAACGAGACCAGCACAGTGACTGGAAGGTCCCGCAGAGCAAGTGAGCACGCACGTGACCCGCAACCCCGCCGTGTCCCGGATGGACGACCTCCCCATCCGGGACGAGCTGCGCGGCAAGACCCCCTACGGCGCGCCGCAGCTGGACGTCCCGGTGCGGCTGAACACCAACGAGAACCCCTACCCGCTGCCCGAACCGCTGGTCCGGCGGATCGCCGAGCGGGTGACCGAGGCCGCCCGCCAGCTCAACCGCTACCCCGACCGGGACGCGATCGAGCTGCGCACCGAGCTGGCCCGCTACCTCACCCGCACCGCCGGCCACCCGGTCAGCACGGAGCAGGTCTGGGCCGCCAACGGCTCCAACGAGGTCCTCCAGCAGCTGCTGCAGACCTTCGGCGGCCCCGGCCGCACCGCCCTCGGCTTCGAGCCGTCGTACTCCATGCACGGGCTGATCTCCCGCGGCACGGGCACCGCCTGGCTCTCCGGCCCCCGCCACGACGACTTCACCATCGACGTCGAGGCGGCGCGGGCGGCCATCGCCGCGCAGCGGCCCGACGTGGTCTTCATCTGCTCGCCGAACAACCCCACCGGCACCGCCGTCGAGGCGGACACGGTGCTCGCGCTGTACTACGCCGCGCAGGCGGCACGGGCCGACGGCGCCGGGGCGCTGGTGGTGGTCGACGAGGCCTACGGCGAGTTCAGCCACCGCCCCTCGCTGCTGCCGCTGATCGGGGGCCGGCCCAATCTGGTGGTCTCGCGGACCATGTCGAAGGCCTTCGGCGCCGCCGGGCTGCGGCTGGGCTATCTGGCCGCCGACCCCGCCGTGGTCGACGCCGTCCAGCTCGTCCGGCTCCCGTACCACCTCTCGTCCGTCACCCAGGCCACCGCGCTCGCCGCGCTGGAGCACACCGACACCCTGCTGAAGTACGTCGAGCAGCTCAAGACCGAGCGCGACCGCCTGGTCACCGAGCTGCGGGCGGCCGGCTGCCAGGTCGTCGACTCCGACGCCAACTTCGTGCAGTTCGGCCTGTTCGACGACGCGCACGCCACCTGGCAGGCGATCCTCGACCACGGCGTGCTGGTCCGTGACAACGGCGTACCGGGCTGGCTGCGGGTCACCGCGGGCACCCCGGCCGAGAACGACGCGTTCCTCGACGCGGTCCGTGCAGTACTGAAGGAGAGCAAGCGATGACCCGCGTAGGGCGCGTGGAGCGCACCACGAAGGAGACGTCCGTGCTCGTCGAGATCGATCTCGACGGCCGCGGCGACGTGGAGGTGTCGACCGGAGTCGGCTTCTACGACCACATGCTCGACCAACTGGGCCGGCACGGCCTGTTCGACCTGAAGGTCAAGACCGACGGCGACCTGCACATCGACACCCACCACACCATCGAGGACACCGCCCTCGCCCTGGGTGCCGCCTTCAAGCAGGCCCTCGGCGACAAGGCCGGCATCTACCGCTTCGGCAACTGCACCGTCCCGCTGGACGAGTCGCTGGCCCAGGTGACCGTCGACCTCTCCGGCCGCCCGTACCTGGTGCACACCGAGCCGGAGAACATGGCGCCGATGATCGGCAGCTACGACACGACCATGACCCGGCACATCTTCGAGTCGTTCGTCGCCCAGGCCCAGATAGCGCTGCACATCCACGTCCCGTACGGCCGCAACGCCCACCACATCGTGGAGTGCCAGTTCAAGGCCCTGGCCCGGGCGCTGCGCTACGCCAGCGAGCGGGACCCGCGGGCGGCCGGCATCATCCCGTCCACCAAGGGAGCCCTCTAGCCGTGAACGGCCTGTCCACCGCCTTCCTCCTGCTCGGGCTGTTCCTCCTCGGCGGCGTCTACTCCTTCTGGAAGCAGCAGCTGCCCAAGAGCCTGATCGTGCTGCTGTCCATCGGCTCGGCGCTGTGCCTGGCCGCCGGCGCGCTCCGGCTGGAGGTGTGGAATTGACCGCCCCCCGTAAGCAGGTCGTCGTCCTCGACTACGGCTTCGGCAACGTCCGTTCCGCCGAGCGCGCCCTGGCCCACGTCGGCGCCGACGTGGAGATCACCCGGGACTTCGACCGGGCGCTGAACGCCGAGGGGCTGCTGGTCCCCGGCGTCGGCGCGTTCGCCGCCTGCATGGCCGGGCTCAAGGAGGTCCGCGGCGACTGGCTGGTGGGCCGCCGGCTGGCCGGCGGGCGCCCCGTGATGGGCATCTGCGTCGGTATGCAGATCCTCTTCGGCCGCGGCATCGAGCACGGAGTCGAGACCGAGGGCCTGGACGAGTGGCCCGGCACGGTCGGCCCGCTCAAGGCCGACGTCGTCCCGCACATGGGCTGGAACACCGTCGAGGCCGCCGGGGACTCCCAGCTCTTCGCCGGGCTGCCGGCCGACGCCCGCTACTACTTCGTGCACTCCTACGCGGTGCGCGACTGGGAGCTGGAGGTCGGCAACCCCCACCTCACCGCGCCGAAGGTCACCTGGGCCACCCACGGCGAGCGGTTCGTGGCCGCGGTCGAGAACGGCCCGCTGTGGGCCACCCAGTTCCACCCCGAGAAGTCCGGCGACGCCGGCGCCCAGCTCCTGACCAACTGGATCAACACCCTGTGAGTCCCCTGATGCCGAAGCTCGAACTCCTCCCCGCCGTCGATGTCCGCGACGGCCAGGCCGTCCGCCTCGTCCACGGCGAGTCCGGCTCCGAGACCTCCTACGGCGACCCGCTGGAGGCGGCCCTGGCCTGGCAGCGGTCCGGCGCCGAATGGCTGCACCTCGTCGACCTCGACGCGGCCTTCGGCACTGGCGACAACCGCGCGCAGATCGCCGAGGTCGCACGGTCCATGGACATCAAGGTGGAGCTGTCCGGCGGTATCCGCGACGACGACACGCTCGCCGCCGCCCTCGCCACCGGCTGCCGCCGGGTCAACCTCGGCACCGCCGCGCTGGAGACCCCCGAGTGGGTCGCCAAGGTCATCGCCGAGCACGGCGACCAGATCGCGGTCGGCCTGGACGTGCGCGGCACGACCCTGCGCGGCCGCGGCTGGACCCGCGACGGCGGCGACCTCTACGAGACGCTGGCCCGCCTCGACGCCGAGGGCTGCGCCCGCTACGTCGTCACCGACATCCAGAAGGACGGCACCCTCCAGGGCCCCAACCTGGAGCTGCTGCGCAACGTCTGCGCCGCCACCGACCGCCCCGTCGTCGCCTCCGGCGGCGTCTCCTCCCTCGACGACCTGCGGGCCCTGGCCACACTGGTGCCCGAAGGTGTGGAGGGCGCGATCGTCGGCAAGGCGCTCTACGCGAAGGCATTCACCCTCGAAGAGGCGCTGGCAGCAGTGTCGTAACGGCGAACGAAAGGCCGCGTGATGACCATCGAGCGCGTACGGACCGACAACCCCTGGGAAGAGCGGATCGGCTTCGCACGCGCCGTGGCCGCCGGCGACCGGGTCCTGGTCGCCGGCACGATGCCACTGGTCGACGGCGTGCTCCAGGGCGAGGGCGACCCCTACGTCCAGACCCGGGCCGCCCTGTCCAACGCGCTGGCCGCCCTCAAGCCGTTCGGCCTGGGCGCGGACGCGGTGCTGCGCACCCGCCTGTACCTCACGCACCTGCGCGACGTGGACGCGGCCGGCCGCGCCCACCGGGAGCTGTTCGAGGCCACCCCGCCGGTCGCGACCCTGGTCGTGGTCTCCGGCTTCGTCGACTCCCGCGTCCTGGTCGAAGTAGAACTCGAAGCATTCCGCGAACAGTCAGAAAGGCCCTCCCACCCATGACCCTGGCGGTCCGAGTCATCCCTTGCCTGGACGTCGAAGGCGGCCGGGTCGTCAAGGGCGTCAACTTCCAGAACCTGCGGGACGCCGGCGACCCGGTCGAGATGGCGAAGATCTACGGCGAGGAGGGCGCCGACGAGCTGACCTTCCTTGACATCACCGCCTCCTCCGGCAACCGCGAGACCACCTATGACGTGGTGCGCCGCACCGCCGAGCAGGTCTTCATCCCGCTGACCGTCGGCGGCGGGGTGCGCACCCCCGACGACGTCGACAAGCTGCTGCGGGCCGGCGCGGACAAGGTCGGGGTCAACACCGCAGCGCTCGCCCGCCCCGACGTGATCCGGGAGATCGCCGAGCGCTTCGGCAGCCAGGTCCTGGTGCTGTCCGTCGACGCCCGCCGCACCGACGCCGGCACCCCCTCCGGGTTCGAGGTCACCACCCACGGCGGCCGCCGCGGCACCGGCGTCGACGCCGTCGAATGGGCCCACCGCGCCGCCGCCCTCGGCGCCGGCGAGATCCTGCTGAACTCCATGGACGCCGACGGCACCAAGGACGGCTACGACGTCGAGATGATCGAGGCGGTCCGCAAGCACGTCACCGTCCCGGTGATCGCCTCCGGCGGCGCCGGCCGGCTGGCGGACTTCGCCCCGGCCGTCGCGGCCGGCGCCGACGCGGTGCTCGCCGCCTCCGTCTTCCACTTCGGCGACCTGCGCATCGGCCAGGTCAAGGACGCCCTGCGGGGCGCCGGCCACCCGGTGCGCTGACACGAAGATCACGAACGCGTAGGCTCCGCCCATGAGCCGTGTCAACGACGTGGGCGGGCAGACCGGGTTCGGGGCGCTGGAGATCGAGGCGGACGAGCCGCCGTTCCACGCCGACTGGGAGGCGCGGGTGTTCGCGCTGAACTCCGCGCTGGTGCGCAACGGGGTCTACCGCCTCGACCAGTTCCGCGACGCCGTCGAGCGGATGGACCCGCAGCGGTACCTGGCGTCCTCCTACTACGAGCGGTGGCTGCACGCGATCGAGACGCTGCTGGCCGAGCGGGGGCTGCCCGGTGCCGGCTGAGTTCCGGGCGGGGGAGCGGGTGCGGGTGCGCGCCGGGGACCCCGCCGGGCACACCCGGGCGCCGCGCTATGTGCGCGGGCAGGTGGGGCGGATCGTCGAGTGCCAGGGCAGCTGGGAGCTCGCGGACGAGGTGGCGGCGGGCGTCGCCGCGCCGCGGGTGGAGCCGGTCTACACCGTGGCGTTCGCCGCGGGCGACCTGTGGGGCGAGGGCGGTCACGAGGTCACCGTTGACCTCTGGGAGTCATACATCGAGCGGGCAGAGCGGGCAGAGCGGGCAGGGGAGGACGGGTCATGAGCGGCGCGCACACGAGTGTGCCGGTGGCGGCGCGGGTCCGGCGGCTGGAGGAGCGGCTGATCGGGGCCGGGGTGGTCACCCAGGAGCAGCTGGACGCGTCCCTCGCCGCGATGCTGCAGGGCGCCTCACCGGTCAACGGGGCGCGGATCGCGGCGCGGGCCTGGAGCGACGAGGGGTTCCGGCAGCGGCTGCTGGCCGACGCGAACGCGGCGCTGCCCGAGGTGGGGCTGTCGATGGCCGGCGGCATCCAGGAGCAGCGGCTCAAGGTCGTCGAGAACACCGCCACCACCCACCACGTCCTGGTGTGCACGCTGTGCTCCTGCTATCCGGTCGGGCTGCTCGGGCCGTCGCCGTCCTGGTACAAGAGCGAGGCCTACCGCTCGCGGGTGGTCCGCGAACCGCGGGCCGTGCTGGCCGAGTTCGGGCTGGAGCTGCCGGACGACACGGCGATCACGGTGTGGGACTCCAGCGCGGAGAGCCGCTACATGGTGCTGCCGCGGCGGCCCGGCGGCACCGCGGGGTGGAGCGAGGCGGAGCTGGCCGCGCTCGTCACCCGCGAAGGGCTCATCGGGACCGCCGCGGTCTGACCCGGCGGCCCGTGCGCACCCGGGGCGGACCGGCCCGGCGGCGGCCGGTCAGCCGGGTGACCGGGCGGCCCGGCCGCCGCCCCCGGGCGCGGCCCCGTGGCAGGGCGCCGGGGCCGGTCGTAGGCTGACCGCATGTCGACCCATGCGAAGCGTGAACGGCTCCTTCTCGCCGACCTGTTGGAGAGCGCCGGCCCCGAGGCGCCGACGCTGTGCGAGAACTGGAGCGCGCGGGAACTGGCCGCGCATGTGGTGGTACGCGAACGGCGCGCCGACGCGGCCGGCGGGATCCTCGTCAAGCCGCTGGCCGCACGGTTGCAGCGGGTGCAGGCGGAGTTCGCCGCCAAGCCGTACGAGGAGCTGATCCGGCTGATCAGGACGGGGCCGCCGCGGATGTCGCCGTTCGCGCTGAAGCAGCTCGACGAGGCGTCCAACACCGTCGAGTTCTACGTCCACACCGAGGACGTCCGGCGGGCGCAGCCGGACTGGGCCGCGCGGGAGCTGGACCCCGTCTTCGCGGACGCCCTGTGGTCCCGGCTGGAGCGGATGGCGCGGGTGCTGGGCCGCAGGTCGCCGGTGGGCCTGGTGCTGCGGCGGCCGGACGGGCGCACCGCCGTCGCCCATCGCGGCACCCCGGTGGTCACGGCCGTCGGCGAGCCCGGCGAGCTGACCATGTTCGCCTTCGGCCGGCAGGAGGCCGCCGACGTGGCGCTGGACGGCGACAAGGAGGCGATCGACCGGGTCCTGGCCGCCGACCTCGGGGTCTGAGCGCCCCGGGCCTCGCGAGCCCGGCCTGATCCGAACGACCAGCCCTACGTCCGGAACACCACCACCAGGATCGCCGCGCCCACCGCCACCGCCGCCGCACACACCGCCCCCAGCACCCGCGCGGCCACCCGCGCGGCACGGTCCGGGTCCGGCGGCGGTGGCGGCACGGACGGCTCCCTGTGAGGATGCATGCCAGCAGGATGCCGCACGGCACAATGGGACCCATGACCAGCAGTCGCACCACCGCCCCCGGCTCCGCCCTCGACCCCGCCATCGCCGCCCGCCTCAAGCGCGGCGCCGACGGCCTGGTCCCCGCCATCGCCCAGCAGTACGACACCGGCGAGGTGCTGATGCTCGGCTGGATGGACGACGAGGCGCTGCACCGCACCCTGACCACCGGCCGCTGCACGTACTGGTCCCGCAGCCGCCGGGAGTACTGGGTCAAGGGCGACACCTCCGGCCACGTCCAGCACGTCAAGTCCGTGGCGCTGGACTGCGACGCCGACACCGTCCTGGTCAAGGTCGATCAGGTCGGCGCGGCCTGCCACACCGGCGACCGCACCTGCTTCGACGCCGACGTCCTGGCCACCGAGACCCCCTCCGACCAGTAGGCTCCGCTGCCATGACCACGGGAACCACCGGCACCGCCACTCCGGACCTCGACACCTTCCGCACCCTCGCCAAGGACCGCCGGGTCATCCCCGTCACCCGGCGCCTTCTCGCGGACGGCGACACCCCGGTCGGCCTCTACCGCAAACTCGCCGCCGAGCGCCCCGGCACCTTCCTCCTGGAATCCGCCGAGAACGGCCGGACGTGGTCGCGGTACTCCTTCATCGGCGTCCGCAGCGCCGCCACCCTCACCACCCGCGACGGGCAGGCGCACTGGCTCGGCACCCCGCCGGTCGGCGTCCCCACCGACGGCGACCCGCTCCGGGCGCTGCGGGCCACCGTCGAGGCGCTGCACACCCCCCGCGACCTCATCGAGGGCGCCGGACTGCCGCCGTTCACCGGCGGCATGGTCGGCTACCTCGGCTACGACATCGTGCGCCGCCTGGAGAAGATCGGCGAGCAGACCACCGACGACCTGCGGCTGCCCGAGCTGACCATGCTGCTCACCTCCGACCTGGCCGTCCTGGACCACTGGAGCGGCACGGTCCTGCTGATCGCCAACGCGATCAACCACAACGACCTCGACACCGGCGTCGACGAGGCCTACGCGGACGCGGTCGCCCGGCTCGACACCATGGCCTACGACCTCTCCCGGCCCGCGCCCGCGAGCGCCGCCGCGATGCCGCCGTCCGAGGTCCCGCCGTTCACCATGGAGTGGGGCGGCGCCTCCTACCAGGAGGCCGTCGAGGACATCAAGGAGCGCATCCGGGCCGGCGAGGCCTTCCAGGTCGTGCCCTCCCAGCGCTTCGAGACCCCGTGCACCGCCAGCGCCCTGGACGTCTACCGGGTGCTGCGGGCCACCAACCCCAGCCCGTACATGTACCTCTTCCGCTTCGAGGGCGGCGAGGGCGCCGAGCAGGGCCCGTTCGACGTGGTGGGCTCCAGCCCGGAGGCGCTGGTCACGGTCGAGGGCGGCCGGGCCACCGTCCACCCCATCGCCGGCACCCGCCCGCGCGGCGCCACGGTGCCCGAGGACCAGGCCCTGGCCGACGAGCTGCTGGCCGACCCCAAGGAGCGCGCCGAGCACCTGATGCTGGTCGACCTGGGCCGCAACGACCTGGGCCGGGTCTGCGAGCCGGGCAGCGTCGAGGTCGTCGACTTCATGTCCATCGAGCGCTACAGCCATGTGATGCACATCGTCTCCACGGTCACCGGCCAGGTCGCCGAGGGCCGCTCCGCCTTCGACGTGCTCACCGCCTGCTTCCCGGCCGGCACCCTCTCCGGGGCGCCCAAGCCGCGCGCCCTGCAGATCATCGAGGAGCTGGAGCCGACCCGGCGCGGGCTGTACGGCGGCTGCGTGGGCTACCTCGACTTCGCCGGCGACTCCGACACCGCCATCGCGATCCGCACGGCCCTGCTCCGCGACGGCACCGCCTACGTCCAGGCGGGCGCAGGCGTCGTCGCCGACTCCGACCCGGTGGCCGAGGACACCGAGTGCCGCAACAAGGCCGCCGCCGTGCTGCGCGCCGTGAACACCGCCAACCACCTGGGAACGTGACCGGCCGCACGCCCCGCGACCACCCCGCGCACCGGCCCCGCCCGGCCGGTGCGCGATAGTGGTACGCGTGACTGCCGTACCCCAGCCCCGTACCGACGCCGAGCCCGCGGACGCGCCGGCCCCCGCACCGGCCGCGGCCGCCCGCGCCGCCCGGCGCAGCCTCGCCCTCGCCCTGCTGGCCGGCGCGGCCGGCGCGGGCCTGGCGCTGCTCGCCTCCG
Source organism: Streptomyces kronopolitis (assembly GCF_014646275.1). Classification (GTDB taxonomy): domain Bacteria; phylum Actinomycetota; class Actinomycetes; order Streptomycetales; family Streptomycetaceae; genus Streptomyces; species Streptomyces kronopolitis. Next base: position 16,806 of record NZ_BMND01000016.1, read on the forward strand.
GCCGCGTCTGGGCCCGAGGCTCCGCCCAGCTGGCCCAGGGCTCCCTGCCGCGCAGCGTGACCGGCGCCGATGTGACCGGCGTGCCCGGCGCGCTGGCCGTCGTCGGCCTGGCCGCGCTGGTCGCCGTCTTCGCCGTGCGCCGGGCCGGCCGGATCGCGGTCGCCGCGCTGCTCACGCTCAGCGGCGCGGGCATCGCCACCGCCGCCGTGCTGGGCATCTCCGACACCTCCGCGCTCCGCGAGAAGGCCGCCACCGCGGTCGGTCTGACCGACGCCGGTGTGCATCACGTCACGCACACCGGCTGGCCGTGGGTAGCCGCCGCCGGCGGCGCGCTGCTGCTGCTCGCCGGGCTGCTGGCGCTCGTCCACGGACGCCACTGGCCTGCGATGTCGGGCCGCTACGAGCGCACGCCCGGCGGCGCCCGCGGCCCGCGCCGGGCCCCGGCCCCGCCGGACCTGGACCGCCCGGAGGAGATCTGGAAGTCCCTGGACCGCGGTGAGGACCCGACCCGGTAAAGGTGCCCCGCCCGGCATCGGTGACAATGGGCGATGAGGATCACCGCGCCCCGACCCCGGCGCGACAGAGCAACGAGGAGCATTCATGTCGAGCAGTGGCCACGGACACACCCCCGCCGCCTGGACGGGCGTCATCATCTCGTTCATCGGCTTCTGCGTCTCCGGAGCCTTCATCGTGCTGGGGAACGTGCCCGGCTTCTGGGCCGGCATCGTGCTGATCGGCCTCGGCGCCGTGGCCGGCGGCCTGATGCGGGCGGCCGGCATGGGCCAGGAGCCCCGCCGCTCCGCCAAGCCCGCCGCCGCGGCGCAGGTCCAGCCGCAGGAGGGCTGAGCTCCCGCCCCCGTGGCGCCGCCCGGCGCCACCCCGCAGCTCCTTTCGAAGGCGCCGCTTCCCGGCCCGTACGCACCCCGGTGCGTACCCGCCGTCCGTGCCCGCTCCGTACGGCGGCCGAGAAGCTGCGCCTTCGCGCGTGGCGCCGCACAATCGCCACGTGAGCGATCCCGCGGCGCGGCTCGCGCCCCCCGCCCCCCGGCAGCGCGCGCTGCCCCGCCGCCTCGCGGCACCCCTGGGCACCCTGGCCGCCGCCCTCGCTGCCTTCGCCTACGTCGGCGCCGTCGACCCCAACGAACCCGGCCACTACCCGGTGTGCCCGCTGCTGCATCTGACCGGCCTGTACTGCCCGGCCTGCGGCGGACTGCGCAGCGCCCACGCCGTCGCGCACGGGGATCTCCCCGCGGCCCTGGGCGCCAACGCCCTGGCGGTCGCCGGATACGCCGCCGCCGCGGTCTTCTGGGTGCTGTGGCTGGGCCGCGCGGCGCGGGGGCGCCCGACGGCGGGACCCCGGCCCCGGCCCGTCCACTGGGCGGCGCTGGCCGGGCTGCTGCTGGTCTTCACGCTCGTCCGCAACCTCCCCCTCGGCAGCGCGCTGGCCCCCTGAACCGCCGCCCCCGAGCCCGCCGGCGCCCGGTGTCCCTCCGATGAATGTCCAGGTCGTGGGACCGCGGTCGGCCGGATGCGGGACCAGCAGGCCATGGCGGATACCATCAAAGGACCGGCTGGGGCGGCTCGTCCCTCAAGGTCACTGTCCACCTCCCCCACGCAAGAAGGAGGCCGCTCGCGTGAGTGTGCTCGACGAGATCATCGACGGGGTCCGTGCCGACCTCGCGGAGCGGCAGGCCCGCGTCACTCTCGACGAGCTCAAGGAGCGGGCCCGCAAGGCGCGCCCCGCGAAGGACGGCGTCGCGGCCCTCAAGGGCGAGAGCGTCACGGTGATCTGCGAGGTCAAGCGCTCCAGCCCCTCCAAGGGCGCGCTCGCCGCGATCGCCGACCCGGCCGGCCTGGCCGCCGACTACGAGGCGGGCGGCGCGGCGGTCATCTCCGTCCTCACCGAGCAGCGCAGGTTCGGCGGTTCGCTGGCCGACCTGGAAGCGGTCCGCGCCAAGGTCGACATCCCCGTCCTGCGCAAGGACTTCATCGTCACCGCTTACCAGCTGTGGGAGGCCCGGGCCTACGGCGCCGACCTCGCGCTGCTGATCGTCTCCGCGCTGGAGCAGGAGGCCCTGGTCTCGCTGATCGAGCGGGCCGAGTCGATCGGGCTGACGCCGCTGGTCGAGGTGCACGACGAGGAAGAGGTCGCCCGCGCGGTGGACGCCGGCGCCAAGATCATCGGCGTCAACGCCCGCAACCTGAAGACCCTGGAGGTCGACCGCGGCAACTTCGCCCGGGTCGCCCCCGAGATCCCCGACCACATCGTCAAGATCGCCGAGTCCGGGGTGCGCGGCCCGCACGACCTGATCGCCTACGCCAACGACGGCGCGGACGCGGTGCTGGTCGGGGAGTCGCTGGTCACCGGCAAGGACCCCAGGACCGCGGTGGCCGACCTGGTCGCCGCCGGCTCCCACCCGGCGATCCGGCACGGCCGGTCCTGACCGGCCGCCGCCAGGACAGGACACCGACCCCGACATGACCGCCGCCCCCCGCCGCCCCGTGGCCAAGTGCTCCGCGCTGCCCTCGTGGCACCGCGGCTGCCGTGCGCCCGCGCGGCGGGTCCACGGGCGCCGGGTGCGGTACCACATCGGCTCCGAGCCGGGACAGATCAACGGCAGGCGATGGCGAGGGGGGCCCGCGCGCTGACGCGCCGGCCCCGTGCCGGCGCCGCGATGCCCCCCCCGGGGCGTCCGCGTCCGCACCGCCCGCGGTACCGGCCCGGCCGGCTCCGCGGCGGCGGCGAACCCGTTCAGCGCGCCGCCCTTTTGCCCTGCCCACTGCCCGATGAACCGGACTTCCGGGGTACCCGCCCCGGACGAGGAGTGCGTCAGATGTCCTCCGAATTCTTCCTTCCCGACCCCGAGGGGCACGTCCCCAGCGCCGAGGGCTACTTCGGCGCCTTCGGCGGCACCTTCATCCCCGAGGCGCTGGTCGCCGCGGTCGACGAGGTCGCCGCCGAGTACGAGAAGGCCAAGGCGGACCCCGCCTTCGCCGCCGAACTCAACGACCTGATGGTCAACTACACCGGCCGCCCCAGCGCGCTCACCGAGGTGCCGCGGTTCGCCCGCGAGGCCGGCGGGGCCCGGATCTTCCTCAAGCGCGAGGACCTCAACCACACCGGCTCCCACAAGATCAACAACGTGCTGGGCCAGGCACTGCTCACCAAGCGGATGGGCAAGACCCGGGTCATCGCCGAGACCGGCGCCGGCCAGCACGGCGTCGCCACCGCCACCGCCTGCGCCCTCTTCGGCCTCGACTGCACCATCTACATGGGCGAGCTGGACACCGAGCGCCAGGCGCTCAACGTCGCCCGGATGCGGATGCTCGGCGCCGAGGTCATCGCCGTGAAGTCGGGCAGCCGCACCCTCAAGGACGCCATCAACGAGGCGTTCCGCGACTGGGTCGCCAACGTCGACCGCACCCACTACCTCTTCGGCACGGTCGCCGGCCCGCACCCCTTCCCGGCGATGGTCCGCGACTTCCACCGCGTCATCGGCGTCGAGGCCCGCCGCCAGCTCCTCGAACGCGCGGGCCGGCTGCCGGACGCGGCCGTGGCCTGTGTCGGCGGCGGCTCCAACGCCATCGGCCTCTTCCACGCCTTCCTCCCGGACACCGGCGTCCGGCTCGTCGGCTGCGAGCCCGCCGGCCACGGCATCGAGACCGGCGAGCACGCGGCCACCCTGACCGCCGGCGAGCCCGGCATCCTGCACGGCTCGCGCAGCTACGTCCTCCAGGACGACGAGGGCCAGATCACCGAGCCGTACTCCATCTCGGCCGGCCTGGACTACCCCGGCATCGGCCCCGAGCACGCCTACCTCAAGGACAGCGGCCGCGCCGAGTACCGCGCCGTCACCGACGACGACGCGATGCGGGCGCTGCGCCTGCTCTCCGAGACCGAGGGCATCATCCCGGCCATCGAGAGCGCCCACGCCCTCGCCGGGGCCCTGGAGCTCGGCAGGGAGCTCGGCGAGGACGGGCTGATCCTGGTCAACCTGTCCGGGCGGGGCGACAAGGACATGGACACCGCGGCCCGCTACTTCGGCCTGTACGACACCGACGCCGCCGTCGAGGCGGACACCGACGCCGCCGGCGCGGAGATCGAAGGGGACGCCAAGTGAGCGGAAACATCCAGCTGTTGAGCGATGCCCTCGCCGCCGCACGGGCCGAGGACCGCTCCGCGCTCATCGCCTACCTGCCCGCCGGGTTCCCGACCGTCGACGGCGGCATCGAGGCGGCCAAGGCCGTCTTCGACGGCGGCGCCGACATCGTGGAGATCGGCCTCCCGCACAGCGACCCGGTCCTCGACGGCCCGGTCATCCAGACCGCCGACGACATCGCCCTGCGCGGCGGCGTGAAGATCGCGGACGTGCTGCGCACGGTGCGCGAGGCGCACGCGGCCACCGGCAAGCCCGTGCTCGTCATGACGTACTGGAACCCGGTCGACCGCTACGGCGTCGAGCGCTTCGCCGCCGAGCTGGCCGAGGCGGGCGGCGCCGGCTGCATCCTGCCCGACCTGCCGGTCCAGGAGTCCGCGACCTGGCGGGAGCACGCGGCCAAGCACGGTCTGGCGACCGTCTTCGTCGTGGCCCCCAGCAGCAAGGACGCCCGGCTCGCCGAGATCACGGCGGCGGGTTCCGGCTTCGTCTACGCCGCCTCCCTGATGGGCGTCACCGGCACCCGCGCGTCGGTGGGCGCCGAGGCGCAGGACCTCGTCCGGCGCACCAAGGCGACGACCGGCCTGCCGGTCTGCGTCGGCCTCGGGGTCTCCAACGCCGAACAGGCCGCCGAGGTGGCCCGGTTCGCGGACGGCGTGATCGTCGGCTCGGCGTTCGTCAAGCGGCTGCTGGCCGCCGACGGCGACCTGGCGGCCGGCCTCGCCGGCGTCCGGGCCCTGGCGGGCGAGCTGGCCGAGGGCGTACGCAAGCGTTCCTAGGGGCGCAACGCGCCGGGCGGACGTCCACGTCGGCCCGGCGCGCTGTCCCTCGATAGGGCGAACATCGGTGCGGAGGGGTGCAGGGTCACCCCTCCGCTTCGTTGTCCAGGGGCGTGAGCCAGAAGAACCATGAGGGTAAGAGAACCGCCCGCGAGCGGCTTCAGGAACAGCGGGACAAGGAGAAGGCGCGCGCCCGCCACCGGCGGCAGGCGATCGTCGCCGGATCGGTGGTGGTGGTGCTGGCGATCGCCGGCGGCATCGCGGTCTGGGCGTCGTCGTCATCCGGTGACGGCGGCGGCACGAGCAACGGGGCGGTCGCCGTCCCGAAGCAGGCGAGCGACGGCAAACGGCCCGCCGTCCCGGTGGGCGCGGCCGACGCCCCGTCCACTCTCACGGTGTGGGAGGACTTCCGCTGCCCCGCCTGCCAGCAGTTCGAGACCGGCTTCCGCCCGGCCGTCCATGAACTCGTCGACTCCGGCCAGCTCAAGAACGAGTACCACCTCGTCACGATCATCGACGGCAACTCCGGCGGCACGGGGTCCCTCAACGCCGCCAACGCCGCCATGTGCGCGCAGAACGCGGGCCGGTTCCGCGAGTACCACGACGTGCTCTACGCGAACCAGCCGCCCGAGACGCAGGACAAGTTCGCGAACAAGCAGTACCTCCTCCAGCTGGCCGGCAAGGTCAAGGGACTGGTGACCCCGGCCTTCACCTCCTGCGTCAACGACGGCACGTACGACCGCTTCGTGCAGAAGTCCAACGACGCCTTCACCAAGTCCGGATACCGCGGCACCCCCACGGTCCTGCTCAACGGCAAGGACCTCTCGCAGGAGAAGGGCGGCCGGTTCACCCCGGCGGACCTGAAGAAGATGGTGCAGGACGCCAACAAGGGCAAGCAGCCGGGCAAGAGCCTCCCGCCGCACCCGAGCACCTCGCCCCACCCGGGCAAGCAGGCGGGCCACCACGCACCCCGCCACCGGCACACCGGCGCCCCGGGGGCCGCGGGCGTCACGTCCCAGGAGCGGCAGGCCCCGGAGCGGCAGACCGAGGAGCGACAGACGGGGGAGCGACAGGCCGGGGAGCGGCAGACCCGGGACCGCATCACCGCACCCCGGGAACCGCGGAGCGCGGAGGGACTCACGCCGTCGTCCTAGCCCGCGGCGGGCGCACTGCCCGGTCGGGAGGCCGGACACGCAGCGTCATGGTCCGGCAGCGGGGTCGTTACGCAGCCGTAGCCGGGTGGGTTGTCGTCGACCCCGCCCGGCGCGGTAGCGTCGACCCTGCCATGGACCTCGCATTCATTCCCAGCCCGTCGACCGGAGTCGTCTATCTCGGCCCGGTCCCGCTGCGCGGCTACGCATTCTGCATCATCATCGGCGTCTTCGTCGGCGTCTGGCTCGGCAACAAGCGCTGGGTGCAGCGCGGCGGCCGCTCCGGCACCGTCGCGGACATCGCCGTGTGGGCCGTGCCCTTCGGGCTGGTCGGCGGCCGCCTCTACCACGTCATCACGACGTACGAGCCGTACTTCGGCCCCAACGGCCACCCGCTCGACGCCTTCAAGGTGTGGCAGGGCGGCCTGGGGATCTGGGGTGCGGTCGCGCTCGGCGCGGTGGGCGCCTGGATCGGCTGCCGCCGGCGCGGCATCCCGCTCCCCGCGTACGCCGACGCGCTGGCGCCCGGCCTGGCCCTCGGGCAGGCGATCGGCCGCTGGGGCAACTGGTTCAACCAGGAGCTGTACGGCAAGCCGACCGATGTCCCGTGGGCGCTGAAGATCAGCTCCGACCCGGCCATCGGACGCATCGGCGGCACCTACCACCCGACGTTCCTCTACGAGTGCCTGTGGTGCATCGGTGTCGCCGCGCTGGTCATCTGGGCCGACAAGCGCTTCCGGCTGGGCCACGGGCGGGCGTTCGCGCTGTATGTCGCCGCGTACTGCGCGGGCCGCGCCTGGATCGAGTACATGCGCGTCGACGAGGCGCACCACATCCTGGGCCTGCGGCTGAACGTCTGGACCGCACTGATCGTCTTCGTCCTGGCCGTCGCCTACTTCGTGATCTCGGCCAAGAAGGCGCCCGGCCGCGAGGCGGTCGTCGAGCCGGGAGCCCAGGAGGACGCCGACGCGGAGGCCACCGAGGGCGCCGAGCGTGCCGAGGGCGAGCGGGACGGTGACGGCGGCGGCAAGGTCTCCGTCGAGAAGGCGTCCCCGAAGGCCGCGTCCGACGGCGAGGCAGCCGAGCCCGCGACGGACGAGGCCGGCGACGCGGAAGCCGGGGCCACGGCGGAGAAGTCCCCCGAGGACACCGCCAAGCCCGCCGGCAGCTCCAAGAAGTCCTAGGCCCGCAGCACAGGCCGGCAGCGCCGGGTGGACCCGAGATGTTCGGGTCCACCCGGCGCTGTGTTTCACAGCGCGCCCGCCGCGCGCAGTCCGTCGATCTCGGCGCCGGTCAGGCCGAGGGCGTCCAGGATCTCGTCGGTGTCTGCGCCGTGCGGGCGGCCCGCCCAGCGGATGGCGCCCGGTGTCTCGGAGAGCCGGAAGAGGACGTTCTGCATCCGGACGGTGCCCAGTTCGTCGTCCGGGACCTCGGTGATCGAGCCCAGCGCCTGGTACTGCGGATCCGTCATCACCTCGCGGATGTCGTAGATCGGCGCGACGGCCGCCTCGGCCTTCTCGAAGGCGGCCATCACCTCGGCCCGGTCGTGCCGGGCGATCCAGTCGGCGACCGGCGCGTCCAGCTCATCGGCGTGCGCGGCCCGTCCCTCGCCGGTCGCGAACCACGGCTCAGTGATCACCTCGGGCCGTCCCACCAGCCGCATCACCCGCTCGGCGACCGACTCGGCCGAGGTGGAGACCGCCACCCACGAGTCGTCGGCGGTCCGGTAGATGTTGCGCGGCGCGACGTTGGACGAGCGGTTGCCGGTCCGCGGCTGGACATGGCCGAGCTGGTCGTACCAGAGCGGCTGCGGGCCCAGGACGGTCAGCATCGGCTCGATGAGGGCCATGTCGATGACCTGGCCGCGGCCGGAGGCCGTCCGGGCGTGCAGCGCGGCCATCACGGCGTAGGAGGTGCCGAGCGCGGCGACGGCGTCCGCGAGGCCGAACGGCGGCAGGGTCGGCGGGCCGTCCGGCTCGCCGGTCATCGCCGCGAAGCCGCTCATCGCCTCCGCGAGGGTGCCGAACCCGGGGCGGCGGGCGTACGGGCCGAACTGGCCGAAGCCGGTGACCCGGGCCAGCACCAGCCGCGGGTTGACGGCGGACAGCTCCTCCCACCCCAGGCCCCAGCGCTCCAGGGTGCCGGGCCGGAAGTTCTCGACGACGGCGTCGGCCCGGGCGGCGAGCCGCAGCAGCACGTCGCGGCCGCCCGGGTGGGACAGGTCCAGCGTCATCGTCTTCTTGTTGCGGCCCAGCAGCTTCCACCACAGCCCGATGCCGTCCTTGGCGGGGCCGTGGCCGCGCGCGGGATCGGGCCGGTGCGGATGCTCGATCTTGATCACCTCGGCGCCGTAGTCGCCGAGCAGGGTGGCGGCCAGCGGACCGGCGAACAGCGTGGCGAGATCGAGCACCCGCAGCCCGGCGAGCGGGCCGGGCTCCGTGCGGGCCGGGGCCGTGGCGGTCACCGCCCGCCCGCCTCCGCCATCGCGGGGATGGCCGAGATCGCGGTGAAGGCCTGTTCATGGGTGCGGGCCCGGGACCGGTCGCGGGTGAAGATCTCCCGGGCGACGGTGGCCAGCGTGGTACCGGGCGCCTGCAGATCGAGCCGGCTGGCGCGGGCGACCTCCTCGCTCCACTCGGCCGGCACCGCCGACGCCCCGCGCAGCGCGCCGACCAGCGCCCCGCTCATCGTGGCGATCGAGTCGCAGTCCCGCCCGTAGTTGACGGCGCCGAGCACCGTGCTGCGGAAGTCGCCGCCGCCGATCAGCAGCATGCCCAGCGCGACGGGGAGTTCCTCGACGGCGTGCAGCCGGGAGGGGCGCCGGGCGCCGAGCGAGGGGTTGCGGTAGTCCGGGCCCACCGTGTCGAAGGGGGCGACGGCCGCGCGCAGCGGCTCCAGCGCCGATTCGTGATCGGACAGCGACGACGCGGCCTCGCAGACCGCCTCGATCGCGGCGCGGGTGCCGTCCTTGGCCAGCCGCAGCGCGTGGACGACGACGGAGGACGGGGTGGCGTCCGGGATGAAGGCGGCGGCCACGGCCGCGGCGAACACCCCCGCCGCCTCCCGCCCGTACGAGGCCTGATGGGCCCCGGCGATGTCCAGCGCCTCGGCGTAGGCCCGGTCCGGGTTGCCGGCGTTCACCACCCCGACCGGTGCCATGTACATCGCCGCGCCGCAGTTGACGATGTTCCCGACGCCCGCCTCCCGCGGGTCCGCGTGCCCGTAGTGCAGCCGCGCCACGATCCACTTCTCGGTGAGGAAGATCCGCTGCAGCGGCAGCGCCTCGGCCTCCAGCTCCGGGATCCAGCGCGGGGTGCCGATGAGGTCCGGCACCAGGTGGTCGGCGACGTCGTAGGCGTCGAGGTGATCGCGCACCGTCTCGTAGACCCGCACCAGCGCGTGCGTCATCAGGGTGTCGTCGGTGACGTGCCCGTCGCCCTTGTGGTACGGCGCGATCGGCCGGGCGGTGCGCCAGTCGTCGTGGAAGGGGCCGACGATGCCGGTGACCCGGCCGCCGTGCCGCTTGACGATCTCCTGCGGCGACCAGCCCTGCACGGGCCCGCCGAGCGCGTCCCCGACCGCCGCCCCGACCAGGGCGCCGGTCGCCCGGTCCTCCAGGGACGGCGGGGCGGGGGCGGCCGCCGTCGGGCTCACCGGCGCCGGCTGCACCTCCGGCAGGACCGCCCGGACCGCGGTGGCGCCGGGGCCCGGGGCGCCCGGCGCGGCCGGGGTCTGCTCGCTTGCGTAGGTCATGTGCGGGTGGGTCCTTCCACGGTGGGGGAGGGGCGGGTGCACCGCGGCGGCCCGATCGCGTGCACCGCGCGGCGCCGTCCGGCGGCGCACGCGGCCGGGGCCGCCGCGCTTCATCCGTGCCACGCGGCGGCCCGGCTCTCCTCTCCCGGGCGCCACGGTCACCCGGTCGACCGCCCCCCGCGGCGCCGCGGCCGGGGCCCCATGGCGGCCCGGAAGGGGGTGTGACCCGGATCTCATGGCCGACCTCCGGGAAAAACCGCAGGTCAGAGCGGTAAGTTCGGCCTTCCTTGCTAGCGGCGGAGGGCAAGAGGCGCATAGCTTCGAGGTGTTGGAGGGGGAAGTGCCGCCATCGGCCCACACCTCGCTGTAGGGAGTAGGTAACCGATATGTCCGTCATGGAGATCATGGATGCCGCGGCGCCGACGCATGTGGCGCACCGTGACAACCACACCCACCGCGATGTGAACGGCGGCTGGCTGCGCCCCGCCGTCTTCGGCGCGATGGACGGACTGGTCTCCAACCTCGCCCTCATGACGGGTGTCGCCGGCGGCGCGGTGTCGCAGCAGACGATCATCATCACCGGCCTGGCGGGGCTGGCCGCCGGCGCCTTCTCGATGGCCGCGGGGGAGTACACCTCGGTCGCCTCGCAGCGCGAGCTGGTCCAGGCCGAGCTGGCGATCGAGCGGGCCGAGCTGCGCAAGCACCCGAAGGACGAGCTGGACGAGCTGGCGGCCCTCTACGAGTCGCGGGGCGTCGAGCCGGCGCTCGCCCGGAAGGTCGCCGAACAGCTCTCCTCGGACCCCGAGCAGGCGCTGGAAATCCATGCCCGCGAGGAATTGGGTATTGACCCCTCCGACCTTCCTTCTCCCGCCGTCGCCGCCATTTCCTCCTTCGGATCCTTTGCGCTGGGCGCGCTGCTGCCTGTTCTTCCCTATCTTTTGGGTGCTTCTGCGATCTGGCCGGCGCTGCTGCTCGCCCTGGTCGGACTGTTCGCCTGCGGGGCGGTCGTGGCCCGGGTGACGGCGCGCTCGTGGTGGTTCAGCGGGCTGCGCCAGCTGGCCCTCGGCGGCGCCGCGGCCGGTGTGACGTACGCCCTGGGAGCGCTGTTCGGGACCGTCGTAGGCTGACGTGTCATGCGGGTGACCGCATGATTACGCCGTTACCCAGCGGTTTCGAATCGATGACGACCGGGCATAAGGCCCAGGCGTCGCGGGCAATGTCGCTCGCCGAACGCCGCCCTGTGGGACGGCTCCAGATTCCGTCCGCGTCCTGACCCACCGCACCCGCGGTGTCCGCATGTTGGAAGCCTCTTTTCGCTTTTCGAGAAGCGGCTCATCCTGTAACCTGCACGAAATTTCGCGGAGGGCCAACGTCGTCCCTCGGCAATTCCTATGCCACGACGACGTTGGGAGAGCTTGATGCGCTTCGCGTCCACGCACTCCGCGACCACCAGCAGCGCCAGCGCCGCCGCCTGGTCGCCCATGGACGGCCGCCCCGCCCAGCAGGGCATGTACGACCCGCGCAACGAGCACGACGCCTGCGGCGTCGGCTTCGTGGCCACCCTCACCGGAGAGGCCAGCCACGCACTGGTCGAGCAGGCGCTCACCGTCCTGACGAATCTGGAGCACCGCGGTGCCACCGGCTCGGAGCCCGACTCGGGCGACGGCGCGGGCATCCTGCTCCAGGTGCCGGACGCGTTCCTCCGCGAAGAGGTCACCTTCGAGCTCCCCGAGGCCGGCGCCTACGCCGTCGGCCTCGCCTTCCTTCCCTCCGATGCCCAGGAAGCGGCCGCCGCCGTCTCGCGCATCGAGACGATCGCCGCCGAGGAGGGCCTGGACGTCATCGGCTGGCGGGTGGTCCCGGTCGCCCCGCAGCTGCTGGGCAACGGCGCCCGCGCCACCATGCCCGCCTTCTCCCAGCTCTTCGTCGGCGACGGGCAGAGCACCGGGCTGGCGCTGGACCGCAAGGCCTTCGCGCTGCGCAAGCGCGCCGAGCGGGAGGCCGGGGTCTACTTCCCCTCGCTCTCCGCCCGGACGATCGTCTACAAGGGCATGCTGACCACCGGCCAGCTGGAGCCCTTCTTCCCGGACCTGTCCGACCGCCGCTTCGCCACCGCCATCGCGCTGGTCCACTCGCGGTTCTCCACCAACACCTTCCCGAGCTGGCCGCTGGCCCACCCGTACCGCTTCGTCGCGCACAACGGCGAGATCAACACGGTCAAGGGCAACCGCAACTGGATGCGGGCGCGCGAGTCGCAGCTGGCCTCGAAGCTCTTCGGCAGTGAAGACCTCGAACGGATCTTCCCGGTGTGCACCGCCGACGCCTCCGACTCCGCGTCCTTCGACGAGGTCCTGGAGCTGCTCCACCTCGGCGGCCGCTCGCTGCCGCACTCGGTGCTGATGATGGTCCCGGAGGCGTGGGAGAACTCCACCTCCATGGACCCGGCCCGGCGCGCCTTCTACCAGTACCACTCCACGATGATGGAGCCCTGGGACGGCCCGGCCTGCGTCACCTTCACCGACGGCACCCAGGTCGGCGCGGTCCTGGACCGCAACGGTCTGCGCCCCGGCCGCTACTGGGTCACCGACGACGGCCTGGTCGTGCTCTCCTCCGAGGTCGGCGTCCTGGACATCGACCCCGCCAAGGTCGTCCGCAAGGGCCGCCTGCAGCCCGGCCGGATGTTCCTCGTGGACACCGCCGAGCACCGCATCATCGAGGACGACGAGATCAAGGCGCAGCTCGCCGCCGAGCAGCCCTACCAGGAGTGGCTGGACTCCGGTCTGATCGAGCTGGCGGACCTGCCCGAGCGCGAGCACATCGTGCACACCCACGCCTCGGTCACCCGCCGCCAGCAGACCTTCGGCTACACCGAGGAAGAGCTGCGCGTCATCCTCGCCCCGATGGCCAAGGCCGGTGCCGAGCCGATCGGCTCGATGGGCACCGACTCGCCGATCGCCGCGCTCTCCGAGCGCCCCCGGCTGCTCTTCGACTACTTCACCCAGCTCTTCGCGCAGGTCACCAACCCGCCGCTGGACGCCATCCGCGAGGAGCTGGTCACCTCGCTGATCTCCTCCCTCGGCCCCCAGGGCAACCTCCTGGAGCCGAGCGCGGCCTCCTGCCGCAGCGTGACCCTGCCGTTCCCGGTCATCGACAACGACGAGCTGGCCAAGCTCGTCCACATCAACGCCGACGGCGACATGCCCGGCATGAAGGCCGTGACCCTCTCCGGCCTCTACCGCGTCTCCGGCGGCGGCGAGTCGCTGGCCGCCCGGATCGAGCAGATCTGCGCCGAGGCGGACGCCGCCATCGACGACGGCGCCCGGCTGATCGTGCTTTCCGACCGCCACTCGGACGCCGAGCACGCGCCGATCCCGTCGCTGCTGCTGACCGCCGCGGTCCACCACCACCTCATCGGCACCAAGGAGCGCACCCAGGTCGGTCTGCTCGTCGAGGCCGGCGATGTGCGCGAGGTGCACCACGTCGCGCTGCTCATCGGCTTCGGTGCCGCGGCCGTCAACCCCTACCTGGCCATGGAGTCCGTCGAGGACCTCGTGCGCGCCGGCACCTTCCTGCCGGACATCGAGGCCGAGGCCGCGATCAAGAACCTCATCAAGGCGCTCGGCAAGGGCGTCCTGAAGGTCATGTCCAAGATGGGCATCTCCACCGTCGCCTCCTACCGGGGCGCGCAGGTCTTCGAGGCCGTCGGCCTGGACGAGGAGTTCGTCGCCCGCTACTTCCACGGCACCGCGACCAAGATCGGCGGCGCCGGCCTGGACGTCATCGCCAAGGAGGTCGCGGCCCGGCACGCCAAGGCCTACCCGGCCTCCGGCATCGCCGCCACGCACCGCGCGCTGGACATCGGCGGCGAGTACCAGTGGCGCCGCGAGGGCGAGCCGCACCTCTTCGACCCGGACACCGTCTTCCGGCTCCAGCACTCCACCCGCGCCCGGCGCTACGACATCTTCAAGAAGTACACCGAGCGGATCAACGAGCAGTCCGAGCGGCTGATGACGCTGCGCGGCCTGTTCTCCTTCGCCACCGACCGCCCCTCGATCCCGATCGAGGAGGTCGAGCCGGCGTCGGAGATCGTCAAGCGCTTCTCCACCGGCGCCATGTCGTACGGCTCCATCTCCCAGGAGGCGCACGAGACGCTGGCCATCGCCATGAACCAGCTGGGCGGCAAGTCCAACACCGGTGAGGGCGGCGAGGACCCCGAGCGGCTCTACGACCCGGCGCGCCGCTCGTCCATCAAGCAGGTCGCCTCCGGCCGCTTCGGGGTGACCTCCGAGTACCTGGTCAACTCCGACGACATCCAGATCAAGATGGCCCAGGGCGCCAAGCCCGGCGAGGGCGGCCAGCTGCCCGGCCACAAGGTCTACCCGTGGGTCGCCAAGACCCGGCACTCCACCCCGGGCGTCGGCCTGATCTCGCCGCCGCCGCACCACGACATCTACTCCATCGAGGACCTGGCCCAGCTGATCCACGACCTCAAGAACGCCAACCCGCAGGCCCGCATCCACGTGAAGCTGGTCTCCGAGGTCGGCGTCGGCACGGTCGCCGCGGGTGTCTCCAAGGCGCACGCGGACGTGGTCCTGATCTCCGGCCACGACGGCGGTACGGGTGCCTCGCCGCTCACCTCCCTCAAGCACGCGGGCGGCCCCTGGGAGCTGGGCCTGGCAGAGACCCAGCAGACGCTGCTGCTCAACGGCCTGCGCGACCGGATCGTGGTGCAGACCGACGGCCAGCTCAAGACCGGCCGCGATGTGGTCATCGCCGCCCTGCTGGGCGCCGAGGAGTTCGGCTTCGCCACCGCGCCGCTGGTCGTCTCCGGCTGCGTCATGATGCGCGTGTGCCACCTGGACACCTGCCCGGTCGGCATCGCCACCCAGAACCCGACGCTGCGCGAGCGCTTCAACGGCAAGGCCGAGTACGTCGTCAACTTCTTCCAGTTCATCGCCGAAGAGGTCCGCGAGCTGCTGGCCGAGCTGGGCTTCCGCACCCTCGACGAGGCCATCGGCCACGCCGAGCTGCTGAACACCTCCCGCGCGGTGGACCACTGGAAGGCGCAGGGCCTGGACCTGGCCCCGCTGCTGCACGTCCCCGAGCTGGCCGATGGCGCCGTGCGCCACCAGGTCATCGCGCAGGACCACGGCCTGGAGAAGGCGCTCGACAACGAGCTGATCAAGCTCGCCGCCGACGCCCTGGCCGCGGACAGCGCCGAGGCCGCCCAGCCGGTCCGGGCGCAGATCGCGATCCGCAACATCAACCGGACCGTCGGCACCATGCTCGGCCACGAGGTCACCAAGAAGTTCGGTGGCGCGGGCCTGCCCGACGACACCATCGACATCACCTTCACCGGCTCGGCCGGCCAGTCCTTCGGCGCGTTCCTGCCCCGCGGCGTCACGCTGCGGCTGGAGGGCGACGCCAACGACTACGTCGGCAAGGGCCTGTCCGGCGGCCGGGTCGTGGTCCGCCCGGACCGCGGCGCCGACCACCTCGCCGAGTTCTCCACCATCGCCGGCAACACCCTCGCCTACGGCGCCACCGGCGGCGAGCTGTACCTCCGGGGCCGGGTCGGCGAGCGCTTCTGCGTCCGCAACTCCGGTGCCACGGTGGTCTCCGAGGGCGTCGGCGACCACGGCTGCGAGTACATGACCGGCGGCAACGCGGTCGTCCTGGGCGAGACGGGCCGCAACTTCGCGGCCGGTATGTCCGGCGGCTTCGCCTACGTCATCGACCTCGACCGGGCCAACGTCAACAAGGAACTCGTCGGCGCGGTCCACGCCCTGGACGAGGCCGACAAGCAGTGGCTGCACGACGTCGTGCGCCGCCACCAGGAGGAGACCGGCTCCACCGTCGCCGACAAGCTCCTCGCCGACTGGGATGCCGCCGCCGCGCGCTTCAGCAAGGTCATCCCGCCCACCTACCAGGCAGTGCTCGTCGCCAAGGACGCCGCTGAGCAGGCCGGACTCTCCGAGTCCGAGACCCACGAGAAGATGATGGAGGCGGCGACCAATGGCTGACCCCAAGGGCTTCCTGAACCACGAGCGCGAGATCGCCAAGACCCGCCCCGTCGAGGAGCGCGTCAAGGACTGGAACGAGGTCTACCAGCCCGGCTCCCTGCTGCCGATCATCAGCAAGCAGGCGTCGCGCTGCATGGACTGCGGCATCCCGTTCTGCCACAACGGCTGCCCGCTCGGAAACCTCATCCCCGAGTGGAACGACTACGCCTACCGCGAGGACTGGACCGAGGCCAGCGAGCGGCTGCACGCGACCAACAACTTCCCGGAGTTCACCGGCCGCCTGTGCCCCGCGCCCTGCGAGTCCGCCTGCGTGCTGGGCATCAACCAGCCGCCGGTGACCATCAAGAACGTCGAGGTCTCCATCATCGACAAGGCATGGGACAACGGCGACGTCACCCCGCAGCCGCCCGAGCGCCTCTCCGGCAAGACCGTCGCCGTCATCGGCTCCGGTCCGGCCGGCCTGGCCGCCGCCCAGCAGCTGACCCGGGCCGGCCACACCGTCGCCGTCTACGAGCGCGCGGACCGGATCGGCGGCCTCCTCCGCTACGGCATCCCCGAGTTCAAGATGGAGAAGCGGCACATCAACCGCCGCATCGAGCAGATGCGCGCGGAGGGCACCAAGTTCCGTACCGAGGTGGAGATCGGCCGCGACCTCGACGCGAAGAAGCTGCGCAAGCGCTACGACGCCGTCGTCATCGCCGCCGGTGCCACCACCTCCCGCGACCTTCCGGTGCCCGGCCGCGAGCTGAACGGCATCCACTTCGCGATGGAGTACCTCCCGCTGGCCAACAAGGTGCAGGAGGGGGACCTGACGGTCGCCCCGATCAGCGCCGAGGGCAAGCACGTGGTCGTCATCGGCGGCGGCGACACCGGCGCGGACTGCGTCGGCACCGCCCACCGCCAGGGCGCGGCCTCCGTCACCCAGCTGGAGATCATGGGCAAGCCGGGCGACGAGCGGAACCCCAACCAGCCGTGGCCGACCTTCCCGATGCTCTACAAGGTCACCTCCGCGCACGAGGAGGGCGGCGAGCGGATCTACTCCGTCTCCACCACCCACTTCGAGGGCGACGAGGACGGCAACGTCCAGTGGCTGCACCTGACCGAGGTGGAGTTCAAGGACGGCCGGCCGGAGCCGAAGCCGGGCACCGAGCGGAAGATCCCGGCCCAGCTGGTCACCCTCGCCATGGGCTTCACCGGCACCGACCGGGACAACGGCCTGGTCGAGCAGTTCGGCCTGGAGCTCGACGAGCGCGGCAACATCGCCCGCGACGCGGAGTTCGCCACCAACGTCCCCGGTGTGTATGTCGCCGGTGACGCGGGCCGCGGCCAGTCGCTGATCGTGTGGGCCATCGCCGAGGGCCGCTCCGCGGCCAAGGGCGTGGACCGCTTCCTGACCGGAGTCAGCGCCCTGCCGGCTCCCATCAAGCCGACGGATCGCGCACTGGCCGTGTGACGACCGTCCCCTGATGTCCCGTACAACGGCGTACGGCGGCATGGGGCCCGGGGGTCTTCCCCCGGGCCGCCATCCGCGGCGCCTGCCCCCTCCCCCGACCGGAGGCAGGCGCCGCGTGCTGTGTGCCGCGGCTTCCTCGGCGGCGCCGGCACCCCGCGGCTACGGGCGGCCGCCGCGCCCGGCGGGGTAGCGCAGCCCCCGCTGCCGGGCCAGCTCCCGCGCCG
Organism: Streptomyces kronopolitis; assembly: GCF_014646275.1. GTDB lineage: Bacteria > Actinomycetota > Actinomycetes > Streptomycetales > Streptomycetaceae > Streptomyces > Streptomyces kronopolitis. Next base: position 34,346 of record NZ_BMND01000016.1, read on the forward strand.
GCGCCGGCACGGGCCGCGGCGGGGGAGTGGCCGACGGCCGGAAGTCGTGCACCGGCGGATGCCAGGCCCCGGCAGGTGTCCCGCCGTCACCGAGCGGCAGCACCGCCCGCGGATCGACGTGCACCCGCAGCACCTGCGCCTCGATCTGCGTCCACGCCCCGTCGGTCACCGTCCGCTCGCCGACCCGGCGGGCCTCCAACTGCACCGGGCAGTGCGCGAGCCGGGGCGGCCGCACCAGCTCGGACGGCTCGGTCCAGGGCGCGTCCGCGGCGCACGGCATGCTGCTCGCCCCCTCCTGCGCCTCGGCTCCTTCCGGCGGCAGATTGAAGACCACGTCCGGGCGCACCGCGAGATTCTGCGCCGTGCGGCCGCGGGACGGCAGCCAGACGCTGACGACCGGCCCGAGTTCCCACCGGATCCGCAGCTCGACCAGCACGAAGGTCCCGTCGTCGTTCTCCGTGGACAGCAGCGCCGGGGTGACCGAACTGCTCTTCTCCAGCGCGACGTTCATGGCGTCGAGGATAGAAGCCGGACGGTTCGGTGCTCACCGAAATGTGATGAGAGGTTACTCTGTGTAGATGAAACGATGGGACGCCGATCAGGAAAGCGCCGCGGAGACCCCCGATCTGGCCGCCCTCGCGGCGCTGCTCGCGGACCGCACCCGCGCCGCCATCTGCATGGCCCTGCTCGACGGCGGCGCCTGGACCGCCGGTGAACTCGCGGAATACGCCGCGGTGGCCCCCTCCACCACCACCGAGCACCTCAACCTCCTGGTCTCCGGCGGCCTGCTCGCCGAGGAGCGCCGGGGCCGGCGGCGCTATGTGCGGCTGGCCGGCCCGGAGACCGCGGAGACCCTGGAGAACCTCGCCGGTCTGGCCCCCTACCGCCGGGTCCCGGTGCGCTCGCTGGCCGAGGCCAACCACCGCCGCGCGCTGCACCACGCCCGCACCTGCTACGACCACATCGCCGGCGCGCTCGGCGTCGCCATCGCCGCCGCCATGACCGAACGCGGCCTGCTTGCGCGGGACTACGGCCTGGTGCTGACGGTCTCCGGCGCCAACTGGCTGACCGCGCTGGGGATTTCCGACGCCGGGCCCTCGGTCGCCCGCCGGGCGCACGTCCGCACCTGCCTCGACTGGACGGTGCGCCGCCAGCACCTCTCCGGCGCGGTCGGCGCCGCCCTCTACCGGCACGCCCTGGAGCACGACTGGGTCTCCAAGGCCCTCACCACCCGCGTCCTGACCGTCACCGCGACCGGCCGACGGGCCTTCCGCGACCGCCTCGGCCTGCCCGACGAGGCGCTCTACCCGTCCCTGGCGCTCAGCCCGCCCCGGACCTGAACCGCGGGCCGGGGCTCAGGGGTTGGCCCACACGGCGGCACCCCTAGGCGTTGCCGTCCTCCATGAGGCGCGCCGGGAAGCCGCCGGTGGCGATCGGGCCCCAGCGCAGCGGCACCACCCGGATCAGCGACTTGCCCTGCGTGCGCATCGCCTCGCGGTACTCGTCCCAGTCCGGGTGCTCCCCGGCGATGTTGCGGTAGTACTCCACGAGCGGCTCGATCGCGTCCGGGGTGTCGAGGACCTCGGCCTCGCCGTCGATCTGCACCCACGGGCCGTTCCACTCGTCGGACAGCACCAGCACGCTGACCGACGAGACCCGGCGGGCGTTGCGGGCCTTGGCGCGCTCCGGGTACGTCGACATCACCAGCCGGCCGGAGTCGTCCACCCCGCAGGTCAGCGGCGAGCCCTGCGGGGTGCCGTCGCTGCGGCGGGTGAGCAGGATCGCGCGGTGCCGGGGGCGGACGAACTCCAGCAGCTCGGGCAGTTCGACGCGGCGGTTGGTGGCGGTGGAAGGGCTCATGCCGACGAGCTTAGGGCGCCGCGGCCGCGATCCGCCGGACCGGGCGGCGGCGGGACGCCCCGGTGCCGCCCGGCGCCCGGCCGCCGGGCGGTGTGTGCCGAGCCGTGTCTGCCGCCCGGCCGATGCCGCTCAGTCCTTGAACAACTGCTTGCCGGTGGCCGCGTCCACGACCTTGCGGCCGTCCAGCGGGCTCTTGAGCCGGACCTTCACCTTGTCGGTCGCCAGCTGCTCGGTGCACATCCCCTTGTTGCTCTTGCGCTTGCCCCAGCCGGAGACCACCACCAGGTCCTTCGACTCGTGGCTGCGGGCGCCGAAGTGGACATCGCAGGCGCTGTGCCCGACCGTCACCGTGATCTCCCGGACGCCTTTGTCCTTGGGACGGTCCGCGCCGGCCAGCGGCAGCAGCGCCTGCTGCCGCTGGGTGACCGGGGACACCTTCGGCCAGTCCCGCACGATCTGGTCCGCGCGCCGCTCGAAGGCGTCCTGCTTCTTCGGGGCGGGCGCGGTGCCCACGGTCTGCTTCTGCTCCCCGCAGCCGGTCAGCGCGACGGTGCCGGCGGTGGCCAGCGCGAGCACGGCGGTGAGGGTACGGGTGCGGGAGAGGTGGGATCCTCGCATGACAATGCCTCCTTGGTCAGCGGTGTGACGTGCCGGAGGCAAGACAGGTTCCGGCCCGATCCCGCGGGCGGTGCGCCAGGCGCACGATCTGCCCCTGGCGTAACCGCCACCCGGGTGGACCGCCCGCCGCTAGCGTCCGGGACATGGACACACTGACCCGGATCACCCGCACCGTCTGGCACCTCCCCTTCCCCGTCGGGCACGTGTACCTCGTCGCCCTGCCCGACGGGGGATACGCCGCGGTCGACACCGGCGTCCCCGGCTCCGCCCCGGCCGTCCTGGACGCCCTCGACCGTCTCGGCGGGAGCCCCCACCGGCTGCGGCAGATCGTGCTGACCCACCACCACCTCGACCACATGGGCTCCGCCGCTGACCTGGTCGCCGCCACCGGCGCCCGTGTCCTGGCCGGCGCCCTGGACGCCCCGTACATCCGCGGCACCGCGCCCGCCCCCGAGCCGGAGCTCACCCCCGCCGAACGGCGGCTGTTCGCAGGGGTCATGGGCGGTCTCTCGGCCGCCGGCACCCCGCCGCCGCGCCCCGCCGAGGTCGACCGGGAACTGCACGACGGGGACACCCTGGAGGACTGGCCGGAAACGGTGCGGGTGCTGCACGTGCCCGGCCACACCCCCGGCGGGATCGCGCTGCACCTGCCGGAGAGCGGGGTGCTCTTCCCCGGCGACCTCATCGGCACCGACCCCGAGGGCCGCCGTGCCGTCCTCGGCCCGGGCAACGTCGCCCGCGAGGAGGCCCTCGCGTCCTTCCGGCGGCTCGTCGCGCTCGGCGCCGACACGGTGTGCGTCCCGCACGGGGTGCCGCTGCGCACCGGCGCCCGGGAGATGCTGGACGCGGCCACCCCCGCGACGGACTGGCTGTAGGCGCGTCCGGGGGCGCCGCGGGGCGTGCCGGGGGCGGCGCCCCGGCGGTGTGCGGCCGCGCGGATACCCTCGGGCGGGCCGGGGCCGGCAGCGGACCGGCCCGAGGAGGCGCAGACGTGAGGAGCACGGGGATGCGGCTGTACACCCATGAGTGGGGTGCCGGTGAGCGGATCGCGGTGCTGGTCCACGGGCTGATGTCCGATCACCGCACCTGGCACCGGGTCGGCCCGGCGCTCGCCGGGCGCGGCTACCGCGTCCTCGCCGTCGATCTGCGCGGCCACGGCCGCAGCCCGCGCGGCGACTACGGACCCGAACTGTTCGCCGACGACCTCGTGGAGACCCTGCCCGCGGCTCCCGAACTCGCCCTCGGGCACTCGCTGGGCGGGCTGGCGCTGTCCCTGGCGGTGGAGCGGCTGCGGCCGCGGCGGGCGGTGTACAGCGACCCGGCGTGGTCGCTCGCCGGGCTCGGACAGTCCGTCGACCCGGCCCTGTTCGTCGCGTTCAAGCGGGCCGACCGCGCGCGGGTGCGGATGTTCAACCCGCGCTGGAGCGAGGCCGACCTCGACATCGAGCTGGCCACCGTCGCGGACTGGGACACCGCGACCGCCCTCGCACTGTCCGCCGGGCACCGCGAGGACCGTACGCCGCACAAGCCCGTCGTCCCCTCGCTGGTGCAGTTCGCGGGGGAGGGCTTCCTCTTCTCCGCGCCCGCGGCGGCCGAGCTGACCGACCGCGGCTTCGAGGTCCGTACGGTGCCCGGCGTGGGCCACACCCTGCACCGCGACGACTTCGACGCCTTCATGGCGGGCCTGGAGGGATGGGTGTAGGGATGTTGAAGGCAGCGACTGGAGCCCCGGCCGGGCGGCCGCCGGGCCGTCAGGTGTCGCAGTCCAGCAGCGTCTTGCACAGCCCGCAGCGCGCCTGGAGCCGGCCGCGGACCGGGACCCGGATCCGCTGGTGGCAGGCGGGGCAGGGGAAGGTCACCCGCAGCGGCGAGGGGCCCTCGAAGGCGTAGCCGTCCCCGCCGGCGGCCGCGGCGGGCCGGGCCGTCCGCCCCGGCTCCCGCGCCGCCCGGCGGTCCTTGGCGTAGCGCAGCCGGGCGGCCCAGCCGGCGCCCGCCAGCGGGGGCCGGCGCCGGTCCCGGGCGGCCCGCTCCGCGCCCGCCGTGTACGCCTCGTACGCCTGCGGGCTGGTGAACCACGGCGCCGGGTCCTCGCCGAAGAACCGGGCCCGCAGGGCGAGGACATAGCCGAACTCCTCCGGCGTCAGATAGCCGAGCTTCTGCGAGAACGGGCCGTGCTCGCGGTAGGCGTCCAGCAGCAGCCAGCCCGCGCCGAGGTAGGTCGTGGCGGTGTCGGTGAGGATCTCGTTGTCGCGGGTGCCGGGGAAGGACAGGTCCAGCCGGTGCAGGCAGATGTGCATGACTTCGTGGGCCAGTGCGGCGCCGATGTCCGTGCGGTGCGTGGCGAAGCGGTCGTTCAGCTCGATGAAGTACTCGGGACCCGCGGTGAGTTCGACGTTCGCGGCGTGTTCCATCGCGCGGAAGGTGATGACCATCCGGGCGTCCGGCAGATGCAGCTGCCGCACCAGGGCGCGGGCGACCCGCTGCGCCCCCAGGTGCAGGTCCTCGGTCTCGTCGAAGGCCACGTCGACCGGCAGCACGCTGGTGTCGAAGGTGCTGACCGTGTCGTGGGACAGGCGGGTGAAGAGGGCGTGGACGGCCGCACGCACCGTGTCGAGATGGGGGAAACCGTGCTCGATCTCACTGCTGCCGGAGGTCACCCGGCCACTGTACGGCGCGCCGGGAACGTCCGGTATGGGCCGTACGGGGCAGGTGGGGCAGGGGAGTTGGCCGGATGCGGGCTCTTGTCACTCCGGCCCGGCGGTCCACATAATCACAGGGCGCTCTTTCGGACTCATCCCCCACTGGGTCCGGACGCTTACGGCGTGCTGTCTTCCGCCATGTGCACGGTGCGGCGGGTCACGTCCGGCTCCGGTGTTGGCATGGGCCCGTCATCGACGTGCAACCCCCCACGGAAGGAAGCCCGTTGCGCACTTACCGGAAGCTTCTCGCGAGATCCACCGCCGTCGGCGCGGTCGCCCTGGCCGCCGTCAGCCTCCAGCCGGGCCCGGCCCAAGCCGCCCCCGACCCCGCCGGCTCCGTCCACACCCAGGTCGTCGGCGGCACCAAGGCCGACCAGGGTGAATTCCCCTTCATGGTCCGGCTGTCGATGGGCTGCGGCGGCGCCCTGTACGCCAAGGACATCGTGCTCACCGCGGCGCACTGCGTCGACGGCAGCGGCCCCAACACCTCCATCACGGCCACCGCCGGCGTCGCCGACCTGGAGGACTCCCACGCCGTCAAGGTCAAGTCCACCCAGGTCCTGCAGGCCCCCGGCTACCAGGGCAAGGGCAAGGACTGGGCGCTCATCAAGCTCGCCAAGCCGGTCGACCAGCCCACCCTGAAGATCGCCCAGGACGACAAGCTCAACAGCGGCGACTTCACCATCGCCGGCTGGGGCGCCGACAAGGAGGGCGGCGACCAGCAGCGCTACCTCCTCAAGGCGACCGTGCCGTTCGTCGACGACGCCACCTGCCAGAAGGCCTACGGCGACCAGCTGACGCCCGGCGACGAGATCTGCGCCGGCAAGATGGACACCGGCGGCGTCGACACCTGCCAGGGCGACTCCGGCGGCCCGATGTTCCGCAAGGACGACGCCGGCCAGTGGCTCCAGGTCGGCATCGTCTCCTGGGGCGACGGCTGCGCACGGCCCGGCAAGCCCGGCGTCTACAGCGAGGTGAGCACCTTCGCCGCCGACATCAAGAAGGCCGCGGACGGCCTCGGCGGCTGACCGCCGCACCGCACCGAAGGGCCCGGGAGACGTCCCGGGCCCTTTCGCCGCGGCGGACGCCCGCGGCCCCGCCCCGGGCCCTTGGTCCCGCCGCCCCATGGACCTTGGTCCGTCCGGTCCGGGACCAAAATCGTGCTTTCGGCCGGGCTTTGTCCCGTCACGGATGACCGTACGGCCTATGGGCGCACCCCGTGCGGCTCCTTAGCGTGAAGCCATGACCATCCAGCCCCGACCCCGTACCCGGCTGCCGGCGTGCGGCCGTGACCGCGACCACCGCACGACCGTCCTCGCCGCGCTGTTCCTCGCCGCCTCCGCCGCGGCCGTCGTCTACGTCCTGCTCGGCGTGCAGGACCGGCCCGTCGAGCCGGCCGGGGTTCCCTCGCAGGCGGTCCGGGGCTGAACGTGCCCAACGGGTCTCCCGGTCCCGGCGGCGCCGTGCGCCCCGCCGGCCGGACGGATGGACACCCGCGCCCGGCCCCCGCGGCGCCGGGGAGGAACGGCATGCCGATCAGCGTGGTCATCGCGGACGACCAGGAGATGGTCCGGATGGGATTCCGGATGATTCTGGAGAGCCAGCCCGACATCGAGGTCCTCGACGACGTCATCGACGGCCGGGCCGCCCTCGACGCCGTGGCCCGGCTGCGCCCCGACGTGCTGCTGCTCGACATCCGGATGCCCGCCGTCGACGGGCTGGAGGTCACCCGCCGGCTCTCCGAGCTGGCCGCCGCCCACCCCGAGCACGGGCCGCGCCCCCGCATCGTCATCGTCACCACCTTCGACCTGGACGAATACGTCCATGCCGCGCTGCGCGACGGGGCCAGCGGCTTCCTGCTGAAGGACGCCAGCCCCGCCCTGCTCGTCGAGGCCGTCCGCGCCGCGGCCGCCGGCGACTCCCTGGTCTCGCCCGCGATCACCGTCCGGCTGCTGCGCCGGCTGGCCCCCGCCGCCGGCCGCGGCCGCCCGGCCCGCACCCCCTGCGACCCGCTCACCGAGCGCGAACAGGACGTCGTGCGGGCGCTGGCCGGGGGCCTGACCAACGCCGAGATCGCCGGCGAACTCTTCGTCTCGCTGTCCACCGTCAAGACGCATCTGGCGAACGTGCAGCACAAGCTGGACGCCCGCAACCGCGTCGAGATCGCCGCCTGGGCCTGGGAGACCGGGCTGGTCACGGGCAGATCGTGAGCGAGCGCACCGGCAAGCGGCTGGTCCCGGGCAGGAGCCCGGCGGCGCGCCGGCACCTGCCCCGCCCGCGGCCCGGCGCCGCCGCCAAGGCCGCCCTGGCGGTGCTGCTGCTGTTCCTCGTCGGCTTCGAGACGGTCGAACTGGCCGGCCAGCCCCTGCGCCCCTACGCCACGGTGGTGGTCACCTCCGTCGTGGTCTGCCTGTGCGCGGTGCCCCTCAGCCGGATCCCGCTGACCGTCCGGGCCTGGACCGCGGCCACCGTCTCCCTGGCCGGCTCGGCGGTACTGATCGCCGGACAGCACGCCCTGCAGGTGTGGGGCCTGGGCGAGGGCATCGCGCTGCTCGTCCTGCTCACCGCCGTCCTGCACCGCGCGCCCGCCCGCACCGCCGCCGTCCTCGGCCCGCTGCTGGGCCTGGCCTGCATGCTCACCCCCGTGCGGGACATCCGGATGGGCATCTTCACCCTCGTGCACGCGGTGCTCACCGTGGTCGTCGTCGCCTACTCGCTGATCCTGCGCCGCCAGGACGCCCAGCGGCTGCGCGACCTCGCCGCGGTCCGCGCCGCCGAGCGGCTGGAGCTGGCGCGGGAACTGCACGACCTGGTCGCCCACCACGTCACCGGCATCGTCGTCCAGGCCCGCGCCGCCCGCTACACCGCCCTGGAAGGACAGCAGGCCGACGCCACCTTCGAACGGATCGAGGCCTCCGGCAGCGAGGCGCTGGGCGCGATGCGCCGGCTGGTGCGGGTGCTGCGCGAGAACGGCGCCGAGCCCCACCCGGTCGCCGGGCTCGCCGAGGTCCGGGCGCTGACCGACGCGTTCGCCCGCACCGGCCCGCCGGTCGTCCTCGCCGTCGACCGGACGGTGGCCGACGCGCTGCCCGCCGATGTGGCGGCCGCGGTCTACCGCATCGTGCGCGAGGCGCTCACCAACATCCGCAAGCACGCCGCGGACGCCACGGCGGTCCGCATCGGCCTGCGCTCCGTCCCCCTCGGCGCGGAACTGCGCATCGCCAACGACGGCGGCGCCCCCGCCCGCCTGTGCGAACAGGCCCGCGGCGGCGGCTTCGGCCTGGCCGGGCTCACCGAACGGGCCGAGGCGATGGGCGGCCGGCTGGCCGCGGGCCCCTCGGCCGAGGGCGGCTGGGAGCTGACCGCCTTCCTGCCCCTCGACGGCGGCACACCCGCCTGACGGCTCACCCAGATCGCCCCCGGCGCCCCACCGGCCCCCATCTGTCCAACACCTGCCCCTCCTTTGTCCATGGGCGCACGCCCCGCCCCCGCAGCACGCTGTCCGCCGACAGGCAGCACCGCCGCACACAGGAGGACCGCGCGCGTGAACGGACAGCCAGGCGCCCCCCGCGGGCCCCGCCGCAGAACAGTCGTCGCCGCCACCGCGCTCGCCCCGGTCACCGGCGCCCTGCCCGCCGCCGCGCACCCCGCCGCGGCCGCCCCCCGGGGCGCCGGGCAGGCCCTGCTGCGCTCCGGCGCGCTGGAGGTCCGCGTCGCCACCGACTTCCCGCGCATCGTCTCCTACACCGACCGCGCCACCGGCGCCGTCCTGCACGGCCGGGACACCCCGCTCACCGAGATCCTGATCGACGGCACCGCCCACACCCCCCGCGTCACCCACCGCGCCCGCGCCGGCCGCGCCACCTACACCCTCCGCCTCGACGGCGGCACCGCGCTCACCGTCGAGATCGCCGTCCGCGGCCGGCAGGTCACCTGGCGGGTCACCCGCCTCACCGACACCCCCGCCCTGCGCGTCGGCACCCTGGAGATCCCCGGCCTCGCCCTGCTCGCCGTCCGCAGCGACCAGCCCGGCGCGACCCTGCTCGCCGCCCGCGTCGCCCTCGACAAGAACGCCGACGGCGACACCCTGATCGAGGTCACCGCCGACACCCCCGCCGAGGCCGCGCCCACCGGCTGCGCCTACGCCGTCGTCGCCACCGACGCGCTGGCCGCCGCCGTCGAGACCAACACCGTCACCGACAAGCCGGCCGGCGCCACCGCCTGGGAGAACGGCCGGCTGTGGCACCAGACCCTGCGCGGCGACGGCCTCGTCACGGCGCAGCTGGTCCCCGGCCAGTGGACCCACCGCGCCGCCGGGCAGCCCGCCGACGCCACCGAACCCCTGCCGTACGCCACCGTCATCGTCACCGGCGACCGCAACGGCGACGGCCGCGTCGACTGGCAGGACGCCGCCATCGCGCTGCGCGACATCATGGTCATGCCGCCGGGCGCCGACGCACAGCACCTGAGGGTCGTCCCGCACATCCCCTTCAACTTCGCCAGCCAGGCCACCAACCCGTTCCTCGCCACCCTCGACAACGTCAAGCGGATCTCCCTGGCCACCGACGGGCTGCGGCAGTTCACCCTCCTCAAGGGCTACCAGTCCGAGGGGCACGACTCCGCCCACCCCGACTACGGCGGCAACTACAACGAGCGGGCCGGCGGCCTGACCGACCTCAACACCCTGCTGCGCGCCGGAGCGGCCTGGCACAGCGACTTCGCGGTGCACGTCAACGCCACCGAGTCCTACCCCGTCGCGCACGCCTTCTCCGAGCAACTCGTCGACACCGGCGACAAGCAGTGGGACTGGCTCGACCAGTCCTACCGCATCGACGCCCGCCGCGATCTGGTCTCCGGCGACATCGCCGCCCGCTTCGCCCGGCTGCGCGCCGAGACCGACCCGGCCCTCACCACCCTCTACCTCGACGTGTTCCGCGAGTCCGGCTGGAACTCCGACCGCCTCCAGCGGCACCTGCACGACCAGGGCTGGCAGATCGCCACCGAATGGGGCCACGGCCTGGAACGCTCCGCCCTGTGGTCGCACTGGGCCAACGAGACCGACTACGGCCCCGACACCTCCCGCGGCATCAACTCCCGGCTGATCCGCTTCCTGCGCAACCACCACAAGGACGTCTTCGCGAACAAGTGGCCCACGCTGCTGGGCAGCGGCCGGATGGGCAACTTCGAGGGCTGGACCGGCAAGATCGACTGGACCGCGTTCCACACGATCATCTGGACCGACGCACTGCCCGCCAAATACCTCCAGGCGTACCCGATCAAGACCTGGGGCCCGCACGAGATCACCTTCGAGGGGCCCACCAGGACCTCCGTCAGCGACACCCGGCCCGCGGCCGGGGACTCCGCGCCGCGCACCGGCACCCGCACCATCGTCACCGACGGCCGCCTGGTCTACGACGACGGCACCTACCTGCTGCCCTGGGAACCCCGCGACGCCACCGACCCCGCCAAGCTCTACCACTACAACCCCCGCGGCGGCACCACCCGCTGGACGCTGCCCCGCGGCTGGTCCGGCGCCCGCCACGTCTACCTCTACCGGCTCACCGACCAGGGCCGCGCCCAGGAGACCCGGATCCCGGTCCGCGACACCGCCGTCACCCTCACCGCCCGGCCCGGCGTGGCCTACGTCGTCCACCGCCACCGGGCCCCGGACCGGGCCGACCCCCGCTGGGGCGAGGGCACCCCGCTCACCGACCCCGGCTTCCACGCCGGAAACCTCGCCGCCTGGCGCACCACCGGCCCCGCCGCGGTCCGGCGCAGCGCCCTCGGCGACTACGAACTGGTCATCGGCGCGGGCGCCGCCGCCACCGTCGCCCAGCGCCTGCGCCGCCTCGCCCCCGGCCACTACGCCGCCTCCGTGCAGATCGAGGTCGGCGCCACGGCGGGGGAGCGGCGCCGGGCCGCCCTGGAGATCCGCACCGCCGACGGCGTCACCGCCACCAACTGGACGGAGACCTCCACCGCCGGCAACTACGTGGCGGCCGACCGCAAGGCCGGCACCCGCTTCCAGCGCCTGTTCACCCCCTTCACCGTCCCCGACGGCGGCGGCCCGGTCACCCTCGCCCTCACCGCGGCCGCCGGCCGGGCCCGGGTCCGGTTCGACAACGTCCGCGTCGTCCCCGCCGTACAAACCACCCGCGAGGGCACCCTGGTCCACGAGGACTTCGCACACGTCCCCCAGGGCTGGGGCGTCTTCGTCAAGGGCGACGCGGGCGGCAGCACGGACCCCCGCACCCATCTCGCCCAGCGGCACGCCCGCTTCACCCAGCGCGGCTGGAACGGCAAGGCCATCGACGACGTCATCGAGGGCGGCCAGTCCCTCAAGTCCCGCGGCGAGAACACCGGGCTGGTCTACCGCACCGTCCCGCACACCGTCCGCTTCACCCCCGGCCGCCGCTACCGGGTCACCTTCCGCTACGAGAACGAGAAGGCCGGCCAGTACGCCTGGGTCACCGCCGCCGACGACCCCGCGCCCCGCGAACTGACCCGCGCCCCGCTCCCCGTCGCGACCCAACCCGCCACCCACAGCTACGAGTTCACCGCGCCCGACCGCGGCGAGGCATGGGTGGGACTGCGCAAGGTGGGCGACGACGGGACGGCGGAGTTCGTCCTGGACATGTTCGAGGTGCGCGAGGCGTAGGCGTGCCGCGCGGAGCACGGCGGGCGCCCGCGGCGCCGTCAGCCCCCGTCCGCGCAGGGAGACAGGCCGGGCGCCCCCGCCCACTAGGGCCGGGGCGCCCTCCCACGCCCGCACCCCCCCCGCCACTTCGCCGAGCAGCACCTCCCCGCCGTCCACCGCGGCCCGGCGCTCCCCGTCGACCCAGACCAGCACCCGGTCCCGCAGTCCCCTCACCGACCCCCCGCCCCCGGCCTCCGGTCACCCCCGCCCTCTGGCGGTGTGACGGTCCATGGACAAAGATCGCGGTTGGACGGTTCGACGCGGCACCCACAGGCCGCCGGCGACGGGAGGCCGGACGTGTTCCACACCTGGATGCGGTACTTCACACCGGACCCGCTCCACCACCGGCTCGGCCTGGTGTGCCTGGGCGTCGGCCTCCAGCACGGCACCCTGCCCCCGGTCGGCCCCCGCACCCTCGACCACCACGTCGCCGTCGTCATCAGCGCCGGCCAAGGCTGGTGCACCACCCCCGACGGCCACCGCCACCCGGTCACCGCCCCCGCCCTGCTCTGGCTCACCCCCGGCGTCGCCCACCACTACGGAGCCGACCCCGTCACCGGCTGGGACGAGAGCTTCGTCGACTTCACCGGCCCCGCCACCGAGACCTACACCGAACTCGGCTACATCGAACCCGACCGCCCCCTCGTCCCCCTCACCGACCCCGGCCCGCCGCGCGCCGCCGTCGGTCGCATCGCCCGCGCCGCACGCCGCGGCAACCCCCTCCTGGAGGTCGAGACCTCCGCCGCCGTCCACGAACTCCTCGTCGTCCTGCGCCGTGCCCGGGCCGACACCGACGCCCGCGGCGAACCCGTCCTCCAGGCACTGGCCCGCGACGCGTTCCTCCCGCTCTCCGTCGCCGAACACGCCGCCCGCCACGGCATGACCCCCGCCGAACTCCGCACCGCCGTCCGCCGCGGCGCCGGCTGCAGCCCCAAGGACTACCTCCTGGGCATCCGCCTGGGCCGCGCCAAGGAACTCCTGGCGGGAACCGAACTCCCGGTGGCCGCCGTGGCCCGCCGCGTCGGCTACGACGACCCCGCCTACTTCAGCCGCCTCTTCGCCCGCCGCGTCGGCACCGCCCCCGTCCGCTTCCGCGACCGCCAGGCCCACAGCGTCCCCGGCGGCTGGTCCACCCGGATCCCCGACCCCGACGATCCACCGCTGGTCAGCGGCTGACCGGCCCGCCACCCGGCCCCGCCAAACCGCGTGCAGCCCGCACCGACCGTACGGCAGCATGACCCCATGCCCGCACTCCAGCGCGACGAGGCGCAGACCCGAGCCCGACTCATCGACGTCCACCGCTACGACATCGCACTCGACCTCACCCGAGGCGCGGACCGGTTCGGGTCCCGTACGGTCATCCACTTCACCGCACACACCGCCGGCGACACCTTCGTCGAGATCAAGCCCGACGCACTGCACACCGCCACCCTCGACGGCCACCCCCTGGACCCCGCCGCCCTGGACGACAACCGCCTCCCGCTCACCGGCCTGGCCCCCGGCGCCCACGAACTGCGCCTGGACGCCACCATGCGCTACTCCCGCACCGGCGAGGGCATGCACCGCTTCACCGACCCCGCCGACGGCGAGAGCTACGCCTACACCCAGCTCTTCCTCGACGACGTCCAACGCGTCTTCGGCGCCTTCGACCAGCCCGACCTCAAGGCCGTCTTCGCGCTCACCGTCACCGCCCCCACCGACTGGACCGTCCTCGGCAACGGCCTCGCCACCCAGGGCGACCCCGGCCACTGGACCCTCGCCCCCACCCCCCTTATCAGCACCTACCTCGTCGCCGTCGCCGCCGGCCCCTGGCACTCCCTGCGCACCGAACACGCCGGACTGCCCTTCGGCCTCCACTGCCGCCGCTCCCTCGCCCCCCACCTCGACGCCGACGCCGAGGAACTCTTCGACCTCACCCGCCGCTGCTTCGACCGCTACCACGAGATCTTCGACGAGCCCTACCCCTTCGACTCCTACGACCAGGCGTTCGTCCCCGAGTTCAACGCCGGCGCCATGGAGAACCCCGGACTCGTCACCTTCCGCGACGAGTTCGTCTACCGCTCGGCCGTCACCGACACCGAACGCCAGACCCGCGGCACGGTCATCTCCCACGAAATGGCCCACATGTGGTTCGGCGACCTCGTCACCCTCCAGTGGTGGGACGACATCTGGCTCAACGAGTCCTTCGCCGAATACATGGGCTACCAGGTCCTGTCGGAAGCCACCCGCTTCACCGACACCTGGACCGACTTCGCCGTCGCCCGCAAGGGCTGGGGCTACGACGCCGACCAGCGCCCCTCCACCCACCCCGTCGCCCCCGCCCCCGAAGACGTCCCCGACACCGCCTCCGCCCTCCTCAACTTCGACGGCATCTCCTACGCCAAGGGCGCCTCCGCCCTGCGCCAACTCGTCGCCTGGATGGGCGAGAAGGACTTCCTCGCCGGCATCAACGACCACTTCGCCCGCCACCGCTTCGGCAACGCCACCCTCGCCGACTTCATCGACTCCCTCGGCCGCGCCACCGACCGCGACGTCCACGCCTGGGCCCGCCACTGGCTGCGCACCACCGGAGTCGACACTCTCACCCCCGAACCCGGCACCACCGCCGACTCCTGGCACCTCGACGTCCACCACAGCGGCAGCCGCCCGCACCGCATCGCCGTCGGCGCCTGGGACCAGGACCTCACCGACCCCGGCCACCTCGTCCTGCGCGACCGCTTCGCACTCGACATCCCCGCCGCAGAAGGCCGCACCCGCCGCGCCTTCCCCAAACCCGCCCCCGACCTGCTCGTCCTCAACGACGGCGACCTCACCTACGCCAAGGTCCGCTTCGATGCCGACTCCTGGCAGACCGTCGCCCGCTCCCTGTCCGGCCTGCCCGACCCCCTCACCCGCGCCGTCGTCTGGAACGCCGCCCGCGACATGGTCCGCGACGGCGCCCTCGCCCCCACCGCCTACCTCGACGCCGCCCGCACCCACCTCCCGCACGAGACCGACCTCGCCATCCTCCAGGGCGTCCTCGCCTTCGCCCGCACCCAGATCGCCGACCACTACCTCCCCACCACCCACCGCCACACCGCCCTGACCACCCTCACCGCCCTCAGCCGCGACATCCTCCGCCGCACCGAAGGCCCCGCACACGGCGCCGAAGCAGGCCTGCGCCTCACCGCCGTCCGCGCCTTCATCGACAGCGCCACCACCCCCGAAGGCATCCAGGACTGGCTCGACGACGGCAGCGTCCCCGGCGGCCCCCACCTCGACCCCGAACTGCGCTGGCGCATCCTCGCCCGGCTCGCCACCCTCGGCGCCGCCCCCACCGACACCCTCCGCACCACCATCGACGCCGAACTCACCCGCGACCCCGGCGCCACCGGCCGCGAAGGCGCCGCCCGCTGCCGCGCCGCCCTCCCCGACCCCGCCGCCAAACAAGCCGCCTGGGACGCCCTGTTCACCACCGACGAGACCGGCGGGAAACCGGCCCTGTCCAACTACCTCTTCCTCGCCACCGCCGCCGGCTTCTGGGCCCCCGAACAACACGAACTGCTCCGCCCCTACGTGGCCCGCTACTTCGCCGAAGTCCCCGCCCTCGCCGCCGCCCGCGGCCCCGCCCTCGCCGCCGCCGCCGGCCGCCAGGCCTTCCCCACCACCTTCGTCGAGGACGAGACCCTGCGCCTGGGCGAAGCCTGCCTCGCCGACGGCGACCCCACCTCCGCCCTGCGCCGCAAACTCGTCGACCAACTCGACGACCTGCGGCGGGCCCTGCGGATACGCGCCGCCGCCGACGACCGGTAACCGCCGCACGGCACCCCCGGGTGCCGCCGGACCGGCAGCCGGCGGCACCCGCACCCCCCGCGGTAAACATCCGTACCACTTACGGGTGGTATGACCGCAACCAGTGGATACGTGCTCCACCGGGAAAGTAATTTAGGGCCGCCTTCGGGGCTCGTCCCCATGCGACCGCCCCAACTCTCCTGACAGAAGAGCACATCGATGTCTGTGCCCCCTGCCGGCACCGCCCTCGCAGGCGGCACCCACGGCCCCCGCGCACTGCGCCCCCTCCTCGACACCGTCCTCGACGCCCTCACCACCGGCGCCGAGGACCGCGCCGGCCCCCTCCCGCCCGGCGGCCCCGACGCCGTCACCCGCGCCGTACGCGACGCCTGCCACCCGATCCTCCCCGCGCACGGCACCGGCCCGCACGCCGCCCTGCGCACCCTCGTCCACACCCTGGCCGCCGGCGCCGCCGACCCCGCCGACCCCCACTGCGCCGCCCACCTCCACTGCCCGCCCCTCGCCCTCGCCACCGCCGCCGACCTCGCCGCCGCCGCCCTCAACCCCTCCATGGACTCCTGGGACCAGGCCCCCGCCGCCTCCGCCCTCGAAGCCCTCACCAGCCGCGCCCTCGCCGCACTCGTCTACCCCCGCGCCGACGCCCCCGACGCCCTGGTCACCACCGGCGGCACCGAATCCAACCAACTCGCCCTGCTCCTCGCCCGCGAGGCCGCCACCACCGACCACCCCACCGCCGGCCCCCTCCAGATCGTCTGCGGCGCCAACGCCCACCACAGCATCCACCGCTCCGCCTGGCTCCTCGGCCTCCCCGAACCCCTCACCCTCCCCACCCCCGACGGCACCCTCACCCCCGACACCGTCCACACCTGCCTGGCCAACCTCGCCGGACACACCGGCCCCCTCCTCCTCACCGCCACCGCAGGCACCACCGACACCGGCGCCATCGACCCCCTCCCCGCCCTCGCCGACCTCGCCGCACACCACCGCGCCCGCTTCCACATCGACGCCGCCTACGGCGGAGCCCTCCTCTTCAGCGACACCCACGCCGCAGCCCTCGACGGCCTCGACCGCGCCCACACCGTCAGCCTCGACCTCCACAAACTCGGCTGGCAACCGGTCGCCGCCGGCCTCCTCGCCGTCCCCGGCCCCCACACCCTGACCCCCCTCACCCACCAGGCCGACTACCTCAACGCCGACGACGACACCGAAGCCGGCCTCCCCGACCTCCTCAGCCGCTCCCTGCGCACCACCCGCCGCCCCGACATCCTCAAAATCGCCGTCACCCTCAAAGCCCTCGGCCGCCACGGCCTCGGCGACCTCGTCGACCGCACCCTCACCGCCGCCCACACCCTCGCCGACCTCATCGAGGCCCACCCCCACTACGAACTCCACTCCCGCCCCACCCTCAGCACCGTCCTCTTCCGCCCCACCGGCACCACCGACACCGCCCTCGCCACCATCCGGCGCACCCTGCTCATCGACGGCCGCGCCGTCCTCGGCCGCGCCACCACCCCCACCGGACTCTGGCTCAAAGCCACCCTCCTCAACCCCCACACCCAACCCGGAGACCTCACCACCCTGCTCACCCTCGTGGAAGGCCAGACCCCCCGATGACGCACACCCCGCACGACACCCCCCACACCGACACCACAAGCACCACCCCCGACGAACCCCTCGACCTCATCGGCATCGGCATCGGCCCCTTCAACCTCTCCCTCGCCGCCCTCGCCCACCCCCTCACCCACCTCCGCACCGCCTTCTACGACCAGCGCCCCGCCTTCCACTGGCACCCCGGCCTCCTCATCGACGGCAGCACCCTCCAAGTCCCCTTCCTCGCCGACCTCGTCACCCTCGCCGACCCCGCCAGCCCCTGGAGCTTCCTCAACTACCTCAAAACCCGCGAACGCCTCTTCCCCTTCTACTTCGCCGAACGCTTCCACCTCCACCGCGCCGAATACGACGCCTACTGCCGCTGGGTCAGCGAAAACCTCCCCACCCTCCACTTCGGCCACCAGATCGACGCCGTCCGCTGGAACCCCGAACGCGACGCCTTCGAAGTCGACTACACCCAACTCGGCGCCGACGGCGAAGCCGAAGCCCTCGGCCGCACCCACGCCCGCAACCTCGTCCTCGGCATCGGCACCGCCCCCCACATCCCCGTCCCCCTGCGCCCCCTCGCCGAAGCCGACGCCGTCCCCGTCATCCACTCCGCCGACTACCTCACCCACCGCGACCGCCTGCTCGCCGCCGACCGCCTCACCGTCATCGGCGCCGGCCAGTCAGGCGCCGAAATCTTCCTCGACCAGCTCCGCGCCCGCCCCGCCGGCCGCGAAGGCCTCCACTGGCTCGCCCGCACCCCCGCCTTCGCCCCCATGGAATACAGCAAGATCGGCCTCGAACACTTCACCCCCGACTACACCCGCTACTTCCACGCCCTCCCCGAACGCGTCCGCGACGCCCTCCTCCCCGGCCAATGGCAACTCCACAAAGCCATCGACCACGACACCCTCGCCGCCATCCACGACGAGCTCTACCGCCGCACCCTCGACGGCGGCTGGCCCGACGCCACCCTCACCCCCGGCGTCTGCGTACGCACCGCGGGACGCGTCGGCACCACCCGCGTCGAACTCCACCTCGACCACACCCAGCAAGGCACCCGCTCCCGCCTCACCACCGACGCCGTCGTCCTCGCCACCGGCTACCGCGAACGCCGCATCGACACCCTCCTCGCCGCCCTCGACCCCTACGTACGCCGCGACTCCTCCGAACGCCCCCGCATCGACGCAGACCACCGCCTGATCCTCGACCCCTCCGTCACCGGCGCCGTCTACGTCCAGAACGCCGAGACCCACACCCACGGCGTCGGCACCCCCGACCTCGGCCTCGCCGCCTGGCGCAGCGCCACCATCCTCAACTCCCTCACCGACAGCACCCCCTACCCCCTCCCCACCCGCACCGCCTTCACCACCTTCGGCCTCCCGCAGACCACCACCACACGCACCGGCACCGTCCCCCGCCAAGGCGGCTCCACCCTCGTCCCCCGCGGCTGACCCGACGGCGGCGATGCCCCGGCACCGCCGCCGCCCCGGACCACCACCACACCGACGCCCACCACACCGGCACCCGCCCCACCGCCTCCGCCACCCCGCACCCCCGGCCGCGACCCCCCGCCCGCCCGGATGTGCCACCCTTCACCCCCACACCCGCCCCACCACCGCGGAGGCACCCATGACCGACCCCACCGGCACCACCGCCCTCCCCTACGGCACCCCCGACACCCCCCGCCTCGCCGTACGCGGCGAAGCCCGCCTCGAAGTCGACCCCGAAATCGCCCGCATCACCGTCACCATCAGCGCCCGCGGCACCGACCGCACCACCACCCTCACCGACCTCACCCGCCGCAACGAACAAGCCCTCACCCTCCTCAAGACCTACCGCGACGCCCTCGAAAAACTCGAAACCGGCACCTTCAGCCTCACCCCCCAACTCACCGACAAAGGCCGCCACGAACGCATCCGCGCCTACCACGGACGCGTCACCCACACCGCCACCCTCAACGACTTCACCGCCCTCGGTGAACTCACCACCCGCCTCGCCGACCTGGACCTCACCCGCGTCGACGGCCCCTGGTGGGCACTGCGCCCCGACTCACCCGCCCACCGCACCGTCCGCACCCAAGCCGTTCATGAAGCCGTCCAGCGCGCCCGCGAATACGCCGAAGCCGTCGGCGCCCGACTCGACGCCCTCCTCGAAATCGCCGACCTCGGCGCCGACAACACCACCCCCACCGCCGGCCCCGCCCTGCGCTCCGCCCCCGGCTACGGCGCCCCCGCCCAGGAAGCCGCCCCCGCCCTCGACCTCGAACCCCAGCGCCAGACCGTCTACGCCAGCGTCAATGCCCGCTTGACGATGACCCGCCCCACCCTCTGACACCACTCCGCACGAGGGCCGCATTCCGCTCATCGGAGCGGGCCCGCGCGCATTCCAAGACCTGTCAACAGCCCTTCATCAAGCCCTCGTTGAGCAGACACCTCCCTACCGTTCCCTACCGCCCGGTAAGTCATAGAGTCGACACATGCGCCGAGCAAAAATCGTCTGCACACTGGGCCCCGCCACCGACTCGTACGAGCAGATCAAAGCCCTCGTCGACGCCGGAATGGACATCGCCCGCTGCAACCTCAGCCACGGCACCCACGCCGACCACGAAACACGCGTCGACCGGGTCCGCAAAGCCGCCGAGGAAGCCAACCGCAGCATCGGCATCCTCGCCGACCTTCAAGGCCCGAAGATCCGACTCGGACAATTCCGCGAAGGCCCCGTACTTCTCGAACGCGGCGACGAGTTCACCATTACCGTCGAACCCGCCGCGCAAGGCGACCGCCACCACTGCGGCACCACCCACCAAGGCCTCCCCGACGACGTCACCACCGGCGAACGCATCCTCGTCGACGACGGCAAGGTCACCCTCGAAGTCACCCGCGTCGACGGCCCCCGCGTCCACACCACCGTCATCGAAGGCGGCATGGTCTCCGACCACAAAGGCCTCAACCTCCCCGGCGTCGCCGTCTCCGTCCCCGCCCTCTCCGAAAAGGACCAGGACGACCTCCGCTGGGCCCTGCGCCACGGCGCCGACCTCATCGCCCTCTCCTTCGTCCGCACCGGCCGCGACATCGAAGACGTCCACCGCATCATGCGCGAGGAGAACCGCACCCTCCCGGTCATCGCCAAGATCGAAAAACCCCAGGCCGTCGACCACATCGACGACATCGTCGCCGCCTTCGACGGCATCATGGTCGCCCGCGGCGACCTCGGCGTCGAAATGCCCCTCGAAACCGTCCCCATCGTCCAAAAGCGCGCCATCAAACTCGCCAAACGCAACGCCAAACCCGTCATCGTCGCCACCCAGATGCTCGACTCGATGATCGACAACTCCCGCCCCACCCGCGCCGAAGCCTCCGACGTCGCCAACGCCGTCATCGACGGCACCGACGCCGTCATGCTCTCCGGCGAAACCAGCGTCGGCAGCTACCCCACCGAAACCGTCCGCACCATGAGCCGCATCGTCGAAGCCGCCGAGGAAGACGTCCTCGCCAAGGGCCTCCCGCCGCTCACCGACACCAACAAGCCCCGCACCCAGGGCGGCGCCGTCGCCCGCGCCGCCGCCGAAATGGGCGACTTCCTCGGCGCCAAGTTCCTCGTCGCCTTCACCCAGTCCGGCGACACCGTCCGCCGCCTCTCCCGCTACCGCTCACCCATCCCCCTGCTCGCCTTCACCCCCGACCCGGCCACCCGCGCCCAGCTCAACATCAGCTGGGGAGTGGAGACCTTCCTCGGTCCCACCGTCGACTCCACCGACGAGATGGTCGCCCAGGTCGACGAGCACCTCCTCGCCCTCGGCCGCTGCCAAAAGGGCGACGTCGTCATCATCACCGCCGGCTCCCCGCCCGGCGTCCCCGGCTCCACCAACCTCGTCCGCGTCCACCACATCGGCGAGGACGACTCCCCGAAGTAGCCCCACCGCACCACCCCGAACCCGCTGGGCCGAGGTACCTGACTGCCGTCCCCGTCAGTACTTCGGCCCGATGTGTGTGTCCATGAGCGCGACGGATTCCTTGCGGGCGACGGAGATGTTCTCCGCCCGGCGCCCCTGCCGCGTCGGCCGCCATGCGACGCCGACCTTGTCGAGGGTGTCCGTATAGAGACGCAGGATGTCGGCGGACACGTTGGTGAAGAAGTACCGCGGATACTCGTAGCGCCTGCGCTCCCCGGCGATCGTGCGCGCCGTCCAGTTGGTGACCCGGCAGCCGTCGGAGTGGATCAGCCCGCGAAGGAACTCCCAGGGATGCGCGTCCACGATCTGCTGCTGCCATCGTTCGAGCACGATCGGCCGCTCGTGCTTCTTGCCGGGACCGTGCTGGGGGAAGAGACAGGGCCAGTGGACGCTGTAGCTCGTCACCATGACGCAGCCCTCGCCCCGGACGACGCACACGCTGTTCATGGGGCGAACCGTCTTCATCGCCCGGCGGCATGCCGCAATGAGGCCCGGCCACGCATCCGCGCAGGCGATCCGTAACGCATATCCGCGATTCCGCGGCTGCTTGCTGATGCAGCCGTCGCCGAGGTAGAGGCCGAGCAGGTAGGCGTATGCCGTATCGGCCTCAGGCGGTCGCGGTACTCGTTCGCATCGTGGGCAATCCGTCTTGCGTGACAGCGGCTCCAACCGGCTCTGCCAGGAGCGGAGGGCGAAGCGGGAGATTCCGGTCTGCTTGCTGACGGCGTTGAGGCTGCGATCTTGGCCGATGAGGGAGAGGGCGTGCTCACGGGTTTCACGGTCGTACATGAACGTGAGCCTGGCCGGAGCGCGTTCCCCGCGTGGCCGTTCGACTGGGCGGCCGTTCTTTCGAGCGAACCTTTCCCGTTTCCCGCGTGACCTTGGAATCGAAAGGAAAGTGCCCCGGGTCGGACTCGAACCGACACTGTATGGGTTTTGAATCCATTGCCTGCTGCCAATTGGGCTACCGGGGCCAGCGGAATCCAAGGGTAACGCCTACCTGCTGTGGGACCACCCTACAGGAGCTAGGTAGGCTCATGGGGCACCACCTGCCTGAATGAGGAGTCCCGTGAGCGCCGCCGAGCCCGAGCAGCCCACCGCCGATGACGATCAGTCGCACGTCCCTCCGCTGACCACGCGCGTCGTGATCGCCGAGGACGAGGCCCTCATCCGTCTCGATCTCAAGGAGATGCTGGAGGAGGAGGGCTACACCGTCGTGGGCGAGGCCGGGGACGGCCAGACGGCCGTGGACCTGGCCCGGGAGCACCGCCCGGATCTGGTGATCCTGGACGTGAAGATGCCGGTGCTGGACGGCATCTCGGCGGCCGAGGTGATCGCCGAGGAGAGCATCGCGCCGGTGCTGATGCTGACCGCGTTCTCGCAGCGTGAGCTGGTGGAGCGGGCGCGGGACGCGGGGGCGATGGCGTATCTGGTGAAGCCGTTCTCGAAGACGGACGTGGTTCCGGCGATCGAGATGGCGGTGAGCCGGTTCACCGAGCTGAAGACGCTGGAGCAGGAGGTCGAGGACCTCACGCAGCGGTTGGAGACGCGGAAGCTGGTGGACCGGGCCAAGAGCGTGCTGCAGACGCAGTACGGGCTGACGGAGCCGGCGGCGTTCCGGTGGATCCAGAAGACGTCGATGGATCGCCGGCTGTCGATGCAGCAGGTGGCGGAGGCGGTCATCGAGGACGCCGAGGAGAAGAAGCAGCAGAAGAAGGATCAGTAGCTGCGTGGAGTGGTGGGAGCGGCCCCGTACCGGTTGTCCGGTGCGGGGCCGCTTCCGTGTCGGGGTGCGGTTTCAGTCCTCGCCGAGGTAGGCCTTGCGGACGGATTCGTCGTGGAGGAGGGAGGGGCCGCTGCCGGAGAGGACGATGCGGCCGATTTCCATGACGTGCCCCTGGTCGGCGAGGGAGAGCGCGGCCTGGGCGTTCTGTTCGACGAGGAGGATGGTGGTGCCTTGTGAGCGGAGTTCGCGGATGGTTTCCATGATCTTCTGCATCATGATCGGGGAGAGGCCCATGGAGGGCTCGTCGAGCATGAGGAGTTTGGGGCGGGACATGAGGGCGCGGCCCATGGCGAGCATTTGCTGTTCGCCGCCGGAGAGGGTGCCGGAGGCTTGTTTGCTGCGTTCGCCGAGGATGGGGAAGAGGTCGTAGACGCGTTGGATGTCGGCGTCGATGGCGGCGGTGTCCTTGCGGAGGAAGGCGCCGAGCTGGAGGTTTTCGGCGATGGTGAGGCGGGGGAAGAGGCGGCGGCCTTCGGGGGAGTGGGCGAGGCCGCGTTCGACGATTTTGTGGGCGGGGACGCCGTTGAGGGGTTCGCCGTCGAAGGTGATTTTTCCGGCGAGGGGCTTGAGGAGGCCGGAGAGGGTGCGCAGGGTGGTGGTTTTGCCGGCGCCGTTGGTGCCGATGAGGGTGACGGCTTCGCCTGCTTCGACGGTGAAGGAGATGCCTTTGACGGCTTCGATCTTGCCGTAGGCGACGCGGAGGTCCTCGACGTGGAGCAGTGCGGTCATGGGGTGTCTCCGGTGTGTCCCTGGGCCGGTGGGTCTGCCGGGGCCGTGGCGTCGGGGGCGGGGTCCGCTGCGGGGGTGCCGTCTGCGGGGGTGCCGTCGGTGTCCGTGGGGGGTGCGGTGTGCGGGGCGTCGGGGGTGTCGTCGTCGAGGGGGGTGCCGAGGTAGGCGGCGATGACGCGGTCGTCGGCCTGGACGACGTCGGCGGTGCCTTCGATGAGTTTCTGGCCCTGGACGAGGACGGCGACGCGGTCGCAGAGGTTGAAGATGAAGCGCATGTCGTGCTCGATGACGAGGACGGCGGTGCCCTGGGCGCGGATGGCGAGGACGAGGTCCTGGGTGGCGCGGGTTTCCTGGGGGTTCATGCCGGCGGTGGGTTCGTCCAGGAGGAGGAGTCCGGGTTCGCTGGCGAGGGCGCGGGCGATTTCGAGCTTGCGTTGTTCGCCGTAGGGGAGGTTGCGGGCGAGGTGGTCGCGTTTGTGGGCGAGGCCGGTGAATTCCAGGAGTTCCATGGCGCGTTGTTCGCTGGTGCGTTCGGCTTTTTTGAAGCCGGGGCCGCGGAGGAGGGCTGACCAGAGGCCTTCTTTGGTGCGGGTGTGGCGTCCGACGAGGACGTTTTCGAGGACGGTCATGTTGGCGAAGAGGCGGATGTTCTGGAAGGTGCGGGCGACGCCGGCTTGGGTGACGAGGTGGGGTTTGCGGGAGAGTCGGGTGCCTCGGTAGCTGACGGTGCCTTCGGTGGGCACGTAGAGGCCGGTGAGGCAGTTGAAGAAGGTGGTTTTGCCGGCGCCGTTGGGGCCGATGAGGCCGACGATTTCGCCGCTGCCGACGGTGAGGTCGACGCCGCGTACGGCGGTGAGTCCGCCGAAGCGCATGGTGACGCCGTCGGCGCGCAGGATGGTGTCGCGGTCGGTGCCGGTGGTGGTGGCGGCGTTGGGTGGTGTGGTCATGGTCCTCACGCCTTTGCCTGGGTGGCGCCGAGGGTGGCGTCGGTGTCGGGGAGGCGCTGGTCGGGCACGTCGAGTTGGCCGGTTTCGTGGAATTCCAGCTGTTTGCGGCGGTCGGGAATGAGTCCTTCAGGCCGGAAGCGCATGAGGAGGACGAGGGCGATGCCGAACAGCAGGAGTTGGTAGTCCTGGAGGAAGTCGAGTTTGGCGGGGATGAGGAAGAGGAGGGCGGCGCCGACGAGGGGTCCGCTGAGGGTGCCCATGCCGCCGAGGATGACGGCGGCGAGGAGGAAGGCGGAGTTGGGGGGTTGGGGGCCGGCGAACTGGAATTGCTCGGGGGTGGCGGTGGTGACGACGTGGGCGTGGACGGTGCCGGCGAGTCCGGCGAGGGCGGCGCCGAGGGCGAAGGCGAGGAGGCGGAGGCGGAAGCTGTTGATGCCCATGGCGATGGCGGCGGTCTCGTCCTCGCGGATGGCGATCCAGGCGCGGCCGATGCGGGAGGCGGCGGCGCGTCGGAAGACGAGGACGACGAAGGCGGTCACGAGGATCATCAGCAGGTAGTAGTTGCCGTAGGTGGCGAGGGGGATGCCGAGGACGGTGTGGGTTTCGCCGAAGTTGAAGCCGAAGATTTCGAGGTTGGGGATGTTGGGGATGCCCATGGCGCCGTTGGTGATGTCGGGGCCGGTGGTGCCGTTGAGGTTGAGCATGGCGATGCGGAAGATCTCGCCGAAGCCGAGGGTGACGATGGCGAGGTAGTCGCCGCGCAGGCGGAGGGTGGGGGCGCCGATGAGGACGCCGAAGACGAGGGAGGCGGCGGCTCCGGTGAGGAGGGCGGCCCAGAAGGGGAAGTGGAGGCCGAGGGCGGATTCGGCGGAGCCGGAGACGAGGGCCGCGGCGTAGGCGCCGACGCCGAGGAAGGCGACGTAGCCGAGGTCGAGGAGGCCGGCGAGGCCGACGACGACATTGAGGCCCAGGGCGACGGTGGCGAAGATCAGGATGTTGGCCCCGATGATCGTGTACTGGTCGGTGTCCTGGGTGAAGGGGAAGCAGGCGGCGGCGAGGAAGGCCGCGCCGAGGGCGACGCCGCGGTGGGTGCGGGTCAGGGCGGTCAGGCGTGCGGTGAGTCCGGCGCGGTGGAGGGCGGGGACGGCGAGAACCATGAAGAGCAGGTAGCCGACGAAGGGTGCGCCGTCGTCGGTGTCGATGCCGTAGGTGAAGGCGAGCAGGCCGGCGGCGAAGGCGGCGGCGATGGTCAGGATCTCGGCCCAGGCGGGGAGTTCGCGGGTGCGGCGCCGTAGGGGCGTGGGGGCGAGGGCCGCGGTGAAGCGTTGCCAGGGGCCGGTGGGTGGGGTGTCGCCGGGGGTGTCCGGGGGGAGGGCGAGGGCGGCGAGGAGGGTGAGGAGGGAGGCGAGGCCGGCGAGGAGGCCGCCGGGTTCGAGGTTGATCAGGCCGCCGAGTTGGACGGCGATGGCGATCAGGGTGAACCAGGTGGCGGCGAAGGTGGCGAGGGCGGCGAGGAGGGTGGGGGCGTTGCGTCCTGCGGGGGTGAGCCAGCGCAGTCCGCGGGTGCCGAGTGCGGAGGTGGCGAGGAGGAGGGTGAGGAGGCCGCCGAAGAGGGTGATGAGCTGGAGGCCGGCGGGGGAGAGGTTGTAGGTGAGGTCGCCGGGGAAGTCGCTGCTCCAGGTCCAGGCGAGGCCGGTGGAGAGGGCGGTGACGAGGGCGCCGGCGGCGGTGGTGAGGCGGGCGGTGCGTTCGGGGAGGGGGAGCAGGCCGCGTGCGGGGGTTGTGGTGGTGTCCGTGGTCATCGCTATCACGCCCGATCCGCGACACGTTCGCCCAGGAGGCCTTGTGGTCTCAGCAGGAGTACGAGGATGAGGAGGACGAAGGCCCAGACGTCCTTCCAGGCTCCGCCGCCGAATTGCTCCATGCCCGGTATCTCTTCGATGTAGGCGGTGGCGAGGGCTTCGGCGATGCCGAGGACGACGCCGCCGAGCATGGCGCCGTAGATGTTGCCGATGCCGCCGAGGACGGCGGCGGTGAAGGCCTTGAGGCCCATGATGAAGCCCATGCGGAACTGGACCTCGCCGGTGCGCAGTCCGTAGGCGACGGCGGCGACGCCGGCGAAGGCGGCGCCGATGGCGAAGGCGAGGACGATGATGCGGTCGGTGTTGATGCCCATGAGTTTGGCGGTGTCGGGGTCCTGTGCGGTGGCCTGCATGGCGCGGCCGCTGCGGGTCTTGGCGACGAAGAAGCCGAGGGCGATCATGCAGGCGGGTGCGGCGATGAGGACGAAGATGTCGCCGCGCTGGACGGTGGCGCCGAGGATGTCGAAGGCGCGGCCCTTGAACTGGGGGAAGACGCGGGCCTGTTTGCCGTCGGGGTACCACTTCCAGATGGCCTGCTGGAGTGCGATGGACAGGCCGATGGCGGTGATGAGGGGGGCGAGGCGGGGGGCGCCGCGCAGCGGGCGGTAGGCGAAACGTTCCGCTGCGATGCCGACGAGGACGGATACGGCGATGCCGCCGAGGAGCATGACCGGCAGCGCGAGGGCGAGCGAGGTGCCGGCGGGGAGCGCGAGGAAGACGCTGAGCGCTCCGAAGCCGCCGACCATGAAGATCTCGCCGTGGGCGAAGTTGATGAGCTGGACGATTCCGTAGACCATCGTGTAGCCGATCGCGATGAGTCCGTACATCGCGCCGAGGATGAGTCCGTTGGCCAGCTGTTGCGGCAGTTCACTCACCGCAGGGCCTCCGTTGCGTGGGAGTTACGGGGTTCCGGGCTGCCCCGGTGTGCCGCGGGCCGCGCCAGGGGGCGTGGTGCGTCCTGGCGCGGCCCGGGGTGTGTCGGTGGTGCGCGGTGCGGTGCGGTGCGGTCGGTCAGCTCTTGTCGAACTTCTTGAATTCGGCGCTGAAGCGGGAGGCCCAGGCTCCCTTGTCGACCTGGTAGGCGGTGATCATGGTGTTGGTGGTGTCGCCGTATTTGTCGAAGGCGATGTGGCCGGTGACGCCGTCGAAGGTGACCTTGTTCATGGCGTCGACGACCTTCTTGCGGGCGTCGTCGGGGAGCTTGCCGCTGTTGGCGCCGACGACGGCCTTGACGGCCTGGATGACGGCCCAGGTGGAGTCGTAGGCGGAGCCGCCGTAGGCCTCGTAGGCCTCCTTGAAGCCGGCTGCCTTGTAGTCGGCGATGAACTTCTTGGCGGAGGGGAGGTCCTCGACGGGCTTGCCGACGGAGGAGGCGTAGTCGCCCTGTGCCTTCTTGTTGAGCTTGATGTAGTCGCCGCTGTACATGCCGTCGCCGCCCATGAGCGGGACGGTGACGCCGCCGTCCTTGAGCTGCTGGCTGAGCGGGCCGGAGGCGGGGTATTCGCCGCCGTAGAAGACCAGGTCGGGCTTGGCGGACTTGACCTTGGAGACGACGGCCTTGAAGTCGCGGTCGTCGGGGCTGACGTGCTCGCTGCCGGCGACCTTGCCGCCGAGCTTGGTGAACTGGTCCTTGAAGGAGGAGGCGAGGCCGACGCCGTAGGTCTTCTGGTCGTCGATGATGTAGACCTTCTTGGCCTTCACCTTCTCCCAGGCGTACTGGCCGTCGAAGGCGCCCTGGACCTCGTCGGTGGTGGCGGTGCGGAAGTAGGTCGGGAACTGGCGGACGCGCTTGTCCTTGCGCCAGTCCGGGCCCTGGGTGAGGTCCGGGGTGGTGTTCGCCGGGGATATCAGGGTGAGGTTGTTCTGCTTGGAGACCTGCTGCATGGACTGGGCGACGCCGGAGTTGAGCGGGCCGACGATGCCGAGGACGTCCTTGTCGCCGGCGAGCTTGGTGGTGTTCTGCTGGCCGACGTTGGGCAGGGCCTTGTCGTCGAGGGCTTCGAGTTTGAAGGTGACGCCCTTGACCTCGCCGGCTTTGTTGGCGTTGTCGATGGCGAGCTGGGCGGAGTTGCGGATGCCCAGGCCCAGTGCGGAGAGCTCGCCGGTGGTGGGGGCGTCGAGGCCGATGACGACGGTGGCTTTTCCGTCGCCGCTCTTGTTCTCGCCGCGTGAGCCGCACGCGGAAAGGGTGAGGGCACCGGCGGTGACTGCGGTGGTGAGGATGAGCAAGGAACGGTGACGCACGATCAGTCCTTTCCCTGGCGGCCACAGCTGTCGCCTGGCCGGATCGCGGCGCCGGGCGGTGCGGGGTGAGGCCGGGTTCCGTGCTCGCAGCGCGCCCGGCGGCGCGGTGACTGGCCGTGACTCTAGAGCGGTGTCCGCCACACCGGCAGAGGCGCTGTGCAGGATGTGACGCTCTTGTTATGACCTTCGATGAGCGTTTTGCCGTTATGGTCCTTACACCGGAGGGCGAACGCGGCGCGGGGGGTGAATGTGCACCTCCATGGGGGGATGGGGCGCGTGGTGACGGTTCGGCGTCCGGTATCCGGACGTGGCGGGCGCGGGGGCGCCGGGGCCCTTGGGGGGCACGGGAAACACGGACGGCACGGCTCCTCCCGCCTGTTACTCACAGTTACTGACATGCGTGCGGCCCCGCTCCAGGGGCTGGATGCGGGGCCGCGGCGGCGGGCGGCGGTGCGCCGGCCGGGGTGGGTCAGCTGCGGTAGGCGTCGCTGTCGGTCTCGCGCAGCATGCAGGTCAGGCGGGCGGTGCAGACCCGCTTGTCCTGCTCGTCGGTGATGACGACCTCGTAGGTGGCGGTGGAGCGGCCGCGGTGCACGGGGGTGGCGACGCCGGTGACCAGCCCGGAGCGGGCGCCGCGGTGGTGGGTGCAGTTCAGGTCGACGCCCACCGCGACCTTGGTGGGGCCGCCGTGCAGCATGGCGCCGACGGAGCCGAGGGTTTCGGCCAGGACGGCGGAGGCGCCGCCGTGCAGCAGCCCGTAGGGCTGGGTGTTGCCCTCGACGGGCATGGTGCCCACGATGCGCTCCGGGGCGGCCTCGACGACCTGCACGCTCATCCGCTCGCCGAGGTGTCCGGCGGAGAACAGCGCCGGCAGGTCGAGGCCGAGGCCGGCCCACTGGTCGAGGATCTCCTGCGGAAACTTGGTCGTGCTCTGCTCACCCATGCCTGTGGCTCCGTTCGCTCGCCCGTGATCGTCGTCGATCCGTCGATCCGTGCCTGTTCCTATCAGTCCGCTGAGCAAGCGCTCAGCGCGGGGTGGATGTTCCCGCCGGCCCGCTGCGCCGTGGTCAGTCCCGGTGGGCGGGCTCCAGGCGGATCACCACGGACTTGGCGGCCGGGGTGTTGCTGGTGTCGGCGGTGTGGTCGAGGGGGATCAGGACGTTGGTCTCGGGGTAGTAGGCGGCCGCGCAGCCGCGGGCGGTGGGGTAGTGCACGACGCGGAAGCCGTCCGCCCGCCGCTCGCTGCCGTCGGTCCACTCGCTGATCAGGTCGGCGTACGCGCCGTCGGCCAGGCCCCGTTCGCGGGCGTCGTCGGGGTGGACGAGCACCACGCGGCGGCCGTTCTTGATGCCGCGGTAGCGGTCGTCGAGGCCGTAGATCGTGGTGTTGTACTGGTCGTGGGAGCGCAGCGTCTGGAGCAGCAGCCGCCCTTCGGGGGCGGTGGGGTATTCCACGGGCGCGGCGGTGAAGTTGGCCTTGCCGGTGGCGGTGGGGAAGCTGCGGCTGTCGCGGGGGGCGTGCGGCAGGGCGAAGCCTCCGGGGCGGGCGACCCTGGTGTTGAAGTCCTCGAAGCCGGGGACGACGCGGGCGATCCGGTCGCGGATCGCGGCGTAGTCCTGCTCGAACTCCTCCCAGGGGGTGGCGCTGTCCGCGCCCAGGACGCGGCGGGCCAGCCGGGCCACGATCGCGGGCTCGGACAGCAGCTGGGGGCTCGCGGGCTCCAGCCGTCCGCGGGAGGCGTGCACCATGCCCATGGAGTCCTCGACGGTCACGAACTGCGCGCCGGCGCGCTGCACATCGCGGTCCGAGCGGCCCAGGGTCGGCAGGATCAGGGCGCGGGCGCCGGTGATCACGTGTGAGCGGTTGAGCTTGGTGGAGACGTGGACGGTCAGCCGGGCGCGGCGCATGGCGGCCTCGGTGGCGTCGGTGTCGGGGGTGGCGGAGACGAAGTTGCCGCCCATCGCGAAGAAGACCTTGGCCTGCCCGTCGCGCAGCGCGCGGATGGCGCGGACCACGTCGAGGCCGTGCTCCCGGGGCGGTGCGAAGCCGAACTCCTTCTCCAGGGCGTCGAGGAAGGCGGGCGCGGGCCGTTCGAAGATGCCCATGGTGCGGTCGCCCTGGACGTTACTGTGTCCGCGGACGGGGCAGACGCCGGCCCCGGGGCGGCCGATGTTGCCGCGCAGCAGCAGGAAGTTGACGACCTCCCGGATGGTGGGGACGGAGTGTTTGTGCTGGGTCAGGCCCATCGCCCAGCAGACGATGGTGCGCTGCGAGGCGAGGACCATCTCGCCGGCGCGCTCGATCTCCTCGCGGGTCAGGCCGGTGGCGGTGAGCGTCTCGTCCCAGCCGCTGTCGGCGCGCGCGGCTCGCGCGAACTCCTCGAAGCCGTGGGTGTGGTCGCGGATGAAGTCCGCGTCGAGGGCGCCGTCGGTGTCGAGGACGAGGCGGTTGAGGGCGCGGAAGAGGGCCTGGTCGCCGC
Source organism: Streptomyces kronopolitis (assembly GCF_014646275.1). GTDB lineage: Bacteria > Actinomycetota > Actinomycetes > Streptomycetales > Streptomycetaceae > Streptomyces > Streptomyces kronopolitis. The sequence continues at coordinate 65,610 of NZ_BMND01000016.1, forward strand.
CGAGGCGTACCTGGAGGAAGAGGTCGGTGAGCGCGGTGCCGCCGCCGGCCAGGCCGCGCGGGGTCTGCGGGTTCTTGAAGCGCTCCAGGCCGGCTTCGGGCAGCGGATTGATCGAGATGATCTTCGCGCCGCCGGCCTTGGCCTTCTCCAGCGCGGTGAGCATCCGGGGGTGGTTGGTGCCGGGGTTCTGGCCGGCGACGATGATCAGGTCGGCCTGGTAGAGGTCCTCCAGCAGGACGCTGCCCTTGCCGATGCCGAGGGTCTCGGTGAGCGCGGAGCCCGAGGACTCGTGGCACATGTTGGAGCAGTCGGGCAGGTTGTTGGTGCCGAATTCGCGGGCGAAGAGCTGGTAGAGGAAGGCGGCTTCGTTGCTCGTGCGGCCGGAGGTGTAGAAGACGGCCTCGTCGGGGGAGTCGAGGGCGGTCAGCTCCTCGCCGATCAGGTCGAAGGCCCGCTCCCAGGAGACGGGGGTGTAGTGGCCGGCGCCCTCGGCCAGGTACATGGGGTGGGTCAGGCGGCCCTGCTGGCCGAGCCAGTAGCCGCTGCGGTCGGCGAGGCCGGCGACGGAGTGGGCCGCGAAGAACTCCGGGGTCACGCGGCGCAGGGTGGCTTCCTCGGCGACGGCCTTGGCGCCGTTCTCGCAGAATTCGGCGGTGTGCGTCTTGCCGGGCTCGGGCCAGGCGCAGCCCGGGCAGTCGAAGCCGTCGGGCTGGTTGACGCGCAGCAGGGTTTGGGCGCTGCGGCGCACGCCCATCTGCTGCTGGGCGATGCGCAGGGCGTGGGTGAGGGCGGGCAGCCCGACGGCGGAGTGCTGGGGTGCGCCGACCTCGGGCGCGTCCTGGACGGGGTCCGACGCGGGCGGCTTGCCTGCCATGACGCTCTCCCTTGAGCCGTGGGCTGCGGTGCGCACCCCGCGTACGGGTGGACCGTTGTGCTGTGCATGTGTCGTGCGCGTTCGATCCTGCCACGGACCTGCGGCGCGGTGCAGGGGGTGGGGACGGCGGTGGGGACGGCGGCGTGCGGGGGCCGGGCCGGGTGCGTTCGGGGCGGTGCGGCCGGGGTCCGGGGCGGGGCGCGGCGAGGGGGCCGGGAGCCGTCGCGGCGGGGATTGTCAGTGGGGCGTGGCAGGATCGGGGGCGTGGCAGCAAAGGCAGCGAAGAAGAGCGAAGCGACCGGCACCGAGGCGGCGGCGGGCGGCCGTCCCCGACTGCTCCTGATGGACGGGCATTCCATGGCATACCGGGCGTTCTTCGCCCTGCCCGTGGAGAATTTCACGACCGTCTCGGGGCAACCGACCAATGCGATCTACGGCTTCGCGTCGATGCTCGCGAACACCCTGCGTGACGAGGCGCCCACGCATTTCGCCGTGGCCTTCGACGTCTCGCGCAAGACCTGGCGCTCCGAGGAGTTCGCCGACTACAAGGCGAACCGCTCCAAGACGCCCGACGAGTTCAAGGGCCAGGTCGAGCTGATCGGCGAGATGCTCGACGCGATGCGGGTCAAGCGCTTCGCGATCGAGGGCTTCGAGGCCGACGACGTCATCGCCACCCTCACCGAGCAGGCCACGGCCCAGGGCTTCGAGGTCTCGATCGTCACGGGCGACCGCGACTCCTTCCAGCTGGTCTCCGACGACGTCACGGTGCTCTACCCCACCAAGGGCGTCTCGGAGCTGACCCGCTTCACCCCGGAGAAGGTCTTCGAGAAGTACGGCCTGACCCCCGCCCAGTACCCGGACTTCGCCGCGCTGCGCGGCGACCCGTCGGACAACCTCCCCGGCATCCCCGGCGTCGGCGAGAAGACCGCCACGAAGTGGATCAACCAGTTCGGTTCGTTCGCGGAGCTGGTGGAGCGCGCCGAGGAGGTCAAGGGCAAGGCGGGCGCCAACCTCCGCGAGCACCTGGACGCGGTCAAGCTCAACCGCCGGCTCACGGAGATGGTGCGCGACGTCGAGCTGCCCTGCGGCCCGGCCGAGCTGACCCGCGAGGCGTACGACCGCGAGGCACTGTCGGTCCTCTTCAACGGGCTGGAGATCCGCAACCAGGGCCTGCGCGACCGGCTGCACGCCGTCGACCCGGGCGCCGCCGAGGCGGCCGAGGAAGCCGCCCCCGCGGCCGGCATCGAGGTCGACGGCGCGGTCCTCGCCGCCGGTGAACTCGCCCCGTGGCTGGCCGAGCACGGCACCGGACCGCTCGGCGTCGCCACGGTCGACGTCTGGACCCTCGGCAGCGGCAGCGTCGCCGAGATCGCGCTCGCCGCCGGCGGCGGCCCGGCCGCCTGGTTCGACCCCGCCCAGCTCGACGAGGCCGACGAGCAGGCCTTCGCCGCCTGGAGCGCGGACGCCGCCCGCCCCAAGGTGATGCACAACGCCAAGGGCCTGATGCGGGTCTTCGGCGAGCACGGCTGGCGCATCGACGGCGTCACCATGGACACCGCGCTGGCCGCCTACCTGGTCAAGCCGGGCCGCCGCTCGTTCGCCCTGGACGCCCTGTCCATCGAGTACCTGGGCCGCGATCTCGCCCCCGCCGCGGCCGGCGACGGCCAGCTGGCGTTCGGCGCGGACGAGCAGGCCGAGGCGGACGCCCTGATGGGCCAGGCCCGCACGGTCCTCGACCTGGGAGAGGCGTTCGAGACGAAGCTGGCCGAGGTCGGCGCGGCCGGTCTGCTGCGCGATGTGGAGCTGCCCACCAGCGTCCTGCTGGCCCGGATGGAGCGCGCCGGCATCGCCGCGGACCGGGGCTGGCTGGAGCGCATGGAGCAGCAGTTCGCGGGCGCGGTGCAGCAGGCCGTCAAGGAGGCGCACGCCGCCGCCGGACACGAGTTCAACCTCGGCTCGCCCAAGCAGCTCCAGGAGGTCCTCTTCGGCGAACTGGGCCTGCCCAGGACCAAGAAGACCAAGACGGGCTACACCACCGACGCCGACGCCCTGGCCTGGCTGGCGGCCCAGACCGAGAACGAACTCCCGGTGATCATGCTCAGGCACCGCGAGCAGGCCAAGCTGCGCACCACCGTCGAGGGCCTGATCAAGACCATCGGCGCCGACGGCCGCATCCACACCACCTTCAACCAGACCGTGGCCGCCACCGGCCGGCTGTCCTCCACGGACCCCAACCTCCAGAACATCCCGGTGCGCACGGACGAGGGCCGGGCCATCCGCCGCGGCTTCGTCGTCGGGGACGGCTTCGAGTCGCTGCTGACCGCCGACTACAGCCAGATCGAACTGCGGGTGATGGCCCATCTCTCCGAGGACGAGGGCCTGCTCGAGGCCTTCACCTCCGGCGAGGACCTGCACACCACGGTCGCCTCCCATGTCTTCACGGTCGCCACCGATGAGGTCGACGCGGAGATGCGCCGCAAGATCAAGGCGATGTCCTACGGCCTGGCGTACGGCCTGTCGGCCTTCGGGCTCTCCCAGCAGCTGGGCATCCAGCCCGATGAGGCCCGCAAGCTGATGGACAACTACTTCGAGCGCTTCGGCGGGGTGCGCGACTACCTCCGCCGCGTCGTGGACGAGGCCCGCGCCACCGGCTACACCGAGACGATGCTCGGCCGCCGCCGCTACCTCCCCGACCTCAACAGCGACAACCGCCAGCGCCGCGAGATGGCCGAGCGGATGGCGCTGAACGCCCCGATCCAGGGCACCGCCGCCGACATCGTCAAGATCGCGATGCTGCGGGTCGACGCGGCGCTGCGGGAGGCGAAGCTGGAGTCGCGCATGCTGCTCCAGGTCCACGACGAAATCGTGGTCGAGGTCGCCCCGGGCGAGCGCAAGAAGGTCGAGGAACTGGTCCGCCGCGAGATGGCCGACGCGGTCGAGCTCAGCGCCCCGCTGGATGTCTCCGTCGGCTCCGGCAAGGACTGGGAGTCCGCCGCGCACTGAGCGGACGACGGACCGGGGAGGGCACGGGGCACGTCCCGCGCCCTCCCCGGCGTGCGTCGTCCCCGGGCTCGGCCGCCCTCACCGCAATCACCCGCCCCACCCTTGCCTGACGCTCCGCCAGCGGCGCCCGCCCCCGGCCCCGGCGTCAACGGCCCACCCCCTCCCTGACCGGTTCTGATCACTAAGTGTCCGAAGTGGGTGGTAGATGCCGGGCCCGAGTTGTCGTAGTGTCGCCTGAGTTGGAGCGCCGGGGAGCGCGACGCCGCGTCAGGAGCGCGGTAGGGCAACGCGGAGGGGACCACGTATGTCAGCCACATTCCGACGGCGGCTCCACAGGGGAGCGGCCTCGACGGCCGTGGCGGCCCTGGTGCTCGCCGCCCTGACGGCCTCTCAGGCGCCCGGCGCCGCGGAAGCAGCGGCCGCCAGAAAGCAGCCGCCCCCGCCCCCGGCCGACACCCCCATCGACGGCGGCACGACGTACTACACCGACCTGCCGCCCCTCAACAGCCCGGTACCGCCCCGCGGTTCGCACCGCACCGGCGCGCACCCCGGCAGCCCCGCGGGCCCCGCCGAGGCCGGCCTCCCCGCCACCGTCCTGGCCGCGTACAAGAAGGCCGAGTCGGCCATCGAGGGCTCCGACCCGGGTTGCCGGCTGCCCTGGCAGCTGCTCGCCGGCATCGGCAAGGTCGAATCCGGCCAGGCGCGCGGCGGAGCGGTCGACGCCGAGGGGACCACCCTCCAGCCGATACTCGGCCCGCAGCTCAACGGCCACGGCTTCGCGCTGATCAGCGACACCGACGGCGGCCGCTACGACGGCGACGTCACCCACGACCGCGCCGTGGGCCCGATGCAGTTCATCCCGTCCACCTGGTCGCAGGGCGGCCCCGACCACACCGGCTGGGGCGCCGACGGCAACGGCGACGGCAAGAAGGACCCCAACAACGTCTACGACGCGGCGCTCGCCGCCGGCCGCTACCTCTGCGCCGGCGGCCGCGACCTGGCGGACCAGGGCGATCTGGACCACGCGATCCTCGGCTACAACAACTCCGACGCCTATCTGCGCACCGTGCTGTCCTGGTACGAGTTCTACCGCCACGGCACCCACGAGATCCCCGACGGCAGCGGCGTCCTGCCCGAACGCCGGCGCGAGCCCCGCACCGCCGCCGACGACCGCGACACCCGGACCGGCGGCGCCCCCACGGGCCGCGGCCCCGGCGGCGCACCGGACAAGGACCGGCGGCCCGGCGGATCCGGCACCGGGCACCACGAGCCCGGCAAGGGGCAGCACCACCCCGGCAAGCCCGGCGGCACCGACCCCGCACCGGGCGGCGGCACCGGCACCCCCACCCACGAGCCGACCCCCACCCCCACTCCCAAGCCGCCCGCCGAACCCCGCCTCACCGCCCTCACCCGCGTCGGCGACGAGGACCTGACCGCCACCGCCGGCGACGAGTTCCCCGCCGCACCGGCCGTCCGCGCCGAGGACGCGGCGGGCAAGCCGGTCGCCGGCGCCCCCGTCCGCTTCACCCTCCCCGCCGCCGCCGGCGCCCGCTTCCCGGGCGACCGCACCACCGCCACCGTCACCACCGGCAAGGACGGCCTGGCCACCGCCCCCGCCCTGCGCGCGGGCGACAAGGCCACCACCTTCACCGTCCGCGCCACCGCGGTGGGCCGCGCCGCCCCCGCCGTCGACTTCGGCGCCACCGTCAAGGCCAAGCCCACCCCGAAGGCCGACACGCTCACCCGCACCTCGGACAAGCCGCTGACGGCCACCGCCGGCAAGCCCTTCGCCGAGGACGCGGTCGAGATCAAGGCGACCTACCGCGGCCGGCTCGCGGCGGGGGTGCCGGTCACCGCGACCATGGTCACCGACGACCCGGACCACCCCGTCGAGAACGACAAGGGCCCCTACTTCAAGGACCCCGAGGCCACCGGCGGCGACCAGGACGACCCGGTCCGCACCCTCACCGGCCTCACCACCGACGACCAGGGCCTGCTGAAGCTCCCGAAGATCTACACCGACAGCCACCCGGGCACCTTCCTGCTGCGGCTGACCACCGCCGACGGCGCCGTGCTCACCGTCAAGCTGAAGGTCGCCCCGGCCCGGTCCTGACCCCGCCCGCCCCGACCCGGGCGCCACGGCCGGAACGCGCCGCGCCAACCGCCCGTCCATGGCGGCCGGTTGGCGCCGGACCCGGTGACCGCGCCCGCCCCGCCGCCGTCCTGCCCTCCGTCCAGGGCAGGACGGCGGCGCCACGTGTTCTCATCTCGGCCGCCCGTTGCTACGGTGCCCCCGCCTGACGCCGCATCAGATCCCCGGGAGGCCGGCCATGCGCGCCCTCACAGCAGCCGCGATCGGACTGGCCGCGGCGTTCGCCCTCGTCCTCGCCCTCACGGCGGCCGGCGATCCCGGCGGCACGACCTCCCCCAAGCCGCTGCTGACCACCGTCCCCGCGCACCCCTGAGAGGGAGGGACGCCGCCATGCCCCGCACCGACCCCACCCGCGCCACACCCCCCGCACCCCCGGCCGACACCCCCGGTCGGCGCCGGGCGGCACGCGGCATGCGCCGCACGGTAAGCCTGGTCCTGCTCGCCCTCGCCGTCTTCTGCACCGCGCTGTCCCCGCTGATGCGCTGGTACGCCTTCCCCCGGCTCGCCAAGATCCCGCCCGGCCAGTACCAGGACATGGTCCTGGAGGCGAAGCCCGCCACCCTCATCGACTACGGGACGATGAAAGCCGAAAAGGTCCCCCGGGTCACCATCGTGCAGACCCTCAAGGGCAACGTCGCCGCCTCCGACCGGATCGAGCAGTCCGCCGGCCGCGACGTCGTCGTCTGGGACACCCTGTCCTACGTCGCCGGCCCCGACGGGAAAATGGTCTCCGAGATCCCCGAGCGCTACCTCTTCGACGCGCACACCCAGGAACCCGTGCACGCCACCGGCGAATCGGTCGACGGCGACCCGGTCCGCCGCGAGGGCATCGAATACAAATGGCCGTTCCTCACCGAGAAACGCGACTACGCCTACTTCGACGCCCAGACCCGCACCTCCGCCCCCATCCACTACAAGGGCACCCGCACCTACCGCGGCCTGGAGGTCTACTACTTCGAACAGACCATCCCCTGGACCAAGGTGCCCTTCCCCAAGAAGATGCCGGTCAAGGGCGTCACCCCGCAGGCCGTCGCGAAGATGGGCACCACCCGCTGGTACACCACCAAGCGGATGTTCTGGGTCGAGCCCGTCACCGGCGCACCCGTCAACGGCGAAGAGATCCACAAGGAGGAGCTGCGCGGCGGCGACCTGCTGCCCGGCGGCCGCACCGTCACCGCCTTCGCCGGCCATGTGAAGATGCGCGCCGACTACATCGACGCCACCGTCTCCCTGGTCACCTCGCAGCGCACCCTCGTCCTGCTGCTCACCCGCTACCTCCCCTGGGGGCTCCTGGCCCTCGGCGCCGTACTCCTCGCCCTGAGCCTGCACCTGGAGGCCCGCAGTCGACGGCCCCGCACCGCCCCTCGGCTCAGCCCCGCTTGAGCCGCGCCGTCGTGTGCCGCGTCGGCTCCGCCGTCGAGGGGTCCTCCGGCCACGGATGCTTGGGGTAGCGGCCGCGCAACTCCGCACGCACCGACCGGTACCCCTCCCGCCAGAACGACGCCAGATCGGCCGTCACCGCCGCCGGACGCCCCGCGGGCGAGAGCAGATGCACCAGCACCGGCACCCGCCCGCCGGCCACCCGCGGCGACGCCTGTCGGCCGAACAACTCCTGCAGCTTCACCGCCAGTACCGGCTGCTCACCCCCGTAATCCACCCGCACCCGCGACCCGCTCGGCACCTCGATCCGCTCCGGCGCCAGCTCGTCGAACCGCGCCGCGTCCCCGCTCGCCCACGGCAGCAGCCGCGCCAGCGCCTGCCCCGCGTCGATCCGCTCCAGATCCGCCCGCCGCCGCGCCCGCCCCAGCTCGGCCCCCAGCCACTCCTCCACCCGCTCCAGCAGCGCCGCATCCGACACCTCGGGCCACGGCGCGCCCAACTCCCGGTGCAGGAACGCCATCCGCTGCCGCAGCGACACCGCGCCCGCCGACCAGCGCAGCAGCCCCGGCCCCTCCTGCCGTAGCCCCGCCACCACCGCCTCCCGCAGCAACTCGGCACCGGGCGAGGCCAGCGGCCGCGACGCCAGCTCGATCGCCCCCAGCCGGGTCACCCGCCTGGCCACCACGTCACCGCCCGACCAGCCCACCTCCTCACCCGAGGAGTACAGCGCCCCCGCCGCCGCACACGCCGTCTCCTCATCGAGCACCGCCGCCAGCCGCACCCGCGCCGACACCGCCGCCACCGGCCGGTCCGCCACCGCGACCGCCAGCCACCGGGCGTCCCGCAGCCCCGACCCGTCGCCGGCCCGCGACCCCGGCCCCGCCCCCGCCAGCTCGGCCCCCGTCCCCGACGCCATGAGGAAACCCCCGGCCCCGCGCGCCCGGGCCACCCGCTCCGGAAACGCCAGCGCCGCCACGAACCCGGCCACCGCGTCGTCACTCCGGCCGCCGCCGTCACCGGACGCCGACCCGCCCGCCCCGGCCCGCGGCTCACCCGCCGCCGACACCAGCCGCCGCGCCTCCTGCCGCCACCGCGCCGCATACCCGTCACCGCCCCGGCGCGCGGTACGCCACGCCGCCGCCAGATCGTCCCCGTACGCCCGCGGCGGCTCCTCACTCAGCAGGGCCACCACCTCCGCGGCACGCCGCACACCCACCTCCGCCGCACCGTCCAGCAGCGCCCGCGCCAGCCGCGGATGCAGCCCCAGCCGCGCCATCCGCACCCCCCGATCGGTCGCCCGCCCCTCCGCGTCCACCGCACCGATCGCCGCCAGCACCTCACGCGCCGCCGCCAACGCACCGGCCGGCGGCGCGTCCAGCAGCGCCAGACCCCCCGCCCCCGGATCGCCCCAGCACGCCGCCTGCAACGCGAAAGCCGTCAGATCGGCGACCCGGATCTCCGGATCGGGGAACGCCGGCAGCCGCCCGTCCTCCCCCTCCGCCCAGCAGCGGTAGACCACACCCGGCGCCTCACGCCCCGCCCGCCCGGCCCGCTGCCGCGACGACGCCCGCGAGGCCCGCACGGTCGCCAGCGCACTCAGCCCCCGCGCATGATCCGTCCGCGGCACCCGCGCCAGCCCGCTGTCCACCACCACCCGCACACCCGGAACCGTCAGACTCGACTCCGCCACCGACGTCGCCAGCACCACCCGCCGCACACCGTCCCCGCCCGCCAGCACGGCATCCTGCACCTCGGCCGGCGCCCGCCCGTGCACCTGCAACACCTCGGCGTCCACCCCCGCCAGCTGCCCCGCGACCCGCCCGATCTCCCCGACCCCGGGCAGGAAACACAGCACATCGCCCCCCTGCTCCCCGAGCGCCCGCCGCACCACCTCGGCCACATGCGTCAGCAGCGCCGGATCCACCCGCATCCCGTGCGACGGCCGCACCGGCCGCACCGGCGGCGCCCACACCACCTCCACGGCATGCGACACGCCCGCCGCCTCGACCACCGGCGCCGCCCGCCCACCCGCGCCCAGCAGCCGCGCCCACCCCTCGGCATCCGTCGTCGCCGACGCCGCCACCAGCCCCAGCTCCGGCCGCAGCGTCTCCCGCACGTCCAGCAGGAAGGCCGCGGAGGTATCGGCGTCCAGATGCCGCTCATGACACTCGTCGAGAACCACCACATCGACCCCGGCCAGCTCCGGATCGCGCTGCAACCGCTGCAACAGCACCCCGGTCGTCACCACCTCGACGACCGTACGGGGCCCGGCCCGCCGCTCACCGCGCACCGTGAACCCCACCCGCTCACCGGCCTTCTCACCCAGCAGCCAGGCCATCCGGCGCGCCGCCGCCCGGGCCGCGATCCGGCGCGGCTCGGCCACCAGCACCCGCCGCACCGGACCCGCACCCGTCAGGCCCGCGAGATCCAGCGGCACCAGCGTCGTCTTGCCGGTGCCCGGCGGCGCGCACAGCACCGCGGCACCGGGCCCGTCCAGGGCGGCGCGCAACGCGGGCAGCGCAGTATTGACGGGCAGCTGGGCGAGGACGTCACGACGGATCACGCCCCCAGTCTGCCGCCCCGGCCCCCACCACCGGCGGCCGCTCCCGGCGCCCTAACGGCCCCCGGCCTCCGCCGTGCACACGAAGATCGCCGTCCCCGGGATCAGATGCCCCCGCAGCGGAGACCAGCCACCCCACTCCTGGGTGTTCCACCCCGGCCATTCCGGTTCGACGAGGTCCTCCAGCCGGAACCCGGCCGCCACCACGTCCCGCACCCGGTCGCCCAGCGTCCGGTGGTGTTCCACATAGACGGCCCGCCCGTCCTCGTCCTGCTCCACGTACGGCGTGCGGTCGAAGTAGGACGCCCCCACCGAGAGCCCCTCGGGCCCCGGCTCGTCCGGGAAGGCCCAGCGGATCGGGTGCGAGACGGAGAACACAAACCGGCCGCCCGGCCGCAGCACCCGCCGCACCTCGCGCAGCACCCGCACCGGATCCGCCACGAACGGCAGCGCCCCGTAGGCGGAACACGCGAGATCGAAACTGCCGTCGCGAAACGGCAGCGCTCCGGCGTCCGCCTCCACCAGCGCGGTCGCGTCCTCCGACACCCCGCCGGCGATCCGCAGCGCATGCTGCAACTGCCGGTGGGAGAGGTCCAGCGCCACGGGGAGCGCGCCCTGCGCCGCCAGCCAGCGGGAGCACTGCGCCGCGCCGGCCCCGATCTCCAGGACCCGCCGCCCCTTCAGCTCGGCGGCCGGCCCGAGCAGCGCGGCCTCCGCCTCGTCCAGCCCCTCGGGGCCCCAGACGAACCGGTCGTCCCCCAGGAACGCCCCGTGCTCGCTCTGGTACTCGTCGGCGTTGCTGTCCCACCAGCCCCGGCTGGCCCGGCTGCTCTCGGTGTCCGAGGCGTCACGGCGGGTCGCCTCCGGCTCGTGCTCTTGGTTCATGGCGCCCGTCGTCGTAGTGTTCGCTCTGCTTGTCGCTGCAGGGACTGTGAGGCCGTTCGACCTCGCGGAACATCGCGTGTGCCGGTTATGGGGCGTTCTGCCCCGGGTGTGCGCGTTCGCGCATTGACCGGGTCCGGCTGCCCCCGTATGCTACAAGTTGCGCTGCGGGCTTGCGCGCCTCAGACGGAGCAGGCCGCGCTCGCATCTGTATGTATGTCCCCTCGGTTTTGAGGCGTTTCGGGTCGCTTCCTGGATGCTCCGGCATCTGCGGGTGTCCGGCGAATACGGCTTTGACACTGTCCGGTCTTATGCAGAGGCGATAGAGGCTCTCGGCGTAGCAGTACCTACGACTTCAATGTCCGCACCGGAGCCTTTACCCACATGACGAGCAGCACCGAGACCACCGCCACCACCCCGCAGGTTGCGGTCAACGACATCGGTAACGAGGAAGCCTTCCTCGCCGCGATCGACGAGACGATCAAGTACTTCAACGACGGCGACATCGTCGACGGCGTCATCGTGAAGGTCGACCGGGACGAGGTCCTGCTCGACATCGGTTACAAGACCGAAGGTGTGATCCCGAGCCGCGAGCTCTCGATCAAGCACGACGTCGACCCCAACGAGGTCGTCGCCGTCGGTGACGAGATCGAGGCCCTCGTCCTCCAGAAGGAGGACAAGGAAGGCCGCCTGATCCTCTCGAAGAAGCGCGCCCAGTACGAGCGCGCCTGGGGCACCATCGAGAAGATCAAGGAAGAGGACGGGATCGTCACCGGTACCGTCATCGAGGTCGTCAAGGGTGGTCTCATCCTCGACATCGGCCTCCGTGGCTTCCTCCCGGCCTCCCTGGTCGAGATGCGCCGCGTCCGCGACCTCCAGCCCTACGTGGGCAAGGAGCTCGAGGCCAAGATCATCGAGCTGGACAAGAACCGCAACAACGTGGTCCTGTCCCGCCGTGCCTGGCTGGAGCAGACCCAGAGCGAGGTCCGCCAGACCTTCCTCACCACCCTCCAGAAGGGTCAGGTGCGCTCCGGCGTCGTCTCCTCCATCGTCAACTTCGGTGCCTTCGTGGACCTGGGCGGCGTCGACGGTCTCGTCCACGTCTCCGAGCTGTCCTGGAAGCACATCGACCACCCCTCCGAGGTCGTCGAGGTCGGCCAGGAGGTCACGGTCGAGGTCCTCGACGTCGACATGGACCGCGAGCGCGTGTCCCTGTCGCTCAAGGCGACCCAGGAAGACCCGTGGCAGCAGTTCGCCCGGACCCACCAGATCGGTCAGGTCGTCCCGGGTAAGGTCACCAAGCTCGTTCCCTTCGGTGCGTTCGTGCGCGTCGACGAGGGCATCGAGGGCCTGGTCCACATCTCCGAGCTGGCCGAGCGCCACGTCGAGATCCCGGAGCAGGTCGTCCAGGTCAACGACGAGATCTTCGTCAAGGTCATCGACATCGACCTCGAGCGCCGCCGCATCAGCCTCTCGCTGAAGCAGGCCAACGAGTCCTTCGGTGCCGACCCGTCGGCGGTCGAGTTCGACCCGACCCTGTACGGCATGGCCGCGTCCTACGACGACCAGGGCAACTACATCTACCCCGAGGGCTTCGACCCCGAGACCAACGACTGGCTCGAGGGCTACGAGACCCAGCGCGAGGCCTGGGAGAACCAGTACGCCGAGGCGCAGCAGCGCTTCGAGCAGCACCAGGCTCAGGTCATCAAGTCCCGCGAGGCCGACGAGCAGGCTGCGGCCGAGGGTGCTGCGGCGCCGGCGGCGCAGGGTGGCGGCCAGGCCGGCGGCGGCAACGCCGGTGGCGGCGGCGGCTCCTACTCCTCGGAGTCGGCGGACAACTCCGGCGCTCTGGCGTCGGACGAGGCCCTCGCCGCGCTCCGCGAGAAGCTGGCCGGCGGCCAGAGCTGAGCTCTTGCCGATAGGCACTAGCCGATAGACGAAGGCCCGTTCCCTCTTGGGGGAGCGGGCCTTCGTTGTGTTTGCGGTGTGTGTTCGGGGCTGCTGCGTCTTGGCTTCTGCGTCGGGTCTGGGGGTGGAGGGGGAGGGGGGTGTCGTGCTGTCGTGCTGTCGTGCTGTGGTGTGTGGAAGGGAGTGGAGGGAGGGGAGTGGTGGGTGAACTCTGTGCTTTTGGTGGGGAGTTCAGTGGCCGAAAGCGGAGTGCTTTGAAGGTGAGATGAGGGGGGCGGGGTAGGCGTGAGGTGCGGGTGCCGGCGTGTGGGACCCGGGCGGGTGGGGGAGTCCCGGTGTCGACGCCGGAGGGTTGGGGGCCCGGGCCGGTTTGTCGAGGCGTGAGCGGGCCGGGGCGGGTACGGGAGCCCGGCCGTCCGTGAGGGCGCAGGACCTCGCTACGGGGCATCGGGAATGCTTTTGCCTGATCATGCGTTGCCGCCCATGAGAACGAGGAGGAGCGGTCACTGTGTTGGATCCCCAGGGTTTGTACGAATGGGAGCCGAACGGGCTCGCGGAGGTGGAGGCCATCGCCTCCAGGGACTCCGCCGGACTGGTGCTGCTGTACCACTTCGACGGGTACATCGACGCCGGCGAGACCGGCGACCAGATCGTCGAACGGCTGCTGGACGGCCTGCCGCAACAGGTCGTCGCCCGTTTCGACCACGACCGCCTCGTCGACTACCGGGCCCGCCGCCCGCTGCTCACCTTCGAGCGCAACCGCTGGACCGCCTACGAGACCCCGCGCATCGAACTGCGGCTCGTACGGGACACCACCGATGCCCCCTTCCTCCTGCTGTCCGGCCCCGAACCGGACGTGGAGTGGGAACGTTTCGCGGGCGCGGTGAAGGACATCGTGGAGCGCCTGGGCGTGCGCCTCTCGGTCAACTTCCACGGTATCCCCATGGGCGTCCCGCACACCCGCCCCGTGGGCATCACCCCGCACGGCAACCGCACCGACCTGATGCCCGGTCACAGCGCCTTCTTCGACGAGGCACAGGTCCCCGGCAGCGCCGAGGCCCTGATCGAATTCCGGCTCGCCGAAGCCGGCCACGATGTGCTGGGCGTGGCGGCTCATGTGCCGCACTACATCGCCCGGTCCGCCTACCCGGACGCCGCGCTGACCGCGCTGGAGGCCGTGACGGCCGCGACGGGGCTGGTCCTGCCCGGCGCCGCACACTCGCTCCGCACGGAGGCTCTGCGCACGCAGGAGGAGATCGAGCGGCAGATCTCGGAGGGCGACGAGGAACTGGTGGCCCTGGTCAGCGGGCTGGAGCATCAGTACGACGCGGTGGCCGGTGCGGAGAGCCGGGGCAGCCTGGTGGCCGAGCCGGCCGAACTCCCCTCGGCCGACGAGATCGGCAGGGACTTCGAACGCTTCCTGGCGGAGCGGGAGGGCGAGGGCGGAGCGGCGGGGGCGTGAACCGGGCGTGGGCGTGACGGGGGAGGGGCTGGAGGGGGCGGGATCCGCTGGGTGCGTGGTGCGTGGTGCGTGGTGCGTGGTGCGTGGTGCGTGGTGTCTGGTGGCTGATCTGGCTGGTGCTTGAGTTGGCCTTCGTGCCCGGGGCCGGCTGGCGCCTCCTGCGCTACTGCCCGCCGGGCGGACCGTATAGCGTGAGCCCATGGTGAAGGTGGGGCTGACAGGCGGAATCGGCGCGGGCAAGAGTGAGGTCTCGCGACTACTGGCGTCGTACGGCGCGGTGATCGTCGACGCGGACAAGATCGCACGCGAGGTCGTCGAGCCGGGCACGCCCGGACTGGCGGCCGTGGTCGCAGAGTTCGGGGAAGGTGTCCTCACACCGGACGGCACGCTCGACCGGCCGAAGCTGGGCGGGATCGTCTTCGCCGACCCGCAGAAGCTCAAGGCACTGAATGCGATCGTGCATCCCCTGGTGGGGGCACGATCGGCCGAACTCGAAGCAGCGGCAGGCCCGGACGCGGTGGTCGTGCACGACGTCCCACTGCTGACCGAGAACGGCCTGGCGCCGCTGTACGACCTGGTGGTCGTGGTCGACGCCGCCCCGCAGACCCAGCTGGACCGCTTGGTGCGGCTGCGCGGAATGGCGGAGGACGAGGCCATCTCTCGGATGGCGGCCCAGGCGACCCGCGAACAGCGGCTGGCGGTCGCCGATCTCGTGATCGACAACGACGGACCGCTGAACGCGCTGGAACCGCAGGTCCGCGCGGTGTGGGAGCGGCTGCGGAGCTCCTGAACGCGGGACGGTACCCTCGCCGCCATGACTGCTCCTTCCGATCTCGACGCCCAGACGCCCGGCACCGCGACCGCCTCCGAGCCCTTGTCCGCCGCCGGCTCCGCCCCCGCCTCGTTCGTGGTCAACGTCCCCGCTCTCGCGGATGACGAACTCGAAGTGGAACCGCTGGACCCCGCCCAGATCGTCTCCGGCGAGCCCGTGGTGACGGGCAAGGTGCTGTGGGAGTCCCCCGACGGACGGCAGATCCGGGGCATCTGGCAGATCACCCCGGGAGTGGTCACCGACACCGAGGCCAACGAACTGTTCGTGGTCGTCAGCGGGCGCGCCACCATCGAGGTCGACGGCGGCCCGGTGCTCGAAGTGGGCCCCGGCGACGCCTGCGTCCTGCGCGAGGGCGACCGCACGCAGTGGACCGTTCACGAGACGTTGCGCAAGGCGTACCACATCAGCTTGTAGAGGGCAGCGGTACCGCGTTCAGCCTCTGGGCGAAGGGCGAAGGGCGAAGGGCGAAGGGCGAAGGGCGAAGGGCGAAGGGCGGGGGCGAGGGGCGAGCAGCGTCGGGGTGTGGGGCGGGTGCGAGGGCGCCGGGTACCGGGGCGCTGGCCTGCTGGTTCGGAGTGGGGCTCGGGTTTGCTCTGGTGCCTCCGCCTCCGGGGCCCCCGCCCCCCCCGCCCCCCGCCCCCCGCCCTCCCACCTCCCGACCTCCCCACCTCTTCCTCCTGCGGGCCCGTTCCGCGCCCCACCCCTCCTCGGCTGGACTCTCCATCCGGATAGCTCTGGCCTCACGTGCTGCCTGTCGGTCCGGTTGAGGCTGGGCCGGCCGGGGAATGCCGCGGCCGGGGGGATTGTTGTGCCCCAGGTAGCGCCGTACGGTCCGAGCTGACGCGCGTCCCGACGGCGACGGAGAGGAGCGGGCCGTGCCCGAGAGCAGCCCCGAGACGCATGTGATCGACTTCCGAGCTGCGGAGCAGCTGTTGGCGGCCCGTGACCCGCGGGGCGCGATCCAGTTGCTGGACTCGGTCATCACCGCGCACCCCGAGAACACAGCGGCCCGGCTGTTGCGCGCCCGCGCCTTCTTCCTCGCCGCCCAATTGCGTCCCGCGGAACTTGAGTTCCAGATCGTGCTGGAACGCGAACCGGACAATGCCTTCGCGCACTTCGCCCTCGGCCGCACCTTGGAGCGCGCCGATCGCTCCAAGGAGGCGCTGCGCCATTTCCGGCTGGCGGCCGCCCTGGAGCCGCGCCCGGAGTTCATCGAGGCAGCCCGTTTCGCACCCGAGGCGGGCAATAGCGCACCCGGTCAGGACCACGACGACCCGGACCGCGATCCGGAGTAGCCGCACCGAGACGGTTGGGGACGAACGCACCGCCCCCGCCGAGGCGTACCCGGTCAGTGGCAGCGCGGGACTGATGTCGGCGTTCTGGTGTTCCTCTGTTTCTGGGAGCCGCCTGGCTGGGATAGCCGGGCGGCTCAGGCCGCATACCTCGGCCCCAAGGCTTGGTCGTCACCAGGGCACTGGACTCCGGCCCCCCGATCCGGGCGCCTTCAAGGCCCAGCCGCGGTGGAGCCGAGCTGAAGCCGAACCGGACACTTCGCTATGGCCCGAGGGCGTCCATCTGACCTGGCCGCCTCAACCCGCTCCGCCTGCTGCTGGTGGGCCGCCGCTGCCACTCCGCGCCACCCCTACCGCCCGGCGCCCCCTATCGCCCGGTGTTCCGCCTACGACCGGCGGCGTTCCGTATGCCGAACGCGTCGTTGCGGCCCCGATCGGGCGCGTAAGGCGGTATGTCCTTGCCCGGTTGATAGTGCGGTCCCTGGCGGATGTGGCGGATCACCATGATCAGGTCCGCGGCCGCCACCGCGGCCAGCGCCGCACATGCTGCCGCCCATTCCGGCCGCCCGACATCGATGAAGGCCACGGCTCCGGCGATCGCCCACAGCAATCCCCACAGTGCCAACCCGCACCGTATTTTCAGCGGGCTGCGTGCCTGCAGGGGCTCATTTCCCGTACGCATCAGCACCCATCTCCCATCTCCAGGGTCCTCCCGATCGACCGGTCAGTCACCACTTTCCGGCGCCTCTTTTCGTCGGTTGCTCTCTGCTGTCCGACACCTGCTCTGCGGCATCCCCGTCGCCGGGGCGTGGGTCGCCGGCGGGGTGGACGTTGATCCAGGACAGCCCGCCGACGTCGAGCAGTGAGCGGGCGCGGGTCACCGCGACATAGGCCAGACGTGCTTCGTCGAGGTCGATCGGGCCCGGGAGCGGGGTGCCGTCCTCGCCGAGCTCGTCGAGATCATCGGGGCCCGTGAAGTCGTCCGCGATGCGTACGCTCGCCCACTCGCGGCCCTTGGCCCGGTGGGCCGTCGAGACGGTGACCTCGGCGGACTCCTCGGGGGAGAGCTGTTGGAGGGCGCGCAGCAGGGCCGGTGTGCCGTGCTCGTCGACCAGTTCCACCAGCGGCAGCAGATCCCGTCCGGCCGGGTCGAACTCCGCGTACTCGTGTAACTCGCCCCAGGTCTCGAAGAGCATCAGCTCGGGGTGTGCGGTGCGGCGGCCGGCCTCGAGGTCGTGCGCCGCACGGGCAAGGGCGCCGAGTGCCTCGCCGCCGCCTGCCAGTGCGACGCGGTGGCCCGCTGCCAGCTGCCGTATCACCTCCACCATCGCCCTCGCATTCGTCCGGCACAGGATTGCCTCCGGCGCGCGGACCTGGCGGACGTATGTCTTCAGGTCGGGCGCACCTGTGAGCCGGAGCGGCGCCTCGATGATCGTGAGCCAGCGGTTCGCCTCGGCGGCGAGCGCCGGTCCGAAGCGGAACGAGCGGGAGAGGCTGAGCTGTCTCCCGTCGAATCCCGTCATGACGTCCCGTGCGCCGCGCCAGCCGTAGATGGCCTGGGCGGAGTCCCCGACCATCACCAGCTGTGCGTGGTCGCGCTGGGCCGTGACGACCTGCTCCACCACCGGGTTGGTGTCCTGCGCCTCGTCCAGGAGCAGGAAGTCCGCAGGGATGACGGGCTCGCTCAGTGCCCACATCTTGAGGTAGTGGTCGTGCTCGAAGCGGACGACGCCGTGGTCTTCTCGCTGAAGATCGGCCCAGGCCTTGCGCGCGTAGGGGAGGACGAGTTCGGCGAGGAACGCGTGCAGCGGGGCCGGTTCGGCTCCGCGCAGGGGCGGGACATGGTGTGACGCCACCTCCGGGTCGGCCGACTGGCAGAAGCGGGTGACGGTGCGCAGCACCGTGTGCGAGAGGGCCTTGTTGGTGAGGGTGCGTTCCCCGAGGCGCACTCTCATGCCGTCGTCGATGCCCAGGGCCGCTCCGGTGCGCCAGCCTGCTTGCCGAGGTGAGTTCATGCGTGCCTGGAATCTTCTGCCCACGGCCGTGTAGGCGAGGGCGTGGGCGGTCCCGCAGGGCACCTTGGCGGGGAAGGAGCGGGCGGCATGGCGCGCGACCGCTCTGTTGAAGGCGATGTAGCGGCCCGATCGGCCCTGTCGTCGCGCGGTGCGGGCGAGCATGGCGAGGGTGGTGGTCTTTCCTGTCCCGGCGCCGGCCTGAATCACCAGATGTGCACCGGTTGAAAAAGCTTCTGTCGCGGCGGCTTGTTCGGTCGTGGGGGTGTTCATGGGGGCTCCTCACCGGCGTGGGCACGGGCATTGATGTCGAGATTGACCGATCACTGAGAGTGATGACGTCACTCACCGTAGCGGATTTGCGGCGGAGGGCAAGAGGGTTCGTGAGGCCTGTGGATAACTCCCCGCCGGTTCGCGACGGGCGGTGCGCGGCGGCCGGCGCGTAGGCGGGACACGCAGCGCACATCCCGCCGTCGAGTCGCGTTGTCAGTGGCATCTGCTTACCTCGTCAGCACGGCACGGCCCCGCGCGGGCCGCGGCGGGAGCCAGGTGAGGAATTCGCCTTCTCCTGCGCGGTCGGCGAGGCGATGCCGTGACCGAAGACCGACTGGTCTTCGTGTGCGTCCGGCACTCCGTGCGCGGCGCGCGAGGGCGGGCCGGGGCGCCGAGGGAGGGACGGAGGACACCGTGCGGACGACCGTAGACTCGCAGGTCGGGGATACAGCAGTAGGGCGGGCGCGGCAGCCTCGGGGAGCGCCGCGGTCGGAACGGAACGGGCGAGCGGTGAGGGATGGCATGACGAGGCGGCGGCAGGCGGCGGGGGAGACCCGGACGCCGGACGGCTCGCCCGTGACCTGGTCCGGGGGCGCGGGGGAGGCCGGCGGGACCGGCGCCGCCGCGGTCCGCTGCGCCGCGGTCTTCCTGCCCGCCCAGCCGCCGCGCGCCGGGAAGATCGCGCTCTGGCGGCCGGACGGCGGCCCGCTCCCGGAGGGCCTCGCCACAGGAATCGAGGCGTCGGGGCCGGAGCCGGACGGGGCCGCCGAGCCGGGGCAGCTGACCGTCGCCTGCCGCCACGGAAACGGCGCCCGCAGCCGCACCGTCCCCGCCGTGCTGCTCCCGCTGACCGAGGCCGTTCCGCTGCTGATCCGTGCCCGGCACGACCCGGACGCCCATCCGGCCGCCGCCTGCTGGGGAGCAGCCACCCTCCACGCGCTGCACCTCGCCGCCCGCGGCAGACTGCTCCCCGGACTGACCGCCGACGACACCGATGCCTGGCGCGCCGGCCCGCTCGACCCCGACGACATCGCGCACCTGCGGGCCATCGCCGCCGCCATGCCCGCCGAGGGCTGTCCCGTGCCCCTCCCCGGTAGCCGCCCACTACAGCTGCACGATCCGGCGGACCTGGTCCGGCGCTACGTGGACGCGGTCGTCGACACCCTGCCGCGCACCCCCGCCGCCGCACTGGTGGCCGGAGCCCCGTACGCCGCGACGACGCCCCAACACCTGCCCGCCGCACGGGACTGGGCCGCCGAAGCCGCGGCCGGCATCGACGCGGGGGTACGGCTCTCGCTGCGCCTCGACCTCTCCCCGCGCCGGCTCTTCGACCGGCAGGAGGAGAGCGAGGCGGGCGACGCCGAAGAGCGCAGTGCGGCCGCCGCCGTCTTGCAGGTGCACAGCCTGACCGACCCCACCCTGGTCGCCGATGCCCGGGACCTCTGGGAGGGCGAGGGGCCCGAGCACTTCGGGGCGCGCTCCCGCGTCGACACCCTTCTCGCGCTGCGCCGCGCCACCCGGGTCTGGGCCCCGCTCGGCCGTCTCCTGGACCGTCCGGTGCCCGATGTGCTGCCGCTGGGCGAGGACGAGTTGTACGAGCTGCTGGGCGCGGCCGCGCCGCGTCTGACCGCCGCCGGAGTGGATGTCCACTGGCCCAGGGAGATGGTCCGCGGCCTGACCTCGGCGGCGGTGCTGCGCCCGGCGCCCGGTTCGGCCGCGGACGGCTTCGGCTTCTTCGACACCCGCGAACTGCTGGAGTTCCGCTGGCAGGTGGCGATGGACGGGGTGCCGCTGACCGAGGCGGAAATGGACACCCTCGCCGAGGCGCACCGCCCCGTCGTCCGATTGCGCGACCGGTGGGTCCTGGTCGACCCCGGTCACGTCCGCAAGGCCCGCAAGCGCGAACTGGGCTACCTGGAGCCGGCCGACGCCCTCGCCGCGACGCTCCACGGCACCACGGAGGTGGACGGCGAGGAGGTCGAGGTGGTGCCGCAGGGCGCACTCGCCGCACTGCGCGGCCGCCTCACCACCGAAGCGCGCCCCCTGCCCCAGCCGCCCGGACTGCGCGCCACCCTGCGCGACTACCAACTACGGGGCACGGCCTGGCTCGACACCATGACCTCGCTCGGCCTGGGCGGCTGCCTCGCCGACGACATGGGCCTGGGCAAGACCATCACCGTCATCGCGCTCCATCTGCACCGCCGGCCCCGTACGCCGGTCCTCGTCGTCTGCCCGACCTCCCTCCTCGGCAACTGGCAGCGCGAGATCGAGCGCTTCGCCCCCGGCACACCCGTACGCCGCTTCCACGGACCCGGCCGCAGCCTCGACGGCCTGGACAGCGGCTTCGTGCTGACGACCTACGGGACG
This sequence comes from Streptomyces kronopolitis, assembly GCF_014646275.1. Taxonomy (GTDB): domain Bacteria; phylum Actinomycetota; class Actinomycetes; order Streptomycetales; family Streptomycetaceae; genus Streptomyces; species Streptomyces kronopolitis. The sequence continues at coordinate 86,607 of NZ_BMND01000016.1, forward strand.
ATGCGCAGCAGCGCACCCCAACTGGCCGACCGGCCCTGGGCATGGGTCGTCGCCGACGAGGCCCAGCACGTGAAGAACCCGCGCTCCTCGACCGCCAAGGCGCTGCGCAGCATCAAGGCGCCCGCCCGGATCGCCCTCACCGGCACGCCCGTGGAGAACAACCTCTCGGAGTTGTGGGCGCTCCTCGACTGGACCACCCCCGGGCTCCTCGGGTCCCTCAAGACCTTCCGTGCACTGCACGCCCGTGAGGTCGAGGGCGGCGAGGACCCGGCGGCGGCCGAGCGGCTGGCCCGGCTGGTGCGCCCGTTCATCCTGCGCCGCAAGAAGTCCGACCCCGGCATCGCCCCCGAACTCCCGCCCAAGACGGAGACGGACCACCCGGTGGCACTGGGGCGCGAACAGGCCGCCCTCTACCAGGCCGTCGTCCGCGAGACCCTCTCCCACATCGAGGCCGCCGAGGGCATGGCCCGCCGCGGCCTCGTCATGAAGCTGCTCACCGCCCTCAAACAGATCTGCAACCACCCCGCGCAGTACCTCAAGGAGACCACCCCCGGCGTCGTCGCCCGCTCCGGGAAGCTCGAACTCCTCGACGAACTCCTCGACACCATCCTCGCCGAGGGCGGCGCCACCCTGATCTTCACCCAGTACGTGGGCATGGCCCGTCTGCTGGAGGCACATCTGACCCGGCGCGGCATCCCCGTACAGCTGCTGCACGGCGGCACCCCGGTCGCCGAACGGGAGAAGATGGTCGACCGCTTCCAGTCCGGCCACGTCCCCGTGTTCCTGCTGTCGCTCAAGGCGGCAGGCACCGGCCTGAACCTGACCCGTGCCGGCCATGTGATCCACTACGACCGCTGGTGGAACCCCGCCGTTGAGGAGCAGGCCACCGACCGCGCCTACCGCATCGGCCAGACCCAGCCCGTCCAGGTCCACCGGCTGATCGCCGAGGGCACCGTCGAGGACAACATCGCCCAACTCCTCGGCGCCAAGAGGGCGCTCGCCGACGCGGTGCTGACCGGCGGCGAGACCGCGCTGACCGAACTGTCCGACGCCGACCTCGCCGACCTCGTCTCCCTCCGGAGGCCCGGATGACCCCACGATCCACCTCCGGGCGCGCCGCCGCAGCGGACCGGCTGGCCCGCGCGGACCGCTCCCGCACCTTCCCGCCCCTGCCGACCCGCAGCGGTGCCCGGGGACTGTTCGCCGAATCCTGGTGGGGCAGCGCCTGGCTGGACGCACTGGAGACCACCGCCCTCGACAGCGCCCGGCTCGCCCGCGGCCGGACCTACGCCCGTGACGGCCATGTCGACACCATCAACGTCACCCCCGGCCGGATCGTCGCCACCGTCCGCGGCAGCCGCCCCCGTCCCTACAGCGCCGAAATCCGCCTCCGGACCCTCACCGACCAGGAGTGGGACGGCCTCCTGGACGCCATCGCCGCCGACCCCGACCGGCTCACCGCCCTACTGGCCAAAACGCTTCCGCCCGCACTGGCCGACAGCGAGGTACGCCTCCTTCCGGGGCCGGGCGACCTCGTCCCCCGGTGCTCGTGCCCCGACCACGGCCGCCCCTGCAAGCACGCGGCCGCGCTCTGCTTCCAGGTGGCCCGGCTCCTCGACGCCGACCCGTTCGTGTTGCTGCTGATGCGCGGCCGCGGCGAACGCGAACTCCTCGACGCCCTTTCCCTCCGCAACACCGCCCTCACCGCCCGGGAGACCCGAGAGACCCGAGAGGTCCGGCACCATGCCCTCACTGACGGTCGGACGGCCGCGTACCGGCGCGGGTCCGGCCCCGGAACCGGTCCTGGGTCCGGGCGCGGGGGAGAGCCGCCCGCCGCCCGCAGTGCCCATGGCTCCCCGACGGCCACCGGCGACGCCCCGGGGGAGCAACCGGCGGCGGCCGAGGTCTCGTCGCGCGGCATCCCTGCCCGGGCGGCCCTCGCCGACCGCCCCCGGCCGCCGCTTCCGCCACCTCTGCCGGTGCCCCCGCAGCCCGGCCGCCCGCCGGCCCTCCCGGACGGCGACGGACTCCCCTTCGACCCCGCCACCCTCGAATTCCTGGCCGCCGACGCCGCCGCCCGCGCCCACGCCTGCGTCTCCGCCGCCACCCCGGGCCCCGGCGCGGGGCGAACGGCCCTCCACAGCCCGTTCCCGGACCTGCCCGCCTGGGAGGACGCCATCCGGCTCACCGCCACCGCCCACCCCACCGCCGGCCTGACCGCCACCACCCGTGCCCTCTACCGCGATCTCGCCGAGGCGACCGGCCGAACGCCCACGGACGTGGCCCGTGCCGTCGCCGCCTGGCGGCAGGGCGGCCCCGAAGGCCTCGCCCTCCTCGACACCCCCTGGAACCCCCCGGCCGGCGACTTCGACCGGGCCCGCAGCGCCCTCCTCGCCGCGGACCTCCCGTCCCTGCGCCCGCGCCACAACCACCTCACCGACCCGGACCGCGGCATCCAGCTCCGCTACGGCCACGACCACCGCTGGTACCCCTACGAATCCGAACCCGGCGCCGACGACTGGTGGCCCGCCGGCCCCGCGGACCCCGACCCCGTGGGCGCCCTCACCACCCTGGTCGCGCGATGACTAACCTCAACGGCGTGGAAGGTCTCGACGCACTCACCCGATCCCTCGCCCGGCGCACCCCCGAGCAGCTCGCCGCGCTCCTCGCCCGCCACGCCGAGCCGCTCGCCCGCCGCCCCGCACCCACCGAACTCCGCGGCCTGGCAAGCACCTTGTGGTCGTACGAAACCCTCCACCAACTGGTGGTGCACCTCGACCACCCCCGGCTGACGGTGCTCGCCACCGCCGCCCGCCTCAGCCAGGAGCGCACCGGACAGGCCGCCCCCGGGCCCGCCGCCCCCGCGCCGGGCGCCGACTACCAGTCCCTGATGGCACACCGGCTGTCCTTCGCGCATCTGGCCGGCGAACCCGTCCCGGCCCAGGACGTGTTCGCCGCCCTCGGCGCCCCCTCGCCCGGCCCCACCCGCACCGCCGCCGAGAACGCCCTGCACGCCCTCTGCGACGATGGACTCGCCGCACCCGCCGACGACGGCACGATCGTCGTCCCGCCGCGCGCCCCCCAACTCCTCGCCGCCCACGACCTCGGCCCGTTCCTCGCGGACGCCCCACGGCCCGCCCCGGACGCCACTTCGGAAGAGCCCACCGCAACCGTTCCGCCGACCTCGCCGCACGACGAATCCCAGGCCGCCGTGGCGTCCCTCGACGCGACGGTGGAGCGGCTGCTGGCCTCTCTGGCGACGCAGCCCGCCGCCCTGCGCAAGTCGGGCGGGCTGACCGTCCGGGAGATCAAACGGCTCGCCAAGGCGGCCGGTGCCGGCGAACCGCACACCCGCCTCCTCCTCGACCTCACCCTCGCCGCCGGACTCATCGCCCTCACCCGTACACCGTCCGGCATCACCGCCCTGCCCACCGGCGCCTACGACGACTGGCTCACCCGGCCGCCCGGAGCCCGCCTCGCCCCCGTCCTGGCCGCCTGGTCCGACCTGTGGGACATCCCCACCCATACCCCGTTCGGCGAGACCCCCACCGCACTCGTCCGCGGGCACGACCGGCACGCACCCGCCTTCCGGCACGCCCTCCTCGCCGCATTGGCCACCGTCCCCCTCGGCGCCGGAATCCCGCTCCCTCCGCTGCCGCTCACCGAGCCCCCGCAGCACGGGCCGGACCACCGCAGCCCGTTGACCGACCTTCTCCGGGCGGCCGACTGGCACCGGCCCCTCGCCGTCACCCGCCAGCCGATGGCCGAGGAACGCGCCGCTCACACCCTCCACGAGGCCGTCTACCTGGGCCTGGCCGCCCACGGCACCCTCACCCCCCTCGGCCGGGCGCTGCTCACCGACCCGCAGTCACTCGGCGAACCGCTCGCCGCACTGCTGCCCCAGCTCCTCGAACAGGCCCATTTCCAGGCCGATCTGACCGCCGTGGTACCCGGCCGCCCCTCCACCGCGCTCACCGGACTCCTCGCCTCCGCGGCCGACCGCGAATCCGAGGGCCACGCCGTGACCTGGCGCTTCACCCCGCAGTCCGTACGCCACGCGCTGGACTCCGGTCACACCGCCACCACGCTCCTCGAAGACCTCACCCGTGCCTCGGTCACCGGCACCCTGCCGCAGCCGCTCGTGTACCTCGTCCAGGACGCTGCCCGGGCCCACGGCCGGATGCGGGTGCTGCCCGCCGCCTGCTGCATCCGCTCCGACGACGAAACCCTCCTCAAGGAACTCGCCGCGCACCGCGCGCTGCGCCCCCTCGGCCTGCGCGAGATCGCCCCGACCGTCCTGGTCAGCGCCCGGCCCCCGGCCGCCACCCTGGACGCGCTGCGCGCCGCGGGCTACGCACCCGCCCTGGAATCCGACACCGGCGCCACCACCGTCGAACGCCTCCCCGCACACCGCACCACGGCCCACGCCCCCGTCCGCAACCCCCACGCCCCGCTCGCCCTCGCCCACCGCCTCCTGGGACTCCCCACGGAACACCGGGAGACGGGACCCCGGGAGACGGAACCCGAGGATCCGGGGGACCGGAAGCCGGAAGCCTGCGAACCGTAATGCCCGGCGACGGACGAGGCGGCCCCGCGGCCCCAGGCCCAGCCGTACTGGGCCTCAGCCGCCCGGCCTCAGCCGCCCGGCCTCAGCCGCCCCCAACTCGGCCCTTCCCGGCCTCAGTCGTCGGTCGGCTTCCGTCTGCTCGCCCCGCCGATACGCCGCAGCGCTGTCGGTGTGAAGCCGAGTCGGCGCGGGAGGCGTCCGGGGTCGGGCACGGAACCGGAGGGGCGGGGCGCCGCCGAGAGGGCTGCGGACGGTAGCGCCGGGAGCGGGGAAGCGGCCCCGGTCGAGGCCGGCGAGCGGGAGCCGGCAGCCGGCGAGGGGTCCGGCGCCGCTGCCAGGGGCTCCGCCGCCGGGTTCGGTGCCGTCTGCCGGGCCGGGAGAGCGCCGGCCGACGGACGGCGCCGTGCCGTGCCGCGGAGCAGGTCGAGCGCCGCGGAGGGCCGCAGGAACGGGGCGGCGGGAGCGGTGGGCGTGACGACATCGATGTACGTACGGCGCACGGCGGTCCGGCCCGGAGCGGGAAAAGGGAGCGCCTCGCCGGTGGCCAGGGCCCACGGTTCCTGGACGAGGCGCCCGACGGCCCGCTGCGTCCTGACGGCGAGCGCCGGATCGTCCATCCCATGGCGGCGCAGCGCCCGGCGCAGCGCGGTGGCGCCATGGGCGGCCAGCGACAAGCCCTGACCGCGGTCGGCGGCGAGCGAGACCACGGCGCCACCGAGGGCGACGAAGCCCGTGGGCCACGACGTCAGTTGTTCGTAGCGCCGCCGGCGGTCGGCCGTGTCGCGGGTCAGCCGCACCTCGCTCAGCGGCTCGGCATCCGCGATGAGGTCGCCGATGAGGGAGCCGCAGCTGCGGGCGAACGGCACGAAGCGGCCCGCGTGTTCGGACGGGCGGTCGTCGCCGGTACCGGTGAGCGTCACCAGCCAGCGGCCGCCCTCGACCGGGACCAGCGTCGCCGTCCTCCCGGGCAGCGCGCGCCGGGGCGCGAACGGACCGGGATCCGGCTGGACGAGCGGGGAACGGGCGGTGAGCACCGGGCAGTTCTCCGTGCCCTCCGGGGCGCGGAAGATGCGGGTCGCCGAGACGATCCCGGCGTCCGAGACGTCCTCATGGACGGTGGGCAGGCCCAGCGCGGCCAGCCGGAACGGGGTGCTGGAATGACGGCCCGTGGCGTCGATGACCAGGTCGGCGTCGAGGCGGTACGTTTCGCCACCGGTGGTGTCCCGCACCCGTACGCCGGTGACGTGTTCCGAGGTGCCGGTCAGTTCGTGCGCTTCGGTGCCGTCCAGGACGCTCACCCCGGGCAGGTCGGGTACCTGACGGCGGACGGCCCGGTCGAGCAGATCACGCGAGCAGGCGAGCAGATACTGCGCATGCGGCCGCCGGCCTAACCGGTTCACCGGGCCACGGCCGGCGATTCCGGCCGGCACCGGCATCCGGCGGGCCCCCTCGGCCAGCCAGTGGTCGATGCTGCCGGGCAGCACCGCCTCGACCAGCCTGGCGCCGTCCCCCGTCAGCAGCTGCGCATGCCGGGCCCGCGGCAGGTCCGTGGGCAGGGCAGGGGTGCGCGGCAGCCGCTCGCGCTCGACGACGATGACATCGGCGTGACGGGAGAGGGTGGCGGCGGCGAGCATGCCCGTGAAGCCGCCACCGAGCACCACGGCGAGGTAGGGGTGGGTGAACTGGAGCCCGCTGCTGCCGGCAGCGCTCGACGCGTTCATGGGCAGTCCCTTTCTCGGCGGCGGAGCACGGTTCCCCGGCCGGCGCGCGACACCTCCAGGAACGGCGGTGCCGCATACGGACGGGAACGCCGGCGTGCGGCGGCGACAACGGCGTCGGTGACGGCCGTGAAGGAGGCCGCCAGCGAGAACGGCAGGGACGCGGACGCGGTCCGCAGGAGGCGCAGCGGCGCCGGCAGAAGTGGCAGTGCGCGTTGTGGGTCCCGGCAGGCCGACGCGAACGCCGGCCTGCCGCCCCCCGATTTCCCCATCATGATTCCCCCTCAGGCCGTGCCAGCCTTGCCCCGCGCACGGCCACCCCCTCCACCACCTGCCCGTGTCACCGGGTGGGGCGGCCGAACACAACTGCCTCGAAAAGCGCGCTCGGCCCCGGGGGACGCAGCCGTCACATCTGGTCAACGGCGGACACTCTTCCGGATCGTAGGCTGCGGCGATCACATCCGACAGCCGGGTGTGAACGAGAGGCGCGTGGCAGCCACCCGGGGAGTACCGAGGGGTAGACCCGATGCAAACCGGCGCAATGGGCGGAAAACGCTGCGGTGCTTTCTCGCGTCGTGAGAAAGCAGGGCGAAAAATTTCACCAGGAGGAGAGCGGGGGTGGCGGAAGCCTCTCATGGTTGGCGCGAAATGATCGGATGAACGCGGGTATCCGACCGGCCTGCCTACCCTGTGCGGGCACCGCAGTGGAGAACCCGAGGGAGAGTCGTGCGCGCGATTGTGATGCGAGAGTTCGGCGGCCCGGACGTGCTGCGGCTCGAGGACGTGCCCGAACCCGCGCCCCGCGGCGGCCACTCGCTGGTCGAGGTCGCCCTGGCCGGCGTCAACTACGCGGACGTGCACGTACGGGAGGACTCCTACCTCGCCCCCGTCGAGCTGCCGTACATTCCCGGCAACGAGGTCGTGGGGACCGTGGACGGCACCCGGCGCGTCGTCGGGCTGTGCCGCGGCGGCGGCTACGCGGAGCGGGCGCTGCTGCACCGCCGGGTCACCTGGGACGTGCCCGACGCCGTCAGCGACGAACAGGCCGTCGCCCTGGCGCTGCAGGGCAACAGCGCCTGGCATCTGCTCTTCACCTCGCTGCGCCTCACCCGGGGCGAGACCGTCGTCGTACCGGCCGCGGCGGGCGGTGTCGGGTCGCTGGCGGTCCAGCTCGCCGCGCACGCCGGGGCCAGGGTCATCGGGCTCGCGGGCTCCCCGGAAAAGCGCGAACTGGCCGAGAAGTTGGGTGCCCACGCGGTGGTCGACTCGACCGCCGAGGACCTGACCGAACGCATCCTGGACGCGGCCGGCGGACCGGTCGCGGCAGCCCTGGAGATGACCGGCGGAGCCACCTTCGAGCGGACCCTCGCCGCCGTCGCGCCGCGCGGCCGGCTGGCCGTGTACGGGTTCGCGGGCGGCGAGCTGGCGAGCGTGCCGACCCGGGAGCTGATGCAGCGGAGCATCACCGTCTCGGGCTTCTGGCTGCCGCAGCTCTACGCGGACCGCACGGCACTGCAGACGTCCATGCGGGCCCTGTTCGACGCGGTGATCGACGGCAGTCTCACGCCGCTCACCGGCGCCGTCCACGGGCTGGGTGAGGCGGCGCGGGCGCACCACGCGCTGGCCGCCCGCACCCCGACCGGGAAACTGGCGCTCGACGTCGCCCGATAATTCCGGTAGCCCGCGCCGCCCGACGGGCAGAACGGCTGCGGGAGCCGGGGCCGGGGCCGGCCGTCGGCGACCACGGGCGACGGGGGGACCGGCTCGCGCCGTACACGCCGCGCGCCTTCGGGCGCGGACCATTGCCAGGGGAGAGAGCACACCATGGGCCAACGCACCACCGCCTCGGGACCGTCGGCCTCGGCCACCGCACCCGACCCCGCCTCGGACGCCACTACAGCGGCGCCGGGGACCGCGGGCCAGGCCGAGAAGCCGCGCCAGGTACCCAAGAACGCGTCGTCCACGGCTTCCCGGACGTCGGGATCCGGCCATGCCGAGCGGGTCTTCCTCGTGCAGACGGCGTTCGCCGAACTCGGCGGCTCCGCGCACGGGCCCGGTGAGATCGCCGAGTTCACCGGCCTGGACGACTCCGTCGTCTACCGCATCCTGCAGTCCGGCATCTACCAGCGGATCTTCGAGCGGGTGGACCGCGGCCTCTACCGGCTGCGGACCTCGGCCGCCCAGCTCGCCTTCACCGCGCTCGACCACCGGCTCGACGGCGCCCAGACCGTGCTGCGCGACCTGCGCGAGGCCACCGACGGGGGGCTGGTGTTCCTTTACATGGTGGCGCCCTTCTCCGGCGCGCAGCGTCAGTGCGTCGACATGGCCGTCGGCGACTCCGATCTCGCGGAGCTGGGAATGACGCCGCGCGATGTGCTGTCCGTGACGCGCTCCCTGCGCACCGGGGCCTCCGGGCGGACGATCCTCGCCTACCTGCCGGAGGTGCTCCAGCAGCGGGTGCTGGCCGAGCCCGTGCCCGACCAGGCCGGACCGGGCGTCTACCGGGACAACGGCGCGCTGGTCGCGTCGCTCGCGGAGGTCCGCGACCTCGGCCACGCCCTGGGGTACGAGGAGTGCATGGCCGGCTGGAACTCCTGCGCGGCGCCCATCATGTGGGACGGATCCATCATGGGAGCGGTGCTGCTCCTCAAGCTCAAGTCCGTCATGCCGGTGGCCCCCGACGGCGTCATCGAGGCGACGAAGGAGGCGGCGGCCGTCCTCAGCCGCCACGGAGCCGCCCGGCCGTCCGCGGACCAGGCCTGAAGCACGGGGCCGGGCCGCCGGCCCGCCCATGAACCCGTTCGCCTCGATCACGCGGCGGCCGCCGCCCGAGGACGGACCGATGGCACCCAGGGAGGTCCGATGGAACCGGAGTTGGCGGCGCTCGCCACGGCGGGGGCGACGGCGCTGGTGCAGCAGATGGCGACCGACGGCTGGGCGGCGGCCCGCCGCGGAATGGCCGCCTTCCTCGCCCGGCACCGGGGCACGAACGACGAGGAGGCCCTCGCCGGCGAGCTGGAGGCCTCGCGCGCCGACCTGGCGGCGGCCCGGGAGGAAGGCGACGAGGACGGGGCGGCCGGGGTCGCCGCGGCCTGGCGGCTGCGGCTGCGAAGGCTGCTGAGCGAGGATCCGGCCGCGGCGGCCGAACTGCGCGCGCTGCTCGACGAGGTGGCTCCCGAGCAGGAGCGCGCAACCGTGGGGGAGGTGCACAACACCGTCAGCGGCGGGGTGCAGCACGGTCCGGTGATCCAGGCCGGTGTGATCTCCCGCCTCGACTTCACCACCGGGCCGAACCCGCCGCTGCCGGGCTGACACGGGGCGCCCCCGCGCCGCGGGTCCGGGCAGAATGGCGGGGTGCGGCTCGAAGCGATCACCTGGGAACGGCTCACCGACGCGCTCGCCGAGCGCCTCGTGGCGATGCCGGCGAAGGACGGGAGCCCCTGGCTGCGGGTGGCCGTGGACGGGGCACCCGCGGCCGCGCCGGGCGACCTGGCCGGCCGGCTCGCCGAGGCGCTGCGGGTGCGGGGGCGGGCGGTGCACAAGGCCGGCACCTTCGGCTTCCTGCGCCCGGCCTCGCTGCGCCTGGAATACGGCCGTGAGGATCCCGACGCCTTCCACGACGAGTGGTTCGACCGGCAGGCCCTGTGGCGCGAGGTGTTCCAGCCGCTGGACCCGGGCGGCACCGGGCGGGTGCTGCCCGATCTGTGGGATCCGGTCGCGGACCGGGCGACCCGCAGCGGATACGTCGCACTTCCGCACGGCGGCGTCCTGTTGCTGCACGGCCCGCTGCTGCTCGGTCACTGGTTTCCCTTCGATCTCTCGGTGCATCTGAAGCTGTCACCCGCCGCGCTCGCCCGCCGCACCCCGCAGAGCGAGCGCTGGACGCTGCCGGCGTACGCGCGCTACGAGGCCGATACCCGGCCCGAGGAGGCGGCGGACATCGTCGTACGGGCCGACGACCCCCGCCGCCCGGCCTGGAACGGGACGCTCTGACCGCCGGGCCCGGCCCGGGGCACCCGCCCGGACTCAGACGAGCTGCCGTATCTCGCCGCGCACCCGGTAGAAACCACCCGCGGCCGCCGCCAGATCGTCGACGGCATACCGCGCCCCGGCCCGTCGGAGATGGCGCGGGAACTGCGTTCCAGGCCGGGCCGTCGAGGGCGCCGAGGAGACCTGACGCCGCGTCACCGGGCGGGCGGAGCGCTGCCCCTGGACCGCCGGTGCGTAGCCCTTGCGGGCCTTCTCGCCGATCTTCCGGGCGGCCGCGGCCCGCGCCTTCTTGCCGGTCGGGAACGTCGAGGCCTGCTGCTGGCCGTCGGCGCCGATCCGCCCGTAGCGCACCAAGACGACCGTGTCCCGCACCGTCACCTCGTAGAACGTGTGGGCGCCGCCGCCCTCTTGCGACAGCTCCAGATACGTCGTGTCCTCGGACATGGCGCTCCCCTCCCCGGGCAGCCCCACGGCCGTCCCCCGCTGAAAAAACCGTACGGGCGACCACTGACAACGGCTCGTGAAACCTCCATCGCGGGCCGCTGATCAGCGCGTTCGCGACGGCGGTTAGCGTGAGCGGGTGACGACTTCATTCAACGCACCCGACGAATCCGACGCGCTGCCCGGCAGCCGGGGGCCGGCCGCGACCGTGGAGGCGCTGCCGCGCTCCGTCGGCACCGTGACCATGACCTACGCCCCCGACCCCGACGGCGACCCGGACCCCGGGGAGATCGTGTGGACCTGGGTGCCCTACGAGGAGAACGACGGCCGCGGCAAGGACCGTCCGGTGCTGGTCGTCGCCCGTGAGACGGGCGGAACGCTGCTGGCCGTGCAGCTGTCCAGCAAGCGGCACCAGAACGACCGGGAGTGGGTGCCCCTCGGCACCGGCCCGTGGGACCGCGCGGGGCGCGACTCCTGGGTGGCCGTGGACCGGGTGCTGCGCGTGCATCCGGACGGGATGCGGCGCGAGGCCTGCGCACTGGACCGCGGCCGCTTCAACCTCGTCGTCAACCGGCTGCGCGAGCGCTACGGCTGGCGCTGACGGCCGCGCCCGGGATCAGGCCTCCGCTAGGGCCAGGAGCTTGCCGACGGTGTTCCAGTTGCGGGCGGTGGCCGTCACCCCGAGGCGGGCTCGGCTCACGGCCTCGGCGAGCTTGGAGCGCCCGATGCCACCGGGGCACCACAGATACAGTTCACGCCCGATCAGCCGGTACCGGTCGGGCGCGAACGCCGCCGGGTCGAGCGCGTCCAGCCGCGAGGTGTCGGCCGGTACCTCCGACAGGAACGTCACATGCAGGGTCTTGGGCTCCTCTGCGGCCTGCGGGAACGGATTCGCGGCGACGACGGTGGCCAGCTCCTTTGCCGTCCGGACCACGACCGGCACCGTCAGCCCGAGATCGGCGGCGATCCGCTCGTGCAGCATCCGGGCCGTCTCCGCCGGCGGCGTACCGGGGTCGGCGAAGACGATGTTGCCGGTCTGCAGCAGGACCGAGACGTCCTTCAGGCCCAGGGATGCGGCCAGCTCCAGCTGTGCGGCCTTGGGGAAGGAGTTGTGTCCGCCGACGTTGATGCCGCGGAGCAGAGCGATCTGACGGGACATGACACTGCCATTCGTGGGAGCCGGACCCGGTGCGGGCGGACGACGGACGGAATCAGAAGAGCGGCGCGGGCAGCACACCTTCCAGGGCCAGCAGCAGGCGCTTGGTCTCCAGGCCCCCGCCGAAGCCGCCGATCCCGCCGTCACTGGCGACGACGCGGTGGCAGGGCACGACCACCGGCAGCGGGTTGGAGCCCATCGCGGCGCCCACCGCGCGGGCGGCGCCCGGCTCCCCGGCGCGGTCGGCGAGATCCTGATAGCCGACGACGGCGCCATAGGGGACATCGCCGGCCAGGATCCGCAGGACACGGGCGGAGAACCCGGAGGACAGCGACCAGTCCAGCGGGACGGTGAAGGTCCGCAGCCGGCCGTCGAAATAGGCGGACAGCTCGGAGACGGCCGTCGCCAGATGCGGCAGGCCGGGAGCGGCGGTCCGCCGAAGAGCTGCTCCAGACGGGTCAGCGCGCGGCGGGCCGTGCGCGCGTCGGCATGGAAGACCACCTGGACCAGACCCGTGCGGGTCGCGGCGAGCAGCAGCGGACCGATGGGGGTCTCCAGGCGGGCCCAGGCCCAATCGCGCCCGGCCGTCTCCGGTGCCGCGCCCGGCGAGGGCGCCGGCGGGGAATCCTGCTCTTCGTGCGTCACCTGTTCAGGGTAGGACGCACCACTGACAACGCGGTCGGGAGCGGACCGGCGCCGGCCGCCGGCCCCGCCTCCCGCCCTCCCGGACGTCAGTCGTCCTCATCGCCTCCCACGGCGGCCCGCACCACGTCGGGCTTGTTGCTGATGATGCCGTCGACGCCCAGGCCGGCGACCTTGACCGCGGTCGCCGGGTCGTCGACGGTCCAGGTGTACAGGTCCAGTGGCCGGCGGTGCGGGCCCTTCAGCCCGTGGACGGCGGCCACGTACTCCCGGGTGACCACGGTGTGGACGGGGTTGATCTGGTCGCAGTACTTCGCGAACCTCGGGAGGTCGGCGACGGACGGATTGCCGAGGTAGCCCGTCCTCACCTCCGGCTGGAGCTTGTGCACCGTCTTGACGGCGTCCGCGCTGAAGCTCTGGATGACCAGCCGGTCCTTGAGGTGCGCGCTGTTCAGCCATCCCACGCTGCGCAGCTCCCGCAGGGTCTCCCGCTCGATGCCCGGGTAGAGCTCGGGGGACTTCAGCTCCATCAGCAGGCTCTGGTCGTTGTGCTCGACCTCGTCCATGTAGTCCTCGAGGGTCGGCACCTGCTCCCCCTTGAACTTCGCGCCGAACCAGCTGCCCGCGTCCAGTTTCTCGATCTCACGGAGCGTGAAGTCCGACACGTTCCACGGGGAGCGGCCGGGATAGACCTGCTCGACGTTGGTCGTCCGGGCGAGCGAGCTGTCATGGAGGATGACCAGCTCGCCGTCCTTGGTGCGCTGGACATCGTTCTCGACCCACCTGAATCCGAGCCGGTCGGCGGCGTCGATCGAGGCAAGCGTGTTCTCGGGGGCGTACGACGCGGCACCGCGGTGGGCGACCGTCACCGGAGGGTGTCCGTGCGGCGCGGCCTGGGCGGCCGGGGAGAGGACGAGCGCGGACAGACCCAGGAGCGCACCGGCGGCGACGGTGGCGACGGGGCGGATACGCATACGGACTCCTCGTGACGTCATGGACGTGAACTGACGTGAACTGACGTGTACCGGGGTCGGACGGACAGAGGCTCGCAGCCGGGAGGGAGCGGAGGACGGTGGTGCGGTGGCCGGGTGCTGAACGGGAAGCGGCGGGTGTTCCCTTCCGGAACGTCGCGCCGCCGCAGGCTGCCCGGATCAGACCTGCGACGGACGTACGTCCCGACGCCGTCCAACTTGCCGGAGCCACGGCATCCGCGCATCTTGACCGATGATGCGTCACCCGTCGTGCTTCTGAACGGTTTTGGTCGAACACCCCGCAGGCCGGACCGGCGCGGCCGGTTCGCGGACCGCCCCCGGTGATCACGGGACCGGTCCGCGGTATGACCGGTCCCGGCCGGGGCGGCCCGCCGGATGCCCCGGCACCGGCTCGGCTCCCGCCCCCGCAGTGTTCCGCGCGGGGGCCGCCGCACTCCGCGCGGTCCGCCGTCCGCCCCGCGCGGTCCGCCGACCGCACCGCCTGCGCCGACCGGGCCCCGCCGGCCACCGCGCGACGCTCCTCTCATCCCGCAAAGAGGCAGGTCAGAGCGCTACTCGCCTCGATTGTCAGTGCAGGGTCGTACGGTGGATTCCATGCGGCCCGTATCGAAGATCGAACGCACGGTGGCGCCTTTCGAGGTCGTCAGCCCCTTCCAGCCCAGCGGTGACCAGCCGACGGCCATCGCCGAGCTGGAGAAGCGCGTCCGCGGGGGTGAAAAGGACGTCGTCCTGCTGGGCGCCACGGGTACCGGAAAGTCGGCGACCACCGCGTGGATGGTCGAGAAGCTGCAGCGCCCGACGCTCGTCCTGGCGCCCAACAAGACCCTCGCGGCCCAGCTCGCCAACGAATTCCGCGAACTGCTGCCGAACAACGCCGTCGAATACTTCGTCTCCTACTACGACTACTACCAGCCCGAGGCGTACGTCCCGCAGTCCGATACGTACATCGAGAAGGACTCCTCCATCAACGAGGAGGTCGAACGGCTGCGCCACTCCGCCACGAACTCGCTGCTCACCCGGCGTGATGTCGTCGTGGTCGCCTCGGTGTCCTGCATCTACGGCCTCGGTACGCCGCAGGAGTACGTCGACCGGATGGTGCCGCTGAAGGTCGGCGACGAATTCGACCGCGACCAGCTGCTGCGCCGCTTCGTCGACATCCAGTACACCCGCAACGACGTGTCCTTCACCCGCGGCACCTTCCGGGTGCGGGGCGACACCATCGAGATCTTCCCGGTCTACGAAGAGCTGGCCGTGCGGATCGAGATGTTCGGCGACGAGATCGAGGCGCTGTCCACCCTCCACCCGCTCACCGGCGAGGTGATCAGCGACGACCAGGAGCTGTACATCTTCCCGGCCAGCCACTACATCGCGGGACCGGAGCGGATGGAGCGGGCCATCGCCGGGATCGAGGCCGAGCTGGCGGACAGCCTCGCCACCATGGAGAAGCAGGGCAAGACGCTGGAGGCCCAGCGGCTGCGGATGCGCACCACCTACGACATCGAGATGATGCGTCAGATCGGCTCCTGCTCGGGCATCGAGAACTACTCCATGCACATGGACGGCCGCGAGCCCGGCTCCGCGCCCAACACCCTCATCGACTACTTCCCGGACGACTTCCTCCTGGTCATCGACGAGTCGCATGTCACGGTCCCGCAGATCGGCGCCATGTACGAGGGTGACGCCTCCCGTAAGCGCACCCTCGTCGAGCACGGCTTCCGGCTGCCGTCGGCCATGGACAACCGGCCGCTGAAGTGGGAAGAGTTCCTCGGGCGCATCGGGCAGACGGTGTATCTGTCCGCGACCCCGGGCCCGTACGAGCTGGCCCGCGGGGACGGCTTCGTGGAGCAGATCATCCGTCCGACCGGCCTGGTCGACCCGGAGGTGGTGGTCAAGCCCACCGACGGCCAGATCGACGACCTGGTGCACGAGATCCGCGCGCGCACCGACAAGGACGAGCGCGTCCTGGTCACCACCCTCACCAAGAAGATGGCCGAGGACCTCACCGACTACTTCCTCGAGCTCGGCATCCAGGTCCGCTATCTGCACAGCGACGTGGACACCCTGCGGCGGGTGGAGCTGCTGCGCGAGCTGCGGGCGGGCGAGTACGACGTCCTGGTCGGCATCAACCTGCTGCGGGAGGGCCTCGACCTCCCCGAGGTCTCCCTGGTGGCCATTCTGGACGCCGACAAGGAGGGCTTCCTGCGGTCCGGTTCGGCGCTCATCCAGACCATCGGACGCGCGGCGCGCAACGTCTCCGGCCAGGTGCACATGTACGCCGACAAGGTCACCCCGGCGATGGAGAAGGCCATCGACGAGACCAACCGCCGCCGGGAGAAGCAGCTGGCCTACAACAAGGCGAACGGCATCGACCCGCAGCCGCTCCGGAAGAAGATCGGCGACATCGTCGCCACCATCGCCCGGGAGGAGATCGACACCCAGGAGCTGCTGGGCACGGGGTACCGCCAGGGCGCGGAGACCAAGGACAGCAAGGGCAAGGCACCGGTCCCGGCGCTGGGCGGCAAGGCCGCGAAGGGCAAGGGCGGCAAGGACGCGGCGGCCCTGACGGACCGTCCCGCCGCCGAACTGGCCGAGCTCATCGAGGAGATGACGGAGCGGATGCGGGCCGCCGCGGCCGAGCTGCAGTTCGAGGTCGCCGCCAGGCTCCGTGACGAGGTCGGCGAACTGAAGAAGGAGCTGCGGCAGATGCGGGAGGCCGGGGTGAAGTAGGGGGCGGTGTCAGGAGAGGGCGAGTGCACAGGGGGGCGCCCCGGTCGGTCCGCCCGGCGGGGCCGAATCCGTCGCTGTGGGGCATCACCGCAAGTGAACGGCTGATGCCCGGCGGCTCCCGATGTGTTGCAGAAGCGCCACAAAAGGCGGGCCGGATCCGCCGTCGGCGCGTCGGCGTGCATAGGGTCGAAGGGGCCGCCGGAAAGCTGGGCGGGGACAGTACAGAGAGGGGACGGCGCGTGTCGGTCAATTTGTCCAAGGGGCAGGGCATCAGCCTGGAGAAGTCCGATGGAGGAAGCCTGACCGCGGTGCGGATGGGGCTGGGGTGGCGTTCGGCGCCGCGCCGCGGGCTGTTCGGGAGGCGGACCAGCGAGATCGACCTCGATGCCTCGGCGGTGCTGTTCGCCGAGAAGAAGCCCATAGATGTCGTCTTCTTCCAGCACCTGACCAGCGATGACGGTGCGGTCCGGCACACCGGTGACAACCTGGTCGGCGGTGCCGGCAAGGGCGGTGACGACGAGGCGATCCTGGTGGACCTGGCGCGGGTGCCGGTGCACATCGACCAGATCGTGTTCACCGTCAACTCCTTCACCGGCCAGACCTTCGCCGAGGTGCAGGACGCCTTCTGCCGCCTGGTGGACGAGACCACCGGCGAGGAGCTGGCCCGCTACACCCTCACCGGCGGCGGCGACTACACCGCACAGGTCATGTCCAAGGTGCACCGGGTGGGCAGCGGCTGGCAGATGACCGCCATCGGTGAGCCCTCCGTCGGCCGTACCTTCCAGGACCTCGTGCCGGCGATCCTGCCGCACCTGTAGCCACCCACCGCGGCAGCGTGCACCGGGCCGCGCCGCCCCGGGCGCTCCGGCCCGCCGCCCGGAGCCAGGCCGGGAACGCGCCACGACAAGCAGGGGGAACACCGATGACGGCCGAGCTGGTCCGGGGGCAGAACCATCCGCTGGACCGGACGCGGGTGGAGATCCGGGTGGCGGCGGGCGGTCCCGTCATCGCCGGGGTCACGCTCGGCGACGCGGACGGCAGGCTCGCCGGCCCGGAGGCGGTGGCGCATCCGGGCGCGCCCCGGCGCACCGGGGTCGAGGTTCCCCGTCAGGCGGCCGCCGAGCAGCGCCTCGTGGTGGATCTCGACGCGCTGCCCGAGGCCGTCCACCGGGTCGGGGTGCTGCTGGCACTGCCCGGCGGGAGCGGTGCGCCGGCCACCTTCGGCGCGGCCGCCGCGCCCTCCGTCACGGTCACCGGCCTCGACGGCACCGCCCTCGCGCGCTACACCCTGACCGGCCTGGGCCCCGAGTCCGCCGTCGTCGCTGTGGAGCTCTACCGCAGGCAGGGCGCCTGGAAGGTGCGTGCCGTGGGCCAGGGCTACGAGGGCGGCCTCCCGGCGATGCTGCAGGACCATGGGTTGCCGCGGGCGACGGACCTGGCCGCGGAGATCGAGCAGGCGGTCGGCTTCGGGCAGGACGGCTCGGTCCCCGCGCCCGCCCCCGTGGCGGCGGCCCGCACCGAATCGTCCGGTGCCGCCCCGGCCGCCCCGCCCGCAGGGGATCTGCCGTCCCCCGCGCACCGCACAGCATCTGACGCCCCGACAGCCCCGGCGCACGGAACGGGAACCGGCCCCGCAGCCGCAGCCGCAGTCGCACCCGAAGCCGGGGCACCCTCCAACCCGCCTGCCGACACCCCCGTCGACTACAGGCACCCCCGACGCCACACCACCACCTCCACATCCCCCGACCCGTCCCCGTCCCCCACGCCCTCACCGAGCGCGCCGGCCGACGGCCCCGCTACACCTGCTACAACCGACGCCGCCACCCCGCCCAACGGCCCCGTCCCACCCGACGGCCCCCCGGTGCCGGTGGCCGGTGACGCCGTCGGATGGAGCATGGAGGAGCGGCTCTACCACCAGGTCTGGGGCATGTTCGAGGACCTGGCCCGCTCGGTCGCCGCCTACCGCAGCGCCGCCGACTTCGCCCGGACCCGTCTGGAGGAGGAGCTCGACGACGCCCTCGCCGACCCGCGCAGCCGCCTCGGTACGGCCGCCGACGCCGCCCGTGCCACCGCCCGCGATCGGCACGCCACCCTCCTGACCCGGGCGCGCGCCGTCCTCGACCGCGATCTGGGCCAGCTCGTGGCCGAGTCGGAGGTCGTGGAGCCCGCACTGCCGCCGGCCTTCGCCGGCTGGGACAGCCCCGTCTGGCAGGGCCACCACGCCTCCCCGGAGCGGCCGATGGCGCTGCGCCTGGGCGATCTCCACCTCCCGGAGGCCCCGGACCTGCGGATCCCCATGCTCGTCCGGCTCCCCCTGGAGCGCGGGCTGTGGATCGACAGCGGGCCGCCCGCCCAGGCCCACGGCGGTCGACCCGACCCCGAGCGGGAGGTCGGCCGGCGGGAGCTGGGCAGTGCGCTCACCGACGGGCCGCCCGACGAGGCGGCGCTGCGCCGCCTGGCCATGGAGACCGCCGTCGCGCTCGCCGCCCGGCTGCTCGCCGTTCACCCGCCCGGCGGCTTCGCGGTCCAGGTCATCGACCCGGCCGGCGGTGCGGCGCCCGCGCTCGCGCCCCTGGTGGAGAGCGGTGTGCTGCCCGCCCTTCCGGTGCCCGGCGCCCCGGGGGTGGCCTCGGTCCTGGACGACCTGACGCGGCGGGTCGAGCTGATGCAGATGGCCGTCCGCCACCGCGCCGCCGACGCGCTGCCGCCGGATCTCGACCCCGCCGACCAGCTGCTGATCGTGCACGACTTCCCGTACGGCTTCGACGACCGCGCGCTCACCCGGCTCCGCTATCTGGCCGACGAGGGGCCGGCGGTCGGGGTGCATCTCCTGATCGTCGCCGACCGCGCCGGGGCCCGGGAGCACGGCCCGGTGCTGGACCCGCTGTGGCGCTCCCTGCTGCGGATCACCCCCGTCCCCGACGCCCACCTCGCCGACCCCTGGGTCGGGCACGCCTGGACCTATGAACCCCTGCTCGCGCCCCGGGGCAGTCAGGTGGTGCGGCAGACACTGGAGCGGGCCGCAGCCGCGCGAAGGCTGCCCTGACGACTGCCGTGACGGCCGCCGCGACCTGCAATTTTACCCTTCTCTTTACTATTCATTGGGCTTCCTTTACGCTTCTTTGTGCGGAGGGGAGTATTCCTACGCGACGTACCCGTCATCACGGATTGCGAGTGTGACGAGATCCCGGGGCGTCGGTCCCGCCCCTCGAGGGGCGGCGGGGTGGAAGAGACCTCCGGCAGCGACGACGCTGTGAGTGCCGTACGAATCTGCCGGAGGAGCAGTGGACGTTTCCCCTACCCTGTGGGCGCTGACCATTCTTGGTCTGTGCGTCCTGATCGCCGCCGATTTCTTCATCGGTGGCCGCAAACCGCACGAGGTCTCCCTCAAGGAGGCCGGAATCTGGACCGGTGTCTGGATCGCGCTCGCCGCGCTGTTCGGCGTCGGGCTGCTGCTGTTCGCCGGCACCGCACCGGCCGGTGAGTTCTTCGCCGGCTTCATCACCGAGAAGTCCCTGAGCGTCGACAACCTCTTCGTCTTCGTCCTGATCATGGCGAAGTTCGCGGTCCCGGCGATCTACCAGCAGCGGGTGCTGATGGTGGGTGTGCTGATCGCGCTGGTGCTGCGGGCCGGCTTCATCAGCGCCGGCGCCGCGATCATCGCCAACTTCTCCTGGGTGTTCTACCTCTTCGGCGCGTTCCTCATCTGGACCGCGTGGAAGCTCATCAAGGAGGCGCGCGCCGAGGAGGAGGACGAGGAGTTCGAGGAGAACCGCTTCCTGAAGATGGTCGAGAAGCGCTTCCCGTCGACCGACACCTACCACGGGACCAAGCTGTTCATCGTCGAGAACGGCCGGCGGCTGATGACGCCGATGCTGATCGTCATGCTGGCGATCGGTACCACCGACGTCCTGTTCGCGCTGGACTCGATCCCGGCGATCTTCGGTCTGACCCAGGACCCGTACATCGTCTTCACCGCCAACGCCTTCGCCCTGATGGGTCTGCGGCAGCTGTACTTCCTGATCGGCGGACTGCTGAAGAAGCTGGTCCACCTCTCGTACGGCCTGTCGATCATCCTGGGCTTCATCGGCGTCAAGCTGGTGCTGCACGCGCTGCACGAGTCCGGGGTGCCCGTTCCGGAGATCAGCATTCCGGTCTCGCTGGGCGTCATCTGCGCCGTGCTGATCGTCACCACGATCACCAGCCTGCGGGCCTCGAAGAAGCAGGCGGAGGGCGAGGCCGCGGTCAAGGAGGACAGCGGCGTCTGAGGCCGCCGCCCGCCCGGATGCCACGACGGCGCCCGGCCCGCTCCGAGGGGGAGCGGGCCGGGCGCCGTCCGGTGGGTGCCGCTCGCCTACCAGCCGCGCTCGCGCCACTGCGCGAGCTGCGGCCGCTCCGCACCGAGCGTGGTGTCGTTGCCGTGGCCCGGATACACCCAGGTCTCGTCCGGCAGCCGGTCGAACAGCTCGCGCTCCACATCGTCGATCAGCCGGACGAAGTTCTCGGCGCTGCCGAAGGTGTTGCCGACGCCGCCGGGGAACAGGCAGTCCCCGGTGAACAGATGCGGGGCGCCGTGCGGGTCGTCGTAGACCAGCGCGATGCTGCCCGGGGTGTGCCCGACCAGATGACGCGCGGTCAGCTCGACCCGGCCGACGGTGAGCGTGTCGCCGTCGTCGACCGGCACCTCGGTGGGAACGGGGATGCCCTCGGCGTCGTACCGCCCGGCATACGTCCGCGCACCCGTCGCATCGACCACCTCGCGCAGCGCGCCCCAGTGGTCACCGTGCCGGTGCGTGGTGACCACCGAGGAGATGCCGCTGTCACCGATCAGGGCGAGAAGAGTGCGCGGCTCGGCGGCCGCGTCGATCAGCAACTGCTCATCGGTCGCCCGGCACCGCAGCACATAGGCGTTGTTGTTCATCGGACCGACCGCGACCTTCGAGATCATCAGGTCGGTCAGCTCGTGCACGTCGGCCGGTCCGCCGACCTTCACTGCTCCGCTGTAGCCCATGGGACCACTCTAGAGCGGCGGTACGGCGGGCAGCTCGGAGCCATGGCTGTCGAGTTTGCCGCCGTCACCGCGTCCGGTGAGCCAGCCGACCAGCGCGGTCGCCGGGCCCGTCACGACCACCGGCGCGGCCTCGCCGCCCGCCGCGGCCTCCCACCGGCCGGTGCGCCACCGGCCGCCCTCGTCGGCCCGCAGCTCCAGGGCGGGCAGCTCCGGACGGCCCGCGAACTTGACCGTGCACAGAAAGGCCAGCTCGCTGTCGACGAAGGCGGGCGACAGCTGGTCGACGGTGTGGCCGATGCCGAGGTCGACGTGGTGCAGCTCGACCTCCGTCAGCCGCCGCATCGGCAGCCGGTCGGCCCGCTCGACGACGCCGTTGCGCATCTCGACCTCGAACGGCCGGCGCGCCTCGGGCAGCGCCTCCATGGCCGCGTCGAAGCGTGCCGCCGCCTCCTCCAGGTCCGCCAGCTGTGCCGCCAACGGGCGGGCGGCGCCCCGCTCGATGTCGCGATCGCGCGCCTCGCCGCTCGCGTACATCGGCGTCCGCACGTCCGTCCGCGCCCAGGTCAGGAGGTTGCCCAGGGCGTCCGCGTTGCGTGCCAGATGGGTCAGGACATGGCCGCGGGTCCAGCCGGCGAGCAGCGACGGCTCGGCGAGCGCCGCGTCGTCGAGCGTGCGCACCGAGGCCATGAGGCGGCCGGTGGCCTCGCGGACGGCTGCCACATCGCGGGGGAAGTCAGGCGGGTTGAGGGTCATGGTCCGACGCTAGCGCCGCCGGGGCGCCGGCGGGAGTGCGCCGTGCGCCGATCGGGGCGTGCGCGGGAGCGTGTCGGCCAGGGCGGGCGGCGCGCGACGGCCGGGCCGCCGGCGCCGCCCATGGGCGGTCAGGCCGCCCCGTCGTCCGGCGTGCCGAACCAGCGCCGGAGCGCGGCCGTCAGCGCGTCGCCGGTGTCCGGCCCGCCGGGGGAGTCCGCCGCCCAGGCGGTGCAGCCGTCCGGCCGTACCAGAAGGCCGGCCAGACCGGGCCGCCCGGGGCAGTCCGCGCGCAGCAGCCGTATCCGGGAGCCGTAACCCGTCGCGCGCCGGAGCACGCTGTCGTCCCCGGTGAGGTCGAGCAACAGCCCCTGGCCGTCCCGGAGCCGGTCGGCGAGCCGGGTGCCGTCGGAGAACTCCAGGTCGGGGGCGCTTCGGCCGGTCAGCGGATGGTCGCCGGGCAGGTCGTAGCGCTGCTGGACGCCGGAGATCTTCTTGGCGAAGAACGTGGTGGCGGCGGTCGTGCCGGCCAGTTCGGCGAGCACCCCGCGCAGCGCCCGGGCGTGCGACTCCGGCCGCATCAGCGCCACTTGGGCCCGGGCCCAGTCCAGCACCCACGCCCCCAGGGGATGCCGCTCGGCCGTGTACGTGTCGAGCAGCCCCTCCGGCGCCCAACCGCGCACCGTGGCGGCGAGCTTCCAGCCGAGGTTCAGCGCGTCGCCGATGCCGAGGTTCAGCCCCTGGCCGCCGAACGGCGCGTGCACATGCGCCGCGTCACCGGCCAGCAGCACCCGCCCCGAGCGGTAATCGGGCACCTGGCGTGCGTTGTCGGTGAACCGGGTCGCCGTGAGCACCTTGTGGATCCGCACGTCCGGCACCCCGGAGACCCTCCGCAGGGAGGCCTCCAACTCCTCGGCCGTGACCGGGGATTCGCGGTCCGCCGGCGGCCCGTCGAACTCCACGGTGAGCAGCCGGCCGGGCAGCGGGCCGTGGGCGTACGTCCCGGTCCCGGTCCAGTTCCACCCGGCTCCCAGCGCCTCGCCGCCGGTCAGCTCCACCAGGGCCTGCCGGCCGGTGATCTCGGGCGCCGTGCCGGGGAACGGGAAGCCGGCGAGCCGGCGCACCGTGCTGCGGCCGCCGTCGCAGCCCACCAGCCAGCCGGCCCGCAGCGACCCGTCCGAGGTGTGCACGTGCACGCCGTCCGCAGCGGCGTCGAACCCGGTCAGGGTGGTGCCGCGGCGCAGGTCCACCCCGAGTTCGGCGGCCCGGACCTGGAGCAGCCGCTCCAGGTCCGCCTGTGCCACGAGACCGACCTCGGCGGCGGGCCCGGGGCCGTCGAAGTCCGGATCGGAGGAGTCCAGCAGGTCGCCGCGCAGCATGATGCCGGCGAAATGCCCGGCGAACCTCGCCGGCTGCCGCACCGGGGAGGCACCGGTGTCCCGGCGCTCGCGCACGAACGAGTCGAACTTCCCGAAGGCGGTGCGCTGCACCTCGGCCAGCGCGGGCAGCATCCCGCGGCGGTAGAAGGCCTCGGCGGCGGGGGTGTTGATCGACCCCGCCTTGATCGTGGTGTCCACCTCGGTCAGCCGTTCCAGGACGGCGACCGGGACACCGGCCAGTGCGAGTTCGCAGGCGAGCATCAGCCCCACCGGGCCGCCCCCTGCCACTACTACGTCTACGTCATGGCGCATGCACATGAGTGTAGTCACTAAAAAATTATGGCGACTAAAGATTGGCTAGAATTCCGGCCATGGCGGACGAGGAGCGGCGCGGCGGCGCGCGGACGGCGGACGGGGTGCGGACCGGCGGCCCGCGAGGGGAGAGCGGCTTCGCCGGGGAGGACGGGCGGCTGACGCTGCGCGAGCGCAAGAAGCTGCAGACCCGGCAGCGGATCTCCGGCGAGGCCACGCTGCTCTTCATCGAGCGCGGATTCGACCACGTCACGGTCGCCGAGGTGGCCCGCGCCGCCGAGGTCTCGACGATGACGGTCTTCAACTACTTCCCGCGCAAGGAGGACCTCTTCCTGGACCGGATCCCCGAGGCGCGGGAGCTGATCACCCGCGCCGTCCGGGAGCGCGGCGCGGACCGCTCGCCGCTCGCCGCGCTGCGCGCGCTGATGCTCGGGCTGGTGGCGGAGCGGCATCCGCTGTCCGCGGTGGGGGAGGGGTTCGGGCGCTTCTGGCGCACGGTGCTGGACTCCCCGGCGCTGCGGGCGCGGGGCCGCGAGGCGCTGGAGGAGGTGGAGGGCGACCTCGCCGGGGTGCTCGCGGAGGCCGCGGGCGGCGAGCCGGACCGGCCCGGGCACGACGCCCGGCTGGCCGCGGCGCTGATCGTCGCGGGGGTGCGGGCGGCCGCCGCCGGCGCGCTGGCCCGGCAGCTCGGGGGTGACCCGGTGGACGCGACGGCCGTTGAGTACACGGAGGTGCTGCACCGCACGTTCAACGCGTTGGAGCGGGCACTGCCCGACCTCGCCTGACGCGGGCGTTTCCGCAGCGTACGGGCGTGCGGGCGGGTCGGGAAGATTGTGCGGCCGCCACACGTTCGGGTGAAGAGGGCTTGCGACCTCTCAAAATCGAATGCGCGTGCTATAAGCTCGTGCGTGGCATCCCGACAACAGTGCCGCGGCGGGCCCCCTACCCTGGAGCGGGGGCTCTTCCGCTCCGTCGCCTCTGCTCACCCACCGCGCGGCGGACGCGGGGCCGCGGCCCCCGCCCCCTTCCAAGAAAGGTGCCGACCGGCGTGGCCGACCGTCTCATCGTCCGTGGCGCTCGCGAGCACAACCTCAAGAACGTCTCGCTCGACCTCCCCCGCGACTCCCTCATCGTCTTCACGGGGCTCTCCGGGTCGGGCAAGTCCTCGCTCGCCTTCGACACGATCTTCGCCGAGGGGCAGCGGCGTTATGTCGAGTCGCTCTCCTCCTACGCCCGGCAGTTCCTCGGGCAGATGGACAAGCCCGATGTGGACTTCATCGAGGGCCTGTCCCCCGCGGTGTCGATCGACCAGAAGTCGACCTCGCGCAACCCCCGCTCGACGGTCGGCACGATCACCGAGGTCTACGACTACCTCCGCCTGCTCTTCGCCCGTATCGGCAAGCCGCACTGTCCCGAGTGCGGGCGGCCGATCGCCCGGCAGTCGCCGCAGGCCATCGTCGACAAGGTGCTCGAACTCCCCGAGGGCAGCCGCTTCCAGGTGCTCTCCCCGCTGGTGCGCGAGCGCAAGGGCGAGTTCGTCGACCTCTTCTCCGACCTCCAGGCCAAGGGCTACAGCCGCGCCCGGGTGGACGGCGAGACGATCCAGCTCTCCGAGCCGCCGAAGCTGAAGAAGCAGGAGAAGCACACCATCGAGGTGGTCGTCGACCGCCTCACGGTCAAGGAGAGCGCCAAGCGCCGCCTGACCGACTCCGTCGAGACCGCCCTCGGGCTCTCCGGCGGCATGGTCATCCTCGACTTCGTCGATCTGGACGCGGACGACCCGCAGCGCGAGCGGATGTATTCGGAGCATCTGTACTGCGCCTACGACGACCTCTCCTTCGAGGAGCTGGAGCCCCGCTCCTTCTCCTTCAACTCGCCCTTCGGCGCCTGCCCCGACTGCACCGGCATCGGCACGCGCATGGAGGTCGACCCCGAGCTGATCATCCCCGACGAGGACCGCTCCCTCGACGAGGGCGCGATCCACCCCTGGTCGCACGGCCACACCAAGGAGTACTTCGGCCGCCTGGTCGGCGCGCTGGCCGACGCCCTCGGATTCCGTACGGACATCCCCTGGGCAGGGCTGCCGGCCCGCGCCAAGAAGGCGCTGCTGCACGGCCACAAGACCCAGATCGAGGTGCGCTACCGCAACCGGTACGGCCGCCAGCGGGCCTACACCACCCCCTTCGAGGGAGCCGTGCCGTTCGTCAAGCGGCGGCACTCCGAGGCGGAGAGCGACAGCAGCCGGGAGCGCTTCGAGGGCTACATGCGCGAGGTGCCCTGCCCGACCTGTGAGGGCACCCGGCTCAAGCCGATCGTGCTCGCCGTCACGGTCCAGCAGAAGTCGATCGCCGAGGTCGCGGCCATGTCGATCAGCGACTGCGCCGACTTCCTGCGGGAGATGAGGCTCGACGCGCGGGAGAAGAAGATTGCCGAGCGGGTCCTCAAGGAGGTCAACGAGCGGCTGAAGTTCCTGGTCGACGTCGGCCTGGACTACCTCTCGCTGAACCGCGCGGCCGGCACCCTCTCCGGCGGCGAGGCCCAGCGCATCCGGCTCGCCACCCAGATCGGCTCCGGCCTGGTGGGCGTGCTCTACGTCCTCGACGAGCCGTCGATCGGCCTGCACCAGCGCGACAACCACCGGCTCATCGAGACCCTGGTGCGGCTGCGCGACATGGGCAACACCCTGATCGTCGTGGAGCACGACGAGGACACCATCAAGATCGCGGACTGGGTCGTGGACATCGGCCCCGGCGCGGGCGAGCACGGCGGCAAGGTCGTGCACAGCGGCCCGATGAAGCAGCTGCTCACCACCAAGGAGTCGATCACCGGCCAGTACCTGTCCGGCAAGAAGTCCATCGCGACCCCGGACATCCGGCGGCCCGCCGACCCGGCGCGGCGGCTGACGGTGCACGGCGCGAAGGAGAACAACCTCCGCGACATCGACGTCTCCTTCCCGCTCGGGGTGTTCACCGCCGTCACCGGCGTCTCCGGCTCCGGCAAGTCGACGCTGGTCAACGACATCCTCTACACCCACCTCGCGCGCGAGCTGAACGGCGCCAAGTCGGTGCCGGGGCGGCACACCCGGGTCGCCGGTGACGATCTGGTGGACAAGGTCGTCCATGTCGACCAGTCGCCGATCGGCCGCACCCCGCGCTCCAACCCGGCCACCTACACCGGCGTCTTCGACCACGTCCGCAGGCTCTTCGCGGAGACGATGGAGGCCAAGGTCCGCGGCTATCTGCCGGGGCGCTTCTCCTTCAACGTCAAGGGCGGCCGCTGCGAGAACTGCTCCGGCGACGGCACCATCAAGATCGAGATGAACTTCCTGCCGGATGTGTATGTGCCGTGCGAGGTCTGCCACGGGGCGCGCTACAACCGGGAGACGCTGGAGGTCCACTACAAGGGCAAGTCCATCGCCGAGGTGCTGGACATGCCCATCGAGGAGGCGCTGAGCTTCTTCGAGGCGGTGCCCACCATCGCCCGGCACCTCAAGACGCTCCACGAGGTCGGCCTCGGGTACGTCCGGCTCGGGCAGTCCGCGCCGACGCTCTCCGGCGGTGAGGCGCAGCGCGTCAAGCTCGCCAGCGAACTCCAGAAGCGCTCCACGGGCAGCACGGTCTACGTCCTCGACGAGCCGACCACCGGTCTGCACTTCGACGACATCAGCAAGCTGATCAATGTGCTGTCCGGGCTGGTCGACAAGGGCAACACGGTGATCGTCATCGAGCACAACCTCGATGTGATCAAGACCGCGGACTGGGTCGTCGACATGGGCCCCGAGGGCGGCAACGGCGGTGGTCTGGTCGTCGCCGAGGGCACCCCGGAGGACGTGGCGTCGATCCCCGCCAGCCACACCGGCAAGTTCCTGCGGGAGATCCTCGGCGGCCGCGTCAGCGATGCGGCTCCGGCGGCGTCCGGCAGGAAGCCGGCGGCCAAGAAGTCCGCGGCGGCGAAGGCCCCCGCCAAGAAGGCCGCCGCGAAGAAGACCGCGGCCAAGAAGACGGCCGCTACGAAGACCGCCGCCACGAAGTCGACGGCGCGGGCCCGCCGGACCTGACCCCGGCGAGCACGCTCCCGGAACGGGCCGTCACCGCACTCCCCAGGGGCGGTGGCGGCCCGTCGCGGCACCGGGCAGCGGACCCCCGGGCACGGTGGCGGTTGGTCGCCGCACAAGGTGGCGGACCCCAGGAGCGCGCTGCCGCACCTGCTACGCCGTCGCCGTCTCCTGCGTGGCCACCCTCACCCCGCCACCTCCGCTACAACGCCACTCCGCTACCCCGCCACCTCCGCCGCGAACGGCGGTTGCGCGCCCGCGCGCGAGCAGGTCACCGCGGCCGCCCGGGCGGCGAACCGCAGGATGTCGCGCCAGTCGTCGTCGCCGAGCGCGCGGACGGCGGCGTACGACAGGGCGCCATGGGCGTCCAGGCGGTGCAGCAAGGCGGCGTTGACCGTGTCACCGGCACCGATGGTGTCGACGACCTCGACCCGTTCGCCGGGGACCGACAGCGCGCCGCCTCGCGTCAGCACCGTCAGGCCGTCCCCGCCGCGGGTCAGGACGATCGCCGCCGGCCCCTCGTCCAGCCACTCCTTGGCCGCCGCGGTGACCGCCTCCCGGCCGCCGTCCGCCGCGTCCTCGGCTCCCGCCAGCCACAAGGCGTCCTCCTCCGACAGCTTCAGCAGGGCGACGTCGGGGAGCCAGGCGCGGAAGCGGGCCCGGTAGGCGTCCGGGTCGGGGATCAGACCGGCCCGGATATTGGGGTCCAGGGCCGTGAAGACCCCGCGCCCGGCCTCGCGGCGCAACAGGGACTCATAGGCGCTCGCCCCCGGCTCCAGGATCAGCGAGCAGGTGCCCAGGGACAGCGCGCGGACCGTGTCGGGCAGCGCCGGCGGCAGGGCGAAGAGCCGGTCGGCGGTGCCCTCGGCGTAGAAGCCGTAGCCAGCCGACCCGTCCGGGCTGATGTCGGCCACCGCCAGGGTGGTCGGCTCGCTGCCGCGCTGCACCAGCGAGGTGTCCACGCCGCTGCGGTGCAGCCCGTCCAGCAGCGATGCGCCGAAGGCATCGGTGGAGACGCGGGAGCAGAACGCGGTGGGCGAGCCCAGCCGCCCCAGCGCGACCGCGGTGTTGTACGGGCCGCCACCGCGCTGCGGCTGCAGCGCCGGAAGCCGGCCGTCCGGGGCGGCGTCCTCCTCACCCGGCCGGGCCGGGGAGGGCTGCTGCGGACTGGGGACGAGGTCGATCAGTGCCTCGCCGGCGACGACGATCACGGGGTGGGGTTCCTTTCCTGGGCGGACGGGGGCGCGGCCGGGGCGGGTTCGGGGCAGCCGCACGAGGTGCGGTGCACAAAGTCGCAGGGGAGGCGGACGGTGCGCGGCGGCCGGTCCGGCTGCTCCAGGCGCGCCAGCAGTAGCCGGACCGCCACCGCCCCGATCTCCCTGCTGGGCTGGGCGATCACGGTCAGCCGCGGCGTGAACAGATCGGCCCACGAGAAGTCGTCGAAACAGGCGAGAGCGATGTCGCGGGGCACCTCCAGGCCCCGTTCGCGCAGCGCCCGGAGTGCGCCGATGGTCATCGCGTTGTTGGCGGTGACGAGCGCGGTGGGCGGCGCCGGCGCGGCGAGCAGCTGCCGGGTGGCGTCCTGGGCGCCCGCCGCCTCGGAGTTGCCGCTCGCGAGGAGTTCGGGGGCGAACGGCAGCCCGCGGGCGTGCAGTCCCTCGCGGTAGCCCTGGACGCGCTCGGTGGTCGTGCTCAGCCCGGGGAGGCCGGCCACCAGGCCGATCCGGGTGTGCCCCCGGTCGGCCAGGTGCTCCACCAACTGCCGCACCGGGCCGGTGTTGTCGGCGCACACCTGGTCGTGCCCGTCGCCCACCAGCCGGTCCAGGAAGACGGTGGGCACCTCGCGCCGGGCCAGGTACGCCACCATCTCGGCGGGCTCCGCGGACGGCGCGACGATCATGCCGTCCACCCGCCGCTCGTGCAGCAGCTGGACGACCGTGCGCTCGCGGTGCGGGTCGTCGTGCGGATCGGCGAGCAGCAGGCTGTAGCCGGCCGCCAGGGCACCGGCCTCGACGCCCTGGAGGATCTCGGTGAAGTACGGGTTGCTGATCGCCGAGACCGCCAGGCCGATCGAGCGGGTGCGGGCGGTGACCAGGGAGCGGGCCAGGGTGTTGTGGGTGTAGCCGAGCGCGTCGATGGCGCCGAGCACCGCATCACGGGTACCGGGGCGCACCGGCCTCGTCCCGTTCAGCACGTGCGAGACCGTGGCGACGGACACCCCCGCGCGCCGCGCCACATCCGCCATCGTCGTCATCCGGTGCTCTCTCCCGTAGGTGCGGCGTCCCGGGGCCGCCGCTTTCGGCGCGGTCCCGTCCTGCGAGGGCCCACCCTACGAGCCCAGCGGGCAAACGTAAACGCTTACGTAAGCGTTTACGCGGAGTTCCGTGGGGCGGGCGGCTCTCCTGTGCAGACACCCGGACGACGTCCCCTGCCGTCTGCCCGGGGAGGTGAGAGCACCGGCCCGACCTGCGCCGGTGTGACGCGCTCCCGCCGCCCGCCACCTGTCGTGGTCGCGGACCCTGGCCGCAAATACGGGGAGGGCCGCCGGGGCCTGTCGCGGGACGTCCGGCCCGGCCGGAAGCGGAGCGGTCTGTGCCGGTATCGTCGTCAGCCGCCAGCCACTGACGACGTCCCCTCTGGAGCAGCCATGAGCCAGCCACCCGCCCGCCGCACCGTGTTGCGGGGAGCCGCGCTCGCGGGTGCCGCCGGCTTCGGGCTGGCCGCCTGCTCGCCGGGGGACTCGGGCGCGAACGCCTCGGCGGTGCCCGACCAGCCGGTGGAGCTCGGGGCGGCGGCCGAGGTGCCGGTCGGCGGCGCCAAGCTCTACCGCGAGGACCGCCTCGTGGTGTCGCAGCCCGCCAAGGGCACCTACAAGTGCTTCAGCGCCAAGTGCACCCACGCCGGCTGCATCCTGTCGGAGGTCGAGAAGAAGGAGGGCAGCTGCCCCTGCCACGGCAGCCGCTTCGACGTCACCACCGGCAAGGTCCTCCAGGGGCCGGCGGCCGACCCGCTGCCCGAGGTCCCGGTCAAGGCCAAGAACGGCAAGCTGATCGCGGGCTGAGGCATCGGTCTGCCGTTCGAACCTCCTCCGGGCGCGCACCCGCTCGCCGGGACTCGGGACGCTCGCGGACGCCCTGCTGCCGGTAACTGAGCCCGGCCGCGCTGCTGGTGATGCCGCGTTCGAGCCTGTCCACTCCCGCCACGGACGGCTCACCGCCACCGACTCCGTTCCCCACCCCAACCTGGGCTCTCCCGAACGCGGTTGGCTCCGTCGCGACCCCGTGCGGAGGGAGGTCGGCACCGGGTGTTCGGCGGGGATCAGGATCCGGTGGGCCTCCGGCGGTGGCCACATGCATGTGATGTACGGACATGACACGGCACGCAATTGGGTCTACCGCGGCGATCTCTGGCGACCAATAATCGCCACCACTGGGACGATTTCGACTACTACGTGAACGGCAGCTCCTTCGCCTGGACACACTCCCCGTAGTGGAGAGGAGCCTTGAGGCCATGACGAAGCGCACCGCCGTCCGCACCGCCTGCCGCGCCGTCGCCACCGGGGCGGTCGCGACCGCCCTCATCGGCCTCGCCCCGCACACCGCACCGGCCGCACCCGCCCCCGCGCCGCGGGTCCCGGCCCGGGCGAGTCTCACCGTCGCCGATGCGGCGGCCGGCGCGCCCGCCACCCTGGACCGGCTCGCCCGGTACTTCGCCGGCGAGCGGCGGCGCGGCGGTGCCGGGGCGGCCGGGGCCGCACAGGCCGCCCCGCGCCTCGTGGGCGGCACGGTTCCCGTGTACGGCCTGTCACCGGACTTCGTCCACGGCCGGTCCGCGGCCCCGGTCGCCCGGCTGGAATTCCTCGCCACCAAAGCGGTGGCCGCCGACGGCCGCACCGCCTCGGTGTGGACCGCCGAGCGGGGCGGCGCCTGGAAGGTCGTCACCATCACCGGCGGCGACGAGGAGGCCCGCTACGCCGCGCCCGCGGCCGCGCGGGACCAGGGCGGCACGGTCTTCCGGGAGCCCCGGATCGACGCCTGGTACGTCCAGCACGGCGACCGGATCGAGCCGCTGGACGCCGACGCCCGCGCGGCCGTCGGCGCGCACGGCACCACCGTCGCCGCCTACCGCACACGGGTGGCGAAGGCCTACGGCGCCAAGGCGGCGGGCTCCGCGTACGGCAAGCGCGCCGAGGACGGCGGCCACGGGCGGCATGCCACCAGGTGGCATCACCACAGGGCGCCCCTGGAGGCCACGGCGCTGGCTGGCGACTCCTTCCCGGTGGCCGCGGCCTCGACGGTGGCGGCCGCCGCCGCGCTGCTTGCCCTGGGACTGTCCGCCGGAGTGGCACTGCGCCGCCGGTACAGCCACTGAGCCACCCGTATAGCCACCGGGCCAGCGGTACGGCTACCGAGCCGGGCGTCTCGCCGTTGCCGGAGCGCCGGAGATGGGGGTCGCTACGGATGGACGGGTGAGCCCGGCCCGTAGGGGGATTGACGGGGCGTCATCCTCTGGAGCCGCCCGTCCGGCCGCTTGCCGCCCACCTGTCCACACACCCGCCGACGCACCCCGCGAGCCCCCGGGAACGGGGAGCCGCCCCACCCCCTCGCGCGCCACCCCGAAGCGACCGAGCCCTGACGCCCACCCCGACCGGACCACGCACCCCCGCCCTCACCCATCACCCCAGCCCCACCCACCTCCTCCCGTCCCACGACGCCCGAGCCCCTCCCCCCCACCACCCCGCAACCCCTCCCGCGCCACAGGCGGCGCCCACGGGGGCCCGGCCACGGCGGTGCGACACCGCGGGGCCACCGGACCGGCCCCGGGCGGGGTCACCGGACCGGCCCGGGCCCGGCCACCGCGCAGTGGCCGGGGCGCCGTGATTGTCGGTGGTGGTCAGTAGGGTGGTGTGCATGGCAGACCCCAGCAGCTATCGACCCAAGCCGGGACAGATCCCCGACTCGCCGGGGGTCTACAAGTTCCGCGACGAGCACGGCCGGGTCATCTACGTCGGCAAGGCCAAGAGCCTGCGCCAGCGCCTGGCCAGCTACTTCCAGGACCTGGCCGGCCTCCATCCGCGTACCCGCACGATGGTCACCACCGCCGCCGCCGTGGAATGGACCGTCGTGTCCACCGAGGTCGAGGCGCTCCAGCTGGAATACACCTGGATCAAGGAGTTCGACCCCCGCTTCAACGTCAAGTACCGCGACGACAAGAGCTATCCGTATCTGGCGGTGACCCTCAACGAGGAGTTCCCCCGCGTCCAGGTGATGCGCGGCGCCAAGAAGAAGGGCGTGCGCTACTTCGGCCCCTACGGCCACGCCTGGGCCATCCGCGAGACCGTCGACCTGATGCTGCGGGTCTTCCCGGTGCGCACCTGCTCCGCCGGCGTCTTCAAGCGCTCCGCCCAGATCGGCCGCCCCTGCCTGCTGGGCTACATCGGCAAGTGCTCGGCTCCCTGCGTCGGGCGGGTCTCCGCCGAGGAGCACCGCGAACTCGCCGAGGAGTTCTGCGACTTCATGGCCGGCCGCACCGGCGCCTACCTCCGCCGCCTGGAGCGCGGCATGCAGGAGGCCGCCGAGGAGATGGAGTACGAGCGCGCCGCCCGGCTGCGGGACGACATAGGGGCGCTCAAGCGGGCCATGGAGAAGAGCGCGGTGGTCCTCGCCGACGCCACCGACGCCGACCTGATCGCCGTCTCCGAGGACGAATTCGAGGCCGCCGTCCAGATCTTCCACGTCCGCGGCGGCCGGGTCCGCGGCCAGCGCGGCTGGGTCACCGACAAGGTCGAGGCCGTCACCACCGGCGACCTCGTCGAGCACGCCCTCCAGCAGCTGTACGGCGAGGAGCGGGGCGACGCCGTCCCCAAGGAGGTCCTGGTCCCGGCGCTGCCCGAGCCCGTCGAGCCGGTCGCGCAGTGGCTCTCCGACCGCCGCGGCTCCCAGGTCTCGCTGCGGATCCCGCAGCGCGGCGACAAGAAGGACCTGATGGCCACGGTCGGCCGCAACGCCCAGCAGGCGCTGGCGCTGCACAAGACCAAGCGCGCCTCCGACCTGACCACCCGCTCCCGCGCGCTGGAGGAGATCGCCGAGGCGCTCGGGCTGGATTCGGTGCCGCTGCGCATCGAGTGCTTCGACATCTCCCACCTCCAGGGCGATGACGTGGTCGCCTCGATGGTGGTGTTCGAGGACGGCCTCGCCCGCAAGAGCGAATACCGCCGCTTCCAGATCAAGGGCCGGGTCGGCGACGAGCAGGTCTGGCACGGCCAGGGCCAGGACGACGTCCGGTCCATGCACGAGGTCATCGCCCGCCGCTTCCGGCGCTACCTCCAGGAGAAGCAGCGGTCCGGCGAGTGGACGGAGGAGCCGGCCGGCGACGCCCCTGTGGAGGCCGGGGTCCCCGGGGAGACCCACGGCCCCGGGGAGACCGACGCCCCCGTGGAGCCGGGCGCCGGCCGCCCGGTCGACGAGGACGGCCGCCCCAAGCGGTTCGCCTACCCGCCCCAGCTCGTGGTCGTCGACGGCGGCGCCCCGCAGGTCGCGGCCGCCCGCCGGGCTCTGGACGAGCTCGGCATCGACGACGTCGCCGTCTGCGGCCTGGCCAAGCGCCTCGAAGAGGTCTGGCTGCCCGGGGACGACGACCCGGTCGTGCTGCCGCGCAGCAGCGAGGGCCTCTACCTCCTCCAGCGCGTCCGCGACGAGGCGCACCGCTTCGCCCTGCGGTATCAGCGCACCAAGCGGGGAAAGCGGCTGAAGGCCTCGCCGCTGGACGCCGTGTCCGGGCTGGGCGAGACCCGCCGGCAGGCGCTGCTCAAGCACTTCGGCTCGCTGAAGAAGCTGCGGGCCGCGACGGTCGACGAGATCTGCGAGGTGCCGGGCATCGGCCGCAAGACCGCCGAGACGGTCGCCGCGGCGCTGGCCGGGGCGGCGCCGTCCGCCCCCGCGGTGAACACCGCCACAGGAGAGATCATTGAAGACGACGGGGCCCCACCGGCCGCGTTGTCGGCAGAACGGGGGCAGGAACGATGAGCACACCGCACGAAGCGCAGGAACCCGAGAGAGACGGTGCACAGGTGAACACGGGCACGACCGACCAGGGCGAGAGCGCCGCGATCCCCGAGTTGGTGATCATCTCCGGGATGTCGGGCGCCGGCCGCAGCACGGCCGCGAAGTGCCTGGAGGACCTCGGCTGGTTCGTGGTCGACAACATCCCGCCCGAGCTGATCGCGCCGATGGTCGAGCTGGGCGCCCGCTCGCAGGGCAACGTCGCCCGGATCGCGGTCGTCGTCGACGTCCGCGGCCGCCGGTTCTTCGCCAACCTCAAGGAGTCGCTGGCCACCCTCGACGCGCAGAACGTCAAGCGCCGCATCGTTTTCCTGGAGTCCTCCGACGAGGCCCTGGTGCGCCGCTTCGAGTCGGTGCGCCGCCCGCACCCCCTCCAGGGCGACGGCCGGATCGTCGACGGCATCGCCGCCGAGCGCGATCTGCTGCGCGAGCTGCGCGGCGACGCCGACCTGGTCATCGACACCTCCAGCCTCAACGTCCATGAACTCCGCGCCAAGATGGACGCCCAGTTCGCCGGCGAGGAGGTCCCCGAGCTGCGCGCCACGGTCATGTCCTTCGGCTTCAAGTACGGCCTGCCGGTCGACGCCGACATGGTCATCGACTGCCGCTTCATCCCCAACCCGCACTGGGTCCCCGAGCTGCGCCCCTTCACGGGCCTCAACGACGAGGTCTCCAGCTACGTCTTCAGCCAGCCCGGATCCAAGGAGTTCCTGGACGGCTACGCCGAGCTGCTGCGGATCGTCGCGGAGGGCTACCGCCGCGAGGGCAAGCGCTATGTGACCATCGCCGTGGGCTGCACGGGCGGCAAGCACCGCAGCGTCGCGATGTCCGAGAAGCTCGGCCGTCGCCTGGTCACCGAAGGGGTGGAAACCGTCATCGTCCACCGCGACATGGGGCGCGAGTGAGCGGGCGTACCACTCCACGGCTGCGCCGGGTCCGCCGCTTCGTGCCCAGCGGGCGCACGACCAAGGGCGCCACCCCCAAGGTGGTCGCGCTCGGCGGCGGCATGGGCCTGTCCGCCTCGCTGACCGCGCTGCGCCGGATCACCGGTGACCTGACCGCCGTGGTCACGGTCGCCGACGACGGCGGCTCCAGCGGCCGGCTGCGCGACGAACTGGGCGTCCTGCCGCCCGGCGACCTGCGCAAGGCGCTGGCCGCCCTGTGCGGCGACGACGACTGGGGCCAGACCTGGTCGCGGGTGATCCAGCACCGCTTCCAGAGCGAGGGGGAGCTGCACGACCACGCGGTCGGCAATCTGCTGATCGTCGCGCTGTGGGAGCAGCTCGGCGACCATGTCCAGGCCCTCGACCTGGTCGGCAAGCTGCTCGGCGCGCACGGCCGGGTGCTGCCGATGTCGGCGGTCCCCCTGGAGCTCCAGGCGCAGGTCAAGGGGCACGACCCGGCCCGCCCGGACGAGATCACCACGGTCCGCGGGCAGGCCACGGTCGCGCTGACCTGCGGCGAGGTGCAGTCCGTCCATGTGGTCCCCGAGGAGCCGCCGGCCGTCCCCGAGGCGGTCGCCGCCGTGCGGGACGCCGACTGGGTGGTGCTCGGCCCGGGGTCCTGGTTCTCCTCGGTGATCCCGCATCTGCTGGTGCCCGAGCTGCGCGAAGCGCTGGAGGAGACGAAGGCCCGAAAGGTCCTTTCGCTCAACCTTGCGCCCCAACCGGGCGAAACCGATGGCTTCTCCCCGCAGCGTCATTTGGAGGTTTTGGCCCGACACGCCCCTAAACTCGCCTTCGACGTGGTGCTGGCCGACAAGGCCGCCGTGCCCGACGCCGAGGGACTGACCGCTGCCGCAAAGCAGCTGGTCGGCAGCGAGGTCGAGCTGGCGGCGGTCGCCGCACGAGGAGACGACGCCCGGTCGAGCGCCGGGGGAGCCCCCGACCGGCACGACCCGGAGCTGCTGGCAGCCGCGTACGACCGTATTTTTCGGATGCATGGAAGGATCGGCCCATGGCGATGACGGCAGCGGTGAAGGATGAAATCTCCCGGCTCCCCGTCACCCGGACCTGCTGCCGGAAGTCGGAGGTCTCGTCGATCCTGCGGTTCGCGGGCGGTCTGCACCTGGTCAGCGGACGCATCGTGATCGAGGCGGAGCTGGACACCGGCATCGCCGCCCGGCGCCTGCGCAAGGACATCCTGGAGATCTTCGGGCACAGCTCCGACCTGGTGGTGATGGCCCCCGGCGGCCTGCGGCGCGGCAGCCGCTACGTCGTCCGGGTCGTGGCCGGCGGCGACCAGCTGGCGCGGCAGACCGGCCTGGTGGACGGCCGCGGCCGCCCGATCCGCGGACTGCCCCCACAGGTGGTCTCCGGGGCGACCTGCGACGCCGAGGCGGCCTGGCGCGGGGCCTTCCTGGCCCACGGCTCGCTGACCGAGCCCGGCCGCTCCTCGTCGCTGGAGGTCACCTGCCCCGGCCCCGAGGCGGCGCTCGCGCTGGTCGGCGCCGCCCGCCGGCTCGGCATCGGCGCCAAGGCCCGCGAGGTGCGCGGCGTGGACCGCGTCGTCGTCCGTGACGGTGACGCCATCGGCGCCCTGCTGACGCGGCTCGGCGCCCATGAGTCGGTGCTCGCGTGGGAGGAGCGGCGGATGCGCCGCGAGGTGCGCGCCACCGCCAACCGCCTGGCCAACTTCGACGACGCCAACCTCCGCCGCTCGGCGCGCGCCGCGGTCGCCGCGGGCGCCCGGGTCCAGCGGGCCCTGGAGATCCTCGGCGAGGAGGTCCCCGAGCACCTCGCCGCGGCCGGCCGGCTGCGCATGGAGCACAAGCAGGCCTCCCTGGAGGAGCTGGGCGCCCTCGCCGACCCGCCGCTGACCAAGGACGCCGTCGCGGGCCGGATCCGCCGGCTGCTGGCGATGGCCGACAAGCGGGCCCAGGACCTCGGCATTCCGGGCACGGAATCCAACCTCACCGAGGAGCTCGCCGAGGGCATGGTGGGCTGACGAAGCCCCCTGCCCGGCACACCCCCGGCGTCTCTTCACGCCCCTGCCGTCCCTCCCGTATCGCCGCAGCTCGGGAGTGGTGCGCACCGGCGTCGAAGGGCACGTCCGGGGGTGCTCGTTTGAGGTATCGGAGGCCCGTTTGTCAATGTCACGTACGTCTCTTATTGGGGGTAGGGTCGGAGGCGGTCGGGGACAGCCCATACAGCTCGCCGGTAACTCATCGGCGTACCTAACGAGGAGATCGGTTCGTGACGATCCGCGTAGGCATCAACGGATTCGGCCGCATTGGTCGCAACTACTTCCGCGCGCTCCTGGAGCAGGGTGCGGACATCGAGATCGTCGGTGTCAACGACCTGACCGACAACGCCACTCTGGTGCACCTGCTGAAGTACGACACCATTCTGGGTCGCCTCAAGCAGAACGTCAGCCACACCGACGACACCATCACCGTCGGCAACCAGACCTTCAAGACGATGGCCGAGCGCGACCCGGCGAACCTCCCCTGGGCGGAGCTGGGCGCCGACATCGTCATCGAGTCGACCGGCATCTTCACCAAGAAGGCCGACGCCGCCAAGCACCTCCAGGCCGGCGCCAAGAAGGTCCTGATCTCCGCGCCCGCCAAGGACGAGGACATCACGATCGTGATGGGCGTCAACCAGGACAAGTACGACGCGGCCCAGCACCACGTCATCTCCAACGCCTCCTGCACCACCAACTGCGTGGCGCCGATGGCGAAGGTGCTCGACGAGAACTTCGGCATCGTCAAGGGCCTGATGACCACGGTCCACGCGTACACCAACGACCAGCGCATCCTGGACTTCCCGCACAGCGACCTGCGCCGCGCCCGCGCCGCCGCGGAGAACATCATCCCGACCTCGACCGGTGCCGCCAAGGCCACCGCCCTGGTCCTCCCGCAGCTCAAGGGCAAGCTGGACGGCATCGCCATGCGCGTGCCGGTCCCCACCGGCTCGGTCACCGACCTGGTGCTGGAGCTGGAGCGCGAGGTCACCAAGGACGAGATCAACACCGCCTTCCAGAAGGCGGCCGAGGGCCAGCTCAAGGGCATTCTCGAGTACACCGAGGACCCGATCGTCTCCTCGGACATCGTGAACTTCCCGGCCTCCTGCACCTTCGACTCGAAGCTGACGATGTCGCAGGGCAAGCAGGTCAAGGTCGTGGGCTGGTACGACAACGAGTGGGGCTACTCCAACCGCCTGGTGGATCTGACCACTTTCGTCGGCGGCCAGCTCTGACCTCTGGTTGACACCCGAGGTACCGAGATGTGAGGACGGGGCTCGTAGGACGCGAAGATGCGTCGTACGGGCCCCGTCCCGTGACCGACCTACGCAAACGGAGTCACTTCCTCATGAAGACGATCGACGACCTCCGGGTCGCCGGACAGCGCGTGTTCGTCCGCGCTGATCTGAACGTGCCGCTGGACGGCACCACCATCACCGACGACGGCCGGATCCGCGCCGTCGCGCCGACGATCGCCAAGCTCGTCGAGCGCGGCGCCAAGGTGATCGTCGCCTCGCACCTGGGCCGTCCCAAGGGCGCCCCGGACCCGGCCTTCTCGCTGGCCCCCGCGGCCGCGCGGCTGGGTGAACTCCTGGGCCGGGACGT
Source organism: Streptomyces kronopolitis (assembly GCF_014646275.1). GTDB lineage: Bacteria > Actinomycetota > Actinomycetes > Streptomycetales > Streptomycetaceae > Streptomyces > Streptomyces kronopolitis. The sequence continues at coordinate 125,976 of NZ_BMND01000016.1, forward strand.
GGCGTTCGCGACGGACACGGTCGGCGAGTCCGCCGCGTCCGTGACCGCCGCCCTGGTGGACGGCCAGGTCGCCGTGCTGGAGAACCTGCGCTTCAACGCGGGCGAGACCAGCAAGGACGACGCCGAGCGCGGCGCCTTCGCCGACCGGCTCGCCGCCCTCGCCGACCTGTACGTGGGCGACGGCTTCGGCGCCGTGCACCGCAAGCACGCCTCCGTCTACGACCTGCCGAAGCGCCTGCCGCACGCCGCCGGCGACCTGATCGCCACCGAGGTCGGCGTCCTGAAGAAGCTCACCGAGGACGTCCGGCGCCCCTACGTCGTCGCGCTCGGCGGCGCCAAGGTCTCCGACAAGCTCGCCGTCATCGACCAGCTGATCGAGAAGGCCGACCGGATCCTGGTCGGCGGCGGCATGGCCTACACCTTCCTCAAGGCCAAGGGCCACGAGGTCGGTATCTCGCTGCTCCAGGAGGACCAAGTCCCGGCCTGCCGGGAGTACCTCGCACGGGCCGAGAAGCGCGGCGTGGAGTTCGTCCTGCCCGTCGACGTCCTGGTGGCGGCCGAGTTCCCGGACCTGAAGACCAAGGCCCCGGCGCACCCCGACACCGTCGCCGCGGACGGCATCCCGGCCGACAAGGAGGGCCTGGACATCGGCCCGAAGACCCGCGAGCTCTACGCCGCGAAGCTCGCCGACGCGGGCACGGTCTTCTGGAACGGCCCCATGGGTGTCTTCGAGCACCCCGACTACGCGGGCGGCACCCGGGCCGTCGCGCAGGCCCTGCTGGACTCGGACGCCTTCACCGTCGTCGGCGGCGGTGACAGTGCCGCCGCGGTCCGGCTGCTGGGCTTCGACGAGAATGCTTTCGGCCATATCTCGACCGGCGGCGGCGCCAGCCTCGAATACCTCGAAGGCAAGACGCTCCCCGGCCTCGCCGCTCTGGAGGACTGAACATCGTGACTGCTCTCAATGAAGGCCGCACCCCGCTGATGGCGGGCAACTGGAAGATGAACCTCAACCACCTCGAGGCCATCGCCCACGTCCAGAAGCTCGCCTTCGCCCTCGCCGACAAGGACTTCGACGCCGTAGAGGTCGCGGTCCTGCCGCCCTTCACCGACCTGCGGTCGGTGCAGACGCTGATCGACGGCGACAAGCTCAAGATCAAGTACGGCGCCCAGGACATCTCCGCGCACGACTCCGGCGCCTACACCGGCGAGATCTCCGGCCCGATGCTGGCCAAGCTCAAGTGCGCGTACGTGGCCGTCGGCCACAGCGAGCGCCGCCAGTACCACGGCGAGAACGAAGAGATCTGCAACGCCAAGGTCAAGGCCGCCTTCAAGAACGGGATCACCCCGATCCTGTGCGTCGGCGAGGGCCTGGACGTGCGCAAGGCCGGCAACCAGGTCGCGCACACCCTCGCCCAGGTCGACGGCGGCCTGGCGGACGTCCCGGCCGAGCAGGCCGAGACGATCGTGATCGCCTACGAGCCGGTGTGGGCCATCGGCACCGGCGAGGTCGCCACCCCCGAGGACGCGCAGGAGGTCTGCGGGGCCATCCGCGGCCGCCTCGCCGAGCTGTACAGCCAGGAGCTGGCCGACAAGGTCCGCATCCAGTACGGCGGCTCGGTCAAGTCCGGCAATGTCGCCGCGATCATGGCGCAGCCCGACGTCGACGGCGCGCTGATCGGCGGCGCGGCGCTGGACGCGGACGAATTCGTGAAGATCGTCCGCTTCCGCGACCAGTAGCGGCTATGACGAGGGGGAGCCCTCGTCGTACCCTGTCGGGGCCGGGACCGGTGCAGCAGCGCCGACCCGGCCCCGCACCATAAGCTTCACGAATACTGATCCATTCGTCCGTCCGTCAGTCCTAGAGAGTTGGTCCAGCCGTGGTCATCGGGTTCTCGATCGCCCTCATCGTCTTCAGCCTGCTGCTGATGATGCTGGTGCTCATGCACAAGGGGAAGGGCGGCGGCCTGTCCGACATGTTCGGTGGCGGCATGCAGTCCTCGGTCGGTGGCTCCTCGGTCGCCGAGCGTAACCTCGACCGCATCACCATCGTGATCGCGCTGCTGTGGTTCGCCTGCATCGTCGTGCTCGGCATCCTGATGAAGCTCGGCAACTGACGAGGCGTCGGAGACGCGGCCTATCATGAGGGTGGCGTCCTCGGACGGGTAACTCCAGCCACTGGACGCGCGTTGGGCCTTACGTAGACTGGGGCGTTCCGCAGCGCAGCTGCTGCGAGAGGCTGTGCAGCACCATTACGCAGGGAGTTACGACCGTGGCAAGTGGCAACGCGATCCGAGGAAGTCGGGTCGGGGCGGGGCCGATGGGGGAGGCCGAGCGCGGCGAGTCCGCGCCGCGCACCCGCATCTCCTTCTGGTGCTCCAACGGGCACGAGACGCAGCCCAGCTTCGCCGGCGACGCGCAGGTTCCGGACACCTGGGACTGCCCGCGCTGTGGTTTCCCGGCAGGCAAGGACCGGGACAGCCCGCCGGACCCGCCGCGCACCGAGCCGTACAAGACCCACCTCGCCTACGTCCGGGAGCGTCGCAGCGACGCCGACGGTGAGGCGATCCTCGCGGAGGCGCTCGCCAAGCTCCGCGGCGAGATCTGACGGACCCGTACACACACCGGCCGGCCCGGCCGGAGGGCAGCACGCCCTCCGGCCGGGCCGGCCGCGTCTGTGCCCCCGGGGGCCGCGGGAGAGCGCCGCCCCCGCGCCGGCACCCGTTCTTCAGGCCCCCGTCAGCGCCCCGTCCGGCGGCGGACAGCTGCCTTCCCCCACTCTCGGCTTCGCTCGAGTGGGAGGTGCTCCCACCGCGCGCTGATCAATTAGGTTGGGAGACGGCGGGGCCGCTACGAGATGAAGAAGGCAGAGTCCGAGATGAACGCAGAAGGCCGCAGCAGGCTCGACCAGTTGCCCGAGTGGACCGCGCTGGGCAAGCACCGCGAGCAGCTGGGGAAGGCGCATCTGCGCGAGCTGTTCGAGCGGGATCCGGCACGCGCCGAGCGCTACACCCTCCAGGTGGGCGATCTGCACCTGGACTACTCCAAGCACCTGGTCACCGACGAGACGCTGCGGCTGCTGGGCGAACTGGCCGCGGCGACCGGCGTGGCCGGGCTGCGGGACGCGATGTTCCGCGGCGAGAAGATCAACATCACCGAGCACCGCTCCGTGCTGCACACCGCGCTGCGCGCGCCCGGCTCGGCGGTGGTCGAGAGCGACGGGGAGAACGTCGTCCCCGGCGTGCAGGCCGTGCTGACGAAGATGGGCACCTTCGCCGACCGGGTCCGCTCGGGCGACTGGAAGGGCCACACCGGCAAGCGCATCAAGACCGTCGTCAACATCGGTATCGGCGGCTCCGACCTGGGCCCGGCGATGGCGTACGAGGCGCTGCGCGCCTACACCCACCGGGACATGCAGTTCCGCTTCGTCTCCAATGTGGACGGCGCCGATCTGCACGAGGCGGTCCGCGATCTGGACCCGGCCGAGACGCTGTTCATCATCGCCTCGAAGACCTTCACCACCATCGAGACGATCACCAACGCCACCTCGGCGCGCGAGTGGCTGCTGAGCGGGCTGGGCGTGGACGGCGGGGAGGCCGTCGCCCGGCACTTCGTGGCGCTCTCGACCAACGCCGAGAAGGTCACCGAGTTCGGCATCAACCCGGACAACATGTTCGAGTTCTGGGACTGGGTCGGCGGCCGCTACTCCTTCGACTCCGCCATCGGCCTGTCGCTGATGGTCGCGATCGGGCATGAGCGCTTCCGCGAGATGCTGGCGGGCTTCCACCTCGTCGACGAGCACTTCCGCACCGCCGAGCCGCTCGCGAACGCCCCGATGCTGATGGGCCTGCTGGGCATCTGGTACGGCAACTTCTGGGACGCCCAGTCCCACGCCGTGCTGCCCTACAGCCACTACCTCTCCAAGTTCACCGCCTACCTCCAGCAGTTGGACATGGAGTCCAACGGCAAGTCGGTGGACCGCGACGGGCAGCGCGTCGACTGGCAGACCGGGCCCGTCGTCTGGGGCACGCCCGGCACCAACGGCCAGCACGCCTACTACCAGCTGCTCCACCAGGGCACCAAGATGATCCCGGCCGACCTCCTGGGCTTCGCCGAGCCGGTCGCCGATCTGCAGCCCCGTCTCGTGCCGCAGCACGACCTGCTGATGGCGAACCTCTTCGCGCAGGGCCAGGCGCTGGCCTTCGGCAAGACGCCGGACGAGGTGCGCGCCGAGGGCGTGGCCGAGGAGCTGGTCCCGCACAAGACCTTCCCGGGCAACCGCCCCACCACCACCATCCTGGCCAAGGAGCTCAGCCCGTCCGTGCTGGGCCAGTTGATCGCGCTCTACGAGCACAAGGTGTTCGTCCAGGGCGCGGTCTGGAACATCGACTCCTTCGACCAGTGGGGCGTGGAGCTGGGCAAGGTCCTGGCCAAGCGGGTCGAGCCCGCGCTGACCGAGGGCGCCGAGGTCCCGGGGCTGGACGCCTCGACGGCCGGCCTGGTCGACACGTACCGCGCGCTGCGCGGGCGTTGATCCGGCGCCGTCCCGACGGCGCGCTGCCCTGACGGCGAAGGCCCCGCACCCTCAAGGGGGTGCGGGGCCTTCGGCGTCGCGGGGTGGGCCAGGTCAGGCCGACGCCGGCGGGTAGAGCCCGCGTGGCAGTTGCGCCGCGGCGGCCTCGTCCAGCAGCCACAGGGTCCGGCTGCGGCCGCGGGCACCGGCCGCCGGGGCCTGGACCTCGCCGGCCCCGGACAGGGCCATGGCCGCGGCGTTGGCCTTGTCCGCGCCCGCCGCCAGCAGCCAGACCTCCCGTGCCGCGCGGATCGCGGGCAGGGTCAGCGAGACCCGGGTCGGCGGCGGCTTGGGCGCACCGTGCACCCCCACCACCGTCCGCTCCTGCTCGCGGACGGCGGGCAGCTCCGGGAAGAGCGAGGCGACATGGGTGTCCGGGCCGACGCCGAGCAGCAGGACGTCGAAGGACGGCACCGGGCCGTGGTCCTCGGGTCCCGCGGCGGCGGCGAGCCGGGCCGCGTAGGCCTCGGCGGCGGCATCGGCGTCATTGCCGTACGGGCCGTCCGAGGGGGGCATCGGATGCACCCGGGCCGGGTCCAGCGGGACGCTGTCCAGCAGCACCTCCCGGGCCTGGGTGTGGTTGCGCTCCGGGTCGCCGTCCGGTGCGAAGCGCTCGTCGCCCCACCACAGATCGAGCCGGGACCAGTCCACCGCGTCCCGCGCGGGCGCCTCGGCGACGGCCGCGAGCAGCCCGTTGCCGTTGCGCCCGCCGGTCAGCACCACCGAGGCGGAGCCCCGGGCGGCCTGGGCGTCCACGATCTTGGTGATCAGCCGGGCGGCCGCCGCCTTGGCCATCAGCTCCTTGTCGCGGTGGACGACGACCTGCGGAGCGCTCACTTGGCGGCTGCCTTCTTCGTGGCCGCCTTCTTCGCCGCGGGCTTGGCCGCGGCGCCGCCGGCCGGGTCCGGGTCCGCCGGGGCGGCGTCCTTGCCCGTGCGGAGCCGGTCCACGCCGTACTTGAGCGCGGCGGCGTAGATGTCGTCCGGGTCGAGTCGGCGCAGCTCCTCGGCGAGCAGCTCGGAGGTGTCCCGCCGCTTGAGCGCCACCGCACGGTCGGGCTGCTCCGGCATGCAGAGCGTGGCCAGCGAACCGTCCGGGCGGTCCAGCACGATCGAGCCGATGCTGGAGTCCATGCGGACGGCGGTCAGGCCGGGGCCGGCCGACACCTTGCGGCTGACCGGGATCTTCAGCCGGTCGGCCAGCCACATGGCGAGCAGCTCGCAGCTGGGGTTGAACTCCTCGCCCTCGACCTCGGCCGAGGCGACCGTGCACGGGGCCTGGTCCAGCGCCGCCGCCAGCATCGAGCGCCACGGCGTGATCCGGGTCCAGGACAGGTCCGTGTCGCCCGGTGTGTAGGACTCCGCGCGGGCGGACAGCTCCCGCACCGGCTGCTCGGCGGCGTAGGCGTCGGTGACCCGGCGCTGGGCCAGCGCGCCGAGCGGGTCCTTGGCGGGATCCAGCGGCGCGTTCACCGCCCACCAGACCACCACCGGGGCGTCCGGCAGCAGCAGCGGCAGCACCACGGACTGGGCGTGGTCGATCACCTCGCCGTAGAGCCGGAGTATGACCGTCTCGCCGGTGCCGGCGTCCGTGCCGACCCGCACCTCGGCGTCCAGGCGGGCCTTGGCGCGGTCGCGCGGCGACCGGCTGACCCGCTTGACGACGACGAGGGTGCGGGAGGGGTGCTCCCGCGAGGCCTCGTTGGCGGCCTTGAGGGCGTCGTAGGCGTTCTCCTCGTCGGTGACGATGACGAGGGTGAGCACCATGCCGATGGCGGGGGTGCCGACGGCGCGGCGGCCCTCGACCAGCGCCTTGTTGATCTTGCTGGCTGTGGTTTCGGTCAGATCGATCTTCATGGCCGGCGCCAGCTCCGTCCGTCTCGTGCGAGCATTTCGTCCGCCTCGGTGGGGCCCCAGGTGCCCGCCTGGTACTGCGCGGGCTTGCCGTGCTTGTCCCAGTACTCCTCGATCGGGTCGAGGATGCGCCAGGACTGCTCGACCTCCTCCAGCCGCGGGAAGAGGTTCGCGTCGCCCAGCAGCACGTCCAGGATCAGCCGCTCGTACGCCTCGGGGCTGGACTCCGTGAAGGACTCGCCGTACGCGAAGTCCATCGAGACGTCGCGCACCTCCAGCGAGGTGCCGGGCACCTTCGAGCCGAACCGCACGGTCACGCCCTCGTCCGGCTGCACCCGGATGACCAGGGCGTTCTGCCCCAGCTCCTCGGTGGCGGTGTGGTCGAAGGGGGAGTGCGGGGCGCGCTGGAAGACCACCGCGATCTCGGTGACCCGGCGGCCCAGGCGCTTGCCGGTGCGCAGGTAGAACGGCACGCCGGCCCAGCGGCGGTTGTCGATCCGCAGCTTGACGGCGGCGTAGGTGTCGGTCTTCGACTTGGGGTCGATGCCGTCTTCCTCGAGGTAGCCGACGGCCTGTTCGCCGCCCTGCCAGCCCGCCGCGTACTGCCCCCGGACGGTCTCCTTGCCGAGATCCTTGGGGATCTTGACCGCGCCCAGCACCTTGGTCTTCTCCGCGACCAGCGCGTCCGCCTCGAAGGAGGCCGGCTCCTCCATGGCGGTCAGCGCGAGGAGCTGGAGGAGGTGGTTCTGGATGACGTCCCGGGCGGCGCCGATGCCGTCGTAGTAGCCGGCGCGGCCGCCGATGCCGATGTCCTCGGCCATGGTGATCTGGACGTGGTCGACATAGCTGCGGTTCCACAGCGGCTCGAACATCGTGTTGGCGAAGCGCAGCGCCAGGATGTTCTGGACCGTCTCCTTGCCCAGGTAGTGGTCGATCCGGAAGACCTCGTTCGTCGGGAAGACGTCGTGGACGATCCGGTTGAGCTCCTGGGCGCTCTGGAGGTTGTGGCCGAAGGGCTTCTCGATGACGGCGCGGCGCCAGGAGCCCTCCTTCTGGTCGGCCAGCCCGTGCTTCTTGAGCTGCTGGACGACCTTGGGGAAGAACTTCGGCGGCACGGAGAGGTAGAAGGCGAAGTTGCCGCCGGTGCCCTGGGCCTTGTCCAGCTCGCTTATCGTCTGCTTGAGCGTCTCGAAGGCGTCGTCGTCGTCGAAGGTGCCCTGGACGAAGCGGCAGCCCTGGACCAGCTGCTGCCAGACCTCCTCGCGGAACGGCGTACGGGAGTGCTGCTTGACCGCCTCGTAGACCTCGTGCGCGAAGTCCTCGTGCTCCCACTCACGACGGGCGAACCCGATGAGGGAGAAACCGGGCGGAAGCAGGCCGCGGTTGGCCAGGTCGTACACCGCGGGCATCAGCTTTTTACGGGACAAATCGCCCGTGACGCCGAAGATGACCAGGCCCGACGGCCCCGCGATACGCGGGAGCCGTCGGTCTGCGGGGTCACGAAGCGGGTTGGCTCCGCTTGCATCGGACAAAGGAGATCAGCCCTCCGAGGGAGCGAGGCGCTTGAGCTCCGCCTCCGTCGACTTGAGCAGGTCAATCCAGGAGGCCTCGAACTTCTCCACGCCCTCGTCCTCCAGGAGCTGCACGACATCGTCGTACGAGATCCCGAGCTTCGCGAGCGCACCGAGGTCGGCCCGGGCCGTGTCGTACCCGCCGCGGATGGTGTCGCCGGTGATCTCACCGCGGGCCGCGGTGGCCTCCAGGGTGGCCTCCGGCATGGTGTTGACCGTGCCCGGGGCGACCAGCTCGTCGACGTACAGCGTGTCCTTGAAGGCCGGGTCCTTGACGCCGGTCGAGGCCCACAGCGGACGCTGCTTGTGGGCGCCGGCCTTGTCGAGGGCGGCCCAGCGCGCGGAGGAGAAGACCTCCTCGTACGCCTGGTAGGCCAGTCGGGCGTTGGCCAGCGCGGCCTTGCCCTTGAGGGCCTTGGCCTCGTCCGTGCCGAGCTTCTCCAGGCGCTTGTCGATCTCGGTGTCCACCCGGGACACGAAGAACGACGCCACCGAACGGATCAGGGACAGGTCCAGGCCCGCGGCCTTGGCCTTCTCCAGGCCCGCGAGGTAGGCGTCCATGACCTCGCGGTAGCGCTCCAGCGAGAAGATCAGCGTGACGTTGACGCTGATGCCCAGGCCGATGACCTCGGTGATCGCCGGGAGGCCCGCCTTGGTGGCCGGGATCTTGATCAGCGTGTTCGGGCGGTCCACCAGCCACGCCAGCTGCTTGGCCTCGGCGATGGTCGCGGTCGTGTGGTGCGCCAGGCGGGGGTCGACCTCGATCGAGACCCGGCCGTCCTGGCCGCCGGTGGAGTCGAAGACCGGCCGCAGGATGTCGGCGGCGTCGCGGACGTCCGCCGTCGTGATCATGCGGATGGCTTCCTCGACGGTGACCTTGCGGGCGGCGAGGTCGGCGACCTGCTGCTGGTAGCCGTCGCCCGAGGAGATCGCCTTCTGGAAGATCGACGGGTTCGTGGTGACACCGACGACGTGCTGCTGGTCGATCAGCTCGGCGAGGTTGCCGGACGTGATGCGCTTGCGCGACAGATCGTCCAGCCAGATCGCCACGCCCTCGTCGGAGAGGCGCTTGAGTGCGTCTGTCATGGGTTCTGCATCTCCTACGTGTCGTGTACGGGCGTCAGCGTGCGGTCGCTTCGGCACCGGTGCTCGCGGCGAGCGAGTCCCGGGCGGCGGCCGCGACCGCGTCCGGGGTGAACCCGAACTCGCGGAAGAGGACCTTGGCGTCGGCCGAGGCACCGAAGTGCTCCAGCGAGACGATGCGGCCGGCGTCGCCGACGTAGCGGTGCCAGGTCAGGCCGATGCCGGCCTCGACGGCGACCCGGGCCTTCACGGCCGGGGGGAGCACGCTGTCGCGGTAGGCCCGGTCCTGCTGCTCGAACCACTCGACCGACGGCATGGACACCACGCGGGTGGCGACGCCCTCGGCCTGCAGCTGCTCGCGCGCCTCGACGGCGAGCTGCACCTCGGAGCCGGTGCCGATCAGCACGACCTGCGGTGCCGCGTCCCCGCCGTCCGGGCCCGCGGCCTCGAACAGCACGTAACCGCCCTTGGCGGCGTTCTCGTTGGCCGGGTACGTCGGCACGCCCTGGCGGGTCAGCGCGAGGCCGTGCGGGGCCCCCACGCCGTACTCCTTCGTCCAGCGCTTGAGGATCTCGCGCCAGGCGATGGCGGTCTCGTTGGCGTCGGCCGGGCGGACCACGTTCAGGCCCGGGATGGCGCGCAGCGAGGCGAGGTGCTCGACGGGCTGGTGGGTCGGGCCGTCCTCGCCCAGACCGATGGAGTCGTGCGTCCACACGTACGTCACCGGCAGGTGCATCAGCGCGGACAGCCGGACGGCGTTGCGCATGTAGTCGGAGAACACCAGGAAGGTGCCGCCGTAGACCCGGGTGTTGCCGTGCAGGGTGATGCCGTTCATCTCCGCGGCCATGGCGTGCTCGCGGATGCCGAAGTGGATCGTGCGGCCGTACGGGTCGGCGCCCGGCAGCGGGTTGCCCTCGGGCAGGAACGACGAGGTCTTGTCGATCGTGGTGTTGTTGGAGCCCGCGAGGTCGGCGGAGCCGCCCCACAGCTCGGGGATGACCGCACCGAGCGCCTGCAGCACCTTGCCCGACGCGGCGCGGGTGGCCACCGCCTTGCCGGTCTCGAACGCCGGGAGGTGCTCCTCCCAGCCCTCGGGCAGCTCGCCCGCGGCGATCCGGTCGAAGTCCGCGGCGCGCTCGGGGTTGGCGGTGCGCCAGGCGGCGAAGGACTTCTCCCACTCCTTCTTGGCGTCGCGGCCGCGGTCGAGGGCGCCACGGGTGTGCCCCAGCACCTCGTCGGCGACGTCGAAGGACTTCTCGGGGTCGAAGCCCAGGACGCGCTTGGTGGCCGCGACCTCCTCGTCACCCAGCGCCGAGCCGTGCGCGGCCTCGGTGTTCTGGGCGTGCGGGGCCGGCCAGGCGATGATCGAGCGCATCGCGATGAACGACGGGCGGCCGGTCTCGGCCTTCGCGGCCTCCAGGGCCCGGGCCAGACCGGCCGGGTCGAGGTCGCCGCTGGGCAGCGGCGCGACGCGCTGGACGTGCCAGCCGTAGGCCTCGTAGCGCTTGAGGGTGTCCTCGGAGACCGCGGTCTCGGTGTCGCCCTCGATGGAGATGTGGTTGTCGTCCCACAGCAGGACGAGGTTGCCGAGCTTCTGGTGGCCCGCCGTGGAGGACGCCTCGGCGGAGATGCCCTCCTGGAGGCAGCCGTCACCGGCGATGCAGTAGACGGTGTGGTCGAAGGGGGAGGTGCCCTCGGCGGCGTCCGGGTCGAACAGGCCGCGCTCGTAGCGCGCCGCCATCGCCATGCCGACCGCGTTGGCGACACCCTGGCCCAGCGGGCCGGTGGTGGTCTCCACGCCGGTGGTGTGGCCGTACTCCGGGTGACCGGGGGTCTTCGAGCCCCAGGTGCGGAACGCCTTCAGGTCGTCCAGCTCCAGGCCGTAGCCGGCGAGGAAGAGCTGGATGTAGAGGGTCAGGCTGGAGTGGCCCGCGGAGAGGACGAACCGGTCGCGACCGGTCCAGTTCGCGTCCGCCGGGTCGTGCCGCATCAGCTTCTGGAAGAGAAGATAGGCGGCCGGGGCCAGGCTCATGGCCGTACCCGGATGGCCGTTACCGACCTTCTGCACGGAATCCATGGCCAGGACACGAACGGTGTCCACCGCCCGCTGGTCCAGTTCGTTCCACTCGAGATCTGTGGTGGTCGGCTTGGTGCTCACCCTGCGTCAGGGCTCCTCTCCACATGTCGAATGCCGCGGACGGTATGTCCGCCAGGCGGTGTCGAGCCTACCCCCGCAAGTGCGTGCGTCTTTTCGACGCTCAGTCGACGTTTCCGGCGCTCAGTCGGTCGGTGCGGGGCGTCGTGACACTCGCTCCGGGCAACCGCGTCGGGACCCGGCGCATTCCCGGTCCGGACCGGGCGGCCGTACCACCAGACTGCCGGGCGCCGGTCCGGTCCGCCTCCCGAACGCCGGGGGAGAGACCGGGGGAGAGAGCGGGTGCGCCGGCGGGCCCCGACGTCCGGGCGGCCCGGGGGCCCGGTGCCCAACACGAGCCCACCCCCGCGAAGATCGCCGTATGGCCAACGTCTAAAGTGGCGTGGTACGCGCAAGCCCTTCCCCGACGGGTCCACACCGCCGAAGGAGCTTGCAGGCCTTATCTCTTCTGCGGCAGAGGCCGCTGATGTTACTTCCAGGGGTGTGCGTGACGGCCGTCGAATCCCGTCCTGCGGGTGGGGGTACCGCCCACGCCGTCAAGGCAGTGGGGGAGCCCTCTGAGGTCTCCGCGAATCCCGGTGCGCGGCCGTTCGGGGCCCGCCTCAAGGCGTTCGTGGCACTGACCAAGCCACGGGTCATCGAGCTGCTGCTGATGACCACCGTGCCGGTGATGTTCCTGGCGGCCCAGGGGGTGCCCGATCTGTGGCTCGTCCTGGCGACCTGCATCGGCGGGTACCTCTCCGCCGGCGGCGCCGCGGCCTTCAACATGTACCTCGACCGCGACATCGACGCGCTGATGGACCGCACGTCGCAGCGGCCGCTGGTCACCGGCATGGTCTCGCCGCGCGAGTGCCTGGTCTTCGCGACCGCCCTCGCGGTCGGCTCCACCGCCTGGTTCTGGTACTTCGTCAACCCGCTGTCGGCGGCGCTGTCGCTCGGGGCGCTGCTCTTCTACGTCGTCGTCTACACGATGATCCTCAAGCGGCGCACCACCCAGAACATCGTCTGGGGCGGCATCGCGGGCTGCATGCCGGTCTTCATCGGCTGGTCCGCGGTGACGAACTCGTTCTCCTGGGCCGCGGTGATCCTCTTCCTCGTCATCTTCTTCTGGACGCCGCCGCACTACTGGCCGCTGTCGATGAAGGTCAAGGACGACTACGAGCGGGTCGGGGTGCCGATGCTGCCGGCCGTGGCGGGCAACAAGGTCGTCGCGCGCCAGATCGTCGCCTACAGCTGGGTGATGGTCGGCGTCTCCCTGCTGCTCCAGCCGCTGGGCTACACCGGCTGGCTGTACACCGCGGTCGCCCTGGTCTGCGGCGCCTTCTGGCTGAAGGAGGCGCACGGTCTGCAGGCCCGCGCCAAGGCTGGGATCACGGGCGCCAAGCTCAAGGAGATGCGGCTGTTCCACTGGTCCATCACCTATGTGTCCCTGCTGTTCGTCGCCGTGGCCGTGGACCCCTTCCTGCGCTAGAGGGTGTGGCGGATCACCCGCACAAAGGGCCGTACTCGCGGGTAGCATGCTGTTCATGGCAGACATCCAGCAGGCGGACGAGCAGGTGGAGACGGCGGGCGGCGCGGCCGCCGGGAAACGGGCCGGCCGGCGCGCGGCCAAACTGGCCCGCGAGATCCGCGCCTTCGCCACCACCCACGGCGGCAGCGCCGAAGGCCAGCTCGCGCACATCGGCCGCGGCCGCATCCGGATCGCCCTCGTCGGGGCCAACGGCGAGTGGGGCACCCTCGTCGCCGACGACGCGGACACCGCCAAGGACGCCGCCGCGCAGGCCGGCCTCGCGCTCCAGGACGACTTCGACGGCGACCTCGCCGCCCGCGTCCGCACCGGCCGCTACGAGTGGTCCCGGATGGCGGGCATCCAGGTGGGCGGCCCGGCCAACGCCTGACGGCCGGGGCCCGTGCGCCGTGCGCCGGAGCGCACGCCGGAAGCGGAGCCCGCTACCTCGCCACCCCTCCGTCCGTTAGGCCCACCGGGCGCGGCGCTCGTGCCGCCCGGCGGGCTCACGGCGAGGAGGGCGGATGGACGGATCTCCACCGCTCATCGATCAGTACAGCCACGGCGCGGTGCACGGCGAGCTCGGCCTCGGCTCCTTCGAGACCCACCTCGCCGCCGCGGTCGGTGCCCAGGGCCCGGCACCGGCCGGCACCAGCTACTTCGACACCGTCACCGGCCTGGCGATACGCCGCTGGTGCCCCCCGCTGCTCGGCCTGGAACCGCACTGCCCGCCGGCCCGCTACCTCGCCCGCAGACGCGAGGTCGGGGCCTTCCGCGCCGGACGGATGCTGCTGCGCGGCTGCGGCATCGGCACGTTCCTGCTGGCCGCCGGCGCCCCCGGCGACCTGACCTCGGCCACCGAACTCGCCACCGCCGCCGAGGCCCCCGCGCACGAGGTCGTCCGGCTCGAACCGCTCGCCGAGCAGATCGCCGACACCTCCGGCAGCGTCGACTCCTTCCTCGGCTACACCGCCGAGGCCCTCTACGGCGCGGCCCAGCACGCCACCGCCTTCGCCTCCGGGGCCACCCACTGCGACGGCCGCGCCCCCGAGGCCGGCGAGGTGCGGCGCGCCGCGGACCGCTGGCTGCGCGGGCGCCGCCCCGGGGAGCGGCTCGGCGAGCCCGCCCTGCTGCGGCATCTGCTGTGGAGCGCGGTGGCGACCGGCCTGCCGGTGCAGCTGCACTGCCCCGACCCCGCGCCCCTGGCGGCGTTCCTGCGGGCCACGGCCGGCGGCCCGGATCTGGTGCTGCTGCCTGCCGCGCCGCACCACCGGCGGGCGGCGCAGCTGGCCGCGCTGCACTCCCATGTGTACGCCGACGCCGGGCCCCGCCCCGAGGACACGCTCGGTCAGGCGCCGTTCGGCAAGCTGCTGTTCTCCTCCGGCGCCCGCGGGCTGCCCGAGCTGTACGTCACCGCCGCCCGGTCCTTCCTGCGCGCCATGAGCCGACTCGTGCGGGAGTGGACCGACGAGGGGCTGTGCGGCGCCGGGGACGGGCGGCGGATCACGGAGATGGTCGGGTCGGGGACCGCGCGACGGGTCTACCGGCTGGACGCGGCGGCCGGCTGAGGGCCGGACACCTCGTGCGCGTCCGGGGCGGCGGGCGCGGCGGGCTCCCCCTCCGGGAGCGGACCGCGGTCGCGCAGCGACATGGCCACCCGCAGCACGCAGATCCACACCAGGGCCGAGCCCAGCATGTGCAGCCCGACGACGAACGCGGGCAGGCCGGTGAAGTACTGGACGTAGCCGATGACGCCCTGCGCGGCGAGGCAGACGAACAGCTCCAGGACCGCGCGGCGGGGGGCGGCCGGCGCCTTGACGGCCCGCAGCGTGAACCACAGGGCGACGGTCAGGCCGACGACGATGTAGACGAAGTCGACGTGCAGCTGGGTGATCTCCTGCCAGTCCACCGCGATCCGGTGGACCTTGCGGGCGTCGCCCGCGTGCGGCCCCGCGCCGGTGACGACGGTGCCGAGGGCGGTGAGCGCGCCGGAGGCCGCCACCAGCAGCCACGCCAGCTGCCGCACCGGGCGGGCCACCAGGTCACGCGGCTCCTCGTCGCCCTCGCCCGCCCGCTTCCAGGTCACCACGGCGACGGTGAGCAGTGCCGTGGACGCCAGGAAGTGCGCGCTGACGATGTACGGGTTGAGGCCGGTGAGGACCGTGATGCCGCCGATGATGGCGTTGCTCATGACGATCCAGAACTGCGCCCAGCCGAGGCGGGTGAGCGCGCGGCGCCGGGGGTGGCGGGCGCGGGCGGCGATGATGAACAGCCCGATGACCGCGCACAGCACATAGGTCAGCATGCGGTTGCCGAACTCGATGAGGCCATTGATGCCCATGGCGGCGGTCGGCGTCAGGCTGTCCGGGGTGCACTTGGGCCAGGTCGAGCAGCCCAGCCCGGACTGGGAGAGCCGGACCGCGCCGCCCGTGACGACGATGATCACGGCCATCACGACGGCGGCCAGCGCGGCCCGCCGCACGAAGGCCGCGGAGGGCTGCCAGCGGCGGGCGATCAGCTCAAGGGGATTCAGCGTGTTCGGCACGGGAGACATCGTAGGACGGGCCTTGTGCAAGTTTTCACGAGGGGGTCCCGGCGCCACGCCGGGTCGCCCCCGGTGACCGGGCCCGCGGTCCCGGCTACTCCCAGCGGAAGAACTTCGCCGCCGCGCCCAGCCCGAGGACCGCCCAGGCGGCGAGGATGCCCAGGTCGGCCCACGGCGTCCCGGCGCCGTGCTGGAGGACGTCGCGCAGGCCGTCCGAGAGGGCCGAGACGGGCAGGAACTGCAGGACCGACTGCGCGGCCGCCGGGAACTTGGTGAGCGGCACGATCACCCCGCCGCCGACCAGCAGCAGCAGGAAGACCAGGTTGGCGGCGGCCAGCGTCGCCTCGGCCTTCAGCGTCCCCGCCATGAGGAGGCCCAGGCCCGAGAAGGCGGCCGTGCCCAGGACGAGCAGCAGCAGCACCGGCAGCGGGCCGCCCTGCGGGGACCAGCCCAGCGCGAGGGCGATCGCCGTCAGCAGCACCGTCTGCAGGACCTCGGTGACCAGCACCGCGCAGGTCTTGGCGGTCATCAGCGCCCAGCGGGGGAGCGGGGAGACGGCCAGCCGCTTGAGGACGCCGTAGCGGCGCTCGAAGCCGGTGGCGATGGCCTGGCCGGTGAACGCCGTGGACATCACGGCCAGCGCGAGCACGCCCGGCGCGAGGAAGTCCACCGGCTTGCCGGACCCGGTGTCGACGATGTCGACGGCGGAGAACAGCACCAGCAGCAGCGTGGGGATGACGACGGTCAGCAGCAGCTGCTCGCCGTTGCGCAGCAGCATCCGGGTCTCCAGCGCCGCCTGCGCCCGGATCATCCGGGGCAGCGGGGCCGCGCCCGGCCTCGGGGCGAACGTGCCGGCGGCGGCGCCGGTCTCGGTCGTGGTCATGCGCGCGGCTCCCTGCCGGTCAGCTCAAGACTGTGCCTTCCCGGGGGGCGATCTCCGCACCTCCGGCCGAACGTCGTGCAGGCCTGGTTCATGCGCGCAGCTCCCTGCCGGTCAGTTCGAGGAAGACGTCCTCCAGGGTGTGGCGTTCGACGGCTATCGCGTCGGGCATCACGCCGTTCTGGGCGCACCAGGAGGCGACGGTGGCCAGGAGTTGGGGGTTGACCTTGCCGTGCACCCGGTAGACGCCGGAGACCGGCTCCGCGGCGGCGCTGTCCGCGGGCAGGGCCTTGAGGAGCGAGGCGATGTCCAGGCCCGGCCGGCCGGTGAAGCGCAGGCTGTTCTCGGCGCCGCCGCGGCACAGTTCGTCCGGGGTGCCCCGGGCGATCACCTTGCCGCCGTCGATGATCGACACATCGTCGGCGAGCTGCTCCGCCTCGTCCATGAAGTGGGTGGTCAGCACCGTGCTGACGCCGTCGGCGCGCAGCTCCCGGACGAGGTCCCAGGTGGCGCGGCGGGCCTGCGGGTCCAGCCCGGCCGTCGGCTCGTCGAGGAAGACCAGTTCGGGGCGGCCGACCACGGCCATCGCCAGCGCCAGGCGCTGCTGCTGGCCGCCGGACAGCCGCCGGTAGGGCGTCCGGCCGCAGCTGCCCAGGCCGAGCCGCTCGATCAGCATGCCCACGTCGAGCGGGTCGGCGTGCAGGGTGGCGGTGTGCCGCAGCATCTCCTCGGCCCGGGCGCCCGCGTAGACGCCGCCGGACTGAAGCATCACGCCGATGCGCGGCCGCAGCGCCGCGGCGTCGGCGACCGGGTCCAGGCCCAGCACACGGACCCGGCCGGCGTCCGGTCGGCGGTAGCCCTCGCAGGTCTCGACGGTGGTGGTCTTGCCGGCGCCGTTGGGGCCGAGCACGGCGGTCACCCCGCCGCGTTCGACGGTCAGATCGAGTCCGTCGACGGCGGTCTTGGAGCCGTAGCGCTTGACCAGGCCGACGACCTCGACGGCGGGCTCGCGGCCAGGGGGCCGGGGGGCGCCCCCCGGAGAGGTGCTGGGCATGCCGGGCAGTCTACGGAGAGTGGCGGGGCGCTCATCAGTGGGGGCATCGGTGCGAAAAGGCGCCGGGGTACGCAATACGGGGGTGTGCGGCCGAACTATTTCCGCTGGCCCGCGCGCCCTCTCGCGCCCCTCTCGACCCGGGTCCGCGCCTGTCGGCCGATCCGGTCGCCTCGCAGGTCGCGGGGGTTTTCGAGGGGCTCGGCGGGTACTTGAATTAGGTGAGCCTAAGTGATAGAGGCCACCCGCTCGTGGTCCGGGTGAGGCTTGTCTCGCTTCGGCGAATTACGCAACAATGGCGTTGTGAAATACGCGAGCGAGGATCAGGAAGGGCCCGCGGCCGAGCACGCCGCCGGGCCGGCCGCCTCCGCGCCCGAGCAGACCGAGCAGGTCGGAGGCCGCGCCGCCGGCACCGTGCCCGCGGCGCCGCACGACGAACAGCAGGGCACCCGCAACAAGGTCGCCCGCTCCATTCTCGATCACGGTCCCTCCACCGCGGCCGAACTGGCCCTCCGGCTGGAGCTGACCCAGGCGGCCGTCCGCCGCCATCTGGACGCACTGGCCGCCGACGGCGTCGTCGAGCCCCGCGAGAAGCGGGTCTACGGCACCCGCGGCCGCGGCCGTCCGGCCCGGGCCTTCGCCCTCACCGACTGCGGACGGGACGCCTTCGACCAGGCCTACGACCAGCTCGCCACCGACGCGCTGCGCTGGATCGCGCAGAGCGCGGGCGGCGGCAAGGAGGGCGAGGCGGCCGTCGCGGCGTTCGCCCGCGCCCGGTTCGCCGCCCAGGCCGAGGGCTACCGCACGGCGGTCGAGGCCGCCGGACCGGAGGCCCGTACCGAGGCCCTGGCGAAGGCATTGACCGCGGACGGGTACGCTGCTACGGCGCGCAGCGCGCCCAATCCCCAGCTCGGTGAACAGCTCTGCCAGCACCACTGCCCGGTCGCCCATGTCGCCGAGCGGTATCCGCAGCTGTGCGAGGCGGAGACCGAGGTCTTCTCCCGATTGCTCGGGACCCATGTACAGCGGCTGGCCACCATCGCCCATGGCGACGGGGTGTGCACGACCTTCGTCCCGAAGGCCGGCGCCGGCAAGGCCGCTCACCGCACGCCAGGCACCACCAAGACCACCACAGCATCCGCCAGCACGGCCGGGAGGAACCCCGCATGACGCTCCCCACGGAGACTGCTCACCCTGAGCTCGAGGGCCTGGGCAAGTACGAATACGGCTGGGCCGACTCCGACGTGGCCGGCGCTTCGGCGAAGCGCGGGCTCTCCGAGGCCGTCGTCCGCGACATCTCGGCGAAGAAGAACGAGCCGGAGTGGATGCTCAAGCTCCGGCTCAAGGGCCTGAAGCTGTTCGACAAGAAGCCCATGCCGAACTGGGGCTCCGACCTGTCGGGCATCGACTTCGACAACATCAAGTACTTCGTCCGCTCCACCGAGCAGCAGGCCGCCTCCTGGGAGGACCTGCCCGAGGACATCAAGAACACCTACGACAAGCTCGGCATCCCCGAGGCGGAGAAGCAGCGCCTGGTCGCCGGTGTCGCCGCGCAGTACGAGTCCGAGGTCGTCTACCACCAGATCCGCGAGGACCTGGAGGCGCAGGGCGTCCTGTTCCTGGACACCGACACCGCGCTCAAGGAGCACCCGGAGCTCTTCCAGGAGTACTTCGGCACGGTCATCCCGGTCGGCGACAACAAGTTCGCGTCGCTGAACACCGCGGTGTGGTCCGGCGGCTCGTTCATCTACGTGCCCAAGGGCGTCCATGTCGACATCCCGCTGCAGGCCTACTTCCGGATCAACACCGAGAACATGGGCCAGTTCGAGCGGACGCTGATCATCGTCGACGAGGACGCCTACGTCCACTACGTCGAGGGCTGCACGGCGCCGATCTACAAGTCCGACTCGCTGCACTCCGCGGTCGTCGAGATCATCGTCAAGAAGGGCGGCCGCTGCCGCTACACGACCATCCAGAACTGGTCGAACAACGTCTACAACCTGGTGACCAAGCGCGCCGTCGCCTACGAGGGCGCGACCATGGAGTGGGTCGACGGCAACCTCGGCTCCAAGGTGACGATGAAGTACCCGGCGGTCTACCTCATGGGTGAGCACGCCAAGGGCGAGACCCTGTCCATCGCCTTCGCGGGCGAGGGCCAGCACCAGGACGCCGGCTCCAAGATGGTGCACATGGCGCCGAACACCTCCTCCAACATCGTCTCCAAGTCGGTGGCGCGAGGCGGCGGCCGCACCTCCTACCGCGGTCTGGTCGAGATCGGCGAGGGCGCCGCGGGCTCCAAGTCCAACGTGCTGTGCGACGCCCTGCTGGTGGACACCATCTCCCGCTCGGACACCTACCCCTACGTCGACGTCCGCGAGGACGACGTCTCCATGGGCCACGAGGCGACCGTCTCCAAGGTGAGCGAGGACCAGCTCTTCTACCTGATGGCGCGCGGCCTGTCGGAGGACGAGGCCATGGCGATGATCGTGCGCGGCTTCGTCGAGCCGATCGCGCGTGAGCTGCCGATGGAGTACGCCCTGGAGCTCAACCGGCTGATCGAGCTGCAGATGGAAGGCGCGGTCGGCTGACCCCCGGCCACCGGGCAGCAACGGATTCACGAGGCAGCGTCCTCTTCAAGAAAGCGAGCTAGACGACAGCCATGGCTGAGGCTCAGAACTCCCCCACTCCCGGCACCGCTCGGGCGGGGGGACCCGCACCGGCGGGATCCACGACCACGGGCGCCCTCGCGGTGGCCGCGGAGTCCACCGTCGCCACCCGGATGAGCGCCCCGCCGTCCTACGACGTGGCGGACTTCCCGGTGCCGCACGGCCGCGAGGAGGAGTGGCGCTTCACGCCCCTCGCGCGCCTGAAGGGCCTGCACGACGGCAGCGCCGTGGCCGGCGGTCCCGACCTGAAGATCGACATCACGGCTCCGGAGGGCGTCACCCACCAGCTGGTCGACCGCTCCGACCCGCGGGTCGGCAAGGCCGGCAAGCCCGTGGACCGGGTCGCCGCCCAGGCGTTCAGCTCCTTCGAGAAGGCCTCGGTGGTCTCGGTCCCCAAGGAGACCGTGCTGACCGAGCCCATCCGCATCACCGTGCACGGTGAGGGCGGCACGACCTTCGGCCACCAGGTCGTCGAACTCGGCGCGTTCGCCGAGGCGGTCGTCGTCATCGACCACACCGGCGACGCGGTGCTCGGCGCCAACGTCGACTACCTTCTCGGCGACGGCGCCAAGCTGACCGTCGTCTCCGTCCAGGACTGGGACGACGACGCCGTCCACGTGGGCCAGCACAACGCCCTCGTCGGCCGGGACGCCAGCTTCAAGTCCGTGGTGGTCACCTTCGGCGGCGACCTCGTCCGGCTGCACCCGCGCGTCACCTACGCGGCGCCCGGCGGCGAGGCCGAGTTCTACGGTCTGTACTTCACCGAGCAGGGCCAGCACCAGGAGCACCGCCTCTTCGTCGACCACAAGGCGTCCAACTGCCGCTCGCACGTGGTCTACAAGGGCGCGCTCCAGGGGCAGGACGCCCACGCGGTCTGGATCGGCGACGTCCTCATCCAGGCCTCGGCCACCGGCACGGACACCTACGAACTCAACCGCAACCTCGTCCTCACCGACGGCGCGCGGGTCGACTCGGTCCCCAACCTGGAGATCGAGACCGGCGAGATCGTCGGCGCCGGACACGCCTCGGCCACCGGCCGCTTCGACGACGAGCAGCTGTTCTACCTGATGGCCCGCGGCATCCCGGCCGACGAGGCCCGCCGACTGGTCGTCCGCGGCTTCTTCGCCGAGCTGGTCCAGCAGATCGGCCTCCCGGACGTCGAAGAGCGTCTGATGAGCAAGATCGAGGCCGAGCTGGAAGCGTCCGCGGCATGACCTACGTACGCGCGGCGGCGCTGAGCGAGCTGGAGGAGGACACCCCCAAGCGGGTGGAACTCGACGGCACGCCCGTCTCCCTGGTCCGCACCGAGGGCGAGGTGTTCGCGATCAACGACATCTGCTCGCACGCCAACGTCTCCCTCTCGGAGGGAGAGGTCGAGGACTGCTCGATCGAGTGCTGGCTGCACGGTTCGAGCTTCGACCTGCGCACCGGCAAGCCCAGCGGCCTTCCCGCGACGCGCCCCGTCCCCGTTTACCCCGTCAAGATCGAAGGGGACGACGTGCTCGTCTCCGTCACCCAGGAGTCCTGAGTTCCCCATGGCAACGCTTGAGATCCACGACCTGCACGTCTCCGTCGAGGCCGAGAACGGCCCGCGCGAGATCCTGAAGGGCGTCGACCTGACCGTGAAGCAGGGCGAGACGCACGCCATCATGGGCCCCAACGGCTCCGGCAAGTCGACTCTCGCCTACTCTCTCGCGGGTCACCCCAAGTACACGATCACCGGTGGCACCGTCACCCTCGACGGCGAGAACGTCCTGGAGATGTCCGTCGACGAGCGCGCCCGCGCCGGCGTCTTCCTCGCCATGCAGTACCCGGTCGAGGTGCCCGGCGTCTCGGTCTCCAACTTCCTGCGCACCTCCGCGACCGCGATCCGCGGCGAGGCCCCCAAGCTGCGGCTGTGGGTCAAGGAGGTCAAGGAGGCCATGGAGCGGCTCCAGATGGACCCCGCCTTCGCCGAGCGCAACGTCAACGAGGGCTTCTCCGGCGGTGAGAAGAAGCGCCACGAGATCCTTCAGCTGGAGCTGCTGAAGCCCGCCATCGCGATCCTCGACGAGACCGACTCCGGCCTGGACGTCGACGCGCTGCGCACCGTCTCCGAGGGCGTCAACCGCGTCCGCGAGACCGGCGAGGTCGGCACCCTGCTGATCACCCACTACACGCGCATCCTGCGCTACATCAAGCCCGACCACGTCCACGTCTTCGCCAACGGCCGGATCGCCGAGTCCGGCGGCGCCGAGCTCGCCGACAAGCTGGAGGCCGAGGGCTACGAGGAGTACACGAAGGGTGGCGCAAACCTGTGAGCGACGCGCGCGAGGCCACCGGCCCGCGGACGACCTGCGACCCGCAGGTGCGCCTCGCGGGCGGAGAAGCGAACGAAAGGGCACGGGTGTGACACAGCTGCCGGGCCTCCTCGACACAGAGGCGATCCGCAAGGACTTCCCCATCCTGGATCGCCAGATCCATGACGGGAAGAAGGTCGTCTACCTGGACAACGCGGCGACCTCGCAGAAGCCGCGCCAGGTCCTCGACGCCCTGAACGCCTACTACGAACGTCACAACGCCAACGTCCACCGCGGCGTGCATGTGCTCGCCGAGGAGGCCACGGCGCTGTACGAGGGCGCGCGGGACAAGGTCGCCGCCTTCATCAACGCGCCGAGCCGCGACGAGGTGATCTTCACCAAGAACGCCTCGGAGTCGCTCAACCTCGTGGCCAACATGCTCGGCTGGGCCGACGAGCCCTACCGCGTGGACCGCGAGACCGAGATCGTCATCACGGAGATGGAGCACCACTCCAACATCGTCCCGTGGCAGCTGCTCGCGCAGCGCACCGGCGCGAAGCTGAAGTGGTTCGGCATCACCGACGACGGCCGCCTCGACCTGTCCAACATCGACGAGATCATCACCGAGCGGACGAAGATCGTCTCCTTCACGCTGGTCTCCAACATCATGGGCACCATCAACCCGGTCGAGGCGATCATCCGCCGGGCCCAGGAGGTCGGCGCGCTGGTCTGCATCGACGCCTCGCAGGCCGCCCCGCACATGGTGCTGGACGTCCAGGCGCTGCAGGCCGACTTCGTGGCCTTCACCGGCCACAAGATGTGCGGCCCGACCGGCATCGGCGTGCTGTGGGGCCGCCAGGAGCTGCTGGAGGACCTCCCGCCGTTCCTCGGCGGCGGCGAGATGATCGAGACCGTCTCGATGCACTCGTCGACGTACGCGCCCGCGCCGCACAAGTTCGAGGCCGGTACGCCCCCGATCGCCCAGGCCGTCGGCCTCGGCGCGGCCGTGGACTACCTCACCTCGATCGGCATGGACAACATCGCAGCCCACGAGCACGCGATCACCGAGTACGCCGTCAAGCGGCTGCTGGAGGTCCCCGACCTGCGCATCATCGGCCCGAGCACGGCCGAGGACCGCGGGGCGACGCTCTCCTTCACGCTCGGCGACATCCACCCGCACGACGTCGGCCAGGTGCTGGACGAGCAGGGCATCGCGGTGCGGGTGGGCCACCACTGCGCACGGCCGGTCTGCCTGCGCTTCGGAATTCCTGCGACCACGCGAGCGTCGTTCTATCTGTACTCCACCCCCGCCGAGGTCGACACCCTGGTCGAGGGCCTGGAGCACGTCCGCAACTTCTTCGGTTAAACAGACACAGCCGGTTACCAAGCACAGCGGATGAGGACGAGGACTGACTGAGCCGTGAAGCTGGATTCCATGTACCAGGACGTCATCCTGGACCACTACAAGCACCCGCACGGGCGCGGTCTTCGGGACGGCGACGCCGAGGTGCACCATGTCAACCCCACCTGCGGTGACGAGATCACGCTGCGCGTGCGGCTCGACGGCGCGACGATCGCCGACGTGTCCTACGAGGGGCAGGGCTGCTCCATCAGCCAGGCCAGCGCCTCGGTGCTCAACGAGCTCCTGGTGGGCAAGCCGCTCGGGGACGCGCAGAAGATCCAGGAGACCTTCCTGGAGCTGATGCAGTCCAAGGGCCAGGTGGAGCCGGATGACGCGATGGAGGAGATCCTGGAGGACGCGGTGGCGTTCGCCGGCGTCTCCAAATACCCGGCGCGCGTGAAGTGCGCCCTGCTCAGCTGGATGGCCTGGAAGGACGCCACGGCCAAGGCCCTCTCCGAGGAGGCGAAGACCGCATGACCGACACCCCGACCACCACCAAGCCGGCCTCGGAGGAAGAGGTCCGCGAGGCGCTGTACGACGTCGTGGACCCCGAGCTGGGCATCGATGTCGTCAACCTGGGACTGATCTACGGCATCCACGTCGACGACGCCAACATCGCCACCATCGACATGACGCTGACCTCGGCGGCCTGCCCGCTGACCGACGTCATCGAGGACCAGGCGAGGTCCGCCACGGACGGCATCGTCAACGAACTGAAGATCAACTGGGTCTGGATGCCCCCGTGGGGCCCGGACAAGATCACCGACGACGGCCGCGAGCAGCTCCGCGCGCTGGGCTTCAACGTCTGACGGGATCTCCCGAGCACGACGGCCGTGTCCGCCGGTCACCACCGGCGGACACGGCCGTTTCGGCGTTCCGGGGCGTGTCGCCGCGGGATATGTACGCCCGTACGCAACGTTGTGTACGGTCGTACGCATGGTCTATCTGACGCTTGCCGGGGCGATTCTCTCCGAGATCCTCGCGACCACGGCGATGAAGTACAGCGAGGGTTTCAGCAAGCTGTGGCCGTCGGTGGGTACCGCGGTGGGCTATCTGATCGCCTTCGTGCTGCTCGCGCAGACGCTCAAGTCGATGAGCGTGGGGACCGCGTATGCCATCTGGTCGGGGGCCGGCACGGCGGTGATCGCCGTGATCGGGATGGTGTTCCTGGGGGAGAGCACCAGTGCGCTCAAGATCCTCGGGGTGCTGCTGGTCATCGCCGGCGTCGTGGTGCTGAATCTGGGCGGGGCGCACTGATGCCCAGGCGCCACGACCCCGGCAGGCGGCAGCGGATCATCGACGCGGCGATCGAGGTGGTCGGCGCGCGCGGGATCGCCGGGCTCAGCCACCGGTCGGTGGCCGCCGCGGCGGATGTGCCGCTCGGCTCGACCACGTACCACTTCGCGACCCTGGACGAGCTGCTGAGCGCCGCGCTGCGGCAGGTCAACGGCGAGTGGCTGGCCGACTTCGCGCGCTGGGTGGACCGGCTCGATCCGGCGGTGCCGCTGGCCGAGGAGGTCGCGCGGCTGGTGGCGGACACCCTGGCCGGCGACCGCGCGCGGGTGGAGCTGGAGTACGAGCTGTATCTGGCGGCGCTGCGGCACGCGGCGGTGCGGCCGATCGCCGCCGAGTGCCTGGAGGAGATGGTGCGGCTGCTGGGCCGGAAGATCGGCGACGAGCGGACCGCGCGCGCCGTGGTGGCCTTCGCCGACGGGCTGCTGTTGCAGCATCTGCTGACCGGGGCGCCCTTCGAACCCGCCGTGGTGCGCGACGGGCTGGCCGGGGTGCTGGGCTGACCGGGCGGCGGACGGGCTGACGCGGAGCGGTAGGCGGGCGGTGCTCGTGCGGCCCGTGGGGCCGGTGGGGCGCCGGGGCCGATCGCTGAGACCGGTTCGCCTCGGCGGGCGCCCTCCGGTTAGGTTTCGAGCATGACCGATGCTGCTGTTTCCGCTGCTTCTTCCCGTACGACCGGCGCCGTGGCCGCCGGGCTCGCCACCGTCACCCCCGACGGCACCGTTCTCGACACCTGGTTCCCGGCGCCCGAGCTGGTCGCCGCGTCCGCCGCGGACCTCGGCCCGGCCGGCACCGAGCGCCTCGACGACGCGCGCGCCACCGAACTGCTGGGCGCCACCGTGCTCAAGGCGATCGGCCCCGACCCGGTCCGCCAGGTCGAGGTCGTCGCCGTCCGTACGGTCATCGCCTCCCTCGACGACAAGCCGCTGGACGCGCACGACGCCTACCTGCGCCTGCACCTGCTCAGCCACCGGCTGGTCAAGCCGCACGGGCAGAACCTGGAGGGCGTGTTCGGCCTGCTGGCCAACGCCGCCTGGACCTCGCTGGGCCCGGTGGCCGTCGACCAGGTGGAGACGGTGCGCCTCAACGCCCGCGCCGAGGGCCTGCACCTGATGGTCACCAGCATCGACAAGTTCCCGCGGATGACCGACTACGTCGCGCCCGCCGGGGTGCGGATCGCGGACGCCGACCGGGTGCGCCTGGGCGCCCACCTCGCGGCCGGCACCACCGTCATGCACGAGGGCTTCGTCAACTTCAACGCCGGGACGCTGGGCACCTCCATGGTCGAGGGCCGGATCAGCGCGGGTGTGGTCATCGGCGACGGCTCCGACGTCGGCGGCGGCGCCTCCACCATGGGCACCCTCTCCGGCGGCGGCAAGCAGATCATCTCGGTCGGTGAGCGCTGCCTGCTCGGCGCCGAGTCCGGCATCGGGATCGCGCTGGGCGACGAGTGCGTGGTCGAGGCCGGTCTGTACGTGACCGCGGGCACCCGGGTCACCCTGCCCGACGGCCAGATCGTCAAGGCCCTGGAGCTCTCCGGCGCGGACAACATCCTCTTCCGCCGCAACTCCACCACCGGTGCCGTCGAGGCCCGCCCGAACAAGGCGACCTGGGGCGGCCTGAACGAGGTCCTGCACAGCCACAACTGAGCGCGGACCACAAGCATCGACGGCCCGGCGGACCCCCGCCGGGCCGTCGGCGCTGCCGCCCGCGGCCCGTCGCGGCCGGCCGCCGTCCACCGCCGTCCCGCTCCCGGACGGCCGCCGCTAGGCTTTGCGCCATGCGTGATCTTGTAGCGGGGATACGGTATCTGGGCAAGGGCCAGCGCTGGGTCGCCCGGCACGGCCGCTGGTGGGGATTCGGGCTGATCCCGGCGCTGATCGCCCTGGTGCTGTACGCGGGGGTGCTCACCGCGCTCGCCCTGTGGTCCGGCGACCTCGCGGCCTGGGCGACGCCGTTCGCCGACGGCTGGGGCGAGCCCTGGCAGGGGCTGCTGCGCGGGGTGTTCGTGGCGCTGCTGTTCGCCGGCGGGCTGACGCTGTCGGTGCTGACGTTCACCGCCGTCACCCTGCTGATCGGCGACCCCTTCTACGAGTCGCTGTCCCGCGCCGTCGAGGAGTCCGAGGGCCACTGCCCGCCGGACCCGGACCGGCCGCTGTGGCAGGAGGTCTGGATCGCGCTGCGCGACAGCGTGCATGTGCTGCTGCGGGCCGCCGGCTTCGGCATCCTGCTGTTCGTCCTCGGCTTCGTGCCCTTCCTCGGGCAGACCGTGATCCCCGCCGTCGGCTTCTGCGTCTCCGGCTTCTTCCTCGCCGTCGAGCTGACCTCGGTGGCCATGCAGCGTCGCGGGGTCCCGGTGCGCGAGCGGCTGCGGCTGCTGCGCGGGCGCAAGGGGCTCGCCGTCGGCTTCGGCACCCCCGTCGTCCTGCTGTTCCTGATCCCGTTCGTCGCGGTGGTGCTGATGCCGGGCGCGGTGGCCGGGGCGACGCTGCTGGTGCGGGACCTGGTGCCGGACGCCGCCGGGCCGGACCCGGACCGGGAGGAGGCCGCGGCCGGCCCCGACCCGGCCGGGGCACCGCACCACGGGCAGCCCGCGGCCGGCGCGCCGCACGGGCAGCAGGGCCCGGGCGCACCGTACGGACCGCAGGGCGGCTCCGGGCCGGCGCCCGCGCCCTTCCCGCCTAACCAGGGACCGCCGCCGGCACCGCGGTATCCGTATCCGCCGTCCGGTCCAGAGTCGTCCGCAGGGCGTCCACCAGCCGGGCGGTGAGCGTGGCGTCCGCGGCCAGCAGCGGTCCGCGGACCGGCCCCGCGGGCAGCCCGAGGTGGTTCAGCAGCGCCTTCGCGGTGACCGCGCCGGGCGTCTCGCCGCCGGTGACCGCCTCGATGAGGGGGACCAGGGCGAGCTGCCGGCGGGCCGCGGTGGCGGTGTCCCCGGCGTCATAGGCGTCCAGGACGGCGCACACCGCCCGCGGCGCGGCGTTGCCGGCGGTGCTGACGCACCCGGCGCCGCCGAGGGCGCGCAGCGGCAGGATCTGCTCGTCGCAGCCCGCGTAGTAGGCCAGACCCGTCGCGGCCAGCACCTTCGCCGACTTCAGCAGGTCGTTGCCGCAGTCCTTGACCGCGGCGATCCGCGGGTGGGCGGCCAGCCGCAGCAGGGTGGCGGCGCTCAGCGCGGTGCCGGTGCGGCCCGGGATGTCGTAGAGCATCACCGGCAGCCCGGTGGCGTCCGCGACCGTCCGCAGATGCTGGGTGACGGCCTCCTGGGTGGGCCGTGAGTAGTAGGGCGTGACCACCAACAGGCCGTGTGCGCCCGCCCGTTCGGCGCTGCGGGCCAGTGCGACGGTGTGCCGGGTGTCGTTGGTGCCCACCCCGGCGGTGATCTTCGCGCGGTCCCCGACGGCCTCGACGACGGCCCGCAGCAGGGTCTCCTTCTCGGCCTCCGTCGTGGTCGGGGACTCCCCGGTGGTGCCGCTCAGTACCAGGGCGTCGCAGCCGCCGTCGTCGACGAGGTGGGTGGCGATCCGCTGTGCGCCGTCGGTGTCGAGCTCGCCGTCGGCGGTGAACGGGGTGACCATGGCGGTCGCCGTGCGTCCGAAGGGCGGCGCGGCCGCCCGGGGGGTGAGGGGGTGGGTCACGGTGGTCATGCCAGGAGTCTGGGGGCGCCTCATATTTCACGTCCAGTGAGTTGTTCTGGGTGATTCGTTAAGCGTTGCTGCGAGGTTCTGGGTGGGGCGGCCGGGAACGCGGAACGGCCGCCGCACCTGTCGGTGCGACGGCCGCTCGGGCATCACAAGCCCATCACGCGTCAGTCAGGCCATTCCGCGAACGCTTCAGGTCCTGGGTCCGCTCGGACGCGGACTCCTCCGACGACTTCGGCTTCCGCTGGTCGGCGCGCCGCTCGGCGGCACGGTCCTTGTTGCCCGACTTTCGGTTCTGGGACTTCGGCATGGTGACTCCCTATGTCTCGCCGAACTTTTCTTACGTGCCCAGTACCGCACCCCCCGCGGCGGTCGGCCCCCGGACGTGGGCCGGACGGGTGACGGGAGGGTGACGCGGGGTGACCTGCCGTCGGGGTCAGGGGCGGACGCGCAGCACCTGCGGGTCGTGGTCGCTGGCCTGGTCGGCGTACTCGGCGTTGATGTGCACGATGTCGTAGTCCGCCCTGGTCAGCGGGCGGGTGGTGAGCATGTGGTCCAGCACCTGGGAGTTGCCGCTGTAGACGTAGCCGTAGCGCTCGGCGGCGGGCAGCCGGTTGACCTGGTCGGTGAGCACCCCGCCGGCGGTGAGGTCCTTCAGGGCCGGCGAGAACTGGTAGTCGTTGAGGTCGCCGGCCACCACGACGCCGGCCTTCGGGTCCTTGGCCAGCAGATCCTTGACGAAGCCGTTGACCAGCTGGGCCTGGCCGGTGCGCTGGGTCTCCGACGTCCGCGCCGGCGGCTGGAAGCGGCTGTCCAGGCCCTGGTCGCCGCCCTTGGAGTTGAAGTGGTTGGCGATCACGAAGACGCGGCTGCCCGGGCGGCTCTTCAGCGAGAACTGGCCGGCGAGGGGCTTGCGGCTGTCCTTCCACGCCTCGTCGGTCGGGGCGATCCGGCCGGGGGACGCGGACAGCGTGGTCTTGTCGTGGTCGCCGACGACCTTGACCGGGGTGGTGGCGTCGCCGCCCTTGACGTCGGTGAACGACACCCGGTCGGGGTTGAACAGGAACGCCGTGCGGATGTTGCCGCCGGGCTGGCCGCCGTCCTGGTCGTTGACCGGGTCGATCTGCCGCGACTCGTACGCCGGGCCGCCGGCCGCCTTGATGGCGTCGGTCAGCTTCTTGAGGGTCTCCCCGGCGGTGACCACCCCGTTGTCCTTGGGGCCGCTGTCGTCCTGGACCTCCTCCAGCGCCACGACGTCGGGGGTGGACAGGTTGGTCACCAGCGCCTTGGCCAGCCGGTCGAACTTGGCCTGCGGGGTGGCGGGGGAGAGGTTCTCGACGTTGTAGGTGGCCACCGCCAGCTCGTCGGACTTCTGCTTGCGGGTGGTCTCCGGCGCCGGGCCGTGGTCGGTGACCTTGCCCAGCTCGGTGGCCTGGAGGCTGTAGCCGCCGAAGTTGTCGTAGTCCAGCGGGCCGGCGGTGGTGCCGGTCAGCGCCTGGCCGACGTCGGCCACCGGGAAGGGCTGCTGCGAGAACGGGATCAGCGACGCCACCTTGAGCCGGCCGCCGTTGGGGTCCGCGTACGAGCGGTAGAGCGTCCCGCCGCGGGTCGTGCGGTTGTGGCGGGGCTCGGCGGTCACCCACAGCTCGTGGTAGCTGTTCGTCGGGCCGACGACCGGGGCGCCGGAGACGGAGACCCGCATGCCCTCCAGCGACTCGTAGCGGTCCAGCGCGTACGAGGTGGGGCGCAGCTTCAGCGACTCGATGCTCTTGCCGCCGCCGGCCGACGGGGCGTAACGATTCGGCACCGAGGCGGCGTTGAGCTTGAAGGCGGCCGGCAGCGGGGCGTCGGAGGAGACCGTCTTCCAGCTCGCACCGGTGATCTCGGTGACGGACTGCAGACCGGCGTCCTTGCCGCCCGGGTAGTACTCGCTGACCGTGCCGGAGAAGGTGATCGAGTCGCCGACGGCGACCTTCGGGGTCTCCTTGCCGGTGAAGACGAAGACCGCCTCGCTGGTGGCGGGGTTCTTGTCCGGGTGCGGGTCCTGCACCCAGAAGCCGCGGGCCGAGCCGAACGAGCGGATCGCGGTGACGGTGCCCGGCACCTCGCTGACCTCCTGTCCGGCCAGCGGGGATATCCGGGTGCTGCCTTGGATGTCGTGGATCCGGGTGCCGGCCGCGGAGGCGGACTGCGTGCTGGTCAGCAGTCCGCCGGCCAGGGCGGCACAGGCCACCGCGCCGAGGGCGAGGGGCTTGCGGAGCGAACGACGGGACGGCATGCATGCCTCCGAGGGGTGATGGGGGGTGGTCGGTGCAGCGAGCCTACGGAGCGGTAACCGGCGCGCTACGCGCGTCAATCTCTTGTGTGCGCACGGGAGTTGTCAAGCCTCTGCCGGTGACCGGCGGGGGTCGCGGGGGTGAACCGTCCGAGATCCGGAGAATTCCGTCTACGCTTGGGCGGCGCACACCCCAGCCACCGCTGGGCGGGGGTCCTTCTCCCGAGCGGTAGCCGGGGGAGTACCCCCAGCCGTAGTCCGTACGAGGAGCTGAGCACCCGATGTCCGCAGACCGTCCCACCCTGCCGCCGGTGCGGCTGCACTCCGAAGCGGAGCTGGCCCGGGACGCGCTCAGCGCCCCGCTGATGGCCCGCGCCGCACAGCTCGCCCGCTGGGCCGAGCGGGGCGTCCCGGTCGGGGTGGGCGGCGAGATCCTCCAGGAGCCGCTGGCCGCCGCCACCGAGCACCTCGGCCTGGCCGGCGACGAGGACGGCCCCGCGTACACCGCCGAGGCCTGGCAGCTCGCCGTGGACACCGGACTCGTGGAGATCGAGGAGGCCCCCGACGGCGAGGACGGCACCGACCTGCCCGACAACGCCGCGGCCGGCACCGCCACCCCCGGCGAGGAGCTGACCCTCCTCACCTCCGGCAGCCCGCAGGACGTCCTCGACATCTGGCTCGGCGGCATGGAGACCGTGCTCGCCGACGCGGCCGCCCCCGACCTGTCCGACCTGGCCGACCAGCTCACCCAGGGCGGCGAGCTGGACCTGGACTCGATCGACTGGAACCCGGAGGAGGAGGCCGAGCTGCTGGACGGCATCCTCGGCAACCTCTATCTGCTCACGGCCCTGAACGAGGACCCCGGCCAGGCGGTCCCGCTCCCCGCGCTGGCCGCCTCCATGATCGTCCCGGAGGACATGGACGAGCCCACCGACGACGTCCTCGAAGAGGTCTCCGAGGCGATGATGCGCCTGGACGACCAGTTCCGGGTGCTGGAGCCGATCGGCCTGGTCGCCTACCAGCCCGTCGACGAGGCGCTCATCGAGGAGCTCGACGAGGACGGCGAGGCGGTCCGGCCGGACGGCGCGCCGGCCACCTCCGGCGACGGGCCGCTGACCGACGAGGACGTCTCCCGCTACGGCCTGGTCCGCCTCACCCCGCTCGGCGTCTACGCCGTCCGCGCCCGGATGCTGGACGCGGGGGTGGACGCCCCGGCCGTCGGCGACCTCACCGACAAGGGCGCCGACGTCCTCCTGGCGGCGCTGCCCGACTACCCCGAGCCGCTCGCCCAGGCCGAGTCCGAGCGCTGGCTCGCCGCCCGTACGCCGCTGGACGCCGCGCGGGACCTGCTCGCCGCGGCCCGGGGCGACGACGAGGACGCCCCGCGCCGCCGGCTGGCCACCCAGCAGACCCTCTCCCTGGTCTCTCCGGACGCCGAGGAGGCGCTGCGCGCGGTGCTCGACGACCGGCAGCTGGGCGGTCTGGCCCGGGTCTGGCTCGCCGAGCGGGCGCTGCCCGGCATCCCCGAGCCGTCCCAGGAGATGATCTTCTGGCTGACGGTGGACACCATCGCGGCGCAGCTCGACAGCGCCGACGAGGAGGCCGCCGACGAGCTGCGCGAGCTGATCCTGGGCCTGACCGAGCAGCACAGCGGCTTCTTCGAGACGGCCTGGCGGGTGGACCACCCGGCCACCGCCGACGTCCTGGAGGCCATGGGCCGGCTGCACCCGGACAAGAAGGCCGCCAAGGAGGCCCGCAAGGCCGCGTTCAAGGCGCGCTCGCGGCAGTCGGACTGAGCGGCGCCGGACGGCCGGGCGGCGCGCGACGCGCCGCGGGGGCCGGTCCGGCGGATCAGGGCCCGCCCGGCCCCGGTCCGCCGGACCGGCCCCAACTGCTTCCTGGATGTCGCGCGGCGTTCAACTGGAGTTCGACGGCGCGCGGAAACGTGTGCGGCGCAGGTCCCAGGGGAGACGATTCCGGCCATCGTGGAGATGACAATGCCGCTCACTCGAAGAGACTTCGCCACGCGTTCCGCCCTCGCCGGCGCGGGAGTCGCGCTGGCCGGCAGCGCGGGCGTGCTGGCCAGCGCGCCCGGCGCCCTCGCCGAGGAACTGCCGGACGCGGGAAGCGACGGCAGCCCGCAGGGGCACGGCGCCGGCTACGGCCCGCTGATCCCCGACCCGGACGGCATCCTCGCCCTGCCCGCCGGGTTCTCGTACCGGATCATCACCCGCACCGGCGTCACCACGCTCGACAGCGGTGAGTCCACCCCCTCGAACCACGACGGCACCGGCACCTTCGCCGGTCACCGCGGCACCACCCTGCTCGTCAACAACCATGAGCTGAAGGGCCCGCGCGCCGACTGGCCGCACCCGGTGCCGCTCACCGAGGGGCTGGTCTACGACCCGGCGGCGGCCGGCGGCTGCACGGTCGTCGAGGTCGCCAAGGACGGCACCCCGGTCGGCGAGCGGGTCGGCATCGCCGGCACGTCGACCAACTGCGCGGGCGGCACCACCCCTTGGGGCACCTGGCTCACCTGCGAGGAGACCGAGGACAAGGCCGGCGAGCACGGCATGACGAAGGACCACGGCTACGTCTTCGAGGTCGACCCGCACGACCTCGCGGCGGGCCGGCAGCCCCACCCGGTCAAGGCGCTGGGCCGGTACGCCCACGAGGCCGTCGTCGTCGACCCCAAGCGCGGCCACCTCTTCCTGACCGAGGACGCCGCCGACCCCAACGGCCTCTTCTACCGCTGGACCCCGCCGCACGGCTTCCGGCACGGCCACGGCCGGCTGCGCACCCTCGCCGCCGACGCGGGCGTGCTGGAGGCCTTCAAGTGCTTCGACTCCGGCGGCCGGTTCGTCGACGACCTCTCGCGCGCCACCAAGGCCGGCACCGTCTACGGCGTCGACTGGGTCGAGGTGCCCGACCGCGACGCCCGGAGCGTGTCGGTCCGCAAGCAGTTCAAGGACGGCGAGATCACCCGCGCCCGCAAGCTGGAGGGCCTGTGGTGGGCGGACGGCGGCGCCTACGTCGTCTCGTCCTACGCCCGCGCCGAGAGCCCGGTGCCGCACGACGGGCAGGTGTGGTTCTACGACCCGCGGCGCCGGACGCTGACCCTGAAGGTGCTGCTGGGCGTCAACCCGGACCCGGAGCGGGACGGCGCGCTGGACGGCCCCGACAACATCACCGTCTCGCCCTACGGCGGTCTGATCATCGCCGAGGACGGCGAGGGCGTGCAGCACCTCTTCGGCGCCACCGACGACGGCCGGACCTACCCCGTCGCCCGCAACGAGCTGAACATCGGCACCGCGGACAAGCCGGAGTTCAGCGAGTTCACCGGCCCGGTGTTCTCCCCGGACGGGCGGACCCTGTTCGCCAACATCCAGGAGCCCGGCATCATGCTGGCCATCACCGGCCCGTGGAAGCGGCACCGCCGGCAGCGGTAGCCGATCCGCCGGTGGCCGGACGGCGAGGCCCCCGCCCGGAGCGGCGGCGGGCCTCAGCCGGCCGTCGCGGTGAGGACGTAGTAGTCCAGCAGACCGGTCTCATAGGCCGTCAGATAGCGGCGCGGCCACTCGTCGCGCAGCTGCGGCCGCTGGGCCATGTAGCGGTCGTACTGCTCCCAGACCCCCTCGCCGATCGGCCGGACGCCGACCTGGCGCAGGCCCGCCGCGGAGAGCTCCGCTGCGACCTCGTCGACCACGTGCGGCACGTCCAGGCCGTCGGCGTACGGGGGCAGCAGCTCGGGCAGCGCGCGGGCGGCGGCCGGGGTGCGGGCGAAGAACGTCGTCAGCGCCAGCCGGCCCCCCGCGCGCAGCACCCGCGCCGACTCCCGGGCGAAACCGGGCAGATCGCGGAAGTGCTGCGCGGCCTCGACGGAGAAGAGGCAGTCCACGCTGTCGTCGGGCAGCGGGAGGGCCTGCGCCGCGCCCAGGCGGAACTCCAGCCGGCCGGCGGTGTCCGGGGCGGCGAGCAGTTCCGCGTTCGCCTCCCTGGCGCGGGCGATCTGGTCGGGGTGCGCGTCCAGCCCGATGACCGTGCCCAGGCCGAACTCCCGCAGCGCCAGCGCGCAGCCCAGCCCGCGGCCGCAGCCGACCTCCAGCGCGGTGCGGCCCCGCGTCCCCGCGAAGGTGCCGAGCACCAGGCGGTAGAGGTCCTGCTCGCTGCGGATGCGGTCGGCCTCGGTCAGCGGCCGGTCCGCGGGGCCGGCCGGCTCCGCCCAGTAGCCGAAGTTGATGAAGCCGCCGGCGAAGGCGGGGACGGTGCTGAGGTCGTGCTCGCCGTAGACCTCCACGACCCGGTCGGGCAGGTCCGGGGGCCCGGCGGGCGGCGGCTGCTGCGTCATCGAACGCTCCTCGTGCGTGCCGTGCCGTGCCGTGCGGGGACGGGGCGGGGGAGGGCGGGATCCCGGGGCGCGGCGGTCGGCGGACGGGATGCGGTGGCACCCGGCGGTACGGATACGGACGGCACGATTCTCGGCCCGGAGCACTCCCGCACCGGGGAAGGCGCGCCGCCGGTACGGACGCTGACGGGCCGTCATGCCGGTCTGTCCTGCCGTCTCGCCGCCGCGGGCGGCCCCGCCCCGGACCGCGGGCGGGGCAGGGCCGGGCGGGACCTCGTCGGGCGGGGCCGTCCGAGCGGCTAACCGCCCCGGCTCACAGCGCCTGGGCGGCCGGCTTGGTCATGCCGCGGACCGTGCGGGCGTCGACGAACTCGCCCAGCGCGGTCATCTCCCACTCGCCGGAGTACTGGCGCACGAGCTTCGCCATCATGACGCCCGTGCGCGGCTCGGCGTGGGTGAGGTCGAAGCGGACCAGCTCCTCCCCGCTTCGGTCATCCAGCAGGCGGCAGTACGCCTTGGCGACCTCGGAGAACTTCTGGCCGGAGAAGGAGTTCACGACGAAGACCAGGCCGGTCACCTCCGGGGGCAGCCCGCCGAGATGGACGGTGATCGCCTCGTCGTCGCCGGCGCCCTCGCCCGTGAGGTTGTCGCCGGAGTGCTGGATCGCGCCGCCCAGGATCATCAGCTTGCCGAAGAAGCAGTTGTCGACCTTCTTGCGGTCCGGGCCGTAGGCGAGGACGGAGGCGTCCAGGTCGATGCTCTTGCCGCGGAAGGCGGGCTCCCAACCGAGGCCCATCCGGACCGAGCTGAGCATCGGGCGGCCGCCCTTGACCAGCGAGACCGTCTGGTTCTTCTGCAGGCTGACCCGGCCCTTGTCGAGGTTGATCTTTCCGGTGCCGGGGGCCGGGGCCGGGGCGGACGGCGCGGGAGCCGGGGCACCGGTCGTGGCGGCGGGCGGCGGGGCGCCCGGGGCCGGGGC